>NZ_CAMZNA010000002.1:0-1184307 GCF_947311885.1 Vibrio sp. St2 | reverse complement strand
TTTAAAGCCCAACGAAGTCCCTGACACCATTAACGCCTTCGCTCCATCGCTGCCCGTCAGCAAGTCAGCTATTTCCGACATCACAATAACCGGCTTAAGAGCGATATCTTTACTATACGAATCAGAGCTTTTATTACCTGCAGTGTCTTCGTAACCCGATACTTCTAACTTTGCAGTCGACGCATTGACAGGCAAGATTAACGCTTCTGTGTGCCCTACCCATTGGTTAGAAACATCTCCATCAGGTTGGTCAAAAGTAATGCTCTGGCTATTGAGAGATGCCGTCGGCTCAGTAACTCGCTCACTGAACTTCAGGGTTACTTTGGCAGTTTTACCATCAACCAGTACGCTATCTGCCAGAGACGTTTCCGCTCCACCAGACATTTGGATCATACTTCCGCTTTCACTAAGTGAAGGAAGGACCTTATCCTTGTACGTGACCTTATCTTTCGTTTGAGACGCTGGCACATTTTGATCATTCTTGCCAGACACAGTGATCAACATTTCAGCCTCTTCCCAACTCTGGAAGCTGAGCACCTTAGACCAAGTACCGTCACTTTGTACCTTTAAATCTTCAGTATCGTCAGACTCATACTTATCAATGTCCTTACGGCTATCTTTCTTTGAGGTCACCGCCAATGACAGCTTCGCACCGGACTCTATCCCCTTGGTGGTACCGCTGATCACGACAGCACTGATATCTTCATCACCATGCTGGATAACATTGTCGTTCGCTACGTCATTGATGGTAAGAACTGGCATTACACCGACGCTGGCTGTGATTTGTGCCCCAGCATTACCCAATGCATCAGCATACCCTTTGTCTACTACTATCGATTTAGATGTTTCATTGACCTTAAGCTTAATTCTCTCTTGAGATGTACCAACCCACTCAGTTTTCGTCTGACTTGACTCGCCGAAATCAATTTTGATGCCGTCAATTGTAGCTTCTACAGCATTAACCGGTTTATCGAAATTAACCTTTACATCGACCGTACTGTCGTCAACTGGATTTTTAGGAATTGTGTTGCTTACCTGTCCAGACGGTGCCACGTTATCAACATTGAATGTGGCAAGTAACGCCTCTTCGTTAGACGTATTGTTCTTTACGTCTTTCAGTACCGTTGCATAGGCCTCAAAACGAGTTACGCCCTGGTACAGGGCGTTTGTGGAGTCGATGGCGAACTTAAGTTTCTTTTCATAAGTATCACCACTCGCCTCCTCAAAAATTATGTTGGCCTCTTTTCTTTCCGTTGGATTGTCAGAATGGTACCAATAGATTTTGAATTCGGAAGCGGCTAAGTCCACACCAGAGATATCAGTCACCGTTATTAGCGAATGGACTTTGCCCGCAATAGTGTAAACATTTTCGCTCACCGCAACGTAAGCACCATCATCCTGAGTGGTATCCATTGACACTATTGCTACTGGTGGCTCGTTATCAATACTCCCACCAGCGTCTTTAAATATCGGTGTGTCATCTATTGTCGGGTTAGCGGTTGCAAAAACGTCTGCCTGAGCAACAGCAATTTGAGAATCAACACCATAACTAACTGCGAGGTCGTAATAGCCTTTAGCTAGATTCTTTCTGTAAGTGTCCGCATTAATGTCAATAAATTTGTCGCCAACTTGAATTGGCTTCTGAGCATCACTTCCAGAGTCGCCCTCTGCATTACCGTTCGCTAAGCCATCCGCTTTTAGGTCTTTGTAAAAAGCAAAAGCGTACTCTAAAGACGTCGTTTCACTCGATAAGCCCGCTAATGATTCTAAAAGAATGCGGTACTGATAAGCCGTAGCAGGGTTATTGGGTACTGGGTTGTCGGCATTGGTCGCATATCTACTGCTGAAAGGATCAAAGCCCAGTAGAGGTTTACTGTCACTATCACCGACTATGGCCTTTGCCACATCCGTCAGGATGGTTTCAGCATCATTTACCGTTCTGGCCGACTTATTCCATAGATACTCAAACAACCCTGTGTGGTAGGCGGAAAACTCAGTGAGATAAATGGTTTTGGTTTCTGCTTTAGTGAAATAGGTTCCAATAGCACCTGCTGCATCCGCAAAGTCAACTGTATACTTCACAGAATCTTGGCCTGCACTCTTAGACCATTGGTGATAATAAGTATCCTGACCATTTTGCAACGTCACTCTGAACAGATTGTAGAATTGAATCCGAGTATTGTAAGGCATAGAACACGTAGCAACGTTCGCAGCAACGTTCTTCGGATCATGCGTGAAGTCCGTACACGATTGTATTTGTTCGAACTTTTTATCTTTATCATTCCAGCCTTCAACTGTGGCTATCGCGCCAACAAAAGGAGTGACGATTGTTAACGTCGGTCTTTCAAAAGTGGTTTTAAAGTAGACCTGTTGTGAGGCACTAGAGTTGCCAGCCGGGTCTTCCACACTGACTTGGATTAGTTGCGAATCACCTTCTGATGCGTTGGAGAAGTCACTCAGCAGATCCGCCGTCAGTGGAAGATAGTAGTCCATTGAGAACACACGCTCTCCTGAACTTTCGTCAGGGAGTCGCTTAAAAGGAATACCACTATTATCGTCAAATGCCTCACTAGCAACCTGCGTCTTTGTACTTACAAGTGAGTATTGTTCTTCCGTCGAGCGCTTACGCAGGTACTCAACTCTTAAGGTTAAGTCATCTGCTGATGAACCGTAGGTATTTCTATCACTTAAGTCTTTAATCGTAGCAATAAAGTAGGGAATTGAATTACTTTGCAATACGCCTTCTGAAAGCTCGAAATCCTTATAGTTCAAACCTTCATGGGTTTCGTTTAAGCCAGAGGTGGCGAGAGCAAAATCAATATCCAAGTATCGATCGAGACTATCAACGCTACCTGAAGGGAATGTAGTTTGATCAAATAATCCAGAATACCCACTGCCATCAGTCTGTTTGTAATTGAAAAGTGCTTCTGAAAAAGTTAGGGATACTTGTGGTTTTTGATCATCTTTATAAACTGTAAAGCTTGCTTCACCCTTGTTACCATAAATATCCGTTGCAGCAACGGTAAACTCAACACTGGCTGAAAATAATTCCGTATCATAGCTGTGACTGAACTGGCATTGAGTGTTCAACTCTTTACACTCGATTTTAATCGGGTCGCCAGATCTCGCAATCGTCAAATAAACTGACTGTTCAACGATATCGTTCAACGTTTCTTTAACTATCCCTTCAAGAATATACGTTTTGATCTTGTTATTGTTATTGTCTGTATTTCGTACACTCTCGCTGGATGTAAACTCAATCACAGGCTTAACATTGTCCCATTTAAATGGGAGTGTGATGCCTGAGTTATCTTCATTGTCTAGGACATCAACTGTTCGAACGATTAAGTTTGCGTCTACAGTACCTTTAACAACGTTCTTATCAAGGGAAGTTGTATTGACGAAGACTTTCAAAGTCGTTTTACGTGGTCCCTTAACAAAGCTGGTTTTGTCCAACCAACAAATTGAAGCGGTATCCTGCTCACACAATACTTCTACTTCAGTACCAACGTTTTCATTGTCTTTATCTTTCTCAAGATATTTAACAGTCACACTTAAACCTTCAACACCAGTCTCGTCTTCAAGAGTGACTTCCATTGACTCCGTACCAACCAAAACACTACTGTCTGAGCGCTTCGCAGTTGGTGCGTTTTTATCCATTTCTTTTGGTTGACGCGACGGTATTGAGCCTTCACCACCGCTAGTCCCTAAATTATTGAGGTGGTTGGCAGTTGTTTCGTACTGATTAACTGGCGTACCTGAAACATTGACATTTGGATCACTCACCACGATCAGTGTGTGCTCTGCTACCGAGTGCGTGTAAAAGTCGGAAGTGATGTATTGAGTACCAAAGCGCGCGTCTTCTAAGAAATCTCGGCTATCATCAAGTACTTTTCCGTCTAGTAAGCCATCAGCAACAATATCGTCATAACCAATTCTGGCTAAGTTGATTGACGTATAAGTATCGGCACCCGTTGAGTCGTTTTCCAAAAATGAATAGGCATAGGAAGAATAGGCAGTTAACAGCGCACCGTATTTATGACCATCTGTCGCTACAGCGTCGTGTCCGCCTGTTGTAATATCAATAGGGTTAACCGTGTTAACGTTAAAGCCATACATTGAATTAATAGTACTTAGCGCGCTATTGATTGCAGATGAAGCGCTCTGCCCTTCCCTTTTGATTTTGTACTCCGCTAACCCTTGAGCCATGTAGGTCATAGGGGTGATCATCACTTGCGCAGTTTCACCTTCGGAAAAATTAATCACACTGGCCAGTTCGATAACACCGTTAGAGCTCGTCCTAACAACATTATTTGAGAACGGGTCTCGATACCCACCACCCTGAACTTTTATGTAAACAGGCATGGAGGCAGAGTCTACGTTCAGAGTGTATTCGCCACTCGCGTTCGTTTTAGTTTGGCCTAACTCTCGACCTAACACGCCGTTTTTATATTCGTATGCCGTCACTACACCACCAGAGATAGGTGCATCGAATACAGTACCGGTGATAGTGCCCGTTTTACGTGACTGTGGTGAAGAGTCCCCATCTCCACCACCGCCGCCACAGGAACTTAGTGACAGGATGGACAGGATGGTGAGAATGAGTTTAATTTTATTAGTGAATCTCAACATGGTGCCGAAGTGACGTTGCAAAAAAGTGGCTCAAGTATATTTTTGGCACTAATAATAACAACGCGGCGAATCACCACTAGATATGGAAAAATCGTCAGGGTTGTGGCGAACTTTTGATAAGAAAAAAGAAATTCAGAGAGGTATTTAACACTGTTGTAGTAGTCAAAATGCCGTTCAATTGGCATTTCTTATACATCAATAGACAATATTTTTTTTATTTATGAGATCTAGATCACCCATAAATCTTCTGTGACAAGGTTTAAAAATGTCACGCATTCATGTATTTGAAAATGGTTAAACTTCAATCAAAACATTAAGTTAATACAGAATCACTATAGTTCACTTAGTTGATTTATAAAATACGACCAGTTCACAAACACAGAATATCAATTCATAAAGTGACTATTTGAGGCTTCATGTAACAGCCATATTTATCAAACTACTGATGGCATTTTGTCGCCATAGGATAGATCTGGAGTGTCACTCAATAACTGATGATACTCAGTGTAGATAACATTCAGATGAAAAGAAGGATAACAACGAAAAGAGCGTATATCCTTTCGAATATACGCTCTTGAATGTAGATGGGTTGTCGCTAATTATTCAGTCGGTGAAATTGTTACTGGCTTGAAGGTCGCGACAGCATTGCCACCAGCTCCAGGACGATCGACATAAGTTGTGTTCTGCATCAAGGTGTAATAAACATCAACGTAGTCGTCATCATTGGTTAGTAAGCCATCTGGAATCACGTCAATGATCTTACCGGTAATCTGAGCAATGATAGCGTAGCCTTGAACTTCAGGATCTGGAATCATTTTAAGGATTTCTTCAGCGGCTTTAACCAATAGCTTCGCCAGTTCTTTGTAGTCAGTACCATCGTCTTGCTCCATCAGGATCATGTCGACAGCGCCCCAGCGGTAACGTGGCCAAAGTACCATTGTCTGTCCTGGGTAATAGTCTTGACCATCGTAGTCAAGGTAAGGCATTTCAACTAAATCAATTTCCGGTTCAACACGACTTGGATCGACGCCAGTAATGATGGCGTAGACTTCAGCTTTGCCAGAAATCCAAGGCTCTTGGTCGTCATTTAAACGAATTTTGGTCAACTGAGTGGTGTTAAGAGGCTCAACATCCGCAGCCATGACCGAGCGGCTCATTTTACTCATCTTAGCAGCCGGTTTTGGTGCAGAATCATTGGTTGTCAGCTCCGTATCCTGACCTAAACGCTTCATTTCCGCTTGCATGGCCATCAAGCCAGCACGTAGTTCTTCTGCGCCATTACTGTCGACAACCAATACAGGCACATCTGGCATCTCATAAACATCCAGTTGATGCACCTGGCCATAAACATCATACGCCTCGATAAATTGCCAGTTAGAGTCATCACCTGAAGGCTCGAATGCGAACAGTGGGCTTTCACCCTCTTTCCAGTTTTTCACCATTGAAGCGTCCGCGATACGCAGCTCCATGATTGAATCACTGTACTCACTAATGCCTTTCATGGCGCGATAGCTACGATCCGCTTTTTGCATTTTTTGACTAAACGCAGAATATGGCTGAGCAGACTGTAGGTTGTTCAGAGGTGCTGATAGATGCTCTTCGTTGATCTGTGACTTGATAGAGGATTCAAGATCAGCATAGCGAGCACTGATCTGCAAAGCGATGGACTGTTTCTGTTGTGCAATCGCCTCAGCCTTAGATTGAGCATCTGTTGTGTCTACAGTCTGCGCATTCGACTGGAAGCCAACCACCGCCGTTGCAAGCATCATGCTAATAGATAGATTTGGTCTCATAAAAATGATCCTTATTTTAATTTTTATCATTATATAGAGCATTTGCCCTACACATAAAAACCTATCAGCAATATCAATAAGTGGAAGTAAAACGATTGCTTTTTGTTCCATTTTCCAGCTCAAGATCACTTTTTAACCAAATTGTATGATATTTAATCTTATCTAAATTAGAATGTGCGAATTAATAATCCAATCAATAAGCAATTCATAATATTATTAGCTAAAAGAGCACCTTAAGTGCTCTTTTGTCCTTTCCAATAAGTGGCGTAAAGTTCGACTTCTCCACCTTGCTGCTCGGCGCTTAACGTAAAGTGAACATAACCTGCTTTCTCTACCTCAAACTGGACAAACTCATTGCTACCAGTTTGCTGACTAGCTACATCAAAGTCTTCACGTGTTGCCCAAGAATGTTTGCCGATAAAGACGTCCACGTTACTTGGAGTTTCGTCTAGCGCGTTTATCCAAAGCCGAACCGTTGCTGGTCTTTCAACATACATACCCACATAACGTGTCTTATTCACCTTTACTCGCAGGGGGTCATTCGCTGACATCAGTTTTGGCGTCAGGTCATATTGCTCAACGGTAGGGGATTGAGTGACTGTTTTGCTTGTCACCCTGACAGATTCAAATGATTCGCGGGCTGTTAAGCTGAAATAGTAGCGACCCGGCGTAATGTACCCGTTTGGCTGTGGTTCAATATCAATTGACTCTTCACTTCCTCGCTGAAAGTCCGAAAGCTGGTACTCATAGTAGTGCGCAACACTCTGGTAACTTGCATATAGATCAGCGTCCCCATCACCTTCAATCGAAACGGAGAATTCTGTCACTTCCGCAGGGATATCGATGTAAAACAGATGCTCCTCGTAGGCGTTAGCGTTAAAGATCTGGGAATGGTTGGCGGCAAAACTCACTATTTCTACCGTGTCTTGTGGCGATTGTTCTTTCCCACCGTCATCGTTGTGCGAGTCAGAATCGGTAGATGAGACTGCTTCTAGCCACAATTCAAACTCGTCATTGAACTCAACACCCAAACGCTTCGCTTGTTCGCTCCAAGTCACATAGTCTCCTCTCCTTGCAGACTCTAATAAACGAGCCATGTGTTGAGGGTGCTCTTCCAACATAAACCGAACCCCGAGATAACCCCAGCGGTAGATGCGGTTTACGTCATCATCATACGTGGTTTCAATGACTTCGCTGAAAGACAGTGGCTGATGTTCAATCAAATCTACCGCCGCTTGGTAACCTTTGCGGTAGTGCATATACTCTGCGAATCCTTCCAGCCACCAGACCATACGACCACGGCTTAAAGTGTCACTAAAGTTACCATAGAGGTTAAAACGGCCATCTAAATAGTGAACATATTCATGCTCAAGGTTTAGGATGGCAAGTTCATCACTGGAGTCGTAGCGGTAAGCTAAAAAGCGAGCCACATTTTCAGGCTTGGATGGCTCACCCTCTAGGTATTGCCCTCCATTATCTGTGCTGTTACCGAATAGAAAATTGGAGTAGGTGACGTAAGCATCGTTGTCCCTCCAGACCACCACTTCAACATTATCATTGTGATCATCATTGACCGGAACCCAACCAGAGTTCACCACCTGATGAAAATCAGCTTCAACCACTGACAAAACCTCACACGCCTGTTCAGATTGTTGCTCTGATAAGTTTTGCGAACGAATGATCGCGGCACCCTGACATTCATAACGGTAAGGAAGAACGCTAAGCTCAAGCTGGGATTTACTTTGTTCAAGCTTTAGTTTTTTGCCTTCCTCTGGCGCATAAAACAAGATCATCTCCGCAGCCGCAATCCATAAACGTTCGCCTTCACTGCCGATCGCATTACGTTCTAGCGTACGTTTCATAAACGCCATCACTTGGTTACGTAGCTTCTCATCTCTGCTAGCCAATAGTCGGCCAGATTCACGTACCGCATTGTAGATAAGAAACTCAGCGTCTGTACCCAGTGCCCAGCGATTATGATCAACAAACCGTTCCAGCCTCACCAGATAATCAGGGTGAGCTGCGAGATCCGCATAAAAATAATCTCGCGCCACGTGACCACTCATCGCTCTGAACAAATTGTTTAATCCATCTACATACTGCAGCTGTTGGCTATTTTGGTGGTTGAAGCTTTCGAGCAGGTCTAACATGGCAGGCATTGCGGTAGGTAATTGTTTCACGCTATCGACCATGATGCTCATCGCAGACATCGCACGTACCTGTTCGCGCCCCTGCGCTTGAGCATATTGGCTACTTAAGAATCGAGCTGAAATTTGGGCAAGCTCACGACTCAACTCTTCAGAATAGTACCCATAGCTTGATTGGGTTGAGTAACGCGCAAAGTACGCTGCTTTGATAAATTCGCTAAGGTTGGCAATTCGCTTAGCCTGCTGCTCATCTCCTTCATACTGCGTCACTTCTTCAAGCAACTTGCGCTGTACTTGTCTTATTGACGTTTCGCTATAGATGCCCGCCGCTGCTTCTTCAGGCGCATTGAACCATGAGTGATAACACGACGAATCTGCGCGTTTGATCTGTGTCAGCCAGTCAGAAGAGTGCGAAAGCAACTCATACTCACACTCCTGAGCAGATAAGGCATTGAAACTGATGCCAGCTAATAGCAAAGCGCTGGCAATTTTCTTGGGAATAAACAAACGTTGATTGTGCTTCATACGCAACACCACACTTATTGTAATGATTTGGAGCTGCGTTATATCAACGATCTATAAGTCACATAAGACCGATTGATGAGCAATTTAGAGGCTGGTTCCGATAATTTCTTAGATTAAATCTTCGCAAACGATTAAATAAAACACTTATTTAACAATTAGTTATAGTTAAAAAAGTTAATACGAAAGTCGCTAATCTGCTGCTCAACGTACTGTTGCCACTCAAGATCAGACATTGCTGACCCCGCCGTTGAACGTTGCTGGTCGAGTGACTCTTTGAGATCAGATAACTGGCTTTGATAGCTTGCGACTTGTGCCTCCTGACTCGCGACTTGCTGCTCTCGTTGAGCAATGGATGCCGACTGTTCAGCATTGAGGTATTTGGTGGCGAGCTTTGCTTTTGCTTGATCCTTTTGCTGCTGCGTAAACGTGCTTGGTATTAAACTCACGCCTTTTTCATAACGTGCAGCACCGCTATCTAAAGACAGCGACTCTTCATTGTGTTGCCATTGATTCAGCAATGCTTCATAGCTTTCAACATAACTCTCGGCGTTATCAGTCGCTAAGTCCTGAGATGCCAAACTAAAATCATAGAGCGCATGTTCTTCAGCAAACATAACACTTGCGAGCTCGCCCCAAATTAACAATGCCTGCCGCTTCATTTCTGCAATTCGATCAGCTAACGAGTGGTATTGATTGAGCTCCAGCTTTCCCATTACCTCTTGCCACTGGGCTTTCAATTGAGGGTAACGAGCAAGGAGGTGATACCTAGCGTCCGACAGTTCAGCTTGGAGCTGAACCAGTAGCTGTTCACAATCGTTGCGCTGTTGGCACTGCTGCCAAAAAGATTCCAACGCTTCAACCAGCGTGTTTCCTGAGGCTTCCGCAAGAGGATTTAATACTTTGCCTTGATGGGGAATCGTATTTTCGGACTGACTTTCACCCTCTTCCACTGTTCGAGCAAGACTCTGGTTAGCAGCGACATATTGTTCCGAAAACTCCCTCTCAACCATCGCCCGAGAATTAACAACCTCATCGGAAGGCCAGAGAAAGATGCCCGCCACAACGGCGAGCATCAACAACAGGTAACGATAAACCATTACTTAATCACCGCCGACACAGGGAAATGGTCGGATAGATTGTAATGCTTCCACAAGCGTTCATCTGTGCTGCGCGGTACATCTACACGGTTATCGTTGAATGCTTTCACCGCATACTCGTCACTCACCATCACGTAGTCAAGATATTCGACATTCTCACCACCGGACATGGCTTCGCCAGCAAAATCATTAATGCGTGGATCGAAAGTCGATTCCGTATAGCCTGAGTATTGCGGTTCAATTGCGCTGAGATTCGCAATCATCTGTTGATAATCACCCGGGAACTTACGCTTGTTAACATTGAAATCACCGCTGTAAACCACCGTTTCACTGGAAGGAATATTGAGTGACGTCGCCAGTTCACGGATCTGTTTGAACTGACGCTGGCGATAATCACGAGCGGTATCTGTATCGAACGACGCTGTATGCGTAGCAAACACATGATAAGCCTTACCACCTTTAATCACTTCTGCGTAGTTGACGCCTTTGTCTGCGAAGCAATCCGTTCCGGTACAATCAGGGAATACATACTGTGCTTGATTGACGATTGGGTAGCGGCTGACGATAGTGACACCGCCGTCGTAAATGTTGATGCCATCTTTATCTAACATCTTGGTCTGATAAGGATACTCTTTTGCCAATTCGCGTAGAAACTCCTCTCGACCGCTAGCAAACACTTCTTGCAGAGCCAACACATCGTAACCTTTGACGTATTCAGGGATCAGTGCGTAGCGATCGCCAATGTGCGACGCAATAACAGGCAACGCCCAAATGTTGTAAGTCATTAACTTAAGCGTGTTTTCATCTGGCTCAACCGTTTCATCGACTTTGGCAGGTGTGATGGTGTAGTAAAGGTCATCATAGCGAGCGGTATTCGCAGACTTAAACGCCAACTCCGCTTGTCGCTCACCAAATGCAGCCGTATTAAAGCGATGTACATTACGGTCATCTTTTAGAGCCAGTTCAACATCAGATGAAGAGACTCCATATTCAATAGTAGAGTTATACCAATGACCTTCCATCACTTGGTTTAGTACAACACTTTCACCTACAGGATTGGAAACCACGGTGTTGAATTGGTATGTCTTGCCCGATTTCACCCCTTCCCAGCGATTAAAGCTGAGTACTTGCTTGGTCTCCCATGGCCCAAGCGTTTCTGTGTGTTGTTTCCATTCTTCCCCATATTCAAGTAAATCGGAGCCATCATGGCTCACCTGAATAGTCAGGGACTGGTCTGAATTATTGGTCAAATATACATCTGTGTCCGCTAAAACGGGAAGCGCAATCAGAGACGCTAACAAGATATTCCACTGCTTAAGATTCATGTTTTGTTCCTTAGTTTTTGTTTGAAGGCTAGAACTTAAAGCAAACAAGTTGCATATTTGTTATAAATATATGAAAAGATAAAAATCACGTAAGTTAATGAAAATATGTGATGAAACGTCTATTTTTTGATCGGCTGTTGTTCAAAATTTAACATTTGCCCACACCTTACTAGATTCGATTTAGATCAATAACTTTATCAGTAGAGATGAGATAATTTCGGCACATTCTCCAGATGTTTTCGACGATGAGCGACGCTGAAATCCAACGAAAAATTGCCCAATTATCCTCTATAGAGGAGGCGTTAGATTATTTCGAGATCGGTTACGAACCAGCTTTTATAAGCGAGTATCGAACGCCTCTCGTGAAGCGGTTTAACGGCTACTTACTTATGGTAAAACCTGAAGATTGGTTTGCAGCGCGGCGCTGCCTGAAAAGTGCCTACTGCAAAATTCAGCGTAGCCGTCTGGATCCTCATTCCCGCTCCGCATGTCGAGGGTGCACCACTTGTCAGCGACGTTAATCCCTCAGTGAAGCTAAAAACGAAAAAGCTCAGCGAATGCTGAGCTTTGTTCGAAGTCACGACCTATTGACGGCAACCTGATGTATTGAAGTCAACCACCAGTGCTGCGTTGCTGAACTCTCCTGACACTTTCAAGTACCCCCAGTAATTCGCCTGACCATTAATAGTGATACATTCTGAGTTTCCTGAATTATCAGACCATCCATGAAGATTGGAGCCTTCATCATTTGGCCAGCCAAAGTTACTGTACTCCAGTTTGAGATCACCAGTACCATGCGCCGATGTAATCGACATCGACTGATATTCATTAACCCCTTCGATACTCAGCCATATTGGCGACTGCGACGCCAAACATACTGGCTCTCCGGCCGTCAATCGCCCACCACTGACTTTCGGGCGAACAGCACAATCGGTAGGCAAAGAGTCGTTGTCACCTTGGCTGCGAATATTGATCGATGCGTTGGTATTGGCCGTTAGACCATCATTATCTGTGACCGTTAAGCGGACCGAATAACTCCCCTCACTACTGTATTGGTGCGTCGGATTGGCCTCTGAACTGGTCGCGCCGTCACCGAATTCCCAGAGGTAACTCGAGATTTGACCGTCGGAGTCTGAGCTACCTTTACTGCTGAATGAAATGGATTCACCTACTTGTCCCTCACTATTGACCGATATCACCGCTGTTGGTGGCTGTTGTTCTGAACCACCATTCACCAACTCTTGCTGCCATTGTTCAAACTCACTTTGGTAAGCCGTAGACCAGCCGTTGATGATGGTTTTATATTGCGACCAGTTACCTTTACGCGTTTCCACCAGCATCTGATTTACGTCGTCCATGTGACGCTCAAACATGAAGCGGACTGCCAGATAACCCCAACGATAGATTCTGTCGACATCAAAACCATCGTAAGTTGTTTCAAACACTTCACTCAGTGTGTAAGTTGAGCCGTCTTTGATCGTATCTATGGCTTTCTGATTGTTGTCTTCGTTGGCGATATACTCCGCTACCCCTTCACTCCACCACACAACCTTTTCAGTTGGATGACCAAAATCGCCATACATATCAAATCGTCCGTCCAGATAGTGGACGTACTCATGTTCTAGGTTCCAGACAAAATGATCAGGATTAGCGTAGGAGGCTTCATAAGCAATGAAGTTAGGCACGTTGCCTTGTTTGGAAGGGTCACCTTCGAGGTACATACCGCCGTTGTTGGTATCAATGCCAAAGATCGGTCCGGCGTATTTGCCGTAGTCATTACTGCTGTCGAAGATGTTCACTTGCAATTGAGTATTGTAGTCATCAGCCACCGGTTGGTTACCCGTTTCTAATCGCTGATGGAAATAACCTTCCTCGTAACCCATTTTGTCACAGGCCGCTTGGTGTTGAACCTGAGTCATATTCTGGGACAAAATACGAACCGACGGGCCACAGGTATAGCTTTGTGACAACACTAATGCCTTCAATTCTGTTTTGAAGTTACATATTCCCAGCTCTGTACAATCTGAGTAGTATGAAGCCGTATCCGCCGTTCCCAGCCACACCGAATCACCAAAGCCATACATCTCATACTGATCAAAGATCTGCTTCACCTTAGCTTTGACATTGGCCTCAATAGGCGTGTTTTGATAACGCGTTAATCGACCCAGTTCACGGCCCGCATTTGCGGTCATAAACTCATCATCACGACCAATTGAGTTACGGTTTAGCGCGAAACTCGATAACGCATTCACTAGGTCAGTCTGTTCGCCGATTTTCGCCTTGTACTCATCATTCCAGCTGCCACCAAACAACACGGTGAAGACGCTATTTACTGCATTACGCATGTACCAGCTCTGCGCGTAGTCGGCGTTCCAACGGTTCAGCCATTGCGTGACAACATCGATGTAATGATGTTCTAGGCTGGCGCTGTCCATAGTGATGATCACTTCTGCTAACACCTTACCGTGAGCGTCACTGTTTTCGTAGAAATTGCCGTTGGCAACAAACGCATCTACCGCCTCTTTCACCGCTGGGCGCACCCAAGTGGTGAAGCTGACCTTATCGTTGTAAAACTCCGCGTAATAGCCAGCACGTAGATAGAGGAACAAAGCTTCCAGCTCATCGCTTCCTCCACCTTGGTAATTCTTAGCTAAAGTTGTGGTGTGCTTGGCAACGTTAAACATGTTGCTAGATTCAAACGTTGTCTCCTGAATACGGCTTTCAGCAGAGAACAGCTCATTAACACAGCTAGCACCTTGAGTTGTGATGGTATTAATCAGGCTGGTGCTGTTTGATGTCGCGAACGCTTCAACGTCACATGGTACAGCCGCTTCATCAGCCGCAATCATGTTAAACGCTTTGATTGTTGGTTGAGGCTTTTGGGGAGTGAGTTTCGTTGGGGTGTATTCGAGGTGTTGATCTTCTACACCATGGTGATGTTCGTGATTGTGTCCTGCATCGAGTTCGACAACCTGTGGTACGGGCGCGCTGATGGCGTAGGCATTCGCACTAAGTAATACACTAGCCACTGCCACTGTTATTTTTTTAAGTTCCATCTTTTTTTCTTCTGTCTGTCGTTAAGTAGGAGCACTTCACGGTGAAGTGCCATATGCAATCGGTCACCCGATCACTACTCACTCTAAACAGAGAAAAATGCGCATAGTAAGCAAAATATTAACACTGGATGTTGTGGTCTCAGTTTCTAATCTTGCTGGTTTCAGAAATGCGCTCTCAATTATATTTTCTGGTGGAAAAGCTATCTTATGCTACTAATTTAACAACCTTTTTAACGGCACAAGTTCCGTTAAATGCATACAAAAAAGCCACCTATTACAGGTGGCTTTCTTATTACTCGTCGTCGGCTTTCGGGGCGACTTTCTTTTTCGGGATAAAGACCGAATCGCCCACAGCGACATTCTGATAGAAACCTTTATCACGCTGAGCAGGCTTCTTCGCTGTTTTCTTCGCTTGTGGTTTGGCTTTCTTAACCACTTTCTTCTTACCACGATAATCCGGTTTACGTGGTTTGATTCCTTTGAATTTACCTTTTAAACCTTCCAGTTCAGAGAACGTTAGGTCCTGCTGGAGGTAAGCTTCAACACGCTTAAAGCTATCCCAATCTTTCGGGCCAACCAAAGACACGGCGTCACCTTTATTACCAGCACGGCCAGTTCGACCAACACGGTGAACGTACTCTTCGGTATGCTTAGGCATGTCAAAGTTCACAACGTGTGTGACGTTCGCAATATCCAGACCACGAGAAGCGACATCTGTTGTGACTAGAATCTTGAACACGGCACGCTCAAACTGGCTCATGATGGTGTTACGCTGAGTCTGATTCAGGTTACCACTCAGAGCGATTGCTTTAAGCTTCTTCTCGTTGAGTTTGTCCGTTAAGCGCTCCGTATCTACGCGAGTCGCAGTAAATATAATCAGCTGCTTGTATTCAGCTTCTTCTAGAATGCGCTCAAGGATCGCTTCTTTATGGTCAAGGTGGTCACACAAATAGAATTTCTGTGTGATGTCTTTATGCTCTTCATTAGAAACACCAATCGCGATACGTTTTGGAGCATCTAGCATCTCAAAAGCAATCTCATTCACTTCCGCGTGATCAAGAGTTGCTGAGAACATCAACGTTTGGCGGCGACGGTGCTTAGCCGCGTTGTGGATGCGGCGTAGCTCAGGAGCGAAACCGAGATCCAGCATACGATCCGCTTCATCGAGGATCAGAGTCTCTAATCCGTCTAGGTAAAGCGAGCGGTGATCAAGATGGTCCGCCAAACGACCCGGTGTAGCAACAATAAATTTCGGGTAACGACGCAACGCTTTCACCTGATCATTGAAGTTTTCACCACCCACAATTAGAGTCGCGTCATAAGACAAGCCACCCAGCATAGAACGCAGCTCACCGTAAACTTGCTTCGCCAATTCACGGGTCGGAGCCAAAATCACACCACGAGGATCTTTCGCTGAAAATGCTTTGTTCTTTAACGACTTGTGTAGCATAGGTAGTACAAACGCCAGTGTTTTACCTGAGCCAGTTTTCGAAGAAGCCAACAGATCTTTACCAGCAATCGACACCGGGATGGCTTGTTGCTGTATCTCTGTCGCTTGCTTGAAGTCAAAGTGCTTCAGGTTTTTCAGTAAGCGATTGTCTAGGCCTAAATCTTTAAAGTGCAAAGTATTCTCCAAGTTCATTGATGTGTCTCAGCCCTGCTCTAGGTTATAGCTCAAACACGAAAGTTTTCAAAAACGCGCTATGATACCGTGAAAGATTCATACTGGATAGAGATCACAGAAAATTATCTCATTTCGCCATGTTTACATCCCTCGATATAGTTAGAACATTGACACTTATAGCTCTCGTCAGTGAGACATATATCAACTAATTTGATAATTGCTTAAATTCTTGGGTTTTTTTGACTTTTTTCTGCTTTTTGAAGCCTAGATTTGAGTCTACACTTTAGGAACCGTCACTATATGAGCAGAAATGTATAGGACGTCATTTTGATACTTACAATGCAAGGAGTTCATCTATGAACAAAATGTTGATCGCAGCTGCGGCGTCTTCTGTACTTCTTCTAGCTGGCTGTGCTTCTGGTCCAGACGAAGCATCTTCAGCAAAAATTGACGAGTTAAGCAATCAAGTTAGCCAGCTAAGCCAAGATGTACAGGCTCTACAGTCTGATGTACGTAAATCAGGCGATGCAGCAATGTCTGCTCAAGAAGAAGCAGCACGCGCTAACGAGCGTATCGACAACATTGCTCAGTCTTACACTAAGTAATTCTGTCAATTTTCGATAAGAAAGGGCCTGCAATTGCAGGCCCTTTCTCTTTTATAACAAGACTCAATTCACGTATGAATAACTCGGGGAGACCACTTCTACTGGTACACCATTTTGCGCAAGAATCGCCGCTCTTGCTTTAGCATCCGATAGATCAAACTCTTCCAACCACCACTGCAGTTCCTGAGGGATCTTCAAATCCTTCTTACTACCATCGCTTCGCGTTAACGGTTCATGAGCTTCCAAAAACACACTGCGATCCGGCTCTAGTGCAATTTTTACTGGCTCATTAATCACTCGAACTTTTTCACCCAACTTCACTTTTGGAAACAACCAGTCAATGTCTTTGGGGTTCATACGTATACAACCTGAGCTGACACGCAGCCCAATACCAAAGTCTTTGTTAGTACCATGGATAAGGTAGTCGCCAACACCATAAGCCAGCCTCATCGCGTATTCCCCAAGTGGGTTTTCCGGACCTGCGGGTACAACTCGCGGAAGCTCGATGCCTTTCTCAAGGTATTCTTTGCGAATGGATGCGGGTGGTGTCCAAGTTGGATTTGGCCGTTTTTGACTAATGCTGGTCACCATCTCAGGAGTGTCGCGACCAATTCGACCTATACCGACCGGAAAAATATGTACTAAGTTCTTCTCCGGCTGAAAGTAATATAGACGCAGCTCTGCCAGATTGATGACTATCCCTTCTCTTGGCACTTGAGGAAGAATGATTTGCGTCGGAATCGTCAGAACAAAGTCTTCAGCAGGTAGGAAAGGATCCACGCCTTTGTTTGCAGCCATCAAGGTAAGAAAGCCAACATCATATTGCTTTGCAATATCTGCCAGGCTCTCACCACTTTCCACTTGATGGTATTGTGTGCGCCCGACCATGCTGCTTCCCTCTGGAGGTAATTCGTAAGTTGCGGCAAATAGTGAGGTACTAAAGCAGCAACAGAGGGAAAGTATTTTTCGCAGCATTCTAAGCGTCCTTCGCTTCCTTATAGAGCCGTAAGGTTACTTCTCTTTCTACCTTATGATCAACTATTGGCGGCGGATATGACAAGCTTCTTACACCACTCCATTTCCAGGGTTGGTGCAAGTATTTGTCAGGTACTTGTGCTAATTCAGGCAACCATTGACGGACAAATTCGCCTTGCGGGTCAAATCGCTCACCCTGCGTAATAGGATTAAAAATTCGAAAATATGGCTGGCCATCACAACCTGTCGACGCACACCATTGCCAACCACCATTATTCGCCGCGTAATCGCCATCAATCAGTTTATTGATGAAGTACCGCTCACCAACCCGCCAATCAACGTGGAGGTCTTTAACCAGAAAGCTCGCGACTATCATTCTGAGGCGATTATGCATCCACCCCGTCTGGTTAAGTTGCTTCATGGCAGCATCGACTATCGGGAAACCAGTTTCGCCCTGCTTCCACGCCTCAATATACTGTGGTTCATTCTTCCATACCAAGCGATCCCCCCAATCAACGAAAGACCTTCCTTTACTCAGCTTAGCTTCAAAATAAATCAGATGCTGATAGAACTCACGCCAGATCAACTCACTCTGCCAGACTTCTCTACCTTGGCTGAGAGGGGGAGCTTGGCCAAACATCAAACGCGCCATACATTGACGAACAGATAAAGCACCGATAGCTAAGTAAGGAGACAGTTGGCTCGTTCCAGCAATAGCGGGAAAATCTCGGTTGCTGGCATAGCCTTCTACGTCTTGGCTATCAAAATCTCTCAGCTTTTGGATTATCGACTGGGTATCCGCGGCAAATTGGTCGCTCGGCTCTCGCGGGTAGCTGAAGGTCACATCATCAGCGAATAGTAGAGAATTCAAGTGCTCAGGTAACCTACTCGAATAAGCCACTTGTGGTTTGCGAACTTGAAATGAGCACTCGCCAAGTTTAGCGAGGTAGGCCTTCTTAAACGGTGTGAACACTTTGAAATAGCTACCTTGCTTGTTCACCACACTACCGGGAGCGAAAATGCATTTGTCATCGCTGGACTTAACTTGAATGGCAGTGCCATTCAAGCACATTTCAAGCGTGGCATCTCGACGCTGCTCATTAACCTCGTATTCCTTGTTAACTAACACTCGATTCGCACTGAGCAAAGTAGCAATCTCAGCGACACGCTCTGCGCTCTTAATATATGTACCCACTTCCTCGTAAAGCAGTGGAATACGCAAAGACTCCAGATCTTGCTTTAATACCTGTAGTCGACGGTAAATCAAATCTGCCTGAATAGGCGCTAAACCGTGCTCATGCCAAGTCTCAGGAGTTGCAGTGTAAATGCAGACAACCGGCTCACCAGTCTCTACAGCATTAACTAGTGCTGAGTTATCTTCGATTCTTAAATCGCGTCTTAGCCACACCAGATTCATGACTTTACCTCTTTAGGCGTTGTAACAGTTCCGGCAATATCAGCTCTCCGGAAATCATGGTTTCCAGTTGTTGGATCGCAGCCATTTGCGACTCATTAATCGCACGTGCGCTGTAAATCGCTAAGGTTGAAAACTCTTCAAGGCATGGATGACCAAGCAGTCCAGATAAGTCTTCAACCTCATCGATAATGGTCACTTTGCACCCTTTTTCTACCAGTGAAAGAGCCATTATGCGAGATGGCACATCCACACTTCCTTGAACGCTGATAAAGAGCGCTTTACCTGAACGAGCGGCCTTGTTTTCTGCTTCGATAATCGCGTTGAGCTTGGTTAGCATCAATGTTTGGAATAAACCAAATTGAAGTGATCGTAAGTTCTGTCTGACAAGTCCTAATGCCTGCTCCACAGGCTGAATAAACTGAGTTTCCACAACATTGAGCGGGTACTCTTTGAGCACTGAATGAATCAGAGTTTCTGCTTTCCCTTTATTTAGGCTCGCCAAAGCATCTAAAACAGGTTCAACATCATCTAAATGAGCCATGTTGGCAGAGACTTCGGATTCAGCCTGTTTTCCAGATTCCAATAACGCTTTCACCTTGCCAATCGACACTCCTTTACCTAACCAGCCTTGAATGTCATTGATTAAGTCGATGTGCTTTTGTGTATATAGGCGATGGCCTTTCTCTGTCCTTTCAGGCTCTATCAAGTTGTAACGGCGCTGCCAAGCTCGGAGAGTGACAGGTTTCACCCCCGTCAGCTCTGATATTTCTCTGATTGCATATTTCTTCATTCTATAATCCATATCTCAAGCGCATTTCCTGAGGGTGAGGCTGCAAATATTTCTGCTCGGATAAATAAGCATCCGGGTACGCAGCCAAATAGTGTTTAAGTAAAGTGATGGGGGCCAGTAGTGGAAGTGTGCCTTGACGGTACTCATCAATCACACCACACAATTCCGCTTTCTGGTCCTTGGCGAGGTTTCGCTTGAAGTATCCTTGGACATGCATAAGCACATTGGTGTTGTTCTTACGACTTGCTCTGTGCGATACCGCATTCATCAAACCCACACGGTACTCTTGATAAAAAGTATCGATGTCATACTCTTTGATATTGGCAACTAAGCGACCTAACTCTTTGTATGACTGAGGGTGATGGGCCATCAAAGTAAGTTTGTAGCGAGAGTGAAATGCAACAATTTTACCGGCTGTCGGAGCACCACCCATGGAGTCGTAAAAGTCTCTCAGCGTGTAGATCCGAGTAATGAAATTCTCTTTCAAAACCGGGTCGTTCAAGCGGCCATCTTCTTCAACTGGTAGCCAAGGCATTTGCTTCATCAGCTCTTGGGTGTAAAGACCCACTCCAGTGTTGTCAGCCCCACCTTTTTTGTACACTTTCACCCGCTCCATGCCACAGGTTGGTGATTTGGCACACACAATATATCCGCACAGTTCTGTGTCACGCAGCTCAGCCACTTTATTTTTGGAGTAGTCTACCATCTTGTCTGTGTGCTCTATGGACGCATCTTTTGTTTCTACCAAAGCAATACGTTCTTGATCCGACACCAAACGGATAGTCGGCCTTGGCACGGGCATCCCCATTCCAACTTCCGGGCAAATTGGAACAAACTCGAAAAAGGGTGCGAGTTCTTTAGTGACGAACTTACTAATCTTATGCCCTGAGTCGAAGCGAACTTTTTCACCTAAAACGCAAGAACTAATGCCGACTTTAATTACGTTGCTCATATTGTGCTCCAGTATTCTTGTTGAGGTGTACAAAAATATCTTTTGTATAATTTTTAGCACAACATCTCAAAGTTATACAAGAAATAAAAATGTACAATTTAATGGAGTGTTACGTAATTGATACGATTTCGGTTCAATTCTGAGGCAATCGTTTTTCCAAATCGATTGCATTAACCCTTTCAACAAAAAACGTTATAAATACTTACATCTATAGTGAAATGGATTACTTTTGTGACGTACTTCTCATGGAGCCTTGCCATATCTAGCTAGTATTGCTTCAACAGATTTTTGAGAATCAACAAAATTAGTAATCAGAACACAGAATTACTAATAAACTTGGAGTAACAACTATGGCAACCCCACACATTAACGCTCAACCAGGTGATTTCGCTGAAACGGTTTTGATGCCAGGCGACCCACTTCGCGCTAAATACATCGCGGAAACATTCCTAGAAGATGTAAAACAAGTTTGTGATGTTCGTAGCATGTTCGGCTATACAGGCACTTACAAAGGTCAACGTGTTTCTGTGATGGGTCACGGCATGGGTATCCCATCAGCTTGTATCTATGTTCACGAGCTAATCGCTGAGTATGGTGTGAAAAACGTAATTCGTGTTGGTAGCTGTGGCGCAGTACGTGATGACGTAAACCTGATGGACGTTGTCATCGGTATGGGTGCATCAACAGATTCAAAAGTGAACCGTATCCGTTTTAACGATCATGACTTCGCGGCAATTGCTGATTACGGCCTTCTAGAAGAAGCTGTAAACCAAGCACGCGCTCAAGAAGTACCTGTAAAAGTAGGTAACGTATTCTCTGCAGACCTTTTCTACACTCCAGAAGCCGACATCTTCGAGAAGATGGAAAAACTAGGCATCTTAGGTGTTGATATGGAAGCGGCAGGTATCTACGGTGTTGCTGCCGATTTAGGTGCAAAAGCACTGACTATCCTAACGGTTTCTGACCACATCATCCGTGGCGAGAAGTTGAGCTCAGAAGAGCGCCAAAAATCTTTCAACGACATGATGAAAGTTGCGCTTGAGACAGCCATCAACATCTAATCGCCAATCTTTCGCTGCCAGAGCCAATAGCCTGGCAGCCCAGATAATCCCGAGGGGGAGATAGTGACAACTGGCAAACTGCCACAGGAAGCAGACGGGTTACAACTCAACTTTTGTAAAACATTGGCGTGTGACAACTTTGGATTGAGTGATGCACATCGATACGTCGTGCAACATGCTAACCCTAAGCGACCTGCGATGGTATGTCGGGAGTGCGGTGCTTTCCCCCCCTTACTTAACAATCAGGAAGTGTTAAACGAACTCCATCGTTTAAGACAACTCCACAGTGACGGTCTGCCAACCTGTCGCAATACCGATTGCGAAAATTTTGGCTTATCTGTCCATACTCATAAACACCTGTATCATGCCTTTGGTTACAGCGGTGACCGCCAACGTTATCGTTGCAAGCTTTGCCAATCGACGTTCGTTGATAAATGGTCAGGTGCCAATAAGAAACTCACCTTTCAGGAAAACCTCCTCGGTCTGCTCTTTATGGGCTACTCAGTACGTGAAATCTGCCGTAAGCTAGAGATCAACCCGAAGACGTTTTACGATCACCTCGATCATATTGCTAGCCGATGTCGTCGCAAGCTGGCTATGTTTGATGCACGCTGGGTCAATCATGCTGAGAAATATGAACTGGCGTCCTACTACGTGCCTCTGCAACCTAAGAGTAATAATGGCGTACTATGGATAGCGACTGGTGAAGCCAACTCAGGCTACATCCTCTGCCAGCACGTCAACTATTCTGGTAATGAAGAACCACTAGGCAGTATTGACCACGATCCGTATCAGGAAACCGCTCGATTCGTTTCGCGCGATCACTCATCTGAAGCCAGCATCCCAGTTCCAGAGCCATCACCTGTACTCAGAGAACGTATTGATCAGCAATATCAAACGATCCTCGCACGTGGCAATGTTGAAGACCCGATGGGTAACCTGACCGTGTTCAACTACCCATCAAAAGGAGCACTGATCAGACCGCCATATACCTCTTACGCTCATTTCCTCCATGTACTGGATCTGTGTAACAGTGAACGTCAGGTTTCTATCTATCTACCCCAAGATCCCGTTTTGCGTTCTGCAGCGCTGAGTGTTTGCTTATCACGCATCCAGCGTCAAAATGTCGACCTTATGTATGTCGAGGAAGATGAAAGCTGGAATGAGCACAGTCTGGTCGGAAAGATCGATATTGTTCATATGGGTTGGTGGCGCGATCGCTGGGCTATTACCTCTTTTGCAAATTCATCAAAAGGGATTTGCTACCTTGCAGGGCAGAATAACGAGCCGAAAGAATGGCTTAGAAAAGCAAGCGTCCGCCAGACCGAATTCTACCAACAGCGCTTTCAAACTCTTTTTGAAAGCTTTATCAACGAACCTCGTCGTAAGCTTCGCCCTGGTGGTTTATTACCAATGTTGGATATTTTCCGGGCATGGCATAATTTGTGCTACCAAGATAAGAGCGGTATGACAGCGGCGCAAAGTCTTGGTTTAACTCAATCACCTTTGACTCTGCGGGAACTGCTTTCATAATTACCATTATTGTGAAGTACGCCATTAAACCTTAGGCGTATTAATGCTTTTACTAGAGTTACATCAGTCACTATTTTTATAATACTTTTGAATGATATTAAGAATGGCTGTTAAGGGATTGATTCATTGGATAAAAGCCAGCATCTGCTAGATACAGAGATTGAACAGCTCAAAGCACGAATTGAAAGTGAGCCTGAAAAGGTTTTAGCCATCGCTGAACAGTGCGCGACGCGCGCCAGTCAGATTTTGTACCCAGAAGGGGCTGTACAGTGTCTGATTATCATGTCTCGCTGTGCCTGGAGCCTGATGGATTATCGGCGTGGGCTAAAATACATCAAAGAAGCCCATAGTAAACTCAACTCCCTAGATACCGACGACTTTCTTCCTGAGATTCTTCATATCCATGCGCTCCACTTCTGGGGCCAAGCCAAATATTACTCTGCCCAACAGTTCTGGATTAACGCCCTTGAGCAATCCGCTCTGGTCGATGAAATCGAAATACAAATCGAATGCTTAATCGGGCTAGGCAACGTCTGGCGAATTACTCATGAATATCAGCTCGCCAAAACGACTCACGAACTGGCCGTGACCGTTGCCAATAATACACGTATCGGTTGGCTTGAAGGCAAAGCGAGAATTCTACTGGCATGGGACCTTTACCTACTCAACAACTATGTTGAGATGCTGACTGTACTCGATGGCGCGACCGAGGCACTCAAAGGCCACGAAGATAAAACCTGGCAAGCAGAAGTCTGGGACTTCAGAGGATTAGCCCTGCTAGGGCTTGAGCGGATTGAAGACGCAGAAATTGCAACGGGTAAGGCACAAGACCTGGCTGAAAAACACGATCTGGTGTGGATGAAAGCGCACTCTTACATCAGCCAGGCAAGACTAGAATTATTGAGAAAGCGCCCGGAAGAAGCCACCAAACTACTAGTACAAGCCGAACGTTCAGCGTCGTCTTTCGATAACGGCGAACTGTTGTCGCAGATTTGTTTTCAGCAGTCACGTGTGGCTGAAGAGCAAGGTAACTTTAAAGAGGCCCTGCACGCGTTTCAAAAATACCGTAAACACTCAACAGATATGCTCAGAGAGCAAACTGCCCGAGTAAGTAACGACAAAGCCCGAGCATCGAAGCGTCAACTCGAACAGCGCGCGCGCAAATTGATTAACCGCATTCGTGGCCAACACGAATACGATCCAGAAAAGCACCTTAATCAGATGGTGTCTGAGATTTACTGGTGGGAGCAACTGGTTCTGTTCAAGACCGAACTGAAACGTTCTAACCATGCAGTCGTTATCATTCAGCACAGCGACCCTGAATACATTGAAGTGTGTGCTGAACTCGCACACTCTTTGTGTACACAGCAAGACCTCCTTTCTCGACTCAGTAGTGATCGCCTCGGTGTCCTGCTCGCAGAGAAAGACGATGCCGCTTTGCAAGTGTTTCACGTATTAGCAAAAATGATCGAAATCTACCCATGGCATCGAAAAGGACTCAATAAATCACTGCCCAAAGTGGTTTTTCAAGACATCCTGACGTTCCCATTTACTTTAGAACAACTAGAAGAAAGCCAACCATTGGAAGTACAGAATGGAAACTTTGCTTAATAAAATCTCCGAATCGGGTTTAGATGCTTCTTCTGTTTCAGGTGAAGAGGCGATTATTTTCTGGAACCACATTCGTCAGCATATTGCGACCACGCCTCAGGAAAAAGCGCAAAGCTTAATCATCAGTGCTGAGTATCGCAATGAGCTCAAACAGCCCAAAATCAGCATTGAAGAGTTAAGAAGTGCACTCGAACACCTATCTCTGCCAAGCGACGCAGAGTTGATCCTAGAGGTGAAAAACAGCTTAGCCGATCGACTGGTGGAAGGGGGCGATTACTCAGGTGCATTGCAGGAGTACATTTCATCATCAACCATTGCCGTCGATACCAGCCATATCGACGCCTATGTACTTGCGGTATTGGGCATGGGCAATCTATGTGATGCCTACGGCGACCATAACCGGGCATTACGCTACTATCAAAAGATAGATGGTATCGATCATGCCATCTCCAGCCGCTCATTGCGTCTACGCTACAAGCTATACATGTTGTCGTGCTATATCGAGCTTAATCGCACCTCGGCAGCAAAAGACCTACTTAAAGAGTGCTCTGAGCTAGCGATTCTGGTCAGCGACAAGGTACTTGCTGGGCAAATCCTGCTCTATCAGGCAAAGCTGTATCGTCGACAAGGCAAACAAGATAGAGCGATAGAGTGTTTGGGCAACGTTCAATACACTGCCGGTAATATCCACTCGATCTGGCTGTCGAATATGATTCGTCTTGAGCTGGCGCATAGCCTCAATGAATCAAACAAACCTCATTTGGCGAACTGGGTACTAGAAAGCGCCCAGAAGAAGATCAGACGTTACGCTTCACCTGTACTCAACCTCAAACTGAATACGGCATTAGGTGATATATACGAGCAACAAGGCGATTTCCAAAAAGCACTGGAATGCCAGAAGCGAGCATTTCGCATCGAAAGTGACTTGATGAAGCAGATCCCAATCGGTGAACTTGGTGCTGCACAGCTACGACGTTTATCGCGATTTGAACTGCAACTAAAACTGATTCTATCTGAACTTGAAAATCGTGAGCTCAAAGAAACCACGGAAAGCCAGAAGCACACCGTGGCTCAACTCCAACAAGATGTATTTACCGATCCGCTGACCAGCCTACACAACCGACGCTGGCTGGATGTGAAGCTCAAAGACCTATTGTTGCATGACGTACCTTTTGCGCTCATGGTTATCGATATTGACCATTTTAAATCCATTAACGACGAGCTGAGCCACTTAGTTGGCGATAAAGCCATCGTGAACGTCTCTCATGAGCTGTCTGCCTACTTTAAGTTCCGCGGTGCATCGAGCGTACGATTTGGTGGGGAGGAGTTTTTGGTTATTCTTGAGCGTACCACACTGGAACAAGCCACGATGCATGCTGAAAATTACCGTGAGCGTATTTTTAAATTTGGCTGGCAAGATATTCTTGGTGAACGTGGCCTAACCGTCAGTATTGGCATAACCCTTCACCGAGAGGGCGAAAACACCCAGCGTACGTTCTACCGTGCAGATAAAGCCCTATACCGAGCAAAAGCCAACGGCCGTAATCAAGTCTGTACGGAATAAGATTTAACGCAAAAAGAACAACGATATCCCACCAACCGCAGCCAAAGTGCCAATGATGCTTTTGGCTGTGACTTTCTCCCCTTTCACCATATAGATAAACAACATGAATAACGGGCTGGTTGCAATCAGAGTTTGAGCAACAGCCGGATTAGCGTGTTTCAAAGCGATTTGTTGAAGCCATAATGCTAAAAAAGTCCCGACAAAAATCGCACCTAGCAGCCACAGAAAGGCCGATTTCGTAAGTTGTCCTAAATGCTTTTTCATTGAAGAGAAAGGGGTTTTCTCAAATACCACAATCACCATAGCCACCGCCAACACACCGACAGACAATCGGATTAGTGCTCCTAACAGAGGCGGCAAATCTCCGGCCACCAAGGCGTAATGTGAGATCACCACTCCCGATGCCTGACATACACTCGCCAGCAAACCAAAACCGACACCTGACCAATTCGTTTGTTGACCACTGGCATCAGGCTGAAAAATAACGAAGGTGACGGCTAAGGTTGTCAATAACACACCGAGCCAACTTTGCAGAGGTAGAACCGAACCTAGGGCGACCAGCGCCAACACACCTGAAAGCGGCGGCGCTAAGGATTCCAGTAGCAAAGTTTTATTGGCACCAATTCGCTTTAAGGAGGCGAAATAAGCGCTGTCTCCGACGGCAATACCAATGATTCCCGACACTGCCAATATAGCCAAATGAGTAGCAGATATCGCCATTGTGGGCATCTCAATCCATGGCATCACCACCAGCATCATGCCTGAAGCGGCGACACCTTTAACAATATTGAGCTGCATAGCTGAAAAGTGATGACTGAATTGACTGTAAATCCAAGTCGCCAGCGCCCAGACCACTGCAGCCGACAACGCGGCAATCTCTCCCTGAAACTCCATCTATTGACCTTAGTATTGATTTGAAAAAAAAAGAGGCAGACTTACAAAGTCTCTCTAATATCTTGTTTTTATTTCTATACTTAGCTTTGTATCACCGTACGTTTTATTGAATACAAACACAATAACAGGACGCATTTATGTTTTTGGACTATTTCGCGCTAGGTCTACTCATCTTTGTTGCTCTGGTCATTTTCTACGGCATTATCGTGATTCACGATATTCCGTATGAGATAGCCAAGGAGCGAGAGCATCCACATCAGGATGCGATTCATTATGCTGGCTGGGTGAGTCTCTTCACACTTCACGCCATCTGGCCTTTTCTCTGGATATGGGCCACCTTATGGCGTCAGGAACGAGGGTGGGGCTTTCAAAAGCTGGAAGAAGAACAACACGATATTCATCACCGTGTTGATTCACTGATTGATCAAGTAAGCCAGCTACAAAAGGAAGTCCTTGAACTTAAGCAGCAACACAACAATCAAACGACTGTAACACCCCGTATCGATGAACATGAGGAGGAGCAATAATGGATTTACTTCTCATTCTGACCTACGCCGCTTTGTGCATTGCAATCTTTAAAATCTTCAATATTCCTCTCAATAAATGGACCGTCCCAACAGCCGTATTGGGAGGTGTGGTTTTAGTCGGCACCTTAATTTTGTTGATGAACTACAACCATCCCTTTACCCAGCTTGGCAATCAGGTCTTTTCTAGCACTCCTATCGTTTCAGGAGTAAGAGGCCGTGTTATCGAAGTGCCTGTTGAGCCCAATAAACCACTCAAACAAGGGGACATTCTCTTCATGATTGACCCTATCCCATACGAAGCTGAAGTTGAAAAGCTTGAAGCACAAATTAAAGAAGCCAGCCAAGGCGCACTTGGACTGGAGTCTGATGTGCAAGAAGCGCAAGCCGCTCAAGCTCAAGCCATCGCAGATAGAGATAAGGCACAACGTGAATACGCTCGTTATCAACGTGGCTACGATAAAGGCGCCTTCACCGAGCAAGAACTGGACACCCGACGCCAAGAATACAAAGCCACTGAGGCTGCGGTCAAAGTTGCGGAAGCCAGAGTGGATCAAGCCAAGATAGCACTCAACTCTGAAATTGGTGGAGAAAACACAACAGTGGCGCGTTTGCTAGCGGAGCTGCGTCAAGCTGAGTTCGATCTTGAACAAACCATCGTCAGAGCTCCCACCGATGGTTTTGCAACGCAGTTAGCTCTGCGACCTGGGGTTATGGCAGTTCCACTGCCGTTAGCACCTGTGATGACCTTTGTTCATACAGAGGAAACGCTTTATGCAGCCGCGTTCAGGCAAAATTCCTTACAACGCTTACAGCCGGGTTATGAAGCAGAATTTCTCTTCAGAGCGCTTCCAGGCAAGGTCTTTAAAGGGGAAGTAGTAGATGTGTTGCCCGCCATTGGCGAAAGCCAATTTCAGGCCCGTGGCGCCCTGCTTGGCACGGAGGCATTGCGCACCAGTGGGCGAGTCTTTGTTACTCTGAAGATCACTGATGACTTATCTGACTACCACTTACCCATGGGGACAGCGGTCGAAGTTGCGGTTTACTCCGATCAATTCACTCATGTATCCATTATGCGTAAAGTACTCATTAGAATGAAAAGCTGGCAGAACTATCTCTACCTAGACCATTAAAATCCGTCAGAAAGCAAAAAGGCCTCTTAAAGAGGCCTTTTCTTTTATATATGAACTTATTAGCCGATAAAGGAGATATACCCTTGA
Source organism: Vibrio sp. St2 (assembly GCF_947311885.1). Classification (NCBI taxonomy): domain Bacteria; kingdom Pseudomonadati; phylum Pseudomonadota; class Gammaproteobacteria; order Vibrionales; family Vibrionaceae; genus Vibrio; species Vibrio sp. St2. Next base: position 1,154,962 of record NZ_CAMZNA010000002.1, on the reverse strand, counting down.
AGGATAATTAAGTTAACAATGTCGATAAAGAAAGCACCAACAATCGGCACCACCATAAACGCTTGCGGTGAAGGGCCAAACTTATTCACCAGAGAACCCATATTCATAACAGCTGTCGGTGTTGCCCCAAGGCCAAAACCGCAGTGACCACCCGCAATAACAGCTGCATCGTAGTTTGAGCCCATCACTTTGAACGTCACAAAGTACGCAAAAATACCTAAAATGACAGACTGAACCGACAGAATGATTAAGAACGGAATCGCCAAGTCAAAGATGTTCCATAGTTTCAGGCTCATCAGTGCCATAGCCAAGAACAAAGACAGCGAGACCGTGCCCAAAATATCAACGGTTTCTGCATCTACCTTGTGTGTCTTAGTAACTTCCATAACGTTGGTGATGAAGACACCGATGAACAAAGCGTAAACAAAGTCTGGAATCATCAGCCAACTGATTTCCAAGCTACTCACCCACTGTTCAAGGTATTTAGCACCAGTTACACAGATAAGAAGAATAAACAGGATTTCAATGACCTTTTTCGCAGTCACCTTATCTTCTTCGTATTCGTTATACGTCACGACTTCAGGGAACTTTTCATGGGTTTGTGTTCCGCGTCCGTATTCAGATTCGAAGTTATGTTTAGTAACCAATTTCTGAGCAACCGGGCTACCGATAATACCGCCAATGATCAGACCAAAAGTCGCAGATGCCATTGCAATTTCAAGTGTATTACTCAAACCGTAAGTGTCAGTAAAAGTCTGAGACCATGCTGCACCCGTACCATGTCCACCCGACAATGTGATGGAGCCAGCAATTAACCCCATTAGAGGATCCAAACCAAGCGCTGTCGCCATTGACACACCAACACCGTTTTGAATGATGATGTAAAAAGACGCAACGGCTAGGAATAGAAAGACTTTAGCGCCGCCTTTCATCAGTTGCGTGTAATTTGCAGCCAGACCAACAGTGCTGAAGAACATCAACATAAAGGTGTTTTGCAACGGTAATGAGAACTCTAAGCTAACCCCATTAAAATGCATTCCCGTGATGATCATCGCAACGATCAAACCACCAACAATAGGCTCTGGAATATTAAACTTCTTCAGAATAGGGAGCTTTGAGTTTACAAAGTGACCAAGAAACAACACGCTGATTGCGATTAAGAAAGATTCTAGTGGTCCAACCGAAATTATCTGATTCATATAACCTCTTTATTGTCTGTCACTCATCTTCCCTAACGAGTTAAGAGCATACTGCTCTGGGCCATTTTGCTACCAAGGTCTCAGGTAACAATTGCAGGCACTGATTGAGATATTCTCTATTGAAAAACGTCCTCTCTACAGCGGGTTTCCCCACTCCATTTCAACAGCGAAACCCTACGGTGTACTTTAGGGCTATAAAAAGAAAGCGGACATTATTAATAAACTCGCAGGCGTTTGTCGAGTATAGACAGAAAATTCGTGTCATGAATCCGTGTAAATTGACCAAGAGTTAACCAAAGGACAAAAAAAAGCCAACCGCAATGAAGGCGATTGGCATATATATAGTGTGAACAAATTCATTCACTAACAACGTCAGTTGGCTAGGTGACCCTCGGCTTAATAAGGGTCAATCACTTTAATGCATGTAGCGTGCCAACTTTAAAACCCATAAAACCACAATATTGATCCAACTTTTAGCCAATTTATTATATTGAATGTGCAAAATGAAAATTGCATTTTGCAAATAAGTGCAATTCGATATTAAACAAGTATCTTATCAACTAGTTTATCAATGCACTATTTTCATACTTTTTTTACGTTATTGTCGATATACTCCCACTACCTGAACTGAATTGCTGTATCGAATGAATTATCTATCCACTTTCTGTAAAGGCTTAGCCATGGGCGCGGCCGACGTTGTACCAGGAGTTTCTGGTGGCACTATCGCCTTCATTACAGGCATTTATGACACATTGTTGGAAAGCATCCGACGCATTAATCCCAGCCTGATTGGCGTATTGAAACGCGATGGCGTTAAAGCTGCGTTTAACCATATCAACGGCTTCTTCCTCATCGCCTTATTCGGGGGCGTTCTCACCAGCATTGCAACACTAGCTAAGCTGATTTCGTGGTTGCTGGTGACACACCCTATTCCGTTATGGTCTTTTTTCTTTGGCCTGATTCTGGTTTCCGTTTTCCATATACTGAAACAAATAGAAAAAAGAAGCTTCAGTCGCCTTATCTTCCTATTACTTGGGGCCGGGTTTGCTTACAGCATTACCATTCTCAAACCCCTTCAAATGGATCCGACCAGCATTAATGTCATGTTTGCTGGAGCGATCGCCATTTGCGCGATGATCTTACCCGGCATCTCTGGCAGTTTTATCCTGCTGCTCATTGGCATGTACAGCCCTGTACTTGGCGCAGTCAAATCATTGGATATCACCATTCTGCTGTTATTCCTCACTGGCTGTGTCATTGGTTTACTGAGCTTTTCCCACGTCTTATCCTGGCTCCTAAAACGATTCAGAGACATCACTCTTATCTTCCTGACTGGCCTAATGATTGGCACATTGCCAAAGATCTGGCCTTGGAAAGAAACGTTGACGTGGCGTACTAACTCAAGTGGTGAGCAAGTCCCGTTGATTGAACGCAACCTATCACCGTTTGATTTTGAAGCCATCACCTCACAACCTGCTCAGATAGGCATCGCCATCGTTCTCATGTTGTGTGCCATTGCGCTGGTCCTCGGCTTGGAAAAATTTGCCGAAAGTCGCGATATCTAATTGTTTTAAAAGCAGCCTGTTGGCTGCTTTTTTTCATCTCTGTATTCTCAACCTCATTCCAAAAACTCATAACGGTCAACTTTTAATCGATTGCGCGTCTAAGCTTTGTTGTACAGGATAAGGCTAATGCGACCACCGAGTGACCTGTTATGTCTCACGTATTCCACCGACACTGTCATACACAACTACCTACTATCAGCCACGGCGAAGGTGTTTATCTTTATGATAAGCATGGAAAAGCTTACCTAGATGCTTGTGGCGGCGCTGCAGTTTCTAATCTTGGCCATAGCCACCCGATGGTCAAACAAGCCATCGCTGAACAACTTGAGCGTATTCCTTTTGCTCACACTGGTTTTTTTACCAACGAGCCCTGTGAACAATTGGCCGATGCGCTGTGTGCTTTGATGCCTTCGCAATTCAATCACGCTTACTTTGTCAGCGGAGGTTCTGAAGCCGTGGAGTCGGCGCTAAAAATGGCTCGACAGTATTTTGTTGAGTTGGGCAAACCAAACAAGACTCAGTTCATTGCGCGTAAACAGAGTTACCACGGCAACACGCTAGGAGCACTTGCTGTCGGCGGAAATGAATGGCGCCGCGAGCCATTTCAGCCACTGCTCGCAACCAGTCACCATATTGACCCCTGTTTCGCATACCGATTGCAGCAGCCACAAGAGTCAGAGCTGGACTATTCACTTCGCAGTGCCAATCAGCTTGAAGAAAAAATCCTAGAATTAGGCGCAGAAAACGTCATGGCGTTTGTCGCTGAACCTGTTGTTGGCGCGACTGCTGGCGCCGTGCCTGCGACAGAAGGCTACTTCAAACGAATTCGAGAAATTTGCGATCAATATGAAGTGTTGCTCATTTTGGATGAAGTCATGTGCGGAGTCGGTCGCAGCGGCAGTTTCTTTGCATTCGAGCAAGAGCAGATAGAACCCGATTTGGTCTGTATTGCGAAAGGACTGGGAGCGGGTTATCAACCTATCGGTGCCACCATCGCCAATGACCGGATTTACCAAGCTATTGCCGATGGCAGCGGCTTCTTCCAGCACGGTCACACATTTATGGCTCACCCGATGGCATGTGCCTCTGCACTGGCCACAGTCGAAGCTATTCAACAACAATCTTTGTTGTCTGCGGTGCAATCTCACGGAGCAGAGCTTAAACAAGCCCTGTCGAGTGAGTTGGGCAATTTGCCTTACGTGGGCGATATTCGAGGCAAAGGACTCTTCCTTGGCATTGAACTCGTCAAGGATAAAGCAAGCAAAGCTCCGCTCAATATCGCCACAAAAGCCCACACTGCGGTTAAGTCTCAAGCAATGAAAAATGGCCTGATGTGTTACCCAATGTCCGGGACGATTGACGGAAAACAAGGTCATCACATTCTGTTAGCGCCACCTTTCATCATCGAACCAAGCCACATCGACGAGATTGTGACTAAACTGAAAACCACATTGACTGAGGTGTCCGGAACATGGATTTAGCAACAGGTGATGCTGGCCACCAGCAAACCAGCGCAATTATCGTGGCACCAAATGGAGCGCGTAAAACCAAGCGAGATCATCCCAATCTTCCAATGACCGAGGAAGAAATTATCTCTGAGGTCATTGCATGTCGTGATGCCGGCGCTGCAATGATTCATCTTCACTGTCGAGATGAACATGGTCAGCACAGCCTAGAGATCGAACCCAATCGCCAACTGTATGACAAGGTGAAACAGGCCGTCGGTGACAGCATTATCGTCCAGCTGACAACCGAAGCCGTAGGGATTTATAGTGCAGAGCAGCAAATAGCACTGACTAAAGCGGTCAAGCCCGAAGCCGCCTCATTCGCACTGCGTGAATTGATACCCGATGACACCCACATTAAATCTGGAAAAGCCTTTTTTCACTGGGTCGCGGAACACGGAATCATCAGCCAAATCATTCTCTACGATCAAGATGATATTGACCGTTACTTCCAGCTACGTGCTCTGGGAGTCTTGCCTACCATGAATCAACACGCTCTCGTCGTTCTTGGCCGATACCATAACGAACAGCAATCCAGTCCGTGGGATTTAAAGCGACTTGACTTGAGTCTGTTTGTTCAACAAAACGTTCACCTCGCGGTATGTGCGTTTGGCGATCGTGAGCAGGACTGCCTCATCAGTGCCATGCTACTTGGCCTCGATGTACGAGTTGGGTTTGAGAACAATCACCTTGATCCACAAGGAATTCCAGCCATTAATAATGCAGAACAAGTGAGAAACCTCAAAAAAATTAACAAATTATTAAACATTTGCATTCATGATGCTTATAGTTTCCGAAAGGCACTAAACAAAAACTGATTCGTGCCTCTGGTAAGTAAGATAGGATCGTTACACGCAATAAAAAGGAATTATTATGACATTGCTAAAAAACGTACTGACTGCCGCCTCAGCAACTGCACTTTTAGGCGCCACTTTTTACGCTTCGGCTGCTGACAGATTTGTAACCATTGGTACCGGTGGTGTCACAGGCGTTTACTACCCAACAGGCGGTGCTATTTGCCGTTTGGTAAACAAGACGAAAAAAGAACACGGCATTCGTTGTTCTGTTGAGTCTACCGGTGGTTCCATCTACAACATCAACACGATTCGTGCGGGTGAACTGGACTTAGGTATCGCACAGTCTGACTGGCAATATCACGGCTACAACGGAACAAGCAAGTTCTCTGAAGCGGGCCCATTCAAAGAGCTACGCGCTGTGTTCTCTGTTCACCCAGAACCGTTCACCGTTGTTGCTCGCGCCGATTCGGGCATCAAGAGCTTTGAAGATCTGAAAGGTAAACGAGTCAACATAGGTAACCCAGGCTCAGGCCAACGCGGCACAATGGAAGTTCTGATGGACCAGTATGGTTGGACAACTAAAGACTTTAAGCTGGCTTCAGAACTGAAAGCGGCTGAACAGTCGAAAGCATTGTGCGATAACAAAATTGACGCGATGGTTTATGTGGTAGGCCACCCAAGTGGTGCGATTCAGGAAGCTACAACGTCATGTGAAAGTAATATCGTTCAGGTAGCAAGTCCACAAGTCGACAAGCTACTGTCTGATGCCAGCTACTACCGTACTGCAACGGTTCCAGGTGGCATGTACAAGGGCAACCCTGATGATGTGCAAACATTTGGTGTTGGCGCAACGTTTGTCTCTTCCACTGCGGTACCGGAAGATGTGGTATACAACATTGTGAAAGCAGTATTCGAAAACTTCGATAACTTCCGCAAACTACACCCTGCGTTCGCAAACCTGAAAAAAGAAGAGATGGTCAAAGACGGTCTGTCTGCACCTCTTCACCCAGGTGCACTGAAATACTACAAAGAAGTGGGACTGATTAAGTAACCACGTCATAAGTAACAAACCCGGCAAACGCCGGGTTTTTTAATTACTTTCTTCGAGTTCGTCTCTGAGCCACTGGTGAAAGAGCTGAACTTTCCTTGAAGCCAAACGGTAATTCGGCACACTCAAATAGTAGCCATAGCCACTTAGCATGGATAGGCCAAGCAGATTGCTCACCTGAGCGTTTTCCAACATTTCACTCGCCATAAAATCAGGCACCAAAGCCAGCCCTTTCCCCCGCTTCACCGCCTCCAATGACAAGTAAAAATGTTCGTAGCCAACACCATAATAGTTGAGCGACTCCGCGCACTGATGTTCTAACTTAAACAGCTCCCACAACTGTGGTCTGGTGGTGTGAGGAATTAATGCATGCTGAGTTAAGACAGAAGTGACGTCGCTACAGGTCGCAGATTGTTCACCAATCAAAAGCAACTTTTCCTGACACAAGAGTTGGCTGTGCTCGTAGTGCTGAGACAACGGCAAGCAACGCAGGGCGATATCCGATTCACCCGCAAGTTTAAGCTGGGTATTCTCGCGAGTGCGAATTTTAACCTGCAGCTGTGGATGCAAACGGCGGAACTCTTCGATCTTAGGCAACAGCCATAAGCTGGCAAACGAAGGCGTCACATCAATAGTCAGTAACTCTTGCTGAGTATCACTTTGAATCAAGCTGGCAGTAGCGTGCCGGATGATCTCCAGCGCTTCAATAACTTTGGGTAAATATTGCTTTCCAGCAGTCGTCAACTCAATGCCATTCAACTGGCGCTCTAACAGTGGCTGACCAACCATTTGCTCCAGTATCGCTATCTGCTTACTAACAGCGCCCTGAGTGACATAAAGCTCTTCTGCTGCTTTTGAAAAACTCTGATGATGAGCAACAGCGATAAAGGATCGCAGTGCTTTAATCGATGGAAGTTCGCTTCCTTTGAGCATAGGTGTGAATCTATTCCTTTAATTCATACATGCAGAATAAGAGGCGCGACGGGCAGTTGTAAAGGGAAGTATCAATCCAAAACAAAACAGCCTGTCGAGTGACAGGCTGTTGTAAGATTATAAGTTGTTCTTGCGACTTGGTAGGAAGACCTCACCCAACATACAACGAACACTACCACCACCAATTGATTCAATGGTCTGGACGTTGAATGGAAGAAGCTTACCGTGGCTCGACAACTGGGCACGTTGTGCAGGTGAAAACGCATCGTACGCCGATTGCGACATTGCAATTACTTTATCACCATTGACTGTCTCAAGCTCCAAGATGTTGCCACAGAACTGGTTCATCTGCTCAAGGCTGATAGAAACAACCTGCTTATCTTTCGCAAGAGATTTGAGTACAAAACGACGCTCAAATTCAGGAATCACTTCATCACAAATCACGCAGAAATGCTCGCCGATCGCCATCATTACATTGGTATGGTAGATAGGCTTGCCCGATGGAAGTGCAGTCTGGAAAGATACCACACGCTCGTAACCAATTCGCTGTGCGTAATCTTCCAACACTTCTCGATCACAGCGTTGTGACAGCGCAGCATAAATGGTGCGATTGACATGATCGATCACCATCACACCGGTACTTTCTAGGTGGGCATTCTCTGCTAAGTAATCCGTCAGCGAATCTTCGCTAGATACTGCTCGACCTGCTGCTTCTAATGCTTCACGCAGCGCATCAGGGCGAACTTCCTGTTGACGGTTCTCACACGCCATTGGGAACGTATACAGAGCGCCGTCAGCAGTGGTGCTAAACCAGTTGTTTGGGAATACCGCGTCTGGCGTTTCCACGTCTCCAAGCGGGTAATCAAATTCGACCACTTGAACGCCGACCTGACGTAGCTGACCGACCATTGTCTTGAACTCTTGCATCGCTTGCTTGCGAACTTGTTCAGTCGACTCGGTCACCTGATGTTGAAACTCATTGTCTCGAGCGGTTTCAGCATTAAACGCAAATTCCTTTGGTGGCACCATCACCACACAGTTAGCGTTTTGCACTGTAGAAACTGACTTTTCTAGTTGTGTTTGCTGTTTGAACATTGCGATAGACTCGTTATATCTCACTCACTTACGTTGAATTGTAGACATATTGTTAAAATAACAATTGCTGAATTCACCCATTTCAATAGATATAGACCGCATATTTTTACTGTGAATTTCGTATTTCTCAGTAAATTTTATGGTCAGTATGACTTTTAAAACTAATTGCCTGAATAATATGCAGCAGTTCGTATAACAAATGGTTGATATATGGTTACATTTCAAACATTAACGAGCTACCATATGACACAAGCGCAATTGCCATGTCTGGCTCTCCCCTGCGTTGTGATATTTAAGGCGAGATATGTTTAAGAAATTTGAAGGCTTTACGAAACCTTTTCCCGATGAAGAACCCTCTCAGCCACCGAGTGGGATCTTTGCTTTTTGTCGCTATTACACCCGTGGATTTGAGGTACCTCTGATCCTGATGTCATTGATGGCCACTGTGGTTGCGATAGTGGAAGTATCGCTATTTGGTGCCATGGGTAACCTCGTTGACTGGCTATCAACCAGCAATCCAGAAACTTTCTGGCAGGAAAACCAGTCAGAACTGATGTTGTATGGCGGCTTGTTATTAATAGTCATGCCTATCCTGGTCGTTGCGTATTCTCTTTTGGTTCACCAAACACTGCTTGGCAACTACCCAATGTCTATTCGCTGGCTCGCACACCGCTACCTGCTCAAACAGAGCCTGAACTTCTATCAGGATGATTTTGCAGGCCGCGTGGCGACGAAAGTGATGCAAACCTCTTTGGCCGTGCGTGAAACCGTGATGAAAACCATGGACGTTTTCGTTTATGTGTCGGTTTACTTTACCGCGATTGTTGTTTTGTTGGCGCAGGCTGACTGGCGTCTAATGATCCCAATGGTGATCTGGCTGCTGTGTTATGTCTGTATTCAGCTTTACTTCGTGCCGAAATTGAAGAAAGTGGCGTCAGAGCAAGCCGATGCACGTTCGACCATGACTGGGCGTATCGTCGACAGCTACACCAACATTGCGACAGTTAAGCTGTTTTCCCACAGCAAACGTGAAACGGTGTACGCAGAAAATGGCATGCGTGGTTTCCTTGATACCGTTTACCGCCAGATGCGCTTAGTGACTGGTTTTGACGTCGCTGTTGAGATCACCAACTACCTATTGGTCTTCACTATCGGTGCGCTCTCTATTTATCTGTGGATGGACAACTCGATCAGCATCGGTGCCATCGCTATCGCAATCGCTCTAGCGCTGCGTATCAACGGCATGTCTATGTGGATCATGTGGGAAGTCGGGGCCCTATTTGAAAATATGGGTACCGTTGTCGATGGTATGAAAACGCTCTCCAAACCGATTGATATTCAGGACAAAGACAATGCTAAGCCTCTTGTGGTTGAGCAAGGTGGCATTGAGTTTGATAATGTCAGCTTCCACTACGGCGATGAAAGCAAAGGTGTGATCAGTCATCTCAATCTCAATATTAAGCCAGGTGAAAAGGTTGGTTTAGTTGGACGCTCTGGTGCAGGTAAATCGACCTTGGTCAACTTGCTGCTGCGCTTCCATGATGTCGAAAGTGGCAGCATTAAGATTGATGGTCAGGTGATTTCTGATATCACTCAGGACTCACTGCGCAGCAATATTGGTATGGTTACGCAAGATACATCCCTGCTTCACCGCTCTATCCGCGATAACATTCTTTATGGTAACCCTGATGCCACAGAAGATGACCTACTGCGCGCGACTAAACAAGCTCATGCTCATGAGTTTATCGAGTCACTCAATGACCCGTTTGGCAACAAAGGCTACGATGCTCAGGTGGGTGAGCGAGGCGTGAAACTGTCTGGCGGTCAACGACAACGTATCGCTATCTCACGTGTGCTGCTTAAAGATGCTCCTTTACTCATCTTGGATGAAGCGACCTCTGCTTTGGATTCAGAAGTGGAAGCGGCTATTCAAGAGAGCCTCAATGAACTGATGCAAGGCAAAACGGTTATTGCGATTGCACACCGCCTATCAACCATTGCCGCTATGGATAGATTAATCGTGCTCGATAAAGGCCAGATTGTTGAACAAGGCACTCATCAGGAATTGATTCAGAACGAAGGCATCTACGCTCAGCTTTGGGCCCATCAAACGGGCGGATTCATTGGCGATGAAAGCGAGCAGAAACAAACAGCCTGATCAAAGCCAATAACCGGAAACAAAAGCAGAGGTGTCCCCTCTGCTTTTTTGTTTCCGATATTCAATCTCTACTAGCAATTGAGATATACTCGCGCCATTCCCATTCAATATTTTTCCACAAATCTAATGAATAAAAGCTTACTAACAAATTTGCTGGCACTAGCGCTATTGGCTGGTGGCTATCAGACAGACAACCAAATTGCTTTTTATGCAGGCTTATTCGCTTTCTCTGGCGCAATCACTAACTGGTTGGCGATTCACATGCTGTTCGAGAAAGTGCCCGGCTTATACGGCTCTGGCGTGATCCCTGCGCGTTTTGAAGAGTTTAAGGCCGCCATTAAAAACTTGATGATGGAACAGTTTTTCACCGCAGAGAACATCGATCGATTCCTCAACAAAGAGATGTCGGGCAAGACACTCAATCTTGAGCCTGTATTAGAAAAAGTCGATTTCAATCCAACGTTTGATTCTCTGGTCAATGTCATTGCAAACTCTTCTTTTGGCAGCATGCTGGCTATGTTTGGCGGCGCGGAAGCCCTGCAACCGCTGAAAGAACCGTTTGTCGAAAAAATGCAGGAAGCGGTGGTAGAAATCAGCCAGAGCGATGCGGTTAAAGAAGCGCTAAAGGGTCAACTGGAATCGCCAGCCATGATGGAAGAGATTCAGGTCAATATTGAAAACATTATTGACCAGCGCCTAAGTGAACTGACGCCAAAGCTGGTCAAAGAAATCGTCCAGAAAATGATTAAAGAGCATTTAGGCTGGCTGGTTGTCTGGGGCGGTGTGTTTGGCGGTCTAATCGGTATCGCATCATCATTCATTGCCTGATGTAGAACTCAGCAATTGGCGAAAAAGGGAAGCAAATGCTTCCCTTTTCTTGTTCTACAGTGTTGCTATCAAATCCGCGTTTACACCAAAGCTGGTTTTATGCTCTTCAATCACCACTTCACTTCGCGTCTGTATCACACCTGGCAGTGTCCCGAGCTTGGTTGACATAAAGCTCTGATAGGCTTTCATATCTTTAACCCGCACTTTGATCATAGTGTCGAAATCGCCAGATAACGAATAACACTCTTCGATCTCCGGCATGTCTTCCACTGCCTTGGCGAACTTTTCAAAGATAGAGAAACTGGTTTGATCAAGACGAATATGGATGAAAACCTGAACGTCCAAGCCGAGTTTTTCCGGATTCAACTCTGCGTGATAGCCCTTAATGTAACCCTCTTTTTCCAATCGTTTGACGCGATCAGAACACGGGGATGTAGTCAGGTTCACTTGCTTAGCAAGCTCGACGACAGGAAGACGCCCTTTAAGGTTTAGGGTGCGAAGGATTTCACGGTCAATTCTATCTAAGTCCATTTAACGCTCTGATTAGATGTCTTTCTTTATGCTTATCATAATCGAAACAAGTCAATGAAACCTAATAAAGGAACCGACCTAGAAGAAATTTTATTGAGAGGAATGGAAACTTAAGCGGCTTCAACGTTCGAGAGCTCACGCTCTTCGACTAAGTCTGCCTGAGTGTTGCACACTCGACAAAACGTCTGCTTTTCCATTTTTACATAGTGTGCGCCCTGAAAGAGGGTCGCAAAGAAACACGCCAAACTCTTTTTCACCGAGTCATGCTCTTCTTGGCATCGCTTCATAACAACTTTGTGGGCAGTCACTTTTTGGCAGCAATGGCAATATACCTGAGGCATTTTCTCTCTCCGTGAGCGATGGCGTTATTGATAGTGGACATATTAGTAAGGCCTTAGTTCCAATTGCTCAAATTTTCATTTTCAATTTGTGAACCAAGTTCAATTATTAACCAACTTTATTAAAAAAGCCCCGAATATCGGGGCTTTATGTTTCTCCAGTTTACTGCTTATTCAAGTTCAGTAAGCTGTTTTTCAAACTTCGCGTGCTGTGCTTTCACCGATTCTTCTGGTTCACCTGTCATCATGCTCACAACCACAATTGCGATAGTAGAGAAGATGATTCCCGGAACGATTTCGTAAACATCGAACCAACCACCTGTTAGCTGCTTCCATACCACGATAGTCACACCACCAATCACGATACCTGCAAGCGCACCGTTGCGGTTCATACGGGACCAGTACAAGCTAAGCACCAATGCTGGACCAAATGCAGCACCAAAGCCTGCCCAAGCGTAAGACACTAGGCCAAGAACTGAACTGTCTGGCGTCATCGCTAGGATTAGCGCCACGATAGAGATAGCTACTACCGCAATACGGCCAACCATCACAATCTCTTCAGACGTAGCGTCTTTCTTCACAAGCTGCTTGTAAAAATCTTCTGCCAATGCTGAAGAAGAAACCAAAAGCTGTGAGTCCGCAGTACTCATGATTGCCGCCAAGATCGCCGCAAGAAGAACACCTGCAACCACTGGGTGGAAGATAGAGTTCACCAGTAGCATGAAGATCTTCTCGCCGTCATCAATGGATACGCCAGAGTTGGTAACATAAATCAGACCAACCAGACCAACCAGCATCGCGCCAACCATAGACAGTGCAGTCCAGATAACAGCGATACGGCGAGCCGTGGTCAAATCTTTGTTGCTACGCGCTGCTTTGAAACGAGCCAGAATGTGTGGCTGACCAAAGTAACCTAGGCCCCACGCAACCAAAGAGATGATCGCAATCGCTGACAGCGGCTCACCTTTAGTATCATTCCACAATGTCAAAAGCTGAGGGTTGATGTTAGATAGATCTGTACTTAGTTGACCAAAGCCACCTTCCATCGCTGCAATAGGCACAATCATTAGCGCCGCCGCCATCAGAAGGCCTTGTACAAGGTCAGTCCAAGATACCGCTAAGAAGCCACCAAACAATGTGTAAGAAACCACACAAACAGTACCAATAATAACTGCTGTGGTGTAATCCAATCCGAATACCGTTTCAAACAGTTTTCCGCCCGCTACCAGACCAGAGCTGGTGTAGAAAAGGAAGAATAAAAGGATAAAGAAAGCAGAGATAACCTGAATCAGTTTCGAATTATCGTTAAAGCGACGTGACAAGAACTCAGGCAGAGTCAGAGCATCTGTCGTAATACTGTATGTACGTAGACGTTTTGCACTGATTAGCCAGTTCAGCCAAGTACCAACTAGCAGACCACCAGCTAGCCACAAAGCTTCAATACCCGCTGCATACGCATAGCCAGGCAAGCCAAGTAGCAACCAGCCACTCATGTCAGATGCACCCGCTGATAGCGCCGCAGGCCAAGGGCCCAATGAACGACCACCTAAGAAGTAATCAGTCGAGTTTTTCGTTCGTTGATAAGCAATAACGCCTATCGCCAACATCAGAATAAGATACGCAATAAACGTGGTCGTAATAGCAAAGCTATTTTCCATGTGTTTGTCCTCTAATAAGATCGCCTTCCATGAACGCCCTCACTTACACTGAGTGAGGGCTCTCTGAGAAAGGATTAGTGGGCCTCACTCCCAAGTTCTAACAAGGTCGCGTTGCCGCCCACTGCTGTTATATTTATTGTTCTCGTTCGCTCTGTGATAAAGCGAAGCGATAGATGTGGATCATGCGCTACCGGAATAGCCACAACATCCGTCTCCGAAACTAGGCCAACAATAGCACCTGTACGCTTCGACAATTGGCGGTTGATTGTTTGTTCAACCTCTTGATTCCCTATGTATCCGACACTACGTACATCTGACTCCAGCAGCTGATGATAAGCATCAAGAGAGGCAAATTGTAATAGGTTCATAGGTAAGGAAGACTGCGTGTAGGCAGCTTCCAGATTTTGAGTAAGCTGTGTGTCATCACTACATAAGATGACACTGTTACCCGCAACTAACGCAGCAGTCACCTGTGCAATCGTTGCTTGTTGTGCTGACTCTGACGACTCATCTTGAATAATCAGTGCCACACCTCGACCTGCGGTATACAGTTCGTTTGTTTCCCCAGTAGGGCCTACCAGTTGGTGCGTTTCAGCCAATAGTGCTGACGCATGTTCCATGTGATATGCCACAACAGAAGCTAAGTTCGGCTGTACTGATTGCAGAGCCTGTTTAAAAGCCAGTAGACACTCGCTTTTTGAATCAAAGTTAGTCAGATTCCAGTTTTCCCACGCTGAAAAAGCATCAGAAAAACGAGTTACTTGATGAACCATAATCTTTCTCCTTGCCTACAGATTAAGAAAACGAAGTTTGTGTAAAGCGGAATAGGTAGTGCGGACCGCCAGCTTTTGGACCAGTACCAGAAAGGCCCTGACCACCAAACGGTTGTACGCCAACAACAGCACCCACCTGATCACGGTTGATGTAGCAGTTACCCACACGTGCGTGTTTTTCGATCCAGCGGTAAGTGGTTTCGTTGCGGCTATGAATCCCCATAGTCAAACCAAAACCTGTGCTGTTAATGCGCTCAACAATCTGGTGAAGTTCGTTCGCTTTAAAGCGGACAATGTGCAGAATCGGACCAAACTGTTCTTCTTCAAGACAAGAAATATCGCGAATTTCAAAGGCACTTGGCGCAACGAAATCACCATGTTGATGTTCTTCACCCAAAGTAAGCTCAGCCACTTTCTTTTCCGTCGCGGTCATACGCTCAATATGCTTAACCAGTTTGGTTTTTGCTGTCGTATCGATAACCGGCCCCACATCGGTGGAATGAAGATAAGGAAGACCGACACTCAGTTCCTGCATCGCACCTTGAATCAGTGCAACGATGCGATCGGCAATGTCTTCCTGAACATAAAGTACGCGCAGAGCACTACAACGTTGGCCTGCGGAGGCAAACGCAGAACGAATAACATCACGCACAACCTGTTCAGGCAGTGCCGTACTGTCCACAATCATTGCGTTTTGACCGCCAGTTTCTGCGATGAAAGGCACAGGTGCCGCATCACGAGACGCCAATGTTTGATTGATTCGTTGCGCTGTTGCCGTTGAACCCGTAAAGGCAACACCAGCAATGGCAGAGTGAGAAGTTAACGCAGAACCAATTTCAGCACCGCGACCTGGCAGCAATTGAATCGTACCTGCTGGGAAGCCTGCTTCATTCATCAACTCGACGGCACGTGCAGCAATCAAACTGGTTTGCTCAGCCGGCTTAGCAACCACAGTGTTACCTGCGACAAGAGCGGCTGTAATCTGACCAAGGAAAATCGCCAATGGGAAGTTCCAAGGGCTGATACACACAAACACACCGCGACCTTGACGAGACACTGTACGCGCCTGTCCATCAAAACCGTTTAAGTGAATCTCGCCTAAAGAATCGACCTGCTTAGCGTAGTAGCGACAGAAGTCCACGGCTTCACGAACTTCATCAATGCTATCGTGAATAGTTTTACCCGCTTCCTGATGACACAGAGCAACAAGTTCAGCAAGATTGGCTTCCAGTAGCTCTGCCAGTTTGTCCAGCATAGCGGCTCTCTGAGCTTTATCGCTGGTCTGCCATTTGGCAAACGCTTGCTGTGCACCATCGATGGCAGCGGAAACATGATCAAGAGTCGCGAAGGCAACCTGACCCACTTCAATACGGCGGTCGTAAGGCGCTGTTACAGCTTCAACATTGATGTTTTCCTTGATCATGCTTTCGGCATGAGCTTGACCATTGATGATCGGACCCGCCTGCCACTGATTCTTCAGGAAGCTCTCGACAGAGTGCTCAAATGGTTTGGCTTCTGATTCAATATCAACGTTGACACCATAAGAGTTTTGACGCTCAGGGAAGACCTGTGGTGGCAATGGTATCTTGGCATTGTTCAAGGTATCGAACGCTTTTAGCATATCGACTGGGTGCTGAGTCAAAGTCTCTACCGGGCAGCGGGCATCGACTAAGCGGTGTACAAATGAACTGTTTGCACCGTTTTCTAGAAGGCGACGAACCAAATACGGCAATAGATCTTTGTGGCTGCCGACTGGTGCGTAAATGCGCACAGATTGCTGATAAGCTTCCATCGCGTGGTTGTATAGGGAATCACCCATACCGTGCAAACGCTGGAATTCGTAATCTTTGTGCTCAGCCATGACTGCAATAGACGTCACCGTCTGAGCGTTGTGGCTCGCAAATTGGGGGAAGATGTTGCCACGAACATTCTCAGAAAGTAGGAATCGCGCACACGCTAGGTAAGCAACATCCGTCGCCTCTTTGCGCGTGTAAACTGGATAGTTATCGTAACCAGCTTGTTGAGACCATTTGATTTCACTATCCCAGTATGCACCTTTAACCAGACGCAGTGGAATCAAATCACCTTGCTCTTTTGCCAGTCCGTTAATCCAAACCAGCACAGGCAGTGCGCGTTTTGAATAAGCCTGAATAACCAGGCCAAACTTACCCCAGCCTTTCACTAAGTCGCTGCGATACACTTTCTCGAACAATTTCAGTGAAAGCTCAAGACGATCGGCTTCTTCCGCATCGATTGTGATAGCTACATCCAGCTCAACAGCTCGACGAAGAAGCTGCATCAGAGTATCAGCTAACTCGTTTAGAACACGCTCTTCGTTCGCCACTTCGTAGCGTGGGTGTAAGGCTGACAACTTAATAGACACTGAAGGCGCAGGGCTAGTGTCTAAGCCATATTTGTCACGACCAACCGCTTCAATCGCCATCAGGTAATCTTTGAAGTATTTATTCGCATCTGCTGTCGTCAGTGCGGCTTCACCTAACATATCGTAGGAATAGGTAAAGCCTTTATCACGCATGGTGCGACCGTTTTTCTGCGCTTCAGCAATACTACGTCCAAGAACGAACTGGTGGCCCATTACTTTCATCGCTTGGTGCATCGCTTTACGGATAACCGGCTCTGACATCTTGTTAACCAGGCGGTTAACCGCAGAAACAGGGCTTTGTGACTCGGCTTCTGACAAGCCAACCACTTTACCGGTCAGCATTAGGCCCCAAGTCGAAGCATTCACGAATACAGAATCAGAGTTCTTTAGGTGAGATTTCCAATCGGCAACACTCAGCTTATCTCGAATCAATGCATCGGCCGTCGCTGAATCAGGAATACGCATCAAAGCTTCTGCCAGACACATCAATAAGATACCTTCTTGAGTATCTAGACTGTATTCAAGCAACAAGGCGTCAATCATCTGGATTGATTTCTTATCAGCACGAATCGATTCGATTAGCTGGGTGGTCTTATCGCTAATTTGTGCTTTTTCAGCATCAGTAGGGATTGCCAGAGGCAACAGTTGTTCAAGCCATTGGGATTCGTCCACCATGTAAAGTGGCGAGATCAATGACCATAACTTATCAAGCGGCTGCTCGACAAACTCGGCATTCAACACATCAGTTGCTGTAAACATGCGTTTTCCTCAATCTCAACCTGACAATTTCATCAGGATTCTTACAATGGCTTGCAGTGTATTTTGAGCGGGAGAGGATTACTTGTCAAAAACTCCGAGTTTTTTGCTAAAAACTCTGATTATTAACAAAACAAAAACAGAGTCACATGCATATAAGCAAAATAATATATGGTTAATCTTTTCTTATTTAACCAAATTGTTTCTTGTAATGAGATGGAGACATGCCTTGAAGGCGAGAAAAGGTATGAGTAAAAGCACTTTGGCCGGAGAAGCCCGTCAGCTCTGCCACTTGACCTAATGAGAGGTGGCCTTTTTCAATCAATGACTTGGCCATATCTATCCGCTTACCCAACACATATTGGTGGGGTGTAATACCCATCTGTTCTTTAAACAAGTTGTGAAACTGGCTCTCGCCAAGGAACACACTGCCTGCTAACTGAGCAACGGATATCTTCTGACTAAGATGTTGTTCAATGTATCTGTCGATGGCTTCAAGGTCGAAGCGTGAATCTTTACGAGATGTTGTAAAAGTCGACATATGACGCTGCAGCAAAGCAATCACTGTGTCATTGCAAGCCCGACTGAGAAGCAAGTCCTCTGGGCTAGACTGCATTTCTGCAACAAGCATTTGTATCAGCTTTTGAATTTGTCCATCGAGTTGGAAATAGGTATCGCGCTGGTTGAGTTCGTTGAGTTTTTGCAGCATTAACGGGTCATCCCATGATGGCGCGGGCATATTCAACACCAGAATATCGGATTGCCCAACTACACCGCCAAACGCATGACCAGAGCCAGACGTAACCACACAGCCTTGACCAGGCCCAACTAAATTACCAAACCCACTTACTTCAAATTCCGCCTGTCCCTTCAATCCAATCACTATTTGGGTATAGCTGTGATCGTGACAGTCCATATAAGATGGCAGTGTCACTAGCTCTGCGGGCTTGGGTGACAAAAGTTTGGCATGTTCACCAATCAATGGTGTGTACTTAGATGCTGTCATGGCACAATTTGTGATCTCGAATGGCACTAGAGTCGCATGTTATACCAAAATCCCTTCAATTCGAAATTTATCGATTAATATGCAATTGGGTACAGCATCACATTATTGAAGAGTGAAAAAAGTACCGAACATAGGTTAAAAAGCACACTTTCAACCGCTCCGGAAGAATGATCAAGTGCACATAAATTACGGTATATGTCACTTCTAGCAACTTTTCTTTTTGAAGATGCCCAATCTTCACTTGCATATTTCCCCAATCAACTCAAAATGATAGATAGCATCCAAGTTTTATATACTTAAGTTAGATTAATCTGATTAATCTGTTAAAAAGAAAGATGCTAGGTTAAAAGAAAACTTGGGAGAGGCAGGGAAACAAGGACTGTCAAAAGTTTGTCTTTTTTTGGTTTTTACGTTGGTAAAATGAAACGTTAATTGTTGCAGGGAAATATGATAACACGTCGCATCCCAGCGCTTTTACTTGCGCTAAGCCCTATGTGGGTATCGACTTCGGTTTTTGCGGAAACGGCAACCTCTGCCGATCCTGTCGCAACTATCGATGGAAAGTTAGAGAACAAACAAAGTGAACTACAGACACTTGGAGCTGAGTTTGAACAAGAATCTGAGCGTTTACAGCAGCTAAGGGCTGAGCTGACCAAGTACCAGCGTGAAGAGCAAGAGCTAAACGCCAAACGTAACCGTGCCAAGTCTGCACTGGACAAACAATATAACCGCCTTCTAGACGATCCAGATGTTGACCTGCTTTCTTTCCAGCAGGAGTATCAACAAGCTTGGGCTTCGGTTAAAGAAAACCAAAGTCAGATTCTTGAGCAAGAACAAACCATTACCGAACAGGAAATGCGTTTGTCGCAAATCAAACAGAAACGCTCTCGCATTAACTCAGAGTTATCTTACCTAAAAGAGCAGAAAGTCGAAGCGCGAGTGAAGCGTCTTGACGCTGAATTACGCGAAAGCGATGTGCTCAACACAGCATTTAAGACCACTTGTTCTGCTACCATGACACTTGGTGAATGTACCAATCAAGGTAAATACCTAACTAAGCAGCGCGCTGTAAACACGTTCAAAGCGAAACTGCTTGATGGTTTAACTGAAGCCAATCTGGCTAAGCAGAACCTTAAAGGTGTGCAGCTGAATGTGTTTGTTCAGGAAAGCCAAATCATCCGCTCTGGTTTTGAAGGTAACAACAGCTACTACACTGAAATGCAGGCGCAACTTCAGGCGCGTCCTGAAGCTTCTGCAGCGTGTAAGCTATTGAACGTGTCATCTCGTTACTGCCTAAACGGCACTGAAGTTGTCAAAAAAGAACAAGGCAACAAAGAGAAGAGCTGGGCCAACATTACCATTCGTTCAGATCAGTACGAAGATCGTGTCACCATTAACGGTGTCAACTACGGCAGCACACCTGTTGAAGTTGTGTTACCAAGAGGCAAACATCAGTTTACTGTGTCGAAAGATGGCTACCAAACCTACAACCGTACAATTCCAGTCAATGGCAACGATACAGTATGGGTGAAGTTGCGCCCAGATTCAGATATTTAACCCACTTCTCTTTTTGGAAAGAGGGGAATTGCACAAAATTGACCTAAAACGCCGTTTTGTCGTAAGTTATCGCTTTATAACTTAAGACAAAATGGCGCTTTCGTTTAGAATAAGCCCATTAGATAGAAAAGAATTGTAGATATAGATAATGCGAACTGGTTTACCAACGCTTCTTCTTGCTTTATCACCATGCTTCATCACGGCTAATGTTGCGGCACAGGATACTCGTGATCCGATTGTCGAAATTGATCAGCAGTTATTTGATAGGCATGGAGAGCTGAAAGCGGCAACTCAAGCTCGGGATGAGCAAAAAGCGACGTATGAGCAACAGCAACAATCTGTCTCTGAGTTAACCAAGCTGGCCAAATCGCTTGATGAGGCACTGACCGAGGCAAAAACACGCCTTGAAAGTGATTACTCACGGATGATTGAAGACCCGAACATCGATCTCGCCGCTACTCAGAAAGCCTACCAAGATGCCTGGTCAAAGGTAAAACAAAACCAGAAAGAACGTCTATCAGAAGAACAGCAACTGCAAGAGCTTAAACACCAGCTTGATCTCGCGAACAATGAAGTTGAATCGATTGAGCAAGGCATCGATGCTCTCGACCAGAATAAGTTACGCGCACGCGCCGAGCGCCTTCAAGAGGAGCTTCAGCAAGCTCATTCCTTATCTGTGAGTTTCACTAATCGCTGTCAGGCAGATATGACTATAGCCCAGTGTGATCGCCAGACTCGCGATCTTGCTTTGCAAAAGGCGGTTAAGCAATTCCAGTCAGAACTTGTAGCAGGCACCAGTGAACCTCAAGTGGTGAAATTGCATGCCAATAAAGTTCCCTTCAACATTCACGTTTTGCGCTCAAAAGCGAAAGAATCTGGCTTCTATGATGGTGTTCGTTACCGCAGCTTAATGGACGTTGAGATGCAAGCCAGACCAACCCAGAGCGCAGCTTGTACCCTATTGGGCATCGATAAGAAATACTGCTTCGAACCGGAAGCACTGAGCGATAAAGATCAGTTTGTTAGCAATAAAGAAGTGGCTTGGGTCACTTTGAATATCCGTTCTAACCTTTACGATGATAACGTTGAGATCAACGGCGTAAACTATGGCAGCACACCTGTCGAAGTCATGTTACCCGTTGGGCCGCATATGATTACCGTCCAGAAAGAAGGCTACCGCTCTTTCCATCGTGAGCTGACCGTCAGACGTGATCAAAATCTTCGTGCCGTTCTGGTCGAAAAAGAGAACCCATTGCGTGAAGGTGACAAGTTCGCAGACTCACTGGGCTCTGGTTATCAAGGCCCTGAGTTGTCCACTATTCTATCAGGCCAGTACATTCTTGGTGAACATGGCTCGAAGCAACTTCAGTTGAAACACCCATTCGGCTTTGGTACGACACCTATCACCGTTGGTCAGTTTAAAACGTTCGTTGACGCCACTAACTACCAGACTGACGCGGAGCTTAAGAACACCTGTACTGCTATCGTAAAAGGCGAAGTAACACCTATCTCGAAGGGCTACTGGCGCAACCCAGGCTTTAAACAAGCAGCAAACTCTCCTGTGGTTTGTGTTAGCAGAAACGATGCTCAAGCCTACGTAAACTGGTTAAGCACAAAAACCAAACATACCTATCGTCTACCAAGTGAGGATGAATGGGAGATCGCCGCAAGAGCAGGCGCGGAAACCAACTATTGGTGGGGTGACAGTTTTATCCCCAATCAAGCCAACACGGGTTGGGGAGGAACGCCTTGGTCAAACAAGAGTACCTCTCCCGTCAATGCGTTCAAGCCAAACCGTTTAGGTATTTACGATACTGTAGGCAACATCTGGCAATGGACCAGTGACTCACGCGGCCTGCTAAAAGGTGGCGCTTGGAACTTTTCACCAGACATGGCGGCGGCTCATCAGCAGCTTTCGCTATCAAGTTCTTCTGCTGCAAACTATGTCGGATTCCGTGTCGTGAGAGACATCAACTAAATAAACAATACACATAATGGTTTAGGGGGGATTTCCCCCCTTTTTTGTGCCTCATTTCCACGTAGAATTTCTCCTGAGCTCACCCAACAATGGGCTCAGTATCGATTGATACGTCTATGCTCAGTTCCTCGTACTGAGTGCATAGAACCTCTTCTACACGTCGACAAGAATTATTCTTGTATTTGCCAGCTATCCTGTCGATCGCTGGCTTTTTTTTTCGTTCGATACTTGTCGATTTGCCGCAAAAATTCTTATTTTTAAAACCCTTACAGCAAATCTAGGATGGATTGACAGATTACTCATCTGATATCATAACCGGAGTACTGTAAAAGGTAGACATCGCTTTGGAACCGCACCTAATCTCTTTATTCAATCAACTCCCGGGTTACTGGGGATGCAAAGACCTCAATTCCGTTTTCGCTTACGCTAACCACTCTTATGCCAAACTAATTGGCTTTGAACTGCCAGAGGATTGTATCGGTCTCACCGATCATCAGATGCCTAGCCCAACCACTAAGTGTGCCAGTGACTTTCAGGAGCAAGATAGGTTCGTGATTGAGACTAAACAGTCAATTAAGGTACTGGATGTTCACCCCTACCCTGACGGCAGTTGGCGCACACACATTTTCAGTAAGTCCCCTTGGTATGACTCTCAAGGAAACGTTCAGGGCACTATCTTCTATGGTCAAGAGCTCACTGATACCGCAGTGTTGGAGGTCGGTCATTGGATTTGTCGGGCGACGGGTTTACACAGTGAAGAGCGAATCTCGTTGAATCAATTGTCGCCGCAAAACCATCAAATCAAGCTGACAACAAGAGAGTCAGAAGTATTGTTTTTGTTGCTGTACGGTAAGAAGCCGAAATACATAGCCGATGTCATGAACATCTCGACTAAAACGCTGGAAAACTACGTGTTGCACCTAAGAGGGAAATTTGGTGCCCACAGTAAAGCACAACTGATTGATATGGCTCTGGATGCGGGATTTGGCTCGCACATCCCTCAAACCCTGCTAAGAACACAGCTTTCAGTCGTATTGAGTAATGAATACGCCGCATAGCACGGCGTATTCAACGTATGTGTTGTAAGCGGCTAACCTATGGTGCTAAACGGTCAATCTGCCACTCGCTATCTGACTTGGAGAATAAAAAGCGGTCATGAAGGCGGTGATCGCCACCCTGCCAAAACTCAATGCTTTCAGGTTTAATACGAAATCCTCCCCAGAAGCTAGGAACCGGAATCTCGCCCTGTGCAAACTTTTGCTTCAGCTCAAGAAACTTACCTTCTAGAACGCCGCGTGTAGAAATGCGGCTACTTTGTCGACTTGCAATCGCCGCCAGTTGGCTTTCTTTTGGACGTGAGGAGAAGTACTTAATATTTTCTGCAACACTCAACTTCTCAGCCACACCCGTAATATGCACCTGACGCTCCAATGGATGCCATGGGAAATGAAGGCTAACTCGTGAATTAACTTCAATTTGCTGCGCTTTGCGGCTACCTAAGTTGGTATAGAAGACAAACCCCTGTGTATCGACATACTTCAGCAACACGATTCGCTGGAAAGGCTGACCGTTTTCGTCTACCGTCGCCACTGTCATTGCGGTTGGATCAGTGAGTTTAGCGTCAATCGCTTGCTGCAACCACAGATTGAATTGATCTACTGGGTTGGTTTTGAGGTCTTTCCTACGCAAACCACCTTTACTGTATTCACGGCGGATATCTTCGAGTTCCATCTTCTCTCCTGCGAAATTTTTTTGCCGATTGTGCGCTCATATATACATTAACACAAGCTCATGTACCAGATTGTCTCGGGAGATTTGATGCACGTAAAGCGCTATCGATTGGTAGAAAGCAAGTTATCAAGAAAAATCACCGTATATACTTAGTACAACTGATTGATTGTTTTCTATTATTTAAGTGTTTGATATGGCACACCGTTCTAACGACTACAGCTTAACATTTATCATTTTGGATAATAGAATCAATCAAATACGTAGAAGTAACAAGGATCATCAATGAGTCAGGACAATTACAACAAGCTCTCTGGCAATGAGCTTGAGTATGTGGATGACAAAACGGCAGCGCTTTTGCTCAATACGCCTAGTAGTGCGCGCGTTATGCTGTGGGTAATGGTGGTGTTTTTTATTCTTGCTGGCGTATGGGCATCATGGGCTCAAATTGATAAAGTTACCGTCGGGCAAGGGAAAGTTGTGCCTTCTTCGCAAATACAAGTAGTACAAAACCTTGAAGGCGGCCTAGTCAAAGAGATTCTCGTCCGTGAAGGCCAAGTCGTTCAAAAAGGTCAGCAACTACTTTTGATCGATGACACCCGCTTCCGCTCTGATTTTCGAGAGAGAGAGCAGCAGGTAGCAAACCTGACTGCGAGCGTACTGCAGCTATCTGCTTCCATCACAAGCGTCACAATCAATGAAGACTTCAGTGAAAAATCTTGGCAACAAAGTGTTCAGCTCGATTTCAGTAAGCTTGCATTCCCCCCTCAGCTTGAGGAGAAACAACCCAAACTGGTAGAACGCCAACGAGCCGAGTATCGTCAAGACTTAAACAATCTACGAAATCAGATCTCTTTGATTGACCAGCAGGTCAAACAGAAACAGCAGGACTTGGTTGAAATTCAGGCAAGGGTACGCAACCTACGCGAAAGCTATAGCTTTGCTCGTAAAGAGCTGGAGATCACCAAGCCCCTTGCTGACGAAGGCGTTGTACCTAGAATTGAACTCCTAAAATTACAACGTCAGGTGAACGATACCCGTCGAGAAATGACCTCCAGTGAATTGAAAGTACCGGTACTCAAGTCAGCTATTAAAGAATCGATGCTTAGCCGTATTGACGCTGCTCAAAAATTCCGCTCAGAACAACAAGAAAAGCTCAACGAAGCACAAGACAAACTGTCTGCACTCACTGAGTCGACTGTTGGTTTGGAAGACCGAGTGAATCGCACGGTTGTGATTTCACCTGTAGCAGGTACGGTCAAAACACTGAATGTAAACACCGTAGGCGGCGTTATTCAGCCAGGTATGGACATAGTCGAAATTGTTCCTAGTGAAGATACATTGCTTGTAGAAGCGAAGATAGCTCCCCAAGACATCGCATTCCTTCGACCAGATTTGCACGCTATTGTAAAATTCAGTGCTTACGATTTTACCAAGTATGGAGGCCTGGAAGGGTCACTAGAGCACATCAGTGCTGATACCACGACAGACGAAGAAGGCAATAGCTTTTATCTGGTTAGGGTGCGTACCAAAGAAACCAGTCTGAACAACGATACCTCTTTACCAATCATTCCTGGGATGACCGCTTCTGTCGATATCATCACGGGAAAACGCACGGTAATGGAATACTTACTTAAACCAATTTTGGGCGCCAAAAATAACGCACTAAAGGAATAACGATGCGAACAACTGAGACTACAAGTAAGGTCAGAGTATAGCCAGCATGAAATACTGGCTCGCAGCTCTATTTATCATTTTAGCTTCCACAGCTTCACAGGCGCTCAATACTCAAGAGCAGCGCTGGGTCGAAGCTGTGCGCAATACTTATGGTGATCGAGCGGGCAAACGTGTCGAAACATGGCGTCGTGAGATGGAGCAGTTTAAGGGGCTTTCGGAAAGACAAAAGCTCACTGAAGTCAATAGCTTCTTTAATCAACTGAACTTTGTCAACGATGACCGTTTATGGGGAAAGAAAGACTACTGGGCCACTCCACTGGAATTTCTTGGCAGTAATGCCGGCGATTGCGAAGATTTTACCATCGCAAAGTATTTCTCTCTCCTTGAGCTGGGTGTCTCAGATAAAAAACTGCGTTTGGTATACGTTAAAGCTATCACGCTTAACCAGTTTCACATGGTGCTCGCATATTACTCTAAGCCCAGTGCGGAACCAATTCTGTTAGATAATATCGATCCACAAATCAAAAAAGCATCCAAGCGCAGAGATTTATTACCGATTTACAGCTTCAATGGTAAAAACCTGTGGCTAATGAAATCAAAACAAGGACAACTGGCAGGAAAATCTTCCCGACTCAGTCTGTGGAATGACCTTCGTGCCCGTGAAAAATCACTCAAACTGAACAAACCAATAGTGAATTACGATGAGTAGGCAATATGACTTTATATAAACAGCTTGTCGCGGGAATGATTGCTGTATTTTTGATGCTGATGGCCTCGGTCTTCATCATTGAATTTAATACCACGCGCAACAACTTAGTGCAGCAGCAGCGCTCAGAAGTGAACAATACCATCAACACAGTCGGCTTGGCTTTGGCTCCATATTTGGAGAACAAGGATCATGTCGCGGTGGAGTCTGTTATTAACGCCCTGTTCGATGGCAGTAGTTATTCGGTTGTCCGACTAATCTTCTTAGACAACGGCGAAGAAATCCTACGCTCATACCCAGTCAAACCTTTGGATGTACCTGATTGGTTCACCAGCCTGCACCTGTTTGAGAAAATTCACGATCGCCGAGTCGTCACCAGTGGGTGGATGCAATTGGCTGAAGTTGAGATCGTCAGCCACACTGGGGATGCCTACACCCAGTTGTGGAAGGCTTTCGAACGTCTGGTCATTGCTTTCAGTCTGATTTTCACTATCGGTCTTCTGGCCATCGCCTTCATTCTTAAGCGTGCACTTCGCCCTCTTCAACTCATCGTAGAGAAAATGGAGCAAGTAGCTCGTAACCAGTTCGGTGATCCATTACCGCGACCAACCACAAGAGATCTGATCTATGTCGTAGATGGTATCAATAGCATGTCTGCTCAGGTAGAAAAGTCCTTCAAAGCGCAAGCCAAAGAAGCTCAACAACTTCGTGAACGTGCCTACATCGACCCAGTATCTGGGCTGGGTAACCGAGCTTACTATATGAGCCAATTGAACTCTTGGCTTGGCGAAGGTGGCTTTGGCGGTGTGGCAATTCTGGAAGCCAGTTTTATCCATGAGCTATATGAAGAGAAAGGCTACGAAGCCGGTGATGGCATGGTACGAGAACTGGCTGATCACCTTAAAGTTTCTCTAACTTCGCCGGATGTTACGCTTGCTCGTATTTCTTCTGCTGAGTTCGGCTTCATCTTACCGAATATGGATGAAGCGGACCTTAAACTCGTATCCGATAGCATTGTTACTTACGTTCAAGATATCAATGCTGACCCTACAGGCATGGCGACGTCGAACTTATCGCTTGGTGTGGTCTACAGCGAAGCAACTAAGAGTGCATCTGAAGTACTCACCATGCTAGATAATGCCTTGGCGACGGCTAAGTCTGACCCAGAGATAACCTATGGCTACGTCACTGGCGACAACTCTGAGAACTTGATGGGTAAACAGCAATGGAAGACGCTTGTTGAAGAAGCAATGAGCAATGACTGGTTCCAGTTCCGCTTCCAGGCAGCCAATGACAGTTGGGGGAAAACCTATCATCGTGAAGTATTCTCTGCGATTGAGAAAAACGGTGAGCGTTTCAGCGCCAACCAATACTTATTTGCTCTTGAGCAACTTAATGCCAGCCATCTTTTCGATGAGTATGTCATCAAAGCCATTGTGGAACGTTTAGAGAATGGCGAGTTTTCCGAGCCAATCGCGATCAACGTGTCGCAAAGCAGTATCGCTCAACCAAGCTTTATTCGCTGGATCACTCAAATGCTCAACCGCCACAAATCGGTCGCACACCAACTGCACTTCGAAATTCCTGAAAGCTGTTTCGTTAATACACCTCACCACACTGCTCTTTTCTGCAATGCCGTGCGTAATGCGGGATCAGAATTTGGTGTTGATAACTATGGACGTAACTTCCAGTCTCTCGACTACATCAATGAGTTCCGTCCGGCTTACGTCAAACTGGATTACCTATACACGCACCATCTGGATGATGAGAAGCAGAAATTTACCCTGACTTCTATCTCACGTACCGCACATAACCTTGGTATTAAGACCATTGCGTCCCGAGTTGAGACACAAACCCAGTTGGATTTCTTGTCTGAACACTTTATTGATGTCTTCCAAGGCTTCATTGTCGATAAGTAAAAAGGTTATAGATGCAGGATCCTTTATTAAATTCGCTGATTTATGTCAGCCGCTATTACGGTCTGGCTAACTCGCCGGAAGCCTTGATAAATGGCTTGCCTTTAACCGAAGGCAAGCTGACACCATTTTTATTCCCTCGCTCGGCTGAGCGTGCCGGTCTGGTCGCAAAAGAAAACCGTTCCAAGCTCGAAGATATTTCGGATTTAGTTTTGCCCGTGGTCTTACTGCTTAAAAGCGGTGATGCGTGCGTGCTTAACACTATCAACAGTGAAAAACAGGAAGCAGAAATCGTCACGGGCGAATCTGGTTTAGTGCCGATTGCTATTCCTATTGAAGAGCTCGAAGAACTCTACATTGGTCGCTACTTTCTGGTTAAGAAACAGTTCCGTTATGACGAACGTTCTCCAGAAGTCCTCAAAACGCGCGAAGGGCACTGGTTCTGGAGCACGATTTGGCAGTCGAAGAACATCTATCGTGACGTGTTGATCGCTTCTATTCTGATTAACTTGTTTGCCGTTGCAGCGCCAATGTTTACCCGTTTGGTGTATGACAAGGTGGTGCCCAACCTCGCCTTCGAAACCTTGTGGGTGCTGGCAAGCGGTATCTTTGTCATCTTCCTATTTGATCTGACACTCAAGATAATGCGCAGCTACTTTATCGACGTAGCAGGCAAAAAATCCGACATTCTGATCTCTTCCAAGCTGTTCAGTAAAGTACTTGGCATTCGAATGGAAGCAAGGCCACCATCAGTCGGCGCGTTCGCTCGTCATTTGCAAGAATTTGAGTCCATTCGGGAGTTCTTCACTTCAGCCACCATTGGTTCTTTAATTGACTTGCCTTTTGCGCTGCTATTCCTTGTTCTAATCTGGCTGATGGCGGGTAACCTTGTTCTGGTTCCGATTGCAGGCGTGCTGATCCTGATCATCTACTCGGCGCTGATTCAGGGACCTTTGCGACGCACAATAGAAGAGGGGTCACGCCTAGCCTCACAAAAGTACGCTAACCTGATTGAGAGTCTGTCAGGGCTAGAAACCGTCAAGCTGTTTGGTGCTCAAAGCCAATTCCAGTTCCGCTGGGAAGAAGCGGTCGCTCATATGGCAAACTGGAACATCAAGAGTCGTCGCATCACAGATGGCATCCAGAACACTGCAGGCTTCGTTCAGCAAGCATCCAATGTTGGGATGATCATTCTTGGCGTGTACTTGATTGCAGAAGGTGACCTCACCATGGGTGGCCTGATTGCAGCAACCATGTTGAGTGGTCGAGCCATTGGCCCTATGGTTCAGCTTTCTTTGCTATCCACACGATACAACCAAGCCAAGTCTTCAATGACCATTATTGAACAAGTGATGGAAATGCCAGATGAGCAGGAGGAAGGGAAACGCTATATTCACCGTCCAATTGTTCACGGTAAGATTGAATTGGACAAGGTCACCTTCCACTATCCTGACTCACCGATAGCTTCTATTCGAGACCTGAGCATTACCATTAAGCCTGGTGAGAAAGTCGCTATTATTGGTCGAATTGGATCAGGTAAAACCACGCTTGAGCGTTTGATCCTTGGATTGTTTAAACCAACTGAAGGCCATGTTCGTATTGATGATACCGATATCGAGCAGCTTCATCATATCGATATCCGACGCAACATTGGCTGTGTGCCGCAAGACAGCCAGCTATTCTATGGCTCCATTCGCGATAACATTACTTTAGGTCGTCCATTGGCCGACGATCGTGATGTGATGGATGCGGCAAACCGCGCTGGTGTGACCGTATTTACTCAGCAGGACCCAGCGGGTCTAGAACGCCAGGTCGGTGAAGGAGGCTTATTGCTCTCCGGTGGTCAACGTCAAGCCGTTACCATTGCACGCGCCTTCCTTGGTCGCCCACCAGTACTGTTAATGGATGAGCCAACCAGTGCTATGGATAACCGCTCTGAAATGCACATCAAGCAACAGTTAGCGCAACTAAAGCCATCGGAAACGCTGATCTTGATTACGCATAAAACATCTATGCTAGATGTGGTAGATCGAGTCATCGTGATGGAGAAAGGCTGCGTCATCGCTGATGGGCCTAAAGCTGAAGTACTCAACAGTCTTAAACAAGGCAAAGTCAGAGCCGCTAACTAAACTGACAGAAACAATAAAGCCGCTCAGTATTGAGCGGCTTTTCTTTATCTGCGATAAGAAGAGTTGCCTAGATTAGCAGTTTGCTGGGCCAACTTCTGTCCATACACCCCACTGACCAGATTGAGCTGGGTCATCACCTTGTGTCCACCACTTCGCTTCCCAGACTTTACCATCCCAAGTCACTTGGTCACCACCATTGTATACTGCGCCAGAATCCCAAACGTTGGTACAAGTACCACCACCAGTATCTTTCTTCGCTACAACGACAGTCGCTGAAGCAGACGACGTCGCTTGAGCATCGCTGACTGTTACAGTAAATAGCAAAGAAGTATCTTGCGCATACTCTGAAGCCGTGAATGTCACCGTTGCGCCATTAATGGTGGCATTAAGTCCAGCAGGCACATCCCAGCTGTACGTTAGTGTGTCATTATCTGCATCACTAGAACCAGAAGCGTCAACCACTACCACATCTCCAGCATTCGCTGTAGCAGGTGCTGATACTGCCGCAACTGGTGCAGTGTTTACAGGGCCAGTATCTTTCGCCTTTACTGTCACAACAACTGTGTCGGTGCCCGTCGCACCTTCATTATCCGTCACCGTCAATTTGAAAGTAAGCGTTTCAGTTTGTGCAACTTCAGCTACATCGAAACTCGCCTGTGCAGTGTTTGCACCCGTTAGTGAAACGCTAGTACCTGAGAGCTGTTCCCACGCATAGCTTGCAACACTGCCATCCGAGTCGCTTGAGCTGCTGCCATCCAGTACAACCGATGCTGGGCCTGTTACTGAGACATCCGCTCCCGCTGCTGCAACTGGGGCTCTATTTGCTGGTGTTCCACCAGCTAGCCCTTCATGCATTGCGTTTAGAATGTCGCCATTATCAGCATCAATTTCCCAAGAGAATAGACCGGCAAGGCCCAAGTTACGGACATATGCACCTTTCGCTTTGACAGAACGGTCATCATCAAACGTAATCAGCTGACCTGTAGAACGGTTCCAAACCCAAGGTGCTTCAGCTTGCGCATCGTATCCATATTCAAAACCGTTGATGCCGGTATTGTCTGCGCCAAGCATAAAGGATTTCACACCTTTATAGTCGATCACACCATCTTCCCAGACACCTTGTGCTGTGCTCCCTTTCAGCTTACCAGTACCTGTTCCTGTCATTGGGTCATTAGGATCGGTGAGCGTATCAGGTGTCACGCCTTCCCAACCACGGCCATACATGGCGGTACCCACAACGAGTTTATTCGCAGGTACACCTTGTGCTAGCAGAAGCTGAATACCATTGTCCGTCGTGTAAGCAGGGCCTTTATACGGTTCGCCATTTTCATCTACACCAGAGCCATCACACTGACCTGGGCGCATGAATGTACCACAGTACAGTGCCGTCTGATGACCAGGAACATTGTTCCAACCGCCGTAGAAGTCATACGTCATGGCAAAGATGTAATCCATGTACTGAACTGCATCCCCGTAGTTCACATCTTCAATTTTGTCGTAACCCACACCGATTGCTGACGTAAGCTCATAAGTTCTGCCAGTGTCTGCTTCCAACTGGTCAAGCATCGCACGAAGCTCTTGCATCAACGCAATGTACGCTGGGCCATCATTTACAGGATCACCTAAATCAGGAGCAGCACCGCCGCCGCCTGGGAATTCCCAGTCAATATCCACACCATCATAGAACTTCCACGTCGTCAGGAAGCGCTTAACAGAAGCGACAAACGTGTCTCGGTTCGCTTTGGTAGTAAAGTCAAAGAATGGGTCTGATAACGTCCAGCCACCAATGGAAGGGATGATTTTCAGGTCTGGATTGCGTTGCTTAAGCGCCATAAGCATCGCGTAGTTGCCTTTGATGGGAGAGCTGTACTCATGGCCGGCTTGAGGGAAGCTCTTCTGATAAGCCGCCCATGGGTCATGAATCACGACTTCATAGTCTGGAACCCCTTTACATGCGGTCATCAGTGCGTTGTAGCTGTTACCACCGACTGATTTCACTGATTCGTTCGGGCCACAAATTGGAATAAAGCCGTATAGAATATGGGTCAGGTTATCGGCAGGAATATTGTCTACCGTAAAGTCACGGCCATAGATACCCCACTCAACAAAGTAAGTACCAACGACCGTGTTAGGGTCCGTGTTGTAACTCTTGTTGTTTGGATCAACATTCATCGCCAGCGGTGCAAGGTGAGCACCATCGGTGTCAGCAACCACAATTTCAGCAGGTGCACTCGTGCTACAACCGCTTGCATCACACGCTTCAATCGTCATCTGATAACGACCGCCATTTGCATATTTGAAGCTTGCTGTGGTCTGGCTACCCGTAATTGCTCCGGTTGCCACCTGAGTTCCGTCAAAGTAAACCTTGTAGGTGTCCCCTGTTGTACCACTCCACTGATTAAATTTAATGGTGATATCTGCTTCATCGAAATATTTCACCATGTCGTTGTAGCCAGAAGTGGTTTCCATTGCTAACTCAATCTTCGAGAACTGAAGATTGTTCGAGCCGTAAACATCAATACTAGGGGCTGTTGGTGCAGCCATCGCGGTGCCGGATAGCGCCAAAGCGATACTAGCGGCGCACAAAGTTATACGATTCATACCTATTTCTCTCATTCCTTGTACATTTACCCGAAAGTTGGGAAGTGATACCTATCATCGTAAGCCGCGTTTAACTGCCTGCTGGCCAAGTATTGAGCCGAAAGACTTATCGAGGATCGGTATTCGCTGTTCTACGGATACATCGCGAAGAACATCACTTTCAGTATTTGAGAGACTTTTTTTTTGATGAAAAAAATAAAGGTTGTTTTCGAGGCAAGATCAGAAAATAGTTGTATATACGAGGTCTGTTACATTACAAATTGGATTTCGACCCATAATTTATAAAATCCTAACAAGTCGAAAAACATACTTATTTGTCAATAATTTAAAGAATGAGATACCAAATATTGGAGGATCTCCATTACAAAATACTGCCCCCTAAAAATTTTAGGAGGCAGGTTTTAATTAAGGATTATTTGGACTTAAATCGCGCCGTGAAATGACGCAGCACGGGAGGTTCATACTCAAACATTAAGCCTTTAAGTTCATGAGCACGCTCTTTGAGCGCAATGATCGCATCGGCAATATAATCCATGTGATCGTTGGTATATACACGACGAGGAATGGTAAGACGCATCAGTTCCAATTCCGACGATTTTTGTTTGCCTGTTTCCGGATCACGCCCCAGGAGCAACGAACCAATTTCTACCGCTCGAACTCCAGCTTCAAGGTATAGGGCATTACACAAGACGTGAGCTGGAAACTCTTCTGGTGGAATGTGAGGGAGTATCTTCGCTGCATCGACAAACACTGCATGCCCACCTGTTGGATACTGAATGGGAATCCCCCCTTCTCGTAGGCGCTCTCCAAGATATTGCACCTGACTGATCCTATAGTGGAGGTAGTCTTCGTCTGCACCTTCATATAGACCACGAGCCAACGCTTCCATGTCTCGCCCTGCCATGCCGCCATAAGTGACAAACCCTTCCATTGGTACACATCGCGTTTGCACGGCTTGGAACAGCTCTTGGTGGTCTCGAATACAGCACAGGCCACCAATATTGACCATAGGGTCCTTCTTAGCGGACATAGTCAGC
The DNA here is from genome assembly GCF_947311885.1 of Vibrio sp. St2. Lineage (NCBI taxonomy): Bacteria > Pseudomonadati > Pseudomonadota > Gammaproteobacteria > Vibrionales > Vibrionaceae > Vibrio > Vibrio sp. St2. Next base: position 1,121,060 of record NZ_CAMZNA010000002.1, on the reverse strand, counting down.
ATATCACCGTATTGATACATCTCTCGGATGATTTCTAAAATCGACTTATCCTGATACCCCTCTTCACGCTGTTTAATGAAATAAGCGTTTTCACAATAGCGTGCAGAATCAATCACAACGGGGATGTCATTCTTGCTTGCCAACTCATAAACCGCACGCATGTTAGCCATAGATACGGGCTGACCGCCAGAACTATTGCAAGTCACTGTGGTGATAATGGCGCAAATGTTATGCGCACCATACTGCTCAATAGTGGCTTTAAGTTTGTCGAGGTCGAAATCTCCTTTCCAGTCATACGGGGTCGTCGTATCAAAAGCATGTCTGTCGACGACATTAATGGCCTTGCCTCCATTTAACTCAATATGCCCCGCCGTGGTATCAAAGTGATAGTTAGAGATGAAAACTGGCTCCGTCCCGCCGCGAACACTGCGCATACGCTCAATCAATGCCGGGAATAGAATTTGCTCCGCCCCGCGACCTTGGTGAGCGGGCACCGTTAGCTTATAACCAAAAAAGTGCTCTACAGCCTGGCAAAGATTGTAATAGTTGCGACTCCCTGCGTAAGACTCGTCCCCCATCATCAAACCAGCCCACTGGTTGTCACTCATCGCACCTGTGCCCGAGTCAGTCAGAAGGTCAATATAGACATCATTACTTTTTAGCAAGAAAGGATTAAGACCGGCTTCGTCAAGCGCAGCAACTCGGTCTTGATAAGTGGTCATTTTGATCGGTTCAACCATTTTAATGCGAAAGGGTTCTGGAATGCGTTTCATATTTAATTTCCTATAGATAGATCGATCCCTGCAGACAATCTGCATCGGATTTCAAGCGTTAAATTGCGAATAGATGGTGCGAGTGCACCTAGGAAATCAAAGCGAAGGGGATTCTTTGCTCAAAAGCGATAGGCAAAAGTCTAAGTTGTACCATGACGACAACACAAAACGGCTGTCTTGCATCCAAATGCAGTTCATAGCGTTATCCTTCTCGTAGGTTATAGACATAACCATCAATATAGTCGTAATCTCACCTATTTACCGTGAAATGTCACTCAAAATTTATAAATCACACACCCCAAAATCATTATTTAATAAACCTTAGCAAAATAGGTCATCCGTACCCTTAAACACCTGTCACACTTAGCTTGCGCTTAGTTAGTGGTTTATCATCACTGAAAGTTAAGTTTCCGTGAAATCTTATCACTTTGACATTCATCTAATTGAAATATCTGGACTTGCTAGGCAAAGTGTTGGCTAACCAAATCAAATGGATCAAGTCATGAAAATCAAAACAACATTATTGGCCGCCGTTGCATTAAGCATCAGCGGTATGGCGGTGGCTGAAGTAACCATTACCGTCCCAGACACTGTGGATGTATTGGTTGCGAACGACGCAAAACCAGAGCTCTCTGGTGGCTTCTTTTCAGCAAACAAAACGCTGACTTTACCTGACGGCGAAAACCAAATTTTGTTCCGCTACCAGCCATACTTCACGCAAGGTAATGACCGTATTATTCTTGAAAGCGATCCCATTATTGCCACGTTTGATACCAATGATACTGAACTGACATTCGATATGCCTAAATACCGCGATCAACACGAAGCGGAGAAGAAGATTAAAAATGTCGACTGGCAGCTTACAACTGCAAGTGGCAGCGCTCTAGCAGTTACGCAGGATAAGCTCGTAAAAGACGGTATGCAGATCGGCCGAAACTTCCAGATTGAACTGGCAGATTACAACCGCCGAGGTGGTGTTGCAGCTGTCTCTGCCGCCGCTATTGGCGCCACGGTACAACCAGTAACTCTACCTGCTAAAGTCACCAAAGAAGGCGTCAAAGGCGACTCGACTGCCGAGGAGATGCTGCATTTCTGGTATAACAAAGCCGACGCGGAAACACAGGCGCGCTTCAAACAGTTCTTACTGGAAAAGTAATCAAGCCCAATAAGCCAAAAGCCAGCGCATTAAGCGCTGGCTTTTTCTATGGCAGGGTGACCTGTTGAAATTTGATAGCACTCAAGATCGTTCTCCATCAAACACTCAAACACGACAGAATCCAGTTTCGATTCATCTACCAATTCCTGCAGTATTTGCATTGTTTCCTCAAGTGACACGCCTTGTCGATAAGGGCGTGATTGAGTTAGAGCCTGAAACACATCGGCAATGGCCACAATTCGGCTTGGTTGATCGAGATCTTTGGCTGTTTTCCCTAACGGGTAACCAGACCCATCCAGCCTTTCATGATGATTCGAAGCCCAATCAATAACTTGGCTAGAGCGAAACATATTGGTCAATGCGTGACGGGTATCAGTCGCATGGCGCTTTATGCACGCATACTCTTCATCCGTCAGCTCTGCAGGTTTATGCAAAACAGCGACCGGAGTTTTCAGTTTTCCAATATCGTGCACTAACCCTGCCAGATACAGCATACGTTGTGCTTTGGTCGAGTACCCCAGTTGTTTACCCAGAAATGACGTTAACTCCGCAACATGACGAGAGTGCTGAAACGTGAAAGTGCTTTTTGCATCGACAATCTGGGCAAAGAATTCCGCTACAGCAATCGTGTCTTCCAATCCCAATCGAGATGAAAAGAAAGGTACCGATGGAAAGCGACTTGCCATTGTCTCGATATAGCGAGATTCCATTGAAAACCAGAAGTCATCGTTGTCTATCAACTCACACATGTGCTGAACCATATTAGGCTCAAACAAGATCCCAGCATTGGCGGTCAATTCCCCGATTATCGACTTTTTGTTGTTCTCGGTGATATTGCCGTATTGGTCTGGGTAAAAACGTGAGTAGAGATAATCAACCCGGTCAGAGATGAATAGCAATCCGGCGAGTAGTTTATCGTTTTCTGAAGCTCTGGTTTCGCAACTCAGCTGCTCCCACCAGGTATGATGATACAGAACTGGCAATGCTAATCCAGCCAGAGGCGGGCAAGCGCTCAACAGCCCATAACCTTTAATACAATGCTTTTTGGTGTTCTCCGGAGCCATCGACTTGAATAGGTAGGAACGCTCATTAGACTGCGAAACACCGCAATCATGGATCAATCCCAGGGAAAAAGCGATTTGAGCCTGCTCTTCCTCCCACCCCATTCGTTTAGCACATTGATAAGCAATGTATGCAACTCGGTGACCGTGATTTATATCATCAATTCCGACTGCATCGAGGGCTGAAGCGATTTCAAATAGCACCTGACGTAAATCTACGCTTACGTTATCAAGCGGCTCATCCATTAGTAATAACCTAACTGACTAATTTTTCTTATTTTAGGGCTGCAAGGCTAAACGATTTCCTTTCATAAAAACCACAAATTATTTAAGACTATTTATATAATTGTGATTTGCATAACGTCTTGGGTGAATTCCGTGCTACATGGAAAATGTTTTTTGCAACAAGTGTTTATGGTCATACCAGTCTTACTCTGTTAAGTTAGCTCTTCATATTCAACTTGTTTAGGTTCCTTATGTTCACAATCTCTATCGACTCTGAACTCGAACTCGCTCTTGTTCAGGAATCATTTGCCACTCATTACAGTGAATTAGTATCCAGTCAAACCGAGTATTTATCCCAGTGGCTAGCTTGGCCGCCCTACTGCCAGTCAGAGCAAGACTTCCGTATGTTCGTTCAGCGCGTATTACATGAATATGCAGACGGGAAATCAATGACCTGTGCGATCATCTATAACAGCAACATCGTAGGAAACTGCAGCTTCAACACAATCAATTACGACACAAAAACTGTCGAGATTGGTTATTGGCTATCGCAGCACCAGCAAGGAAAAGGCATCATTACGCGCGTGGTGAACAAACTGATTGATATTGCGTTTAATGAGTACCAGATGGAGAAGGTCCAGCTATGTGCCGCCAAAGATAACCTGCCGAGCCGACGAGTCGCCGAGCGAGTAGGTATGACCCTAGAGGGTATCATCACCAATAAGGAAAAAGTTGGAGATCGAATTCTGGATCATGCTGTCTATGGAATTCATCGCCAGAACACCCATCATTGAGTAGATTGATTCCAAGCACAGATTTATTTGTTGGCTGAGGTATTTAGACTCACTTGGTGCTAGGATTGCGGCTTTAGAATCAAAGAGAGAACACCGTGTCTTCAATGTTAAAGCTGCTCTTGGTCGTCGTAACGCTTGGTGCAGGCTTCTTCGCCGGTGACATTTACCAGTGGTTTAAAACCCGTTCCCAAGTCAAACCTTTGTCAGAATATTGTTTACTCACTACTGAAGCTTGTGAAAGCAACGATGTTCGTATAAAAGTTGATCGCGACATCAGTCAGCCATTGGTACCCACTGAAATCGTCGTCGACTGGCCCGAAGCTCAACAAGAAAGTCTGTTGCTGACTTTGGAGGGCCACGAGATGGAAATGGGTACCGCCGTATTTAAACTCAATAAAAGCTCAACAGGTCAGTTTACAGGCCAGGTTATTCTGCCGGTATGTACGACTGATGCCATGACTTGGGTTGGCGAACTCACTGATGGCCAACACAGTGTGAGCACCTCGATTAGGATGGAACAATGAGTAAGAACTGGTCTTTAATTTTAGTTGCTGCGTTTGCACTAGGCTTTGGCGTGAAAGCGTATCTGGATTCACAGCCAACGACCGAGGCTCCTGCTGCAACCAGTAAAGAAGTCGTCCTGTTCGGTGAAAACGACAAACCGGTCAAAATCTTCGACCAACAAGACTCTCGCGTACGCATCGTTTACTTTGGATTCACACGTTGTCCAGATGTCTGCCCAACCTCGCTAGCCATGTTAGCAGGCGCGCTGAATCAGGTGGATGATGAGGTAAAATCTCACTTCAGACCTATGTTTGTTTCGCTTGATCCTGAACGTGATGCCGCGGCGGACTCTTACAAATACGCCCAGTACTTCCATCCAATGATTGAAGGCTTGTCCGCGCCACTCGATGTCACCACACCTTTGGCACATAAATACGGCGTTATTTTCCGTAAGACCAAATTAGAAAACTCGGAGCTGAAGTACACCCTTGACCACAGCTCCTATTTTTATTTCCTAAAACCAGATGGCACATTAATTACTAAAGTGCCACACACGCTGACACCAGCTCCTTTGGTTGAAGCGATGAAAACACTTACGTCACAAGGAAAATCCTAATGAAGTTAAAAGCCCTCATTTTAGCGTCTATCGCACTTAGCCCACTTGCTCACGCTGCTTCAGACATCATGCTATCCCATACCTATGCACGTGCGACACCACCGAGTGCAGCCACTAGTGCTGTGTTCACTGAAATCATGAACCACAGCGCAAAAGACCGCGTTATCGTATCAGCCAGTACAGACGCTGCAGGCAAAGTTGAGCTGCATGATGTGATTAAAGATGGCGATGTAATGAAAATGCGTCAGGTAGAGCAAATTACTGTGCCAGCCAATGGTATGGTCGAGCTAAAACCCGGTAGCCTACACATTATGTTATTTGACCTGAAAAAGCCGCTGGTCGAAGGTGAGAGCATTGATGTGAAACTGACCTTCGCAAACGGTGAGGAGCAGACCGTCTCAGCACCTATCAAGAAAGTCATGAGTGGGATGAGCCACAAACATCATCACTAAGTTTTGTTGATTAGCCCGGCCTTCGCCGGGCTTTTTATTGTTCACTCTTTAGCGAGTTGGGTAGAGGTGAGCAAAGTTGTCCACCTGCTTTTCCCAGATTGGTGGTGTACCAATATGTGCCTGCACCGCAGAAATAAACTCTCTAACCAGCGCCGTTTGCTTACGATGGGGGTACAGAGCATATAGGGCCAGGCCGCGATTACATAGAGTGTAATGCGTCAGGATCGGTTTCAGATTCATCTCGGCAACTGGGCGGTATAGGTTGGAGGATGAAATCATGGCATAGCCAAGCCCATCTTGGACGGCCGCCAATAAAGTCAGCACATCATTGACCTTGTATTTACCCGTCATTTTGTGATTTATGAAGGTACTGCCACCCGGAGCTTCGCTAATACGTGCCGTATCTACGGTTAATGGCCCATTACTATAGACGACAGAAGGCAAGCTCATTAGCTCGTCCGGCGTCTGAGGTTCTCCGTGCTGCTCGATAAAGCTTTCAGACGCCAGAATCACCGGCCTGATATCAGCGATTTTCTTCGCAATCAAACTCGAATCTTCTAGCCGACCAAGACGAAACGCGACATCAAAGTGATCAGAAATAATATCTGAACGTTTATCATCCATTTGCAGGTTAATTTCCACCTCAGGATAACTGCGCATAAATTGCGTAATCACGGGCTGAAGGTAGTGCTGACCAATATGCAGAGGGGCGGTAATACGTATGCGCCCTTTCGGCCTTGCCTGATAAGAGTCTGCGATGGAGTGAACATGCCCTAAAGTCCCAACCAGATTATGGGCCTGCTCGAGAATTTCTTCACCCGCTGGCGTTAGGGAAAAGGAGCGCGTTGAGCGATTAAGAAGCTGCACGCCTAGTTCTACTTCCAGTTTTTTGATCTGTTTTGACAACGATGAATTGTCCATATTGTGCAAGGTCGCAGCTTTAGTAAAAGAGCCTTGCTGCACCACATCAATAAACAGCGCTAACTGGTTAACCAAGGACATCCACCTCTCCTATTTTTGCGCCCTTTGCCACTGCACTAACCATTTGTCTAAATGGTTAGCAAATTGCTGTCGATCCGCTTGGTTTAGCGGTGCTGGGCCGCCTGTTTGGACACCACTACTGCGCATGGTTTCCATAAAATCACGAATATTAAGGCGTGATTTTATATTCTCTTTGGTGAACTGCTCCCCACGAGAACTCAACACGTGGCCGCCTTTGGTGATGATCTCATCGGCCAATGGGATATCGCTGGTGATAACCAGATCGCCAGCTTCACAGCGCTGAACAATCTCATTATCTGCGACGTCAAAGCCAGCCTGAACTTGTAGCATGGTGACTTTTGGAGAAGCAGGAGTACGGATAAACTGGTTAGCCACTAGAGTGACTTCCACGCCAGTGCGCTCAGAGGCTCGAAAAAGAATGTCTCTGATAACTACCGGACAGGCGTCTGCATCAACCCAAATTTTCATCTATTACTTTCCTAAATCTGCAATTGGCGCCATTACACCGCAAAAGCGCCTTGCTGAATAGCCTTATTTGAATTTCACCGCGGTACCACTGACGCTCACCATCATCATGCTGCCGCCACTGCCAATCACTTCGTAATCAATGTCGATGCCGACGATGCCATCGGCACCCAGCTCACGTGCTCGCTCTTCCATTTCAGCAAAGGCTATCTCACGAGCTCGGCCCATCTCTCTTTCATAGGCGCCAGAGCGGCCACCGACGACATCTCGAATTGCGCCGAACATATCTTTGAAAATGTTAGCTCCTAAAATAGCTTCACCGACCACAACGCCCAAATAATCTTGTACAGGTCGCCCTTCAACTACTGAAGTCGTTGTTTTAATCATCATCTTTCTCCTTTTGATAGACTGTTATCCATATTAGCAGTGGGTTTAGTCAAACACTGCGCTCACAAACTAATCTTGCTACAAGGTTAACTTCGGCTGAATAAAGTCGATAAACGCGGAGATTCGCCGTGCTACTGCTGAAGATTTGTAGTACACAGCACTCACCTGCTCTCGACCGGTATCAAGACGTTTGGCATCATCAAGCAAAGATACCAGCCTACCTTGTTTAATATCTTCGCGAACCATAAAGCCAGACAAACAGGCAATACCATTAGATGCCAATGCCAACTGCCGAACCGTTTCACCATTACTCGACGTGATATCTGGCTCTATGGGATCAACTCCTTTTAGCGGCCATTGGTTAAGCACTTTAGGTGATGTAAAACCTATCAATTGATGCGACTGTAATTCTGACGTTGTGCGGGGCGCACCAGAAGATTCCAGATACTGGGGAGAAGCTACGATGAAGAGCTCACTTTTACCTAGTGGACGTGCATGCAATGTTGAATCTTTTAGTTGTCCGATACGGATAGCGACATCGGTGCGCTGCTCGAGCAAATCAACAAAACCTTCGTTAGAGGTTATTTCCAACTCAATCTCTGGATAAGTATCTTTGAATGACTGTATCAGCGGTACAAGCTGATGGAAAACAAATGGACTGGCGGCATCCACTCGTAACTTGCCTCTTGGACGTTCGCTTCCAGAAATCAGATCTTCTTCAGCCTGATGAATAATGTGAAGGCCCTTACGCACAGAGTCAACAAAAGTCCGACCTTCTTGGGTTAACTCTACCCGCCTTGTTGTTCGGTTCAATATTGAAACACCCAGCTGTTTCTCCACCTTGCTTACCGCACGTGAAATTCTGGCAACTTGTATGTTTAACATTTCAGCTGCCGCTGAAAACCCGCCGCTATCGACAACCGCGAGTAGCATTTCTAACTCACCTGAACGTGTGCGCATGTCTTCGTCCATTAAATTCAATTACCTTTATTTATAGCAAAAGTAATTTGATAAAATCACCATTTTTAACAAATAAAAGATTTTCAATAATGGCAGCCACGACATCATTATTGGAATTTATTATGCCAATTGCACTTTTTGCTTTAACCCTCAGTGCCTTTGCTATCGGCACTACTGAGTTTGTTATCGTCGGATTGATTCCGACCATGGCAAGCGACCTTGCAGTATCCCTACCTTCCGCTGGCTTATTGGTTAGCTTATATGCGCTTGGCGTGGCAATTGGAGCTCCCGTCATAACTGCGCTTACTGGCAACTGGCCAAGAAAAAAGGTCCTATTGTCCGTAATGAGCTTGTTTGTTTTAGGGAATGTACTCGCGTGGCAAGCTCCGAGTTATGAAACTCTGATCATCGCTCGTATCCTGACCGGACTGGCTCATGGTGTTTTCTTTTCCATCGGTTCTACTGTTGCTACAGGACTGGTCAGCAAAGAAAAAGCCGCCAGCGCTATCGCGATCATGTTTACAGGCCTTACCGTTGCTTTGGTCACCGGTGTTCCTCTTGGCACCTATATCGGGCAAGTATTTGGATGGCAGGCGACATTTCTCACCGTGGCTATTCTTGGCGTCATTGCCTTGCTTGGCAGTGCCCTGTTAATCCCTGCCAACCTCAAACAGCCACCAGCAACCAAAATTTCAGCCCAGCTAAAGGTTCTTACTGAACCTAGGTTGCTACTGGTTTATGCGATTACGGCACTTGGATATGGAGGCACTTTTACTGCTTTCACTTATCTCGCCCCTATACTGGAAAACGTTTCTGGATTTAGCTCTGGGACCATAGGGTTAATCATGTTGGTGTATGGTGTTTCCGTTGCCATTGGTAATATCTGGGGAGGCAAAATGGCCGATAAACTTGGACCTGTCAAAGCACTGACCGCCATTTTTATAGGTCTTGCGATGATACTGCTTGTCTTCAACCTTGCTGCTTACCATCCTATTAGTGCTGTTATTACGATTCTAATCTGGGGGGCATTCGCCTTTGGTAACGTCCCTGGGTTGCAAGTTTACGTGGTTAATCTGGCAGAAAAACATACGCCTGATGCGGTTGATGTCGCCTCTGGACTTAACATAGCGGCGTTTAACGTCGGCATCGCTTTAGGCTCATGGGGAGGAGGATTAATCGTTGCACAGCATGGCCTAATGAATACACCTTGGGTCGGCGCTTTGATTGTCATCATTGCCCTACTTCTCACACAATTCAGCGGTTTGCTCGATAAGCGTAAAGCAACATGTCAGGGCGCAGAAGTAAACTAAAGTCGCTGATCCAGAGTTTATCTCGTTCAATTACTTCAATTTTAGAGTGCTGCTCTTGGCAGCACTCACATCGACGTCTAGCTGTGCGCTGCTGCTGGTTTCGCTGATCTTGATATCCGAGACAGATAGCTCAAACTCATTCGACTCTGGAGCATCACTACAGCCAGACAATGCAAAAACGGCAAGCACTACGACAACACCGTGTACGACTTTCCTTATCATGAGTTACCTCCGTTCCGTTGTGGTATCGCAACTCGCCAGCCCTGTAGGGCACTCTTTGAATTGATAGGTGATGACCAGATGTGTATCACCCGCGCTCAATTGCAAAGGAGTGGATAGAGTGAATTCAAGCTGACCGTCATCTTGAAGGTAGATACCACTGGCAAGCAGGGTATCACCCTCGCCATTCGCATCGGTATCTTGATAAAGCGCAACTAGACTTAAATCAGTTTGCTCATTCAAATCACCCGATGAGGATATTTGTAAGCTATCCAATTGGGCTCCTGCCAAACTGGCTGTGACTTTCAAGCGCAATACCACTTGTTCTTGATCGTTACGACTAAAGGTATTGGCGTTATTACTCACCACCGCGATGCTGACTTCTGGCGTCGTCGAAGCGACAGCGATACCACCTGGGTCGCTGACAATACCATTGACCTTACCATCGGCATCATTAGGGCCACCATCTTCAATCGTGAGCTGAATACAGTCATCCCCTTGATTCAAACCGTTTTTAAAGCTGACATTGCCCGGCGCGGGGCAATCGTCACTCACGCTCGCCGCACTGGCAAGCGCATTGTTTGCATCCTCAACAAACGTAAACCACCCTTTTGACTCAATGTACTTACGATAAATCGCGTTGGCGGGAATAGCAGAACTCAGTCGCAGTACAATCTGCGCGGAAGCGGCCAGTCGAAGTTGCTGCACTTCAAAGTCAAACAAGCCGCTTGGATACTGATAATCCCCATCCTGCTGCTGCTCACTGAGATTGTAATGATCAACAATGTTATCCATGGAAACACCTATAAAATCTTGACCATTAACGTAAGGAACATCGCCCAGAACAAACAACAAGCCAGTCTCGGTGTAAGCCAAATGGTGGACAGAATCTGAATAAATTTGTGATGAGCTTGAGATAGAGTCAAGGTAGTCGGGAATACCATTTCCATTACTGTCGCCGAAGCCTTCGCTCAGATCATCGTTCCCATCCCCATCACTGTCTGTTAACGCACTCAAGGTCGGCAGTGTCGAGCGAATACTAATTTCCCTGCTAATAGTGACCGTTGTCCCAACAGGATCGGTCACCACAACACTCACCTCATGGCTACCGACATGTCCTTGAGGATCAAAGCTGAAGGTTTCGCTATTGAGGCCTTCACTAGGATCAAGTTCAACGTCTGTTTGACTCCAGACAAAACTGTAACCCGCAGTGCTACTCGCACTGTCCACTTGGGCCCTCAGCACCGCTGTTCCTTGATCTGCAAAAAATACGGAAACTGAACCACTTCCCTGGCTCAAGACAATACGAGAACTCAAAGCTGCGTCATCCAAGATATCAAAACTGACGTTCACATCATTCGCCGCTTCGTAGTTGGTATCTCCTGACTGACTCGCGACTATAGTACATGTGCCTGATGCGACTAGCGTCACCACAGCGTTTGTCACAGTACATATGGCTGATGTTGAGGAGGAAAAGCTGACGGAAAGCCCAGAGGTTGCTGTCGCGCTGATAGCCAGAGTGCTGGCCGATAAAGCTTGAGGGCTGATTGCAGCAAAGTTGATAGTCTGGTTGGTCTTATCGGCATTGTCTCCGATACCATCTCCATCAGTATCTTTGGTCTCTGAAGCATCCAATGGAAAGGCATCATTAACGTCATCAACACCGTCACCATCATCATCCGTGTCAGTGTTATTCCCTATACCATCCCCGTCAGTATCGAGCGTTTCTGATGCGTCGAGTGGGAAAGCATCACTGCTGTCATTGACGCCATCGCCATCGTCGTCCGTGTCGGCATTATTACCTGTGCCGTCACCATCCGTATCAAGAGTTTCTGAAGCATCGAGTGGGAAGGCATCACTGCTGTCATCAACACCATCGCCGTCATCATCTGTGTCGGCGTTGTTGCCCGTACCATCTCCATCCGTATCGAGTGTTTCAGAGGCGTCGAGCGGGAAGGCATCACTACTGTCATTAACACCGTCGCCATCGTCGTCCGTGTCAGCGTTGTTGCCCGTACCATCCCCATCCGTATCGAGGGTTTCTGAAGCGTCGAGCGGGAAAGCATCGCTGCTGTCATTAACGCCGTCGCCATCGTCATCTGTATCAACAAGATCACTAATACCATCACCATCGGTATCAAGGTCATTAATCAACTTTATGAACAGCGCCTGCTCAGTGGTATCTGTCATCTCCGCATAGCCAGCAATCACGATATCATTGTCACTGTCCAGCACCATATCTCTGGTAATGAACCTATCGTTACCTGGGTCGAGTTTGATCTGACCATTGTCACCAAAATATGTATCTAAGCTCCCGTCACTCTTCAAACGAGCAACATGAAGATCGCCATTTGAATCATAGCCAGAAACAACAATGCGCCCATCGCTGCTTTTCACAAGATCAGCGGTCTGCAGCGTCTGGTTGAGCGTCTGTATCCCCCCATCACCAAAGCTTTCAGCAATATCGCCATCCTCATCCATAGCGATGATTTGCGACGCAGAATTGGCAAAAAGAATTTTGTTGTCTACAGTGCCTAACATGGCATAAATGGTGCCAAACACGCTGGGGTTAAGGCCTGTTGCTCCTAAATGAACAAAGCTGGTATCGACGCTGCCATCCGTTTTGTTTATTCGAACCAGATAGCGAGAGCCATTGTTTTGCTGAAGAATAGTGAACAGGTAGTTAGCCGTTTCGGCAACCGCCACTGATGTTACGGCGAAAAAGCCCGTTGGTCGAACATCCGCAGACCCAGCAGTACCAAAGCTGGTATCCACCGTCAGATCACTTTTAAAGCGAGTGAAATAGATTGTTGAGATGGGCACGCTGCCATTAGTGCTGCCAACCACAAAACCACCATCACTGAGCGGTAATATCCCAATCGGAAACTGAGCAGGTAGAGTATAGATACCAGAAGAAAAGGCACTGGTCAGGCTGCCGGTCGAGTCTATATTGACCAACCTAGCTTCAGAAGAGTTACCCTCTCGGCTTATCGCCACATAACTACCATCGTTAGCGACGAAGACATTGCCAAGAATTTCATTACAGCCAGTTGTGCAGGAAGTCGAACTGAATTGAAGCTTACCGTCACCATCAAAGCTTGTGTTGAGCGTTCCATCTGAGTTGACCGAGATAACCGTGCCAAACTGGCCACTAAATCCCCCTGCATTAATCTCATTTTGACCCGCAGCAATAATCCCATCTGTCGACGTCACATCCACTCCATTTTGATAGGTATAGTCTTCATTCGCTTCAGTAGTGGTGACCAACCAACCCTGGCTATTGAAACTAAGATCCCAGTCACCGGCATCATTCGTATCAGCGTTATTCCCTGTGCCATCACTATCGATGTCGAACGATTCACTGGCATCATTGACGAACGCATCCAACTGGTCGATCACGCCATCTCCGTCGGTATCATTATCAATGTAAAATGACAGTGTGACCCTATTAGCGGCGTTATTGTTACTGTCACCCGCTTGGTCAGCATAGACAGTACACAGACCGTTGGTCACAAAGCTCAAAGTGGTGCCAGAAACAGTACAGACACTGGTCGTATTAGAGCCAAATGTGACACTTAAATTGGCCGTGGTCACTGCCGATAATGTTAATGAGCTATCTGCCAGATTTTGCGGGCCGGGGTTAGGGAAGAGAATACTTTGCGTATCTTTAGCTATCGTGGTGGACTGCGAGACATCCGGTGCTGGATCGTAAGTACCATCACCAGCCTGTGAAGCAACAATAGTACAGGTTCCGGTAGCACCAATCGCAACATAAGGGCCTGAAATCGTACAGACAGAAGGCGTGGAAGAGGCAAAACTGACCGTTAAACCAGAGGTTGCCGTTGCGCTGATGGCAAATCTTGTATCCCCCACATCATAGCTACCCGTCAGCGTAAAATCTATTGTTTGGCTAAGCCCTGCCATAGCAAATAGTGGCAAGAAATAAAGGCTAAACCCAAAGCCAAAGTATCGCCTTTTTCTGCACCTGCCCTTCATTCACTAAATCCCTGTATTATCTGGATACGGAATACATAGCTAATATCTGACTATTAGCTAAATCGCTTCCATTCCATGTATAGACATATCTATTAATAATAGTCGATAAACAGGGCTAGCATTTAGGCGTACGTTCTTGAAATACCGAAAGAGTTCTTATTCTTTGTTTGGCGATAGAGCACTTGGAATGACTTTAACATTCAACTCATTGGGTAGGTGATCTTTATTGGTGTAAATACTCTCAAAGTGAGCAAGAGGCGCAACCTTGATAGCAGTAGTGCGCTCCCATTTAGTGGCATCAGCTACCAGCCAAGTTTGGCGACTGTTGCGCATGATGGATTGAGATAAGTCCGATTCTAACTGCTCGTGCTCCATTGCGAAGTGACTGCTGGTCACCGATGCGCAACCGCATAGGCCGATATCGGCTTCAAAGCCCTCGAAGAAGTGAACTACACTACTTCCCACCAGATCTTGATGCTCACGGCGAAACAGGCCGCCAGCAAGGTAGACTTCAATGTTCTGATTGGCTTCTAAGATTTTCGCGACTTGCAGGTTGTTGGTAACGACGCGCAAAGTAGTTTTCCCCAATAGAAACTGAGCAATGCGCGTAACCGTAGTACCAATACCAATCATCACGGTCGCACCATCAGGAATGGCTTCCGCGACCGCCATGGCGATGTCATCTTTGGTGGTCGACTCCACCTCAGAACGAAAGCGATAGCTGGTGTTTGTTAAGGTAGCAGGCAAACTGACCCCACCGTGAACTCGACGCGCTAGCCCTTGCTCGCACAAATTGTTTACATCGCGCCGAATGGTTTGCGTGGTCACTGAAAACAACTCGGCCAACTGGTCGATCTGAACATCCTGATCCACTTTAAGGGTCGCGAGAATCTGTTTTTGGCGTTGGTTCAGTTCCATAGTTCCTACTAAAATTCGTTTGGCTTATCCGTGATGATGTAATCCACACCCAAATCGTAAAACGCCTGTGCTTTGTCTGGTGCATTCAACGTCCAGATCTTTAACACCAAACCCGCGTTTTTAATCGACTTCGCAATCTTAGCATCAAGAATTTTGTGATCAATGTGGATACTGAACAAGTCCAAGTCTTGCAACGACTCTAGGCTAAAATCATTCCACACTTCGCAGATGAATCCACGTCTTACTTCCGGTATCTGCGCTTGGCAAATGGCCAGTGCCTCTTTGCTAAAACTCGAGAAAAGCAGCTTGTCCAACGGGTAGTTGTTCTGCTTCACTACCTTAACCACTTGCTCGACCAGAGTGTCGATGGTTTTGTCATCATAGGTTTTCAACTCAAGGTTCAGCGTGAGCCCGAGTTCGACACATTTATCCAACGCCTCTTCGAGAGTGGGAATGGATATTCCTTCGAACGATGCACCGAACCAACTCCCTGCATCGAGTGCTTTAAGCGCCTTAGTATCAAGGTCTGATACTTTACCTTTGCCGTTGGTACAACGATCAACCGTCTTATCGTGAATGATAACTGGAACGTTGTCTGCGCTGAGTTGGGTGTCGATTTCTACCCATAGGGCACCTGACTTAGCAGCGTGTTCAATGCTCACCAAAGTATTCTCTGGTGCTAACGATGCCGCACCGCGATGGCCTGTAATCATAGTGTACCCTCAATGTTCATTTGAAAACCAAGCGACAATAGATTGGTTTTATTACAGTTTTATTATTTATAACGATCTATCCTTTAATTTAGCTGAAAAACGACATCAGCGGCAATGGCTGATGTTGCTAAACAATTGTGAGATCTCATTCAAAATATGTTCATATTAATAATGATAATGTTCATATGAGTGTAATAATTCACTCGCATACTCTACAAATATTACATATCACTCTCTAATTTTTATAAAACAGCCATCAATAAGGTACTGACAAATGAAAAAGCTATTAGGTGCGGTAATTACAGCGGCAGCGCTACTTTTAGTAGGTTGTGGTGAATCGAAAAAGCCTGAAGCTGAGGCGACTGCTGATCCAATCAACATCAACATGAGCCTGGTATTTACGCAAAATGAGTTACTGACTAAGGAGCTCATTAAAGCGACAGACAAAATTCGTGAACGTACTGACGGTTCAGTGAACATCAAAGTATTCCCAGGCGGGCAGCTACCTGTATACAAAGATAACCTAGAGCAGGTTGTGAACGGTGCAAACTGGATCGCGGTCGAAGATTTAACCTACCTAGGTGACTACGTGCCAGACTTCGCGGCGCTTGCTGGACCGATGCTTTACAACACGTACGATGAATACCTAGCAATGATGGACACAGAGTTTGTCGCTGGGCTAAAAGCGAAAGCAGAAGAAAAAGGCATTAAAGTACTGAATGCAGATTACATGTTCGGCTTCCGCCACATGATCACCAACAAAGAGATCGTGAACTCTGCAGATATGAAAGGCATGCGTATTCGCGTACCACAGAGCCAACTGTTCATTAGCACGCTATCTGCGATGGGCGCAGCACCAGCTTCTCTGCCATTCCCAGAAACTTACGCGGGTGTTCAGCAAGGTGTGGTTGACGGTCTGGAAGGTTCTATTCTGACGATGTACTCGACTAAGATCTATGAAGTTGCGAAGAACATGTCACTCACCAAGCACTTCCTTGGCACAGTCGGCATCTACATCTCTCCTAAGCTATGGGACAAGTTCACTCCAGAGCAGCAGCAAATCATTAACGAAGAACTGGAAGCGGGCGCGATTTCAAACACTTCTGAGCTGGTCAAGCTTGATACGGAATACACTCAAAAGCTGGAAGAACTCGGCGTAACGTTTAACGAAGTCAACTCTGAAGAGTTCAACCAGCTAACGGCTGATGTCTACAACCAGTTCCCTGAATGGAGCGAAGGCATCCACGCTAAGATCATGCAAGAGCTAGAAACGATTCGTGCAGCTCAATAACTCACAAAACACTAACTAACCTAGATGCGGCTTGATGTTTTTCAGGCCGCATTGTTCGTAAATTATCTATGGTTAATAGGTAGTTTGCCGGAGAAGATTTTTTGTTTTTACTAAGAAATATTGAAGAGATCCTCGCTTCGATTGCTATTTCAATCACGGTACTGGTTGTGATTGTGAACGTGGTTTTACGTTACGGGTTTGGCTTTGTCGTCCCTTGGAGCGAAGAGCTGTCTGTAATCTGCTTTATCTGGGCGGTGTACTTAGGTATCAGCTCTTGTTACAAGCATAAGCTGCATATGGGCGTCGACGTCATGGTCGCTATGCTGCCAAGCAAAGCGAAACCTGCATTTAAGCTCGGTGTGTCCGTGTTCTTACTGGCCCTCAATATCTTGATGGCGATTCTGAGCTATCAATACCTGATGCTTTCTAACAAAGTCACGCCTGTAATGGGCCTGTCGTACTTCGCCATTAACGGCGTACTGGTGCTTTGTTTTGTTCTTATGGCTATTCACACAGTGAAGTTCATTGTGGATGACGTCGCGTTACTTAAGCGTTCACATAAATAGGTTCTGTCGATGGAAAGCTATCTGCCAATCATCATTCTATTTGTCCTTTTTCTGCTCAATATTCCCATTGCTTTTTCACTGATCGCCTCATCGATGGTCTACTTCTTATTCATCAATGATTCGATTCCAGTGAGCTTGGTTATGCAGCGTTTCATCAGCTCCGCTGAATCTTTTCCACTGTTAGCGATACCGTTTTTCATTATGGTCGGTTCGGTCATGAACTACGCTGGGATCAGCCGAAGCTTGCTGGCCTTTGCTGACTCTATGATTGGTCACAAAACAGGTGGCCTGGCGCAGGTTAACGTAGCATTAAGCACATTGATGGGCGGCATCTCAGGCTCTGCTAACGCTGATGCTGCGATGCAGTCGAAAATACTGGCGCCAGAAATGACCAAACGCGGTTATGACCTACCCTTTACCGCAGCGGTAACCGCAGCTTCTTCAAGCATCAGCCCGGTGATTCCGCCGGGTATCAACCTGATCATTTTTGCGTTGCTCGCCAATGTTTCTGTTCACCAGATGTTTATTGCGGGTTATGTACCTGCGCTTCTAATGGCGGCTTCCCTGATGCTGACCATCGCGTTTATCGCCCGCAAACGTAAGTACAAGCCATCTCGTTCGGAGCCTGCAACAGCAAAAGAGCGTTTCCATTACTTCCTGAAAGCCGTGCCTGCATTACTGATTCCTTTCGGCATCATTTTGGGGATGCGCTTTGGTTTGTTTACACCGACAGAAGCAGGTGCGATTGCGGTTCTGCTCTGTATCATCATTGGCGCATTTGTGTATCGCGAGCTTGGCTTCAAACACATTCCAATGATCATGCGTGAAACGGTTCAAGGTACCAGTAGCGTCATGTTCATCATTATTGGTGCCATGGTGTTTGGTTACTATATGACGCTGGAGCAAATCCCACACAATGTGGCCTCAGCGCTGATTGAACTGACAGACAACAAACTGGTATTGCTGCTACTCATTAACGCTCTGCTGTTGGTCGTAGGGATGTTTATTGAAGGTGGCGCGGCGATGATCATCCTCACGCCATTGCTACTGCCAGCCGTACTGAACTTGGGCGTCAACCCAGTTCACTTCGGCATCATTGTCATTGTAAATATCATGATTGGGGGTGTGACACCGCCATTTGGTTCAATGATGTTCACCGTATGTTCCATCCTAAAGGTACGTATGGTTGATTTTGTACGAGAAGTGGCGCCACTACTGTTGGCGCTACTGACGGTGTTGATGCTGCTGACTTTCTCAGAAAGCTTAGTGATGTTTTTGCCGAATTTACTTTAACACGATGTATTGAAAGAATTTTGAGGTGTAGAAATGAATTCGGTGACGAATGATTTAAACCAAAACTGGAAACAGGTCGACTGGGTACTGACGGATGTCGATGACACCCTGACTTGGGAAGGCCGTTTGCCGCCAGAGACCTTAATCGCGCTACAAAAATTAAGAGACTCAGGCAAGAAGGTAGTCGCTGTAACTGGCGCTTGTGCGGGGTGGTGTGACCATATTGCCCAGCTTTGGCCTGTGGATGCCGTATTAGGTGAAAACGGCGCGTTTATTATGGAAAAGAAGGATGGATATCTTACCCTACGATCTGGTGTTCCTCTTGAAGCTATCCGCGACGACCAAACAAAGCTAAAAGAGCAGGTTGAAGACATCCTTCGTGACTACCCAGATTTGTCACTAACGCTGGATCAATCTTATCGTTTATGTGAAGTGGCGATTGATATCGGCCAGAACCGCCCCCGTGTAGACGAAGCCGTGATCGAAGAAATTGTCGCTAAGATTCATGCTTTGGGTGCCCACGCCACCGCCAGCTCGATTCACATCAATGCATGGTATGGCGAGCACTCGAAAAAAGCGACAGCCACGGCATTCCTTACCGAGAAAGGCCTGTCTAGCCAAGAGATCACAACGCGTGCCTGTTATGTCGGTGACTCAATGAACGACCAGCACATGTTTGAAATTATGCCAAACAGTGTTGGGGTCGCGAATATTAAGCACTATTGGGATCGCTTGACGTTTCACCCTTCAGTCCTAATGACGCAGCCAGGTGGCTACGGTTTTGCAGAATTCACACAAAAACTGCTCGCTATAAAATAGCTAAATATCAAAAGCCAATAATGCCGAAACAAACCAAAAGCGCTGACCTGATGTCAGCGCTTTTTAATTCTATCTAGAATGTTTTAAATCAAACGGCTAGCGTATTCGATTTTCAACCAAATCTAAAAACTCATTCCATTAATTTAGGGATTATCATTCTTTTTATGAATAGTAAGCTTTACATCAGGCAACAAAACAACGATTAGGAGAAAGATGATGTCCGCTTATTATTCTGTTCTAGAAGTTACACCAACCGTTCAGGACTGGATACCAGACTATATTGGGCCTGCGAACAAGCTGGTGGCTCAGTATGGAGGAAAATATCTCGCTCGAACGGACAGTCATGAGCGCCTGGAAGGAGATGCTACAGACCCAGCGTTGCGTATTATTATCCAATGGCCTTCACGTCAGGCTGCACTAGACTTTATGAACGATCCGGAATACGTACCTCACCTTGAAGCTCGTAAAGCTGGCTCCGTCAGTCATCATGCATTAATTGAGGCAAAAGACGATCTTGCATGAATTCAACTTGCAACGGATACATTACAAATGAAGAAAGTGATACTAATTACTGGTGCGACAGATGGCATTGGTTTTGAAACAGCAAAGTCTCTGGTTCAGCTCGGACATCATGTTATTGTTCATGGCCGCAGTGAGAGCAAGGCAGAGAACGTCAAAGATCGGCTAGCCAGCCTGAAAGATGGTTACGCCGTGAATACAGTAATCTGTGACCTCTCTAATCTCAATTCCGTCCGTTCAATGGTATCTGAAATCACTGAGAGGTTCGGAAACTTAGATGTGCTGATCAACAATGCTGGCGTGTATGCTACCAGTGAACCAACAACTGAAGCGGGGTTAGACGTCCGATTTGCCGTCAACACACTCGCTCCGTACCTATTAACCAAACAGCTGCTGCCTTCAATGTCATCAACATCTCGGGTGGTCAACCTATCTTCTGCTGCGCAAGCACCAGTCAAACTAGACGCCTTAAAAGGAAATGTAAAAGTTGGTGATGGTGAAGCTTATGCACAAAGCAAACTGGCACTTACCATGTGGTCCCACTATTTAGGCGCACAGAATAAACAATCAGGCCCTATGATTGTATCAGTAAACCCAAAATCGCTACTTGGCAGTAAAATGGTCAAAGAAGCCTACGGAATTGCAGGGGGAGACATCCGCCTTGGTGCTGAAATTCTGGTGCGAGCAGCACTCTCAGATGAATTTGCTAACGCTCATGGGTGTTACTATGACAACGACATCGAATCGTTTTCCAATCCACACCCGGATGCCATGAATACAGAGAAAATTGCAACGATAATTAATACACTAGATTCAATATTAGATAACTAATATTTGTCCCAGTAGGTAGGTTCACCGTAATATTCAACCAGATAGTCGATAAATGCCCGAACTTTTGGCGCTACTTGCCTTGAGCTCGGGTACACCGCCCAGATTGCGGTGTCAGATATTAGAGGATAGTGCTCTAGAACTTCTACCAGTTGCCCAGACTTCAAGTGTTGGTAAACACTCCACGTTGAGTTAATAGAAATTCCTAATCCAGCGACAGTTGCATCCCTCATTACGTCGCCGTTATCAGTTCTCAGCCGTCCACGCGCTTTGATTGCCATTGGGCCAGCAGATGACCTGAAAGACCAGTGGTCCAACCCTGATAGAATCAAACACTGGTGTTTATTAAGCTCTTCAGGGTGTTGTGGTGTTCCATTTTCAGAAATGTAAGTCGGTGAAGCGCACAATACACGTTTGTCGTTAGCTAACCTCCTCGCAACTAATGTAGAATCCTTCAATTCAGCGTTGCGAATAGCGATATCGAAGCCACCGTCAATCAAATCGATAACGGAGTCAGAAAACCTCAGGTCAATCATGATCTCGGGGTATCGCTGCATAAATCCTTTTAACGCTGGTGTAAGGTGCAATCGACCAAATGACGCTGGCGCAGTCACTCTCAAGGTACCTGTTGGGGTAATACTCCCTGCACCGACAGCACTTTTAGCCATATCAACACTCCCCAAAACATCCTCAGCATGGGGCAAAAACGCTTCACCTTCTTGTGTGAGTGACACTTTTCGTGTGGTCCTGTGCACAAGACGGACACCAAGAGCTTTTTCCAGTTTACTGATATGTGAGCTTGCTACTGCTGGAGATAACCCTAGTTCCTGACCAGCCATACTGATGTTATGAGTTGAGGCGAGACGAACAAATAGCTTTAAATGATCAATATTCATGATTACCTGATGAGTTACTTCAAGGTTAAAGTCCACTTACTATCAAACAGATATAGCTGATTTACTAACATAAAAAAAGGGCGACCACGCGCCCTAGCACCGATAGTTATCCACTTACTGATGCGCGCTCACCAAACGTTTATGAAGGACATCCTTCATCACTGCGCGATCATGTTTCATCTTATGCATTTCTTCATCGCTGAGTGGAGAATCCATCAGTTCAAGCTTGCGGATTTCTTTATCCAACGAGTCATAGGACTTCATCTCAGACAGAAAACTGTCATCCATTTTGGCCAATGCACGAATGGTATCTTTGTATTGCGGGAATTCGCTTAATAGAGAGTGATCTTCACCTAGCATAACAACCCCTTTGTTCATCTTGGTGGATTTTACTGGTTAAATTTCATACAAACATAGCACCATTATGTGTCCATATTTGAGATCCAAATCGACAACTTCACTCTGAGATCTAATTCTGACGAAATCTTAACTTTTCCTTCTTAAACCCTTTGTTCATCGGTCGCGCCGAAAATTCCCTGACTCTGCCCAATTAGTCACACCTCTATTCCAGTAGCGTTTGTAGGGATCAATCAAACCAGAATACATGGAGTCAAACATGAAAGAACTCACCCTATCCTCGTCGGTTGGAATTGGCGCGGACAACACACCTGATGATGTGCTCAACGTGCAAAAAGCCCTTAATCAATTGAGCGACAAAATTGGCTTGAGCACACCACTGAAAGAAGATGGCATCATCAGCTCAGAGCTTGGCCAATCGCCAACATGTCAGGCAATCGCCACTATGCAGAAAACTATTCTGGGTTTTCATAATCCTGATAGCCGAATCGATGCTAATGGTAAAAGCCACCGCACACTCAACAAAGAACTGAGCGCAAGTCAAAGTGCGCTGAGCTCGTTATTCTTGCCAGCGATTGAACCTATCAAAGGACTGACTGACGATGACTACAATGATGCAGCTGACTCCCTTGGCTGTGAAGTTGCCGCGATTAAAGCCGTCTCAGATGTTGAATCATCAGGCAGTGGTTTCTTTGAGTCTGGCGCGCCTTGCATCTTGTTCGAAGCGCACCAGTTCTCCAAATACAGTGGCCATCAATTTGATGACTCACACCCTAATATTTCTTCCCCAAAATGGGATCGCTCACTCTATGTAGGTGGTGAAAAAGAGTATGACCGCCTGAAACAAGCTATCGACTTGGATAGAACCGCCGCTCTGAAATCTGCTTCCTTCGGCCGTTACCAAATCATGGGCTTTAACCATCAGGCTGCGGGTTATGACGATGTCGAAACCTTCGTTCGCGACATGTTCTTTGCTGAGCGTCACCACCTGATGGCTTTTGTGAATTTCATCAAATCAAACTCAAAACTGCACGAGGCAATTCAAGCACTCGACTGGCCGACCTTCGCCCGTTACTACAACGGCCCTGGCTACGCGGAAAACCGCTATGACGAAAGACTGGAGTCCGCCTACCAGACTCACTCAGCTTAAACGGCTTGCGCAGGGCGACCTGCGCAGCATTCATTCAGGCGAAGAAAGGAGTCTATTCATGAACAACGTCCAATCTACAACTATCGCCCAATCCTACGACGATTATTATCGCATCGGCCTGTATACCTCTCGCTATCCAAAAGCCAATATCCGAGTTCTAAACACGCTCTTTCAGCATGCGCAATTTCTCGCTCAGGACTCATTAGCACTGGACTATGGGTGCGGAAACGGCCGCTACAGCTATCCAATACTCAAACAGACCAACTTACATCTCTATGGCTTTGATATCAGTGAAATCGCCGTCCAACAAGCGAAGCAAGCAACACAACCATTCTCCGAGCGTGTCGACTGGTTCAGTGACCAAAACCAGCTTCATCAACACGTTGAAGACCGAGATGAGAAATTCCAGCTAGGCATGCTACTTTTCGGTGTCATGAGCCACATTCGAGAGCAGAAAGATCGAGCTAACCTACTGAAATGGTTTTACAAACACATGAAACCCGATGGATCACTGATCTTATCCGTGCCCAATCGGCGACGGCGTTTTCTCACACTGCAATGGCGACAGAGAAATCAACAAAACTTGCCCGGAGATATTCAGTACCAACGCTATCAATCAGGTCGAAAAATACCTCTTTTCTATCATCTTTACACTGTAAACGAGATCAGAGCAGAACTGATTGAAGCAGGGTTTGATATCGAAAAAGTCACTGCAGAAAGCATTTTTCCCGAGCGTTTTGTCATCCAGAACTCCGCCATGGCCTTCTTAGATAACCTGCTGTGCAATCTCCTACCCGCTTCGCTGGGTTACGGCTTACTGGTGGTCGCAAGGAGGCGTGCATGATTCGTTTCTTTACCCTCCTTATAAGTTGTTGTCTATTGTTACCCAGCGTTCAGGCGCAAGATTTACTGAGCAAAATTAAACAATCTGGACGGATTGTAATCGGCGTTAAAGCCGATTACCCACCTTGGGGAATGCTGGACAGCAACAATCAACCTGCTGGTTTTGAACCCGACTTGGCGCAAATGATCGGCCATGCGCTCAATGCAGAAGTGGAATTCAAAACCGTCACTAGTGCCAACCGTTTTCAAAAGCTTAACGAAGGGCAAGTAGATATGCTGATTGCGACTGTCGGTGACTCCATGCAACGTCGACAGCGTGTCCGTATGATCACACCCCACTATTTCCGCAGTGGTGTTACCGCCCTGACTCACAAATCGAACACCGTCGAAAAGTGGACTGACTTAATCGGCAAGCCGGTCTGCCTGACCGCTGGAGCGTATTTCAATAAGTCGCTGGTACAGAACTATCGCATCAAACCAATCATTCTGATGAGTAACCGAGATTCAAAACTGGCGCTATTGACCAACAAATGTCGGGCATGGGCCTATGACAGTGGCATTCTGTTCCACTTATCAAACCAAAAGGAGTGGAGTGACTATAGCGTTGATGTGGAGACCATCATGCCAATCCATTGGTCGATGGTGACTCGTAAAGATACTGCATCGCAATCTTTAGCGAACTGGCTGTCCCGTTTTATCGCTAGCCGTATCAGAGATGGTCGTCTGAAGAGTCTCGCCCAACAGTGGCAGTTGCCAGAACAGGATTACCTTGCTCAGCAACATAAAAACTGGAACTCAGTAGATGAGAATGGCGATGCCGTGTGTCAGGCAGATAGCGACAAGGTCAGCAAGAAAAAGCTCTGCTTTGATACCGTCATATCACTAGGGCAACAAGGGGACCAACAGTTTTGGCCTTTTGACCAGTTCGATACCGAGCGACTTATTCAATCGATGCTTCACACTGCTCTGTTTACTGTGATTTCAATCCTAACCGCCATCGCGCTGGCGTTAGGCTTTACTCAAATGACGATGAGTAGTAAAAACTGGGTCGCCAAACCCATCGCATTTCTCACTCACCTGCAAAGCTCAATTCCACCTATTTTGATGCTCTACCTGATTTACTTCGGCGCGCTGTCTTTTTGGAACGAGCATGGTCAGCACTGGCTATTAAGCGGAGCCAGTGTTGCCTGGCTGGTACTGGCGCTGTACACCGCCTCTGGTATCAACAACCTAGTGACCGCAGATGTGACGTCACCGCTTTCCTTAACTCAAAGCTATCTTCATCACAGTGCTGGGGTCAAAGCTAACTTGGTCAACCTTGCTAAAGCTGCCGGCATGGCGAGTGTTATTGCTTCGCCCAATGCGGTTCTGGTGGTCAACACCTTAGTATCCAGTTCAGGCTACCCCGTTCTGCTCATGACACTTCTGGCTCTTTTTTATTACCTTGAAGTACTGCTGTTTGCCTATCTCGTCGGCAAGCTGTTCACCCGCTATTCCGATTATCTGAAAAGACAAACATCGCCCGACATCAACAACAAAGGAGCGTTGCAATGATTTTATCGGACATGACTTTATGGCTGTCGCTTACCTACTCCTTCAGCCTCAATATTCTTATTGCTATATCAGCGATGACGATAGGTTTTCCTGTCGGAGCTCTGCTGAGTCGCGGAACCAATCACACTCAAACACCAATCAAGTGGCTGGCGAAAGGGGCTCAGTCTTTACTTTGTAATGTCCCCAGTTTCGTGATGCTGTTTTATCTTGCGCTGATCGTCCCCTCACGCTGGGAAATGATGGGCTTTGAAATGTACGTACCCGCACTAGGTAAAGCCATTATCGCTCTGGCGATCCCTGTCATGGGTTACAGCTGTGATTTAGCCACACAAAAACGTACCAGCGGTAAGTCCTTCTCGCTATCAGCAGTGAATCAGTTCTTTCTAGTTATCTTAATGGCCTCCACCACAGCATCAGCCATCGGTGTGGATGAAATACTGGCAACGGCAAACTCATACATTGCGTCTTCTGGCCAAGCCGATGCGATATTGCCGATTTACACCATGGTGGCTTGCTTTTTCATCGTCAGCGGCGCTTTATGTCAGAGCTTTTTGAAGACCTTTATCACGCTCACCGAAAAGCGCCAAAATCGGCACGTTGAAGCGGGGGACGAATCATGATCAAACCTTCCGAACTTCAGTATTACCATTTGCGCTGGATTGCAGCGCTTATCTGGTCTGTTGCGGCCTTTATCACTATCACGCTTTACCAGTTACACGCAGATATTGATACTGACATTCGCCATCACTTGGTCGAACAAAGCCAAGCCGCGACTCAAGCCATCAACAAGCGCTTAGCGGAGTTATCGCAGAAAACGGAACTGTTAGCGGCGGCAATCAACCAAAAGCAACGCGATGATAAAGAACTGCGCCACTTGATCACTCAATCAGTGATGACAACCCAAGGAGCGCACCGAGGTGGTGTGGCCTTTCGTAAGAACCGTTATTCGGATCCTGCCAATCCTTTGTATTCACCCTACTTTCAGAGAAACGGAGACAATCGCCAAAGCCAGCAGATTTCTGAGCGTTACGACTACACCTTGCCAGACAGGATGAACAACGGTCCGCGGACTTTTTGGTTTCATCAGCCAATGTCAAAGGGCAGTATGTGGATGGAGCCGTATTTCGGCACCACGGCCAATACCTGGCTGGCTGAATTCATCGTGCCCTTTGAGTCCAATTATGACGGGCAGATGAATAATGGCTTTGACGGTATCGTCTTCCTCAACTTCTCGCTCAATAGCCTGACCAAGCAAGTCTTGAATCTAGATCTTGGTAGCCAAGGCTTTGGCATGCTGATTTCACGCACAGGTCAGATATTGGCCTACCCGAACAAGTCGGTTCTTGGCAAAGACATATACAGCTTAGACCCTGCCGAGTACCCGCTGCTTGCTTCTATCTCGGAGCAGCTGACTAAGGGGGATCTATCCACTTTTTCTCATCCGGTCACTGGTCGTGAGGAGTGGATGGTACTGAGTAATATCGAAGGACTCGACGCTCAGCTTGGACTCATTATTGATGCAGATGAGCTCAGGACATCAACCACGTCTCACGCTGGGTATCACGACCTGATTTGGTTTCTCAGTATTGCTGGTTTAATCATTTTTGTCGCTTCGCTGCGTTTTCCAGATGCGTCACGTGCCAAATTAAGACGCCTGTTTACTGTATTATCACTGTGCCTATTGTCATACCTGCTCCTGCTTTGGTATCAGGCTTTAGCACCTAAACCACTCAGCAAAGGCGAAGCTCTGTTGGTCAATGAAGAAAGCGCGTACCTCGCTTGGCAAGCCCAATATCCACCGGGGAAAAAAGCCTCTTCGGAGCACATTCATCAAATAAACTTAACCGTTGAGTCACTTGATTTGGTCGAGGCGGATCAGGTCAGTATTGTCGGTAAAATCATCACCTCAGATCAGGCAACCGATGAGCCACCACTGCACATCAATAATTCCCTGAATACCTCTTGGTCTCTGATTCGGGAAAGCGAAGGATTCCAGCTGTGGCAATTTGTCGCTCTCATCAAACAGCCTTTTGATTACGAGTCTTTTCCGTTCGATCGTGAAGTCATTGAGCTGACGATGATCCCGCGGCCAGACTCAGGTTACCTGATGCTGGTACCAGAGTTTGACAGCTACCCTTCCATGCGACCCGAAGACTTACCCGGTATCAGAATGGCTGAACATGATTTTGGCAGCTGGAAACTACTACAAAGTTACTTTAGCTATCAAACTGACAAGCTCTACAATGGCCATCAAACCGTCAATTTGAAGTACAACATGGTCATACAAAGGAGTATTACGGGGCCTTTGATCAGCCATATCATGCCACTGCTGGTCGTGAGCTTTCTTACTTATTGTATGTTGCTTCTTTGGACCAAGGACGAAAAGCAGCAAGCGCTGTGGGGCTTTAACACTGCCACCGTTCTCCAATATTGTGCTTCGTTATTTTTCATCTTGGTCATTGCGCATGTCGCACTTCGTGAAGAGCTGAATGCTCAGGGCGTTATCTTTATCGAATACTTCTATTTCCTCGCTTACCTGCAGATTATTTTCACCTCCATCGGTGCTCTGGCGTACACCACGGAGATGAAAATTCACGCATTGGAATATCAACAAGGGCTGAGGGTTAAACAGTGGTACTGGCCACTACTCCTTATGCTTTCGCTGATTATTACCCTGCTGTTTATCGAAAAATAACCGAGCGTCGATTAGCGGCAATTCTGGTCAGAAATCCCCGAGTATCTTTCGGGGATTTCGCTACATTGGACACGTTAAATGCCTCAATCAACAAGGAGTGACACGTGTCAGTGAATACCCAATACATTCAACAGGAAGTGCTTAAGATCCTCAACCAAATAGCGTCTCCAGAAAAGCTATCTAAAGAGGAGATGGACGAGTGTTGGCAACAACTTAACCAGCTTCAAGTGCTTAGTCAGGTAGAGATTTCATCTCTAGACTTTAAAGGGACCACCTCACCTCTGGACGAGTCGATCACGATTAGAAATCGTGGCGATATGACTGCAGACATTAGTGGCTGGCACATACAGGCAGGTTCGCCAGATCAGCAATATATCTTCCCAGAACATACCTTCCTGTCGCCGTTTGAGTACATCAAAATTGATACATCAGGTAAGTCGGAGCACAGTTTTGGTTCCAATCAACCCGTGTGGAATAATCGAGGCGACCTTGGCACTTTGGTCAACCACCACGGCCAAACGGTTTCAAGCTTCATTTATGGCGATAAAGCTCACCCTCATGCCATCATCAGCCACGTCAATTATGACGGTAAAGAGTTCCGCAGCGAAGGCGATGAGTACGTCGAGATTCACAACACGTCAGAGTATACGGTCGACCTTAGCCAGTGGCGTTTGGAAGCACTGCTCAATGACAATTGCTTTGTGTTTCCTGAAGACACTCAGTTGGCGCCGCTCACTTCCTTACGCGTTTTTACCAATAAAGCGTCACTTGAAGATAACGAGTACAGCTTTAACAGCCCTACAGCGCTTTGGAACAACGACGGCGGCGGCTGCAAACTGATTGATTATCAGGACAGAGAAGTCTCCAGTTACAACTATTAATCAAAGGAGATAGCCGTTGGCGAGTGACTCATTAGTAAAATCGCGGACTCACGAATCGATCCCTGAGTCTGATTTACAACAACTGATCCGTGAAGGTATTCAGTTGCTGCAA
Source organism: Vibrio sp. St2 (assembly GCF_947311885.1). Taxonomy (NCBI): domain Bacteria; kingdom Pseudomonadati; phylum Pseudomonadota; class Gammaproteobacteria; order Vibrionales; family Vibrionaceae; genus Vibrio; species Vibrio sp. St2. The sequence goes on along the minus strand of NZ_CAMZNA010000002.1, from coordinate 1,091,705 downwards.
TACGTTGCTCGCCACGGTGATCTCACTATTGACCCAGAGATTGCCCAGGGAATATATCGCGCCAAATATCGCATTGATACTCGGCACTGGAGCGTAGAAGATGAAACTTTGCTGCTGCAATGTTACGACCGTTTAGCCAAACAGGTGTACCCAGTGACAGTCGAGAGCATCAAAGCCGTTGTGCCCGACACTAAAGATGGCAAGCTTGAATTACCGGGCGCTTCAAGGGTGATCACCTGGTATCGGCGCTACACCGTTTTAACCCTGATTTTCCTGCTCATTGTGCAGATGTACTACTTGTTTGGCTACGCACTGACGCAAAACCTTCTCACCTCTGTGGGGTCAACGGACGCCCTCAATTCTCCTATGCCCCCAGATATGGAGGCCAATTACCAGTTGCTGCGAAACTGGAATCACATCTGGCTAGGTGGACGTAACATACCATTGGATGCCGAAAGGACTGCCAATGAAGACTCACCCGTTGAATATTCCGCTAACCTGATCGCCGCTCAGTCGGTATTGCAAATGCTACAAAACTACATTCTTCCGCTGATGTATGGCCTGCTTGGTGCGTTTATCTTTGTCCTGCGAAGCCTGCTGCAACAGGTGCGTACTCTTACGTATACCGCCAGCAGAGAAGTCGGCTACCGACTGCGCCTCACACTGGGCTGTTTAGCGGGAATGATAACCGGATGGTTACTCAAGCCGGAAATGGGCGACATGGCACTGTCTCCAATGGCGCTGGCCTTTATCGCAGGCTATAGCATTGAGGTGTTATTTACTTTGCTTGATCGTCTGATTGATGGGATTCGTCGTCAGCCTGACTCTGCTCCTGAGGCTTCTTCAACGGGGCGAGCGCCTGATTAGCCATCGTCGGAGCTTGCTCAACAAACGTTTTGACCAACTTAGCGACCAGTTCGAGAGACTCTTTCTGGAGTGATTCCAGCTTATCCATTCCTTGAAGTACACCGGTGACTTTCTGGTGTACTTTGACCTTCTGCTTCACTTGATCTGGCGTCATCTTCAGTTTTTGCAATTTCGGCTTGTAGGCTTTTTTGACCAGTTTAAGCGCATCGATTAAATCCGACATAGCATTTCCTTGCTGACTTCTCCTGCTTTTAACTTATCACTCAACAAGAAATAATCACGGCCAAATAACCCAATTATTCAGCCAATTAGCCTGAGCTACTCACCCTCTTTTCAAGTCATCATGGAGTGAAACCCGAAAAATAAGGACACACAATGAAAACTCGTTACCTCGGCTGGCTCGCCGCCTGTTTGATATTACTGAGTGGCTGTACGTTGCGCTTGGTGGCTCCCTACGATCCCCAAACCGTTCAGCAGGCACAAAGTATCGAACGCGATATCGAATACCTCTACCTGAGTATGCAGGCGCTACCAGAAAGCGAACGCCTCTACGCGAGATTCACTGAACAGTACCTCAAAATCGATGTGAGCGTGCGTGGATTGGAGCGCAGGCAGGCAAGGCGAGAGCAAAACCAAGAGACCTTAAAGCAGGCTCAAACACTGGAGCAATTCTGGCAGCAGGACATGAAAACTCATCAGCAAAAGCAAACCCTGTCAGATTTTCTCATCAAGCGTCGTTTAGATCAGTACAAGCGGCTTATTGATGCATTAATTCGTGGTGAACTCGCCAAACAATAATTCATTCAAGGAGCAGAAAGATGACAGAAAGCATAGATAACATCATCGAACAAATTACTAGCCAAATTGAAGACTCACCAATTAAGAACCTGCTGACCAGTGCGCTGACAGTCACACTGGATAAGCAAAAGGCCACCTTGCAAGAGCTGATAGAAGCTAGAAACAACGGCGAGTTAACCAATGAAGATTTTGAGCTTGAGATATTACGTGAAAAGCAAATCGCTGAAGCCGAAATGCTGACGTGGCAAATCAGCGCAAAATCTGAAGTGCAGAAAATCGTTAATAAAACCTTTAGCACACTAGTCGATACGCTGGTGTAACTGTTCCGGGCGGGAGCTTCCCGCCAATCTTGCTCATAAGGGGGAAGCATGGGCAAATATCGACGCCGCAGAGTCGTATGGGTTCCTCGTGGCTACCGACTCAAATCCCGCTATCGCAAAGCTAACAAAACTCAACCGGTAGAAGCGACTGTGCAGGAAGAGTCCGTTTTTTCGTCACCGGAAGAATCGGAAAATACACCACCCGTTTCCCAGGCTAACCAAGATTCATCTTCAACAAAAGAACCACTCATGCAAGAAACGGCAGAAGTAACAAGCACGACCAACACCGAAAGCAAACTGGCAGAATTTGACGCCAGCTTTAACCCTTATCAAAGCTATGTGCAGGATCTGGCGCGCTGCCTGACCAGCATGCCTAAAAGTGTGTTTACGGCCAGCTCGGAAGAGAAACCAGAGGTGCCTAGCGATGCCAACCATGAAAAAGAACCTGTCGACCATCTAAAAAAGCCATCCGAGCCCGTGCGCCCAAAATCTGGTAGTGAACGCCGCAGGCTCGAATCACACGCTGTCTCGCAGGACGATTCCAAGCCCAAAGCCAAGACTCAAACAACCAAAATCAGCTGGTCTCAGCCTTCAAGCTATCAGGGCCATTCAAATTACCCGTATCAATTTAAGTTTGTGGCTAATGGCGCATCAGATCATAAACTGGAACCTGCAATACCAGAAGAAGATAAGCATGGCTTTCAACATGCTGAAAATAAAAGACAAACCGTGGAGAGCTCAGCTCACTCAAAGCCTCAAAGCGCGTCTCGACAACCGAATCTTCGCTGGCTCACAGGCGTGCGTTCCTGCATGCGTGCAACGGATCGTCAATAACCCCAAAAGAGTGAACTATTGCACCAAGTATGTAGTGCCTGAAAAACCTATTCTGCGGAGGTAACTACTCAACAGGAGAAACCAATGAGACAACTACTATTTCGCCTTTGCGAAGCTTCTGACGGACGTACCTTCGCATTCCTGACTGACCAGCCTGACGTTGAAGATTATTTTGATAGCGGCTACAAAGTCGCTTATAAGTATCGAGACGGGCACAAAGGGAAACAACTCCTAGCCCGCTGGCGAAACTCATACTCGGTGAAATCACAGAACTACAGTCAGGTTCCAGAGCAAGATGAACTGCCTGAAGGCGTCCAAAACGCGTTTGATACTATGATCTCCAGCCTGATCCCAGGTGTCGATGTCTTCTTCTGCGATTACAACTTAGCCATCGAAGCTGACCTGCCTATTTGCAATCAGGTCATGGATAACTACCGCTCTACAGACTTCGTTCTCTTCTCGTGTGAAGAGCTGATCGGTAACGATCCAAATACCCAGCCTTACATGGTGTCTTATGCAGCCCCTCGCTACCCAGAGTCGGGCAACACAGGAAGCCAGCACCGTATTTACAGTAAAACGGATGGGTTTGCTTTTGCTCAGGCCGTGAATGCCATCGTCAACCAAAGAGATCGTGATGCGTTAAACGGTGGGCATATTCGCTCAGAAGTGGATACCTACATCAGTGAACCTTCCGTCAAAGAGTCCGTCGCAGAACAGGTCATCAATCGCTTTGTCGAAACGCTGCCGCAGTTTAACAGCAACGTGAAAGCCCTTAGCGCACCCACTGAATAATCCCGACCGGGAGGACTCTTAATGCGATCAGACCAAATGTATTATGCGGCCTTCAGCGCCGCATTAATGGCCGGAGCAGAGCCCGGCCTCGCCCAACGGCTGGCGTACCAACTGGCTTATCTGGCTCTTTCCTCCCCAGTGCAAGAGGAACCGCCCGCTTGTGAAAGCTCATCAGATTTACCTGAATGGTCACAACACTCACAAGCTGGTAAACCCATGTCGATACGCCCGATTAACCCTCTCAGCCATGTAGACTGGCTCAATGGTGGTGCACTGAATGAACGAGGTTCCAGACTCGGACAACACGGTATTTCCGGTCACTACCATTACTCTCATGAGCCAAGAGAGGTCAATCGACCACCCAAGCAGCCAACACCTGAGGAGAAATACGCTGGCAAGATCAATCGTGCCATCTTATTGGCAATGACCAATGCAGATAGCCTCGCCACCAGCAAATTTGTTGCTGCACTGTACCAGTACATGAGAGTCGCCAAACCGAATGGAGCGGATGTTCAGCACGATTACTGGCTACTCATGCATACCATCCGCTGCTTTTTGTTTGGTACGACTTTTCAATGGCAATCGGGTTATGCCAAAAGTACCGATTCAAGGCAGCAAAGCAAACCTATGTATCCGGTCATCAAAGCATTGTGGTCATGCTTTGAAGGGGGAATTGAAGAGCCTGAGCTTTCCGATATTTTGTCTGAGCAGCTCAGTTATTTTTCCCCCACTCAGCAAGTTCAATGTCTGTCTTTGGGCACAGCTTTTCGTCCAGAACTATTGAACGATTACAACCTTGCTAACCATGCCAGCCAGAGCAGAGTGTATCTACATGAATTGGATGATGCACAGCTATGGCTAGAGAACGCATAACCCCAACCTAACGCCAGCATCCCCTATTCTATGCTGGCTTAGCCCGAGTTTCTGCCCACTTCGATTGATACTCTGAACGCATCGCTCTTTCGGAGAAACCTTATGATTCAGCAATCACTACTCAGCCATCTCGCCGGTCAGCACGATTTCAGCAAAGCGAATCAGGTCATCGCCATGCCTCAGGCAAAGCCTTTTGTACATTCCTGGCTCACGCTCGATCTCAGCCTGTCGCTGGCTCAATCTTCAGATATCGAGGATATCCATTTCGCCTCCCCCTACAGTCATAATGACGAGTACCTCAAATTTGTTAGCAAATCGGCTTCCGTCGAACCTTGCGACAAACGCTACGCGTCAAAAGCGGATCTGCGTATTTCAACGCCGGGTAAAAACCTTTGGTTTGAATTTCACGTTCTGCATCAGGACGAATTAGCGTCAAAAAAAGATCGCAACAAACTCTATGACGATACCAAACGTGTCGCATCCTTACGTAAGTCTTTACCCGAAGATGAAGTGATGCTGCTGGTCGGATTATGGGGAAGCTTCAGTGGCGAAGACATCAAGCATTTCGAGCCATTGGATAACAACACTCAGTGTGCGTATGTGCTTGATACCAGCTTAACGGGCAGCACTCAGATTGCGCGGCTCAGTCATATGAAAAAAGAAGGGGAGCCACGTTTTCTGCTGGCTGCATTTTGAGGCGGGACATTAGTCCCGCTCCCAACATCATGGTTATCACGCTATGTAGCTTTCAATCGCGGCACGCGCATTATTTTGAATATGAACGTTTGCAAGATCCTTGAACAACTTACTCTGCTCGCCCAGTGGACCCGTTAACCCAGACTCACTGGCATAGAAAGCGCCACTCTTGAATTTGTCATCCAGCAGCCCATCCACAAAGCGCTGTGCACCCACTTCCAATTTATGCACTTTTCCCAACATCAACATGACCTGCATCATTCCCTTCATCATGTACTGACGCATTGGGCTAAGAGTATCAAAGCCTTCCGTACCTGTTGTCGCGCCTGGGCTCATGGTCACAAAGCGGATTTGAGGATACTCACGAGCGATGGACGACATCCAAAGCGCCGCCATGTACTTCACAGGCCCGTAAGGGACCGTCGCGTCTTTTTGATGGTTGTATAATCGCCCTTCACAAATGTCAGCGAATTCCTGAACTGATGAATTTTTTAGTTCGGGGCGTTTCATTCCCATGGACTTCACACCACGTGCCGCTTCAGAGCCGGCATACAATGCGACCTTGTTGAGTTTATTGGCTTTTAGCAGACCGTTCGTCAGCGCCACATGACCGAGTAAATTCACCGCAACGATTTGGGTTACGCCAGCGCTGTTTCGCTCATAGAAACGTGCGCCACCTGTGCCACCCGCATTCATCACCAGTGCGTCAACCGCTTCCGATAGGGCTTCAACCGCAGCGTTAACTGATGCAAGATCAGAAACGTCGATATCCACAATATCAAATATAGCTCTTCCGGTTTGCTCCTCCAGCTCTCGCTTGGCAATCAGAGCTTTAGTGTAATTGCGGCATCCTAGATAGATCTTCTCTATGTTTTGATTGGCCGCTAGCTGTCTCGCTGTTTCTTTACCTAAACCTGCATTCGCGCCGGTAATTAATACACTCTTCACCATGTTTCACCTCTAAATTTCGACTATTGTTGCGGCTAATGCGCCGTTTTGATGGTGAAACTTTATCAACTCAGATGAAGCCGTTTTTGATATTTCTTGCGCTCTTTGAGGTGATTTCAATTTAACTCCCCTCTCCTGCACAAACAAAAAATCCGCCGTTAATGGCGGATTTTTGTTTCCTTACATCGACTAGGTTCTTGCTTTCAATTGACGATACAGCTCCATCAGTGGATAGCGCACTTGAACCAGCATGATCGTTTGCAAATAGATACCCAGCAAGTCCTCACAATTGGAAGATTTGAGCTTATACGGCACACATGAATCCAACGCTGCCCACGGCCCGTTGTTCTGATCACCTACCGCTTCGTAATACCTGTTAGAAGGGTTGTTCCCATCCAACTCATCATCAAGAGTAAAGCAGATGTAAGTCGTATGAGCCCGGTTATTCTGGTTCAATACTCGTTGGTTCATACCTTGTTGTATCTGGCTATTAAAACTGACCAGAATCTCTTTCGAGTCATCTGTTTCAATCAATCGAACATTATGGATATTGGTAGTACCAAACTTTTTGCTCTTCAGATCGACAGCTCGACCTTTAATATCGTTATACGCATTAGTATTAACGGTAAGATTGACTAGCCCCAGAGGGAAATCCACATTCTTAAAGAAGTCCTTACTGCCAAGTTGCAACCAAGCACTTAACAAAGCATCGTTAACCACTTTAAATTTATCGTTTGGATTGACCTTTTTCGATTTTGGCTTGAGTAGTATAGATAGTGCGGTGTTGACTTGAGAGAAAGTTAAAGGGTTAAGAATGCAGGCTTTGAGATTAGGCAGGTTCTTCATTAGCTTATTCACGTTACTTTGATCACAAGCCGCGGTGAGCTGCAAACCAGACCCTGTAATCGCTAAGTCATAATTCCCTTCTACTGCTTTATTGATGTGACCAATCACATCACCGCTCGGCCCTTGCTCATTGACTGAAGCCGCAAAGTGATTCACTTTACCAAGCAGGTCATATTTTACCTGCGGAATGATACCTCTTCGATGTGTACCGTTTTGCTGGTTGGGAATTTCTTGAATGGTTGCCGCGTTTCCAAGTGCTTTAAGATTCGCTCGGTTGTTGTTCAAACCAGCAATGGCATACATGGCAGCAGCTGCCCGTTTCTTTCTCTTTGCTTCTTTATGTGGGCTACCACTCACCCCTAATTCAATCTCACCAATAAGCAGTAGGTTTTCAAACAGCATATAGCGCCAACCCGGGATCTTAAAATCGCCGTTCTGGTCATCGTGCAACACCGTCACTTCATCCTTAGCTGAAATATAGGATTCAGGGTTACCCATACGCGGTGTCGATAAATCGACAACTTCAGATTTAAATCGAATATCCTCAGTATTACCGCCATGCGTGATCCTGAAGTCATAAACAATGGCTAAACGGTAAAGCAAGAAGCCGGGAATCGTATGGTTAACATAGATGGTTGGAGTACACTGGGCCTGATAAACTAAACCACTGATATTATTGGTCATCGCGTGTGAAACCGTATCACCAAGGCCAAATTCAATTCTCTGAGTGTTGTTATTGAACAAACGATGGTTGCGCATATCCCATTCAGGCAGATAACGCATATCGCGACCGACTTGGTAGCATCGACTTTGGTTATCCCGATACGCCACAGTTATTGGCCCGACGAGCCCAGTCTCTTCTCTGACCACATTTTCAATAATTCCCAACAACTCTCCAGTTAGCCAGTTATTCATTGTTGTGTTCATGCCCACGGTGACATCATTTGGACCTACACCCGCTATCAGAGCTTGCGCGGCATCCTCTAGCACTTCAATCATTGCATCATGGACAGTATCAAGCTCTGCGTTTGGATTGGCACCCGTCGCCCACTTGGTGTAAGTGGCCAAATCCGGCATCACCTGAAAATCCCAGTCACTCGTTGGGTGTCCACCAGTATCTAACTTGGTTAACGCAGCCCCACCCTTCAGGTAATGGTAATAAATGTTATTGGTGTTGAGACCTGCTTTCGTACGCAGCGCTGCATCGGCCCTTAACGCGGCAGCTTCCGTAGGTGCTGCAACAACTTCAAGAAACTTCTCGGTAATTTCACTATCGACACGACGCTTGATTTCACGCGCTTTTTGCTGAATGGCATTAATTGGCATCTTAGATTCCTGTTTACTGAACTAAAGGTTGGAAGCGCGCCTCTACGTGAAGTTTATTGACTAATCACGTCTCAAATGTTGAGCGGTTATGAAGACGCACGGCTTCCTCCACTCTAGCGATGCGATGGCTCCAATACTTTGGCGAACCGATGTGAAATCTAGGCGAACCAATGACGAGTTTTGTTGGTTTCATAAGTCAGCGAATCGCTTCCATTTCTCAACTCAGCATTACATCCCCCGAGAAGATCACAGCTAAGCCTGAGTGAATCCACCGGTAGATTCATATAGTTGAACCACTTCATGTGTGATTCGTCAGCACAACATTTGACGTTTTTTGAAATTCCACGCCTTGGACGCTTCGTCCAGCCATTCAACCTAATTGGAGTGACAACAATGCCAACCAACACTAACCCGTTAAGACAGGGGGCTTCAGGCAGCTCAACTGACAACGAGAGTGCCCCTCTCACAACCAGCCAACAACAAGCTATGGATGAGTATCTGTGGCAGCAACTCACAGAGTTAGAAAACATTAACTCTGAAGAACAGTAAGGAGCCCGTGATGACCATTAGAAATAGAGCATGTAAGCATTTGGCTTCAATCCTCAAAAGCCGAGGGGATTGGGAAAATGGAATGAGAAAAATGGACGTAGACACGATACCTGAGAAAGTTCAGTACCGAGATTGGACGCATTCACTGCTCAGTAGCGGCGACTTCGTGTACTTCCTATATCAGGACTTTCCGACTGTTTTAGCTCATATGCAGACTGTGCTGTCAGATTTACTCGCCGACAAAAATGTGAGTACACACTCCTCCTTCTTGGATTCGCTTATCAACTCAAGCTCGAAAGAATCCGTTAAGAGCTTGAGTGGCGCTCAAGTCCACCTAGCCAAAGCAAGTAAACTATGCCCCAGCCTTGTTTCCCCTCTTGTTTTAGAGAAATCCAATGCTACCGCGATGGCTCAAGCTTTGTATGCCGATCTCAAGACCAGCTTCAATGGCATTAAAACCGAGATATCGGAATATCCTAAAAAGCTCCCGAAAGATATCCTTGATACTAACCCCGCTTCCACAAACTATGCCGATTGGTTAATGCAGCTAATCAGCTCAGATTCCTTTAACCTGTTCTGCAACGAATACTCTCCGCAAACCATCACAGCGATGAACTTTTTGTGGCAGAAAATCAAATATGACACACATGATGTCACCAGCACTGCGGAAGCACCTTATGTAGTATGTAGCGGATTATTTGGTAGCGACACCCCCGCGAGCAAGGATGATTTCGTCAAATTCTTTGAGAAACAACTGGAAGTCATCACGAAAAAGCTTGATTTTCCGACACCTGAAATCAAGGCGCCTGAATCAATCCATTTTGTCTCAATTCCATTTGAGAAAATGCCACTCGCAGGCTTCCATTCGATAGATACACTCATTACTCAAGTAAACCCAATGCTTGATTTAATTAAGGCAACTCAACGTCAGACCAGCGAAGAAACCTGGCTGGAATGGTTCACTAATAAAATCACCAGTATTCCATCAACACTAAAAGATAATGCCCGCAGTATTTTGTGGTTTGCACTAGGCCAGATTGCCAGTAAAGGCGGAACAGCGTTGGGCCTCCATTTCGGCGGAAACTTGCTGACTCCGTTAACCGCAACGGTCGATTTCAATGTGTACATGGCCAAACAGCTGCTTCTATACGATCTCAAGCAACATGGCAAAGAGACGCTCAAGCTCAAAGACGACGATCCTGTTATGGCATCCATCATCTTGGCAATCGACAATATTGATTGGGCGGCCGTGCGCTACTCATTCAAAGTCACGCCATTCGGTCTGCTTATTTCTGCTTACAGTGGATTTAAATGGGTAGCGAGAAAAACAGGTGTGAGCGATGGTGACAAATCTCAGGCACAGAAACTATTAGAAGTAGCCGATTTGATTCACAATAAAGATCACCACAATGATGCTCAGGTGCGCCTAGCACTGATTACCATCTTCCACTTGGTGGAGCAAAAACCGCACAAGTTTGTCGAAATCATGACGTGTAGAAAAGACGCTGCTATCAGTACTCTCGCAGGTAAACTGAGAGTTTAGTTCTTTCTTTATGGTTCGCTCCAAGCCCATAAACCATTATGGGCTTTCCTTCTTCCTACAAGACGACTTTTCTTACCTTTCCTGCGCTGGACTTAAATTTAATCAAAGCCAAACTTTTTGCTATTTACTTATTGATAATGATTTTCATTCGTATAAATTATTGCTCTGATGATATCAAGCTAACGGCGGAGGCCAACATGAATCAACCAGACATCACTGAACTGCTAATTCCTCAAAGCGAGTGGGCTTCACCGGAACTTTACCTTTATGAAAACGATGATCGTCTATGCCTAGATTTAGCGGGAGCTATTCAATACAGCGGTATCAACAGTATCGGTGGATTGGTATTAGGTTTCAGGTTGGTTCAATACGCGGTTCAGCTCGGCGCAGGGAGTGAAGTATTGCAGCGAGATGGTATCAGTATCTACACGGCCTTCCCCGGTCGTGGCACACAGGATGCTTTTGAATACACTTGCCGAGCACTGCGCGATAAACGCTATTGCTGCGACACCACCTTGCATCATCCAGGCGCTCAATCGGGTCAACGAGGCCAATTCTTGTTTACGATGCGCGTCAATGAGCAGTCCATGGTCATGACACCTGCCGATGGTTTACCAAGACACAGCTATTTTGAGGCAGACAGAAAGTCCAAGGAAAGCCCAGAAGCTGGGCTTCAGTGGCGCAATGAAAAGATTCACTTTGCGAATACGCTGCTCAGTCTTCCGCCAGAGCAATGTTTGAGAGTGTTGTAGAAGACTTGATAAGCCACTTATAAAGTAAAAGCCCATAGGGACTGATCTCTATGGGCTTTCTCTATAACCAACCATCAACAAGCAGCTGGAACAATGTATTGAACTGATAAAGCGTTAAAAAGCTCAACCAAACAATGAAAACTAAGTCTAAAATCCGCATTCACTTTCCTACCTTTCGAATTTCAATCCAAACTCTACACGGTATTCACAAGTCATTCTCAGTTTAACCGAGGCATCTTTTTGGCTTAGGCATTAAGTCATGCTTTATCTTGGTTTTTTAGGTGTGGGCTGGATTTCCCCTTTTTGTCACAGCTTCTTCCATAGAATAGTGCTCGCCTTTTTGATGGAAGGTTTTGAATGATTCTGGACCTTGTTCAGTGTCATAAATCAAGTCGAGATCTTCAACATTTTCAACAACTAGCCCAATATCATTTTCTAAAAGTGAAATAATATTTGAATATTGCGCTTCGTTTTCAGGGAAAATAGGTATACTCGCTTTCGCTAACGCTCGATATATATACCCTTCATTCTTCATTGATGGAATACATGAATCAATACTTGTAAATATACATATAATATTTCTTTCTCTATTAGCCCTTATAGCCATGAATTGGTCATATGGAACTACTCGACGATAAGGTTCATCTTGCTTTCTATTTATCAAGAAAAACGATACCAGCATAAAGCTTCCGGCACCCACTAACACTGCAGGGCCAACAAAAGCAACAAGGATTAAACAAACTGCGCTTCCCAAAGCCCCAATAATTTTAACTACGTTAGGAACCCAAAGTGGCTCTCCTAAGCTCTGGTGCACAACAATACCTTTTTTGGATAAAATGTAATCAAACCGATCATCCGATGCAAAGCTTATATATGTAGCAAACCAGCCTATAGAGAGTCCGACTAAAGTAGAAATAGCAAGCCCTTCCATGTTTTTCCACATTTCTATATCCGCAACTAAACCAATACCGATCAGAAGTGCAGAAATTAATAGAATAGGAAAAAACCACCACTTTTTTCTAAGCCATCTATCTTTTTCATCTAAGTTAAAACTGGTCCAAGAAAAAGCCTGAGTACTATTCTCTATATCTTCTATCTGTTTTTTTTGTAACTCTGAGAATTCTTCTAACGTTATATAAAAAGGTAAATGTGCCAACTTCTCACCCTCGGATTTGTATTATTCTACTATCATCATTCAAAAGTGACTGATATTGTTTTGACAAACTAGCATCAAACTCTGCTGTATATGTGCTCTTTTCATTAAGAGCATTTTGGTAAACATACTCAGTATTTGACACTAGCTCTCCAGATACCATGTTTAGACCTAAATATTCTACTTTTAATGTCACATACTTGCTAGTAGGCTCTGAAGAAGTTGTCATTATTGAACTATATTCAATATGCTCCTGATTCTTGTCGACCTTCAGCCACTCTTTTGTTTCATGAGAAGCAGAAATTCTAAGGGCATCAATATTAATTGTGTTAGGTATACGTAATGTTATTTTAAGTGCTACCTGATGCGAAATCACTGCAGGATAGCTTGAATTTCCACTTTCGACAGATAGAATTGGCTCTTGCTTAATAACTGGCTGTCTTATTAATTTGTCTAGCTCTGCAAGAGCTTCATTCACTAGTTTCGAATTTTCCTCTACAGATGCTTCAAGTTCTTGAGAGGTACTCCATCTGCCCCTCGTTGAAGAATACCCCCAAGGAAGGTTAGACAACCATCTTTGATAGTCATCTTTCTTTTCACGCTCTAGTAGAATTGTCGTAGCAACATAAACAATAGCTGCCACTGCCAGAATAGCAGTTGCAAATAGTCCTGCTGTAAGAGACAGGGATAACATTCCTGAATAGCCAACTGTCTGAAGGCCTAGAACTACACTTGAGGATACTAGAGAAGTACCTTGTATAAGCAGTAAGTTCTTTTCAACACTGGATTTTGCACTAGTGTAGCGATTGTAAACTCTATAACCTTCGATTGAGGTGGCTAATAAACCTAGCAAGGCAGTTCCTGCCAGCCATTTGTTATACAAACTAAGTTGCTTTAATTGTGCAGTATCTACACCCATCTCAATCTGCCTAGATGTAAGAGTCTTTAAAGAGTATCTTCGTAAGGTCTCATTACCCAGTTGAGACGACCAAACTTGGCTTGTTCTAATACCAACAACTGCAGAAAGCGAGTACATCCCTGTTTGAATAATTGCCAGGTACTCATCTGTCTGAACAAAATCATCCTCAAATGCGTCTTCCAAGGCGTCATGAAATGAAATCAGGTTGAATAACAGACCGATGAAGCCGAGCCCGCCTACTGACTTATAGTAATCTCCGAGCCTCTCAAATTTACCCTTAAGGATGTCCATATGTGCGTTTGCCATCGCAGATGCGAAATCTCTCGGTAAGACAATCTTTTGTGGGTACTCCAACATGCTGGCTCTGAGTACTTTTTTAGCGTTGGTGTACTTTTCCCTAGCCGCTTTGAAAGCACTCTTGGATACTGATTTATCATTACGATTAAACGCATCCACCATCGCTTTAGATTCTTTTAAAATTGCCTCATTACGTTTGATCTTATCTCGCCACTCGACAAATTTCGTTGAGTAGTCATCTGGCACTTCCAGCCCCATCTTGAGAGCAAGGCGTTCAGCCATGGCCATTCTCATGTAAGTTGTATTCGCAGTGGCAGTCGGGGCAACTGCAGATAGAAACAGTACGGATGACTGAGCGATGAAGCTGGCACCCGTTTTTGGCGCAGCAAGTGACAGCGCTTCAACAAATTCGTGGATAAGCAGGTGAATATTCTTGGCTCCGTCACTCAGAGGTTTAAGCAGTTCACTGCTATAAACATCTTCGTTGGTGAGAAAATCCACCAGCTTGCTGTAAATACCTGTAGCGCTTCCCCAGTTTGAAGCTGCCGAAGCAAACTTGTCCTGCATTGAAGGTTCTGTTTGCTGATCCGCCGAAATCGCTGATGCATCATCGATACTTAGTGGAATAGCGGAACCTAGAATACTGAATAGCTCACGGCTAAAACCACTGGTGTTTAGTGGGATAATCGTCGTCGGGTTGTCAAATTGTGCGGCAACAAACTCTTGATCTTGTTCACTTTGGATAAAAGTAACTGCCTCGACTATTTGCATGTGATAGTGGAGTAGCTCATCCTGAGTTTCCCTATCCCATAAGTCCATTAGCCACTCAACACGGTGAGGGGAAAGTTTCTCTAAGTTCTTGTGAAAATCTTCTCTCACCTTTGCCACCGGTTCGAAGAGTTCCTCGCGCTTCTTGGTCAGCTCCTCCATTTCAGAGAACATTCGCTGCCAGTCCAGCATTTTTCTCCATTTATCTGTTGCTGCCCATGTATCGTAGCTTTTTAGTTTGGTAGGCGAGACACTGTATTTCTCTTCGAAATACGCCTCTTTTGACTCCATAGCCGAAGACATATTCGAGCCATAGAGTTTATTAAGTTCACTGTTTATTTCATTGAACTGCCCTGGGTATGCCTCATTTTTCTTCGCAATATCAATAATATTTCGGCTCGAATAGTAGCTAGAAAGGTCTTTATAGAACTCAAGCTCTTGGCCTCTTCGCTTGACGATAGATGGCATCTTGAGATCATCTTTTGAGCCAAACATGCAAAGCTGCATGGCGGTTTGCATCAGGGCCCATTGGTTGGTGTATTGTTCTTCGAACAACCGATAAGGGGACGCAACACCTACAAAATACGCAGAAACATCCCTCCCTTCTGCCAAGTAGTCATCAATTGCCATGATGCAAGCGGCTTCTTCAGGTGGTAAAGCACTTTTAATCTCGGCTGAGGATGCCACAGGTTTCACTTCTAGATCTGGGTACTCACTATCCACCGAGGTTAGAACACTACTGTTAGAAAAACGCTGGTCCTCTACCGCACTCTCCTCTATATCCGCCACTTGTGATAGCAGCTCAATATCGCCAACATCAGAAGCATCTGGCAGCTTTAATGCCCGAGTAGACATAAACTGGCCGTTTTTCGCTTCGCCAGCACGGACTCTTTCGTAGCTTTCCCAGCTCCAACGATGTTTTGAGAACACACATGAAATGGCGGTTTTTGTAGAATAAGTGATATAAGGCTTTGCTTCTTGTGCCTGACCGCGACTGTCTTTACCTAGTTCAGGATCTTCACTTTCGCTCATCAGATACTGAGTAAAGTTCACGCCCTTCACTTCGTATTCATCGAGCTCTTTTGTCAAGTGATCATAAACGTATAGCCAACCATCACGCAGTTGTCTTAGCGTATAACTTAAGCCTGAATCTGCACTGTATTTTGTTGAGCCTTTCCCCTTCCACTCTTCAGGCAATCCAAATGGCTTTGTAGCAGGTTCAGCTTCCGGGTCTTCGATTTCATCTATCGCGTAACGCACAGGAACAATATTGATTGTTTCCCCTTCTACCTCTTTTTTCTTTAGGTTGAGCTTTTCTTCGGGTACGCCTTGTTCTGGCGGTTCAATCTTTTCCGTCCCCCCTTCCCAAAACATGCTGTGTTCAGGTGGCGATCCTGCAATATCATCAGATTCCAAGTCAGACATCTGATTGAAGGAAATCAGGGTGCCATCTTGTTCATACGCTGTGAGCGCATCATCATGGCTGAAGCTCTGATCGTTCCAAAACATGGATTTCTTAGGAGGAAGGGGGTTGTGGTTGCTCATAGTTACACCAGACGGACAAAAATTATCTGGATTAAGCAAATAGCGTACCTAATAAAAAGTTAACTAATTCAAATGATTAAAATGTGTCTTTTCTTGTTTACACAACATTTTGCTAATTTGAACAAGAAGTTGTGTTTTTAAACAAATTCTTGAGCACCTGACTAACCAAACTTCTTTGCCACATCAGCCGCTTTTTCACCCAATTCGGCAAAGTTAGCGGTGCCTTTTTCCATGATTTTCTGAGCTTGCTCGATAACCTGAACGTATTTTGGGTCACCTGTGGCAAGAAGTTCAGACAGAGCAACACCGATAGCGGTGGTACTGATCGTGTTGAGGTTGCGCAAGTTGTCGGCAGCGTCTTGCACTGCGATGGCGGTAGATTGAGCGACCGATTGTTTGGCCTTGTCAGTCGTGCTCTCATTCGACATTAGCGGCTACCCGTTAGCCGCCTTTTTTGAGGATCAAGGCACAAGCTGTCGAGGTTGAAGCATTGCTAATCGCCTGCATACCTTGCTGTATGGTCACGGCGTTTTGCATGTGCAGACCCATGGTGTCTGACATGGCTGACTCTGTCAGCTGATCGATCATCTCTGACACTTGTTTGAGGTCTTCCGCACTGTTTTTATCACTCATGGTTCACTCCTAAAACAAAAGGCCAATGTCATTAACTGAATTGGCCGTTGGGTCAAATGGTACTTTTGGCAAGAAACTCAAAGTGTGCTGGCGTTTATTCTTCGTCTTTTTCGACGATCGCTTCTGTTGCTCGACCCAAAACTGCAGTGCCTATAGCCGTTAGTGCGTTGACACCTTGAACTGTGGCCGCCTGCATACCAATGTTTGCCTGTTGCTGCGCTGATGTCGCGTTATTGTTCAGGTTCGACATCGCCAAGCCCATAGAGGTAAACAGGTTACCCATCGCATTAGCAGGTGATCCCGCCAGCACTTGAGTATTGGTTTGAGTTACAGAGTCCGTGATCTGCTCGTTGACTTTTTTCGGCATGATAACCTCACTTATTGAATTTCATTTGGCAGCAGCTCCTGCAGCTGCTGATTGATTTTGCTGATTTCCTGCTCAAGCTGGCCTTCGATGTTATCCAACATACCCGTGACCGCGTTTTCCACTTCATCGATGGACTCAGTCACCTGGCCTGAACCAAAACGCTTCTGTGACTCTGCAATCAACTTTTGCACGTCCTGTTGTTGCCGCTCGGTGAACGACTCAATCTGCTTGAGCTGTTCATTGACATCAAACTTCATCGTGTCATTACTGGTCATCGTTCGCCCCTTTGTTTCTCTTCAGAAAACGTAACAAGCTGAATGAGCGTTTTTTCTCTTCAGCCTCTTCCTGAATGTCTTCACTGCCGCCGTCCTCTCTTCCTAACCGATGACTGGCATCGACAAAGATGGCGGGCTCAGTTTTAGGCTCAACTTTCGCTTCAACCGTCGGTCGAGTTTGAGTCTGAAGTAAGCGGGCGCAGGCGTTCGTCACCGAAGCCGCGGTGGTCATTTGAGACTGTTGTTGAGTACTAACTGCGTTGTGCATGGACAAACCCAACGTGTCAGCCAATGTGGTTTCCAGCAAGCTGGTTGGTTGCGACGAGAACGCCTGCAACGTATTAAACTGGTCGATAGCGTTTTGCGAGAGTTCCTGTTCGAACTCGTTTTCGAATCTTGTATCCTGCTCTTTCATGTTCACTCCTTGCGATGCCTTCAACAGGCGCTGAAACGAATGCTGAACTCACAAACCTGAAATGGAAATGAGAAGAACAGCAATAGTTACTGAGAGCGATCGTGTAGCACAGTCGCTACTTTATCGCCGACCACACCGAAGTTTTCGGCGCCGTTCGTCACCACTTTTTGCGCCTGGTCGATAATGTCCATGTACTTAGGATCACCCGTTTCCAGAAGTTGGCTTAACGCCGTGCCAATCGCAGTGGTACTCAATGTGTTCAGGTTGCGCAGATTGTCTGTTGCATCCGCAAGTGCCATGGCGGTGGACTGAGCCACAGATTGATTCGCCGCGTGGAATGCTGACTCTGCCTGATCAGGGGGTGTGTTTACCGTTTTCATTCACATCTCCTTCAAATACACCTTTGCCAGTCATCAGACTGACAAAGGTGCGTATGGCATTACGAGTCTTTTTCGATGATGCCTTCTGCACTTCGGCCAACAACCGAAGAACCGATAGACATAAGCGAGTTAACGCCTTGAACCGTTGCTGCCTGCATAGTAATTTGTGCTTGCTGCTGGCCGCTTGTCGCGTTGTGAGCTGCAGTGCCTAACGCTTGGCTGGTAGACATTAGCAAGTTACCCATTGCCATTGCCGGAGTTTCACCAACCACTTTTGTGTTCACCTGTGTTACTGAGTCTGTTACTTGTTCATTAACTGGCATTGTTTCGTTCCTTATTTGTTGTTAACAATTAGTTTTTTCCAACCTGGCTGTAATTAGCCTTTTTCGATGATGCCTTCAGCACCACGGCCAATGACCGAAGAACCGATTGCCATCAAAGAGTTCACACCCTGTACTGTTGCAGCCTGCATAGTGATTTGTGCTTGCTGCTGTGCAGCCGTCGCGTTGTGAGCAGCATTACTCAAAGCGTGGCTGGTAGACATCAACAGGTTACCCATTGCCATTGCTGGAGTTTCACCAACAACTTTCGTGTTCACCTGTGTTACTGAGTCTGTTACTTGTTCATTAACTGGCATAATTTGCTCCTAATTTCAGTTAATTAGCTTGCGCTAGGTTCTAGGATGAGTTCGACACTACGGCCTATAACCGCGGTACCTGTAGCGAGCAACGAGTTCACTCCCTGCACTGTCGAAGACTGATGGACCAAAGTCGCTTGTTGGTTCGCCCCTGTACTGTTGAGTGCGGAGATGCCCATTGCCTGACTGGTAGAAAGCAACAGGTTTCCACTCGCAACAGCGGGGGTATCACCCACTACCTCGGTGTTTACTTGCGTCACAGAATCGGTGACCGCATCATTTACTGGCATATCAAATGCTCCTTTGCTGGTTAAGAAGTGCCGCATTGCACCTCAAAACTGACTAAGACCCTTTTGCTGCAATGGAATAAATCAACCCGGAACCTAACGCCGTATTGGTGACCACTATGGTCTGAATTTGCTGCTGAGCATGAGTCGCATTTTGTGATGCTTTCCCTAACGAATCGGCCACCATATTGAGGTACATATTGCGCGATGTTGTCGGCGTAAATTGACTCAGCATTTTTTCGATGTTGATTTCCATTTCAGAGGCTCTTGATGTTCGTCTCTATGCTTTCCATATTAAGAAGAAGTCCGCTTGATAACTTGGTCAAATCCATCAAGAATTACGGCCTTTTCACCAACTTAATTCGTCGTGAAGAGGCGCGCTTTTTCTCGTTCTTTCTGTCGGTACTGACGTGGTGTGCAGCCAACATTTCTCTTGAACATTTTTTCGAAATGACTCAGGTCACCGAACCCGGATTGCAGGCATACTTCCGTCACTTTCATCATCGGTGATTCATCAATTAGCTGCTTGGCATAACAGATACGCACCTGAACCAGTAGTGACTTAAATGAGTAGCCAATGTGCTGGCGGAATAGATAAGAAAGGTGGGACTGGCTAGTAAACGCCGCGTTAGAGAGATCGGCTAACGTCAGTTCTTCGGTGAAGTTCTCGCTCATATAGTTGAGCGCTTTTAACAATCCTGGGTGAAGATGACGGAATCCACTGAACTCTTGACTTAATACAGCTTCAACAATGTCGAAGGTTTCACTTTCGGGGAAAAGATCGAGATTCTGAATGTCTTCAACATCAATGTTGTTATTGCAACAGGACGCTAGAGTCACAATGACGCGCTGCAACTGCTCAACATTACCCGGCCAGTGGTATTTATGAAGAAGCTGAATCGCTTCGGGGGTAAATCGTGTAGTGGTAAAGGATTGGAGTTTATTGAGTATATGGTCGATGTGGTTGGAGAGGTCTTGTTTACGCTCCCTGACTGGCGGGATATGAAGCTCTAGGTGCGGAACCTCTGTCCCCAGTAACTTAGCCAAAAATTGCCGATTTCCTTCCGCACTGTTGATTGACTCGGTACAGGAGACTATCAGCTGGACCTTTTTTTCAGTCAAACAACTTTGAAACTCTTCCTGACTGAATAAGGTGGTCAGATAGTCTTTCTTTTCCTGTGGCAACACATCAACTTCAGAGAGATACAAAGTGCCTTGCTTCGCTCGATTGAGGCTACTCTCTAGGTACGCTTTAAATTGTGACTGATTATGGATGGTTGGCGGGATAAGAATAAAGCGGCCTTTACCTTCCAGTCGGTTTAGATGAATAAGAGAGGCGATGGAGCGTTTTTCCGTCCCTGTCTCTCCGCTGATAAATACCGGATAGTTGGTTCTGGCAGCAAATTCAATCTGACTTTGGATTCTCTGTATTGAAGGGGATAAGCCTAGCAGAGGGTACTCTGCTCCACTTCTATTAACAGGGTTATGTGGGAACGAATTGTAATTATTAAGTACCATAGGAAGGCCATTTCCGGCCGCTCCTGTATTGGCGTAGCTTAGCTCTGACATTGTAATTATTCCTTTATTTTAATGTAGTCTCTGACGTCGAGCTTCTATGCTAAGGTGAACATCCCTAGGTAAATTGGTGTTATTGGCTAAATTCACGGTTAAAGCAGTGAGAAACCCGTTGAATATGAAGTGACTAGCATTTACAAAGGAATAATTAACACGATAACTGTTGTTATCCACGCCCAACGCACGAGAAACAAGTGATGGCAAAGGAAAACCGTGCGTCATTTCGATGAAAAGGGCTTAACATCTCCCTATCAGGCACACTAAAAAGTGCATAACTATTGATTATCTATGCAAGCATCAAGTCATCCGACCTCCATATGCACCTAATTCCACAGGTAATGAGAATGACTTGTTTTTTAACACCTCCCAAACAAGATGTGAAATTTGAAAATACTTAGATAAAACATTTAACTAACATTGTTATCACGGAGTTAAAACCCAATAATCTCCAGTGATAAAGATCACATCTATAAATCTGATAATGCATTTTACTTTCGTATTTTCCGGTTCGACTGATAACCTCCTGCACGCCTTGAAGTGAACTCAAGGTGCATAACTATAAGGAGTGTTCACTATGAATACCAAGAAACCAATGTCGCTAACCAGCCGAGTAATTCTGGGCATGGTTGCGGGTATCTTGACAGGTTTTGCGATTCGCAGCCTTTTTGCCGACAACGGATTTGTCGACACATACATCGTCAATGGACTGTTTGAAGTTGGTGGCCAGATTTTCGTTGCCAGCTTAAAAATGCTTGTTGTCCCGCTGGTTTTTGTTTCACTGGTTTGTGGTACAAGCTCACTGAAAGACCTATCTACTTTAGGCCGAATGGGTGGTAAAACACTCGCTTTCTATATTACTACAACCGCTGTTGCGATTACGCTTGCGCTGACTATGGGTAACCTATTCCAGCCAGGTGCAGGTGCTGATCTGACCGCAGCGAGCTCATTCAAATCCGCAGAAGCACCGTCTCTGGGCCAGGTCATTATAGACATGTTCCCAACCAACCCGATCAGCGCCATGGCTGAAGGTAAAACCCTTCAGATCATCGTATTTGCTGTACTGTTTGGTATCGCGATCAGTGCCGCGGGTAAACCAGGTGAGCGTATTGCCGCTGTATTTGCTGACCTGAATGAGGTCATCATGAAGCTGGTTGCGCTACTGATGAACCTAGCCCCTTACGGTGTGTTCTTCCTAATGGCGAAGCTATTCACAGGTCTAGGTCTGAGTGCAATTCTAAACTTAGCGGAATACTTCCTCGTTCTGGCGGGCACACTTGTGATTCACGGCCTAGTCACCTACAGCGTGATGCTGAAAGGCTTCACTGGTCTTAGCCCAATCACTTTCCTGAAGAAGATGGAAGACGCCATCATGTTCGCGTTTTCGACTGCATCTTCCAACGCGACAATCCCTGTCACGATGGAAACAGCAAAGAACCGCATGGGCGTTGATAACCGTATTTCTTCGTTCACGGTTCCACTAGGCGCAACCGTAAACATGGATGGTACGGCCATCATGCAAGGTGTTGCGACAGCCTTTATTGCTCAGGCATTCAACATTGACCTGACTATGGGTGATTACCTGATGGTGATCATGACAGCAACGCTTGCGTCTATCGGTACGGCTGGTGTTCCGGGCGTAGGTCTGGTCATGCTAGCAATGGTACTTAACCAAGTAGGTCTACCACTAGAAGGTATCGCACTAATTATGGGTGTAGACCGTCTACTAGACATGATCCGTACTGCTGTAAACATCACAGGTGACAGCGCGGTAACGGTTATCGTTGCTAAGTCAGAAGGGGCTCTGGATGAGTCACGCTTCAACGACCCAATGGCAGGCGCGAAAGAAGAAGAAGTTCATCTGAAGCGCTCTGAAGCCTAGTTGCTCTGCCGAAGCAAAATAAACCCGGGATTATTTCCCGGGTTTTCTCTTTATGGGTCAAACAGTTCTATTTTTTATTCCTTAAACCCCTCCAAATACCTACGCAAACTATCGATTAACCAACCATAATTGACACTAATATCAATAAACTTTCAGAGGAGTATTGAGTTATGCAGTTCAAACATTGGTTTATAAAACTGATTGCAATATCAATCAGTACACTATGGTCTTTGATAGCCCTCGCTGCTCCTCCATTTGAAATTCCCCCCGGACTTGCTGTCGCCGCTGCTGCTCAGGAAAAACACAATGAGTCTCTCATGCAAACGTCTGGTGTAGTCGGCCATGGCTTATCTGTAGATGAAAATGGTACAGGTGTAATAGTGGTCTTTACTGATACACCGACGCCAAAAGGTATACCAAAATGGTTAGATGGCGTTGCTGTGAAGGAAGTCTATACTGGCCGCTTTTATTCCTTTGCTCCTCCAACCTGTGGAGGTCCACCATCTCAACGCCCTCCTGAGTGTTTTTCCGACCCCGAGCCAGACCCAGATCCTGTTGACCCTACGACACGTTTTGATAGACCAGTGCCCATTGGAGTATCTACTGGCCACCCAGCGATTACGGCAGGCACAATTGGCGCTCGTGTAACAGATGGTACAAATGTGTTTGCACTAAGTAACAATCACGTTTTTGCCAACTCAAATGACACCAGTATTCCAGAAAACATGCTACAGCCTGGACCGTATGATGGTGGTGTTGAAAATGGTGATACCTTTGCCACACTCACAGACTATGAGCCTATTCTATTCGGAGGGGCTGAGAATACTATGGATGCCGCTGTCGCTCTCACCAGTGCTGGAGAGCTCGGTACCTCGACTCCGGAAGGCGGGTACGGAATACCAAATTCACAAACTGTGAATGCAACGCTCAATCAATCTGTGAAAAAATACGGTAGAACAACTGGCTTCACTCAAGGTATCGTTGCGGCAATCAACGTGACAGTTGACGTGTGCTACGAGGGCAGTACGACATGTACCAAATTGGCTCGTTTCGTAGGACAAATCAGTATTTCAGATGGTTCGTTCAGTTCTGGCGGTGATTCTGGCTCTTTGATAGTAACAAGTGAGGGAAATAACCCTGTCGGCTTGCTATTTGCTGGTTCGTCAACTCGCACTATAGCTTCACCAATCGATCCAGTTTTAGCTCGATTCAACGTGACAATCGATTCTGAAGCACCACCACCGCCACCTCCAAGTGGCGATATTTCGCTAACAACGTCAGGCTACAAAGTTAAGGGGCTCCAAAAAGCAAACCTTGAGTGGTCAGGCAGTGCCGCAACGGACGTTGATATATATAGGGATGGAAGCGTTGTTGCTACTGTAGGAAACACTGGGTTTTACACAGATAACATCAACAATAAAGGTGGTGGGAGCTACAAACATAAGGTTTGTGAAAAAGACACGAATGTCTGCTCAAATACCACGACGACTAACTTTTGATATCTAAAAGGCCCAGAGAACTCTCTGGGCCTCATTTACGATGAAAAAACTCACAATAGAAGAAGTACAAGCTAAGTGGCAAGATGAGTGGATGAAGGTAGACGGTGTCATCGGTGTTGGTATTACCGAGAGCAACAAAACACCTTGTTTAGTGGTTTATTCCGCTTGCCCAGAAGTTGCGAACAGAAAGCTCCCCTTCTTTATAGATGGGATTAAAGTAATAGTTGAAAAAACCTCTCGATTTGACTCTTTGTAAAGTCCGTTGTCATTCATGCCATTTTGAATAGCTCAATATGAAAGGCCCCAACCAAACTCATGGTTAGGGCCTAGTGCGATTTTATGAGGCTGTTCGGAAAAACTGTAACTGCAATGACTGGTTTTCTGATAACTCAGAAAGATATGAAGCAGCCTCAGTACTTTGAGAAATACCAGTAACATTCTGAGTCAAGGCTTCGTTTATCCCTTCGATATTCTCATTAATCGATACGATAGCCCGACTTTGTTCATCGGCAGCTGAGGCCATTTCGTTATTGTTCATAGAGATGTGACTAATTTCATCCGCTATAGTCGTTAGTTGTTCTCGAGTCTGCTGGTTAATGGTTGATGCCTGCTCGACTTTCTCAATACAGCCTCCTACAGAGTCCGTCATTTCTGTCGCGCGAGTTTGTAGGGAGACCACCAGTTCTTGTATTGATCCTGTACTTTCTGCGGTGCGTTGGGCCAGAACACGGACTTCATCAGCCACGACAGCAAAGCCTCGACCACTCTCACCCGCTCGTGCTGCTTCAATCGCAGCGTTTAGCGCCAGCAAATTGGTTTGCTCAGCGACATTTTCAATCATGCTAACGAAGCCAGACACATTTTCACTAAGCTCCTGGAGGCTTGAAGCAACATTAGAAGTCTTGCTTAGCTCTCGAGTCAGCTCAGTTGATAGTTCAACCCCATGCTGTGCAGATTCGACACCAATATTGGTTATATCGATCACCGATTTAGCATTTTGATCTGCAGCTTGTGCTGAAGCCGCAACTTGAGTGGAGCTGGTTGCAAGTTCAGTAATAGCAGATGCAATCAACTCTACTTGCGCCTTCTGTTCCATAGAGTTCGCTTCTAGCTGTGTCATAACTGCAGCTAACTCGGTAGAAGATGACGACACTTCCGTCCCCACATTGCGAAGCTTGTCTACCGTTTGACTTAACGAGTCAACGGTCGAGTCAGTATTGCTGCAAAGCATACCGATCTCATTTTTCGAGCTCATATGGGTTTTATTAAACAATTCACCCTGTGATACCGACTGAATCACAAACTGAAGCTTCATAAGATTGGTTTTTATCGCGCTAGCACAAAAATAACCAATAGAAGCTGCCAACAAAGCAGAGACTATCAAAGCGCCAACCAAAGTCGTCTGAGTTTCATTGATAAGCACCAGGCTGGTATCCGAGGCCTCACCGGCTCGTTGATTGGCGAGAGAAGCAAGCTCAGATACTTTTACTCGAAGATCTAGACCCATTTCAGAAACATCATCACTGATATTGGCTAACTTCGCATTCAAATCATTCACATCTGACACCGAAACTCGATATTCGGTCAGAGAGATACCTATGTTGTCATTTACAATTTGATTGTTTAAACGTTGAATCGTCTCCAGCATCGCATCTAAGCCTTGTTGCAATTTCTCGCGACTTTCTGGATTGTAATCCTTCATCAACTCAGCAAAGTATGTTTGAATCTGAGTCGATTCAATAAACAACTCTGCACGAGCTTTTTGCCAGTTGTTTTTTGCTGTCAGATCTAATTCGTTGTCTGATAAGACCTTCGTGTCGGTATCATTGATTTCCTCATACAACCACGGTAAGTGTTGATACTCTTCAAGCACTAACGCCGAAAGCTTGCCTGCTTCTTCCATCGATGCCTGAAATACGTTCAAACCGGACTCTAACTTTAGAAAATCAGACTCCAATGCTTCATCATATGCTGCAGAGGTTTTTGCTGCCCGTAAGTGTTCCCTAAACTGAATTTCAAGTTCATCCGAGAGTTTGTAGAATTCGGGCCAATCTAGCTCTCCCACTATGGCTTGAGTCGCTTCTCTTCGTAGGCGCCAGATCACTCGTTCAGCCTCCTGAAGAGAAGTCGAGTAAGAAACTGTATCAGCCGAAAGCTGAGAGTTTGTATAGGTGTTATTGAGCTTATCACTAGCTAACAGGACAGCACCAATGAACAAGAAAATGGAGAGAATAACAGGGGTTAAAATTTGATATAAAATCGGAATATCTCGGAATTTATACTTCATGTTTAGTTCCATTTAGCGGTTTATCTGAATACTCTGGAGAGTAAGTAAAAGAATTCATGGCTCATGTCCTAGCTATAGAGATAGCCTTGCTGAAATCGATAGCCAAGTTTGCACAAGATTTCCTGCTGCTCGATGGTTTCAACACCTTCTTGTATGATCTTACAATCCGACATGGTGCCGATATCCGATAATGTCATGAGCAGCTTTTTTTTGACTTCATTCGACTCAATACCTCGAATAAATTCTTTGTCTACTTTGAGATAATCTGGAGACACTCGCTGAACAATCTGAACGTTATTGTTTCCGGTACCAAAGTCATCTAATGCTATATGAAAGCCCAGCGACTTAAGGTGAGTGATATTGGCGTAGATTTCTTTGCTATATGGCTGGTTCGAGTTCTCGGTCAGTTCTAAAACCACCTCATTGGGTTCCAAAATCTGGAGGTACTTTTCCAAAACGTAGAAGTTCTTGTTTAACAGTGAGCTTGGGCATAAGTTCATACCATATACCCCAACGACTCCGTGAGCTCGGGCGTTAGCTATCGTTTTGGCTATCAGAACAGTATGAAAAGTGACGAGCTGGTTTTGCGTTAGGTTTGCGATATATTGCAGTGCCGTGCGGTGCTTCACTCTAGTTAACACTTCATGATAAAGGACGGTTTTGCAGGTGGTATCAATAATCTTTTCGAGCTTGTAGCGCAGTGTTGCCCAGTCGTGACAAAACTTTCCAAATCGCAGCAATCGATTGCCATAAAATCCAACCAAAAACACAACAAATAGACTTAGCCATTCGCTCAACAAATTGTGACTATAGAAGGCAACACTAGTACCGTTGTCAAAGGTCGCACTAAATACCCTAATGCCCGACTGATTTCCCGTCGTAAAGACGTTAGAGACTCTATTGTTTATAGTCACGGCATCGATGAGCACAGGCCATAGGTTATTTCGATAACGGTTCTCAATTGCACTGGCAGAAATTCGGCCGATCACCACCGAACCGCTTGGTAAGTTCTCTCTAATCGTGTAAACAAATTGAGGTAACCCCAGAAACTTTTCTACCTGCTCTCTGCTAAGCGTTTTGACGGCATCTCGATCGACAAGGCAGGACTGAGATTCTGCAAGCAACAGCGCTGAATCCAGATTCAACGATCGGTTAAACGCCGTCACGGTTTCACGATCATGACAACCAAGAGTCATAAGTGCTTGCGCCACTTGATCCGTATTATAACTGTACTTCCCAACAATGGAGCTCAAGTGCCAAATTTGGAAAACATAGAGAAGTGCAATAACAAAGCCTGCGAGTGAAAGAGCCTTCGTCGCTCTGTTTAACACCGTCAAATGGTAGATTTTCAGAAAGAGCCAAAGCATCTCCAGATTGGAAGGCTTATAACTATTGAAGTTAGCAACGATGCTTTCTTTAATTTGATTGTTTACAATAAGATCTAGGTCAACGTAGTAGCCCTTTTTAAACACATTAACAATCAGTTCTTTGTCTTCCATAGAACCACTGTATTCAGCAACAAGGTGTTTATACTTTTTTCGCAATGATGCAATTGTGTTTTTAAGTGCATATAGACCAAATTCACCCTGATAATAATCTTTATATGCGGCTTCGATATCCCTCGGGCTTGACGGAAATTCCCTTGATGAATTCTCGACTAAAAACTCTAAAACAAAACGTTCCTTATCGTTTAAATCAAATTCCAATTTCTTTGCTTTATCCTCAACGCTGTATAACAAGCTCCCATTAAGAATTAAACTTAGCGATCTATCATTACTTAAGTTAAATGAATAGAACATCCCTTACCCCGTTAATGTTTTTATTAGACTTTTTATTCGAGTTAAAATGAGCTTACGGATATAACCAACAGAGTTAATTAAAGCTATTTAACCATTGATGTCACAAAAGTATCTACGCGAATTCATAAGATTAATGATGCATATTTTGTAACTGGTTATTTATATTTTCTAAAGTATGGCGATTAACTATCTAACCTTAGACAAAGTCATAAAAACAAGAAAAAAGTAGGATAAAAGCAAAAATAAGATCGATTATCACTGTGATACCTCAATCGCCACTAGTTATCTTTCTATTATTAACGAACAAGTAAATAAAATCATTCAGTTCTTATTACACCTCCTTAGCACCATATCCACTACTGAAAGTAAATTATTAAAATATAAATCATCATTATTATTAATAATAAAAAACCAATTTCTGACTAAACAATCATTAATAACTTAGCTACAAATTAAAAAGCTTCAACAGCGGAAGTTTCAATTTCAAGACTCTAGAACAATTTCGCTCTAATACACCGTACATAAGGAAATGAAAAATGAGGATTAAATCCAGGATAGCACTTTCTATTTTATCAACAGCCTTATACTTCCCAGCCCATGCTGATGCGAATGATACGTATATTGTGGTTTTAAAAGATATTGCAGCCCAAAACAATTCACCTCACACCAAGGTGAAGGATATCGCGCAAGAGATTATCGACGAAAGCCCTACTAGAGAAGCACGGAACTCAGCTAAGTCCAAGGGGCAAATTTCCCGTTCTTTCGAAAACTTAAGGAGTTTTTCAGCCACGTTATCCGAAAAGCAGGCAGAGCAACTCAAGAAGCACCCCAAAGTAAAAGGGGTGTATAAAAACGTGACATTTACGTCGGATAACGCTACTCAAATTCAGGGCAGCTCAGCCCCATCGTGGGGGTTGGATCGTTCAGATCAAAGGAACCTTCCACTCGATGGAACTTATGATGTAGGACAATATACGGGGAAAGGTGTTTCAATATATATTGTCGACTCAGGAATCGATCTCTCCCATTCAGACTTTGGCGGTCGGGCAGTGTCTGGTTGGGACTTTGTAGATAACGACGGTGATGCATCTGACTGTCGTGGACATGGTACTCACGTTGCTGGAACAGCAGCCGGGAATCGCTTTGGAATTGCCCCAGAAGCTGACATCTATTCAGTGCGGGTGCTCAATTGCGAGGGCAAAGGCAACGGCGAAAAGATTCTTAACGCATTTGACTGGGTTGTCGATCATGCCAAACAACAAGGTAAACCTGCTGTTATCAATTACAGTATTTCGAGAGACGAACGATGGCATGCAATGGATGAAGCTGTAGACACCATTGTGCAGACACATAACATTTCGTTTGTACATTCTGCGGGCAACAATGATACCGACGCATGTACAAAAAGCCCTCATTCAGACTACTCTATCACTGTCGGCTCCTCCACTAATGACGATTACCGCGCCCACAGCTCTAACTGGGGAAACTGTGTTTCACTTTTCGCACCCGGTGATCACATCACTTCAGCGGCAGATGGAGGTGGTTCCAAAATAATGAATGGCACCTCAATGGCAGCCCCACATGTTACTGGTCACATAGCTCGTTTACTACAAATGAACCCGGAAGCCACAACAGAGGAGCTCAAACAAACGCTTATCAACCAGACAACCGAAAACGCCTTGTTTGATGTGGGCTCAGGTTCACCAAACCGCTTGCTATATACTCAGATAGAAAGCAATAACATCAATACTGCACCTATCGCGAAAGCGACAATAAGCCATACTGAAGTCAACCAATCTGGTTATATTGAGCTGGATGCGTCAGCATCTTATGATCCTGACAACGATACCCTTTCCTATCAATGGAAAGTGGTTTCACCTCAATCACATCAAGTCAATATCGTCAGTGACAACGCAGTAACAACACAAGCCTATATACCTGATACTCAGCAAGACACACACTACGTTTTTCAGTTAACGGTATCTGATAATCAACTCAGTGATAGCTCTCAAGTATCAGTTCACTATGTCGTAGAAGACGTTTCCTGCGAAGTCTGGGACAAATCAAAAATCTATGACTTACCAGGGAATGTTGTTACTTGGAACGGTAAGTTCTGGGAGAACCACTGGTGGACTAAAGGAGATACACCTGGTACTGGAGGGGAATGGGGCGTATGGCGAGAGGTACAAGCCTCAGCCTGTAAATAGTATTAGAAACAAAGAAAAAGCAGCCAATTTGGCTGCTTTTTGGCCCTGCCTATCGGGAAATTAGAACTCGTATTTGACGTTCACTTCAACAGACTGTTCAGCACCATACCAACAGTTATTGCTGTCATAGCAGGTATAGTACTCTTCATTAAACAAGTTGTTGACAATAAGGTTAGCATTCGCGCCCGTTAACGACTCGCTGACTGTACCTAAGTCATAACCAAGAGACAGATCTGCAATAGTGTAGGATGGCACCTTACCAGTGTTCTGAGCATCAATTTCCATCTCACCCACATAACGTCCTCCACCACTGACTCTAAGGCCGTTTAATGCACCCTTATAGAAGTAGTAGTTCGCCCAAAGGTTTGCCGTATGATCTGGTACATAAATTGGGGTTTTACCCTCAAATTGAACATCCTTACTGATCGTCATATCGGTGTAGGTGTAAGATGCATTCACATCCAATGCTTCATTAACAACCCAACGACCTTCAAGTTCAACACCCTTGGACGTCACTTCGCCAACCTGAATCTTACGTTGATATGTCGGATCCGATGGATCAGCGACAAGCATGTTTTCTTTTACAATCTGGAATAAACCCAGTGTGGCCGCTTTCGAGTAATCCTCTGACTCGTATTTGATACCACCTTCAATCTGCTTACCCTCTTCTGGCACAAACTGTTTGCCATCATTCCCACCTGTAACAGGTTCAAAGCTGGTCGCGTAGTTAACGTATGGCGAGAAACCGTAAGGCAGTTCATATAAAGCCCCAACTCGATAAGAGAAATGGTTTTGATCCGCTTTTGAGCCATACCATTCGCCTTCATACAAGTCATAACGTCCACCAGCAATCAGAACCAGTTTATCCAAGCGCACTTGATCCTGGAGATAGAAACCCAGTTGTTTTACTTCCACTTCATCTCGCGCAGTAGAAGATGCTCCCATGTTATCGCGATCAATCAAATTACTGTTTGGATTGAAGATGTTCGTCATAAATGGAGTCGAGAAGTAGACTTGATCGGAGGTTCCATCTAGATTCTGGTAATCAACGCCAAGCAAGATGTTATGCTCTGCCCCAGCAAGATCTATGGTGCCAGAAAGTTGGTTATCAATCGTAAAACCAGTTGATTCCTCATCCGTACTATAAGCCAACTGTGCAATATTCCCTGTCGATGGATCAAACCCGCCACTCGGCATATAGGTATTTTCCTGATAGAGAGATGCATCCGTAAAGCGAGCATTTTGCAAGAATGTCCAGCCGCTCTCAAACTCGTGATTGACCTTGTAACCCAGCATCAGCACTTCACGTTCGAATGTGTTCCAGTCTGTGTCACCAATGAATGTCGAAGGTGATGTTGAGCCATTTGGATTGCTAACAAACATACCTGACGACGGCAGGGAAGAGTTCATCCCCATTTCAGGATCATTTTGATAATACATATTGAAGTTAATCAGAGTGCGCTCAAACACTTGCCAATCCAGTGATGGTGCAAACACATAGCGCTCTTCTTTGGTGTTGTCGACCTGACCATCCTGAGTGCGTGCAAGTGCGATAATGCGGTAAGAAAGTGGACCATCTCCAATTTGACCCGTGGTATCAATGGATGCTTCAACAAGGTTACGCGATCCCGTTGCAAAGCTGACTTCGGTCGCTTTTTCTTGCTGAGGTGCTTTGGCGATCATGTTAATCATACCACCTGGAGGCATGGTACCGTATAGAACGGACGTCGGACCCTTAAACACTTCTATTTGTTGTAACGCAACCGGATCAATTTGTGGTTGTAGATTCCAACCAGCCAGAGACTGGAGCACTAGGCCATCATAGTAGCTTTGGTTAACTTTAAAACCACGAATCGAAAAGGTGTCATACATGGTGACAGCCGCACCTTTCTGCTCTGTCACAACACCTGGCGCATAACGTAGCGCTTGATTTAAAGACTTCACACCACGCTGTGCAAGCTGCTCTCCTTCAATAATCGAGATACTTTGTGGTGTTTCTTCAGGTTCTAGCGATGTTTTGGTTGCCGTATTCCGATAGGCTTTGCCCATCACAGTGATGGTTTCTAGTTCAGTTGTATCTTGACTGACTTCATCCGCAGCCATTACAGGGGCTGAAAAGGCGGTAAGCAGCGCTAAAGTAAGTGTTGAGCGCTTAAAATTTGTTGGAGTTGTCATGTGTCCCTCAAGTACCAATGCTTTTCTTATTAAGAATAAATCTCATTTGCATTCTACAAACCTGAGAAACAGGAAAGTTAACAATTTGGTGCATCTTACGCGAAATAATTTAGTTAACTATCAGTAGGTCGTTCATTTGATCATTGAGGCAAGCGTTCAACAGGAATCCAATATTCCATAACTGCATCGGTATCATGTTGATTGTAATTGGCGGGATAGCATTCGAGTTCATAGCCATCAATACCTCGATAGCCAGAATTAGGTAACCAATTAAGCAGAAACCACTCCAGTGTTTTTGGCAAATGCACCACCGGGCCACAATGTTTAACAACCGCGTACGTTTGCGCAGGCACCACCAAAGTACTCAGTTCAGAAGAGATGGCAGAAGGTAGTTGAGGCAACAACAGATCATCGGTTAATTCCACCCCTGCCCAATATTCCATATTACTGCCGTCAAAATGGCTTTGAGTGATATCAATGACGCCTGTTAAAGCAACTGGCCGCTCAGGTTCGTCTGGGAGGGTTTGCTCTAATCGGTGCCACAATGCAGGGACTTTTTGCTGAAAGTCAGGATTGAGTGCGAATAAGCCATTAATTTCACCATGAAGTCCTTTTAGGAAAAACTCATTTTTGGATTCCACTCTCACTTCAACGAAAAGAGGGCAGGCCTCTTCAGCCGTGCGTTGAGAGACCTGAATAGGTTTACGTAACCCCGTTCTGAGACCTTGTTTACGATAAGCTCTGGGACTGAGGCCAAACACTTGCTTGAACGAGCGACTGAAGCTGATTTCTGAGCTAAAACCAAGCTCCAGAGCGATATCAATCACCCTATCGGAAGTGTCGATCAACCGTTCTGCAGCCTGGCTGAGCTTGAGCTCTCGAACATAAGTGGCCACCGCCATGCCTGTTTCGGTCTGGAATACGCGCTGCAGTTGCCAACGTGACCAACAGCTTTGGCGTGCAATATCATCCAACGATAGCGGTTCACTGATGTGCTGATGAATAAACGACAGTACCTTGCTTATCCGACTAAACACGTTAGAAGGTCGTTCTGTTGACTTGCCTGTCGTCATGCTGCATCTCAATCAAATAAGAGGGAATCTGTCTATCCTAGCAAATTCACAAATGAGAATTAATACCAATTGATAAAACACCCATCTTACATAAAGAGGCACGGTGAAATTCCACTCACAAATACCGACTAAGTATTCATTTTGGTGCACAAAAATAAAAAAAGGTTGAAAAAGATAAAATCAAATACATTTGCTGCTTTTATATACTTCATATAAAACAATATCAATACCAACGACAGCGTAGAAAAACCAAAGAATTCATAGCACCACAATCCAGTAATTAAAAATTAATCACAATTTAACATTTGAGAAACAATTGGCTGTAATCAACGATATGGGGGCTAACTAACCAATCAAATACACTTAATACACAAGGAAGAACAACATGAAAATGATCGGTGTAGCTATCGCTCTCGCACCCTTTATCTCTCCAATGGCAATAGCTAACTATCAAGAACAAACTGTAGAACCCAACAACATTACTTTTGAATTTAAAAAGGTCGCTGATATACCAGACTACCCAAGAGTCGTAAGCGATAGTAACCATGTTATTGGATTTGTGGATAGCAATAGCACATGGCCAGATACTCCTGACTTTTACGTACGTGCGATGTTTCGATGGAGTGAAAGCAACGGTGTAGAGTGGCTTATCACCGACGATATTATCAGGTCTGAACCATTAGATATTAACAATAGTGGTGATGCTACCGCTAAAGTCTGCGACTCAAACACTTGCTATTCCGCGATATGGACTAAGAAAGGAGAAGTCCAGAGTTTACAAGACGAAGTAGACACCCCTATTCAGAAGTTCATTGAAGAAAATGAGCTTGGAATGGCAGATCAGATGATTCAGGAATCCATTAGTATCAACGAAAGTGGAAAAATTGCTGGGACCTCAGTCTTTCCAAATATGGTAGGGGCTCGCTCTACACTTGCTTGGCGTTGGGATGAAAAGTCAGGCTTAGAGATCCTAGAGAGCACTTCTGATAATTCTATGTCGGAAGCGACCGATCTTAACAACAAGAGCCTTGTGGTCGGGAGTAGCCATGGCAATGAGATCAATAATGAAACAGCAACTTACTGGGATAAGAAGGGTAAAAGGACACAAGTAATCCTCGATCAAACCGACTACCCTTGGGGAACACTCGCCACGGCCGCGAACAATTCAGGTCTAATGACCGGTGTCGACCGCATGAGTTATGCAAACCCTTGGAGGTATAACATCAACTCGAAGCAAAGACTGCCTATGGAAGAATCTCCTTACGGTGGAACAAGAACCACTCATGTTCTAGAGAATGACTACATTGCAGGAGCAACCTCATCATCTTTCGATAGTGGAGACCTATTCCTAAGACCTGTACTTTGGGATAGCAAAGGCAACATCTATGATCTTAACGATGAGTTCAATGATCCAGAAAACTACTTAGCAGGCTGGTTTGGAATTAATACAAGTTTGTTAATGGCAACATCGTTACGCCCAAAAAGCGGAGGATATTATGAAGGGGCAGCTGTTTACCAGTTAGTGGTCGTACAAAAATAAAACAAACTCCCCTCAACCTAAATTTGGTTGAGGGGAGTAGGCATTACGAAAGAGCCGTTTATGTTCTGAACACGCCTGATATTAATCCACTAGTGTAAGGAACCGGTACTCCATATGCGTCAGCGAAGGAGCTCAGTACCCTTCCTATCGGACCAACGTTACGAATGATTTTCCCTCCAGTCTGAGTTGCCAGCTTAGTGTTTTTACCGCCAATCAACATACATGGGACATCATTGGAGCTGTGAGCCTGACCATCATCCATTTCTGACGTCACGTAGATCATACAATCGTCATACAGGTTGAGTTGCTTTAAGTACTCTATCAATAGAATGATTTTACTTACATACCATTGACGATGAGCGATATAGGTTTGCTTCATTAAGTCTGAGCCATAATGAGACGCATCATGAGGGACAGTGGTACTGACTGTTTCAACCACTTTAGAGTCGTTCGATGTACCAAATTGCAACGATACAATGCGAGTTTTTTCGCAAGATAGCGCTAGTGCTGCGTTAGCAACTTGCAAGTCTGCTCTTTTATCCCGGCCATAACTTTCACTCTCATAAAGTGCTGTAGAGCATTGGCCTGAACTGTTAAGCGCATTCTCCAGCTCAGTTTTGGTGTCTGTCGTTGCCGTAACGTAAGTGTCGAGTTTGCTCTCCTCTAGGCCTTGTAGGTTACGACTCAAAATGCCGACATCGTCAAGATAGGTGGCTAATAGGTCCAACTTACGCTGCTCCATTGGGTTACCTCCACCTTCTTGAGAACCAAATAATTGGGAGAAGACAGCATCAGGGTCATCATTGTGTGATAAGCCAGCGCCCGCAACAGATCGACTGGGCACAAATTCACCGTGCCCCCAATAATCAGTATCTACACCAATTCGAACCGCTCTTTTAGGCATACCTTGCGAGAATACAGGTTCAAAATGCACATCAATTGATCCCTGCCCCTCTTTCTCTTGCCATACACCTCTGTAACCTGTGTGACCAGTTCCACCTTTGCTTTCGCACCCTGTAAAGAAGACAATGTCATCTTTGTAAGGCGCTAAGTCCTTGGTACAGTCATTCATCTCTAAGCTGCCGGATTCCCCACTGGGGTGCCAGGTCCCCCGCGGATAGCCATCTGAAAAGTTTATAAAAATGAACTTAGTTTGATCCGTACCACTTGCCGCAAGAGAAACCATAGGTAAAGTACTCAAACCAGCACCTACCCCTGTTGCCACAGATGTTTTTAAAAATGCTCTTCGAGATACATTAGTCACTGTTTTCATTCTGTTACTCCTCTCGCTCAGATACAGTTGTGGACATCAACAAATCCCGCATGAGCACTTTAAACTGCTCGAACGAGGCGTATTCAGGGTAAAGTGGAGAGAACCTGTTAGAGGCTTCACCTAAGGTATAGAACAAGTAATTTCTGACGAACGCTTGACGGGACTCCTCACTGTCTGACAAATAAAGAGCAATATCTTTCAGATCATCGAACGACGTATTCATACTATCCACATCAACCAGCTCACCATGAGTTTCTAACAACACATCGTTAAACTCTTCACCATTGAGCGATACATAGTTTTCATACGCACGGTATCGGCCAGTCTTGTCTAGAACATCGTAGGCAAAGCCAATATCATTCATCTTTTGGTGACATACCCAACATTCGGTATCTGGACCTGTGGCTTTCGTCCAGTAATCCTTGGTTGACGTATCATCTTCGATATAGTCAGGTGCTACTCCCGACGCGAGAGCCTGATCCCAACCCAGAAGCGAATGCTGTACCATCCGTCCACGCGGAATCAACCTGGTTTTTGCCTCCGTACTATACGCAACGGCTATTGCACCTAAGCTAAGTAACCCCTTTCCACGCTCCTGAGGTATCACAGTTTCACTGAATGACGTATTAAATGCGCCACTAAACCCATAGTGATTCGCCAACTGTTGATTGACGTAGGTCTTATCGTGGGCCATCAGATCAGAGAATCGGCCAAGATCTTCACCAAATACCGTTTCTCGGATGTAGGTTTTAAACTCTTCCAACATGGCCTCTCCGACTTCTACGGATAGTCCATCACGCTCGATTGCAACCCGATCTTCATCGAATTCCATAGTCTGCATCATAAACTGTGCAAACTGCTCATAAGCCTGAGGTTGGTTAAGGAGACGATCGATTTGCTGCTGCAACACACTTGCTTGTTGCAAGCTACCATCATTCGCTTTACTCCAAAGTTCGGCATCCGGAATGGAGCCAACTAATGTGTAAGACACTAACGTGGCAAGTTCGTGTGCTGTTAAGTGATAACGACCATCCGTATTAGCTAAGCCCGCTTCACGTCGGTACAAGAAGTGAGGGGAAACCAATAGCGTCGCCAATTGCTTTTCAACATGGGTGGCTGGGTACAGAGCCAGATCATCCTCAGTGACTGGACGACGAAGCATTCTTTCCATTGTTGCGGTGTACCAATTTTCTAAACAGTCGGGATCACCTTCTACATAATCCTCTATGTATTTCCATGGCTGCCCGTACTCCCCATTATTTTCTGAAGGCCTCTGATTCTCAGTCCACCATTGAGCTTCGTATACTTCGTTGACTTCTACAACCTTATCGCCACCTACATAAGTAGCTGATGCATCCCATTCCGGGTAAACACCACCTCCTTGTTCGCATTGACTAAGTGCGTAAACATCAAGATGGTCTTGCACATAAACTGCAGCATCTAGGTATGCACTCATTTTATCGCTGGTCAAATAACCCAATTTACCTGGATTGCCATATAGCGACTCTTCAGAGCTTCTATCATCATTGGGCAGTAATTTGGGGTCAACCTGTACACCAAATAGGTCACGGACTGTATTCACGTACTCGACTTTGGTCAGCAAGCGCAGGTGACGGCTACCAAAAAACTCTGTGACGTCTGCATCCGGCAGTTCATCTGCCCATAAATCCTCTTCGAGGTATCGAGCTAACGTAGACTGGCAAGCGGAATCACATGGTATGTCATAGATTTCCACCATTTCGCCAATTTTGTCAGCAATCGCATCAGGGTTTTCTATGTAATCCTCAATCATATCTGAGCTAGGACCTTCAGAAAAATCTGGTGCGAACTGGCCTCCATGACATGTACTACATGTACTCTTAACCATGGCCTCAAAGTACTCTTCGTCGGTTTCGTACTCCGTATAACTCCAACTTAAGCCGTAACCACTCTCAGACAAAATAACATCTTGACGCTGCGGGTCTGGAATCGCTGATTCCGTATAGGGCAAATCAACTCGGTAGCTCCCAACATTCATAACCTGAGTATGCATTTGTCCCCAATTCGCATCGACATACACTGAATCTGAACCATCTTTTGCCTCTAGCTCAAGTAAAATGGAGTTCGGCGCGTTGCTTGGTTCTGCAGGTGCATCCACTGTAAGTATGCCTGTTGACGGTTCTCCACCATCACCTTCGCCGTAAGACCAGTGTAATTCTTTCAGCGGATTTGATGCGGAAAGCGTGAATTCAATCAGAATGTCTGTTGGTTCAACGTCGCCATGTGAAGGGATAGCTAAGGTATAGCTCCCATAGTCAAGCCCCGTAATTTCGTAGCCTGTTTCGGTTAACGACATATACAGTCGTCTTGAATTGCCATCGCTATCGGTGAGCGTCGCTTGCACCATAGCACGAGGGTCTTCAATCTCACCCTGAGACGGTGACAAGCTAATTTGACCTGACACCTCTGGCAAATAATCCAAACGGTAAATCGTGTTACCAGCATCATCCGAGACAAGTAAGCTATTGTCTGGCATAACCAGTAATTCAACGGGCTTACCAGAAATACCTGTCGGTTGTTTCCAACCAGTAATTAGCGCTCGGTCAAACAAAGGATTGCCATCAGTATCAAGCGTTAGCATACGTACTTCATAACCTGCACGCTCACCATCACCAGGCCCATGGGTAGCGTAGACAAATGAGCGCTCCCCGTTATCTGACTGAACACCGTCAGGTTGCCAGAACACCATTCCTAGTGGTGCAGAGCCCGCTTCCAATTCAAACTCTGGCGGCTGGTAGTCTGCGGGATTGATATCTTCAATCAAAATATCAGAGTAAATAGCACCAGGTGGGATGTAGTCGTATCCTCCTGTACTCTCGGCTGTGCCATCTTGTTGTTCAGGCGTAATGGAAATGGTGTCGATACCTGAGACATAAGGAAAACCAAAATGCGGCATGGTGCCACTAGCCAATTGCTGCGCAGAGATTTTATTGATCTCACCAGGGAAATACGTGGTGTGACCATCGGTATTTTGTGGGTTGTTATCCGTAAACCACAGATCACCTCGTTGCGGATCCCAGTCGAAACCAACAGTGTTACGAATCCCCTCTGCGATTTGAATAGAACTAAAGTTACTCGTATCTACCTTTAGAATTGAGCCATATTTGGGCTCTTCTTGGATCACACAGATGTTACAAGGCGAACCAATAGAGATGTACAAGTTCTCATCACTTGGATCAAATGAATTGAACTTCAGTGTATGTTTCTGGTGCCAGTAAAGGCCTACAGGATCTGGGTAGAGAGGGAAGTTCTCATCACCCGCAGGTAAAGTGAGTACTTTTTCCGCTTCAAGAGATTTACCCAGTTTAGAAACGACATCTTCAATACGGAATAGAGACATAGAGGTCGCGAAATACAGCGTGCCATTACGATACGCCACACCATGAGGCTCTACTAAATTATTTGCGACTACCACAGGTTCACCGACTGTGCCTGACTGATAATCATAAGGGATTGCGTATATCTTGTTACCACGAGCTCCTTGCTCCTCAGAAATAGCTGAAGAGCCAACAAACAGATAACCATCCCCCCATGCCATTTGACGAGCCTGGAATACACCATCAATTACCTTAGAAATTTGCACACCGTCAATCACGGATAGGGTATCTAGCTCAACACTTGGCTTCACAGCGAAGGAGAGCTCAAATGGCTGGCTATCTGTTACCGTAATCACTCGAGGAAGATCAATCGGTTGATACGCATCGGCAAACTCAATCCAAAGTTGGTAGTCATCTGGATTTAAATCATCAATAACCACGTTATCTTCCGCGGTTAGTTGATACGCAATACGTTCGCCAGATTGCTGAGATCTCAATATAAGCTGATATTGAGCGGAAGTAGGTAGCCCGCTGTCACCGCGATTCAGATCGATCACAATTGAGCCAGGAAGTACTGGTTCTTCTGACGCTAAGCCGATCAGCGACATAGTATCTGAAGCACTTTCAAGGCCATCATTGACTGTCAGTTGAAATACAAATTCGGTGTCGCTCTCAAGCTCAGGTAAGGCAAAATGAGCGACTGAAGATTGGGTGTTTTCCAAGCTCACAGCGGGACCAGAAACTTGTTGCCATTCGAACGTTAGCTCATCACCGTCCTGATCACTTGAACTTGAACCGTCTAGCACAACGCGATCGTTCGGTGACTTAATTTCTAGATTTGGTCCGGCATTAGCTACTGGGGGCTGATTCTCAATTATCGCGGCCAATCCCGTCACAGTAATCTGATCGTTGGATATCGCTTTGCCATCATTAACCGTCAGTTCAAACGTGTAACGTGCTTCTTCATCTAAGCTTGGCAGGTTAAAGCTGCTTACTGATTGATTGGCGTTAGTTAGCACCACTGTTGGGCCAGAGATTTGGTGCCATTGAAAGCTCAGCGTATCGCCATCAGCATCATGCGAACCGGAACCGTCTATCACAACGCTTTGAGCGGGTGATTGAACGGAAAAATCAACACCAGCGTCCGCCTGTGGCGGTTTATTGGTATCTCCTGATGAACATTCGTCCGACTCTAGCAGTGGCAACCAAGGTTCGGTTCCCCACCCCGGCTGATTCGATGCAGTTGGACCATTGGGATCCGGTTCATCATAAGAACCTGCCCACCATTTAGATTCAAACAAAACTTGTTTGTGACACACCTGTACACCACCTGAGTAACTCTTAGGTTCCCATTGAGGTGCAGCAAGTGCGAAAGAGGAATACATGCCTGTGACTATGGCACATAATGACGTTATTCTCTTCACTCGCATTTCTCCTTATTGGATACTTTAGTAACCAAATTTTTTTGGTAGATAAAGTATTTCAGATAAGTACAAGTGAAGAGATTAATAGTCAGATTTAAGAAAACTAAAAAGGATATTTAAGGATTACTAAACTTACACTGGTGGTTCACAGCCAATCAAAATCAGTGCATTAACCAATATAATTAACATTAAGTGGAGAATATCTCATTTATGTTTATAAATATCCAAGCCCAATAACTAAAATCGATACTGAAGAGATGAATATAGAGAAGAAAGCCTGATATTCATATCACCAGCTGAATTAGATACTGTATTTGCCGTTTCAAGTATGAACAGATCGGTTTCATACGCGATTTGAACGGTCACGTTCTTCCATTGAGGAAAGCTGTATTTTAGCCCTAGCCCCAACCTTCCTCCCTCGATAAACTCATCCTTCCAAATTAGCGTACCACCTTGATTTAAGTTAGTCGTGCTAACACCAATACTACCGAACGCTTTGATACCAGTGCTAAATGGATAACCTAAGTTCAATCCCAAAGCATAAGATTCTGGGTTCCATGTACTTTCAACGCTTGTCACGGTTTTAATATCAGCATTACCATAATTTGAGTACTGAAGTTCAATATCCACATAGTCATTAGCTCGGTAGCCAACATAATACTTTTTTGTTGTTCCTAGCTCCTGACTGACAATGTCACTCCCTGTAGCTTGATCGACATTTATTCCACCAAAACCTGCACCAATATAAAAGTCACTTGCATAAGTAGAAAATGAAATACTCATACCTAATACAAGCGACACGATATTTTTATTCCAGCTCATTTGCATATATCCAGAGAAAATTTAAGTAAAAGAAACCTAAGCCAGTAGTTAACACTACTGGCTTAGAATTTATTGATTAATCGTTATGGGGCCGAGACAGTAACAGCAATCATATTACTGGTTACGCCATCAACGACTGCATAGATGTTGGCACTACCCGAGCTAACTGCTGTGATATCTCCATTAGAATTCACCGTTGCTACAGCTTCGTTGTCACTTCGCCAAACGATTTGATTAACCGTTGCTAGCTCGCGGCTACCATCAGAATTGGTTAAATGAACATACCGATCATCAGAGTTAGTTGAACCAACATTCATGTTTATCCCTGATGAATCGTAGCTACCTGAATAAGGTTCGCTTGGCTCCCAATCTGTTAGAGACCCAACTTCAAATTGTGGGCGTGAGAATGCAGCAGTAACATTCCCAGAAACATCTGTGAGCCAACTGTAGCCAATTTGCGCACTAAAATAGAACTCATCCCCTGGCTCGTCAGGATCCACCATAAATGTAGCCCAGACAAATCCGCGGCTCTTCGAAACATCTTGCTCCAACGGTACATTTCCTGCTAATCGAATCAAAGGTAAGGTGTTGTGTTGCACTGCTAAATGAAGATTTCGCCAAGCAGAACCTCCCTCTTTAGTGACAGAGAAAGTATAGGCAACTCCTTTTTCAATCGCGATAGAGGAAGTGTTGTCAACAATAGACCTTAACTTCATAACTACCCTATGTGGTGCAGTTGGATGGCCAAAACCTACGACATTGTAATTGTGACCATTGCTATCCACTTTGTTTTCAGTTGTAGTTGCATAATATCCTCCTCTAGTGCGTACCACACCATCAGGCATATTTGACGTGTAAGTATCAAACTCACTCCAATCACTGTCTGCATACATGTTCTTACCTAGTGGTATACCTGTAGAATAAATGTCCACATCAATAATTTGAGCCGGTTGTACAA
This sequence comes from Vibrio sp. St2, assembly GCF_947311885.1. Taxonomy (NCBI): domain Bacteria; kingdom Pseudomonadati; phylum Pseudomonadota; class Gammaproteobacteria; order Vibrionales; family Vibrionaceae; genus Vibrio; species Vibrio sp. St2. The sequence continues at coordinate 1,049,018 of NZ_CAMZNA010000002.1, read as the reverse complement.
ATATCGTTCCTGTAACACTTATTCCAGAAGAAGCATGAGTTGCAGTAGCTAACGTATAGCCATCCAGCAAAGTTGAGAACGATGTCACTCCCGAGATAGTACCAACAGGCACGGCAATTTGTTCGTCAAGAACCTCCCACTGAATGCCGCTTGTATACCCATCAACAGTCGTTCCATCACTGTATACAGCTTGCAATGAAAACGAAGCCATCTCACCTTTCGCTACACTAACAACTTGATCACCTATAAATCTCAACTCTTCCAATACATTACCTGACACGGACACACTAATAGTCGAAGACATAGATTCTAGTTGGATGCTGATATCAGCAGTGCCATCTGTTACACCATTAGCCAGTCCATTTGAAACCGTAACGATAGGTTCTTCACTACTATGCCAAGCTACATCTTGCGTAATGTCCCGCCAGTTACCATCACTTAGCAGACCCATTGCAGAGAGTGCTAAGCTCCCACCAACAGGAATGCTTTCGCTGAGTGACGTTGATTGCTCAACATTGTTGTAAAAGATTCGGATGGCCGTTACCCAAGGATCTACCACTGAGATAGCAATGGCTTCACTTTCAATGCTGTCTTGTGCTGCCTTAAGCGTCTCAACCCCTTTACCTAGGATAACGATGTCTCCCGTACCTTGAGTAATATCGATAACACTATTTCCGTCGGTCAGCCAGTTGACTGAATGGGTAATATCCACTTCAGTTAACGCGTCATCCGAGTAGATGCCGTAAGCTCTCACCGAGTAGCCGGACCCGGTTACCGCCAGCAGTTGTTCATCCGCTTCAACACGAATCTCAGTCAATGCTGCATCGATAACTTCAATACTCAGCTCATCAGATACCACACCATTCGAGTTAGCCGACACGGTAGCAACACCCAGTGCATTCGCAACCAGCTCTCCGTTGCTACCCGCGCTTAACGCGGTTGTGTTATCAATTTGCCAAGAGAACTCTGAGACTTGAAGAACTGACTTGGTACCGTCCGTGTAGAAAGCCGTAACTTCAGGTTTTGTTGAAGAACCAATCGGTAGCTCATCACTCCATGAACCTTCCGTCACAGCAATGTGAGTAACTTCTGCAGCGTCAATTTGAACCGTTAGTGTATTGGATACCTCTCCATCAAACCTCGCTTCAAGAGACACAGTACCTTGAGCTAGCGCCGTCAGTTGACCACGGTCATCGATAGAAACTGAAGACGCGTTGCCTACTGTCACCACCCATTGCGCCTGCATGGTGACATCTTGTGTACTACTGCCATAGTCTGCTTCAGCCGATAGGAGAACTTTAGACCCGACAGCCACATTGGAACTCGAAGCCGAAGCGATCAAACCATTGATGGTTAACCCATCATTCACTGAAACATCAACATTACCTTGCACAACATTACCTTGTACATCAATGTAATCGGCAACCACGTTAGCCACACCACCAGCTTTACCGGTGACTAAACCGCTGCCATCCACATCGGCAATGGCAAGATGTTGAGTATTGACTGACCACGTAACTCCCGTTGTCAGCACCGACGTTGACTGATCCGTAAATGTGCCAGTCGCCACCAATTGTAGGCTGGTTCCATTCGCGATCTGCTGCCCATGTGGAGTAACTGCAATACTGGTAAGTTCAGCATCTTTGACAGTGATTGGTAGCCCCAAGCTATCAATGCCCTGCATGTGTACACTAACGCTCTCAGTGCCTAGGCTTAGGCCACTGACGACACCGCTATTGGTAACATTAACCAGCGCTCGATCAGTACTCGACCAATCCACCATAGATGTGACATTTTTCGTACTCCCATCACTGAATGAACCGTAAGCCTCCAGTTGCTGCTGCATACCTTTCGCCAACTCCCAAGAAGCTTCTACTTGGCTATTAATCCGTATCTCTAAAGACACTAAGTCCTCATCAGTAACTGCAACAGGTAGTACTGCTGTCTTACCAGATAGGCTCACAGTCAGCTCTGCTGTCCCTTCTGACTGTGCGGTAATCAAACCGTCAATCACAGTAAAGACCGCGGGCTTATCACTATCCCATGTTACTGAGTCTGTAACATCTCGACTGCCATTTGTGTACTGGCCAGTGACCTGAATCTGTTCAGACGTCCCTTCAGCTAGTACCACTTGGTTCTGTGTAAACACCAAGCGCTCCAGCGTTTCGTTAGTCACCGTCACACTGATGGAGTTACTTGATACAGAGTTATGAGTGAATGACAACGTCGTCGAGCCCTGGTTATCAGCCACCAGAGTATTACCTGCCATGCTGGCTATGTTCGCCGGACTGAACACCCAGGTTATCTCTGAGTTCAAGAGTTCACGTTCACTGCCATCCGTATAACGCAACATTGGCGTAAGCTCTGTTGACATTCCCTCGGGTAACGTGACATCACTTTGCTTGATGTAAAGCTGTTGCGCTTGTTTTTCAACAATACTGAGGTCCACTTCATTCGATGTCATCGACTGGAATTGAGCAGAAATGGACACGTCGGCTTGCGCTAATGTATTCAGTTCTCCCAACCCATTGATATTCAGTGCTTGCTGATCACCAACAATGATCCAGCTGACCTGACGAGTCACATCTTGACGGGAATTGTCACTGAACACAGCTTCCGCGGTTACCTGACTCTGTTGACCAACCGCTAGAGAAGCGTCATTGAGATAGACGATGACATCAGTCAAAGTCGCTTCAGAGACAACCACAGCAGCACTGCCAAGCAGTTGGCCAACGCTTGCACGCACATACGTACTGCCTTCAGATTTCGCAGTCACCAAACCCGTCGAGTTATCAACATCTGCAATGAGTGGTTCAACAACGGACCATTGAACACCCGAGGTCAATTCATCGACTTGGCCATCACTGTAGGTTCCCCAAGCCTGGAAAACTTGTTGAGTGCCATTAGCAACCACTGACATTGCAGGTGTCACCGAAATACTCTCCAGCACAGCAGGGTCTACCTTGACAGAGAACATTGGGCTATCTGTTGCACCAAAACGAGCGAACACACTTCCATCACCAGCACCGATACCTCGGATCACACCATTTTGTCCAGCATCGACAATCGCCGTTTCGGTAGAATGCCAAGTGACCAGTGACGTCATATTTTGCTGTGATTGATCACTGAAATACCCTGTGGTGATTAAAGGTTGCTCCGCGCCGATAGGAATCGTCGAGCTTGACTGCAAACCGTCTTCAGTTCGCACTTCGAGTCGGTCCAGCTCTGCATCCGTCACCGCAACAGGTAGAGTTTCCGTTTGAGCCAGCAGAGTGACAGAAAGCGTGCCATTACCTTTAGTAAACCCTTCAACCAAGCCTGGCGTCGCTACATTAAATATTCCGGGTTCATCACTTGACCAAGTGACCTGATCCGTTACTTCTCGGCTTCCTGTAGTGAAGTGACCCGTGACGACAACCGGTAATGAGGTCCCTTTCGCCAACACCACTTGATTATGAGAGAATGACAGCCCTTGCAACTCTTCGTCCTCGACCGTCACTAGAATGGTCGAACTACTCTTACCTTGGTAGGTAAAGGACACTCGGCTATCGCCCACTGACAATGCTGAATACTGGTTATCGGTAAAGCGAATAACCTGATCATCCTCATTAACCCATACTAACTCGTTGGCAGATAATGATCTTTCACTGCCATCCGTATAACGCACTACAGGCTCAAGCAATTGAGATGTTCCAAGCGGAAGACTGGTGTCACCCTGTTTCAGGTACACTAAATCCACTGTTTTCACATCCACACGTAATGCTTCTTGGTTTGAGCCGATAGTATTTAGTGACGCACTGATAACCACATCACCTTCGCTAAGGCTTGACACTTTACCTAGGCCATTCACATGAACAGCCTGAGTGTCGCCACTAAGGTTCCATTGAACACTATTTGTCACATTCTGGGTTGTACCGTCACTGAAATTAGCAATGACATCAAGTTGAGCCTTCTCGCCTAACGCTATCAAACGAGAGTTAATAGCAAGGTCAAGGCTATCAAGCGTTGCATCCGTAACGGAAATCGCCGCTGAACCCGTCAGTGCACCCATAGGTGTATCGACTGTCGCTACAACAAAACCTGCACCTTGAGAAAGCCCAGTAACTAAACCATCACTGTCCACATCCGCAAGTAGAGGCTCTGTAAGAGACCAATTCACACCTGTAGTAAGAAGCTGTGAACTTCCATCCGTCATCGTCGCCCAAGCTTGATACTGCTGCGATGTGCCCTTCGCGAACTGACCAATGGCAGGCGTAACAGAAATGCGACTGAGTTCCTCCGCTATTACATTAACGCTCACATTGGAGACCTGAGAATCGAAATACGCAGAAATCGTGGCTGTGCCTTGAGCTAACGCTTGCGTCCCTCCACTCTGGTCAACATCCGCAACATTCACATTATCGGTTTGCCAAACTACCAAGCTTGATAAATCTAGCTGAGTGCCATCGCTATAGTGCCCCATTGCCTGAAGGGAAGTTGTTAACCCTTTAACTAAGGAAACATCTTGAACTTCAGTGTTACCTTGGTGCATTGAAATACGCAATAGATCGGCATCCGTCACCGCTACCGGCAATAGTGCTTGTTTACCGTTCATAGAGACGGTTATGTTACCGGTACCTTCAGCTTGTGCCGACAGTAAACCTGTATTGCTTATCGTAAACGCTGATGGATTAGTTCCTGACCATGCAACAGAACCTGTCACCTCTCGGCTGCCATTAGTAAAGTGTCCGGTAACCTCCAACTGTTGAGCAGTTCCTTTAGGTAGCACAACCTGAGCACTATCAAAACTGAGCGACAACAATTGAGCAGGGTCGACACCAATTTGCAGACTGTTACTTGTTTGAGCATCGAACTCAAATGAAACCGTCGTCGCTCCGGTAGCTGTTGCTGTTAGTGTATTTGCACCGATATCAACAAACTGACTATCGTATACCCAGGTAACTTCCTGAGCACCTAGCACACGCTCGCTATCATCGCTGTACCTAACGGTTGGATCCAAGCTGAGCTGAGCGCCAACTGGCAATATATGATCACCATGACTAAGGTAGAGCGACTGAACGACCTTAGCTGAAACTTGAATGCCAGCGACGTTGGATACCTGTCCAAGGTACACCGCACTGATTGACACCTGGCCCTCCGCTAAGCTCGATACTGAACCTAGCTGATCAATAGATATCGCTTGTACATCACCAGATGTGTTCCACTGAACTTGCTTGGTCACATCAACATTTCTGCCATCAGTGAATGTAGCAATAGTGGTTAGCTGGCTCTCTTGACCCAATGCAAGGCCACTCTCAGATACGGTTAGCGTTAAGCGCTCTAACGCTGCGTTTGAAACTGAGACAGCAGCTTGACCTTCAACTGAATTTTGGCGAGCCACTACTTGGCTGGTGCCTTCTTCTTTCGCTTGAACGAGACCGCTAATATCAACAGCCACCACATCAGGCTGAGTAACAGACCAGTCAATACCAGTGCTCATCAGGTAAGATTTACCATCTGAGTATAGCCCCCAGGCCTCTAGCAATTGGCTCGTTCCTTTGGCAAGTAAACTGTTCACTGGCGTGACAGTTAAGCTCTGGAGTATGGCATCGGCGACTTTATAGTTTAGGTCAGAGCTGCTTATTCCTCCCCAGTGCGCACTCACTTGCTCTTCTCCAGCTTGCAGGCCTGTCACTACCCCTTGATCACTGACTTGTACTACTGCAGCATTACTTGAGTTCCACATAACCAGTGATGTCAGGTTTTGCTCAGAACCATCAGAGAAATAACCAATCACACTTAATGTTTGCTCTAAGCCAACAGGTCTCTCGATAGCAGTGGCGTCTTGGTGATTCACTTTGATCTTCAATGTTTGTAAATCAGCATCGGAAACCGCAACAGGAAGATTTGCACTCTGGCCATTCAAGCTAGCAATCAGTTGGCCTTGCCCTTGAGCTTGTGCAGTAACCTCACCGGTCACAGATACAGTGAATACAGATGGGTCATTGGATTGCCACTGCACATCATCGGTTACATTACGGCTACCATTGGTATAATGCCCTGTCACCTCAACGGCTTCTGTTGTCCCTTTTGCTAACATGATCTGAGAGGTATGGAAGGTTAAGCGCTGCAGATCCTCTTGAACCACCTCAACGTTGATTTCATTACTGGATTTACTCTGGTAATTGAAAGACAGACTGCTAGTACCTACCGTATTAGCACGTAACACATTGCCCGAAACAGAGACAACATTTGTACTACCAACTACCCACAACGCTTCTCCATCGGCCAATGCGCGTTCGCTGCCATCAGTGTATCGAACCACCGCTTTTAACTCTGTAGTCAGTCCCGCTGGCAGCACTTGATCGGCTTGATTTAGATAAACACTTTCTACTTGCTTATCAGTAATGGTGAAGTCTTTTTCATTCGCTGTCACTCCATCCAACTCTGCTTCAACTTGTGCAATCCCCTGAGAAACCGCACTCAGCACACCATCACCATTAATAGCTATTGCAGAGACATCACCAGACAACGTCCAGTTTACTGAGCGCGTTACGTCTTGGTAAGTGCCATCACTGTAACTAGCATACACTGACAACTCTGACTGTTGCCCTACAGCAAGATTTGATTCAGTCGCATTGAATGTCAATGCGTCCAAGTTAGGATTGGTCACATACAGATCGGAGCGTGCTTCCTCTCCTGACAATGTCGCAATCAGGTCGGTATTCCCTTCTAAGTGCGCTTCAATACGTCCTTGATGGAAGGTCACCATTTGCGGATCCTCTGCTCGCCAGTGAACCTGAGACGTTGCATCAATGACCTTTCCATCGGAAAGGGTTGCCCAAGCGGTTACATGTCCCTCCGTCCCCTTTGCAAGCTGTTGCGAACTAGGCGTTATCTCTAATCCCACAATATCAGCAGGCAGTACTTCAATAGTCAGAGGGTTCGACGTAATTTGATTGTAAACAGCATGCAGCTCAGCTTCGCCACCATTTTTGGCCTGCACCAGACCTAGTCCTGTCACTTCAGCAACGTTTGTCTCGTCACTGACCCAATATACGACAGACGAAAGATTTTGCTGGCTGCCATCGCTGAAATAGCCCACGGCTTCAATAGCTTGCGAGAACCCTTTAGCTAACGTTAATGACTGTTGTTCAACACCATTAACCACAGCTCTCAATTCAATCAAGTCCGCTGACGTCACCACAACAGGGAGCGTTAAGTTTTTTCCTTGGAAGCTTGCAATAAGGTTGGTGTTACCAATTGTTCGACCTTCAACCATGCCGAGATTTACAGCGGCAATCGCTTCTGAATCTGTTCGCCAAACAGGGAATGTCGCCGGAATCTCTCGCACGCCATCGGTATAGTGACCATAAAGCGTCACCGCACTGGTCGTTCCACGAGCCAAAGTCAGCACACTCTGGTCAGAAACAATGGAAACCAGTTGCGCGTCATTAACCGCGATATCAACGGTATTCGAGACTGACCCCGCATACTTAGCACGAACCTCAACCTCACCGACTGCTTGCGCAAGGATTTCTCCATTACTTGAAGTGCGAACCACGCCTTCAGCCCCAGAAACGGTTTCCCAAGTCACTAAATCCGTCACATCAAACTCAGAGTCATCGGTATACCTTGCTATCACCTTTGAAAGCGTTGCTAATCCCAACGGTAAAGAGTCTTCACCCACAGACAAAGTGAGCGATTTAACTTGTTTATCAGAGACTAAGAACGAGATTTCATTGGTTGAAGTAACACCGTCATACTGAGCAGAAACCACTGTTGATCCTGCTTGCTGAGCGGTAAATAGCCCTCCAACTTCAATCGCGAGAACATCGCTGGTGGTGCTGTTCCAGTTAACATAGTTTGTCATGTCTTGACGACTGCCATCACTGAACAAACCTAATGCCGTTAACTCTCCTGTCCCACCTAAAGGAAGCTGGCTGGCTGTCGTCGCAACAGAAACATCAATCAGCTCTGCATCTGTCACAACAAGAGCCGTCGTAGCACTTTTCCCTGCAAAGTTTAGCTGTAGCGTCGTTTGGCCAGAGTTCACAGCAATGGCAGTTAAACCTGATGCTTGTGCCACAGACGAATCGTGAACAATCCAGCTAACTCCGTCTGTGACTGCTTCGCGTCTGCCATCAAAATAGCTCGCGATGACGGTATAGCTTTGCTGAGTTCCTTTCGCTATGTGGGCCAATTCAGGACTTACTTCAATAGACTCAACCTGCGCAGGCTTCACATTAATACTGTATTCAGTACTTTGAACCCCATCAACTGAAGCTTTAACTGTCGTTGTACCTTCTTTGACACCGACTAAGTCGCCTTTGGCTGTGACATATAAAATGCTTTCATTACCCACTTCCCAAGTAATATCCGAAACGTCAGCATCCAACTGACCAATTGGTGTATCCATGATCACACGTGCCATTTCACTAACGCCTAGATAAACGTCAGAGCTAGATACGTCCAAAGATACGCTGTTGACTTTATACGGTACTGTTTTTACATATACCGCTGCACTTTCTACGCTGCTTAGCATTGCTTTTACATTGGTTTGACCCGATTGAGCGGCATAAGCAACACCGTCATCACCAAATGCCAATATTGAATCGGCAGCAGCCCACACTACCTGATCAGTAATATCTAACGACTCACCATTACTGAATAATCCTTGAGCCCGGAACTGGCCGATATCAGAAACCATGATATCCGACGGATAATCTGTAATCTGGATAGCTTGAAGGGTGCCATCGTTAACTGAGATTTTTACTTTCTCGCTTGCCATTCCTTCAAAGCGGGCATAGACATGTGCCTCTCCCTTGCTTTTAGCCGTGAATCCACCATTTTGGTCCACAAACAAGATTGAAGAGTCTTCACTCACCCACTGCACTTTTGCTGTTACGTTATTCACCAAGCCATTACTGAAAATCGCGTTGGCATGTAACTGACCTTTCATGCCCTCTGGAATAGACGCGGTGGAAGAACTCACCTGAATCAGGCTTAAGGTACCATTAAGTACTTGTACCGTAATCGGCTCACTTTTTTGTCCTTGGTATTGAGCGGTAATAACAGCCTCACCGGAAGATAGTGCTTCCAATTGCCCTGTGCTTAACACTTTAAGAACGGATGGATCACTGCTGGTGATCACTGTCTCGTTGGACACATTACGACGATAACCATCTTGATATAGCACTTCGACATAAGGGGAGATATCACTACCAACATTTACCTTGCGCAAATCCAAGGTTAGGAAAACAGATTTAACCTCTCGATGAGAAACATCAACTTGACTCGCATTACTTGTTAGGTTTTGGTATCGAGCGACCACCGAAGTTTGACCCGATTTAAGTGCATAAGCTGTTGCATTGTCGCTAATGGAAACAATAGAAGGGTTGGAGGTAGACCAGTCTGCCAGATCGGTTACGTCTTTTGACGTGCCATCGGAGTAACGCGCTTTCGCCACGTAAGAATACGGCTGACCAACATTAAGATCGACCTGCTCGGGAATAACATCAACACGTGTTACAGCAGTAGATTGAGAAACCGTCACGGATACAGAGTTAGATTCAATACTGCCTAACATTGCATTCACAGTAGTGTGGCCAACCTGCTTACCACGGAGCATAGAGCCATCAACGATCGTCGCAATATCAGTACTGTCGACAAACCACTTCACATCGTCCGTGACATCGACTTTAACACCATGCTGTGTCAACGCTAAGACCGTTAGGTTTTTCTCCTCTGATACCATCAATTCAGCGCTATCAACACCGATTTCCAAGCTAACAATATTTTCTAGCGACAGCGGCAGTATTTCTATCACCTGGCGTTCAATCACATTGTTCCAAAAACCATAAAGAATGACCTCTCCGGCTTGGATAGGCACAAATTCACCATCGCTGCTAACAACAGCCATTTTTGAATCAGATGTCACCCATTCGGTATCTGCAGTGACATTCACTTTTGTACCATCCTCGCCATCAACAAAGAAGCGAAATGGAACGCTGACGCCGACAACAAACTCTTCCTCATCACCGACCAATTCAAATTGATTACTGTGTTTAAGTACTTCAACAACAGATTCATTGGTCTCCTTACCCTGATACTTGGCAGAGACTTTGTATGAACCTTCCGTATCGAAGTTAATCACACCTTGGCTGATGCCATGTTGCTGGACTCCGTTAACGAACCATTGAATACCTTCATAGATGTCATTGGTTGAGTTATCGGAATACATACTCTTTACAGAAAATTGGACAGCGTCACCCGCAATGACGTTTGTAATCGCTGGCGTCACTTGAATGTTCACTAGAGAAGAAGACTTAACATTGACATTAGCGACATCCGACTTACCCATGAAAGAAGCGTGCAGTGGTGTATCACCACTTTGAACTGCTGTCACTTTACTTCCAGCTAGCTGCACTAGGTCAGGGTTATCTGCCCTGATATCGGCTTGAGAAGTAATATTGTGGGTTGAACCATCATCAAACAATGCAAATACATTGACCTGTTGCGTCACACCCAATCCCAAAGAATATTCAAGTTGCTCAATACTCAAATCAACAATCTTAGCCTTCGAAACAATAATAGGCGCGGTGGTGCTAGTCACATTGTCAGTTGATAAATCTCGTTGCTCTGATTCATCGACATTAACCATCGGTTTGCTCATGCTTCGCAGTGCAGGCTCTCCATTGGTGTAGGAGACTGAAACTGTAGCTTCACCTTCTGACACGGCGATAAACGCACCGCCTCCCAGACTTCTGAGAACACTAGTGTCAGAAGATGTCCATTGAACATCTTCCGTAATATCTAGTAATTGAGCTTGGGAATTGAATGCTTTCGCTTGATAGTTCTTTACCACACCTTCAGGAATTGGGCGGTTCTCATGATAGATTTGAATTGCGGAAACATAGTTATCGGTGGTTTGAGCATCATCGGAGCCCCCTCCACTGTTGTTAAGTGGAGAGCTATCTGACCAACAACCAGCCAAAATAACTCCAAGTAGTGAAACCCAAAGAACCTTGAGCTTCTGGAATAAAGAAACATCTGGGAGCATAGACATACCTGTATTTATTTTATTTAGTACCAGATATTTTTATGCCCCAAGGTCATTAATCATATATCAATTACAGATAGCTCACGTTTTTTTAGGATTATCGCCTTCAAATGAGCCAAATCCATAAATGTTAAAAATAAAAAACCAAGAGAAATTTAATTTAAAAATAAGTAATGATAGATAACGAAAAGGCCTCTCAAGTTGAGAGGCCACCACTAGCTCTTAAATTATCTAATCTAAGTAAAGTAGTACCCTTGCTGCAGGTAGACATCATTGTCAGTCAAAAGGTTACTATGGGCTTGTGTTTCAACACCTTCTGCAATGATCTTAGCATCTGTCGCCGAAGAGAGTAGCCGTACTATATGGTAGAAGTATTGCTTGTCATTTTTGGATTCAAGTATATTAAGAATAAACTTCTTATCTATTTTCACATAATCAATTGTTAGGTCTTTGAGCAGCTCAAGGTTGTTGTTCCCCACTCCAAAGTCATCGATTGCTATCTTGAAACCCAATTCACGGAGTTGTTCAATACGATGCTTCAATCCATCACAAAATGAGATCTTTGAATTTTCTGTAATCTCAATAATTATTTGATTTTTATTGAGTAAACCAGACATATAATGAATAAAAGACTCTCCCTCTTTCCCCATAAGCATACTCGGACAAATATTGATTGAGTAACAGCCATTGACAGGAACACATTGCATCAAATATTTGGTGTAACGAGGAAGAAAACCTATCTTTTTCATGTTTTTAATTACGATATTTGCGTCAAATTTATTAAAATTAGACAGAATCTCAGTGTACTCAACATGAGTATTTGTTGACTTATTATAGACCGATTCAAATTTCAACTTTAAGCCAGTAAGGGCATAGATAACAATAAAAAAACCTCTAATATTCTTATACTTAAAGGTAAAAATGTAAAAAATAGAGATTAGAAATGAAGTTAGTAAAACATTATATACATTAAGAGAAAATTGCATTGTTAAGTGCCCATTCCTCCAGTCAAATATATTTATCCCTGAACTTCCAGATGAAACGATAGGCGTTTCGTCATAGTGAAAATTGAAACCCACAATTGACGGGATTAAGTTAAACCTTTGATATCTATTACTGATCCTATCTCTTTCATAAAAATAGGTAATTTGATAATCAGCAACATCCCTCTGGGCTACAATATAATCTGACTGAATACCTTCGATACCTAAGTCACGATTGCTTAGTGCAAGCCTTTCTGTACCTAGCTTTGACAATCGACAGATTATACCATCAATTTTATCATTTAAAATCATATGATCAACGCTAATAGACGTCGATAATATTTTTCTTACTTCATTATCTTTAAAACATACGTTATTAGTTCTTAATATATCGCGCGTGATCGTTGTTGTATTAGAGCTATAAAATTCATAATTACCTATTACATAAGATATTTGTATAAAAGCTAGAGACATTACCAACGATATCGATAATCCACTTAAAATAAATACCAATTTTTTACTTTTATATATTGACGTTTTTATAAGGCTTAGATAAAGATCTGAAATTCCTTCAATATCTTTTTCATCACAAAAGTTTATGATCTCTTCATCTCGTTCAAGTATCCAGTAGTCTGATATTAAGTAGCCTTTACCATGTCTATTATCAACTAAAGTGCATGTAGATAATTCAATATTCTGGGGGGTTGATAAGAGTTCTCTTATTTTTTTTCTTAAAGAAGCCAGATTATTTTTTATGGTGTTGAATTGTATATTTAGCTTATAATCTTCTCTACATATTTTATCAAGCTCTCGATTCGATACCGGATTAGACCCATTACTTCTCTGAATAAGAATATGCAAGATCCTATCTTCAATGTTGGATAGGTTTGTCGACTTTATCACTTCCTCATTTAGTGAAACTTTAAGAATTCCATTTCCTATTATTAACGTGACTCTAGTGTCATGTCTTAGTTTTAGCCTAGTATCCATGGCTACTTTCCTTTAATTATTATTTATATTTTTTGATACAGCAAACACTAAGAAATACTTAACATATCAAGTACATTGAGTTGAACATATTTAAGGATAATTCATATTAATATAGGATTACCTTTAATTTTCAATAACTTAAATCGGATAATAATTACATTGAAAAATCATTAGTAAACTTAATCAGAGGGATAAGAAAGACATGCTTAGTTAGGTTATTGATAATTCAAATATAGACATCGCAATTCAACCATATCTGTATGCAACTAAATAAACCTTATATCCAAAAATATAAAGGATTATCTCATTTATAGTTATCAAGATGTCTAGGCTTATGGTGTGATAAACAAAAACACTAACTTGATATGAATATTAAAGATACACAACTATTTTTTAGCAGTTTGGGAACCATTACGATTAAATCAATGTTTGGTACGTTTGGCATATTCTGTGATGGTGTTATATTCGCCTTACATTATAAGAATCGAATTTACTTTCGTTCTTCACCCGACTTTGGTGCTAAGCCAATCAGTAAAAATCGTTACTGCTATCGAAAACGAGGGCACCTTGTAAAAACAAACTACTTCATCTCTGAATATGAGCGAGAAGAGAAACGACTACTTGAACATGCGGAACGTTCCATTAATGCGGCAAAACGCCAAAGGGAATACGCAGATAAAGCGCCTATAGAAAGGCTAAAAGATTTACCCAATATCTCTGTGTCTACTGAGCGTATGCTGCTAAGCATCAACATTGAAAGCGTACATCAGCTAGCAAATAGAGGCTCGGTAAACTCTTATAAAAAACTCAAAGATCGATTTCCAAAAATATCCAAAGAGCTCGTTTTACATTTAGAAGGCGCAATTCAAAATTGTCATTGGGCTGTCATCCCTAAAGATCGACGTGACTTTCTTAATTCAATGATTACGCGATCTGACTAACTTGGATGATATTACTGGAATGAAAAAGCCAAAGCGTAGTAACACTTTGGCTTAGATACTTTAATTCGTTCAGCAAAACTCAAACAAATAAATTCATTACCAGCATCGCACCAAATGCATTAAGCACTGAAATAATGATCATGACTGGAATATAGCGGCCTTCTGTACCAATTGGCCCCATAATACGTCCCATATACTGGACTTGTGAGCCCATCAGGTAGATCGCTGGGGCCAAAATCGCAATGTGTGCGCCGTTAAGAATGCCCTGATCAAACAAGGTTATGACTACACCAACAGCACCTCCCATCGACATCCATGCTCCAATCAATACGGCAGCAGCTTCACCGGGTAAACCAAATATCGCCATAACGGGTGCGAAGACCGTCCCCATCATGTCTAACGCTCCTGTGATTTGCAGTGCTTTGATGATTACAAACGCCATCAGAACATTTGGCACCGTTGAAGTCGTTGCAATCACCCAACCTTTCTTTGCCCCTTCGACAAAAATATCCGTCACCATGGGTTTTCTCGTTTTCACTTCACTCATTGTGCAGCCTCCTGTTGTAAACGTTGCGTATCTTTATCTTGTTTACCTTCAGTGATGTTGAGGTAGATGCGAAACAGATTGGCGCCAACAAACTTAAAGACAAACATAATGGCTACAGCGAGACCAATTGACGATGTCACGGCCAGCGACCCATCAGCCAAAGTCAGCGTGAACAACACAGCTCCAGAAGAGAAGAAATTAACAATAGTCGCCCCCGCAGTGAACTGAAACATGGTAAATACATCGGTTTCACGTTTGGTCAGGCGACCTTCATCCTTGAGTTGGCGCGTCATGGCAGCTCCGGCATCTGTGCTTTGCAGTGACGCAATCAATGCAAGGCCGGAGCTACCCGGTATTCCCATCAAAGGTCGTAATAAAGGAGTAAGCAATTTACGAGCAGCATCTAGTGCACCGTAATGCTCAAGGACATTGATCACACCCAGTGCGAACATCACGGTTGGAATCAAAGTTAATGCGAAGATAAAGCCATCACGGGCACCACTACCGCCTTTACCACGCAGTGACGTCGTTGCAGCTTCAACGCCATCCGCCGTTTCAGTCACGTTATACGCAACCTGCCCGAACGAGCCATTGAGAGTTGTAAAATCAAGCACACCATACCATTCACCAGACTTCATCAAGCCAGAAAAGAATATGACAGCAAATGCGAGAGCAACGTAGCATCCCCAGGTTACTTTGCGCTGCTTTATGTTTGGATCGGACATATATCACCTATGTTTTATGTGGAACAGGACACATAGGATCTTGTTTTAAATCGTACGCTATAGTGATGATCCGTATCAATTACTTAGAAGGGGCAACTCTGACCAGAGATCTATTATCTTATTTTGTGATTATGTTCATAATCAGCGCTTTTATCTGCACATGAAATTCAACAATGCATATCAACATGATTCATAAATCGTTCATTTATTGATAAAAACTGGCGACAATTCAATCAGATCAAACCTATCTCACATACCCATCGCCAAAACCTCTTTAGAATGGCTCCACCATAACAACAATCTTCTTTCAAGGAGTGAAAGTATGAAATTGCAGTGGTCCGCTTTTGTCGCCCTTTTATTACTTCCCTTTTCGACTTTTGCAGCCAGCAGCCCCCAAGAAACTTTACCTTTAACTCAATCTACCATCGGATATGTAGCCATCCTGATTTTCACGTGTGCGTATGCGTTGGTGATGCTGGAAGAGTACCTGTCACTGAGAAAGTCCAAACCAGTCCTGCTCGCGGCGGGCCTCATCTGGGCCATGATTGGTTACGTCTATTCGCAACATGGTCAAATTGAAGTTGCCAAGTCAGCGCTAGAACACAACCTGCTGGAATACGCAGAATTATTGCTGTTCTTACTAGTCGCTATGACCTATATCAGCGCAATGGAAGAGCGGCGATTATTCGATGCACTACAAGCGTGGATGGTTGGGAAAGGCTTTAATTACAAGTCGTTATTTTGGTTAACCGGTGTTCTGGCTTTCTTTATTTCTCCGATTGCCGACAACCTCACTACTGCTTTATTGATGTGTGCCGTAGTGATGAAAGTCGCCGGAGATAACCCCAAATTCATCAACCTAGCGTGTATCAATATTGTGGTCGCTGCCAACGCTGGCGGCGCCTTCAGTCCATTTGGTGATATCACAACATTGATGGTGTGGCAGGCAGGCTATGTCTCTTTCTCTGAGTTTATGCCCTTGTTCTTACCTTCAGTCGCTAACTATGTCGTGCCTGCGATCATTATGTCGATGTTTGTGCCGAGTACCACACCGGATGTTGTCCACCAGCACGTAGAGCTAAAACGTGGTGCACGCCGAATTGTGGGTTTGTTTATCCTCACTATTGCTACTGCCGTCGCCTTCCATGCCGTACTGCACTTCCCACCCGTGATTGGCATGATGATGGGTTTGGCTTATTTGCAATTTTTCGGCTTTTTCCTTCGTAAAACCCTTAAAGCATCACTCCATAAGAAAGCAGCGCTCGCGATTGCCAATCGTGATGACATTGCATTGAAACGTCTAGGCTCCGTTGTGCCGTTTGATGTGTTTAGGCGAGTCTCTCATGCAGAGTGGGATACGTTACTTTTCTTCTATGGCGTAGTGATGTGTGTCGGCGGTTTGAGTCTTCTCGGCTACCTAGGTTTGGTATCTGAAGTGATGTACACCCAGTGGGATCCGATCTGGGCGAATGTCATGGTGGGTATATTGTCTGCCATTGTCGATAACATCCCAGTTATGTTTGCCGTCCTGACCATGGAGCCAACGATGTCGATGGGTAACTGGTTACTGGTCACGCTGACCGCTGGTGTCGGTGGCAGTTTATTATCAATAGGTTCTGCTGCTGGGGTTGCACTGATGGGAGCAGCACATGGTAAATACACCTTCTTCGGCCATCTCAAATGGGCACCTGTGATAGGTATCGGCTACGCCGTCAGTATCGCTCTCCATCTGATGCTTAACTCTGCATTATTCTGAAGCACCTAGGCACTCTACAACAAAAAGGACAGCCAAATGGCTGTCCTTTTCAATTGCATCTAAACAAGTACTTGGCTAATCGAGCCGCTTCTGCCATACACTCGCAAGCTGGTATCTCGCACAAACGCTGCATGTCAATGCTTCCTTATCTCCATGAATGCGCATAACAATGTCCTCACGTTTCTCTTTAGAGTTATTACGCATTGTTATGGTAAGAAAATTGTCATCTACCGCAAAAGGTTTCGTAACATCTGGTGCACCAACTCGGCTGATCGTGACCATGGCATCTTTAAACATCAGCAAATCTTGGGTATACAAATTTTCATATACCCCTTCAAACTCATAGGTTTGCTTGTTGATCATTCGATCAAGCTTTTCTTCAAAACACCCTTGCAGCAAAAGCATTACTAGCAAGGAGAAAATTCCTTTTTCTAACCGCATCACTCAGGTTCCCAATGCTCTATCTTTAACAATGCCGCCTTCCTTTCCAGGCCACCAGCATAACCGGTTAGCTTACCGCTTTTACCAATTACCCTATGGCAAGGCACAATCACAGAGATAGGATTCTTACCGTTTGCTAGCCCAACTGCTCTCACTGCTTTTGGGTTGCCAATGGCATCTGCAAGCTGTTGGTAGCTCCACGTTTCTCCAAAAGGTATGGTCGTTAATGCCTTCCATACCTGCTGCTGAAACACCGTTCCTTCCGCTGCTAATGGTAGATCAAATTCCTTTCGGCTACCGGAAAAATACTCGTCTAACTGTTTGATTGCTTTAATAAGTATAGGATGTTCTTTATCGTTTTTGCCTAACTCTTCAGGTTGTGTGGTCTGAGTCTCAAACCAAGCACCTAACAAACCTTGCTCATTAGCCTGAATTGTCATCTGTCCAAGCGGCGTTTTAAAGGTGGTATAACTCTTGTTCATGCGTGACTCCAGCAATGGAATGTGGCGTAACTCCCCCATGGAGATACGCTTTCAGCATTCAGTTCAGGGAATTGATTTAGGGCCTTCTTGACCACTAAATCACCCTCTAGGAAACAGTTGGGTTCAGAGGCGCCTCTCAATCTGGCGTAACTTACCGTCCACGGGCCAACACCTTTCACATCAAGCCATTGCTCCAGACTCGCTTGAGGGTTTTCTACAATAAACTGCGCAAAGCGTGCCAATGTTTCTTTGCGACTTTGCGGCATACGTAGAAAAGAAAGGTCCGCAGTAGCCACCTCTTGTGGTGTGGGAAAATGCGTAACACCCTCTGGTTGTAGGGTTTGAACCAAAAGATTGAGTTGACCAATGGCCGCTTTGATCGACACTTGCTGGCCTAAAATGGCTCTAACGCCACCTTCCCAGGTGCTCCAGACGCCAGGAATACGAATCCCGCTACGCTGTATCAGGCTTGGATTCAGCGCATTCAGTTTCTGTTCAATGGTCAGAATGTCCGTATCTAGGTCAAACATTCTGCGCAGTTGATTTACTAACGCTTTCAAGCGGCGGGTATCAGATAGCTCAAACTCTACCCGCATGATTCCGGGTTTATGATAACGAATCGCAAACCAGCCTTTCGCCCCTTCAATCTCAAACTTCCTCTGATAGCTTTCGTCGCTGATTTGCTCTAATCCTTTAATGGCTCGCAGGCGGTAAAAATCCAGCATATGTTGCCAATCTAAAGGCCCTTTAAACGCTAGATCGATATAACTACTTTCCACCGTAGAGGCGACCTGCTCTTTTCTGACCTGAGTCGGAGTCAGCTTAATAACCTGCTTAAAGGCATCATTAAAGCGACGCACACTGTTGAACCCACTGGCGAACGCGATATCCGTCACCGGCATAGAGCTGGAATGGAGCAGCTGTTTGGCAAACATCAGTTGATGGTAAAGGGCGTATTGTTTTGGCGCCATCCCAAGGTGGTCTTGAAACAGCTGTCTTAAATAGCGGTCGCTAATCCCAAGACGTTCAGCCAATTCAGCCAGACTAGACGTCTGTAACTCCCCTTGCTCAATCATTTTCAGAGCACGAAGAAACGTAGTTTCGACTCCTTTCCATGCCCAAGAACTTGGCGCACTGTCAGGGCGACAGCGCAAGCAAGGTCGATAGCCCGCCTGAAGCGCCTGCGCTTTCTCGACAAAATATTCTACATTTTCTTCTTTTGGTAAGTTGGCTGGGCATATGGGGCGACAAAAAATGCCCGTGGTTTTAACCGCCACATAGAAGCGACCATCGAAGCGTGCATCTCTTGCCTGACGGGCGCTTTGACACTCTTGCAGCGATATTGATGATAATCCGTTCACACTCTTAATCCCGACATCTTTCAAACTCTTAAAACGAGTCTAATCGGCTCACTTTTTAATACTAGCCATTTTCGGAAGTTAATCGAATTTGCTATCAGTTTAAACTCTTCTAGAGTTAAAATGCAGATGATACAAATAATAAGGAAGTTGGCTATGAACCTGCACACATGCACGATAGTGCTAAAAGATAATCTCACCCTTACGTATGACAACGTCGAACAAAGCCTCAGCGTCATTGAACAACATGGTCAGTCAGGTATCAATAATATATTGATTGATGCGACTGATGGTCAGACCATTCGCTCCTACCATAATCTATCGATTGAGGAGTCAATTGAAAGCCTGATGGACTTGTAATACACAACTTCACTTCAGGAACATTCATTCAATCAGACAAAGAAGTGGACGTATCCTTCATTCATTGATTCAATTTATGTAAACAGTGAACTGGAAGGATACATAAAGCATGAAATTGCTGCTGGTTGAAGATGACGCAGAGATTGCTGAGTTCATACATAAAGGCTTAACAGAACAAGGCCATTCTCTTTGTCACGAACCTGATGCGAAAACGGGACTCGTTCGCGCCGCGAGCGAGTCTTTCGACGTTATCATTTTTGACCGCATGCTTCCCAGCATGGATGGTATCGACGCGATACGCGTACTCAGGCAAAGCCAAGTTCACTCCCCCATTCTCATCCTCACCGCCAAAGACAGTATTGGTGACCGAGTCGCGGGCCTTGAAGCCGGTGCCGATGACTACATGGTCAAGCCTTTTGCCTTCGAAGAATTAAACGCGCGAGTCAAAGCTTTAGCGAGGCGCCAACCAGTCAGTCAAGCCTCCACTCAGTTAACCGCCGGCCCACTCACGCTCGATAAGCTCAGTCGCAAAGTGACTCATTCAGGCACAGAAGTAGACCTGTTGCCCCGTGAATACCAAATTCTGGAATTGCTGATGGTTAATCAAGGTGAGTTGGTAACCCGAACCATGCTGCTGGAGCAGGTTTGGGGCTTTCAGTTTGACCCCAATACCAGTCTGGTTCAGACCCACGTAAGTCGCCTGAGAAACAAAGTCGATAAAGCCTTCAATACGGAACTTATCAAAACGGTGCGCGGGGCTGGCTATGTCCTCTCGTTCTAATACCAACCCAACCACACTTTGGCGTTCGTCCATTTTTAAATATACGCTGATTTCCTCTGCGCTGTTTTTTGTGTCGGCGTTGATTTTGTTAGGGGTGGTTGGCGGAACCTTCCTGTACAACACCAATCAGATCGACAAGCAAGAACAACGCGACACGTTCCATTGGCTGGCGGAAGAAATCAGTGACAATGGCATAGACGGGCTAATCGAAGAGTTGGGGCTGGAAATCGAGGAAATCAACGAACCTGACTTTTGGCACAACCGGATGGAACGTAATCTTTACGTGATGTACCTTAAATACGGCGACCAAAGTTACGGTTTTGAACCTCTCCACCAAGCGCTTCCGGGTTGGAACTGGCAGCCTCTTGAGATCACTCACTATGACGAAGAGGATCAGCCATACGAAGAAACGTATCAGGTCAGAACTTTGCGCCAAGATCTCGACCAAGAAGTCACACTGATCGTTGCCACCAGCGAGAGTTACGATTACCAATCCATCTTCAACACACTGTCGAGTGGGTTGCTCTGGGTCTGCCTGACCGCTCTGCCTCTGTCTGTCCTGATTGCCTACCTGTTGAGCCGCAAAGTGTATCAGCGTCTTGATCTATTGTCGGACGAATTAGAGTCCATCGGCGCCACCAATCTTAGCCAACGTGTTCCTTTATCCATCCATGCCGATGAGTTTGATCGTCTTTCAGAAAACATCAACCAGATGCTAGAAAGGATCGAAAACCTCCACACCAATATCGAAGACGTGACAGTAGGTATCGCCCATGACTTAAAAACACCGCTTACCCGATTGGCCAATCAGCTCCAACTAATGGCAATGGATAATGACCACTCAGAGCAACACATCGAGAAGGCTCAAGCTCAAGTCGCAGAAATGCTAAAAACATTTAACAGCTTGCTACGTCTGAGCGAAATTGAATCGGGCAAACGTAAAGCGCATTTCACCCCCATCAATTTGTCCGAGCTTGTTGAGGATCTGGTGGAGAGTTATCAGCCTGTCTTTGAAGATCATCACTTACAGCTCACCAGTGCTATCGTGCCCGGAATAATGCTTTCTGGGGATAACGAACTGCTGAACCAGATGATCATTAATCTGTTTGAAAACAACCTCAAGTACAGCCAAGAAAATGGCCAGATATGGGTGCACTTACAGCCTTCTGAATCGGGTTTAACTCTGCAACTGGGAGACGATGGCCCGGGTATCGCCTCTCAGCACCAAGCAAGAATTTTCGAACGCTTCTACACCGCCGACACCAGCCGAAGTAACGCCAGCAATGGTCTCGGGTTGAGCTTAGTTCAGAGTATCGCTCATCTTCATGGCGCCTCAGTTACTTTGTTACCCGACACTCAAGGGACAGTGTTTAATATTCAGTTTTTCACTAACCATACAAATTTGTAAGGTTAGCTGCCCTGATATGTAAACCGCGCTAGCACGCCAGATACATATACTCCTTTCAAGCCTTATGGAAAGGAGTATTGGCCATGCCATTGAATTACAAGTTATCGGTAATACTGTTACTGAACGTATTGCTGACGGCTGCTTGTCAGAGCTCAGAGGATGAACAAGCAAACGAGGGCGCGCTATCAACGAACACCCATCAAAACTGGCATTGCCAGAATTCCGATACCTCGCACCAAGTGCGTTTTCTGAATCAATCAACGTTTGGCGCAAACCGCACCGAAGTGGCCCGTTTATGCCAGCTTGGGCAGTCGCAGTGGTTCCTAAATCAGCTCGATGAGCGCCCAAGTTATCTGATGCCCTATGTTCAGACTGAACTGGCACAAGCCGACCGAGAGTCAGAAGACGAGTTGAGCGCTTTTGTGTTTGAATCGCCTACGTTTGGTTTCTGGACGAATGCGATTGCAGGCAATGATCAGCTTCGACAGCGCATGGCCTTTGCGCTGTCTGAGATTTTTGTCATTTCGACGAAAGGGGGCGAGGTGCTGGCTGAAACGCCAACCGCAATTGCCCGCTATCAGGATTTGCTGATTAAACACGCTTTCGGCAACTATCGAACGCTATTGGACGACATAACCTATTCCGCCACCATGGGCTACTACTTAACGTATATAGGCAGCAAAAAAGCAGACCCAGCAACGGGGAGAGTACCAGACGAAAACTACGCTCGTGAGCTATTGCAACTGTTCAGTATTGGCGTCACCTTACTCAATCAGGATGGGACGCAAAAAACTGACAGTCAGGGAAAGCCTGTTGAAGCCTACAACAATCAGGATATTACCGGCCTAGCCAAAGTGTTTACGGGCTTTGACCTCGACGTGCCAGCGACACTGGATGAAGATGAACGCCACGATGCATGGATGGACGCAGCGCTCAAACCAATGATCATTCGCAAAAGGGAGCACTCTCAGGTAGAAAAACACTTTCTCGGTAAGACCCTCGCGGCCAATACTCCCGCCAGACAAACGATTCAGCAAGCACTCGATCATATCTTCGCTCACCCAAATGTCGCACCATTTTTCAGTACTCAACTGATCAAAAGATTGACCTCCAGTAACCCGTCCCCTGCTTACGTTAAGCGGGTTGCCGACAGCTTTGATGCGGGTTGGTACACCTTACCCAATGGGCAAGTTGTCGGCACTCGGCAACGTGGCGACTTAGGAGCAACGTTGGCGGCTATCTTATTTGACCCTGAAACACGCCAAGATCCTGCTTCTCAATATGGCAAACTGAGGGAGCCCATACTCACTTTCACGCAATGGGCACGCGCTTTCGAGATAAGAAAAGTCACTCCTCAATTTAAGCTCGATCTCTGGTCAACCGACAGCGCAGACGCGCTCTCTCAACACCCCTATCGTTCGCCTTCGGTATTTAACTATTTCCGCCCCGGCTACGTACCTCCGGGCAGTCACAGTGCCGATATGGGCTTAACCGCTCCTGAAATGCAGCTAATTAATGCCTCTAGCCTTCCCGGTTACAGCAATTTTCTCACTCATTTTATTTTCAACAATATGGTGGAGGAAGATATTGACGACGCACAGGCTGAGCTGGCTGAAGAAGGCAAAAGAGTCAGCCGCTCACAAGTAAAACAGAGCTTTCACGCTCGCTATCAATACGAGTATCAACTTGCTCGCCACCCCGACAAACTGGTCCAACACTTAGACCTGCTTCTGACTGGTAACCGCCTGTCGACCGATACTAAGCGCTCTATTACCACCAGCATCAACGAACTCGACCCAAACGAGGATCGCTTACTGCGAGTCCAGCTTGCCATCCTGATGGTCATGACGTCACCGGACTACCTATTTCAGTACTGAGGAGTAACGGATTATGAACCGTAGAAAATTCTTAAAAGGCGGTATAGCAGCAGCGACTATGACCCCATGTATGGCTTCATTTGCTGGGCTGCTGTCGTCACTAAACAGCTCAGTGGCAAAAGCTGACACGCCCAGCGAGTACAAAGCCTTGGTGTGTCTGTTCCTCTACGGGGGAATGGATAACCACGATACGGTGATTCCTTACGACGCACCAAACTACGAGCGATGGGCCAAAGTGCGCCGGCCTTTACTGAACAGCAAAACGAAACGTGCCAGAGAAGATCTTAAGCGACTCAGCGGTACTGAAGGCCAGCAGCAATATGCGCTCCCCCCAGAATTATCCGGTATCCACTCGCTATACGAGCAAGGACACGCCGCAGTGATTGCCAACGTAGGCCCTTTAATTCGGCCAACCAATGCCAGCAACTATGACAGCGTTCCAAACATTCAACCCGCTCGGCTGTTTTCTCACAATGACCAGCAATCTACATGGATGTCGGGGCTTCCAGAAGGTGCTCGCTACGGATGGGGAGGCCGCCTTAGTGATGCTCTGGCCCGAAGTGGTCACTCGCCAGACACGCCATTCAATAACATTTCAACTGGGTCTGGTGAGCTGTTGTTAACCGGGGCCCGCAGCTACCCCTACCGAGTAGAGGGTGGGCAAGCAAGGCAACCTTACATACTGGAAGAAGCCGATGGCGAACTGAGAAGTCACCTTCTGCGACATTTTCGTTCCTCCCATTATGTTTCATCAAACCCCATTCAACAGGATCTAGCTCGTAAAATGACGCAGTCCTTTGATGCTAACCAAAGCTACAACCGTGCCACTGGCGGTGTCCGCATTGCGACTAAATTCCCTGATACAGAGCTGGGCAGTCAGCTTTGGAGCGTTGCCAATACGATGGCTGCGCGGCGTCAACTGGGTGTGGCGCGCCAGATATTTTCGATAGATTTGGGGGGCTTTGATACTCACTCCAATCAAGCGACAACCCTGCCACAGTTACAACAGCAAATGAGTGCAGCGATCACCTCATTTTATTCCGCACTGCGAGAGCTCGGGCTAGAGAATCAAGTCACCCTATTTACGGCCTCAGATTTTGGTCGAACCTTGGCCGTCAATGACGATGGCACGGACCACGGCTGGGGCGGCCATCACTTTGTGATTGGTGGCGCGGTGCAAGGTCGTCAAATCATCGGGGCTATGCCACCCCCAACGTTCGGACATAACCAAGATGCGGGCAACGGCAGGCTAATTCCAACGACTTCCGTTGACCAGTACGCTGCGGCGCTCGGAAGTTGGTTGGGAGCATCGGACAGTGCGCTATCAGAGATTTTCCCTAACCTGAAAAACTTTACTAAGATTAACGGCTTATTTAAGAGTTAAAGTGCCCAATAAAGGTCATTTGAGCAAGACAGCCCTGCTGTTTTGGGCTGTCTTGCAATTCAAACTTCCAGCCATAACTCTGGCAGATACGGTTAACAATCAACAACCCTAAACCGTGATCTGTTTCAGGCTTATCACTCAAGCCCGACCCAGTATCGGTCACTTTTATCGAGTGTGAATCAACGGCAACGCTAATCTCACCCTGCTCGGTAAACCTCAGCGCGTTTTCAATCAGGTTTTTTAAGACCATATTCAAGACACTCATCGGAAGGTTTATCTGGCATCCGGTTGCAACCTCCAGAGTCAGCTCGACGCCCGGTTGCAGTTTTTGGCGATAACGCTCCATCACAATATCTTTCTCAACCACATCGAAATATTGATCGTTGCGATTGGCGTTTTCCTGCTTAACGATGTTAAGCAGCACTTCCACCGTTTCCTGCATTCCAGTTGCCGCTTTCAGAATACGCTCTCGCTGCTTCGCTTGAAAATCGGTATCGGATTTCATGTTTTGCAGGTTTGCTGCGCCAAGCACCACTGAAATGGGTGTTTTTAATTCATGACTGGCGTATTTGGCGAACATCAGTTCCTGCTTTGCTAAGCGCTCTTTCTTTTGTTTGTAACCGTTAAGATGGCGAGTCAGTTGCTTGATTTCATCAATCGCCTGATCTGGTACATCAAAATCTTGATCCTTTTTCTCTGCTAATTGCTCAGACAACATCGAGATGGGCGACATCAACCCAGCAAATACTCGTTTCAGAGATGCTTTCAGCACTAAAAGTAAAAAAACCATCAGCAGCATTGAGATACCCATCAGCGTATCCCAGTTATCATCGCCAAAGTCGAGGGCAAAAGAATCAATAGCAAGATAGGTCGGAATTACCGCCCCTTGATATTCAAACTCAAAGTAAAAAGCGACGTAACCGTGAAGGTCATAGGAATCTAATAGATAGTCGGGAATATTCGGCTTGATATCACGCTTGATTTCATTGATATGATAATCGCGTTTAACCTGATTCTGCGCGAAAGGCTTCATTCTTTTCACCGCGTCACTCAGATAGCTTTCTCCATAATAGGCAATCACATGTTTGCTGAGGTAGGACATAGGCACCTGTTCCAGCTGATAGTGCTTTATCGCCACTTGCTGAAAAGAGCGGAGGTGATCTTCAAGCTGTTCTTCTTCTTGCAGTACCAAACCAATCGAGAAAGCAAAAAAGACCAAAAACGATGTGGTCAGCGCAATCGCTGAAAAGTGAATCATCAAGCGGAATTTCACACTCTCAATCGAATTTCCGTGACGCTTTTGGCGCCATTTATTTCTCCAAGTCATTGTGCCACCAACTTAAACCCAAACTTAGGTACGGTGACCAACATCGGGTAGTCAAACGGTTTATCCAGTACATTTCTCAGTAGATAGATATGACTGCGCAGAATATCTTTGTCTGGCGCGTCTTCTCCCCACAATTGCTGAATCAGCGAATCACGAGATACCACTTCTCCTTTGGCTTTCACCAGCATCAGCAAGATTTGATAGGTTGCGGGAGTCAGGTCAAGCTCGGTGCCAAGACGGGTCACTCGATGGGTCTTTTCTTCAATCGACAAATCGCCGTAATTTAGGCGTGTACGGGTAACATTGCCTTTATAACGTTTGATCAACGATATCAACCGGACTTCCAACTCTGGAAACTGAAATGGTTTACTGACGAAGTCATCGACTCCAGATTCAAATCCAGCCAGCAAGTCTTGCTGCCCATTGAGTGCGGTCAGCATCAAAATTGGCGTAGTGATTCCATTCTCTCTCAACTCTTTAGCAACTTGCATCCCGTCTTTTTTCGGCATCATCACATCAAGAATAATCGCGTCAAATTCATGCTTTAACGCAAGATTAAGCCCTAACAAGCCGTTACTGGCAAAATCGACTTCAGCTCCTTTCACTTCAAGAAAATCAGCCAGAATCCCCTGCAACTCCTCGTTATCTTCGACGACCAGAATTCGACTACCTACTAACATATCCAGCTCCGATGATGGTGTTTCATTCATGGTGAAATCGCTCTTGTCGAAAAAATGTCAAATTGAGTGTGAAAGAGAATCTTAGTGCTGTCGAATACATTTCGACAAAAAGTCGACATCCCCAAATTCAGACTTTCTGTCATAGAACACGGGGAGACCACCATGAACATAAAACTTTCGATTCTCGCCATCGCAGGCATTCTCATTACCGGACCCGCTCTCGCCATTGAGTTGATTGGTCAGGTGCAAAGCAAACACAGACAAAGCATCGTTGCTGAAGTCGACGGTGTGGTGGAGTCTGCACTGCTCGAACCGGGTGACTTAATTGGCAAAAATCAGGTTCTAGCCAGAATCAAAGTGCAGGATTTTCGCTTTGAAGTAGCCAAAAAGAAAGCCAGCCTAGAGTTAGCCCAAGCCAATCTGCAACTGACCAAAGCCACGTTTGAACGTTATCAGGAGCTGGTCAGCAAAAAGAGCCTATCTGCCAACGAGTTGGATATCGCCAAAGCGGAATACCTCAATGCCAGAGCTAATGTCGATCTGGCTAAGATCGAGCTAGAAGAAGCGGAACAAGACCTGAGTGACACCAAAATAACGTCAAACATTGAAGGTTTTGTCGTCAGCCGTAGCGCGGAATCTGGTGATTGGGTCAGTCAGGGCGACCTACTCTATCAACTGGTCAATATTGATACCCTGACCATACGCCTGCTTGCCAGTGAGCACGATATGAAGGAGCTCAATGTCGGACAACCCATTGAACTCTGGACCGAAACAGCGCCAGACAACCGTATTCAATCCACCATTAAACGCATCGGGGTGGAAATGGATACCGAAACCCGCGCCTATCCGATTGAAATTGAAGTCGACAATCCGGGTTTCCACCTCAAGCCAGGCATGTCTGTCTACGCAACGACTTCACTTCCATCAAACTCAATCAGCGCTAACGCGCAAGATTAAGATCGGGAGGAACAATGGAATCACTGATTGCTTACTTTGCCACGCGCCATTTTTTAGCCCGCATCATTACCATCATGGTGATGCTGGCCGGAGCCGCTTCTCTCTATACTCTTAAACTTCAAGAGTACCCTGATATCGCTTTTGACTCAGCGGACATAGAAACCTTTTACCCAGGCTCCACCGCTCAGGATGTTGAGCTCAACATTACCAACCCGATAGAAAAAGAACTGCGTAGTGTTGAAGGTATCAAGTATTTTTCCTCCCAGTCGACGGATGGTGTGTCGGCGATAGAAGTAGAATTCTTACCCGGCGAAGACGCTGCTCGCATTCTGCGCGACATTCAGCAGGCAGTCGACCGAGTTGAAGGGTTACCGGAAGACATCACCAATCCTCCGGTCGTCACTCAGATGCAAACATCCTCACTCGACATATTGCGCTTTGGTGTAGGATTATCGAACCCAGAAGACGATGAGGCGCAGCTACAGAATTACGCTTACCAGCTAGAAAAAAGCCTCAACAATGTGTCCGGCGTTGGTAAAGTGACGATGTTTGGCTATAACGAGCGTGAGTTCTGGGTTCAGATTGATCCTGAAAAAGCCAGTCGCTATCAGGTGACGTTTGACGATCTCAGTCAGGCAGTAGAGCTGCACAACCTGTCCCAATCCGGTGGTGTGGTGGAGTCTTGGAGTCGAGAGCAAAAAATCGTCACCATGACGCAAGTACAAACCGCGCAAGACATCAGCGATATCGTAGTCAAAAGCCTCAGCAACGGCACCATAGTCAAAGTTGGGGATGTCGCTACTGTGGTCGATACCTTTGCCAAAGCCACGCAGAAAGGTGCAGTCAACGGCTCAGATGCGATTATTTTCTCCGTCACCAACAGCAGCAATGCCGACATCATTGCCACGGTTGAAAACGTCAAGGCACTGCTCAAGAAAGAGCAAACGCGTCTTAACGGTCAGTTCCAGTTCGAGATCAGTGAGAACATTGCCGATGACATGAACGATAAATTTTCGATTGTCGCCACCAATGGCGGGATCGGGCTGGTGCTGGTTTTACTCGTCTTAAGCCTGATTCTTAAGCGTCAAATTGCGTTCTGGGTGTCGGTGTCGATTCCATTCTGTGTGTTTGGCGTGATGATGGTGTTGCCTGTCATCGGTCTTAACTTAGACAGCATCACATTGGCTGCACTGCTGTTGGTTGTCGGCATTATTGTCGATGACTCCGTCGTGGTGGCAGAAAGTATTTACCAGGAAAGAGAAAAAGGGAAAAAAGGCGTCGAGGCCGCAATCTCAGGCACCAAAAAGGTAATGAAGCCCATCATTGCCAGCTTAACCACAACCGCTCTGGTCTTTATCCCGATGGCCTTTATCCCCGGCGTGATGGGTAAAGCGGTCTTGGTGATTCCAATCACCGTGATTGCAGCGCTGCTGTTTTCCATGGCGGAATGTACCTTTACGCTGCCCGCGCATTTATCTGGCTCATTAGAAAGTAAAGAAGGCAACGACAAACCTGACCGCTTCGCCGCAATTAGCGTATTTTACACCGTACTTCTCACACGTTGTCTGAAATTCAAGAAAACGGTCTTGCTTGTGGCCATTGTATGCTGTGTTGGCTCACTGGGGTTAATCAGCACCTTGAAGCTCGATATTTTCCCTTCGGAATCAGCGAAATACATCGAGATTTATACAGAAATCGAACCAGGTACTCCTCTCGACAAAGTGCGTGAAGCCCACAGCGCCGTTGAGCAAGCCATCACTTCTCTGCCTGACAGCGAACTGGTTTCCTGGGATATGACCTACGAAACACCAGTCAGTGAAGGCGTTGTCACACTGACCAGCTATGATCAGCGCGAGCGCAGTGCAGCTCAGATCATTGAAGATCTCAATCATCAGTTGGAAATGAAGAAAAAGGGCTTGTTCGTTAAGTTCTCTATTGATGCAGGCGGACCACCTCCGGGAGAGCCGGTCGAAATCCGTGTTCTTGGCGGAACCACCAGTGAACGTGATCAGGCCGTCGAACTGGTCAGCCAATGGTTAGAACAGCAAAACGGCGTTGCAGACATCACCAATAATGAAGCACTCAAAGATCCGCAGCTAAACATTGTGCCGCAATACGACTGGCTCGCGACCTACAATCTGACCGTGTCTGACTTAGCCAACACACTGCGTCTAGCGTTTGATGGTGATAGCGTGACATCAACCTGGCTTGGCGATCAGGAAGTCGACATCCGACTTTTACTTGATGCTCCATATCGAGATATCGAAAAGTTGAGTACGACCAAAATCTACACCTCGGATGGTGACCGAGTTCCACTCAGCCGATTGGCGACGGTTGAGCAGATTGAGGCACCGCGATTGATCAAGCACTACAATGGTGAACGTGAAGTCACGGTCACTGCGCAAATCACCAGTGACGACGTCAGCCCAGTCGCGCTCTCGAATCAGCTTTTGAGTGACCTCAGTGGCAAATACGCGTCGAGCATCACAATTGATGTCGGTGGTGAAGCGGAAAGCACCAACGAAACCATGAGTGGCTTTGTTGTCGCCTTCCCTGCGGCGATTGTCGCGATCTATTTCGTCTTAGCGATCATGTTCAATTCACTGCTACAGCCATTGTTGGTGATGTCGGTGATCCCCTTTGCCGTCGTTGCAGCATTAATGGCGTTGGTGGTTCACCTGCAACCCCTGTCTATGTTTGCTTTGATCGGAGTACTGGGCATGACAGGCGTCGTGGTTAACAACTCGTTGGTTCTGGTTAACCGCATCAACGAACTCAGAGCAGAAGGGCTTGCGGCCCTCAGTGCAGTGGTTGAAGCATCAGTGAGTCGACTTCGCCCGATTTTGCTCACCTCCATCACCACGGTAGCTGGCCTATTACCATTAGCATATGGGCTGGGCGGAACCGATGTTTATATGGGACCAATGTCACTCACGCTCGGCTATGGCTTGTTGTTCTCGTTGCCCGTGGTATTGATTGTTGTTCCAGTGCTCTACGCGTTATGTTTCGCTCGAAAGCAAACCCTCGCAGAATAATGAGATAACCAAGAAAAATAGCTAAGAATAAGGCTCACTTTGACCACTGCCATGGGGCTCAGACTGAATATTTTTAGCTGAGCTAATCTCAAAGTGAGCCGCTTTACACATCAAACAAAGTCATTCAAAAATTTCGAATGTCTCCCTCGAAGAGAGTGGATTTTTTCTCGCCTCCGTTAAACCTAAACTCAGTTGCAACAGACACAAAGGCTCGATTGAATCCAGCCTGACTAGACAGAGAAACATGATTATGACGAATACACTTGTTCTTAAATCCAGCATTCTGGGCCCTCACTCTCAATCAAACCAGCTGATCGATCACGCTCTTGAAGGCAAATCGGGCATTATTGAGCGCGACCTAGCCGCAACACCGGTACCTGTGCTTGATATGAATGTCGCAACCGCTCTGCGCAGTGACGGCAATGACCTATCAGATGATCTTAAAGCGGTACTGGAACTATCTAACCAACTGATTGATGAGCTCAAAGCAGCGGATACCATTGTCATCGGTGCACCTATGTACAACTTCATGGTACCGACTCAGCTTAAAAACTGGTTCGACCTAATTGCTCGTGCTGGCGTGACCTTCTCTTACACTGAGACAGGCCCAGTTGGTTTAATCGAAAACAAGAAAGTAATCGTCGTGACTACTCGTGGTGGCTTGCACAAAGACTCGCCGCGTAACTCAATCGAAAGCTACTTGACGACAATGCTAGGTTTCATTGGTATTACTGATGTTGAGTTTGTCTACGCAGAAGCCCTGAACATGGGTGAAGATGCCGCAGCAGTAGCGCGTGAAGATGCACTAAAGCAGTTGGCTGAATTGGTTTAACCCGATTTAGTAAAGCCCTCGGTACACCGAGGGCTTTTTGTTTATTCATCTAATGGCAAATCCGCCATTTGTTGTAATGAGTACGCGGTAATTGGGTCAATGTCTTTCACCAACTCCTCCACCTGCTCAATCGCTTCAACCGAAGAGCTCGCCTTGCGGTAACTTAAGTAGATGGGTCGGTGCCAGTCCTCAACACCCACCACTTTAAACAGCTGCCCACTGGCAATAAACGGTTCCACTAGTGATGCAGGTAAGTAAGCACTTCCTCCCTTTTCAAGAATGAAGTCCATTGCAATGCGTGCAGTCGAGGTTCTCAAATAAGGTGCTGGAATTTTCGGATGTCGCTCAGCATGTTCAGACGCAAACTTGGTTCCCCAATCAACATAAGCATACTTATCTTCAAATACGCTCTCTAGCGTATGCTCTTCTGTTGAAACCAGAACCAAAACGATATCGGCAACCTTTTTACAGTGCAGTTCGTCCGCTTTAATCTGATCAAACGCGAACGCCATATCCAGCGTTCTCTCCTGCAAGCTGCGATTAAGCGCTTCTCGCCCCATCACTTCAGCCATAAAGCCGTAACCACCAAACGAATCCGTCACAATACTCAGGCAGTTTTGTAAATAGGCATCCCAAACATTTGGCGTTCCACCCATCGTCAGTTGTAATGCTTTACCACTTTCCAAAGACAGCTCCAACTTTGCTTGTTGAAGGGTGGCCACCATGACTTCGGCGTAACTCACTAAACGTTCACCAGATGACGTCAGTTTGATGTTGTTCCTGTCACGAATAAACAACTGGGTATCAAAATAGCTCTCCAGTTGCTTAATTCGCGCACTCACCGCTGCCTGAGTGATGTATAGGTTCTCCGCCGCACGCCCGAAGTGACGCACATTGGCCAGTTCTAAAAATGTTTTGAAGACTTTGACGTCCATCGATATACCTCAGTAAAGAGCATTAAAGGATAACAATAATGGATTTCACTTATTTTCCCGTTAAACAAACTGTTATCTAACCTTCATAAAAGTGTTTAATTAGGACGATAAAAAGGTTTTGTTTTTCTTTTGTTAAATTTACGCCTACTTTTCGTTTTAGTTCAACCAAGTAGGTTTATAGAGGCTACCAAAATGTCTGACACTCTATTTCGTCACGGCAAAAAACGTTTTTATGACAACACCAAATTCCCACGTGGCTTTGCCAAGTCCGGGGATTTTACGCTTGCAGAAGAGGAAATCCTAACGCTTTATGGGGATACGATGCAGGGTTTGGAAATGCGAATACTCGAGCCAGAAAATGCCGAGGAAAAGCACTTTATTAAGGTGATAGAAAACCCAGGTAAAGCGAAATCAAAACTGGAGCGAGTCTGGCTGAAGTATGTGCAGTTAGCGCGTGGCCGTAAGCGTTTTCACACTCTTAATGGTCGCAATAAGCCAGATACCATTGAAGATTACTCTGAAGATGTCAGCCTAGCCGAAGAAGATTAGCCATAACGACATAGCCCCGAACCAAGGGGCTTTCATATCGCTAATGCATTACTTCGCTAGGGTCGCGACTTTCTTCAGGAAGGTGTCACGCAGATGCTCCTGATCGTACTCCAGATGATAGGTATTGTGGAAACCGATCTTAAGCTCAACGCCGTTACCACGTAGATACACACTGTATCCGTCGTAGTCCGAGAAGGCTTCTACCCCTTCATACATCTTGCCGTATTCAGTCGGCGTTCCGTTCGCCATCACCGTCTCATACGCGTGAAGTATCTTGGTCGGGTCGAGTTCATTTTTCATCACTTACTCTCCGTGTTTATACCTCTTAAGTATGAGTAGCACGTCTCTTTTTCGCCATAACCAACTTTGAGCGAGGTCAAAAGTTAGGCAACTTTTCTTTCACTGTATGCCCCACAAAACATTCATCGCCCGCATGAACAGTTAGATGAATTATTTGTAATGTTCAGGTCAGAAGGGATTTAGGTGCGTCACGTAATCTTGTTTGGGTCAACACAACATCCCTTACAGATCGAGGATTACATTATGCTTAAATCATCCATTGCTTTCATTTGCCTTTCACTCACTATGATCACGCCAGCGATGGCAAGCGAGAGCCAAAGCGGCCCCGCCATCAGCGCGGTCGAAGCACTGCAACAAATCAAACGTGAACACCCAGCCAAATATGAGTACATCGCTTTAGCGGTCGATGAAAATGGTAAAGATCAATATGTTGCTCAGGTCGAAGAAACCAATCCACCACAATTGGTCAAACTCGACGGTCAAGGTGGTGCAAGCCAAGTCGTCGACACCAGCTCAGC
This sequence comes from Vibrio sp. St2, assembly GCF_947311885.1. Lineage (NCBI taxonomy): Bacteria > Pseudomonadati > Pseudomonadota > Gammaproteobacteria > Vibrionales > Vibrionaceae > Vibrio > Vibrio sp. St2. The sequence continues at coordinate 1,014,811 of NZ_CAMZNA010000002.1, read as the reverse complement.
CAAATACAACCTTTTGGACGTACTGATATTTGTTGAGAACAACTTTCGTGGACAGGTTGGCGAAGCATTTAAAGAATATCAGCCGGTCGGTGTCGTTTATCAAGTGATGCTGATGGACAAAGCTTACGCTGAGGAAGCAACGATGCTGCAAATCGACGGCAACACTCTCAAAGTCACCTCCATTTACCAAGAGTCCTTTGAAGAGATGGAAATGTATGACGAGGATGTCGAAATGCACAACATGGCAGAACTATAATTTAAGATTATCTCATCATCAGCGTATATTAAGTCGATGATATCTAACGCCCTGGCAATCGTCAGGGCAAGGCAGTGAGTGTATCCATAGATGAAACTATTACTCGTTGAAGACAATCAGGAGCAGGCCGACTTTTTGCGTCAGAGCTTTAACCAAAGCGGTCATCAGATAGACGTCGTCGAGAATGGCAAACTGGGCCTGATCAGCGTCATGCAGTCTGACTACGACGTCATCATCACCGACCGTATGATGCCGGAAGTTGATGGCTTACAAATGGTGAAAGCGATTCGTTCCAGTGGTAAAGAGACACCTATCCTAATCCTCAGCGCTTTAGACAGTGTCGAAGAACGTGTCAACGGGCTGCGCAACGGCTGCGACGATTATTTGGTCAAGCCGTTCGCCTTTTCAGAACTACTGGCTAGGGTTGAACTACTTGCCTTAAGAGCGAATAGCAACTCTGACAAAACCGATAGCCAGGTTTTAGTGATTGACGATTTGGAGTTGGATCTGTTGTCCCGTCAGGCAAAACGCGGCGACACTGTGATTAGCTTTAACAATCGCGAATTTCAGATCCTCCAGTACCTGATGAACAATGCAGGAAGAGTCATCACCAGAACGATGTTGCTGGAAAAAGTCTGGAGCTTCAGTTTTGACCCGCAAACCAATGTCATAGATGTTCATATCAGCCGTCTGAGAAAGAAAATCGACCTTGATGGCCACACTCCTCTTCTCCACACCGTGCGCGGCGCGGGCTACATTCTTCAGGTAAAAAACGATGTTCCTGAATGATCCATTTAAGAAATTTCTCTCACTTTATGGCGTTCTTGTGATGGCCGGAATTCTGATCATTCTGTTTGCCAAAAAAGAGCTCAGCAACTGGGTATTGGATGTGGGTGCCTACCCCTTACTGGAATCAGAAGCCAGAATGGTCGAAGACCTATGGTATGACGACGGGCAGTCTATCGTGCTCAAAGAGCTGGTTCGGCAAGAGAGCAACCCCCTGTTTTATTATCAGCTTGGTCCCAAAGTCAGTAATGAGCAACTCAGCAGCACGCTCGGTGAAGAGTTGATTCCAGAAGGTTGGGATGTTGCCAAAGGTGAAGCCTCTCTGCTCGATGATCTCGGTATGCTGCCAGATGATGAAGACGCCGACACGCTCTCATTATCGGATGTCCATTTTAGTATCACCTTCAGTGGCTTAGACGATGCTGAAGCCGAAAGGAAAATGATCGAACTGCTTCAAAGCGACCCTGAGATTGAGCAGCCAGAACTCGCTCACCCAATCAACAATGATACAACCATCATGCTACTGCTGCCTAACCAGTCGCAGTGGCAAGTCATGTATATCTCGCTGAATTTGGACTACTTTGACTCCTTTACCAACACGATCAATTTGCTGTTGATGAGCATAGGGGCTGTCCTGATTGTGGGTTATCTGATCACCATGCTGATGCTGCGTAACATCAAAGCGCGCCTTACCGACATCAATGCCACCAGCCACAAAATTCAGCAGACCAACAGTCTGAGTCAGCGGATTGAAATCAATCAACTCAGTGGGCCATTAGCAGAAACCAGCCAACAGATTAACTTGATGCTGGATAGCATTGAGGAGCAGGTCAACACCACTCGCGAGCAAGCAAATAACATTGCCCATGATTTACGCACTCCGATTACAGCGGTGTACAATAAAGTGCAAAGGTTAGCGGCTGAAAACCCTCAGTTGGTTGATTTGGAAGTCACACTAGGAAAACTGGTCCACACCTTTAATACGCTGCTGCGAATAAACCGTCTTGAGCGAGGTAGTGAAACACTAGACCTTCAGACCAATCATCTCAGTACCGTCATCAACAGTGTTCACGAGCTGTATGAACCGGTTATGGAAGAAAAACAACTCAACCTGACGCTAAACCTAGTGCATGATTTACAAGTCATGGCCAACGATGAGCTGCTGTTTCAGGTGTTGTGTAACCTGATCGATAACGCAGCAAAATTCTCCCCAATAGGAGGAGCGATTGAAATCAACACTTATGCCGACAATGATCACATCTTACTGACCATTGCCGATCAGGGTGGCGGTGTGGAAGCGCAAAGCTTAACTAAGCTCGGTCAGAAGTTCTTCAGGCAGGAAGCGAGCCGCTCAACAGAGGGCAATGGATTAGGGCTAAGTTTCGTCACCAGTGCCATAGAAAAGATGTCTGGCGACGTTAAGTTCAGTAACGCGACTCTCAACCACCAGCGTGGGCTGAGGGTGGAGGTTAAGTTGAAGAAATCTTAGTCAGAGATAAAAAAGGGAGCTTTAAACAGCTCCCTTTTCTATTACGCCCAGAACGTCATGGCGATGAAGGTAAGTGCGACAATACACGCGATATTGAGGATCAGGCCGACGCGCATCATTTCACTTTGCTGAACATGCCCGGAGCCAAACACAATGGCATTAGGCGGGGTGGCAACGGGCAACATAAAGGCACAAGATGCCGCCACGGCGATCAATACAGACAACACCACTGGCGATAATCCAAATGCTTCCGCTACGCTGGCAAATACAGGGATAAGCAGCGCCGCACTGGCGGTGTTACTGGCAAACTCGGTCAGGAAGACTACAAATACAGCGATCACCGCAACGATGAAGAAGATGCCTAGGTGTGAAATCAACTCACTCAAGCCGTTGGCTAAGAAAACGCTGGTACCAGTTGCCTTCAGTACGTTGCTCAGACAAATACCACCACCAAACAACAGTAATACGCCCCAGTCAGCCGTCTTCTCGATGTCTTTCCAGTGCACGACGCGGGCAAAGTTAACCGCGACAATCGCACCCAAAGCGACAACCGTATCGAACTTAGCATACCCGCCAATCAACGCATTGATTGGCTTACTGAAAATCCACAGGCAAACCGTTACAGCAAAAATACCCAAGGTGACAATTTTGCCTTTGTCCCAGTTTACTGGTTCATTGTTAAGTTCAAACTGACCTTTCAGGTCTGGCTTAAGCACCATAAACAACACAGCCACAGCGATAGGCAGCAAGATGATGGCAGTCGGCAGGCCAAAACTCATCCAGTCTGTAAAGCTCAGCCCCACTTCTGCTGCTGCAATGGCGTTTGGTGGGCTGCCAACGATGGTCGCAATTCCGCCGATACTGGCGCTGTAAGCGATCCCGAGCAGGACAAACACATAAGTTTTGTGGCCACTTTCGGAATTCACTTTGCTCAAGACACCTAGCACTAACGGCAACATCATCGCAGTGGTCGCGGTATTACTGATCCACATTGACAGCGCAGCAGTCACGCCGAACAGCATAAACACCGCGACACTCATCTTTCCTTTAGCGATGAGCAACACTTTATCGGCTATGACTTTATCTAGCCCCTGACGGTGCATCGCTGCAGCCAATGCAAAGCCACCAAGAAACAGAAAGATGATGGAATTGGCAAAATTATTTAGGGCCGTTTGAGTATCAAACACACCAAACAAAACGGCCATAACAGGCACCAAAATAGCGGTAACGGTTACGTGTAGTGCTTCAGTGAGCCAGAGAATGGCGATAAACGTTAACATGCTCAGACCAAGAACGACCTGAGGTTCGAAGGGCAGTGTAAAGTAGAGGGTCGCGAATAAGGCGACATTGGCAAGAACAATCAGGCTATTGCGGTTTAACAGCCACTCCCGAGTGTTTGTGGGCAATGGAACACTATCATTTCTATTCATTATTATATTTCCTCATGAGGGCCAGATGGCAATGCAAATGGTCCCACATAAGCTCATGAGGAAATATTTTTCATTTCGAAATTGTTAACCATATCAAAAACGAGGTTAACCCTGTTAAAACAATGAAATAACTGGAGTTTTATTTATAACCAATTTGTCTATTACGCAATCAACTCATCAAAACTTTGCATGACTTGAGGGCATTTCATTACCCGCCCATGGCCTTGTCCCTGAGTCGCGACCAAGGTGACATTTTCCATGTCCTGTGCCGCTTTCTGCGATACAGAGAACTTAGTAAATTTATCCCCTTCGTCATGCACTATGATGGTTTTCGACTGGCGTAATTTCAGTTTGTTGTATGGGTCAATCGACTGAATCGGGTAGCGGTATTGCTCCTCCACTTCAGAGACTACCGCACTAAACAAACGCATTGAGTAGCCTGAGCGAGCGACGCTGCCAAACAGGTTATCAAGGTAATCCAATACCGGAGCGATAAGCAGTAATGGCTTGTCGACCAGTTTCTGATGGTGGCACTCAATCGCTGAAGCAGTTCCCATACTGTGGCCCACTAAACCTGCCACTTCATCAACGCTATCAAGAATTGCCTCCAAACCATGCACAAACGCCGGAATATGTCCGTATAAACCGCCACTTTCACCATGTCCGGGATGATCGTACGCCAGTGCAGTATAGCCCTGTGAAGCGATATGCTCCATCAAAGGGAAGAACTGGCTCGCTGTACCAGACCAACCATGAGTGAGCACCCAAACCGGGCCTTGACCGAGTTGATAAGTCTTAAGTGGCCCTTCTTGAGATTGAACTTCGCCCATGACTAAGCCTTCCGGTTGAGCATTCTTTGGTTTCGTTCTCGCTGGCGTCAACAGCAATTTGCGAGCCGTCTGCTTTGCGTGACTCGGTGCCAGCGTGTGATGCAAGCGTGTCGTCAGGTTAACTAACCTCTTCTTAACACTGAACTTGTTCGAGGTATTAAAATAAATCTTCTCACTCATGGTCGTTATCCTTTTCGGGTTCGCCTCACTAAAAAGCGAACGACCGTGCTATTTTTAGTTAATTTATTGGCCGAGCCCAGTTCATGTTCAGACTAGTGGCTCAGCCTGCTAATGCTTACTTCCAGCTTGTCATCATGCGTTCAACGCCTTGCCAGAAATGTTGGTAACTCTCGTGCTCTCCGTGAATCGAATAGAACAAGTGAGCACTTAAATACAAGCCATACAACTCAAAGGTGGCCTGTTTCGGGTCAAGATCTTGGCGAAACTCACCATTTTCTACCCCTTTTGCGACCTGAATTCTCAAGTACTCGACCCAAGTCGCGATGGTTTTTTTCAAAGCTTGTTGCGTTGGGTTCGCTTCTGGATTGGTCTCTTTCCATGCATCCAAAAACATGCAACTGCCCTGAAATGAATGATTCCAACCAAGCCAATTATCCAGCAGAGTACGAATCTTCTGCTCCTGACGAAGGGCGCTGCTTTGCTCTCTCGCTGGTGCAATCACCCGTTGGGTAAAAATCAGGTTTGCATACTCCAAAACCGCGATCTGTAAGTTATCTTTGGAGTTAAAATGAGCAAACAAACCACTTTTCGACATACCGCATTGCTTGGCCAACTCACCGATCGTAAGGCTTTCCAGCCCGTTCTCGCTCGCCAATTCAAATGCCTTACTCAGGATATTGTCTCGGGTTACTTTACCTTTGCTCATCATACTCTCACTTATTCACTCTTTTTATTTTTAGCACGTTCGTACTTTTTTTCAATCTATAAATGTCTCGATAGTCAGGAATCCAGCCGATAAGTGTAACAATTGTAAGGCCTCGACCCGACTCGCAGAATTGGCTCAATATCCAAGGAAACGCCCGAGTAGTTTGACCTGACACCGCTTATCGGCATCCCAAAACTGTTAGCGTAAGCGCAAATTATTCCTTATCCATATTGCGATGAAAAAAGATAAAATTCACAGTATTGAGCTGGGTCGTGTTATTGCTATTTTTGCGATTCTCGCGATGCACTGTCAGATGTTCCTCACCTATTGGCAATATCAAGGCACGCCTTGGTTTGGCTACATTTTTAACCAGACGACGCGCTTCGCTGTGCCACTGTTTTTCCTCATAGCCGGTTACCTGATTCAACCTAAGCTCAGTGCCGCACCAATAGAAACGCTCAAGCGCTACATAACACCATTATTTAGAATTTTTGTAGTCTGGAGTCTGATATGCCTGCTGATGCCATTCAACTTCGGTGTTTTATTCGAGCATGGCTACCTAGCTGAAAGACAAGGCTATTGGCACTTTCTGGCACAAAACCCGATAAACTCGCTGATGGAAGGAGGCTTGGTGCACTTGTGGTTCTTACCTGCCTTAATGCTGGCGGCAACCCTGTGTGCGTTCTTCATTCATAAAGACATGCTTGGCTGGATGCTTCCTGTCGCCGCTTTGCTCTACTTATATGGCACGCTTGCAGGCAGCTACCAACTGGTCACTGAGATGTGGGCGCCCTTTTTTACTCGCAACGGCCCGTTTTTCAGTACATTGTTGTTTACTATAGGTTTACTCATTCGCCAGCAAAACCTTTCTGTCACTGCCAGACAAGCCTTGCTCATCGCACTTTCGGGTATGGTGATTCATTTCGGTGAAGCTTATTGGCTATCAGGATTAGGCCATACGTTTAACGAGAACGACTACCTGTTCGGCACTCTACTCTGGAGCCTCGGCTGCTTTCTCTGGTTACTCGCCAAACCAGAACTAGGCAAAGGTTGGGCGATAACATCGCTGTCAAAATATGTGCTGGCAATTTACGTATCGCATCTTCCAATGATTATTTTGATGATGAATATCACCGGGATGACAGGCATGACTGGGGCAAGCAAAGATGCGGCAGTGTTGATCGGGACTGTTTTCTTAACCTTAACTTTCGTCACCACAATGAGCAAAACACCTCTCAGGCGCTGGCTATTCCGCTAACAAAATCGCCTCCATAATGGAGGCGTTTTTGTTTAATCAGGGTTTTCTGGCCAAGTCTCGAGCCAGAATCAAAGTAAGGCCAAAGACTTGCAAAAACAAACCGATATTTTTGTACCAAGCGATTTTCTCATTCAAAGCCGCCATCACTTCGGTAATGGTAAGATTCTTCAGATAATAATCATCAATCTGATTGCGATAACCCTGCTGAGCCTGATTAATCTGCATCATTAATGGACTCAGATTTTCACGACTGATCAGCGGAACAGTTCCACCTAGCCAAGCACTCAGTTGGCCTTGAAGCGCGGTTTGTAACGCATCATCGATCTTATCGTCACCGACCTGATTCAAGTGCAGCAAAATAGCCTCGCGTTTGCGCTCCAAGGTTTCGACACTGCTCCAGGCGAGCTGAATCGAATAGATATTTTCGTCTTTCTGCTCTGCCAGAGTCGCAATCTGAGCACTCAACCTATCCAACACAACACTCGACATGACAATCGCGAGAATATTGAGGACTAGGCCAACCAGTACCAGAGACCAAGCGGGCGGAACTTTGAAAGGCATTACCATAATTTTCCAAAAGGCAGATAAACAAGGTTAAGGACAATAAGCACCGCCATAACCAGAAAGGTCAACTTCATACCGGTAATTCGACCTTTGAGCTTCTCAGCTAATACCGACTTAGCGTGCATGAGTCGGCCAATGATAAATACAACCCCAGCCAGATGGATCATCCAAGGACTGGCACCGTTAAATTCAACCATCGCCATTAAGAACAAAGTGATTGGGATATAGTCCATCGCATTGCCCTGAGCACTGCGAGCGACCTGAAGGGCATTCACTCCACCATCTGCATAGGCAACTTTAGCACTACGACGCTGTTTGATTACCTGTATCGACAGCCATATCATCAGTGCGGCTAATATCGACGCGTAAAGCGCTGTAATCATAAGTATTTCTCCTTGTTACTCTGATTATTGTAGAGAATAATTTCAGAAGTTATGGAGAAAATCTTTGACGTACAACGACTCCTCAAAAGAAACTCCAAGAAATAAGATACTCTTTTATTGCTTCCGTCAGTGAGTCCGCTTCCAAAGCATGCAAAAACTCTAACTATGTTTCTCTTCAGTGAGTTGACGCTCTTTAACTCTCCCAATTGCATATATATCGTATAGAAAACGATAAAAATCATTGCGTCAGTGTACTTGGGAAATGTATGAACCAGCTATTAGAACATCAAAAACCACATCTATCCTCTTGGTGCCGACTTTTCGGCCTTAGTGGTATAGGTATATTTGTCTTTTTTGCACCCATCACCATAGGTGGCTTACAGAGCATTCCGATCGACCACATCGTGAAGATTGCGCAAAACCAACTAGGAGCCAATACCTCATGGTATGCGTTGTTGATGATAACTCTAGGTGCCTTGTACCCACTATTTAACTCGGGCTGGAGAAACAATCGCACCGAGCAAATTTTTCTAATATTAAAGTGGATTGGAGTGATCGCTGGATTTTTAGCAGTCACAAAAATTGGGCCTACACAATTTCAATCTCCAGACATGCTTCCCTTTTTATTTGAGAAGTTAGTTATTCCTGTCAGTCTCATCGTCCCAATTGGGTCTATATTTCTCGCTTTTCTGGTCAATTACGGAATGATGGAATCGATAGGCGCACTAATGCAAAAAGTCATGCAACCAATTTGGAGAACCCCTGGTCGCTCTGCAATTGATGCACTTGCCTCATTTGTTGGTAGCTACTCAATTGGACTGCTTATAACCAATCGAATGTACGTTTCTGGACATTATTCACTTCGCGAAGCAGCCATTATTGCTACAGGTTTTTCTACTGTTTCAGCCACTTTCATGCTTATTGTCGCAAAAGCCTTAAGTTTGATGGATATGTGGGCTACTTACTTTGCAGTAACTCTAATCATCACATTCTTAGTCACAGCCATAACAGCCAGGCTCCCTCCCCTATCAACGCTAAATAACGAAAAAAGCACCGAGATTCCAACTAATCGAACCCAAGTAACACTTAGATCTGCTTTAGAGGTTGGTTTGAAAGCAGCCGATGAAGCACCCAGTATTCGCGTAAGCATTATGACCAACCTTAAAGATGGCCTAATGATGACGCTTAACATTCTACCTTCCATTATGTCAGTGGGTTTTATTGGATTACTTGGAGCAAAATATACACCGATCTTTGACTGGATAGGTTTCACTCTTTATCCGTTTATTTGGGTATGGGGTATCGACAATAGTCAGGAGCTCGCCAGCGCAATTGCAGCGGGACTGGCAGAAATGTTTTTGCCTGCGTTGATAATGCAAGACACAGACCTAGTTTCTCGGTTTGTTACGGGAGTCGTAAGTGTTTCTTCTATCCTTTTTATGTCCGCATCTATCCCATGTATCCTATCGACAAAACTCCCTCTAAAAATTAGTCACCTGATTGTAACTTGGTTCTTAAGAACCGCTTTGAGCCTCACAATGGCTATCCCAACAGCATTGATCTTGTTTGGATAATGCGTTGGGCAGACTTAGCATGAAAAATGCCCCGGTTAATGATCCGGGGCATAGCGACAAACCAATTAACAACAATCAGTGCCGCAACCTGAGTTGGCAGTGCAATCTTCACCTTTACCTAGGAAAGTCTGCTCAGACAGGTAAAAGCCGGTAAATGCTTCTTCAAAGTCTTCTGCGACGGTTTTTTCTACCAAGCCAGACTCCAGAATCTTGTTCTGCCATGCTTGAACTTTTGGTAAACCTTCTAACATATCAAAGCAGGTACGTGACTTGATAATGTGCGCTCGGTGCAACAGCGGCAGCCAAGCCATATCCACATTACTCATCTGCTCGCCTTTAAAGAATGGCCCCGCTAACTGCTTCTCCGCCTTGGCAAACGCTTTTGCCAGCTTCTCGACACGTTCCGCCAAGGTCGCTTCATCCGCGCTGCGCATTGTACTGCACTGAACCAAATAGTGTTTTGACGCTAAATAGCTCCATGCACGATCCAATGCACGCTGCTCGTTTGTTACCCCTTGTTCAAGCGGGCCGAATTCATCTTCGATGTACTCAATAATCGCATCCGATTCAAACAGCGCCGTACCGTTTTCCGCTACCATAACCGGAACCTGACCATTAGGTGAGATATCAAGGAACCATTGCGGCTTGTTTTTCAGATCAATGTACTCAATCTCGTACGGGATCTTTTTCGCTTCCAGCGCGGCAGTCACACGTTGAACAAACGGACAAATTTTGAAGCTAACTACTTTAATCATCTTGTACACTCTCTTGTATCTTAAGAATCGATGCTTTTGCATCACATACACCCTTAAGACGAGGCTAAGAAAAGGAAGACGATAAAAAGGCGAAATTAATTTAGACAAATCCAGCCAATAGGTTTAGCAACGACCACAACTATCTGATTTCTCTTCACAATCGATCACATTGCCGTGCTTGTCTAAAGAGAGAGAACAGCAGCCTTCGAACAATTTACGCAGTTCTGAACGGCCTTTCTGTACGCGAGATTTCAGCGTGGAGTAGCTCATACCGGCCTTCTCAGCCAGCTCTTTCTGACTTGCACCTTGCAGTTCCACCGCATCCAATAGTTCCGATTGATCGGCAGGTAACGCCTGAATGAAAGGCTTGATGCATTTCATCATGTCCTGCTCGATGGACTTTTCTTGCTCTTCAAACCACAAATCATTGGCTTCCAATTCACCGTCACGCTGCTGGCGGGCTCGCTTGCGGTAAAAATCAATGATGGTTCGGTTAGCGAGCTGAAACAGCCAGGATTTGACACTCTCAGCGTCTTTTACTGTGTTCAGGTTCTGATAGGTTTTGATCAGTATCTCCTGCTGAAGATCATCGACATCATCTGGGTTACTGACTTTGGAATGAAGAAAGGATTTAACCGCTTGCTGATACTGAGTCCAGACATCTTCAAGTTTTAAGGTCGGGTCAGCAACGTTCATCAGCACAACACTCATCTTGCAAGAAACCAATCACTCCTTCTAGGCACTCATACTCTGCGACACAATAAAGTGTGCGGCCTTCACGACGCTGACTGATTAAATTTGCCGATGCCAAACTCGAGATATGGTGAGACAACGTCGAGCCGGGAATATTCAGCTGTTCCTGAATCGCACCAACGGCGATACCCTGAAACCCAGCTTTAACAACACTTTTATAGATGGAAAGACGCGTTGGGTGGCCTAGCTCTTTCAACGCTTTTGCTACAACTTCAAGTTCCATGAGTCACTCCTACATAAAACATTATTTCCAAGATAATCGAAATATATGAATTTTGCAATGTGCTCAACAGAACATCCCAATACGGGCATACTATTTTTCAGCAGTGACTCATTAAGAGTAGCCACCTAATCCTCGATTACTGTTTTTTTCGAAAACAAATCCTGAAGTGAAATTCACATTTAGCCAACCCGTTTTTGATATAGTCACAAGATAACGTGCTAACTAAGGGATAAAACATGAGAGTATCATTGATTGTAACGGCCATTGCTCTGCTGATTGGCGGCTGTTCCAACACATGGCAAGGGGTTAAAGATGATTCATCAAAAGTGTGGGGCGACACAAAGCAAGCCATTCACGAAGCCACAGCCGAAGAGTAAAACAGCGTCCTTTCTCAAAGCCAGAGGCTCTGCGTATCTGGCTTTTCCTTATCTCCCCCAATACTTGGACTACAAACCGATAACCCCATTGTTAGGCTTAGAAACCTCCAATTTAACTATCTGGTTTGACCATATTTTAGCCAGTTCATTCTCCTCCCCTCTGTCTATATGATGAGTTTGCTCGGCTCATATATTGAACTAACGCTTTGCGATATTTATCCAAACAAGTGCTTTGAGGAGAAATGAACGTGTCAAACTTTCTGTTTGTAGGTGACTTGCGATTGCAATTTCACTTTTGCGAATACCCCCACCGTATCAAGCTGGCGGAAGGTGATTTCTATATGGATTTCAATTGCCTTCAACGCAAAACTACTAATATCCCCATCACTTTCCGCTTAAGTAAGTGCTACGAGCTTTCAGCTAAAGATGATGAAGGTTACCTACACAATATGATTAAAGAATGGCGACGCAATACATTAGCCCTCTACCGAGGCTTCCCCGGTTGTCACTTTTGTTGGCCAGACTTACTCATGGGGGAACTAAAATCAGAAGGCACTAACGACTACCCAGAGTTCACTATGAGTGACACTGGTAAAGGCACGACTTGCTGGCTACCTGCCGCTGAGAAAAATATTGCCCAAGGTGTCTCTATTCAATGTTGTGATCAGTTCACACTAGGTCTTTCCATGCAGGAGGATGTCGCTATTCCAATTGGCTTCACGGTCAGAATTCCAGTCGGGAAATCTCAAGGTCAGCGTATATGCTGGCTAAACAGTGGCGAAATATTAGTGCGTGGCCCGCTGATGAGCGGTCAGTACAACATGGACTCCATCACTTGGATGAAAAATGGTGGCCCTTCATTCACTAGTTGGCCTGCTCAGTTTCCAAATCTATTCTTACCGCCGCAAAGACCTTTTCAACCTGCGCACAAGCCGCAGATTGAAGACTGGTGGAAAACATGTAAAAGATGGATGGACGAGGTGCCCAGAAGCATGAAAATATAAGGGGGCGACCAGCGCCGGAGACAGGCTCCCGGCGTGACGGAGTTTATTCAATACCCGTGAATAGTATTTATGTACCTATTTAGGAATAAACAACACCGATAAAGTGTAGAAATGATCGTATCTGCCGGATTCTTGTGAACTCGTCACCAGAACAAGAAGAAACATCAGCTATCCATTAAATGTCACGCTGGTTAGCTATGCACCCCAAGTGGAATATTCCAAAAGAAATAACCAAGATCACCAGTAGGAATAATTATTTCTGGATATTTTCTCTTTAAGTGAATAAAAATCCTGATTTTCTAAACTCTCCCGGCCAAATTGTATTTTGATTTTTATCACAATTGCCAGCTAACTATTCGCCTACTATCTCGTCACTCTCATCCAACACATAAACCCTACCAAAGATACAAAGATATCTACGGACAACAGAGAAGGATAAACATCGACATGAGTGGCGGTATCATTAAAGTCTCCAGAAACACCGAACGTGCGCCGATCTGCGAGCTATCTTCGCAAACTGTGGCGTTTTCTCACTACAACAATATTTCGGCCCAATTGCCAGTCAGCCCAGAAACAGGAGAGATAATTGTTGGAGATATCAAGCAACAGGCGAAACAATGCCTAGAGAACATCAAAGCGATTGTTGAAAGCATCGATCACACGCTTGAGGACGTCGTAAAGATTAACGTTTTCCTTAGAAATATAAATGACTTAGACGCGGTTGATGAGGTTTATGCTAACTACTTCCAGCAACATCTACCTACACGCACAGCGCTCGCGGTTGAAGCCTTGCCACTAAGTGATGCGTTAGTTCAAATGGATGCCCTGATCTCAAATGGTGAAGGTACGGCACCACAAGCTCCTTGCGACTTGATTAAATTGTCCAGAAATACTGACAAAGCCCCAACGAGTACGATATCGACACAAACAGTGGCCTTTTCTCACTACAACAATTTGTCGGCGCAACTGCCGATAGACCCAGCCACTGGCAGCCTTATTCAAGGCGGAGTGAAAGAGCAGGCGAAACAATGTTTAACGAACATCAAAGCCGTGATGGAAAGCATTGATGTCCCGTACGATGATATCGTTAACGTACGAGTCTACCTGACTGATTTGGCAAATCTGGACGCCGTCAATGAGGTTTATACAACCTTCTTCCCTGACTCAGCCATTGCCCGCAGCGTCGCTTATGTGCCAGCTCGAACCATCGTTTCTGCAAAAGCATTACCAATGAATGCCTTGGTTCAGATGGATGTTGTCGTTTCGCATGGTGACGGCACACCACCACAAGAAGTCGAAGACAGACACGGCATTGTCATTCGGGCCCACAATACTGACGGCGCTCCTTTCAATGCATTACACACTCACACCGTTGCGTTTTCTCACTATAATCACATCGCGGCTCAGTTACCCCTGAACCCCATGACTAATCAACTGGTAACTGGTGGCGTGAAAGAACAGGCACAGCAATGCTTGAACAACATTAAAGCCATTATTGAAAGCATTGAGCATGGAATGGATGACATTGTAAAAGTGAATGTTCAATTGCGTAATATTGAAGACCTGCACATCGTAGACGAAATCTACGCAGCGTACTTTGAAGGAGATCTACCAGCAAGAACCGTCGTTGGAGTCTCTGATATTGCCATGAATGCACTGATGCAAATCGACGTCGTTGCTTCAAACGGAGAAGGGACACCTCCTAGAGGGTAGCCAATAATAACGACGCGTTTGAAAAGCCGACTAAACCAGTCGGCTTATTATTTTAATGCGAAGACGGTACTTAGCGTCCATACTGAAATTGGTTCAAAAATGCACCATAAAGACGCATTTTTATCTATATCGTCACATTTTTAGTCCACATATACTGATTGAACAATCTGATATGTCAGACCTAGAGGAATGTGATTATGAATATCTTAAAAGTAGTTGAAATCAATCGTAAATCATCTGATGTGTGGAAAATTGTTGCAGATCAGTTCGAACATGCGCACACGTGGATGGGGTTTGTTGTCGACTCCTATGCGCTGAAAGAAGGCAATGTCTTAGATGGCGCACCTGTTGCGGGTCGTGTCTGCGAGTTCACAGACAAGCCAAATGGGCTCAAAGCAAAAGAAAACATCTTGTACTTTTCAGAGCAGGATATGCGCTTTCAGTTTGATGTAGTGCCATTCAATGCTCCGAAAGTATTTCCGGTAAAGAAAAACATTGTCACGCTCTCTGTTAAAGAAGTGTCCGCAGAAAAATGTTTGGTTACTTGGGAGTCTAATATTGAACTGTCCGCGTTTGGCTACCTAGCTTACCCATTTCTAAAATTAGGGCTATCAAAGAACTTTGGGCAAGTGTTAGATGACCTTCGATACCACATGGAAAACCAGAACCCAAGCTATAAATCCGTACATGCGATATAACGCTTAGTTCGTTTATCTGACACTCAACTGTTCAACTAATTCAGCCAATAAAAAAGCAGCGCTATACACGCTGCTTTTTCACCTACCCCGCAGAATCTATCCCGCTCGACAGCCATTTGGCACTTCAGACTCTGGCATGGCTAGACACGGCGTGATCTTATCCTCGTAGCCAATATCAAATAGCATACCTTGCGAAAGTTCACCGGCCATTTTCCTTTCAGGAAGGTTAACAACAAACAAAGCTTGTTTGCCTTCAATCTCACGTGGATTTGCTCGTTCCTGTTTGATCCCCGCCAAAATTGAGCGAGTATGATCACCAAAGTCGACTGTCAGTTTCATCAGCTTATCTGATTTTTCGACTTCGCTAACTTCTGTAATTGTACCGACTCGAATATCCAGCTTGGAAAAGTCGTCATATGTAATCAAATCTTTGATTGGAGCAGGTATCATCTATTGGTTCCTTTGCATTCGTCTCAACATCACTACTAGTACTCGAATTTAGCCTTCAACAAATTGATATTCGTAACAAACACCGCAAATCGTTATATCCCTGATGTCTCTTTATAAGCTCAACGAATGCACCACTATGCCGTAAGCCGCAATCACCACGATACTTACCATGGTTTCTACCGAAATTCTTGCTGCACTGGTTCCTGTGCCCAGATAGGAGGTTTCCAGCACAATAATGTTAGCAGCAGGTGGAAGCAGACAGATTAAAAACAGCCACGGCAGTTGTTGATGCACAATCTCTGAGTTTGATATTTGGCTGATGCCAAAAACGACAAGAACCACTGTACTCAATATCACAATTCTAAATGCATAAGACTTGGTGTAAGCCAACACATCGCTTTTCTTTAAACTTGTTTCAGAAAGCCAGATACCAAGTATCATCATGCCTAAAAAGCTCATCAGGAACTTGGACACGACATATACATTGTATCCGTACACTTCGATATCGCTCCCAACTGGAATCAACAAACAACCAATAAGTAAAGCAATCACCGGTGGTGAACTCAGAATCTTTAAAATCGAGAATGCTTCTTTTTTTAGATAGTTCGCGCCAATTGAGTTACCCACAATAGAACTTCCAATATACGCAGCTAACACGAATCTAGCAGCTTCATCTCCCAGCAATGTGTGGGCAATTGGCAAACCCAACCAACCTATATTCAGATAGCAAAAACATAAACTTCGAATTGCATCTTTTCCCATCCAGTGTCGGCAAGCGAATATCGCTAGCATAGACACCATCGTCAATGCGATAACCCATGCCATTTCCTCTAAATGAAGGGAGATGTTCCAGATGATAATTAAAGGTATCACTATCTTAGTGAGTACGAGAGATGAAAACGTTTTGACGTTTAACTGCCTTTTGCCAATCAGAATTCCAACAAGCAAATAGATAAAAGGGAGTAAAGTTGCCATTACTAAACCACCACCTTATGTTCAGTTGCCCATGCTTCAGCTCGCTTCGCCCACTGATGAGCCCATTTTTCTGAACATTGAGCGTTAAACCAAAAGGCATTAGTGGAAAACAAAACGCCCTTGTTTAGTGGCCCAATGTTATATAAGCCACTGACCTCATTACGACTGGAAGATACTTCAAAAGTTTTAGGGTTTATATAAATACCACCACATGGGTGCGGCTCGACATATCCTTCACTAATCAATTGGTCTAACAAAGGACTGACTGAATTACGTATTACTGGACTACCGCCAGTACCATCCCACAACATTCGTGACTCCATGGTACCTCTTACAGTAGGAACCCGAAATACACCATTCTCATAAGTTGGTTTAGATGTTGCCTTAAAGAACTCAAGCCTTTCTTCGTCAACAGCATTACCCAACTGACTAAATGAATTCATCGGAATAGGATGGCGCCACGCAGCCCACAGAGAGCCAAAATGGGAGACAAACTGATATTTCTCTTGTATTGGCATCGCCTTCCAAAACTTATGAAACCAATACCTTGTGGAGACTAATACATCTTGCCAAGGTAAGTCGGCATTAGCAGCACGGTCCTCCAAATACCTAAAGTATTCTGCTTGTTTTCCTGTGCGTAAGAAACGGATCGCCGTCTTGAATTCGCTTTCATTTTGAAGTGAGCGATGTTCTTTCAAAAGCAATTTCATAAAAGCTTTTAGAGGAGATAAATGGCTTTCTCTAATTAAGGAGTTCCAAGTTAAGTATTTTGGTGCATATAGATGTTTTTCACTCAAACAGGTTGGCGCCAATCCATTTCTTGAAAAGATATTTGCTCTCGCATTCTTAGATTTATCTAGATGCCTGAATGCATCTACCGCTGTCAGACCAGAGCCCGCTATTAGAACTGGTTCATTAACTGTTTGATTATATTGGGTGTGATGATTAATAAACCCTGGTAGCTCTTCTAGATCGGAGAAATTGGAAGAATTGAGAGATCCCAAGCATAAAACTACTTCACTAGCTTTAATCAATTCTCCATCTTGAAGAGCTAACTCAAACGCACCTTCAACATACTGTAACGAAAGCACATCTCGTTGAACCTCGTGCAGGTTGAGTAGGCCAGTAGCATGGATATCGCTGTAAACATACTCCAGATATTTAGCGAACGTGATTCTAGTCGGCCACCTTGAATCCATTGAATTTTGCTCACGCAACCAATGCCAAAACCCGTTGGGCTCTACAACTGACGGCGACATTAACTCTGGTGGTGTGTTTACTATATGTATTGGCGATGCATCCCCAAAGGCTTTGCCTTTAGCAAAACTTTTTTGATTATTGAATATGGCGATGTTTGGTTTTAGGTGACGTTTCGTAAAAACTTCATTCTGTATTTCATTTAATAAACCAACACCACTAGCACCAAAACCAATGATTGCGATATCAAAAACTTCCATTTATACCTCAAATAGAACTATCAGCTAGTCGAATGAATTGAGGATTTTATAAAATTAACATCAATATGCAACAGGTTTGTATAAAATTAGTTTTATTTTTGAAAACATAACTTTGGATATGTGTAACAAACCGAAAGAGTAAACTTCCATAACAAAAAGCAGCTCAAAAGAGCTGCAAGCCAAATCTAATATTTCAATTTCGGATCAACGGTTAGCACAATTTTTCCAACCGCTTTGTATTGCTCAGAACGTTTATGGGCACGCTGGATGTCCTCAAGTGGATAAACCGTATCTATCGGGATGGTTAACTGCTTCTCATTGAATAGGCCGAGTACTTTATCTAGATCATCAGTGTTGTTTTCGACCCACATTCTTGTGAACGAAATACCATAAATGCCAACTTCACCTTCAGAGAGCTCATCAAAGGTGGAGACAATTCGGCCACCTGATTTAACGCAGGAAACCGTGCGATGAAGAAGATAAGCACCTGCTTTTGCGACAAAAGCCAAATCGAACCTCATCGTCGAGTGCCAATCGGTCTGGCTTTCATCGTGCACTTCGTCTGCCCCTAATGTTTTTATGTAGTCCAACTTAGCTTGAGAGGCCGTGGCGACGACATAAGCCCCAGCAGCCTTAGCTATTTGCACCGCAAGTGACCCAACACCACCAGAAGCATTATGGATAAGAACGGTTTGCCCCTGCTTGATGTGACCATGCGTATGTAATCCTTGCCAAGCAGTGACAGAAGCCAGTGGCAAAGCGGCCGCATCAATAAAACTCATTTGCTCTGGTTTTGTCACAACGAGATCCGCGCTCACCGCGATATATTCGGCGTTGGTACCCTGTTCCGAGATAGGAGTGAAAGAGAGCACCTTGTCACCTGGCTTAAACCCACTCACGTCATCACCAATTTGCTCAATAACACCGGAGCAATCCCAGCCCAATACCAGTGGCAACGCATGGGTACCACTGTCGACCATCATGCCATTGCGAATATGGAAATCGACCGGGTTAACACCCGATGCCACGATTTTTATCAATACCTGATTGGCTGATGGTTCTGGCTTATCCAACTGACCAACATTGAGTTGAGTGACATCTCCATATTGTTTGATGAATGCTGCTTTCATAACTTTTTTCCTTATCTGTGATGAGAACAGCTTCAGTATTCAACTAATAACCTATTTCTTCTAATTAATAGTTGATATAAACGTTATTCCACAAAGGAATGAATTATATGGCTAAAACTGATTTAAATCTGATAGTTATCTTTGATGCAATCATGCGTGAGCAGTCGATCACCATTGCAGCAGAGCAGTTAGCAATGACCCAACCTTCCGTATCGAAAGCTGTATCTCGAATGCGCTACGCGTGGAAGGATCCTCTGTTTATCAAACATGGGAGAGGAGTCACGCCCACTCCTTACGCAAGGCAGCTCTGGCAAGAAGTCGCGGAACCTCTCAATAAGATCAGCCATACCGTTTCTCCACCTAAGTTCGATCCGATGACTTCGTCAACCCAGCTTAGGGTAGCGTTAACCGATGGCATCAGCAGTCTTTTCTGGCCACGATTGCGAGCGATCATCGAGGACAGCGCCCGAGCTATAGATTTATATGCCGTCCCTTTTCAAGGAAATGGACAAAAATTACTGCTGGAAGCTGAGGTGGATCTTGTCTTGGATTACTACCCTACGACTCACGAGCAAATTTCAGTTCAGCACCTTTACGATAACCACTTTACCTGTGTCATGAGACCAGATCATCTACTCGCAGAGCGTACGCTTTCGCTGGAAGATTTTTGTGGGGCAGACCATTTGTTGGTCTCACTTTCTGGTGATCCAAGTGGCGCTGTGGACTCTACACTGGCTATCAAAGGACTCCAGCGACGCGTCGCCATGACCGTCAATAGTTTTTCAGGTGCCATGGACTTATTGGAAGAGTCCAATCTGATCAGTGTTCTGCCTTTCACCGTCGCCAGCAAAGCGATAGAAAAAGGGAGACTGATTCAAAAGCCAATGCCAATTTCCGTCCCATCTCCCACCATTTCCGTCGCTTGGCACCGAAGAAATCAGCATAACCGAGCTCTGAAATGGCTGATTAACGAAGTCGAAGCGATCATTTCAACAGAGGCACATGTGTTTGCCAGCAAAGTAACTGGTTAGCGAAAAAATCCCCCTTTTAACTGATTGATATTATTAGACACGCCCTTTATTTCGATTTTTATCGAAATATTTTTCTTGATCATTTGTTTTTTATTTCTATAATTCGAGAAAAATAGAAATGAATTTGAAAGTGTTCAGATTCATAAAACTCGAATTTGGAGTCACCTTATGAACAATGAATTTATGTCCATGGCCAGTGAAGCACTCGATATGTTTGCCTTTCTCGCGACTGAACTAATCATCCTGTTTCTTGCCATCAGCTATATCGTTGGCGTGTTGCAAGAGTTCCTTACACCAGAAAAGATCCAGTCGATCCTGAGCTCGCGTAATGGCAAAGGCTATGTCGTAGCTGCACTACTGGGCGCCATCACGCCTTTCTGTTCTTGCTCAACCATTCCTTTCCTTAAAGGTCTGCTTCGAGCGCGTGCAGGATTCGGCCCTATGATGGTCTTCCTGTTTGGTAGCCCATTGCTTAATCCAGTGATCATTGGCTTGTTTGTCGTAACCTTTGGTTGGAAAATCGCCCTGTTCTATTTCATGATCGCTATGGTTGTGTCTGTTGTTGCGGGCTACGCATTAGAGAAACTCGGTTTTGAACGTTATGTAAAGCCAGAAGCGTATCAGGCGGCAGAAGCCAGCAGTTGTGGAACAAGCTGTGGTGAAAGCAAACCTGCACCGAAGAAAGAGAGCACGTGTGGGACATCGAGCTGTGGTGAACCAGCGCCAGCAATGGCAAAAGAGTCCAGCTGCGGCGCAAGTGCAGAACCATCAGTCGGTGTTGCAAGTTGCTCAGCAGACGGCAGTGCAACCGCGACTTTAGTTGAAGAGCGTAAGCCAAATCGTTGGGTGAGAATCTGGCACTCAACATGGAAAGACTTTAAGCAAGTATTCCCGTACCTAATGCTGGGTATTGCGATCGGCTCATTTATTTACGGATTTATTCCAACAGACTTGATTGCAGAATACGCAGGCGCAGGTAAGTGGTATGCGATTCCAGTCGCCGCCATCATCGGCATCCCACTGTACATTCGTGCTGAAGCGGTTATTCCTCTAAGTGCGGCACTAGTACAAAAAGGGATGGCGCTGGGTTCTGTGATGGCACTGATCATCGGCAGCGCGGGCGCAAGCTTAACAGAAGTGATTTTGCTTAAATCTATCTTTAAGAATCAGATGATAGCCGCATTCCTGACTGTCATTCTGAGCATGGCGATCGGCGCTGGCTTCCTATACAGCTACCTGTTTGCTTAATGTGACAAACAGAAATCAAAAAGGGGACACGCCATGCGTATCCCCTTTTTTATTATCGTTCGCCCAGCACTTCGAATTCATCGTAAGTTAAGCGAGCTTTACCATCTTCCTGCAATGTCCACACTTCTTTATGTACCACACCGAATGCTTTGTTCATCGTCCACTTTGACGACAAGATATAGTTATTGTCATCGACTTTTTCCCATGTCGTATCTGTGTAAGATACATCGCTAAAGCCTTGGTCAATGATGTTTTGCCAAAACGCCTGAATTTGCTCGCGACCTTCAAACGTACCAAATGGCTTGGCGATCATGGTTGTGCCTTCGGCGTATTGCTCTGCACACCCTTTTGCATCCTGACGATTAAATGCTGCTTTCCACGCTTCGATACCTGCCTGACACGCTTCTAATACTGATTGACTCATTGTGTTTCTCCTTCTTTTCTGATGGGGAGAAGTTTAGGTCTAGGATTAACCAAGAAAAACAGATAAATTAGAAATCACTGTTTGGATAAAGAGAACAATATTGAATAAGCACAAACAAATGATGATCTTCAAAGCGATTGTCGAGGCAGGCTCGATTTCAAAAGCAGCTGACAAATTGGAGTTGTCGAAATCAGTCCTGAGTACTCACCTTAAACAGCTGGAGAGTGAGCTCGCCACCGATCTGTTAAAGCGCACCACTCGTAAGCAGTCACTCACTCCTGCAGGCGAAAGGTTCTATCAACACTGCATCACAATGAACGACGTTATGTCGACAGCGTGGGATGATATTCGTCAATTACAAAAAGAGCCCAGCGGCAAACTGTCTATCACCGCGCCCATTGCGTTAATGGAGAGTATTGTTGTTCCAGCCCTGAGTGATGCTTTTGCCCCTTTTCCCGATGTATCACTCAACTTAGTTGCAGAAGACAAGCAGTTGGACTTAATGCAACATGACATTGATTTAGCCATTCGAGTTGGCGAGTCGCCAGACAGCAATGTAAAACAAAAGCGCATTGGTCAATTTCGCGATGTGTTATGTCAGTCAGTTGAAAGTCACCAATCGCCTGAAACCGCTAAGTACATCGCCAACAACTGGCAGCCAAAAACCATCACACACCTTTTTCACGATATCAACGGCGACAATGCAACTGAGCTTAGCTACCTCACCCATCATAAAGTCAACACGGTCAGCCAAGTCGCTAGCCTTATTCGGCAAGATATGGGGATTGGTTTACTTCCAGACTTTATGCTCAGCCAATATCCAGACTTGCGACCCTGTTTTAAACAAAAACAGCTGATGCACAATAATGTCTATGCGCTTCATCCTTACTCCAAATCTCCCCCAACTTCGGTGATCAGAGCCATAGATGCGATCGAGAAAAGACTGAAATCCGTGACGGAATTTTGAACAGCTGTTTAACCTGGATCAAGCTTCACGATTATTTCACCAATTGTTCAAAAACTGTGTCCTACAATTGTAAAACGCGTCAGCAAACTAGATAAGGAGGACTGCATGATTTCAACATTTAGGGATTACGAATTACAAGACAAAAACCATTGCCATGCTCATATAGAGGTCAACCCGACGGGGTTGTTAGATGTTGATATTATTGAAAAAAATGAGCATCATCAAACGGAGCTGTGTGACATCAGTTTCGAAAAGTTGGATGGTAAAACACGCATTAAAGGAAAAGAAGCACAACACCAGTGGCAGATGGATCTGGATGATAGAGATGCGACTGAGTTGCACCATCTAATATCTGAAGCCAATGAAGAATATGAGATTTTAATGCGTGATTTGTAAAGCTTGTTAGTCAGGAAAAGTGCTATTTGCTGGCGCACTTTTCCTGATACATCCGTTTGTCAGCTTCTTCAAGTAAAGAATCAATCGACATATCCGAAGACGGCTTAGCGACGACAATACCGACACTAAATTTAATCTCGTAACCTCTGTTTTCCTCATCATTAAATCGCTCAACCGACTTTCTAAACCTTTCCACGGCGATTTCAGCCACTTTTTCTGTCAGCCCTGACATAAAGACCACAAATTCGTCGCCACCAATTCTGGCAAAAACATCCGAGTCGCTGAATGAACTCGCCATCAAATCAGCGAACTTCTGCAGTGCTTCATCGCCTGCTTTATGGCCTAACTTATCATTAATTGCTTTAAAGTCATTCAAGTCAAAATATGCCAGCGCGACACAAAAACCACCCATTCGGCAATAGTCCATTGACTTCTCACTGAGTTCGAAGAAGCCACGACGGTTGGAAATTTGCGTCAGAGGATCGAGCGTTGCTTGAATGGTTGCTTCCAGCTCTTGTTCGGCCACCTTTGCCAAATCAACTAAGTCTGCCATTTGCTGCATGGTCAACTCACGCGGTTTCGTATCAATGATACATAACGTGCCGAGCTTACTCTGGTTGTGATAGACCAGAGGGACGCCTGCATAAAACCGAATAAAAGGCTCGCCCATAACAAGCGGATTATCAAGAAAACGCGGATCTTTGGTGGCATCATTAATAATGAAAGGGCCTTCATCATTAATGACATGTCCGCAAAACGAGACATTCCTTGCGGTTTCACGAACAGGGAGGCCAATACATGACTTAAACCACTGGCGATGGTTATCTACTAAGCTCACTACCGCAATCGGGACATCAAACAAATGCTTCGCGATACGGGTGACACGATCAAAACGTTCTTCAGGTTCGGTATCGAGAATATCAAGAGAATGAAGGTCTTTGATTCGTTGTGCTTCGTTATCAGGAAAGTCAGGCTCTTTCATCAGTACTGCTCTTTGGAAATGATTAACTATGAGCTTAGCACTCAGCGCTCAGCTTGCTGAGTTTGAACGCTATTGATGAATACTTGAGTAAAAAACTGTGATATTTAGCTGAATATCAAGGTAGCGGCGCAATGAGTCACGCCGCCAAGTCCATGTTTAGGATAAGGTTAATAGTGGTTCAAACTTAAACATATCATCAAAGCGACAAAACTCTACAGCGCCATGTTTCAGTCGTCCGAATGACTGAGAAAAACGCTCTGAAATACGTTCCGCAACTTGCTGCAGCTCTACCTTTTCACTCTCTTCAAGCTCAATGATGCGATAGCTGAGCGTGATATGAAAATGATAAGCGTCAAACTCAGGCATATTGATGCCTGTTGATGCTCTTAGTTGTTCACGGCAATTTTTCAGTGCCAGATTTGATTCGTCCGTCGCCGGTTTGATTCGAATTGACGTGCCACCAATCGGGCAGTTGTAGACATAATCAAACATCATTTCAAAACCTGAGTGGGCCCCGATCTGACTGACTGCACTGGCAAAAAAATCCGTAGTTTGAGCTAAAGGTGCATCAAGGGGTAATTTGCTGGTCCACTTCTCTGGCTGTCTGACTTGATCACATACCCCCTCAAATACCGTCATATGCATTGAAGAAATTGGCAGAAAAGAGAACTTAGCTGCACATTGCATCGCCTTAAGCTGGTTCTGTGCCCACTCAAGTTCAGCAATTAAATCAATAGATTGATCGATATGGCAGATAAAGGTGTTGCCGGGGAAGTGTCGGACTGTGCCGTCCTGATTAAATTTGACCCCAACCGCTGGTGCATAGTTCATGAGTAGCTCTCCGCATAATTTTCGATATATACTACCCCCAATAAGTTAAATTAGTTAAGTTAATTTATTCAAAAAAGTGAAATTGTGAGCTTTACAGGGAATTGGTTCCCTTTATTGGCGACAAACCATTACCCAGATAAGCCCACCAACCTGTCAGACAGGCAGGAAAGCTAATCAATAACGCGCTGATATATAAGGGTAATGAATGAAAAAGCTAGCATGCTTTAAAGCCTATGATATTCGAGGCAAACTCGAACAAGAGCTCAATTACGACGTGGTGTATCGTATCGGTCGAGCATTTGGTCAATATCTGAATGCCAAGAAAGTCGTGGTGGGCGGTGACGCGAGAGCCACCTCCGAGCCTCTTAAACTGGCACTGGCCGATGGCTTGATCGATGCCGGTGTCGATGTCATCGACCTTGGCCTGACGGGCACCGAAGAGATCTACTACGCCGCACAAGTCATGGATGTGGACGGTGGTATTGAAATTACTGCCAGCCATAACCCTATAGATTACAACGGCTTAAAGCTAGTTCGAGAAAATGCTAAACCCATCAGTGGTGATACTGGCCTAAAAGACATTCAGGCGTTGGCAGAACAGGCTGAGTTTAATGAACCAGCACAAAAAGGCCGCTACCAGCAAGCCTCTCACCTCAACGAGTACACCGAACACCTGCTCAGCTATATCGACAAAGACCATATCAAGCCACTGAAGCTGGTCGTAAACTCAGGCAACGGCGCAGCTGGACACGTGGTCGATGCTTTGGAGGAGCGCTTTCAGCAACTGCAGATACCGATTGAACTGATTAAAATTCACCACGAGCCGGACAGCAATTTCCCCAATGGTATTCCGAACCCTCTGCTCCCTGAAAACCGCCACGCGACCTCATCCGCAGTGCTAGAGCACAAAGCCGATATGGGCATCGCTTGGGATGGTGATTTTGACCGCTGTTTCTTGTTTGATGAACAAGGCCAGTTTATCGAAGGCTACTATATTGTTGGCCTATTGGCAGACGCATTTCTTGCCAAGCACCCTGGTGCAAAGGTGATCCATGACCCTCGTTTAACTTGGAATAGCATTGATATTATCGAGCGTAGTGGTGGTGAAGCCGTCATGTCCAAGACAGGTCACGCCTTTATCAAAGAAAGAATGCGCAGTGAAGATGCAGTCTATGGCGGAGAGATGAGCGCGCATCACTACTTTCGAGATTTCGGCTACTGTGACAGCGGTATGATTCCATGGCTACTGGTCAGCGAACTTATCTGTCGCAAGGGCCAACCCCTGTCGAGCTTGGTAGCTGAGCGCATCGCAGCCTTCCCATCTTCTGGTGAAATCAATTCAACATTGGATAACCCAAATCAAGCTATCCAACGTATTCAAGCCATATTTGAGCATGATGCACTCACCGTTGATTACACCGATGGTATCAGCATGGAGTTTAACGACTGGCGCTTTAATCTACGCAGTTCTAACACGGAGCCAGTTGTGCGTCTCAACGTTGAATCCCGAGCAAACGTTGAGCTGATGAAAATCAAAACTGAACAAATTTTAAGCTTATTGCAGTCAAAATAATCTCTTGTCATAGAGCTGTCGAATAGACGGCTCTATTTTTTCATACACTTAAATTAACACCTTTAATCAATATCGCCATTTTCCTCATACAAGATCACACTTTTGTGTTCTTTTATTCAGCAAAAACCTAACAAAGCTCAAGTCGTGAACACTTTCACAAAAACATTAAATTAACTTGGTTAATATAATTATCATATTAGTCCTCTACTCTACGCGTTGATGCTAGAACAACTTCGACAGGAAAAAGGCAATCGAATGTCACGACTAGAACTTAAAAACATCTGTAAGAACTTTGGCGATTTTGTAGCGTCAAAAGACATCAGCTTTATTGCAGAAGAAGGGGAAATGGTTACCCTTCTGGGTCCATCCGGTTGTGGCAAGACAACACTGCTCAAGATGATTGGTGGATTCCACACGCCTGACTCTGGCGAAATCATCATTGGCGACGAGGTGGTCAATACGGTTTCTCCAGAAAAACGTAACACCTCAATGTGTTTCCAGTCTTATGCCTTATTCCCTCACTTGAGTGTTGATCACAATATCGCTTTTGGTCTAAAGCAGAAGAAAGTCAGCAAGCAAGATCAAATCACCCGTGTAGAAGAAGCCGTCACTCAGGTTGATTTGGATGAACACGCACACAAGATGCCGAGTGAGCTTTCCGGTGGTCAGCAACAGCGTGTTGCACTGGCGCGTGCAATGGTCACTCGACCAGCCGTTATCCTTTTCGATGAGCCTCTGTCTAACCTAGATGCCAAACTACGTGAATCGGTTCGTTTCGAGATCCGTGAACTGCAAAAGCGATACAACCTGACTGCCATCTACGTGACGCACGATCAGGCAGAAGCATTGGCAATGTCGGATAAGATCGTGGTTCTGAACAAAGGCCGTATCGAGCAGATTGGTACGCCAGAAGACATCTACTATCGCCCAGCTAATCGATTTGTCGCCGATTTCATTGGCGCCGCTAACATTATGCCTGCACAGGTGAAGTCCCTAGATCAGGACAATACCTACCAAATTGACACAGAACTGGGGCAATTCGTTGTTGAATCGGATGAGAGACCTAAAAGCGAATACATCTATGTGAGCTGGCGTCCGGAAGATGCCGAGATCGCCACCAGCGAATGTGAGAATAGCTTTGCCGCTAACGTACAGAAAATGGCCTTTATGGGCAATGTCACTGACTTGGTGCTACAGCCAGCGGAAGGTTCAACTATGGAAGTGCGAGTTCAATTACCGAAGAAGCCGGTATTTGATGATCAATCACTGAACTTCTCCATTCCAAGAAAAGGCATTCGCTTCCTAGAAGAGGTCAGCGCATGAACAAAAACATCGCAAGCTGGAAAGTGTGGCTGATGCTGCTTCCCGGCGTTGGCACCATCATGCTTTTGATGGGTTCCACCTTCTACATGGTGGTCGCACAAAGTCTGGGCTTCCACAATATGATGGGCGAAAGTGGTTTCTCCCTCACTTTCTGGCAAGAAGCATTGGCCGATGCCAAACTGCACAAATCTCTGATTTACTCAGTCAAAGTCTCAGTGATTGGTGCACTTGGCGCCGTAGCGATGGCTTATCCACTGGTACTGTGGCTACGTAAACCGTTCCCAGGCTCAACCACCATCACGGGTGTGTTAAGAGCACCTATGTTCATCCCAGGCTTGGTAGCGGCTTTCCTTCTGGTGAACGTGATCTCTTACCACGGTATTGTTAACCAGATGCTCATGGCTGTCGGCATTACCGATAAACCGATTCGTATGCAGAACGACGATTTCGGCTGGGGCGTAATCATGCTGCAAATCTGGAAACAGTTGCCATTTGCCATGATCTTGTTGGCAGGTGCAGTGAACTCCATTCGAAATGACGTGCTTGATGCTGCCTCTGATCTAGGTGCTTCAGCTTGGAGCCGCTTTAAAGGCATTATATTCCCGATCTCTATTCCATCGCTTCAGGTGTCACTGATTCTGATCTTTATCGGCGCACTGGGTGATTACTCGTTCTACTCCATCGCGGGTCCGAAGAACACCTATTCACTATCGATGCTGATGCACATCACATCGACAGAATTTATGGAATGGAACAAAGGTGCGGTTATCGCTGTGATCATCATGGTCACCGCAGTTGTCGCTGCTCTGGCTATCTCTCTATTAACTGCTCCACTCGCTCATAAGAAAGGGAGATTAAAATAATGACTTCTCTGGTATCGAAAGCTTTGCCAAACAGCAGCAAACCGAAAGTAAAAACCGCCAATGGCAAGCTGATCAATAAGATTGCCATCGGTCTGTTTATTGCGGTCAACTTCTTCTGGTTGGGTGTTCCTTTCATCATGGCACTATTGTGGTCTCTGGTTGACCCTGAGCACCCTTGGAGCTACCCAGATGTGCTTCCACAGGTTCTTTCATTTGGCCGCTGGACAGACATGTGGGAGAACTCAGGCCTGGTTGAAGCGCTGCAAAACAGCTACACCATTGCTCCAGCGGTTGCGATTCTGACCGTACTACTGGCCCTACCGACCGCTTACGCGTTAGGCCGTATCGATTTCAGAGGCAAACGCGTAGCGGAAGTCATCACGCTACTGCCACTGGTTATGCCTGGCATGATCATCGGTGTCTTCTTCAGTTCGATGTTAATTGCCCTTGATTTTTCAAACGCCTACGTCGGTATCGTTATTGGCCACACTGTTCTGGCGTTGCCTTACGCGATCCGTATTCTTTCGGCGAGTTTTAAAAGCGTACCGCAAGACTTGATCGATGCGAGCCGCGACTTGGGTGGTAACTCTTGGACAACATTCAAAAACGCTTACCTGCCAATGCTGAAGCCTGGTCTGCTAGCGTCACTGATCTTCTGTCTGGTGATCAGTATTGAAGAATTCAACATTGCCTTTGTACTGGGTTCACCGGATTACGTTACCGTTCCGACCATTTTGTACTCCTACTTAGGTTACTCCTTTATTCGTCCGAACGCGGCGGTGGTCTCTCTGATATTGGTGATTCCTAACGTGATTCTGATGCTGATTATTGAACGTCTGCTGAAAGGTAACTATCTGGCAGAGTCGACAGGCAAAGCCTAATTCATAACGAATGTACCCCTAAACATAGAAATCTATAAGAGACACAACAATGAAAAAATTGCTTCTTACTGCTGCCATTGCAGCCACTGCCGGTCTATCGACCAATGCACTCGCGTATGACCTAAACGAGATGACTTGGGATCAGATCGTAGAGCAAGCCAAAAAAGAGAAGATGGTGAGCGCGTACATCTGGTACCTCCAACCAGAATTCCGCCAGTTCTTCCGCTCTTTCGAGAAAGAGTACGGTATCAAAGTGCGTGTACCGGAAGGCAACGAAGCTGGTAACAGTAACAAGCTACTTGCAGAAGGTAAAAGAGAGCAAGGTTCTATTGATGTGATGGCGCTGGATACCGTCAAGCTGCCAATGATGATGCAAAGCAACCTGGTCTACGGCCCATTGACGGATATTATTCCAGGCAGTGACAAGCTACGTACTAACTTGGTGGGTGTTGACACCCAAGGCTACGCTTATGCCTTCTGGGGCAACCAGACAGGATTTGCTTACGACCCAATGCGTGTCGATGAGAAAACACTACCTCAGTCATTTGACGACCTTACAAACTGGATCGAAACCCACCCAGAGCAGTTTGGTGTTAACGATCCGAACAAAGGTGGTGCTGGTAACGCGTTCATCCAGCGTGCCATCTACCACGTATCGGGCAACAACGACGCTTACTTCCAGAGCAAAATGGATAAGTCTTCGATGACGCAGTGGTCTAAGACTTGGCAGTGGTTTGATGACCACAAAGACAACATTGTCATCACCGCATCGAACGCAGACAGCCTGACTCGAATCAACGATGGTGAAATCGCGATGGCACCAGCGTGGGAAGATCATCTTGCGGGTCTACAGAAGAAAGGGGCGATCACTAAGCGCATCAAGTTCTACATTCCTGAATTTGGTATGCCGGGTGGCGGTAACATCATCATGATGCCACAGAACGCCAAAAATAAAGCTGCCGCTGCCGTCTTCATCCATTGGATCACCTCAGCGCAAGCACAAACGGGGTTAAATACGGCTTTCGGCGCAGCCCCTCAACACCCAGATGCTGATGACTCAAACGCATTGGTCGATAAAACCCAACGAGGCTACAGCTCTGAATTCTTTACTTCAGACTACGCAACTGAAGCGAAAAAAGCGTTTGTAGAGAACGTATTAATGTAATAATTCACGCCCGGTTTCGGCCGGGCCTATTCGATTAGTCACTTGAATGACATTGCTTGGTGATTAATCAAATAGAACGATTAGGTGGTTTGCTGGCACTTTGTCACGCTCTCCACCAGACGAACAATAAAATTAAACCTAACGGGTTAAGGATTGAATGTGATTGATTTTGGCTCCGATACACAGCGTCAAATACTATCGATAATCCATCGCAATGCGCCAACAACACGCGCCGCGATCGCAGAGAAGAGCGGCCTGACGCCAGCTGCGATCACGAAAATCACCAAGAAGATGCTCGATGATGAGCTAATTCAGGTAACGGGTAAACAAAAAGGTTCGCGCGGTCAGCCGGGCATTGAACTGGGTATTAATCCAAGTGCCGCGTACAGTCTCGGCATCAATATTGAACTTGAAAAAATCAGTATTGAATTGGTCGACTTTACCGGGGAAAGCGTTTTTTCCCGTGCAATTCGCGGCATTTTCTCTGATCCTGAATCGGCCATTGATGAACTCTCTGACCTACTTCAGGTGACGTCTAAAGCATTTGCCGAAGAATTCGATAAACTGATCGGCATCGGCATGACCACCAGCTGTAACTTTGTTCAAGGCAGCAACAGCATCACCATGCCACCGCATCTGAAAAAGTGGGAAGACATCGATATTCCTAAACGTATCGGCCAACATTTCAACTGCCCGTGTTGGATAGATAACGATGGTAACGCCGCCGCACTGGGGGAATCTGTGCGCTCTAAACGTGCTCGCCATGC
The DNA here is from genome assembly GCF_947311885.1 of Vibrio sp. St2. Lineage (NCBI taxonomy): Bacteria > Pseudomonadati > Pseudomonadota > Gammaproteobacteria > Vibrionales > Vibrionaceae > Vibrio > Vibrio sp. St2. Next base: position 983,369 of record NZ_CAMZNA010000002.1, on the reverse strand, counting down.
GAACTTTTTCTACCTTTATCTTGGCTACGGGATTGGTGGCGGCCACTTCTTCAATGGCCAGACTTATCGCGGTGCAGGCGGCAACGCGGGCCGTATCGGTAAATTGTTCCCAGATCGCAACAACCGTCCTTCTCTCTCTTGCTTGTATGACTACTTAGGCATGTCACAGCCGAGCCCGCATCGTGAAGAGATTCTGTCGACCTTGTTATCGAAGAATCCAGAAAAAGTTACCGAATGGAAAAAAAACGCGCAGCAACAATTGGTGTCTGCGCTGCAAGCCATTCGTGCCATCTGTGACCCAGAAGAGATCATCGTCGGCGGTCTGTTGCCACCAAAACTGGTTCAGGAGCTACACACCGCCAGCATGGAATCACTGCAACACTATCTGGAAGACGAAGAAACCATGCCCAACATCACTCCCGCTACCTTGTCAGGTGACAAGATGGCGGCGACGGGGGCAGCCATGATTCCGCTCTACCAACTGGCTTACTCCGCGGCCTAACCGACCCTATAGGGCGTGATTGATCACGCCCTGCCTAAATTCTGTTCCTAAGCGTGTAAAACACCCATGAAAAATCAGACACATAGCCCGAAAACCAACCAAATTTCAACCGATGCGTGCCAAAAGCTCTCGGCAGAGCACTGGAAAACGCAGACGATCGCACCCGGTGCCTACTTCAATCCCAACGCACTGACAGGATTCAAAATGGCACAGGGCCCGCTTGGTAATCCGCTCCACCCTAATACAGAGCCAACATTTGAAGCCGATCTGAGTGAGCTGTTCGAGTCAACTCAGCAGTCACAACCAGAAATTGAACTCAAACGCGTGCATTTTCAGATGCCAGCGATCAATCCAGAATCACTGCCTGGGCCGCAAGATTATACGCAAGTAGAAGAGCCACAACCGCTTTCCACTACCTCAGTAACTCTCGCATGGGTGAAACAAGAGAAGCTCAAGCAGACTAGCATCGGTTATCACTTTGAGGGCAACCAGCTCGCTAACCTGAGAGACCGCTTGGCTGAGGGCAACGCCTTTCGCGGCTTAGTGGGCAACCTTGGTTACTTCATGACAAAAGAGCTCAACGTCGGCGACCATATCTGGTCACACAGCAGACGCTACCCTTCCTCGGAACATCAGTTACCAGAAAGGTTGGCTTACCTCGGTTTTTACTACTTTGGCGATGCTAAGGGACAAGTCGAGAGTGCTGGTTTTCAGAGCGCGCATAGTGCTGGTATTGGCGTCAAACACAGCGGCAAAGTCAAGATTCTACCCGTGATCCAATGCCATGCGTATGATCTCACCATCGCAGGGCAAACCCTGAAAGTTGAGAACATCAACCCAGAATTAGACGAGGTCGATCAACACGATATTGCACTCTTCAATGTCAACTTTCCGCTGAGCCACAAAGGGCCATTAGTCGAATTTTCTCCTATGCTTCCGCTTGAAGATCGCGTCAATGTTTTCATTAGTAACCAAGGGGATGGCCAGCATCCGCACGAGCATGTCGTTAAGGTGTGGCGCGGAGAGTGTCCACTGCCATCCTTTGGCGTCGTGCTATCAATCAAGTCTTGCTTGTTTGACTCGCTTTACCCACATGGGTTGGAGACAAATACACCAGTCTCGGTCACGCCATACTCTCACCATTGTGATTTCGCCGAATATGCACAAATTCTTGCCGGACTGGTGCCATCCGTAATCGACGGCGAAAGTATTGTCCCGACTGGTGCAGCATTTACGGCTCAGCAAGCAGAGCAAGCCCTCGATGAAGTGGCAAACACAGACGCGCCTCTGTCACGTACAGGTAAAGAAACCAATAACTTTGACGCCATCATCCGTGAACCGGGCGGCTTGTTTATCGAAACTGAAAACCATGTGGGCTATCTACTCTTTGATGGTCGCCATGAAATGAGTGTTGGCGTGAACATTGTCGATGTAGCGAATTTAGTCAGCCGTTTGTCTCAGTCTGATATTGACCTGTTTGACGGTGAGACGATACGAAATGCCATATCGATTGACGGTGGTTCAGCAATGAAAGCCTACGCAGTCAACGTCGGTAACGGCACTGTCTCAATGGATATTTTAAACCGCGTTGCTGCGGGCAGTCGAAATGCTCCCGGCAACGACACACAAGGGTTAAACCTTTATTCAACAGTTGTAATGGAGCTATAAGTCATGCGAATTTTGTTAACCCACTATCGTGTCGGTGAAACCGATGGTGTGTCACTAGAAATGGATAAATGGAAATGGGCACTGGAGCAGCAGGGTCACGACGTCTTTTACATGGCGGGTAGCTCTGGCAGTGTGGAAGCAGAGTGCATTGATGCGCTACGTTATGAAGACGAGCTGAACGCAAAAATCACTCAGGATGCATTCATCGAGCCGACCTACTTTGAGAGCGAAGAGGCGTTGCTGGCCGCGATTCACGGCCAAGCGGAAGAGATCGCGACACAAGCGACAGCGATTATCGAAAAGCTCGACATCGACGTGATAGTTCCCAATAACATCTTCGCTGTAGGCCACAGTTTGGCCGCTGCGATAGGACTAGAAAAAGCGGTAGAAAACACAGGCGTCAAAGTAGTCAATCATCACCATGACTTCCACTGGGAACGCGAGAAGTTCAGCCAGCCGTGCTACCCGAGTATCCAACGTATTCTCGACAAGCACTTTCCTCCGCAACGCCCGCAGGACAAGCACTGTGTGATCAACCAGTTAGCAAATGATTCACTGAAGAATGCCACAGATTACGACTCAACAGTGGTACCGAATGTCTTCGACTTCGATGGTTGTGATTGGAAAATCGACGACTACAACCAAGATCTGAGAAGCGAATTCGGTATTCGCGAACAAGACATCGTTGTCTTACAAGCAACACGCATCGTGGCTCGTAAGGGGATTGAGCTGGCCGTCGACCTGATAGCTAATCTTCAGAAAAAGCTACCACAATGGGTAGGTAAGTCGCTGTATCGTGGACAAAAAATTGAATCTGATAGTCGCATAATTCTCGTGTTAGCGGGAATGAACGAAGAAGACGAATACTACGACAAACTCAAAGCGAAAGCTCAGCAGATGAACGTTGAGCTACTGGACATCAACCACCGTATCGAGCATTCACGTGGTGATAAAAACGGCATCAAACAATACTCCCTTTGGGACGCCTACGTTCACGCCGATATCGTCACCTACCCTAGCTGGCTCGAAGGCTGGGGTAACCAATTCCTAGAAGGTCTGGTAGCCAACGTTCCTCAGGTGGTCTATCGCTACCCGGTGTACAAAACAGATATCGAATATTTTGGCTTCCACATTATCGACCTCGGTGATGAGCTAAGCTGGGATGACAACAACCTCGCGCAAGTGTCTTTGCAGCGCATCGGTGCAGCCGCAGAACAAACCGAAGCATACCTATTCGACACAGCCCTACGTCAGCAGCACATGCAGGAGAACTACTCCATTGGTCAGAAACACCTATCGTACAAGGCATTGAGCGACATTCTGGCGACGGTATTCTAAAGCTATAGACACAAAAAACGGGCCTTTTGGCCCGTTTGTTACTCTTCCCACATTAAACTGAAACGGGAACGGGTGCTGGTGTCGCGGATTTCACCGCAAATTCATGACCATCCAATAGCCCTTTGCCTTTCTTCAATTCATTCAGGCGCGCATTGACCACACCATCTTTACTGGTGAAATCAATCTTATAGCTATCGACATACTCCTGGACATATTTACTCGATAGAGATTTAAGCTTGTCGATATAGACGACCGCTTTATCAAAGTCACCTTGCGACACGACTTCAAGCTTAGGTGTCAGCAACTGAGCAAACTTATAGGGGTGGCCAACAAAGCCGCTGCCCATCACCAGAGCCGCGACAACAGGCGTGGTAATCACCGCACTCTGGAACCATTCCGAGAACATTTTATGATCATTCACTAAGCTGCTTGGCGCAGTACGGTTATTCCACTCTTTCTTAGCACGTTTAACAACTTTGGCCAGAAGGCTACGTTGAACAAAGAAGTCCACCAGTTTGATAATACGCTCAAGAATACTGGTGATTAAGCTGATCAATGAGCCTACCCCTGCGGCAGCATCACCTGCCGCCTGAAGGCCAATACCAGCAACACCCATGGTAAAGTCCTTGATTCCCCCCAAAGCACCTTTTGCAGAGTGGCGCGCCAAAGCATTTGAAATGATGCTCGGGTGACCACCCAGCAGCTCAACGCCACGGCCGCGGTAGATTTGTGAAATCAGGTCTTTGGATTTCAGCACTGACTTTTTCGCCGCAGAGTAAAGCCCAGAGGCACTTTGTACATAGCCCCACCCCGGAATGATATTGGAGAAGGTACCTGCGAATTCACTCGCCAGCCAAGTTCCGACTTCAGCAAGCCACTCGATGCCATGCAACAAATCACCATAGATGTTCTTCACTTTATCCAGCAAAGAACGGAAGAACTCGGAGAATAGCCGTTTCAGCTTCTCCTTAATCGCTGAAGTGATCTCACCCACTTTATCCGCCGCTTTTGACATCTTTTTCGCGACCTTGCTGTTTTTCAGCTTGGTCATGGTATCGGTTTTATTCAGCAGGCCCATTGCCGCATCTTTAAAGTCAACGAAGGGCTCGGTTCCGACCACAAAGGCTTCAAAAAAGTGTGCGTTAGAAATCTTCGCCACTTTGGTAATTTCGGTACTGGCTAGCATGTACATCGCACCCATACGAGCATCAGCCATCTGTGCAACCTGAACGCCCAGTGCTGTGTTCTTGGTTCTACCAAACATTTTGTCTTTAATCAGACGCTTTAATAGTTTTATCTGCATGCAAACCTCTGCCCAAACGATAACGACACATAAATTACTTATGCCAAAAGTGATAATTACATAAACAAGATAAATAATAGCGAGTTTTATCAATTATGTGGTCTGTTTTGCTACTTTAGTTACAAAAGACTTATAAAAACTACGGATTAATATAGAAAGTATAGTCAAGAGCTAATAAAAAAAGCCCCGAAAGTAAGGACATTACTCGCAGGGCCAAGGGCAGTTAGGTAAAGCTGGAATCAGGTTGTTAATTGAGACCAACGAAGAGAGAGCTTTTCGGTGATCCGATCAAATTTGGGGGCCAGCATATACAGCATCAGTACAAACAAAACCGAGCCGACGAGATCTATCGGTCGGTGCATTCCCAACCAAAGGCGACTGTATGCCATGCCTACCGCCCACACACTCAGTGCAGCGGCCAAACCATAGCGTCTTTTTTGGATAAACAGATTGCCAAAAAACGCCAGACAAATTGCAGCGAAAATCGTGTGGCCAGAAGGGAATGAGTAGTCTTTCTCGCCTAACCAATGGCGAGTTCGCCACGAGCTCACGCTATGAGAAATATCATCGATCACATGCTGCTGTTGGACGGTGCTCAGATTGTAAAAGTGGGATGGCTGTGGGATCAGCAATTGGTGCGTTAACAGCTCAGTGTATGGACGAGGACTTTCTGTAGCTTGCTTTAGCGCCGTTTTGCTGGCAAAACCGATCAGAAGGATCAAACCAAGCTGAGCCATTTTACTAAGCCACTCAACACGGTTAGGGAGCAACTTCCACGAGATCGCTACCAAAACGAATAAGGTGAAGAGAAACCCTTTAGATCCCGCGGAATCTGTCAGCAACGTAAATGTCAGACCAAGTGGGTAGGACACTGAGCTTAATAAATCGATATGGCTAACCAACAGACTCATAGGTGCAATAACCAAAAGAAATACACCCAGAAGCCCAATACCATATTGTTTTTCGATCAGAAAATTCTTCACCGTGACGTCCCACACCGAATCAGTAAGATGCTGAATATTAGTCGACATAACGTGGAAAATTTATCAACTCAATGTCAATTCGGTGAAAGATCGAACCGGCTTGCCTAGGTAATCACAAACAGCTATTTCATGTAAAAATATTCACTTAACGGACATTTATAAAATCTATTATTTGACCCGATTTTTACACACAATATCAACCTGAGATGGGGTAACTGGCTCCAACTCGAAATGACGTAAAACCCCCTTAATATCATCACCACTAAGTCTAGCCACTGCATAGTCATAATATGGCGGGTCTAACACTTCTTTAAGTTGGTATTCACCTTTGTCCTGACGTGCAAGCACCAAAGTGTACGGTGCAAAATCAAACGCTGCCGCAGCAGCCCCAGAGACGATTCTTATCTGCGGATTCTGCTCAGCAAACTGATTGAGGAAATACGCCCAATCACCATACCACTCTCCTGCCAGTTCCGGGCTTTCCCCGAGCACGGCAACGATCTGGTCAGCCGCATAATCTCGACAAACAGGCGGTAATGAATCCACTGAAGAAGAAGTGACGGCCTGACAGCCACTAAGTGAAGCAGCCCCGAAGACCGCTGTGATGAGGATCGTCGATTTCATTGCCACCTAGCTTTTCTTACGTACTGGAATGTTCAGATACAGCTTATTCTCAGGGTCAGCATCGTTAAAGCCAGCTGGGTAAAGTTCAAAGTCCGGCTTTTCCTCATATTCATAAGCGCTTTTCGGTAACCAGCTGCCCCATATATAACGCAGTGTTTCTTCCAACTGGGCAATTGGCCCTTTATGGGTAAAACGAGCGTAAGTCTGCTCTGGCATCTCACGCGTGATCATACCTTCTGGCACTTGATCAAAATTCTCTACCCGAGCGGAACAGATATAGACAAACGTCGTGCTTTCCTCAGCCTCTTCATATGACTCATAAATACCGAAAAACTCATCGCCCACGCGGTTTGCAATAGTGTCCCGGTATGGTGCAAACCCCGACCACAGACGAGGTAGACTGAGGTCTTCATCTGTGTATTGATTGGCGATTCCAACCAACTTCATGGCCGGCTGCGTAATGATTTCCGGCTCCATGCTAATACGATTCTGCAGAAAACTGAGATCGTCTTCGTTAATTTGATTTTTATACAACAAACGGAAAGGTTCGTTCATTTTTCGGTATTGCGCAGGCGTCATGTTAAACAGCGCTTTGAATGCACGTGTGAACGCTTCCTGTGAATCAAATTGACAATCCATAGCAAGATCCAGAATGCCGACTTCTTCTGTGAGCAGGCGCTTGGCAGCCATTGTGAGACGGCGCTTACGCAAATACTCTTTAGGTGTGTCTCCGACCAAAGCTTTAAATACCCGACTGTAGTGATAAGTGGAGTAATGAGACGCGGCGGCAATCTGATGAACAGAAATTTTGTCGTACAAGTGCTGTTCTATATATTCAATACTTTTAAAAAAACGCTGCATTTCATCCTCCTAGCTTATCTGTTTGTAATGTTAGAGTTAAACGGTAGTAGGTTCTACCCATTCACCACCCACTTGTTCAAATAAGTTTTCCACCGCAGGTTCCAGAATCATCCCTTCCATTATCAGATTAAGCACTGGTGCTACTATGCTGACATTCTTGTGGAAGTAATGGCGCCACGTGACCAATGAGCCACCTAAACTATCAGGTTCAACCGTAAACAGCGATAAAGGCTCTGTGATAGGAAACGAAACTGTCGAACGCTCCATATCAATCGTATAAGCATAGGAGCGCTTATTTTTGTCATAGTAAACAATATCTTCATACAATATCTCATCGTCCAAGCTGCAACTGCGTACCGAATGCGTGCCCATTGCTAACGGTCCGTTGAGTGACTTGGAGTTATCCATCTCAGGGTTCTTGATGCCCGTAAACCAAGTTGCCAGTTGATCAATTTCAGACACCAGTTCAAAGGTTCGATCCGGCGATGAGTTGACCCTGAACATCAGGACAATCTGCTCCGGTGCACTGGTCACAGAACGAATATCAAACTCGTTCACAGTGGTGGAGGTGTGATCATACTGAGAGGTGTACTGTGGCGCGCTGCTTTCCGGCGCAATGGTTGAACATGCTCCAAGCAACACCGCACCTGCCACTAGCGCTATGTTTCTCAAAGGTTTTATCGAGTTCATTTTCTTCATCTTAATGCCCTTTCATCCCTATCATTATTGCGTGTAAGCCGCTGAGCTTTGTTGGTTAGGCAGTGACTGCTCGGAATAGGTTTTCAAACCATTGAGTAATTTGCCAAATGCACCGGGAATCGCTAAGCGGAGCAGTGGGTAGAATGGATACGCGAAGAATTTAAGTTGCGGTTGAGCATACCAAATCACTTCGGATTTGTTGGCTCCAAGAGAGCGAACCGTCATTTGCACCTGATTCTTTTTCACTGGCACAATGGCTGGCACATTGATGGGTGTGATTTCAAACGTCAAAGATTTATTGGCTTCGTTGTACTGTGTGATGACTTCTTTTGCTTTAGCGCCATTTGGATTCTTACTCAGATTGCAGATACGGCCTTCCATCGGAGCCCCGGTTGAGCTATGGCCGGTTCCAATTTCGTACGAATGTGGGATCGGGTCCATCCACAGGTGGGCTTTATCAAATTGATGAGCAATCAGGTCCCAGACTAGTTCTGCAGGTTTGTTGATCGTGACTGTTTTAGTGATTTTCATAACATCTCCTTAATTTGAGCGGGTTGGCTCTCTTCGTTGCCTGAGATGTAATTTAGAAAATTCACTCCACGCTTTTTTGATATTTCTTGCTATGTTGAGTGGGAGTGATAGCCATAATTTTGCTCACAATGAGTTGAGAACAATAAATGGAATCAAAAAAACCTCGCTGATGAGCGAGGTTTATTAGAAGTTAAATCTAGGGTTAGGCTTTAGCCACCGTCTTCACCATATGCGCATTGAAAGGTGCATAGAAGGTCGCCAGCTTCTTCAACCAGCTTTCAAAATCCTTACTCGGCACTTCAAACTCACCATAGTTAGGTTCAAAAATATAGACGGTGTCGTTATCCGTTTTCAAGCTGCCTTGCTTCGGTGATAAAGAACGATAAAAAGCAATAGTGTGTGCACCGGCAGCACCCACAACGGCTCCTGGGAACCAGAAAGAATAGATAAATCCAGCGTGCTGCGGCTTAGTCACTGCCTTTACAATGTTTTTGATATTAAAGTGAGTGTAATCATACAAGAGTGCGGTTTCTTTTAAGCCACGCAGTGAAATCATCATCCTGTCTGCAACCTGATAAGATGCCCCACCTTCCGACCAACGGGACGCAAACGTCTTCTGTAAAACCGGGTTACCCGCACCATCACGAGCAGATAAACGCTTCATGCGTTGCTTAGCGTCGCCTTTTTTCTCGAACATAAAGCTAAGCCACTCGATACTGAAGTTATGACAAGCACCATTCGTTGCTGCAGCGGATGTCCCTTTCTTCGCCTTCATCACATCCACCTGCGAAAAGTTAGCAACAATTTTGTCCTTCATAGTTCCTCTCCAACCTATTGATGTAATTAATGATATCATTAGAATCTATCTAGTAAAAATAGCAACTAAGAGAGTAGTGTCCTAATTATTTTTTAGAGTAAATAGTCTCTCTCACATCTCTAACACCGGAATCAATTCGACGAGGCAAGCAAGTAACAGGCATAAAAAAGCCCCGCCAAAAAGCGAGGCTGCATCATGATTTTAAACTACTTGGCATTCAGACCTTGCTGCCAGAACGCCACTTCCATTCGAGTCGCGGTTCTGAACACTTCAATCAGGTTTTGCCCCCGCTGACTATGAAGATCAATCTCTTCTAAGAGTTGGTTAAAATGCTCTGCGCCTTGTGCGACATCACTTTGGAATTCTTCACCGCCATAAAGCTCAATCCAACTTGCGTAAGGGTTTCCTTCTCGTAAGGTGTCATCACTTCCAATCAACGCTTTGCCGATCACCGCATAACCAATCGAACACGGCGCCAGCGCGGCGTACAGGTCAACTAAATCACCTGTCATGCCAGCATCAAGCACATAGCGTGTGTAAGCAACGGTTCCAAAATCTTCAGGTTCGTTTTCCAGATCAGATTCCGTTAGCCCCCATTGACCACAATACGTTACATGATGACCAATTTCGGAATCTAGCAGAGCATGCACACTCGGCAAGGCACGACGCATGTCTTCCAGCGTGCGCGCTTTATAGATGGCTAACGCGTAAGCACGCGCATACTGTTTGAGAAATAAAAAATCCTGCTTCAGATAGTGAAGAAAACTGTGCTGATCTAAAGTGCCTTTTGCTAGCTGCTGCACAAAGTCATGCTGTGTGTATTCCTGCCAGTCCGACTGACAAGCTTCGATAAGATCCTGATATTTCATTAGTTAAACTCCGGCACATAGTCTGCGGCTTTAGGCAAAGTCTCGATGATCTTTTGTGAATACATAAACTGGGCGTAATCGTCGTAGCGCTTAAGATCAACCGCAGAAGGACGCAGTGCAAAACGGGTTAACGTATCGTTCCAAGCTCGTTGGTTAAGTTTATTGTTGAGAGTGTCTGGCGCATAGGCAACAAACTCCTTCCACGACGCTTGTGGGTGATTCACAATGTAAGTTGTGGCTTGCTCAAGCGCTTTGTTGAAAGCTTTGATAGCCTCTGCATCATGAGTTTTGGCGTTGGCCACAAACACCAGCTCGTCATAGGCTGGCACACCGTGCTCTTCAGGGAAAAAGGCTTTCGCTTTGTAGCCTTCAAGCGCGAGCTGGTTAGTTTCAAAGTTGCGTAGACCACCCCAGATCGCATCTACCTTTCCTGATGCCAATGAAGAAGAGAGTGCCCAGCCCACATTGATGATGTCCACATCGGCAAACTTCACACCGTCTTGCGCCAGCATAGTACCAATAGTGGCTTCTTCATTGCCTGCGATGGCAATACCGATTCTCTTACCTTTCAGGTCGGCCAGATTGTCGTTCTTACCGTTGTCTAACACCATCAGAGTGTTGAGTGGTGTCGCGATTAGAGTTGCAGAACGAATAAGCGGCAAACCCGCCGCAACGTCAATAGTCAGACTTGGCTGGTAAGAGATCGCCAGATCGACTTTGCCAGCAGCCACCAGCTTAGGTGGCGTACTTGGGTCTGCGGGTTCTTGAATATCAACATCAATGCCTTGCTGCTTGAAGTAGCCACGCTCTTTCGCAATCACGATTGGGCCATGGTTCGGGTTAACAAACCAATCCAGCATCAGAGTGAGTTTTTTCTCTTCCGCCAGCGATTGAGCAGAAAATGTTGAGCAAAGTAGTGCCACTGCACTGAGTATTTTTTTTGTTTTCACGGGAGTGTCCTTTCTTTTATTGATTTTCCCAAGGAATCAGTTTCTTAAGTAATTTATCGGTAATGAAGTAGAGCGAGACAGACAACAAAGCCAGAATAAACAGCGCCGCAAACATCTCATCAATGATCATGCGCGCGTTGGCTTGCAGCATCAGGTAACCCAAACCTTCACTGGAACCTACCCACTCTCCGACCACAGCGCCAATAGGAGCAATGACCACAGCGACACGTATACCGGAAGCCAGTGTTGGTAGAGCCGCTGGGAGTTGAATGTGCTTCAGCATTTGCCATTTGCTCGCCCCCATGGTTTTTGCCAGATCGAGATAGCCTGTCGGCGTGTTTCTCAAGCCGTCGTAGCAACACGTGGTCACGGGGAAGAAAATAATGATCGCCGCCATCACGACCTTTGATGCAATACCGTAGCCAAGCCACAGCATCAGGACAGGTGCAATCGCGAACACAGGAATCGCCTGACTGGCAATCAGAATCGGCAACAACCAGCGCTTGAGCGGTTTAAACAAGAGCATCTGTAAAGCGAAGAACAGCCCCATCGACAAGCCAAGTAACAGACCCAACACAATTTCTTGACCAGTCACTAGCGTATGTTTCATCAATACGTCAAAGCGGCTGATGAGACGCTCGAACACGTCAAGCGGCGTAGGGAGAATAAAGCTTGGCATATCAAACACCACCACGACTAGCTGCCAAAGCCCCACAATTATGGCTGTACTGATCATCAACCGTAGCGCAGGGTGTGTCAGACGTTCTTTTTTCACTACGTCGCGTCGAATAGCGTCAAACTGAGTCATATCACTCATAATCACCCTCCAACGAATTGAGAATGTTCTGCTGCAATTGCGCACATTCTGCATCTATGACACGAGGCGGCTGAGTGGTTGGAACCTCATGTGATTCAGCATAAGCGGGCTGACCGCGGAGAATGTACAGAGCGTCGGCCAGTCGAATCGCTTCTTGCGGGTCATGAGTGATCAGCACCACTGTTTTGCCACACAACAGCTCAGCGGCCAATGTCTGCAATTTATGTCGCGTCACCGCATCTAGCGCGGAGAAAGGCTCATCCATGAGTACCACAGGCTTGTCTTGCATTAACGTGCGAGCCAAAGCAACACGTTGACGCATACCACCTGACAACTGTACAGGCATAGCCGCCGCTTGATCCGATAATCCGACTTGCTCCAGCAATCGCAGCGCTCGACTCCTGTCAGGTTGAGCGTTGCCAAACTTACTGCTCAGGCAAACATTATCCAGAACATTGAGCCATGGTAGCAGCAGGTCCTGTTGGGCCATGTAAGCGATCTGGCCTTGCAGCGCGTGGCTATGACTGAGCGTCAGTTCTCCAGCCCAGTGCGCTTTGTCGTTCAACAGACCTGCCAGATAACGTAGCAAGGTGGTTTTCCCGCAGCCACTGCGCCCCAAAATACACGTCCACTGCCCAGCGGGTATCGACATAGAGAAGTGCGCCAATGTCGGGGCTGGATTGTCCGTGTACTGTAAGCTGGCGCGCTGAATTTCGATCCCAATCGGCTCAGCGAACATTGATGTGTCCACAGAAGAAATGATGGACCGGCCCATGCCCCGTACCAACATTGAGTTCATCAGCATGAGCGATGGCCTGCGAGATGTATTGCTTACCTAAGTACACGGCTTTGTGCAGTCTATTACCCTGCGCAAGATAAGACGCAATCGCCGAAGATAAGGTACAGCCTGTTCCATGAGTGTTTTTCGTCGGGAATCGTTTGGCACTCAGAAGCTCACTCGTTTGCGCTAAGATCAGCAAATCATTGCTGTTGTTATCTTTTTCTAGATGCCCCCCTTTCAGCAATACCGCTTTGGCACCGAGTACGCGCAATTCTTCGATCATATTGCCCATTTGATCTTCGTTTTCTGGCACAGCGCCATCAATCAAAGCCGCCCCTTCAGGCAGATTAGGGGTGATCAGATCCGCCATCGGGATCAACTGCTCTTTTAATGTGCTAATCGCCGACTGCTCCAGAAGAAGATCACCGCTGGTTGCAACCATCACAGGATCAACCACCAGATGAGCAGGCTTGTACTGCCTGATTTTGTCCGCAACAACCTTAATGATCCGCGCGTCAGCCAACATCCCGACTTTAACAGCAACCACATTGAGATCCGTAAACACGGCGTCGAGCTGACTTTCAATATGCTCCAGAGGAATCGGGTGGATTGCGCTTACGCCAAGCGTATTTTGTGAGGTAATGGCCGTAATGACAGAACACGCGTAACTGCCAGTCGCAGATATGGCTTTAATGTCCGCTTGAATACCAGCTCCACCACCGCTATCAGATCCTGCGATGGTTAATACAATGGGTGGTGTGTCTTGTGAATGTGGCATGGATGCTCCTATTACAAGACGTACAGGAACTCTCAGCCAAACATGAAGTGATCAATAAAAGGGAAGATCGAATCATAAAAAGCGAGTGCACCAAAGCGAGAATACTCAAACATCGGTGCTAATAGTTCCCTACGTCAGTGCTAACTGAATCAGGTTCTACGGGTCTCGCAATGCGATCTCAGCCCTAAGGCTCCCCGACTATTTCCCGCTGATAATAACAGTAATTAAAAAGCGAATGCACTTTTAAATTCGCAAAAAGTGCTCGCAGTCATTCAATCCCACTCTGGAGCAAAGTCTGGATTGGCAAGACGGTGATTGCGATCTAATGTTGCAATCAATGCCATATCATCGTGGCTTAAGTGCACGTTCTTCGCCTCGAGATTGCTTTCAACATTGGCCTGTCGAGTCGATGATGGAATCGTCACGAATTCATTTTGACGCATCCACGCCAACACAATTTGTGCTGCCGTTACGCCATGCTTGTTCGCCAGTTGAAGAATGATTTCATCTTTCAAAACAGCACCATACGCAAACGGCATATACCCCGTGACCAATACATCGTTGCGTTTGCAGAACTCAACCACCTTCTTGTTTTGCAGATATGGATGAACTTCTACCTGATTGGTAAAAATTTCCCCAGATCCCAAAATTCCTATCGCTTGTTCTAGCTGCTGATTGTTGAAGTTAGAAACGCCGATATGCTTCACCAGACCTGCCTCTTTGACCGCCTTCAACTCTGTCAGATACTCTAGCATGGATACTTTTTCATCTTTCAGCGGCCAATGAATCAGTAGCAAATCAATGTATGAGGTTTGCAACTTATTCAAACTCTCTTCGACACTGGATCGGAACTCTGCTTTCGACAGTTTGTTCATCCACACTTTAGTGGTAAGAAAAATCTCATCTCGGGCAATGCCAGACGCCAACATTGCATCACCCACCAACTGCTCATTACCGTAAATCTGAGCTGTATCGATATGACGATATCCGGCTTTAAGCGCCATCATAACGGAATCAAAAGCCGTCTGACCTTCCAGTCTAAATGTACCGGCACCTAGCATAGGAATGTGTTTCATGGTATTTCCTGTTTCTGAATGAGTTGAACGGTGCAATTATTGCGAGTAATTAACTGATGAAAAATGGCAAAAAACTCAAATCACTTTTGTCTTTTTTGCCATCAATGGTTACACCAATTTCGCGACAATTTTACCCGTGGTGCGTTGATTTCGAATTTCTACCAACTTATCCCCGACCTGATCTAACGGAATCACTTGCAGTGCTGGCGTTTCGAGTATCCCCAGTTCGAACAGTTTAGAAACCGCATTACCGGCCGCAACCATATCATTGCGGCCTTTTTCACCATTTACATGGCCAGAGCCTAAGCTAAGTTGATGGAATGAAAGACCTTTCAGAAAAGCATCAGGATAAAGCTCAGGCTGCACGGTTTTTACCAGCTCAACCATTTGTCCTTCAAAACCCAATACTGATGCCGCTAGCAGATCATTGTCACCACCAACACAATCTAGTGCGACGTCCACACCAAGCCCATCGGTAAGATTCATGATTTGCTCAGCGACATCATCACTTCGGTAATCAATCACATGGGTTGCCCCGAGCTTTTTCACATAGCTGTGTTTTGCTGTTGAGGCCGTAGTAACAATTTTGCTTACACCAAAATGTTTGGCTAGTTGAATGGCGAAACTACCTACACCACCAGCGCCACCGGCAATGAAAATGCTACTACGAGATTCAATATTCAGCTTGTCAACCAAAGCGCGATAGGCTGTCCACGCTGCACATGGAGTTGCTGCAGCAAATTCAGCAGGAACATTAGGGTGCGCCGTGAGGGTGCGTGCATCTTGGAGCGCATATTCTGCAAACCCGCCATGCACACGGCGCATATTTCCGTGATACAGAACTCGATCACCCACAGCCCAGCCAGTTACCTGTTCACCTATCGCAACAATTTCCCCTGATACATCCAACCCTCCAACGAAATTGTCGTTCATATCAGGGACCATTCCATACCAAAAATTTACTTTGGCATCGACTGGGTTTAGCGCCACCGCATGGACTCTTACCAAAACGTCAAATGGTGACTGAAGATTAGGTTGCGGCAATTCGGAGACTGTGAACGTGTCTTGTTCGCGCTGGTACGTGATCGCTTTCATTGATTTGTCCTTAGTTTCAAAGAATAAAGCCACTCATAAACATGAGTGGCTGAATAACTTACTTATAAGCACCTGCTGAGTAATGCAGCTCGTAGCTATGAGAGTAGATTTCAAGGATGTTACCGAATGGGTCTTCCATGTAGATCATGCGGTAAGGTTTCTCACCTGGGTAGTAATAGCGTGGCGCTTTCATACGTTTCTTACCACCTGCTGCAACAATCTTCTCTGCCAGCTCTTCCACATTTGGGTCCTGAACACAGAAGTGGAAAATACCTGTTTTCCAGTATTCGAAGTTGTCTTCTGGATTTTCCTGATTCTTGAACTCAAACAGCTCAACACCGATACGGTCACCCGTTGAAAGGTGAGCAATACGGAAACGCTCCCAACCTGCACCAAATACGTCAGTACACATTTCACCGATAGCAGAATCGTCTTCAACGATTTCGGTAGGTTCCATGATCAGGTACCAACCAAGTACTTCTGTATAAAATTTAACAGCTGCTTCTAAGTCAGGTACTGAAATACCGATATGAGAAAAATTACGTGGATATGGAGTAGACATGTAGACCTCTTCTTTGCTCTTTGTGTCGGGGACTCTCCCGCTTCGTTGAGTACATATTAGGCAAAGAATATATCGATTAAAAATTATCAATTATTCTTATTTTAATAATTTTTTGTTATTAAAATATTTTCAGAACTTCTTCGTTTCCAACTTTGTATGAAACTAATTTACTGTTCTATAGTAAGAAAGCTCATAAATAAAAAAGGAGAGTGCTAATGAGTCAGGAGGCTTTAATTTCGCGTCTTAACGAGTTACCTAGGATCCAGAAAGTACTACAAGAGCTACTTGATATGGTGAATCAGGACGAGGTCGATTTTGGTGAGCTCTCGAGAAAAATCGCTACCGATCAGGTATTGAGTGCTCGATTGCTACGTATGGCGAACTCTGCCCATTTCGGCGGCAGTAAAACCGTTTCTTCCGTTAACGAGGCTTTGCTTCGTGTCGGTACTGGTCCAGTAAGAACTCTGGTAGTCGCCTCAGTGCTTTCTGGTGCATTCCCTAAAATCAAAACACTGGATATGGACCAGTATTGGGAAGACACCTTCGAGATTTCCGTTATCGCCAGCAAGATTGCCGACGAGACAGGGATGGATTCCAACGAAGTGTTCACTACCGGTATTCTTCACAATATCGGCGAGCTGATGATTCATACTTTGGTGCCTGATGCCGCAGTCAAAATACATGAACGTGCAGAGGCAGGAGAAGACGCGATTTCAGTACAAGAAGAAGTGCTGGATATTACCGCTCCGACACTGGGTGCTAAGTTGGCGAAGACTTGGAAGTTCCCTGACCCTATGGTGGACGCCATCGCTAATTATCATGATCCTAGAGACGCAGAGCTGTCTCCTAAAATGGCAACGACACTGCACTTTGCTCGCTCGATCCATCGCGACTGGGATAAACTAGACAGCGATGATGCGAAAGCTCGATACCTAGCTGAGCATCCAGATTCTCGCTTACTTCATGTTTCCGCCGCCTTTGCACCAACCGTCGATAAGTTCCGCGGTAACGGCAGGGATCTCGCCACTCAGCTCAACGCAGCTTAGTTCTAGATGGCGAGATAACACATCTCGCCATTCTTCGCTTACTACCAAAACTTAACGTTATCACATAAACTATTAAGCATAATTTTTTGTTATTAAACGATGACGATGCTCAACCCACTATGGCTGAAAACCTTTCAAACACTGATCGATACTGGCCACTTCACTAAAACCGCTGAAAGGCTTTTTATGACCCAACCAGGGGTTAGCCAGCACATCAAAAAGCTTGAGCAAGCATGCGGTCATGCTCTCATCGCCAGACACAACAAAACATTTGAAATCACAGAAGCGGGGCAATCTGTCTATCTCTATGCCCTAGAAGTTGAGCGCCAACAGACTGAACTACTTAACTCACTCAATATTGAAGACCCTTATTCAGGCAACGTTTCGCTGTCCTGCTCTGGCTCTCTGGCGTTACTGCTCTATCCGCATCTTCTTAATTTACAATGTAAATACCCAAAGCTAGTTCCAAAACTGGAAGCTGCTCCTCACCATAAAATTTTGGCGGATGTGTTATCTGGAGAGAGTGATATTGGGATCGTTACTCACATTCCTTCCGACTCTCGTTTCGAATCAGAGATGTTGGGCATCGAGCCTCTTTGCCTGATGCTACCAGCCAAAATGGCAGTAAACAGCTTAACACCTGAGATTTTGAAATCGATTGGTTTGATTCAGCATCCCGATGCTATTCACTATCTCTCTCTTTACTTTGCCCAGTGTGGTGAACCTTTGCTAGAGAAGATCAACATCGACGATATTCCGGTCACGGGGTATATCAATCAGCTGAGCCAAATATTGTTACCTGTTGCAAAAGGGCTTGGGTTTACTGTGTTGCCTAAAAGTGCTCTCGATTCATTTTCAAATAGAGACAAAATTGCCATTTATCAGGCAGAACATGAAGTCGTAGAAACCCTATATTTTCTGACCAAAAGACATCGCCAGTTACCGCAACGCTTTACGACCATAATGAAAGAAATTTCCCCTTACTTTCATCACAACTAACCTATGGTTACTTCTGTTGCTAGCTCCTCAATCACAGCACCGCCTTCCACACCAATCAAAGTGAGTGTCACAGTAACAGGATCGCCTGCATCAGAGTATAAAGAGAAACTTTCAAGCTTACGCTCACCCTGCTTGAGAAACTGCATCTTGATATTGTAAACCGAATAATCCCAGTATCCATCCTTGTTAATATTGAGAGAACCGAGCGTATCCTTGCCTGCAACAACACTATTGGGGTCGAACTGGGTCTGGCGACGATGACCGCTCGAAATAAGAAGTCTTCCTGAATCAATCAATAGCGGAGAAGGGCCCCATTCTGAAAGCTCATTTTTTTCCTCCGCGTACTCAGAATCTGCTTGATGAAAACTCTTGCCGAGCATTCGGCTTACTCTATCTCTAACTCCCTCTGGAGGGCTAGGTAAAAGCGACAGTGATGCCAAACGATAAGCTCTTGAGCCTAGAGTACTAGACGGGTTGGTATCAGTCAGAGCATAGGTATCTGCATGGTTTACAGCGCTTCTGAAACGATGTGTGTTAGTTGAGTGAGCCATAACCTTCTCCTATTTTCTCTGATTACACTTGTCAAAATCGAACGCATATTGAATCAAGCTAGGTAAATTGATTAAGGCAAGCCACGTGCCAAAAAACAGGAAATAAATATAAGCACAAAAGTGCATATAATTCATAATGATAGAAATTGACAAAATCAGAGCACAATCTGATTCTCAATATGAAATGCAAAACACAACAAAAGTCGATCACTCATTTTCAATTTGCTAACGATCTTAAAGCACCAATATTTAACAATATTCTTAATCAACATGACTGTCTGAGTGCTAATCTAGCGCGGCTCAAAAAACAATAAGTATGTAAAAATGAAACTAGAACACATCGATACACCGGCTTTGTTTATCGACATCGAGACTGTCGAACATAACTTAGCTGAGATGCAACGCAGAATTAATCAACTAGGCTTAACTCTCCGCCCTCATACGAAGGCACATAAAATCCCACAACTGGCCCACAAGCAAATTGAACATGGCGCACAAGGCATCTGTACATCAAAGCTAGGAGAGGCGGAAGTGATGCTTCAAGGTGGTATCACTGACATCCTAATCACAACCCCAATTGCTGGTCAGGCTAAGTATCAACGTCTGATAGAACTTCATAGCCAATACCCGCAAGCCACGCTCTATCAAGTTATTGATCACCCTCAGCATGTGGAATCAATCGCTGAGCTAGCTAAGCAGGCAGATGTCACGGTCAACCTTTTGATTGAAGTAGAAAGTGGTCAGCAGCGATGCGGTGTCGCTGTGGGTCAAGGACTGCTGGAGATCATAGAGAAAGTCGTTCAGACCGAAGGGGTTCATTACGCTGGGATTCAGGCGTACAGCGGTCACTTACAACTGATCAAAGGCTTTGAACAGAGACAACAACAAGCACGCTCCGCAGTGACTGAGCTGTTTGATTTTATCGATACTCAATTAAAGCCACGCCATCTTGCCCCAGAAATCATCAGTGGAGGCGGCACTGGGACGTATCAAGCTTATCAGGGGCTAGCGTACACTGAGATACAAGCCGGCTCTTATCTGTTTATGGATAACTCTTATTGCAATATTGGCGATGAGCAAGATGCAAATCTTAACCAACAGTTCAACTCTGCACTCAAAGTGTTAAGCACCGTGATTAGCCACCCAACCCCGCAACGCGCCGTTATTGATGCGGGTATGAAGTCACTCTCAATTGATCTAGGTATGCCGATTGTTGAATCTCGCCCTGATCTTACCTATCAATGTGGTGGGGATGAGCATGGCATTCTTCATCTTAGTGAAGACAATCCACTTAGTATCGGCGAAACGCTTGTTTTAACTCCGAGCCACTGCGATACCACGCTGAACAACTTCGACCATTTGTATGTGGTTAGGCAAGGTGAGGTTGTCGATAAATGGAAGATTGCAGGGCGTGGCCGCTCAGACTAACTCCACGGCCTATTTCTGACATTAAAAAAGGAGCCAACGGCTCCTTTTTGCGATATCCATAAGTAAATGAAATTTATGCTTCCAATACGTCTTTTCCAGCGGCTTCCGCAAGGAGTAGCTGATCAGTTTCATCCAGCTGCATACCAAAAACTGGCAGACCGTGTTGGCATACCCAACAAGCAAAGAAAACAACGATACCCAGAGTTACTAAACCCAGAACAACCATAGCCAAACCTCCTCCTTGGTTATCAACATACGTACCGATAACTTAAGATGTGGCGTCGCCGGAGCGATGAGCTAAAAGGCCTTTGTAAATACTTTATTCTTAGACGCTTTCGATTCACCCTCAGTGGGAACATCACTGAGCCATGTGTTTCGTTTTCGTTCAATTTTTCGTATCAACTCTGTGAGTTTACTCGGGTCTCTACACCTTTAAATTATGTGGGCACCTTTTCAATATAGTTATACCGTACAAACTGAGCAACTACATTTAGTGGTTAGCAGACATAAGATCACAATTTTTATGCTCATTTGCGCATATTTATCCTTGCTAGCCTTTCTCAAAGTTCAAAAAAGGGGCGAAACGCCCCTTGAAGTAGTGCAAGTATTCCCTACAGGAATTTGTGTATTTATGCGCCTATCACGCCGCCATCTTCGCGTGTGATAGCCATAATTGTAGAGCGAGGTTTGCTGTTACCACCGGCAGGGAAATGAGACGGAGCACCTTTCTCACCTGGATGCTGAACACCAACAAACATCGTCTTGTAATCTTCTGAGAAAGTCAGGCCGGTAATTTCACACGCTACAGGACCAGTCAGGAAGCGACGAACCTCGCCAGTCATAGGGTCACCACACAACATCTGGTTATTACCTTGACCTGCAAAATCGCCTTTGTTGGAGTAGTTACCATCGGTTTGAATCCACAGACGTCCTGCTTTATCAAAACCAATACCATCCGGGCTGTTGAACATGTTGCCTTCATTGATGTTCTCGCTACCTGCATAAAGGTTGCCTTTATGCACCTTTGGATTACCCGCAATCAGGTACAGATCCCATTCAAATCCTTCGCTGGTGTGGTCACCACCTTGCGGTACCCAGCGAACAATCTGACCATAATGGTTTTCTTTGCGAGGGTTTGGTCCACCAACCGGTTGGCCTTCTTTTACACCACGGTTTTTGTTGTTGGTCAACGTACAGAAAACGTGTTGGTTGTCAGGGTGCACCGCAACCCATTCTGGGCGGTCCATTGTGGTTGCACCAACTTGAGTCGCCGCTCGACGAGCAAAGGTCACCACTTCCGCTTGGTCATGGAAGCCATTTTCTTTCGTCAGGCCATTCTTACCATATGTAAGCTCCAGCCACTGGCCTTTACCCTTCAGTTCAGCGTCTTCCATCTCGAATTTGGCAACATACAATGTCCCTTCTTCCAGTAGATCGCGATTTGCTGTGTTGTTGCCTGGCTGATATTTGTTCTTAGAAACGAACTTGTAAAGGTGTTCACCACGTTCGTCATCACCCAAGTAGACAACCACATGGCCGTCGTCATTGACCAGCAATGCTGCATTTTCGTGCTTGAATCGGCCTAGTGCAGTGCGCTTAAGCGGTGTTGAAGTCGGGTCGTTCGGATCTATCTCAACAACCCAACCAAAGCGATGTGGTTCATTTGGATGCTTAGCTACATCAAAACGCTCATCGGTGTCATGCCATTGGTATTTGCTAGGCTTAGGCTCAACACCATAGCGTACATGGTCGTCCGAGACTTCAGCGCTACCGCTGGTACCAAAGTAGCCATTGAAGTTCTCTTCACATGTCAGGTACGTGCCCCATGGTGTTTGGCCATTTGCACAGTTGTTAAATGTACCCAATGGTTTCATACCTGTCGGATCGAGCTTGGTCTTCATCAAATCATGACCAGCAGCTGGACCTGTGAGCTGCATTTCTGTAGCAGCAGTAATTCGACGGTTACGCTTACCGTTTTTGTCCAGCTTCCACTCACCGCCAGACTTAACGATTTCAAACACAGTCACACCGTGAGCGGCCTGTGATTTTATGACATCATCTGCGGTCATCGCTTTACCGCCATGGTCAAACAGGTATTCGTAGTTGGTGTATTCATTGTTAACCGCAATTACGGCACGGTCTTTCGCGATTGGGAATAAGCTCATGCCGTCAGTATTGTCACCGAACTGGCGTAGTTGAGCTTTTGAGTCTTGCTTACCGCTCGGATCGAATTCTGGCGCATCAGCAAATATTGGGTCACCCCAAGATAACAAAGGTGTTGCTTTATAGCCTTTTGGCACAATAATCGCATCTTCTGTAGAAGCCGGAACAGCGTCAAAATTCAGTAGTGCGCTTTTCTTGTCTGCGGCAAATGCCTTAGTGATTGGGTTAAGCGACAGAAATGCGCCTGCACCCACTGCTGCGGTACCAGCCAAGAAACGACGACGTGATAGTCTCGCCTCGATCATTTGGCTGAATTGAGAATCTTGCTCATCGCGATTCCACATTGCTGACTCCTTGCTCGAGTATGTTTTTTATTAATAGCGAGCAGATGATAGATAGTAAAAATGACAATCGCGTTAAAGTATTGTTTCTATTAGATAAAGGCGGTATTGCAGTTTTATTTTAGTTACATTGCAATCCTATTAAAGTGAGCTCATATTCACTTTATATAAATAAGGTATGACGTACATACAAAAAAATGTGATCTAAACCCTAGCGATCTTCGAGTTTGGTCGCTACATTAAATCTTGTTCATGAGGAACTTGATTCACATATGCTCAGTGACGAGCAAGCCATTAAAAAGTGAGGGAATATCATGAAGAAAATGAGAAAAGCACAACTTCATCGTGTCCGAATTCAATATTGGAAAGACGCCAATAAAGACACAAACAAGAAGTAACGTGCATCCTTTCAGCCTACTCTAGCAGGCTATCAACGTCTAAGCTGGCAATCCGTTGCCAGCTTTTGTGTTTCTAAAGCACAGAAACCTTACTCCTGCACAATAACAGAAGCCCCATATAGGGGCTTCTGTTATCAGAGACTTAACACTACTAGACCAAGCTAAAAATCATGATTTAACGTTCCGAGCAGACAACGAGAAATCATCTAAGGTTGATGAGATACCCTTCGCCATATCACTCATATCAACCGCAATGTGGGAACTGTCCATGATCTTCTTATTGGTGTTCTGAAGAAGGTTAGACAGGTAGTCCTGTGCTTGTTTGAGATCGTGAATACTTCGAGACTGCTCATCAATAAGTGCCGCAATTTCATTCTGCTGTTCGACCGTCAACGTAATCGAGCTGGAAATCTTATCGATGTTATCCGCAGTATCACTACTGCATTGCTTACTGTTTTCTACTTCTTTCTGCAGTTGCGCCACAGACTCAACAGAGACTTTCACTCGCTCTGTCAAATCATTGAGCAAGCTACTGATTTCCCCAGTTGAGTCATTGGTTTTACTAGCCAACATTCGGACTTCATCTGCAACAACGGCAAAGCCTCGCCCTTGTTCACCTGCCCGTGCAGCCTCGATTGCAGCATTAAGTGCCAATAAATTGGTCTGCTCGGCAATGGTCTGGATAACATCAATTATGCTATACACTTGCTCGGCAACAGAACTCAGTTCCTGAATGTTCTCAGACACTTTCTGCGACTCAGCAGACGCTAGCTCTACCGCTTTCATGTTGGCGTGAACTGAATCTAAGCCACGCTTTGCACTGGTTTGACTTTGAGCGGCAGACTCCAAGGTTTGATCAACCACTCCTGAAACGCGATCAAAGGAATCCACCAAACCATCTGAAATTTGAGCAATCTCTTCGTATTTGCGTTTCTCATCATCGTAGCTCTCGTTCACCTCTTGTGACAGAGACTCAACTCGACTCGATAAACTAGAGATGTTGTCCGCACTAGTTTTGAGACCTTTGACCACCGAAGACAATGCGTGTCTCATCGACTGGATATTCCTCGCCAACAGGCCAAGCTCACTATTATTGACCAGCTCATTGATATGATCTTTGTCCTCCAGATCACCTTTTCTTGTGTCTCTGCTCACCGCGACCAATTGATGAATTGGCTGTGTTAAGCTTTTCCCAATCAAGTAAGAAAGCACAATGACGAGCAGTATGCCGACACCAGAGATGACTAAAATGTCTTGCTTCAAGCCTTTCACATTAGCGTCTGCATAGCGGTTATAGCTAAGTACCGCTTGGTGCATCGCTCCGAGTGTTTTGTGATTGGCCAACATAAACTTATCAACCTGCTCCTCCGTCGGATTGTCCGTTTGTTGCAACAAAGAAAAAGCCATGGCTTTTTGCGTATTCCAGAGCTGCTCTACCGTGTTGAGCCTGTTTTTAAAGTCTTCTGCTGTACTTTCAGCAAGGTTAATCGGATTTTTCATCGGTAAATCTGAGAAGGTCTGGCCACCACTTTTTAACGCCTTGAGTGAGGTCTCGTAAAGTTTGATGGTATTGTCGTAATTGAGCTGAGAATGAGCTGACTTATGCCCCTCATATACAGAAAGCATGACCTCACTGGCAAACTTCTTGGTCAACATTCGCTGTCGGCCAGCAACATTAATCACCGTGCCATCCTGCTTATTCTTTTCCAAAGTCACAATAATATCGGTCGCAATCAAAACAATAGTGACGACAAATACAACGAAAATAGCTACCAAACGATTGGTAACAGACCACTGAGACAAAAGTCGCTTCATGTTCTTATCCCTACTCATATTTTCCAACTAACCATATGAATCTAGATGACAATATTGAAACTCGCTACCGATCATCAAAAATTCATCCTATAGATGGGTTAATACGTAGAAACTCTCACTTAAGTCTGCTTTCTGGGGGCATGTTTACCCTTTTCAGTCAGCAAGTGATCAAACACATTTCGAACAAACGGCGCACCCACTTTGGAACCACCATTACCGTGTTCGATGACGACTGTCGTGACATACTCAGGATTGCGACACGGAGCAAACCCTGTAAACAAGCCGTGATCGAGAAGGTTGTGACTCAATTCTTTGGAGTTATAGACTTCGTCTTTCTTCAGGCCGAAAACCTGTGCGGTTCCCGACTTACCACCACTGCAATACTCGGTCCCTCTGAACGCTCTTCGGCCTGAACCTCTTGGGCCTTCATTCACCAGTCGCATTGCATTCAGAGCAATATCCCATGAACTGTCATCCACTTGTTTCATGTTGTTAGTCACTGGCTCATCAACTAACGTCGCAGACTCAAAGCTTTGACCATGCTCAATGACCGCTTTCAGCAGATGAGGTGGCGTGACATTGCCGTGATTGACCAATACCGATGTCGCTTTAGCAATTTGCAACGGTGTGGCCGTCCAGTAACCCTGTCCAATACCAATAGGCACCGTATCCCCTTTATACCAAGGTTGATGGTGGCGACGCTGTTTCCACTCTCGGGTCGGCATATTGGCTTCCGTTTCCTCCAGAATATCTATGCCGGTTAGCTGACCAAACCCAAACAGCCCCATCCAGTCCGAGATACGATCAATCCCCAAATCGTAAGCCATCTGATAGAAAAACGAATCTACCGACTCTTCAATCGCTAGCGTGACATCAACATCACCATGCCCCCAGCGGCGCCAGTCACGCCAAGCTTTGGAGTGACGACTGGAGCCAGGAATCTGCCAACGACCGTGATCGTTACGAATCGTAGTAGGGCTGATGACATGTTCAGTCAGCCCTGCAATCGCCATGAAGGGCTTCACTGTAGAGGCGGGCGGATACACACCAAGGGTGGCACGATTGACCAGTGGGTGGTGAGCATCTTCAAGTAATTTACGATACGCAGGCCCTGATATCCCATCGACAAAAGGGTTTGGGTCATAACTGGGACTGGATGCCATCGCGAGTACACTGTTGTCTTTCGGGTCGAGTACCACCGCACTACCCTGCCTGTCTCCCAATAGTTTGTAGACATAATTTTGTAAATCGGCGTCAATGTTCAGTACGATGTCTTTACCCGCGACAGGAGGCACATATTCGAGGGTGCGAATCACTCGACCACGACTGTTCACTTCGACTTCTTCGTAACCTTGCTCGCCGTGGAGCATTTTTTCGTAGTAGCGCTCGATCCCGAGCTTGCCGATGTTCTTCGTTGCCCGGTAGTTGGACAACTCATCCTGACGCTTGAGACGCTCAATATCGCGATCATTGATGTGAGAAACGTAACCTACAACATGCGTCAGTGACGCACCATAAGGATAAAAACGTTTCATTTCAGCGTTGATTACAAAACCCGGAAATTCGTGTTGATGCGCAGAGAAACGGGCCACTTCCAACTCAGATAACTCCCCCTTGATGGTCACCGCCTTGAAACGCCTGCGATGTAGATGTTCAAGCTGGTTCACCTGCTCTGGTGATAAATCGACATATTTTTGCAAGTTAACAATGGATTGTTCGAGGTTGAGCGCTTTATCCGGAAACACATCCAACACATAAACAGGAATGTTTTTGGCTATGAGATGGCCGTTGCGGTCATAAATCAGCCCTCGAGGAGGAGAAATAGGCAGAACCTGAATACGGTTGTCATTTGCTCGGGTCTGGTAGTAGTCAAAATCTTTGACTTCCAAGTGGTAGAGGTTTGCCACCAGCACACCCAATAGGGCGATCATCGCAATAAAAGCCACGACCGCGCGGCGTTGGAATAGCTTAACTTCCCACTCATGATTGCGCATGTGGGTACGTTGTCGATTGAACTTCATAATAGGGGAACAAATTGACGGTGATTTTTTCGTCCTACACCTGTCAATATATTTACATTTGGTTACATTGGCGATTACTTTAACAACAACGGGTAAGCGTTATGTACGAAGAGTGTCAACATCCCCAAATCAACTAGTCTCTCAAGCGAGTCAGAAAATAACCTGAAAGAGCAGCAAGACTTAAAGTCTGCCATTGATTTCTTCCTCTCCTATCAGAGGATAAAGTAAAGGAGCCCATTGGCTCCTTTACTTCAAGATTTTAGCGATGCTCCGTGTGTTCGGATAACGTCCTGATACCAGAAAAAGCTTTTCTTGCGCTTACGCTCTAATGTACCACTACCATCGTCATGGCGATCAACATAAATGTAACCGTAACGCTTACTCATTTCTGCCGTAGAATTGGCTACTAAATCAATCGGGCCCCAACTGGTGAAGCCCATCAGCTCCACTCCATCCAATACGGCTTCTCTGGCCTGAACCAAGTGGTCATTGAGATAGGCAATGCGATAATCATCTTCTATCTCCCCATTGGCGTTAATTTCATCGCGCGCCCCAAGCCCATTTTCAACAATGAACAACGGCTTCTGATAGCGGTCATAAAGAAAGTTAAGCAAAATGCGTAGCCCTTTCGGATCAATTAGCCAACCCCACTGACTTTTCTCTAAATACGGATTAGGCACGCTGTCGACAATGTTACCGACCTCTTTCTGCTTGGGATCCGCACTAGCACAGCCACTCGCATAATAGCTGAATGAAATGAAGTCAACGCTGGCGCTCGCCAGTTCCTCTACATCACCTGGCTGCATGTCGATCTCAATCCCTTTTTCACGGAAATAGCGAAGCATGTAACCTGGGTAACGACCACGAGTCTGGACATCACCAAAAAACAGCCATTTGTTATTTTCCTGCATCGCCGCGATGACATCGTCGGGATTGCAGGTATACGGATAATTGAGTGCACCAAGCAACATGTTACCTATCTTGGCATCTGGAATAATCTCATGACATAGTTTCACCGCTTTTGCATTAGCGACAAGCTGATGATGTATTGCCTGATAAATAGCCTGCTCACTAGCCTCTTCAGCTAAGCCCACACCGGTAAACGGCGCGTGTAGAGACATGTTGATTTCATTGAACGTCAACCACAGCTTAACCTTGTTCTGATAGCGCTCAAACACGGTACGAGCATAGCGTTCAAAGAAGCCAATCAGTTCACGGCTTGCCCAACCGCCATAGTTTTCTACCAACGCATAAGGCATCTCATAATGAGACAAGGTGACAAAAGGCATAATGTCATGTTTCGCTAATTCGTTGAAGATACGATCATAATACGCCAAGCCTTCTTCATTGGGCTCAGATTCATCGCCATTCGGGAATATACGCGTCCAAGCAATGGACAACCTCAGACAGTTAAACCCCATTTCATTAAACAGAGCGATATCTTCTGGGTAACGCTGGTAAAAATCTATCGCCAGATCTTTAATACCATCGGTGCGTTGTTGGCGCGTCTGGTGCGGACTGAGAATTCCATTGGGCAACATGTCGGACGTCGACAGCCCTTTACCATCAAGATCAAAACTGCCTTCCACCTGATTCGCCGCAATCGCGCCGCCCCACAGAAAATGCTTAGGAAATGTTGTCATCATATTCTCTCTCACTTCGAGTCTGAACTGAGTGTAACCCACATTTTAGGAACAAAATGAGGCTGAGGTGTGAGATAGTTATTTCCTAGTTTTTAAGGTTATCAACACAAAAAAAAGAGTGCATGATTAAGATGACCGATTAACGAAACATGCGAGCATTTGTACATACCAACCAATGCAATTTGTAGCATTTCCGCGATCTCTTAGACAAAATTTTTCAGCGATTCACTCTATGATGAAATGAGTCAGTTCAATAAGAGGACATGGTAATGAAATATCGACATATTCTGGTCGCGCTGGAACTTTCTGAAGAGAGTAATGTGTTGATTGAAAGAGCGGTATTTATGGCTAAGCAACATGACGCGGAGATATCGCTCATCCACATTGATGGCACCCATGGAGAAATCTATCCGGAGCTGGTCGACATTCACGCTGACGCCAGCATCAGACCACTCAACGAACACTCCATGGAATGGTTGCGCGCATTCCAAGCCAAGCTAGATTTTCCTGTGAAGCATTTTTTAGTCGGGACTGGCGATCTGGGCGATAAGCTCAATGACACCATTACGGAAAACAGTGTTGATTTGCTGATATGTGGCCACCATCAGGACTTCTGGAGTAAGATCATTTCTTATTCAAGACACCTGATCAACAAATCTCCGGTCGACATTCTGGTTGTGCCAATTCCAAACTAATCCAGCGAGTTAAAAATCAAAAAAGCCATCCTTATACGGATGGCTTCATCATTTTATGTGCTACTGCACGAGCGCCTGCTCGGTCTCGATATCAAAAAGGTGGCACTCAGAGACATTAAAATTCAATAACGCCTCTTCACCATTAAACACCATGCGATCTGCATCAAATGGCACGCGAGCAATCAATTTGTCATTACCGAGTTGGAAATAGAGGTACAGCTCATTCCCCATCGATTCAACGACATTGATAGGATGACGTTGAATATTGACCTCTGAAAGTAGCGCATCATGGTTCGCCAGTTGAATATGCTCAGGGCGAATACCAAACCACACCCACTGGCCGATTTTTTGCCTTGCTAAATCTTGCTTACTTTCTGGCAACGTCCATCGGTTACCGCTCTCTGCTATGGCATTCATCACGCCATCAATCTCGTCAATACGGGCTTTAATGATGTTCATCGCCGGAGAGCCAATAAAACCTGCCACAAATTTGTTGGCTGGATAGCGGTATAAGTTCATTGGGGTATCCACTTGCATGATTTCCCCCTGATTGAGCACACAAATGCGATCCCCAAGCGTCATGGCTTCCACCTGATCGTGGGTCACATAAATCATGGTCGCATTCTGCCCTTCCGCTTTGAGATCAGAGTGCAACTGAGCAATGCTCACTCGGGTAGACACTCGCAATTTGGCATCAAGGTTCGACAACGGCTCATCAAACAGAAACACATCTGGCTTGCGGACCATCGCACGACCAAGCGCGACACGCTGTCTTTGACCACCTGACATTTCACCGGGTTTATTTTGCAGTAAATGCTCAATCTCTAACGTTTTTGCCGCCTCAGAAATACGCAGTTCAATTTCTGACTTTGCCAGTTTTTGCTGTTTAAGCCCGAATGCCATGTTTTCATACACCGACATATGTGGGTATAGCGCATAGTTCTGAAACACCATTGAGATACCACGATCTTTCGGCGGTAAATCGTTGACGCGTTTGTCACCGATATAGACATCACCGTGAGAAATCTCTTCTAGGCCTGCGATCATTCTTAAGGTCGTCGACTTAGCACAGCCAGACGGCCCAACAAACACCATAAACTCGCCTTCGCGAATGTTCAGGTCAACACCATGAACCGCTTTGAATCCATTCGGGTAGGTTTTTTCCACCCCTTTAAGCGTGACTTCCGCCATAGCTTATCCTTAAATCAACTCGTTAAATGCGTGTGGGTCAAAATGGGCTACCGATGGAATCACCAGATCTGCAACAGGCGTCAGTTCGCTTTCCAATGCGGTTCCAGTTAGAACACCGATTTTCTTCGCGCCCGCATTGGTGCCAAATTCCATATCTGACACCGTATCGCCAAACATGATCACTTCGTGTGGCTCAACACCGCATTGCTGACAAAAGGCATTCAGCAGTGCAGGGGCTGGCTTTGGTTCGATGTCACCATCCGAGTAACCGACATAATCAAACATCTCGCTCAAACCAGATTGCTGTAAAGTGTAGAGTGTTGAGTCCTTGGTATCCGCGGTAGCAATGCCAAGAATCATGCCCTGCTGCTTAAGTGAATCCAGTTTTTCTGTTACCCCTGGCAGCGCTTCAACCCATTCAGGATGATTAGCGACATGATGGTTAAACGCCTCTTTGGTCACACGGGTAAACATTTCCAGAGAAACGACTGGGCGTAGGATCTCGAACCAAGCTTTGGCCGTATCTTCCACCGGGTTGGACGCCAACAAACCGTGGTTATCAACTGAGTCGCCCTCTACGCCGATGGCTAAGAGTAACTCCGTAACTGTGACGTTTTGATGACCCTGGTTTGTGTCACTGAAATCCTTTACGGTCTGGCACGCACTGCGTGAAGCGTTGAGCCACATATTGTGGAATTCCAACAGCGTGCCATCTTTATCAAACAATAGTGCTTTAAACTTCATCACTATTAAATCGCTCCATAAGTTCACCCCAGGTTTTGACCAGAGGCGTAGTAAAAATGAGTTGGTCGCCGTCATAAACGGCGTTAATACAGCCTTCAAATTCATCATTCTCGGCGCGGCGGATATCGATGCGGCACCAAGAGTAGCCTGCTTCTACAAACAGTATTTGTTCGGTGTTGTGCAACGTGACTTTGGCAACGACAACGCCATCGACAATACATTCGGCGCAATAAGTATGCTCATCATCGTCCACAGCTAACTGGTAGCACAAAGCCTGCCCTTTAGAATCGCAGCCGGGTAATAATTCGTTGCTGTTGATGGCAAAAGATAAGCCGCAGCGACGCTCTAAATAGACATGTCCGTTCCGTAGCCCAGCGAGAATGCCTTCACCACACAGTCCATGACTAAACACAAAGGTTGACGGGTCACCGTAGAGTGAAGGTTCCGTCGCTTTCGGATTGCGCTCATGAGGCTCTAGGTGGGAATCACTGCCGCCAATGGCGCTGATTCTATGGCCGCAATTCCACATTTCGTTCAATACCTTAAGCGCTGAGTTTGTCGCTTTAGGTGATGTTGGCCAAGTCGGATCGCAACACACCTCAAACGTCGATACTTTGTCGAGTTCGAGCGGTGCATAATGCCAATGCCATGGCTTCATCATCGGGTGGTTAACACTGATAGAGCTATGAGATGCATTGGCCAATGCCAATCCTGCTTCCATAACACTTTGGCTGCTATGTTCAACATGACGCAAATCCAGCGCAGATTGTGGACCATGAACATTGAAGTGCCCAAGGTCTGTAGTCACTTCAAGGGCAGGCATAAACAGGCATTGCTCAGACAAAGGTAATCTTGGCTGGCAGATGTTGTGTTCAGTAAGGAAGAAGAAATCTAAGCCCTGCGCTTCGACTATCTGCTTGGCTGCCGCGAGGGTGTTGTGTCCATCAGATAACTGAGTATGTGCATGCAGGTCACCTCGATACCAACGAGACTCTGAGCTCAATAACCGACTGTAATCAAAAGAAATCTGATGATCCAACCCTACAGTTGATACACTGTCTATAGCTAGAGTATCAACCGGTTGATCAAACGCGATATTCACCTGATACTGCATCGCCCGCTCGGAACGAAACTCACCTTCAAGGTTGTATAGCTCCAGAGACCACTCTCCAGCAATCAGCTCGCCGTCGATAGCACCAAACCCCGAATATTCCGTACATATATTCAGTGACTTATGGGCCTTTTCAAACAATACCTTGCCGCGAAAATGACCATGACTATCGTACGCCGCTGCGTATAAGGACCCTTTGGTCACGGTCGTGCCCGTAATTTGAACGGCCTCAGCACCGTGCGGAACCATAAACGACAACGACACTCTGCCGAAGGTCAGTTCACCTTGAAATTCTGTCATCGGTTTCACCAATTAAATCCACTGTAGGATGGAGGAGCCTACCTAGGCAGGCTCCTTATCAAGATTAAGAACGGTTGGCTCTGTCCAGTGCACGCTGCGCTTTCTTCGCCGCTTGTTTCAGCGCTTTCTCAGCAGGTACGTTCTGAATTTGAATCTGATCGGCAGCCACTTTCAGGGCATCCATGATCTTGCCATTCGTTGGGTCTAGGAAATCCTGGCTGGCGAAGCTTGCCTGCTTTAACGGAATCAGCGCTTGTGGGTTGTCCTTGGTGAACGCCTGATACTCAGGCACGCTTTCTACACTCATACGTACAGGGATGTAACCTGTGAACATAGACCAGTTCGCGGTGTTCTTAGCGTTGGTATAAAACTCCATAAACTCAAACGCACCTTGTGCTGCCTTGTCATCGGTCCCTTTCGGCATTACGTATACCAAAGCGCCTGCTTGAGGTGCGGATGGGTGAGAACCCCAACCAGGCTGCGTGGTTGCAGCAAGTTTAGTGAAATCGAGATCGCCCTGATCACCCGATGAGCCTGTGTAACCAAGGGCGTTGTCTTTCATGACATCATCAATGGTCTTGTACCAGTACTCCCAGCCCTGACCACCGTGGTGAATACGCATGATTTGGTCTTCGTGAATCCATTTACGGAAGCTGTCCCACACTTCAACCCATTGCTTTGAGTCAATCAGTACTGTTTTGCCATCATCGCTGATCACCTTAGCGCCATTAGAGAAAGCGGCGTCGATCATATTGTCCTGACCCCACATCGGTTCCCAGCCATAAAAAGTCGTGTTGCCTTTCGCATCTCGCTGAGTCACTTTCTCAGCAACTTTAGCCACCCCCTGCCAGGTACTCAGGTCTTTCTCTGTAAAGCCATTATCTGCCAACACTTTCTTGTTGTAGTAAAACACCTGAGTCGTACCATAAGCTGGTAAGCCAATCACTGTTCCATCTTCAGCCGTCACCTGATCTTTAAACGCCCCGACAAAATCCGAGAAGTTGAACTCTGCGTCCATATACGGTTTAAGATCACGACTCAAGCCGCGCTCATACATCGCCTCAGCTCGGACCGAGTCAAGCAGAACCACTTCCGGAGCGGTTTTTGAAGCCAAACCGGCCTGCAGTTTCTGATACGTTTCGGTGTAGTTTCCTTGCAATGCTGGCTTGATGACATATTCATCTTGGCTGGCATTAAACTCTTCAATAAGCTGAGTCATCAGCTTCTGAGGTTTTGTACCGCCGGAATACCAGAAATTCACTTCCGTTTTTGCCAGAACGCTACCCGAGACCATTGAAGCGCTCGCTGCGCCAGCACACACTAGTGCGAGAGTTTTTAGTTTCATTTCCATTTACTCTTTTACGCCGTTATCGGCGATACCTGAAAGAATCGTCTTTTGACACAAGACGAATAGAATCAACAAAGGCAATACGGCAATCGTGCTGGCTGCCATAATTTGCGACCAGTTAAGACCGTAATTGCCTTCAGCGATGAAGTAGTGGCGAATCCCGGTTGCAATCAGGTTCAGCTCTTGTGAAGTGATCACCAGACTCGGCCACATGTAACTGTTGTAGTTCGTGATAAAAGTAATCAGGAACAAGGTTGCGACCGCTGCTCTGCATTGAGGCAGCAAAATCGCCCATAAGATTTTCAGCTCACCAGCACCATCAATGCGTGCCGCTTCGATCAGTGACGGATGGATTTTGATGAAGACCTGACGCAGGTAGAAAACGCCAAAAATAGACGCGGCATTGGACACCACCAGCCCCATATGTGAGTCAAGCAGCCCCAGCTTCGCCAGCGTGATGTAAGATGGAATGTAAGTCACCGCCCCCGGCAACATGTAACAGCCCATCACAACAAAATAGAGCACCGTCTTTGAGCGGAATTTCAGCTGAGTCAAGGCATAAGCGAACATCGCAGAATTGATGATCACTAGCAAAGTCGTAAAAAGCGCGACACTGAAACTGTTGAAAATGTACAGACCAAATGGTGCACTATGAAACGTTTCAACAAAGGTCTCCCAGCGAAATTGCTCCGGAATCAAGTTAAGCGGGCTAGCGAAAATCTCATCGTTCGATTTCAGAGAACCAGACAACATCCAGAGGAAAGGGAACACCATCAGTATTCCGCATATGGCGAGGAACAGGTGCTTACCTATCGAAGTCAGTGTTTGTATTTCCAGCCGCTTACTGGCGGTTTCCTGACTAGCTGGTAATGACTTGTCAGTGGTCGCCGCTTGAAGTGACCCATTTGTCTGGCGTAATCGTGGCGCGCTATCCATAACTTGTGTCGTCATAATCCTATCCTCAGTAGTAAACCCAGCGTTTACCAATGTAGGTATTTGCCAGTGCCAATAGTCCAGTGATCAGGAAAATCACCAATGATGTCGCCGCCGCCGGCCCCATTTCATAACGCTCAAACGCTTGCTGATAGAAGAGATAAAGCAGTGTGCGAGTCTCACCACCAGGCCCGCCTTGCGTCAGGATCTGGAACTGGTCAAACGCCTGAACCGCATTGATGATGTTGACCACCAACAAGAAGAAAGTTGTCGGCGATACTAGAGGTAAGGTGATTTTGAAAAAGCGAGTCAGACTGCTGCAACCGTCAATCAGTGACGCTTCATAGAGAGAACTCGGGATTTTGTTGAGCGCGCTGATGTAAAACAGCATTGTCCAGCCGATGGCCTGCCAGATAGTGACAATAATCACCGCGACCATGGCAGTATCGCCCTGCTCCAACCACGCAATCTTGTCGAAACCCATCGACATCAGAATTTGATTCGCCAGACCGGATTGGGACTCAAACACCCAAGACCAGACAATCGACACCGCAACCGTTGGTGTAATCCAGGGTGAGAAGATCACCGCACGATAAAACTGGCTGCCCGCAAAGTTTTTATGCAGCAGTAAAGCAAAGATAAGCCCCAATACCACAGTCGGAATAACCACACCAAGAGAAAACCAAAATGTATTGAGTAACGCCTGAGTGAACTCGAAATCCTCGACCATATACTGATAGTTTTCCAAGCCGATGAAATCGTATTCTGGCGAGATATAATCCCAATCTGTAAAGCTGATATAAATGGAGTAGCCGAACGGCACTAACCAAAAAGCCACCAGTGGAATCAGCAGTGGTGCAGTAAACAACAGCACTTTGAGGTGGTTCGATATTTGTTGTGAGATGGTACTCATGGTTTGACCTTAGTACTTCCGTGATATGTCAATAAACTAAGTGCGCTATATGACAAGCCTGTTGGAGTGCCCCTCATTTTTTTTATGGGCACTCATAAGAAAATCTTTAAGCCAAGCCATCATCTTTAATCTGATGGTGCAGCCAGTCACAAAAGAAATTGACCTTGGCATTACGACTGTTTTTGGTGATCAGATAATGGCCCGATTCCGCTGGCATAGAGGCATCCACCGCCAATACCAGCTCTTCACTCTTTAACAGTTCTGACACCGCCAGCGACCTCACCAACAACGCACCGACACCATGTTTGACCGCTTCCAAAGCATGCAGAGAGTTACTGATTTCGAGCTGAACTTTGGGCAGCATCGCATCGAACTGATTGTGGCTGAGCCACTGAAGCCAGTTCTCCTGATATCCCTTTACTTGCACGGCAGGAAGCTGTGAAAAATCGCGCTCATCAAGCTGAGTTTGATAGCTATGTTTGAACTCAGGACTGCACACCAGTTGCCAGTGTTCCTGAAAGAGTCGCTCAGCACTGGTGTCTTCACTTTCCACTTTGCCATTGGTCAATTCGATATCAACGTTCTGACAAGGTGTAGTTGAAGGCCAGTCGACCAACTGAATATCAAGGCGAATGAAAGGGTATTTGTTGTAAAAATGCGGTAAGCGCGGTAGGAGCCAGTTATGGCAAAGAGTGTGGTTCACTCTGAGGCTCAGTACATCAGTTTCCTTTTCACCGAACAGCAGTTGAGTCTGAAGTTTAAGGTGAGCCAGGGAGCCAGAAACAATCGGTTGGTACTGCTGAGCAGACGACGTCAACCTGACGCCCTTTTGCGTTCGCTCAAACAACGTCGTATCAAGAAACGCTTCCAGACTTTTCAACTGTTGGCTTACAGCAGCCTGCGTAACACACAATTCCCGAGCAGCGGCTCCAATCGAGCCAAGCCGGGCAACCGCTTCAAAAGCGACCAGAGCACGTAAAGGAGGTAACATGGCGTTCACCTGATTGAAATAAAACTGAAAACTACTTCAATCAGGTTGCAGATTTTCGACGCGAAGATGACAGATTAATGACTAACGGAGCTGGAGAACAGATTTATGATCACCGTCCCACACAGGATAAAGCTGATACCAACCAAAGCATACACATCCAACTTTTGTCCATAGACCAGCCAGGAAAGAGCAGCGACAAGAACAATACCTGCGCCACACCAGATCGCATAAGCCACGCCTAACGCCATGCTCTGTACTGTCAACGAAAGTAGATAAAACGCTACTCCATAGCCCACTAACACGCCTAATGTAGGATACAACGCCGTAAACTGCTGCGTTTTTGGCAACCAAGAGGTGGCGAAGACTTCTAGAACAATAGCGATAATCAGGGTCACCGCAGGTGGTAAGGACAACAACATATTTAACCCGCATTTATAGTGTAAATCGGGCAGGCTAATGAGCTTGCATGTCACTATTGTGTCGATACCTAATAGAAAACCTAAGCAAAGTGCTTAGGTTTTCTGAAGTGAATCATCGCTATGAACTTAGTGGTTCAGAGCGGCGATGCTTTAAGCCGCTATTTTGTACGGTAGCTTGGTTAACAAGGTGAAAATGGAAGGCACAAAATAGAACGATAGCAGAGTCGTCAGTGCCGTCCCCCCAGCGATCGCCACCGCAAACGGCGGCCAGAAACCACCACTAGCGAGAATTAAAGGCAAGAAGCCACCAATAGTCGTAATCGTGGTCGACGTAATGTGGCGAGTACAGCTCATGACGGCGGCCAAAATCGCCTCTGAATCGCCATTGAGCGCATCGGTATCCGCCCTCAATTCTGCAAGGATCACGATAGCCGCGTTAATCGCAAGACCTATCACCCCCAGCAGCGCAATGATGACGGTAAAGCCAAACGGATAACTGAACAACCATACGGAAAGAATGCCCAACCCTGCAGCCAGTCCCGCGACGAGAAATATCACCGCACTCAGCCTGAATGAATTGAATGACAACACCACAACCAGCACCATGAGAATCATCACCAGAGAGACATTACCAATCAGGCTGTTAACCGACTCATCACGTTCAGCGGCTTCGCCTCCAAATTCAACTCGGTAGCCAGCAGGAAACGAGTAGCCTTCCAGTGCTTTTTTAAAATCGTTTAGCACAGTTTGGGGTAACACTCCCGCTTCGATATACCCTTCGATGGTGTTAACGCGAACACCATTACGACGAGTAATATTGCCTCGACTTGGTGTCAGCTCCAAAGAGGATAAGTTAAGTACGGTAGTGCCCAGTTCCGCATCACTTTGCATTAGTGGAAAACGAAGATTGTTTAAATCACTGTAGCTTTCGCGTTGCTCATCCTTAACCCGAACACGGACGGGAATCGACTCTGTCCCTTCAATCACGCTGCCACTTTCTCTACCGACAAGTGTTGACTGAAGTAAGCCCGCAAATTGATTTAGGCTCACCCCATTCATCTGGATCGCCTGCTCATCCACCGTCACACTATACTGAGGCACACCGGACGTCAGGCTCTCACGTGTATGAGTCACATGGGACACTTGAGAAAGGATCAGGCGAATATCTTCACCAATCGATTTCAGTTGTTCTAGATTGTTGCCATACACTCGCAGCTCGACAGGGGCATTAAACGGTGGGCCTTGTTCTAGCTTTCTGACCAGCACCTGCGCTTGTGGCACTTTCTTATCCAGTAACGTCTGAAGCTTGGGTATTAAGGCGTTTGCGGTCTGAAAATCGACGGTTTTCACCATTGCCTGAGCAAAGTATGGCGCTTTTTGTTGATTGCCGACCAGGTTGTAATAAAAAGAAGGGAAGGAAGCCCCGACAACCCAGTGGACCTGCTCAACGCCTTGTTCAGCTGTGATTAAATCCTGAATAATCTCCGTGGTCGCTTCCGTTGCGTAAATACTCGATTGTGGAGGAAGAAATACCTGCACTTCAAACATGTCACGGTCCGAGGTCGGGAAA
This sequence comes from Vibrio sp. St2, assembly GCF_947311885.1. Taxonomy (NCBI): domain Bacteria; kingdom Pseudomonadati; phylum Pseudomonadota; class Gammaproteobacteria; order Vibrionales; family Vibrionaceae; genus Vibrio; species Vibrio sp. St2. The sequence continues at coordinate 944,495 of NZ_CAMZNA010000002.1, read as the reverse complement.
AACTGTTCGGTAAGCTGAGACGTACTCCAGAACCCGACTAGCGGCAGCACCATAGATAGCCCAACAGCGAGGAAAGGGTGTCGAATCGACCAAGCGACTGAGGCAGAGAACCCTCGGCTGAGGGCCGGAATCGTTACACCTGTCTGATACCAGTGGTGGCCTTCCTGCTGACGAGGCAAAAAGACACTCGACAATGCCGCGATGATCGAATGGGAAATGATGTAAGATCCAATCAGAGAAAACGACACCGTCAGGGCGATAGCACCCACAAACTCTCCCGTGGCTCCCGGCATCAAAAAGATCGGTGCAAAGGCCAGCACTGTAGTCAGTGTTGACCCAAGCAGCGGCACCCATAAGTGTTGAATCGCCTTCATGGCCGATTCCAACTTCGCCATGCCTTTCAATCGATAACTTTGGATAGTGTCGACCATCACGACCGCATTATCGACCATGATGCCCAATGCAACGATGAACCCCGTCACCGACATCTGGTTGATAGGAATACCGAGGAACTTCATGAAAGTCGTCGTCATCAGCATAGTCAGAGGCAACGCCAAAGCGATGATGACCGCTGCTCTAATACCCAATGTAAACAGCAGAACGGTCAATACCAACGCTAAACCAATCATTAAGCTCTCACTGAGCTCAAACAGACGGTTTTCCGTGTAGCCCTGTTGGCTGAACAGCACATCGGCGCGAATTTCTTTTGGTAGCTCTTGCTCGAACTGCGCTAGCACCTTCATCGCTGCTGGTGTCCATTTATCGACACGCAAATTGGATTGCATGCGCGCCGCAACGATCACCCCTGGCTGACCATCCAGCAACACTATTTCATCATACGGGGCTTTGGCCGAGCGCCTGACTTGTGCAATATCGCCAATTTGAACCGTATGCCCATTTTCATCTACCGCAACAGGCACGTTACGGATTCTTTCAAGTGAGTCCAGATTGGACGTCAGCTCAAGACCATAGCGGGTATCCTGAGTATTCAGTTCCCCTGCGGAATTTTTTGCATCGGCGCCTTCAAGCACACTGGCAAGTTGCTGGGCAGAGACACCAAGCGAAACCGCATCACTGACATTGAGATTAACCACGATTTCCTCATCAGGGAGACCGTATTCATCCACAAATTCGGTACCTGACATGGTTCTAAGACGCGTTCCCAGCTCTTTGGCATAGCGCCCCATAGTGAGCAATTCAGGCTCACCAACGCCTTGCCATTTTAGACCTATGATAGTGGTAAATGCGTAGGTGCGATCACTGTCTAATTCAGGCGGCAAAGCTTCCGCGGGCAGTTCCGGTTCTACATCAGACAGCTTGTCGCGCACTTTGGACCAGACAGGATCGGAGTCTGTAATCGATTCATTCAGCTCGACGCCTATCACTGCAATCCCCATTCGTGACGTCGACGTAATGAGATTAATTTCATCAATCTGCCTGAGCTTATTCTCGATAACTTCTGTCACCAGTGATTCCACCCGAGTTGCGCTCGCACCGGGATAAACCGCTGTGATGGTCGCGTTGCGGTTAGCAATAATCGGGTCTTCGGCTCTGGGCAAAGTCTGAAACGCAGACAAGCCACTGACAATAAGAAACGCCACGGCAAGAATCATCAAACGGGTATTGGAAAGGATACTTTGATACTTCATGACGACACTCACTCAGCAGTTTGCACTGGTTGGCCGGGGACCACTTTATGCAGCCCGGAAGTCACGATTTCGTCACCACCGCTAAGGCTACCTTGTACATACACTGAATCGTTGCTGGCAAACAGAACGTTCACCACTCTTCGCTCGATAATTTTCTGCCCTTGCTTTGAACCCAAAGTGTACACATTCCATGTACCGCGAACCCCATCGGTCAGAGCCGTGGCAGGAATCCAGAATCCACTATCGGTGTACGATTTTTCAAAGGTCAGATAAGCCAATTCACCATCTAAAACAGCCCCGCTGTCCTGAAGAAGAAAACGCAACCCGACACTGCGAGAATTACTATCAACGTTCGAAGGATGAGATAGTAAGGTGGCCGCATAGGGCTTATCATTGACGGTTATGCTGACATTTTTGAGCTGAGAGAATTTCTTGATGTCTTTACGATTAATGCCAATAAGCGCTTCTTTGTTGTCCGATGACAGTAAAGATAAGGTCGCAGTGCCCGTAGAAACCACATCACCTATCGATACAAAACGTTTACTCACCACTCCCGCATAAGGCGCTTTTAGTATCGACTTTTCTAGTTTGAGTGAATTGGCTTCAAGTGCAGATTTTACTCGCAGTGCGTTAGCGGCAAGGCTCTCTTTTTCACTGGTGAGCGCATCAATTTCAGACTCAGAACTGAAACCTTTCTTTTGCAGCGAATACTGACGTTTAAGATTACTGTCGGTCAATTTGGCCTGAGAACGGATCTCCTCCAGTTGTGCCAACAGCTCATTTCTCTCAGCATCAAGTAATTGAGTGTCCAGCGTCACTAGGGTATCACCTTGCTTAACTTGATCACCCACATCCACATTGATACTGAGCACTTTCCCTGCCAGCTCAAAGCCAAGATTTGCTCGCTGCGCTGCCTGAACAACGCCGACATATTCTCTAGGGACAACATATCCATCACTTTTCTCAATGTTTTTTGAGTCTACGGTGATTAGGTTTATTGGTTTAGGTTCTTCACCCACGGATTCAGAGCACCCAGAAACCAGCAATAGAGTTGTCATTACCAGCGCTGTCGCCATTTTATTCTGATACAGCATAAGTCAGCCTCGTTAACCAAAAATCAACAATCAAACTAGACGGTCTAGTTTGATCACATATTAAACAGCAACAAAACTAGACTGTCCAGTTTGATATTGATATGTTTGGCTCGTGTCCTGCAAATTGCGAAAGATCGATGACAAGTGCCAGTGAATTAAAACGCCAAAGAATTCTCCAAGCGGCCACTGAATTATTCGGTGTCCACGGCTACGGTGCCAGTATGGATAGTATTTCGAAGCTCGCAGATGTTTCGAAACAAACCATATACTCGCATTTCAAAACCAAGGACTTGTTGTTTGAAACGTGCATGAGAAACAAATGCTTGGAGTATCAAGCGAATGAAGCGGTGCTTGATCTCAGCCTGCCAATTGAAGAGGCTTTGGTGAAATTTGGGATGGGTTTTCACCAAACTCTGCTGAACCCAGGCGCCCAACAAACGTATCGAAATGCGGTCAGCAACATCGATACTCACCCGGAGTTTACCGCCACCTATTTAGAGTACGGCCCGATTCAAACAACCAAAATGCTTGAGCAATATCTGGATAAGAAAATTGAAGACGGCACCATTCAACTTGATGTCTCCAGTCATCAAAGCGCCATTCAGTTACTGCTGATGTTTCATGGCAAGGCGGTCTACTGGCGCTATCTCGGTGAGAACATCGAAGAATCTCACGAACAAAAGCATCAATACATCAAGAGTTGTGTCGACCTGTTCTTGAGCCACACGCTAAAGTAACCTCTTTCCGAACTTGGGCTCAGAACGCTTCTGACGCCCAAAATTTATCTCTCCTTTTCTCAATAGGTTAAGCCATCTCTCCATGGCAATGGTTCATTTGGTGTTGAACTTATTTATGAACCCATCTATATTTATGACCTATCACACCAAATGAACCAAAACATTTTTATGGCGACGTACCTTTACTCTCGATTTTCTCCAAAAAACCAAGCCTACTCTCAGCAACTTGAGCAAATGCAGAGTTGCGCTCCTGAAGCAAAACACTTTCAGGACAAAGTGCGTGGATACGTTCCAGCGATGGAGCGTCCTGAGTTCGTAAAGCTTTTAGACACGCTAAAAACTGGCGATACCGTGGTGATTTGGTGGCTAAGTGCATTTGGCCATGATTTTAGTCAGGCACTTGGCGTGGTGGAGCGACTTCAAAACAAAGGCGTCAATTTACAAACCGTATGTGAGCCATTGCGACTCGAACCCAACACAATACAAAGCCAAACTCTACTCGCCCTACTGTCGGGTTACGGACAAGTGCAAACTCAGCATCGCTTATTCGCGGCAGAGATGGGACGTAAGCAGCTCAAAGATAACCCTGAACTGTGGAAACAGAAATTCCGTGGCCGCCCAGCCGACAAACAGAAACATCGCCAGATTGCCGAGCTTTTGATGCAAGGTAAAACACTGCATAGCGTGGCTGAACAATGCGATGTCAGCCTATCGACAGTTAAAAGAGTCAAAGCCAAGCTACAACAAGATGATGATGAGGGCTGCCTCAAACGCCGAGCAAAAGGTCCGTCTGCGTGTGGGGAAAATGATGAGTAAGGCTATCCAGCCAAGAGCCATTCTGCTCGCCTGCTTAATCATCAGTATTGGCCAGTTAAGCATGGGGCTGGTGTTTCCTTCACTACCGTGGATAGCTCGCGACTTTAGCATCTCACTCGATCAGGCTCAGTTGTTAGTCAGTGTGTACTTACTTGGCTTTGGGCCTTCACAGTTCCTATACGGTCCTATCTCCGATTCGCTAGGACGCAAAAAGGTATTGCTGGCAGGTTTATTGATTGCACTGACAGGCTTAGTGCTGATTATCTCCTTCAGCGACTCATTTACCGGAATGGTACTTGGACGATTGCTGCAAGGCTTAGGAACAGGTTGCTGTGCGGTATTGGCCCGAGCCTCAACCAGAGATCGCTACAGTGGTGCCCAACTGCCTGTCGCCCTTTCTTACATCGCTATGGCGGCGTCAATCACACCTTTGATAGCACCCGTATTGGGCGGCTTTATCAACTTCCACTTCGGCTGGAGTATGGTGTTTGTCTCATTACTAGGTTATGTAGCTATCGCTTGGGCGATCATTGCGATTCGTTTTGATGAAACATTGAGCCAAACCAAGCCTCTACCTTCACCGGTCAATATGCTGAGACAATATCGCGAATTACTCACCTCACGATACTTCATCAGCTTCGCCAGTATCGGCTGGTTGAACTTCAGCCTGATGATCACCACCGTCTCAGTGATGCCCTTTATCATGCAAGATCAGATTGGAATGACATCAGATGAATACGCCATGTGGGCGCTCATTCCGGCATTGGGCATGCTGACAGGTACCAGTATCTGCAATCGAGTAAGACCGATAATTGGCAGTAAGAAAATGCTGTTGTGCACACCTGTGTTGCACCTTGCTTCTGCGCTATGGTTTTTCTTCTGTCCGCTTGAGCCACTCTATCTGATGCTGGGTCAGCTATTGATGATTTTAGGTAACGGGATCGCCCTACCCTGTGCTCAGGCAATGGTGATGCAACCCTACAAGAAACAAGCGGGCGCGGCGGCGGCTATGTCTGGTGGCGGGCAAATGATCATCTCATCTATCGTCAGCATGGCGCTGGTCACACTGGGTTTGAATCAAGCATGGCACTTGAGCTTTGTGATTCTCGCATTCGCCGCCATTACACTGGGTAACATTGTACGTGGATTCAGTACTCATGAAGCGTTAAGTCAGCGTTCCATTGAAGAAAGCAAAGCCAGTTAACGCCCGCGTTTTCTCCACCTATTCAATAGACAGGACGACTTTCCCTACATGGTTCTTTTCTAGGAAAAAACGTTGAGCTTTCTTGATATCCCGCAGAGGGAATGATTTCGCAATCAAAGGCTGGATTTTACCCTGCTGAATGAGGTTAACTAGATTGCCAAATACTTCAGGTTCTAAAACAGTACATCCAAAGAAGCTCAGATCCTTCAAATACAAGGTTCTAACATCCATCTCAACCAGCGCTCCCCCAATAGCCCCAGACACTGCATAACGCCCTTTTGGCTTTAACACCTCTAACAGTTGTGGCCAGGCGTCTCCAGCAACAAGATCAATCACCACATCAACACTATTACTCCCTAGAGATTCCACTAAGGATTTGTCACGCACCGCTACCTGATCTGCACCTAACGCTAAAATCTGTGATGTCTTACTCTCACTCGTCACAGCAACGACTGAAGCGCCTCGAGCTTTTGCCAGTTGGATCGCCGCTGAGCCAACTCCTCCAGATGCCCCAGTGATAACAACTCGATCGTGTTGACTCACTTGCGCTCTGGTTAACATATTTTCAGCGGTTGAGTAGGAACATGGAAAAGATGCAAGTTCAATATCCGTCAAATCACTTTCGATCGCGTATGCATGCCTCGCATCTACAACCACATACTCGGCAAACCCGCCATTGCACTCTGAACCAAGGTACCAAGGTTGATCCATTAGCTGCCCCTGAATATGCGACATGCAAGGTTCAACAAGCACACGTTCACCAAGTCGTCGTGAGCTCACTCCTTCCCCAACTGCAACAATCTGACCACATACATCCGCCCCCTGAATCAAAGGGAACGTCAATGGCTTTCCTCCCCAGCTGGCATCCTGACTATCATTCTCTCCCTTTGAGTACCAACCTATTCGGGTATTAATGTCTGTATTATTCACTCCAGCTGCCCGCACTCGAACAAGAACTTGTTGATACTCAGGCGTTGGCGTGATTACTTCTTCGCTAAAGCACAACTTTTCTAAACCTCCATGTCCGATCAATTCTATGGCTTTCATTAATGCCGGTTGTTTATTCATGGGTATCTCCAAATACAGTCTTAACTAACTGTTTAGCAATATTCACCGAATCAACACCAATGGTAGGCCAAGTAGTCAGCACCCCTTCATGAATAATAAACATTGCGTTCCCCTTTTGTTCATCACCGAAGTACTGTTGAAACAAGTGTTGTATTGCTTGCTTATGTGACTGAACTACTTGCCTTATTTGCTGATTTTCAGGAAACGCGGCTACCGCTTGCGTTGACATACAACCGTTCGGCGCCTGTTGTGCCATCCAGCGTCCCAACTCATCAAGCAACTGGTTTGCTGCCGTCATTCCATCAGCCGACATCGAATTCTTAATCAGAGACAAGTAACGTTGATGTCTATGCACTAGGGCAGCGACAACCATTGAATCTTTGGAAGGATAATATTTGTATAAGGTCCGTAAGCTGACGCCGCACGCTTTCTTGAGAACGGGGACACTCGGTTCTGCAAAGCCATACTGACCAAACGCCATCTCTAACTTGGAGGCAATTTCATCTCTCATATTGACACCCTAGAGGTAAAATAATCATTCTACTTCTAGGGTAGAACGAACACTCTACCTTGTCAAAGCGTCTTTCATCACACTACATTCATAAACCTTTAAAATTTTGATTTAACGTAATATTTCTATAACCCAATGAGATAACACCTTCTGCTTGCAGCTTGTTCAACTGTAATCCGACCGCTTCTTTAGTCACGCCCAGTAAACAGGCCAGATCCATTTGGCTCATCGCTAAAGTGTCAGTATTTTGCCAACGACTTAGCTGAGCCAACATGGCTTTCGTCCTCTCCAACAATGGCTGGAACACGATATCTTCCAGCCTTCGGTTGTAATGGACCACATACTGAGCCAACTGATGACTAATACAATGCCACAGCTGAGGGTTTTGGTCGGCCACAGCCATAAAATCCGTCAATGAGAACTGAATTAACTCGGTTTCGGCTAAAGCAATCGCATCATTTGGTCTCGTGCCACCGCCAAAACAACCAATCACACCAAACCACTCACCCTGAGTGAGATCCTTAATAATGAATTCTTTACCAGATTCACTGCACTTGGTGATTCTCACCGCCCCACGGTTAATGAAAAACAGATGTTTGGCCTCATCACCTGCATAATGAATATATTGTTTTTCGGCGTAGAGAACTTTACTTTGAGTGCCCTCAAGTTTGGCACGCAGTGAAGGATCTAACTGCTCAAAACTTGAGCTCAACAGTTCACTTTGTCCTTCTGTCTGATTCTTTTCCATAAACACAATCCAAATTGTAGAGTCGTCTTTACACCAATGGGTATAAATACCTCTCCAACGAATTAACATCTAGGAGAGCCCATGTTAAACAAGTTCACCACGACACTTGCCAGCCTACTTCTTGGAATCTCATCCGTTCATGCTGCGGAGATACCAAGCAAATTCTACCTGCCAACCAATGTCGCAGAACAAATTGCCAAAGAAGCCATCGCTGAGTGCAATGCTGTTAACGTCCCGATTTCGGCTTCCGTTGTCAATGATCAAGGTCGATTGATCTATTTCTATCGTGGCGACGGCACTGGTAGCAACACCGTTCACACCAGCTTTCGTAAAGCCTATACTTCCGCCACCCTTAAGGCGCCAACTTCAGCGTTAACCGGCGCAGTTGAAGCAAAAGGGTTTAGCCAGTTGGGTAAAATGGAAGACGATATTCTTATCCTAACGGGTGGGCTACCCATTATGTATAAGGGTACGGTCATCGGTGCTATTGGTTTATCCGGAGCGCCTAACCCTCTTATTGAAGAAGAGTGCGGTAAAAAAGCGATCAGCAAAATAGCGCTTTAACATTGGCCACTCACTTCCGGTGAGTGGTTTTGTTGAACGACTTTACAGCACTTTTCATTGTCAGTCGTAATGGCCAGTGTAGAGATTGGTTGACCAGCAGACTACAAACGAGATTGTATTTACAGCGACAAGAGAAGCGGGAGGTGCATGCGAGACTCATGCACCCTTGCGATGTTAATCCGTAGTGAGTTGTTCAAGTGTAGAAATGGTACGGGTAGGTTCAATGCCCCAAGGGTCAAACAACGCTTCCTCGCTGCGCTTAACCCACACAGACTGGATGCCCGATGACATTGCACCGAGAATATCAAACGGATTGCTCGATACCAGCCAGACATTAAAAGCCCCCGTACAATCAATCAGATACTGATACACATCTGGATTAGGTTTAAAAGTTTCGATATCTTCGCAGCTAATGACACCATCGAAAAATGCACGCAATTCCGCTCGGTCAAGCAGTGTATTGACGGCTTGAGTTTCGCCATTGGAGAAAGCAAAAAGTCGATGACCCGCTGCCTTGAGGCGCTTAAGTGCCTCGGCCACATCTCCAAAAGCGGGCAGGCTCAGATACCCTTCTATCAGTCGTGTTTTTTGTTCATCAGACAACTCAACGTTGTGGTAATCACAGCTGTAATCTAAAGCGTGTTGAGTACACACTGAAAACGGTTGATACGTTTTCATCAAGCCGCGACGAAAAGAGTATTCCAGCTGTTTGTCACGCCAAGTCTGGCTAAATGCTGATGCCTTATCTCCAATCCAGTCTTCTAGCAAAGCGATCAAACCATGGGTATTAATCAAAGTGCCATACACATCGAAGGCAAATGTCTTACTCACTGCACGCTCCTTATAACAATGCTCACGTCTTAGTGAGCATTGATAACTATAGGTCACTGGCGGCAAATAATCTGATTTGTGCCACCCTGCAACTCGACTATTTTTTCCAGGCGTAAGCTTCAAACATGGCATCGACTGGCGTCTGAGCGATGCGATTAACGTAATTACTAATGACCTTTTGAGACAAGCCAAGAATCACTTCAAGTACATGCTTTTGACCATAACCAGCGGCATAAAATGCCGATAGTTCTTGTTCAGATACATTTCCTCGGCCTCGAACCACACTCAAGGTAAAGTCATGGAGCGCCTGAAGCTTCTCTGTAGGCATCGCTTGACCATTTCGCAACGCTTCAGTTAATGCAGGATCAACTTTCATTGAATGGGCAATGGCAGTATGGGCCGGCACACAGTAGTGGCATTCATGCTCAACGTTAATGGTCTGCCACACAACGGTCAGCTCTTCCTCATCAAATGAGGTACTAGTGAAAGATTGATGGAGCTGCGTGTAGCTCTGCAACAGTTCTGGCGATTCCGCCATAACAGAATAAAGCCCAGGAATGCGTCCCATGCGTTGCTGAGCACCTTCTAGAATCGCTTTACTAGCCTCTGGTGCACTTTCCACACTGTGTAATTTGAATTCACTCATAATGATGTCCTGCCATATTCACGTTAATTCAGAGAAGGAACCCCTTCCTCGTATTTCGATGTTTACTATAGAACCACTTGAACGACTGTTCAAGTTTAATTTTGAACACTCGTTCAAATAATTACAGAGTCATATTTAAACTGTGGATTAACTGGAAGGCAGCAGGATAGGAAGACGACAGTTGTCCTGATTACTTTACCCTTGCGAGGGAAAAAACTATAATTTGAACTATCGTTCAAAATAACCAGAGAACAATTATGGGGAATGCTGCCAAATTCGACCGTCAGCAAGTCATCGATAAAGCCACCCATCTATATTGGGAAAAAGGCTTCCATGCCACATCAATGCGTCACCTTCAGGAAGTCATTGATATGCGTCCGGGCAGTATTTACGCAGCATTCGGCAGTAAAGAAGAACTGTTTAAACAAGCGTTAAGGCATTACACCCAAATGGGTATATCGAAACTAGAACAGTTCAAGTCCCAAAACGACTCTCCCCTAGCAGCACTCAAGGCTTTCGTTAAACATCTTGTTTTACAATCGCAAAAAGGCGCTCCAGATGGCATGTGTATGCTGGCAAAATCCGTCGCTGAGCTTACCGAAGCTAACCAAGATTTACTGGATGAGGCCAGACACTCTTTAAGATTAATGGAAAGTCAGTTTGAATTAGTACTGCAACAAGCTCAGCAACAGGGGGAATTAAGTGCAGATAAAGACGCTCATCGACTCGCCAGTCACGTTCAGATCCAGATCGCAGGTCTGAGAACGTATGCGAAAGCCAACAACAACCCTGAGCTTTTGGAATCACTGATCGACGATATGTTCGGTCATTACCCCTTCTAATGAGAGGAGGCAATGCCTCCTCTTACTTTGCTAACTCACTTCTTTTATCGCCGCTGATAATGCGTGGAACGATTTCTCGATCTGTTCCAATGGCGACGCAATGTTCATTCGATAGAAGCTGGGATTCTTCTCCCCAAACCATCCACCAGGTGTCAGCCCCATTTTCGCTTGTGTGAACAACAGACTTTTCAGTACTTCAGGCTCTAGAGCGAGCCCAGAAAAGTCGAACCAGATCTGGTTCGTTCCTTGCGGTTTAAACATTTTTATTTGTGGTAGGTTTTGCGCAATGTAAGCCTCAATCCAGCCAATGGTATTTTGTGTATAAGCGAGGAAACCCTCAAACCAAGCCTGACCCTGAGTGTATGCAGCAATAGTGGCATAATTGGTCAACGTATTACCGTGATCCAATGCCATTGAGGTCACCGTGGACTTAATCTCTTCGAGCAGTGCTTGGTTTTCTGTATAAAGATAACCATTAGCAATACTGTTCAGACCGAAGTTCTTTGCTGGCGAGCCAATGATCGACACAACGTTATCGTAGTTTTGGGTGAGAATACTGTTGAATTGATGGCCTTCAAAAACGATGTCGGCATGAATCTCATCACTGATCACCATAACATTGTACTTGGCCGCAATCGCCACCAGCTTCGCTAACTCATCCTGAGTCCAAACGCGTCCGACTGGATTATGAGGGTTACAGAGCAGAACAATTTTGACGTTGTCCTCTCTCAATTTAGCTTCAAAGTCGTCGAAATCCGGCTGATATTGGCCATCTTCTAATGCAAGCGGGTTAGCAACCACTTTACGTCCAGCAGACTCAATCAGCCTTCTAAATTGGTGATAGACAGGTACCTGAATAAGCACACCATCGCCTTTGTTAGACCACTCACGGATCATCAATGCAATCGCGCTCAGTACTCCTGGCACTTGCACAAAGTAACTTGGGTTAAGATCCAAACCATGGCGCTGCTTATTCCAGTCAGAAATGGCTTTAAACACACTTTCTGAGTCAAATTCATAAGCGTATCTCTCACGTTCAACGATCCGAGCCAAAGCTTGAGTGATCGGGTGAGCAACAGGGAAGTCCATATCCGCTACCCAATAAGGCAACACATCATCAGTCCCGTATATCTGCTGAAGCATCTTGCTGTCGTGCTTGATAAATTTGTCTGAAATATCGTTTCTTTGCGGTTTTGTCGTAAACATAGCTACTCGCCTAAGGGTCATTTAATGTACTGTTCCTAACCTTAGACGACATAAAACGGCGAAAGACGAAAATAATTGGGACATTTCAGACATATTTTGAACATTATGGAAACGCGTTACATTTCATGAAGTTCAGCGGTGTTTGCCCAATTTGTTTCTTAAAAAACGCGATAAAGGCGCTGTCGGAAGAAAATTCTAGCAAGTGCGCGACATCACTAACCTGACGTTCACGGCACAGAAGCTCGATGGCTTTTAGGGTTCGCCATTGCTGCTTCCACTCCTGATAAGACATACCCGTTTCGGCCTTGAAGATCCGAGTAATGGTTTTAGGACTAGCTCCCGCGGAGTTAGCTAACGTCACCAAATCTGGTACCAGAAAGCCTTCATCCGAGACTTGACGACGGAACCCATTCAATCTCCGGTCTGTGGGCAGTGGCAACTCGTAGGAGTATGTTTTGCTTTGACTAAACTCTTCCCAAAACAGAGCGGTGTAGTTGGTCATTTCCGATTCAGGTTTGTCTATAGGCCAGAAAGCCATCTTGTTAATCAATGCTTTCAGTAATTCACTGACTTCAATAATGGTAATCGCGTCAGGGCAGGAGAAAGCGTCACAATCAAAATACAACGAGCGGTATGCCACAACATTGGTCATAAAAGCACGATGTATTGTGTTGGGTGGAATCCAAACGGCCTTCGTGGGAGGAAGGATACAAATAGAGTCAGACAACGCGAAATTCATGCAGCCTTTTGGCGCATATAGCAACTGTCCTTTTTGGTGCTTGTGTAAGCCGGAGTCGTGTCTGCCAAGATCAGCCGCAATGCCCACCACTTTGGAATTAACACTGTCGGGATCTATCACAGAATGTTCATCGATCAGCAAACCGCTGTCCTTATTTTGATGTTTTTTGTATTATTATCGTTAATAGAAAAATAGTAGTGCTCCTTATACTGCGTCTCAAGTTAAATTTATTGAGGACGTATCATGAAGCACAAGCCTTCACTCTGGCTGATGTTCGTAATGCTCATGTTTCCGCAGATCGTGGAAACGATTTACAGCCCAGCACTCCACTCGATTGCCGAGGCCTTTTCAGTCACGGATTCGCAAGCTTCGCAAACGTTATCTGTCTATTTCATCGCATTTGCACTAGGCGTTGTGTTTTGGGGGGTAGCTGCGGATAAATGGGGCCGACGGCCAGCAATGCTAGCAGGTATTGCGGTTTACGGCTTATCCGCTTTAGTCGCAATGCTTACCGACCAGTTTGAGTATCTGATTGCTGCGCGAATTGCCAGCGCATTTGGCATTGCCGTTGGCTCGGTGGTCACTCAAACGATATTGAGAGATGTATTCGACGGAGAAGCTCTGGCTAAAGTGTTTGGGCTGATGGGTATGGGAATCGCGATCAGTCCCGTAATAGGAATGGCCATAGGTGGACAGCTTGCTCAAGCTGGTGGACACACCTACGTATTTTCTGCTCTGTTTAGCATGGCGATCCTACTACTGTTCTACAACCTCTTCAGGTTACCAGAAACACAGCAATCGAAGACGCCACTTAATCTCCACCAGCTAGGCTGGAGGATGCTCAAAGATGGCCATATATGGTACTCCACCATCTTGATTGCAGTCTTCAATATCGCGCTGTTTTCCTATTACCAACTGGGCGCATTTGCCTTTGCTAAACTCGGCTATAGCTCAGCCCAATTTGGCTACAGCGGCATCGCTTTAGGGATCGGTACAATGATTGGCAGCTACTGTAATAAATACCTGCTAAACAAGCATACTCATCCATCAGCTCTGATTAGCCTAGCCACTACATTACTGTGCGTGGGGAGCATAAGTGTCTATCTGGCTCTGGACAGTATTTACTTTGTTCTCGCAATGATGCTGGTCGTGATGGCATTTGGTATCGCGATTCCCAATGTTATCAGCGCAGCACTAAAAGATTACAAGCAACATGCCGGCAGCGGCGGCGCAATTCTCGGGCTTATCTACTACCTACAGATAGGCATTGGTCTGGCTATCGCCGGGCAAATACAAGATCTTGGAAAGGTCTTAATGTCTTGTGCAGTCATAGCTCTAGTAACCTACGCTACTAAGCATCGTAACCAGAACTTATTCGCTGCACTCAGAAAATAAAAACAGCCAGCATTATGCTGGCTGTCGTTCTATCAAATCCGCCTGAGTTACTCTTGTTCAAGCGCCTCTTCATCCATAGCGGCAGCACATTTAATTTCGTACTGGTTAAAGGAAAACGTACTCGTACCATGCACTCGCTTGGTGATCACTTTTTCTTCACCGTATTGAACCGTAACATGGGTATAAACTTTGTTTTTCACATCTACGATGTTGTCTTCAAGCGCTTGTTCAAACTCTAACTCATGTTTATCTCGCGCCATTTTCACCTTTTCGAGACGCGCATTGGATTCAAGTTTAAGTTTCTCAATGTTTTCTGCTTCTTCTTCGCTGCGTTCTGCTTTCGGTGTTTTCTTAAATTCCAGCTCCCGACGAACCACATCCATAGTCGCTTCTTGGGCAAGCTTATATTGCTCTTTGTATTTTTGCTGACGCTCTTTGAAGTTCTGATAACGCGCAAACGCATTGATGTAAGTTGCGGTATCACCTTCAACACCTAGGTTAACGCAAGTCACCTTCCCACCTACTTTTGCGTGGCCACCACTTAAAGTTCCCTGCTTCTCGGCAGCATCAGAGACGGTTAAATCTTTACCACAGCGAATTTCGTTGTTCATACAGTGGACTGAAAGATTGATATTTTCAGCAGCCTGAAGTTCTGAGAATTGCGCGTAATTTGCTGTAATAGAACCACCCGCTTTTACATGACAACTTTTCGCTTGGTCTTCAGAAACGTTATGACCAATGATGCCTTTAGCCACATCTATGTCGCCTTGTGCCTGTACATCTGCCGATTCAATAAAACCACCAACGGTTAAGTTTCCAGTTGCACGAACCATCATATCGGACTCAATGTTTCCAGTGACGATTACATTGCCTTTGAATTTTACATGCCCGGTAGCGACACCAATTGCAGGCAAGCAAAGCGCGTCTTCCACTTCGACAGTACGCTCTTTGATCATCGGCATACCGGACACTGCAGCAACAAGGAGATTAGGATCCTCAGGTGAGATTTCTGAACCTTTCGATTCTTTCAGCATCGCATCATTGCCAGGCTTCGGTGGAATAGGCTTACCCTGGACTGTGATACCTGGCGTCCCTTTGGTCGCAGGGATGCGCTTCATCAACCTAGCTTTCGCTTCTACGGTGACCGTTTCACCGAGATCCAACATATCAACTTTGCCGTCTGCGTCTTGTGAAGGAGCCAGAACTTGCTTAGTGATGTCTTTAACCAGTGGGATAAACTTTGCATCTTGTCCCTGAACAGGGTTTTTGCCTTTGGCGACAGGTTGGGTAAAGGTCTCACCCGGTTTGAGTTGATGGCTCATCATTAACACTTTTTTCAGTGCCAATTTGTTGATTCCTTTAGTGACGTGAGCTTGGGCTAATGCGTGTACAATCTGAGGGCCTTTAAGCGGCGAACCGCGATAAGCACCAGTGACTACCATACTGGCTAACATATCGTGATCCGATAAAACGACTTCAACCACAGCGTCTCTGATTTCCGCGATAGCAATGCCAACCAAAGCTTCGCTTTTGCCTTCTTTTGCACAGTTAATGAATCGAGTAATTTCATCATTCAATATGCAAAAATCGGTCGCACCGATGCCCGCAATCGCTTCTTCAACACCTTTGCTGTCAAAGCGACCATCGATATTCATATCTGGTCGCAATTTAGCAATAACCTGTTGATTATCATCAGATAAGCTGACTAACTTGTCCCACATTTACAGCCTACTTCATCCAGTCCCTATAACTTTAGTTTATATAATCCTCGTGAAATACAGTATTAAATTTGTGACAAAGTAAGGCTTAGGTCACTTCTCAAGGGCTTTTACACTGTAAATATAATTAAGCTGAGCTCGGGAAATGGTGTTTAGCATCTAGGCTGTATACCGCCGTCACACATTTTCCTTGTTTCGAATAGTCCAGTGAATCACATAGTTCTGAAGCTAATACGATCCCTCGTCCATGCGTCAAAGATTTATCAATACTTTGCTTTAACTTGTTGTAATCGAATCCAACACCATTATGTTCCAGCTCTAAGACCAACTGTTTTTGTTCTGGCTTATAATCGATAAATAGAGTCACCCAAAGCTCTTCAGACAATTCTTTAAGTTTCTCTTCGCGCAACTGGTAGAAGGTGAAGAAACCATCGGGCTCTTCCTTGATTTTCGAGTCTAAATGCAATAGTCCATGTTCAATCGCGTTAGCAAACAGCTCAGACAACACTGAGCAGACCAAATCTAAATGTGGCCCTGTCATCACACCTGTCAGAAACTGTCTGACTTCGCTCATCACCGTCACTGACTTAAGCACAGATGCTGGGAAACGCATCTTTGACTGTGCCGGAGTTTTGCTAAGATAAAAGCTGCTTTGCTGCACCACTTTATCGTTACTGTTTGAAATCGGAAACTCCATGGCCAAAATAGACAAGTCATCGCCCACATTACGATTGGCAAACTTTCTCACCGACTCAAACAGCGTTGGGATCATCGCTCTCCCAGAAGTTAATGCCTCTTCCAAACGCTCTTGACCGAATTGCTCTCCAAGCCCATTTTCAGCTTCTATTACACCATCGGTGTAGCAGAGGATTTTTTGATCTGGCTCCATTTTGAAGTGCACTAGATCCGATTCAAACTCATGAGCTTTCAACACGCCGAGCGGCATATGCGTGGAAACCAGTTTTCGGCTGATCGAGCCATCTTTATCCAATAGGTAACCATCAGGTAGTCCACCGCCCCACCAAGAAACTTCAAACCCGTTAGCACGAATTTCAAACACGCTTGCCGCCAACATCATCCCCATGGGTAAGAAACGTACCAATACGTCATTGAGCTCGCGAACAATCTCTCCCAAAGAAAGACCTTTCGAAGCCATAGAGAAGAACGCTCGGGTTGCAGGAATAGCCGAAATAGCAGCTGGAAGGCCGTGGCCCGTCGCATCCGCGATCATCACGTATACTCCCCCATGCGGCCGGTTTGCCACAACGATCAAGTCTCCGTTGAAAACAGTTGATGGGGTAGAAATGTAGTTGATGCCATAAATGCTTTTCACTTGAGAACTCATTTCATCCATTAAATTGGAGAAAATCGACTCCGCGATCGCATAGTCGTAGCGAACTTGCTCGTGAAACTTACTTAGCTCATCACGATGTTCCTTCACCTCATTGTGCATCTTTACAACTCGATAGTGAGCTTGAACTTTCGCCACTAGCACACTTCTCTCAACGGGCTTAGGAATAAAGTCTTCACCTAACGTCAGGCATCGCTCGAACGAATCGTGATCATCCAGTACGGTGAGAAAGATGATCGGCATATGAAGATTAGGGAACGCATCACGAATTTCCTGTGCTGTCGTAAAGCCATCCTTCACTGGCATCATTACATCCAACAAGATGACATCTGGCAGAGACGGCATCTTGAGCATTGCCTCCACGACCCCTTCACCATTCTCGAACGTCGTGACTTCTTGCGCCATTTCGCTGAGCATGAATCGACACAATTCTCGATTCGTAGCGTGGTCGTCAATTATCATGACATGCATACGACCCTCCTTAACCGCTATTCGATAGAAAACTTCTTATCAAAACGAGAAATGGTCAGTATCTTTCGCACCTGTGGCAAGGTATTGGTAATCCGGATCATCCCGTCATCCTGCTCAAGATAGTTGTGCATATTAAGCAGCATACCTAGCCCTGCACTATCTATATAATCGACTTTCCGTAAATCGATGGTAAAACGAAAATCCTTCTTATCTGAATAACAACGACGGAACTCTTGGACTAGATTAAATCCAAAAGCCCCTTCAATTAAGATCGTTACTTGCTTGGAATTTGAATCAACTTCAGCTTCTACCGACATAATATTTCCTTTTCAACAACGAAGACTGCACCGCCTTCACGACAATATGTATACGCATGACCCATTAAAATAGCTCTACCTCTCCTTCTTCAATACTTTCCTGAGAAGCAGCTGGAGCCCCGCGATGGTCTATATTTGATTTCAGATCTGCCACAGCCTGTTTCATCTCATCAGGGTCTAGGCTGCCGCTGGCATGAGCCACGAGTATTTCAGTTACCTGATCGAGAAAATCAACACTGATCTTGGCGTAATCACCCTGTTGGACAATGATGTCTGTAAACTGTAACGCCCGAATACCGTCACCAACACGTGTATGCAGCGTGACCCCAATGGATTTGATTTTCTGAACTTCCTGTTCAACGACAGCATTAGCCGCTTTAACACCTTGAAGCATATCATCCACTTTTTCCTTAGACTCTATCGCTTCCGTCATATCGATTGATGCCATCTCCCCAACTGTTTTATTCGCTTCTTTGACCGTATCCTGAGCGACATTAATTTCCTTCTCTATTTCGCAGTTAAGCTCTTCTGCTTTTACAGAAAGGTTTCTTACTTCTTGCGCCACAACAGCAAAACCTCTCCCAGCCTCCCCAGCACGTGCTGCTTCAATCGCAGCATTCAAAGCGAGCAGGTTGGTTTGTTCGGATAGGCCACGAACTTGCGCTAACAATTTAAACACCGCATCCAACTTATCGGACATGTCATGAATACTATGTACTGCGGAAATGCTCTTCTCAGAGATATTAATGAGTGTGTCAACGAACTGGCGAATGATGGTCTCTGTTTTGGGCAAGACCTGAGTAATATCGTAGGCATTATCTTTATTACCCATAATGTTACTCACTAGCTCTTCAGCAATTGCATTTTGTCCCTCTGCTAACTTCTGCAACTCAAAGAAGCTTTCATTTAGCGTCTCTGCAGATTCATCAACAACACCATGTTGATGATCTAAAGGTTCATTTAATTGTAGGGATATTTTTTTCAATATTTCACTGACATGTAGGCTGATCTGTTTTTCGTCCTGAGATGACTTTTCACGGAACTGAGTTAACTCAGACTTATTTGGCGTAGAAGCCTCTCTAGGGAAAACAAACCATGGTATAGCCGCCGCAAGCACCATAACAGCGACATGCGCAATCGACGATGACAACGTCATCCCGATAGCAAGCAATACAATCTGCGTCCCTATAGCAAGGGCGTAGCGGATTTTTGGGGTCATTGTTATTTTATTCATAGTACATCCCTGACGTTGTGCCCGCACAGGCGCTTATTTCTTTAGACAATCACATATCTGCTGAGGTATCTGTTTAAGACTCAGCACTTGTTGCGCAGCGTTCATTTCAACCGCAACTCGCGGCATTCCCCAAACAACGGAAGAAGCTTTGTCCTGAGCGATCGTCATTGCCCCTTCTTCTCTCATCTTAAGCATTCCTCGCGCTCCATCTTGCCCCATACCAGTCAAGATGACGCCGATGGCATTCTTTCCGACCGTTTCTGCAACAGTATCAAACATCACATCGACCGATGGTTTGTGTCGGTTCACTGTTGGACGATCATCCAGTTGGCAATACAAATGTTGGCCACGCTTAATGACGACTAAATGTTTATCTCCCGGAGCAACATACGCGCATCCATTCACTAATGGGGCTTTGCTCGCTGACAACTCCTTAACCTGAATTTCGCTGTTGTCATTAAGACGCTGGGCAAAAGACGCACTGAACATAGCGCTAATGTGCTGCGTTATGACAATCGGTGGCAACCCTGAAGGCAGAGCAGACAACACTTGCCTGACTGCTTCTGTTCCACCTGTCGAGGCGCCTATCGCAATCACTTCAACTTTGGTTCTTAAGTTATTAGGAGCAATTGTCTGTGAAGGCGCATGTTTAGTTCTATCCTGAAAAACATTAGCGCCAGCAGCCATTTTTATCTTGTCATTAATATGATCTTTGTAATTGACCATATCTCCCGTGTTATCCACCGCTGGCTTAGGGAAATAGTCCACAGCCCCAAGTTCCAATGCCGTCAGGGTTGGCTCAGCCCCATGCTGAGTAAGGGTCGATATCATCACGACAGGCATTGGGCGCAAACGCATGAGGTTTTTCAGAAATTGCACCCCATTCATTTTTGGCATTTCAATGTCTAACGTCAGTACATCAGGATTGTGAATCTTGATCAGATCTCTAGCCTGATACGGATCCTCTGCCATCGCTACAACTTCAAGCTCGGGATCGGAATTGATCAATTGAGCGAGTAAGGCTCTGAAAACCGGAGAATCATCAACCACTAGTACTTTAATTTTCTTCATCAGAACAGCTCCACATCGTCATCATGAGGACGATGACTTTCTTTATCCAACTGACTGGCGTACTTATCTTCTTCTTGTTGCAAGTGATGAATTTCAGTGTAAGGAATGCGTTTCAACCAAGCTTGCCCTGTTAGCGGGTTAAATATAATTTTGCGTGGGTCGACGCCCCCTAAATCTTGAGCGACAACTGGCAAGTTCTCCTGCTCAACATAGTTAAGGATAAACGCGATGTTTTTTTCCCCAATCATAGAGTGTCGACCTAACATCTGCGCCCCACCAAACAGTTTAACTTTGAGTGACGAGCGTCTTGCACCCCGAGAAATTAGGGTATTAATCAGCATTTCCATTGCATGGCTACCGTAACGCGATGCCGTAGATACGACTTCATCTGGACGCCACGAGTTAATTTCCGAATGGTTATGGAATGGCAACAAAAAGTGATTCATACCACCTATCGCTGCATAATCATCCCAAATACAAGCCGCGATACATGACCCTAACCCCGTTGCGATCAACTCATCCTCATGGGTACAGTAAAGCCCTCCAGGAAACACTTTGATCATGTGCTTCTCTTTTTGAGGGTGATAAAAACGATTAAAGTGGCTATTTTCGTACTTTGGCTTTCCGGTCTTTAACCCAATCATAACTGCCCCTATTGTTTCACATAGATGGTTTTGCCTAAGTGACGAAAAATATCGCTACAGGCTCCGACGCTTTCGGAATGCCCGATAAATAAAATCCCATTAGGTTTAAGTTGCTGATGAAACCTTCTGATAAGTTTTTCTTGGGTCGGCCTATCGAAGTAGATCATCACGTTACGACACGAAATCAAATCAAAAGGCTGTCTAAAGTCCCACTTATCTAGCAAGTTTAGCTGATGAAACTGGATGTGTTTTTGCAGCCCCTTGGCTATTTTTATGTTCCCTTGCTGACCATCTCTTCCTTTAAAGAAACAGGGCTTTAGATATTGTTTAGGGATAGACGAAATCGCCTCATCACTGTAGATCCCCTGCTTCGCATGAGAGAGCACTTTTGTATCAAGATCTGTTGCCGTGATGGATACCTGTTTGAACTGGTTAAAGGCATTGGAACAGTATAGGGAAGAAACGAAACTGTATGGTTCTTCACCTGTCGAGCATCCTGCGGACCATATTTTGATGTTTTCGACCCCTTGTTTCTGCCACTCATCCAACATCACATTTTCTAAAAACTCAAAATGATGGTATTCACGGAAAAACTGGGTTTTGTTCGTCGTAAGGCTATTGATAAACCTCACTCGTTCACTGTTGTCTTGTTCAATAACAGATTTGTACTCAGAGAAACGAGTGAGTCCTAGCCGCCTAAGCTGGCGGCTAATGCGTCCATAGACCATGGTTCGCTTTCGATCAGAGAAGTAAATGCCCGCATGCTTGTGCATGAACCACTGGATAAACTTAAAATCTTTATCCGTTAGCTCAAACTCAGTTGCCCCTCCTCCTTCACGAGTTAGAACTCTTCCCATTCGTCCCCTTCCTCACCCGCTTTGAATCCTGCATTAGCAACGCGTGGTGTCCTGATTTCCCTTACATTGCTGCTTTGATGCCCAGAGTCTTTCGTCTTTGGTGAATCAAAGGTGGCAACATTGTCGTCAGAAGCAAAGAAGTTCATCAGGTGAATAAGTTGCTTACCTTCATCTTTCAGCGACTGACTAGCTGCCGAGGTTTCTTCAACCAAAGACGCATTCTGCTGAGTCATTTCATCCATCGTTGTGATAGCGCGGTTGATCTCATCAATACCTGTCGATTGCTCTAAGCTCGACGAAGCAATCTGTGCGATTAACTCTGTCACCTTCTCGACTGCCTCAACGATTTCATTCAAGGTATCACCGGACTCATCCACTAGTCTGGAGCCTTCATCCACTTTCTCTACGCTATCTTTGATTAACCCTTTAATTTCTTTTGCCGCCGCCGCACTGCGTTGCGCTAAGTTTCGAACTTCACCAGCAACAACTGCGAAACCGCGTCCTTGCTCACCAGCTCGGGCAGCTTCCACTGCAGCATTCAGTGCCAATAAGTTAGTCTGGAAGGCGATTTCATCGATAACACCAATGATGTCAGCAATTTTCTTGCTCGCAGTGTTGATTTCAGACATTGCTGAGACTGCTTGACCGACCACTTCGCCACCTTTACTCGCTTTCTTAGTCGCGTCCTCCGCAAGAGAATTCGCTCCTTTCGCGTTATCAGCATTTTGGCGAACAGTAGCTGTCATCTGCTCCATGCTTGCGGCAGTTTCTTCTAGATTAGAAGCTTGTGCTTCAACACGTTGGCTCAAATCATTGTTGCCTTCCGCTATTTCCGTAGAAGCGGTAGCGACTCGTGCCGAAGCTTGGGTGATCTTATCGACCATGTTGCGCAGGTTAAGTATCGAGGTGTTAACCGCATCAGACAGTCGACCGAACTCGCCCTTGTTATCCTCAGACATATTGGTATTTAAATCACCGTCCGCAACGCGACTCATGACATCAATACACTGACCAATAGGTTCGACCATGGTATCGAGCAAGTTATTAATGCCATCCCCGAGCTCTTTCATGAAGCCGCTGTATACAGAGGTATCAATCCGCTCGTTAAGCTCTCCAGAAATTGCACGCTGAATCAATGCTTCAACCTGGCGCTGACCATCTTGCTGCTCAGTGATATCTTCCCACTGTAAAGCAGGGCCGATATAGTTGCCTTGAGCATCATGCATAGCAATACAGGTCAAATTAAATTCCAGTCCCCCGACGGCGATGTTAGAACTGAATGGAAGCCTGTCCGGGTTACTAATGATGTTCCTCTGGTGGCTGGGGTTTTTATGGAAGACATCGATATTTTTACCAACCAAGTTGCTGGCATCAAATCCAGGCAGCGCTTTTTGTAAATCACTTTCTCTGGATTTAAGTAATGTCGATAATGCCGGGTTGAGGTACTGAATAATACCGTCTTTATCAGCCATCATCATATTAGTGGTCATTCCTTTCACCGCCGATGCTAAACGACCAACTTCCTGCTCTTTTGCACGTTCTTCAGTAACATCACGCCATTCAAGTGTATTACCAATATAGTTACCTTGCGCATCAGTAATCGCAGCAACATTAAGCTCTATTTTGATATCCGCAATATCAATATCGGTTTTGTAAGGGAGATTATTCGGCGTCGAGAGAAGCTGTCTCTGATGGGCTGGGTTCTTATGGAATTCATCAATACAACGTCCCATCAACCACTCTTCAGATGCCGTAAAGCCTGACCAAACTGTTCGTAGCTTCGCTTCATGCTTACCAAACAATTCGATGGTTTCTTTATTGGCATAGGTAATAAGGAAGTCTCGGTCTATCATCACCATCGCGGTTTGGGCTTGATCAACGGCTGCTTGCAACCTGGCCACGTCATCTTGTTGAGCACGTATCGCTGTTACGTCTGACCACTCCAGAGTATTACCGATGTAATTTCCCTGTGAGTCAGTTATTGAAGCGACGTTAAGTTCGATGGTTAAGTCTGCAATCTGAATGTCGGTCTTGTATGGCAGATTCGATGGGTCAGACAACAATTGCCTTTGGTGTGCTGGATTCTTATGGAATTCGTCGATGCAGCGCCCCATCAACCAGTCTTCTGAAGCCGTAAAGCCTGACCAGACAGTTCGTAATGTCGCCTCATGTTTACCAAACAACTTGAGAGTTTCTTGGTTGGCATACGTAATATTAAAATCACGATCTATCATCACCATTGCCGTCTGAGCTTGATCAACCGCGGCTTGAAGTCTGGCAATATCGTTTTGCTGGGCTACCGCAGCAGTAACATCAGACCATTCCAGTGTGTTACCAACATAGTTACCTTGACCGTCAATGATCGCGCCGACATTCAGCTCAATTTTTACATCTTTGACTTCAATAGTAGTGGTGTAAGGCAGATTTGAAGGGTTGGACAGCATTTGGCGCTGATGTGCTGGGTTTGAGTGAAAACCATCAATACAATAGCCCATCAGAAAATCTTCATCGGCACGGAAGTTAGGCCAGAAAGACTGAAACAGCGCCTTATGTGTTTTCAGCAGATCCATCGACTTCTGGTTCACATAGGTGATTTTAAAGTCCCGATCGATCATCATCAGCGCTGTCTGCGCTGCGTTCAACGCTGAGAAGAGTTGCTCTTTAGACAACCCTTTATTACTTTCCGGCTCGTATTCATCCATTAAACTATCCTGCGCAGACGAAGCAAATTGCTCCGCAGTAGCAGGCTGTGGTTTCCGATTCCAAAATGCCATGAGTCACCTCTCACTGGTTGCTTCGTTTGACGTGTTTTAAGCCCAACTCTCTTCGTTCTGGTCAGGTACAACAAGCTCTGATACATCAAACAGAGCCTCAAGTTTTATTAATATCAGATGACCATTTTCGACTGACGCAATACCTCTTATATAGCTGTGGTCAACTGAGTGGGATACGTGCGGTGCAGGTTTTATTTGTTCATCTGTTAGCGGATAGACCTCGGAGACACCGTCAACGATGATACCTAGCGGATGCATCTCGGCATCATTGAGAACAATCACCACCGTGGTTGCACCGATCTGCGCTGGGGGTAATCCGAATCGAGAACGTAGGTCAACTATCGGGACATACTCTCCACGAATCTCTAGTACACCCAGCATATAATCTGGAGAGTTGGGCACTTCACGTACCGAGCTCCAGCCACGAACTTCACGGACATCGAGAATGGGCACGCCATACTCGTCATCCCCTAACACAAAGCTCAAAAACTCTTGCGGTATGATCATGGCTCTTTCCTCAAAATTCGCTCTATGTTGAGAAGCTCTTCAGTATCGAGCAATGACATGACTTGCTCGCCAACATTTATCAGCCCTTGAAGATAAGGAGAAACAGCAGACTCGCCCACTCCTGGATAAAGCTCATTTTGCCCTTGGCTAACGACATCGCTCACCGCATCAACCACCAAGCCCATTAGGCGTTCACTTTCTTCTGCCTGAAAGCGCAAGACAATCACAACTGTGCTTGGCAGGTATTCGCATTCACCAATTTCAAACCGGCTACGTAAGTCCACCACAGGAACAATCATTCCTCGCAGATTAATGACCCCTTTCACATATCGTGGTGCTCGTGGTATTGGTGTTGGGCGCTCCCAGACACGAATTTCTTCAACATCTTTTATCTCTACGCCATACAATTCGCTCGCCAACTTAAAACTTAAGAAGTCTGCACTTTCAGAAACCCCTTCTTCGCTCACTTGTTCTAGAACGGCTTGCGCCTGAGCTTCAATCGCCTGACGAGAGTTAACTTCTGTTGCCGTTTCCATCGCAGATTCCA
Source organism: Vibrio sp. St2 (assembly GCF_947311885.1). NCBI lineage: Bacteria > Pseudomonadati > Pseudomonadota > Gammaproteobacteria > Vibrionales > Vibrionaceae > Vibrio > Vibrio sp. St2. The sequence continues at coordinate 918,954 of NZ_CAMZNA010000002.1, read as the reverse complement.
TCTCGCCCCCTTATGCTGCTAAGCCGTTGTGCGTTGAGTCAGACGCTCGTTTGAGGAAGTTGGTGATCAGCCCCTGTATGTCGAGAATTAACGATACAGAGCCATCTCCGAGAATAGTGGCCCCTGAAATGCCAGCAACTTTGCTGTAGTTAGATTCTAGGCTCTTAATCACGACCTGTTGCTGATCGAGCAATTCATCTAATAGAATGCCTACACGGTTACCAGCTGCTTCAACGAAGCAGAGAATACGAGCATCCAGAGAACCACTCTGTCCCATCTCCAGTTCTTCTTGCAGACGAAGGATCGGAATGTTCTCTTCACGCAGGCGATACAATTCAATTCCCCCAGAGGCAAGCTTGATACATTCGGGGTCAATCTGAATCGATTCTACTATCGTCAACAGTGGGATTACGTACACCTCGCCAGCGACTTTTACCAGCTGGCCATCAAGAATAGCGAGAGTCAGTGGCAAACTGATCGTAAAACAGCTTCCGACTCCCAACTCCGATTCCACTTCAATGTGACCACCCAACTCTTCGATGTTCCTTCTCACCACGTCCATGCCGACACCTCGGCCCGAAATATCAGAAACTTCTTCTGCAGTAGAGAAACCTGGTGCAAAAATCAAATTCATAATCTGCTTTTCGCTCATGTCTTCGCGACGCGCATCTGGCGCGAGAACACCTTTTTCAGTGGCTTTATTCCAAAGCTTGTCGCAATCTAAGCCAGCACCATCATCTTTAATTTCAATGACAATAGAACCACCTTGGTGATAGGCGTTCAGCTTGATCACACCTTGCTCTTTCTTGCCCCTTTCCAATCGTGTTTGAGGCTGCTCTATGCCGTGGTCGATACCGTTTCTGACTAAGTGAACCAAAGGATCCACAATGCGCTCCAGTACCGTCTTATCAAGCTCTGTCTGCTCGCCCTGAATTTGCAAGTCAACCTGCTTCTCTAAACGAGTCGATAGATCACGGACCAGACGTGGGAAGCGGCTGAAAGCAAAGCTCATCGGTAACATGCGGATATTCAGAACGTTTTCCTGCAGGTCCTTACTGTTTTGCAACAGTTGCGCTAATCCAACCTTAAGCTTCTCTAGCTTATCAATCGTGAAATCATTGCCGATCTCAGTAAGCATCGATTGAGTAATAACAAGTTCCCCGACCAAGTTGATCAGGCTATCAACTTTGTCGATATCCACTCTAATAGAGCTGACACTTGACTCTGTTTTCGCAACTTTTGCTGGTTTCTGTTCGGCTTTAATTGAATCTTGTTCCGCGACTTCTTTGGTTGCAGAGGGGGCTTTTGTAGTGGAAATTTGAGGCTCCTCAACTTCCTCAGGAGCTGCTGTAGTTGTGGCAGGGATAGCGGAGATAAACTCGACCGTTAGTTCACATTCATCTTCGACCCATTCGAAAATCTCTCGGATTTCCTCTTCTTTTACTTCAGCATCGAGACTCGCTTGCCATTTGAGATAGCAAAGTTCAGCTTCGATCACTTCAATTTCAGGCAAAGACTCTGTATTAACCGTAATCTGACAGGAAGCATGAAGCTCTTTTAACTCACGGAGTATTCTTAGCGGGTCATTACCACTAAAAAACATTTCAGGGTGGGGTTCAAAAGTCACCAGCCAGTGACCTTCACCACCAGAAGTGTCTGGTTGTGAATCGTCACTATTCGTCGTTTGTTCAGAGAATTCTTCGTTATTAGGCTCGGAATCCACAGACGCTTCACCGAGTAACTCATGAAGCTGCGCACTGACCTCTTTTTGCAGTGCTGTGTCTACTTCACTGCCTTGTTCATGCCCTTCCAGCATGCTCTGGATACAATCACCACTTTTAAGTAGCAGGTCGACAGTCTCTGCAGTGAGCTCTTTTTCATTATTACGGACCAGATCTAGGTAGGCTTCTACAGAGTGGGTAAATTCACTGATATCAAACAAGTTAAATGTTGCTGCTCCTCCCTTAATCGAGTGAGCAGCACGAAAGATGGTATTAATGGATTCTTCATCAAGAGAAGTCACATCCAGATTAAGTAACACATCTTCCAACACCTCAAGATTTTCACGACACTCTTCGTAAAACATCTTGCGCAATTGTTCCATATCTAAAGCCATAAGCTTTTTTCCCTGCCAGATGACGTTGTTAATGAATTATTTAATTTAGATAACGCGTTTTAGAGTTTTTAGAAGCGTTTCTGGGTTAAATGGCTTAACTAGCCATCCCGTTGCTCCGGCTGATTTACCTTGTTGTTTTTTTTCGGTACTGGTTTCAGTCGTCAGCATGAGAATGGGGACGAACTTGTACTGAGGCTTATCTCTCAGCGCCTTAACTAGCTCAAACCCTCCCATATTGGGCATATTGACATCCGAAATGACCACATCAAATTTGCTACTCGCGACTTTGTTGAGTGCATCTCGACCATCATTTGCGGTTTCGACTTCATAGCCAGCATCACGTAACGTGTGGCTCACCATCTGGCGAATGGATACAGAATCATCTACTGCAAGAATCTTAGTCATTTTGATTACTCTCCGACTTTAGTTTTAGCTCAAACACGTCTTGCAAACCTAGCGTATCGATGCCTTCAAGTAGAACATCACTAGGTTTAAGCAATTGAATTTCTCGTTGATTCTTCTTTGCGGAAATAAAAAGAGAAGAGAGTAGTTGTACGCCAGCCGCATCCACTCTCGCCACTGAACTAGCGTTTAACTGAATAGAGTCGTGATTGGCAAACCATTCTTGATAATGAGTCGTTGTGTCTAGCACTGTAGAAATGTCTAGAGACTCAGGAAGTAAACATTCCATGTTTCTACCTACACTTTTCTTATAATTTCCTAGCCGTTATGGAAGCTTTTCGCTTAATTTTGAGTGTAGGAAGGAATAGATATTTAGCAAATTAACAAAATCAAATTATGAACTAAAAGTCATATATTTAGGGCGTAAATAAGGTTAATTACCTTGTTTTTTAAAGGGTTAGTTCGTTAATGAAGGACAAAATAATTTCCATATATTTTTTATAGATAAGGGGATATTTGCAAACAAATCAAAAACATCTACCTTTTGTTAGTTCTATCAACCAAGAAATCTAGCACATCATTTACGGAGCACTTCAGAGTTTACAATGTAAATTGTAAACCTATTGCTTGCCCTATCGAATATCACAATTATTGAGCCACATTAGAGTATTCCCCACCATCGCTACGCAATAACATCAATATTAAACTACGCTCATATTTCATTATTAAGTTTAATTAACTCAATACCGCTTATCAGCGCTTAAGTGGACGGATGATAGGAAAGAGTCTATGAACCTTTTTGCTGATCTCAAACTACGTTGGAAGTTAATGGCAATTATCGTCATTCCGGTTGTGTGTTTAGTCTATTTTGCCCAAACACAGGTGATGAGAAACGTTGCTCTCGTTGAAGAAGATAACAACATACTGATGCTGTCAGAGTTTTCAGTTAAAGCTAGTGCTCTTGTGCATGAGTTACAAAAAGAGCGAGGCATTACCGCCGGCTTTATGGACAGCCGCGGCTTACGCTTCTCAAATGAAGTTCAAGATCAACGCAGAAACGTAGATGCAAAGAGAGATCAGCTCAGGTTGTTCATGCAAAGTTTTGATCCTTCTATCTATGGCTCAGCCTTTGAGAAGCAGTTGGATCATTCCCTCTCTGTACTGAATGAATTGGATTCGAAGCGGACAGAAATAGACGCCCTTGAGATACCTAAAAGCCAGGCAATTGGATTCTATACAGATATGAATGCCCAGTTCTTGGGTGACATTGTTCATCTTTCTAAAGCCAGTTCAAGTGGAGAGCTCAGCTCTATGGCCGCAGCTTATGCAAACTTTTTGCAAAGTAAAGAACGAGCAGGTATTGAACGTGCATTGTTAATGGGGGTATTTGCTAATGATGAGTTCCAAGGGCGTCAGTATGAACGCTTCCAAAATCTTGTATCCGCTCAGACCAATTACACTAGTGTATTCAAAACCCTCGCAGCGCCCTCACAACTAGAAATATACCGCGGAACCATGACTGGGCCGATCATGGAAGAAACGGCCTCTTTTCGTGAGATAGCTATTGAATACGCTATGATTGGTGGCTTTGGTGTTGACCCGGCAGAGTGGTTCAAAGCGCAAACAGCAAAAATCAATCTGCTCAAGCAAGTAGAAGATAAACTGGCAAATGATCTCATCACCCTAACACAAGCTTATGCGGATAAAGCGAGTTCCGAACTCACAAGAGATATCATTTTAATGGTAGCCGCACTGTTATTGACAGCACTTGTCGTTTATGTAGTGCAAAAAGGTATTACCGTACCGATTACAGCTGCTGTACAAATAGCCAACTCTATCGCTTCAGGGAAACTGAACAATCAAATTAATGCCAGCTCGAATGATGAATCAGGTATGCTGCTCAAAGCCCTCTCAACCATGCAGGAAAATCTTCTCCAAGCGCAACGTGACCTTGAAAAGAGAATGGAACAGGAGCGAGTACAAGCAGAAGAAAATAGCCGTATTCGTCAGGCCCTTGATCAAGTATCCGCAAGTGTGATGGTAGCGGATAACAACAACGATCTCATTTACCTGAATCACGCGATGCATCAAGAATTTGCTCGAAATGTATCAAGTTTCAGCAATGCCATTAAAGGTTTTGACCCTGAAAGGTTACTAGGTAGAAACATTGGTCTATTCAGTCACACAACTGAATACCAACGCATTCTTCAATCAATAGATAAAACTGTGGCTGTAGAGATCAACATCGACAAGCGAATCTACAAAGTCATTGCGAATCCGGTAATGGGCGAAAATGGAATTCGCCTAGGAACCGTCATTGAGTGGGATGATTTAACGGAGCAACGTGATGCAGAGCTGCAAGTTGAGAATGTCATACGTGCAGCTGCATCAGGCCAACTCAGCACTCGTTTAGATACCACTCGCCTGAGTGGCTTTATGCACGATCTTGGCGATGGTATTAACGAGCTTCTCGACGCCATCGTCGGACCATTAACGATCGCTGCAGATTGCGTGGCGAAAATATCCCTAGGCCAGATCCCCGAATCAATCACCGATGAGTACCGCGGCGACTTCAACAAACTGAAAGATAACTTAAACACCTGTATTTCAGCCATCAACCTGTTGGTCAAGGATGCCAACAACCTAGCAGATGCAGCAATCGCAGGTCAGCTATCAGCAAGAGCCGATGAAACTCAGCATCAAGGTGATTTCAGAACCATCATCAAAGGGGTCAACAGCACGCTAGATGCGGTTGTCACACCGCTCACGGTGGCAGCTAATTGCGTCGATCAAATAGCGAAAGGTCAAGTACCCTCACCTATTGAAGAACACTACAATGGTGACTTTAACCTACTCAAAAACAACCTCAATACATGTATTGCCGCTATTAAACAGCTTATCGATGACGCCAACGCATTAGCGATTGCCGCGGTTGAAGGAAGGCTAGATAACCGGGCAGACACCTCACGCCATCAAGGTGACTTCAAGCAAATTGTTGAAGGAATGAACCAAACATTGGATGCCATGGTTGAACCGACGAATGAATGCAAAGAAGTTCTCGCTCGCTTAGCAGATGGCGACCTAACAAGCACAGTGAAAGGTACTTACCAAGGCGATTTTGCTGTATTGAAGGAAGCCGTGAATACCAGTATTGAAAACTTGCTAGAACTGATTAAAAACATTAGCCAATCAGCCGGTATCGTCAACAACTCGGTGAGCGAACTATCAAGCGGTGTTGTTAACTTGAGCCACCGAACCGAAGACCAAGCCGCGTCATTAGAACGGACCTCTGCGTCGATGTCTGATATGACTGAGTCGGTAAAACAAAATGCCGACAACGCCAGTTTGGCAACTGACTTAGCACGAGATGCGCAAGTCAAAGCACAACGTGGTGGAGAAGTTGTTGAGCGAGCGGTAGTAAGCATGGCAGAAATCAACAGTTCCAGTAAGCGGATTTCAGACATTATCGGTGTCATTGATGAAATCGCCTTCCAAACTAACTTACTGGCACTGAACGCTGCCGTAGAGGCTGCACGGGCTGGTGAACAAGGACGAGGGTTTGCCGTCGTCGCAGGAGAAGTACGCAATCTAGCTCAGCGCTCAGCTCAAGCAGCCAAAGAGATCAAAGAATTGATTCGAGACAGTGTATCTAAAGTGGAAGAAGGTACGGAGCTGGTTAATGAATCTGGTTCGACACTCAAAGATCTCGTTTCCTCGGTAGAAAAAGTAACGTCCATGATTGCTGAGATTTCAGCGGGCTCTTCAACTCAAAGCAATCGAATCTCTAAGGTCAATGAGGCCATTAAAGACATGGATGATATGACTCAGCAAAATGCGGCATTGGTAGAAGAAGCTTCCGCAAACAGTACGTCAATGGAAGAACAAGTCAACAGTGTTATCCAACTGCTGTCCAGTTTCAAAATTGAAGATATTTCTCCATCACCATCGAGCCGAACAGAGGCTCAAACTGTGCTCAAGGTGAGTAACTATTCGTACTAAGAAGAAACACTTAAATAAAAAAAGAGGAGATATATTCTCCTCTTTTTTATACGCTGTTCTAGTAGGGTAAAGCCTGAAATCGGTCCCTTTTACAGTGTAAATTGGGGCGTTTTCATACGATATCCAACAAGACCTGTATATCTGATCTCAATTGCTGCTCGGTTTGCTTTCTCCCAGTAAAACCGAACTCTTCACTACACACTTGCCAACTGCGTTGCTGCAACACCTTACGGATCACAAGAGATGAGCAACCTATTAGTGCTTTGTTCGAGGACTGCAACCAGTTAGCGATAAATGGAGCCACACTTTCGAACCCTGCCCCGCCCAGACAATAGTTTCTAACAAGCGCTTGAAACTCACATTCCACTTCGGAAGCATCTTCCTTACGCAATAGATTACGTACAATGTCAGTTTCAATATCAGCGAATGCATCACCGAGAAGATAACGCATAGACTGATGAAAATGCTGCTCGGCCACCGAAATCCAATCGAAACACCCTTTGACCATGACCACTGAATGGCAGCCACTCGCTTGATCTCTTTGCACACCTAACTTAACAGGAACAAAACCATTCTTACGCCAGAAGCGAATTAACTCACTAGTCGCCCCAAAGCTGGTGGACATAAACTGACTCCCTAACCGCTGCGTCAACTGTTCTAACATGGCAGAGCCAACCCCTTGCTGCTGATAGTCAGGGTGTGTAGCAATTCTCATCAATCTGAGGCTTGCCTGGCTGGCAGCTTGGGTTAAACCAAGGTGATTGGCTAGCATCACTGGTACCAAGTGCCCTCTTGGCCTTCTTTGTCCTTGTTGTATCGATTTAATTAAAGGCTCTTCTAACTCACCCTCTTTAATCGTTAACATACAACCTAAGCAATATTGTTCTGAGAATGCCGCATAAAGCTGGATCGCATCATCTTCGAGCAACAGCATTAAATCATTTGGTGATGTTTGATAGTGAGCGTTTACCAGTAACGCAAAACAAGATCGCAGTAAATCAGGCTGAACCACAAGTTGTTGCTTATCGATTAGCTCCAATTTAATTGGCGGTAAAACAGTGAGAGGTGGCGTCTCCAATTCAGCATTAAGCAAAAAAGTCTCAAACAGCCAACGTTCAACAGGGTCATTCTCATTCCAGCGAATCGGCTGATCCAAGTGATAAAACACCGCACCAGGTCTTTGCTGTCTGAGCCAAGTCTGAAACTTGAGCGTGAAACCGCGTCCGCACCCCTCATAGCCATGAATCGTTGTCGAAAACACACAACGGTGGTGGCGCTCGACCATTTTCTGCAACATTGGAATTGGAATTGCGGACGCTTCATCAACCAATAGCAAATCGCATTCAGGAGGCATTCGAAGTAGTGCATCAGGCGCAATAAACGTCAGTGTCGATTGACCCAACTGAATGGCGCCTTTTTTGATGACCGCCTCTGGCAGCAATCGGTGAGCATGTTCAAACACAGGAGCCACTGTCGCAAGACTCGGAGCAGTCACTACAATATGAAGGTTACGCGCTTCCATCAATTCAGCGGCAGCAATCCCCAAAGCACTGCTCTTCCCTCTACCACGGTCAGCGCTCATTACCAAAGGACGTTTGCGATGCCCCTCAACCACTTTTCGTATTTTTTCAACCGCGATTTTCTGCTGTGCTAAAGGTTCAGCGCTGGCGCTATCAACTTGAGGCAGTTCAGGCAAAGGCTTAACCTGCTCAACCTGAATCAGCGAACCTAAAGCAGCATTGAACCATTGTTCTGACAACGAAAGAGAATCGGAATCAGCTGGTATTATTACAACCAAGCCACCACCGGTTACGCAGCCCAATGCGGCACTAAAGGAATTAGCGTCAAATCCATCGGAAAAATCGCAAATGAGAAGGCCACACTCTTGCCCTAGTAACCTCTGCCCTTGCTTAAACGTAACCAGATGTACATTATCATCGTCACTTTTCCCACCCAGCTGATAAATAGCAGAATTTGAAAACAACTCTTTAAGGGCTGACAACGTATTAGACTGCCAGTCAACACTGCCTTTCAGCACCACTCCAAATCTGTGATTCGCGTTATTGGCGGATTGAATAAGTTGAGAAAAATAATTGTGCATGGCCGTTGTCAAAGTTCCGAGAATAAGCGAATTATAACAACTAAGACGCGTAAATGAGAGGTAGAAAAAAAGCCGCAAAGTGCGGCTTTCTGTCAGGTAACAATAACGCTATTTGAGTTTAGTCGATACAAAGTCGAGAATCTCTTGCATCAGTGCATCATCCACTTTTTTCAGATTAATTGCTAAGTCTGCGCCTTTGCGACTGTAACTGGCGCGCCCTTTAACTAACTCTATTTTTCGGCTGGCTGAACGTTTACTTGGCGCAAGCTCTTCAATCCACTGTTCAAGGGTTTCAGAAACTTCTTTCGTAATACGTGCAACGCCCTGAGCTTGACTGCGTTGCCAAACAAAACCGTCCGTTGACTGACACTTATCTAAAAGCTTGCCACGGTTTGCTTCACTAAGTTCATTGAATTGCTTGTGAAGCTTCACAATCGTCGGACGCCCTAAATCAGCAACATTTGGGTAGGCCTGAAGAAGCGTTAACGGTAGATCGGCGGCTTTCAATGCGCCACTCACCAAGGCTTCACTGCATTGGAACATCTTGGCTAATGCTTTCTGATCCTCAGCCTCACCGCTTTCCAGCTTCGCCTGCATCTCTTTGCCTTTTTCATATAAAGACAAAGGCTTGTGGGCATTCGCCACATCGGACAAGAATTTTGCATGCTCACCATTGATGTTTTCAGCAACGTAGATGAGGAAATCTTTTTCGGCCAAGATACAAGACATACGACGGCGGCTACCGTCAAGGACTTCAATCTTACCGTCTTCGCGCTTACGGCCAACGGCTGGGTATTGCTGTCCACGTTCTTTTAATGTTGCCAGAACATCGGACAACGCATGTTCATTTAGGAAAGATTGCTCACGGGCATTTTCTGCAAATACAACCGTCTGCTCCGCTATATCGCTGGCCGAAATGCGTACCAGCTCAAACGTAACCATCTCCTCGCCTGCAACCGCCAGTTCAATCACCTGCGCTTGCTCTTTAGCCGCTTTTTGCGCTTCCTGAGGCGTTGCTACATGGCGCTTATTCGCTTTACCAAACAATCTTGCGTTTAAATCTGAAGTTTTAATTGCCATTGTCTAATTACCCCTGATTTAGTGATGACCAGTTGCTATGCAGAACTCGTTCAAGCTCTAACGCACTCTTTTGAACAGCATCTTGCGCTGTCGCCAACGTCTTTTTACCACCTTCAAAATCGCCAGTTGTCAGGTCAAATACAGTACTGTAGGTATCGGCACAGGTTTCAAAAGCACGGCTACGTGGAATAGTGGCCATCGTCACTTGATCGCCTAACAGGTAGTTCATCTCTGTTAGAACGGCCACTTGCTTCTTGTTATCATCTTCAAACATCGTTGGCATCAAACGAACAAACTCAAGCCCCTGCCAGTCTTCTGGGAACATCTCGTATACTGTCGGGAGATGCTGGAAGAAGTTTACCGTAGATGCCCAGTCTAGACGCTTAGCGGCACAAGGGATAAGCAGTGCGTTAGATGCATACATCGCATTCCACACGAGTGGATCAACGTGTGGACCAGTATCAATCATGATGATATCGAAATCATCGGCGATTTGATCAATCAGCTTTTCCTTCAATAGTTTTACGATATCGAGAGATTGATTCTGTGATAGATTTTGCCACGCTTCTGCGTTAAACATCGCGTCTTCCGGGAACGCCGATACGGTTTTCAGGTTCGGGTACTGAGTAGGAAGCAACACATTTTTATGCAGAAATTCTTTGTCGACTTCGACACCTTCAGGCACGTTGTCGAGCATCACATCCACAGCTGAGTAAATGTTATCGTGGTCAGTCAGGCTAATTTGTGGATTAAGGAATAAACGCAATGAACCTTGTGGATCCAAGTCAATCAGACAAATACGGTAACGCTTGTCTAAGTTCAATGCTAAACACGCCGCAAGGTGCACAGCCGTCATGGATTTACCTGTACCACCCTTCTGGTTCTGTACATTGATAATCCACGGTTTATTGTCATTGTTTTTCTTACGCTCATGGAATTTCGCAACGCCAGCCGCGTCCATCAACATGTGAGCTTCTTGCAGTGAAATAGAATAGTGATTCGCATTATTCTTCGTAAACTGATGACCGGATTCCTCAAGTTTACTGATCGCATCATCCAATTTACGACGAGTCAGACCTGAGCGAGTTTCCATCAGTGCTTTCGACATAGGCGGGAAATGCTCATCGCTGCGCTCTTCCAAAACGATCTCTATTCGGTCAGCCTGAACCTGTGCAGTTTGTTCAGCGAGTTGAATGAGACTATCAATTGTCTGTTCTCTTTTCATTGCCAAATTCCGTTATTAGTGTCTGTTGATAATTGTACAGCATAATCAATCAATAACAACAAAAAGGTGAACAGACATTTATAGATTAAAATCACATTAATAAGAGAGTTTTCAATCGATTTAATGAATACACAACAAAACCTGTCAAAAATTGACCATTTTAGATGTGTAAAAGACCTTTGATATTCGACTACATTTAAAGTGTTACAGCATCACTTATTTACATTGTAAATAAAAAATCGATGAAAAAGAGAAAAATTTCCCGGAACGATTGTTATATGCTCACATTTTACGGCCTGTGTAATTTCGACTCTAGACGAGCACCATATTGGCTTGCTAGTCCTTCCTAATTCAATGAACTTAATCTCATAGAGAGTAAACGCAACAACTCCTCATGTTCGCGACTTTCCGAAACAATGATCAAGGCAATTACGGTGATCATGCTTTCAGGCATAAAATAGCTTATAGGAAGCATGATCAAGGAAAATTCGATGTGTTTGAGGCAGTTAAATACCTTCAGTTTTAATGATCCTTATTCGGATCAATGATCAAGTAATGATAACGCTCGGAAGCATGATAATTTCAATCCGAATTACGGCGGAATGCAGATGAACTAAGAGATGTCGCTGTATGTACTGGTATCTCACGTTAAATCGAGTAACGAAGAGAGAAGAACCTTACATGACTCGATTTTCTTGATCATGCTTTCGATATCGATGTTAGTGAGATTTACTCCCTGTAAAATGAGTAATGTATGTCAGATGGATTTCAGATTGGTGAAGAAAACATCAATTCACATGCTCACACAGGCTATCCTTGATCATTCTTTCGTGTTCTACACTCAAATTCCCCATCAAATGAAGTATCCATTTCGGTTGTGTTCGTTTCGCTCTGTGGATAAATTGTGAGTCTATGATGATCATGCTTCGGGTTCGATATTGATCATGCATTCGTAACATTAATGATCATCGTTCTGAAAAGGTTTGATCATGCTTTCAGTCATTTGATGATCATAGTTTCGAAGTATTCATGATCATGCTTTCAGCAGTGGATAAAAAAAGATCATTAATAACATAAACTTACAAGAAAACTCTTTGCCAGATCATTAGATCATATAATCATTTAAGATCACTTTAATCAGAAAGATCAGTTATTTAAAACAACAAGTTTTTTCTTTATTTATGATCTGTTTTTCTTTATTCTTTCGGAACCATAGCGATATTACGGCTAGTGTGATACGGATCATAATAAATGAGTTCAGAAGAAAAAGTACTGATTAAGGCTCCAAGAAGCCATAAAGACGGACATATGTTTGAGGTGTCCGAAGCAGCAGTGAATTGGATTGAGCAATATCAGCACTTCAAAGGCGTCACTAAAAGCATAGTTGAACTTCTGAATCTTATTTCTTTACAAGGCTTCAGTAGCAAAGATGGACTAGTCTCTACCACAGAGTTGATTGATGCCACTGATGGTCAATTGACTCGGGCTGCCATTCAGCAACGTCTGCGAGCTGCAGTAAATATCGGTTTGTTCCAACAGATCCCGGTTCGTTTTGAAGAAGGTCTTGCCGGCAAAACCATGCTGCACCGTTTCGTAAATCCTAACCAATTGATCACTGCATTAGGCGCCACCAGCCTGATGACGGAATCCGTCAAACAGAGCGAAAAACAGAAACGCTCTAAGGCATTAGCACAAACTCATGTGAATAAGCGTCTGCTGAATGAACATGGCCTTAATACGCCACCTGCAATGAAAGATGAAGCGGATCAGTTTGTTGTGTCACCAACCAATTGGGCGGGTATCATTGATCAAGCATTGGCTCCACCGCGCACCCGTAAGCAATACCAGAAAAGCATGGTTTCGATCTCTGGCACTAAGGCAGTGATCGAAACACGATCGTCGAAAAACATTATGACGGTGGACGATCTGATGACGTTGTTTGCGTTGTTCACGCTTACCGTTCAGTACCATGATCACCACCAGCACCAATATCAATTGGATGCCAAGCAAACTCCCAATAAGACGCCATTATATATTACAGACATTCTTTCATTACGTGGTAAGAAGGATAGTGGACCTGCGCGAGATTCGATCCGCGACAGTATTGATCGTATTGAGTTTACCGATTTTCAACTGCATGAGCTGACGGGCCGTTGGTTGAGTGAGAACATGCCAGAAGGCTTTAAGAGTGATCGTTTCCGTTTTCTGGCTCGCACCATTACCGCATCAGAAGAGGCACCAACAGAAGGCGCTGACGGCGAAATTCGTATTAAACCGAACCTGTATATCCTCGTCTGGGAGCCTTCTTTCTATGAAGAGCTGCTAACCCGTGATTATTTCTTCCTGTTCCCGCCAGAAATCTTGAAGCAACATACATTGGTTTTCCAACTGTACAGTTACTTCCGTAGCCGGATGTCACGCCGTCATACTGATGTAATGCTACTTAGCACGTTGAACCAGAAATTGGCGCGCAATATCGAATGGCGCCGATTCTCTATGGATTTGATCCGCGAACTCAAGAAGTTATCCGAAGGCAGTGGTAATGAAGATCCGTTTGAGGTCAATCTTTGGGGTTATCATCTGACGATCTCCACGCTGGAAGAAGACGGCAAGATCAAAGACTATCAGTTCGACATTAAGTGCGATGCTGAAGAAGTCTTACGTTACTCCCGTGCGCGCACTACCAATGCGGGTAAACGCAACATGGCGCCGACCTTGCCAAACCCACTGCGTAACGAGATGGTCACCAAGCAGCAGTTGGATGAGATGTCACAGATCATTGACGGTGAGTTTGAACCTATCCAACGTAAAGAGCGCTCTCCTAAGGGCAAATTAGGACGGCGAGTCAAAGTGCGTAAGCATCTGGTTGAGATCAATGCCGATGAAATTACGATTACTCTCTCTAAATATACCTCTCCAGAGGCTCTAGAACGCTCTATAACGGCTTTAGCTGCGATGACCGGGCATTCTCACAATTCCATCCAAGAAGAGTGTCAGGAGCTCATAGAGAAGCTCGATTTCCTCAGGGTAGGGGAGGAGATCATCCCATACGAAACGCTCAGTAAGTTGATTGAGCTCTACAATGGTCAGAGTGAAAACAAACACTTATCCATTGAACGCCTGATTGCTGGCCTTGCGGTAAGACGTAAAGTTTGCAAACAGGTGCATGAAGGGCATTTGGACGAGACCGTCTTCAGGGTGCTTGACGAAGTGGCGGTATAAGTGAAGAATAGCCCGCGTTTTCTATCAGCCAGCAAACTCTTGCTGGCTTTTTTATATCTGTTTACTGCTTGATACAGGCTGTTACATACCTGTGGTGAATAGACATATCTACTACATTCCCCTGACAATGAACTGACATTGGTTGCAGTGGAGTTGGATAATATTTATCCCGAATAGACAACCTTTTGTCCTTTCTGATGAATGAGGGATTTGGATTATCCCTGATAGATTGGCTCATATTGTTACATTCATTCTGAATATTTTGCGAGTTCTTATGAACTCGCTTTTTTTTGCCTGAAATTCTTCTTTGATCGAAAGCATGATCAAGAGACATCCTTGATCATGCTTTCGCCTCTAAGCGATCTCCCTGTATCTGTTTGGTGTCTACTGAGTTTCGCTATCCCAGCCATAAAATCAGTAGCATGAATGTAATTTTATTATCTAAATCAGATTCTTATTCCACCTTTTAACTCATTCATATTAATTAGCACATGGTCATTTTTCGTTAATGGAAGTGTCACTTATTGCTCAAATGATGTCCCTCGCACTGCCAATGCAGTGATTCAGTTTGTTTATTGAATAATCGGGAAAAATGATGAAATTTGGGAAGCCTATACAAGTAGTACTTATCGTACTCAGCTGCTTAGTGTTGAGTGCCTGTAATGAAACAGAGACTGAAACCGATACCGTGGAGACAGTTCGTTCTCACTCTCATAATGATTACTATCGAGATGAGCCTTTTTATGGCGCGGCAGAGTTGGGTTTTGGGAGTTTTGAAGCCGATGTTTACTATGAAGAAGGTTATGAGGAGGTTCTGATTGCCCATGATGACGACGACCTTGTTCACGAGTGGAAATTTGACGAGCTTTATGTTCAGCCGATAGTTGAACACGTCAGAAATAACCAGAATCAAATGTATGATGGTTGGAACTACACCGCAGTCCTGCTGATTGATATCAAGACTCAGGATGTTCTGACTTGGCAGGCTGTGGAAGAGGTACTTGCAAAGTATCCGGATGTATTCAGCCGCTATCAAGATGGCAAAGTGTATCAAGGCCCAGTTACTGCGATCATCTCCGGCAATCGTCCGATCGAGTTGATGGATCAACAGCAAACCCGTTATTCGTTTGTTGATGGGCGACTGAGCGATCTTGATAAGGGCTATTCACCTACTCTAATGCCATTGATTAGCAACAATTTTGATTACTTTGATCAAGAACAGTTTGGTGATTTCAATGGGGAAGGGGAGTGGCCTGATGCTGCACTGGTGGAACTCGAACGGATTGTGACGACTGCGCATAGTAATATGCAGAAGATTCGTTTCTGGGCAACCCCAGAAGGGGATCCTGAAACCCATAACAAAATTTGGGGCGAGCTGACGAAAGCAAACGTGGACTACATCAATACAGATTTACAACAGACCCTACACGACTGGCTATTGCGCCATGATCCTCACCCAGATATGCCAGGGCTTAACTGGCTCGATCACCCAGACTGGCAATCCATGTACTAATGTAGTGCTGTTGTTTTCAAGGTAAATGGCAGCCTTGTCGCTGCCATTTTCTACTGAATGAATTTGCTACTGAATGATCTGCCTATCAATGCCGCTGTTCGTAAAGTTCTTGATCATCGTTCCGAGATTCATTCCAGCTTTGTGCGGCCATAAACTGGACGTGTGACTCAATCAGTTGATGTGATTGACTTTGCCAATGTGCTTCGGGGCGTTGATTGCAAAATTCTAAACTAAGCACCGTCAGGTTTTGTAGTCGTTTCATACACCAGTCTTTAAGTGCTAACTCTGTTTCTGGGTTACAGGCGCACAATTGAAGTTTGCTGTAGGCAAGCTGAAGATACTGGTAAGCTTTATCAGGTTGTGAGTAGCGCTCAAAATGGAAAACTCGCAAACAAGCATCCAGCCAGCAGGCAATGGCTTTACTTTGTAGCTCGCTAATCTCTGGGCCCCATACTTCGTCAGGCACACTCAGTACTAAAGCTTCAATACCTTGATCATGCTTCTGTGTTTGGTACCAGTTGTCGATGTGTGAAACCCAGTTATCAAGCGTCATCATGCAGCTTTAATCCAATGTTTTACAAAATGATTTGGACCAATTTGATCATAGCCTTGTTGCACTACCGCGCTGGTCGCGCGAATTTGATCAGCGTCTACAGAGTAGTTTGGTTCACTCTTGACCAGATTACCAAACGGCAGATCAGGATCCGGTACCGCAGAGATCAGCAGCTTGGTATAAGGATGTTGCGGATCGGTTAAGATCGCCTGTGTGTCACCCCACTCAACAATCTGGCCTTTGTACATCACGGCGGTTTCTTCCGCGATGTAATGAGCGGTCGCTAAATCATGTGTGATGTACAAAAAGCCGATACCCAGCTCTTTTTTCATTCGTTGCATCAGGTTAAGCACGCCAAGCCTGATCGATACATCAAGCATCGACGTCGGCTCATCAGCCAATATCACTTCCGCGCCAACTGCTAGTGCTCGCGCTAAATTCACCCGTTGTCGCTGGCCTCCGCTTAACTGGTGAGGGTACTTTTCTAATGTGTCTGGCGCGAGTTCGACTAAGTCCAGTAACTCAGTCAATCGTTCCGGGATGGCGTGGCTGCTCTTAACCTGCTTATGGATCTTAAGTGGGCGGGTGAGGTGGTGAGCAATGGTATGAGTTGGATTAAGTGAGCCAAACGGGTCTTGAAACACCATTTGCACTTTACTGCGATAATCAAGCAGGGCTTTTCGACTCTGGATCTGTTCAATGTTGTTGCCGTTAAACAGGATCTCTCCTGATGTGGCAGAGTGGACTTTGGTGATCAAGCGTGCACAGGTGCTTTTTCCACAACCAGACTCACCGACCAGCGCCAGAGTTTTGCCTTTGTGCAGACTAAAACTGACGCCTTGAAGTGCTTTAAATCTATCTTGCGCGGCGAAACCACCGCCAATCGTGAATTCTTTGACAACATTGTTGAGTTGGATAATCGGCTGGCTCATACCGTGGCTCCTTGCGTGTGGTGCTTACCTTGATGAATGTTGGGGAATGACGCCCATAGTTTCTGTGTGTAAGGATGTTGAGGATGGTTACGGATCTGCACCGACTGATTGATTTCCACGATCTCCCCGTGGAGCATGATGGCAATCCGATCACACAACTGGCTCATTAGTGCCAGATCATGGGTAATGAACAGAACTGAGAAGCCAAACTCTTCACGCAATTGATAGATTTGTTGCAGGATCTCACGTTGCACCACGACATCCAGTGCGGTTGTGGGCTCGTCCATAATGATGAGCTTTGGGTTAAGCGATAACGCAATCGCAATCACAAGTCGCTGGCGCATGCCGCCGCTGAACTGATGAGGATATTCGCTTAACCGTTCACGTGGAATATTAACCAGGTCTAGCAATTTTTCCGCTCTGTCTTTCGCCTCAAGGTCACTCATGCCTTTATGGTGGCGCAACACGTCGGCAAACTGCTCCTGAATCGGCAAAACGGGGTTTAGCGAATTCATTGCACTTTGGAAAACCATTGCAATTTCGCTCCAACGAATCGCGTTTATCTGGCGATCTGACAGTTTAAGCAGATCCTGACCGTCAAAATGGATTTGCCCCTCAGAGATGAACGCGGGCGGCTTGTGGAGACGATTGATTGCAAAAGCGATAGTGCTTTTGCCACAACCTGATTCTCCCGCGAGACCGAATATTTCACCTTTGCCTATATCAAAACTGACGGATTTCACCGCGCGAAAGTCGCCGTTGTCCGTTATGTAATCGACGCACAAATCACGAACCTGAATGATCGGGTCGTGATGTACCGCATGCGTTAGCTCTTTATCACTCATAATCACACTTACCTAAAAATAAAGGAGAATGATTATCATTAACTGTTAATTTTTGACTGAAAAGAAGTGGTGATGAAAACAGTGAAGTTACTCGAAAAACGCTCAGTATGTGAACAGGCTTGTCATTTGTGAGGGAGAAGTACTACTGGAGTTGGCGTGAAAAGTGAGAGCTGGATCGCCTTACAAATATTAGGGGGAATTCCTTAAATGTACTTCGCCATTTGGCCACGCGCAAAGCTTATTTATACAAAAAACAGTAACTGTGTACGAACTATTAGCGCAATCACATTATGAAGCTAAAATTCTTAACAAGGGCGGCGAGCTTTTGCTACAGATTAGCTGTCCCTTGCATGGTTTGTTCGGAGGTTACAATGTCCATTAATTCTATTGACCATGATGAAATGACTAAAATCACAGACAAGTGGGACTTCACGGAAGAAGTACAATCACAGAAGCCAAGCAAAAGTGTTAAGTCGGCGGAGGCTCGTCGTCGTATTGAAGCATTAAGAGAGATTCGCGAAAGCGGCTTAACCATAGAGGAAGCGAAAGACCTAGGCATACTGCACTAGATGTGATGACAGTGATAATCGACGTAAGGGTGGCTCAAATAGCCACCCTTAATTTTTCTTTTTTTGATCTTAGTTAACTCACTCGCCGCGCTTTGATGTCCATTTAAGTCACGAATGTGCTATATTCCCTCTCCATATTTTTGCAGATTCAGCCCCTTTGTATGTCGATTAATTTATCTACCCTCCCGGCCAACGAAAAAAACAAAATTGAGCTTGATAAACAGGCCTCATTTTTAGTCTGGAAGCTGCGTGAAGCGAAAGCAGGGCCAGATGAAATTGATCAGCAAGCGGATAAAATCAGAGATGAAGATGAACGAGCATCTTTTCTCGAATCTGTAGCCAAGTACAAGCGAGTGATGGGTGTCGCCTGACGTCCTGTGTGCAAGACATCGAGAAATTGAAATGGTCTCGATTTTTGCTAAAATCCTTCGCGTTAAATTGAATTAGAGAGAACATCCCGATGGGAAGAAGTTTTGAAGTGCGCAAAGCCTCGATGGCGAAAACAGCTGGCGCAAAAATTAAAGTTTATTCCAAATACGGTAAAGAAATTTACATGTGCGCGAAAAATGGTGGTGCAGACCCAGACATGAACTTGTCTCTTAAGCACCTGATCGCAAAAGCGAAAAAAGACCAAGTTCCTGCACACGTTATCGACAAAGCGATTGATAAAGCCAACGGTGGCGGCGGTGAAGACTACGTTCCAGCACGTTACGAAGGCTTCGGCCCTGGCGGTACTAGCGTTATCGTTGATTGTTTAACAGATAACGGTAACCGTACTTTCCAAGATGTACGTCAGTGTTTTGTTAAAACAGGTGCGAAAATTGGCGTTGAAGGTTCAGTTTCGCATATGTTTGATCACCAAGCGGTATTCCAGTTCAAAGGCGATGATGACGAGATCATTCTAGAAACGCTAATGATGGATGATGTGGATGTTACTGACGTTGAACTTGAAGATGGCGTGATTACGGTATTCGCTCCTCACACTGAGTTCTTCAAAACTAAGACTGCTCTAAACGGCGCTTTCCCAGATCTAACGCTTGATGTCGAAGAAATTACATTCGTTCCTCAAACTCACACACCTGTTGCGGGTGAAGATGCAGAGAAATTCCAGAAATTCCTCGACATGCTAGATGACTGTGATGACGTTCAACAGGTTTACCACAACGCTGAGCTGTAATGTCAGGCACACTAACATGTGCTAAAAAATTGCTAAAAAAGGGATCCTCGTGATTCCTTTTTTTGTTTCTGAACACTGAGAAAACTCATCATCTGATTAGATAAATCGTTGTCTTTTAGGTAATAAACCCTTTCAATAGATGCTGGTTAGATAAGGTACCGGACGACAGATGAGTAAACGACTTGCGATATTTCTTAGCTGCTGCGTAGCATTTCCCGCTATTTCTGCACAAACGGATGTGCTCGAACGAGCCAACACACTCTATGAACAGGGTGAAAAGGAGCAAGCCAAATCGTTATACATGGTCGCCGCAGAGCAGGGCAGTGCTGAGGCGCATTTTAGGCTCGCTTACCAATACATCCTGTCTGACCAGCAGAGTGCCTATCACTATCAGCAAGCCGCTTTGCAAGGCCATCAAGAGGCACTAGACAACTACCTTGAGAAGGTGTTCTTTAGAGCGGGCAGTATATCAATGTCAGACCCTAAAAGTGCGCTCGAGACTTATCAGAAGGCCAAACAACACAACCCCGTTTTATCAATTTATGATGAAGAACAGAAAATCCAAACGATTCGCTATGCTGCAGAGTTACCTGAGCGGGACGTAGAAGCGTTTTTCGAGAGGTATGGCGTAAAGGATGAAGATGGCGACTGGCCATTTTATGATGTTTGGGAGCTGGCAGAACAGGCCTCGCGTGAAGGGAGTGTATTTGGCAAACCCGATCCAGAGCTCGTTTTCTGGCTCATCACCCGTGGTGGTTGGGTTCCCGCTGAGCTGTCATATGCAGTCAAAGATTACTATCAGCACTGGAAAGATAACCAAGTGGTGCCGTTCGATCTATGTCAATACGTGACAAGTGGAGCAGGGATGGGGTATTGCGCTCAGCGAATCGCGGACAAGCAAGAAAAACAGCGCCAGAGTGCTCTGAGTTCTTTAAAGGCGCAACTCTCAGGTAACTATTCAGGATTGATGGAGGCTGCTTATAACGAAATGACGACCTTTGTCACTCTTAAAGCACAGCAAGAAGAAATGCATGGCGGTTCTGGGAGAGCTGCGTGGATAACGGATTCCATCCAAGAACAGAAAAACGATTACCTAGAAGCTTTGGAAAAAGCGGTTCGGGGCAACATCGAGAGCGTACCTACACCTCTGGCAGAAACGGATAGGCGTCTAAATGCGACTTATCAAGAAGTGATGGACTATCTCAAGCTGCCATCACCAGAGTATACGTTGCCAAAACCTCAATCTTTCGAGTTGCGAGAGGTTCAAAGGCAATGGATAAAGCACCGGGATGCGACCTGTCGTTTAGTGGCTGTGCCCCATCCGTCGCTAAAAGAGCAATGCTTAAATTGGCTTACTGCTCAAAGAGAGCGGCAACTGCGCGACATCATCGTTCAATAACCATATCAAAACTGGGAAAAAGGGAGTGGCAACGAGACGCTCCCTTCAATCTCAAAAATCCATCGTTAGGCTTGTGATACAGCACCTACTCCTGCTAGCCAGTACGAGAGCTTACGTATTAGCGGTAATACGGTCAGGTTGAGTACGAGTGCTGCTGGCCATGCAAGAATAAAGCTGTCGAGCCAGATCGCTGGCCATTCGCTACTAAAGCCAAGTTTATAGCCAGAAATTAATCCAGACATGATGACGGCCATAGTCAATGAAGAAAGTAGGGCTGAAATCCAAAAATGTTTGCGACTCATATTTCGCCTCCTCTGCTTGTTCTTATGCTGTCATTAAGGATATAACTAGCCATAAGTGAAAAAAATAAGCAGGTTTAGAAGCATGAATTCCATATTTGGAAATATCGACGACCTTTATTTGTTCTGTTGCGTTGTAGAAGAAGGTTCTTTACTGGCTGCGTCTAAGAAACTGCAATTGCCAGTATCAACTATGTCGCGTCGACTCTCGACGTTAGAGCAGCGTCTGAATATCAGATTGCTTGAGAAGAAGGGCAGGGAACTGGTCGCAACACAAAGTGGTGTTCAGGCGTTTGAGTTGTTGCAGAGCGGTATGGAGTCGATCGAGTCTGGCTTTGGCCAAATGGTCTCAGATACGCAGCAAGTTTCCGGCAAGATAAAGTTAGCGATCCCACACAACTTCTACCGCGCTTTTGTGGGGGATGTCGTTGAGCAGTTTTTGGTTGATTACCCCAAAGTCTCACTCGACTTAGTGCTCAGCCAGGAGCAAGCCGTTCCCCAAACTGACCGAGATTTATTGATCACCTTCGATTTGGCAGAGATGAATGACATGATAGCCAGGCCTTTGTTTAAAGCTCGTCATGCATTCTTTGCCAGCCCTGAATACTTGGAGAAGGTGGGGAATGTGGAAGATTTACAGCAGTTCAGCAAACTGGATTGGGTTAGTGTCGATCATGCATTAGACATCTCGGTTTACGAACAGGAACGTTTAGTTGATGTCATGACTGTTAAACCTAAGTTGATTGTTAACGATATTCTGGCGGTATGCGGAGCGGTTGAAAAAGGGTTGGGTGTGGCCTCTTTACCGTTTAGGCATGTTCATAAAGGGATGAATATTGTCCGGGTTCTGCCTCAGTATCAGCGTAGTGTGAGACAGGCGTATCTGGTATACAAGCAAAGGCGCTACCAACCTAAGGCGTTGAACTTACTGGTTGAGCGTTTAATGAGTGGTGTGGAGAAAATGCAGGAACCAACGCATTTTACAGTGTAAAACCAACCTAATAGAAAAGATAAGGAAAGGACGAGCAGATGGATAAAGTGGTCATCGTTACAGGAGCGGGAAGAGGGATTGGAGCAGAAACCGCTAAGCTTCTTGCGCGACAGGGCTACGCGGTGTGTGTCAATTATCTTAAAAACCACCAGCGTGCTGAAGAGGTTGTAGAGGCGATAACTCAGTCAGGTGGTCGTGCGTTCGCGCATCAGGCGGATGTGTCTGATGAAGGTCAAGTTGAAACTATGTTCAGTGCCGTCAACGCTCGTTTTGGTATGGTGACTCATCTGGTGAACAACGCGGGTGTATTGTTCCAGCAAACGACATTGAATAAGGTCGATGTAGGCCGATTTAGACAGGTGATGGAATCCAATGTGGTGAGTTGTTTCCTGTGCTGCAAAGCGTTTATCAATCAACTGGATGCTTCAGGGGCGATTGTCAACGTCTCTTCGGCAGCATCAAGAACGGGTGCGCCGTTTGAGTATGTCGATTATGCAGCATCGAAAGGCGCGATGGATTCCTTAACTAGAGGTTTATCTCTAGAGCTGGCTGAACGTGATATTCGAGTCAATGGCGTCAGGCCGGGCTGCATTTACACTGAGATGCACGCCGATGGCGGTGAACCAGGGCGTGTAGACCGACTCGCTTCTCAAATTCCGCTTGGACGTGGTGGTACGGCACTAGAGGTTGCTCAGTCGATAGCATGGTTGTTGTCTGACGAAGCGTCGTTTGTGACCGGTTCGTTCATCGATATAGCCGGTGGAAAATAGGGTGATTGAACTGGCCATCCAGGTTAACCAGATGGCCATTTTATCGAATCATTTAGCGTAATAAGGGCAAGTGCCCTGTTTTGACCAGAATGATTGTTTCCTGCTCAACAAAAGGAAAATGCTCGCTCATATGTGGGCTGCGTAACCAGCTCCCTTTTGGGTAGCGGCCATGTTCGTCGGCGAACTCTCCTGAGAGGACAAAGATCTCTTCACCGCCAAAATGTCGATGCGGCTGAAATCTTTCTCCCGCTGGCCATTTCACTAAAGCGACGTGTTCATGTTCGAACTCATGCAATGGCATTACTTCAAGGCCGCCAATTCCAGGTAACCAAGCTTGCGTGTGGGTGTTCACCCTGATGCTCGCGCTATCTCTCTCATCAAACTGATTCAGTTTCACCAAGATGGTACAACCTTGATCGCTGAAAGGAGCGTGTTGACTGCCTGGTGGATTACGCAGATAGGTGCCTGCGGGGTAGTCCCCCTGTTCATCGGAGAAGATACCTTCCAAGACGAATATTTCTTCTCCCACTGGATGTGGATGCGTGTTGAAACGAGAGCCCGCATCGTAGCGTACAACACTGGTTGTATGACCGGATTCTGCGTCTTCTCGCTCTAGCGGTTTGCGCCAAACGCCTTTGGCTGGGCTAGCAACCCAAGGCATCGACTCAGTATCAATTACGACGCGCTGGGCAAAGTTCATATTGAGCATCAGTTACTCCTTAGGTTGATATGCATTAGTTACGGCCTGCGATCACGCCGCCATCCACGTCCCAGACAGCTCCTGTTACCCAGCTTGCCTGATCCGAGAGCAAAAAGCTGATGCTGTTCGCCACATCTGCCGCGGTTCCGACTCGTCCTATCGGGTGAAAATCGTTAAAGCTTTCCAAAGCCTGATCGACTTCTTTAGGGTCAATAAACGCTTCATAGATGGGAGTTTTTACTACGGCAGGCGAGACAGCGTTGACTCGAATATTATAATCCGCCAATTCCATCGCTAAGTGCTGAGTCAGCGCATGCAGACCCGCTTTAGCCATTGAGTAGGCGGAAGAAGGTGTGGCTTTAATCGCTTGTTTCGCCCACATGGAACCAATATTGACAATACTACCACGGTTGGCCTGAATCATCTTTTGCGCAACGGCCTGCATGATTTGAAATATCGCCTTATTAAGCTGGTGGTAGCGATCATAATCTTGTTCAGTATGGTCAATGAAGGCTTTGGGATTAAAGTAGCCCGCAGCATTGACTAAATAACCGATGGTTTGTTGAGAATCTTGGATGTTTTGCACAAGTTGCGAGACAGAGTCTGCATCATATAAATCCGTCTGATGCGTTTTTACCATGCCCAACTCACCAAGCTCGCTAGCCGCCTGTGCTAGCTTGTCGGCATTTCTTCCTACTAGCGTGACTGGGACTTGATTTTGTAGCAGTTGCTTGGCGGTTTCAAAACCCATGCCGCTCGAACCACCAATGATGAGTGCTGTACCTTGATTACTGTATGTCATTTTTCTTTCTCCTGACTGATTCGGACGTGCTAATATTAGGAGCAATGTAAATCACTGAATAGTAAGTACAAATCAGTAGGGTAGGTACTTTTTGGTACATCTTTATGAATAACAAAGAAAAACTTTTTACGAGAAAAACTGCACCCCAAAGCAGTGCCCGAATGGTGGAAGCAATCTATGGCTGCAAATGGTCGCTAACGGTCTATCAATTACTCGCTGCAGGTGTAAATCGACCGGGAGAAATGGTGCGCAATGTTGAGGGGCTATCGACGAAGGTGTTGAACCAGTGTCTTAAGCGCAATGTGGAGTTTGGAATACTCGATAAAGTGATTTATAACGAGTTGCCACCAAGGGTGGAGTATCAGGTGACAGAGTTCGGAGAGAAATTTTTAGCCATTCTTGAACAGCTGGAAGCCTTACAAGACGAAATCGATCAAATCGGGTGAGCCACAGTGACTCACCCATACATTGGTTAGCCCGCCAAACACATCATGTTACTTAAGCGTTGATGACTGGTGCTACCTATGTCATTACGATCGCAAACTGACAGTAGGTCCTCAATAAAGTGACTCAAAGCTCTGGCCTCAACACGGCGCACACCTTGCTGCTGAGCGTCAGTCAGATAGTCATAGACTGAAGCTGCCCCGAAATCGCCGAATATCATCTCACCTTGTGCATTGATCAACACATTGTGGGCATACAAATCACCATGACAGACTTTGTTGTCATGCAGGTGGCTGAAAACGTTGAGCATTTGATCAACGATGTATTCGATCTTTTTGGCACTAAGGATAAATTCCGGTTTGAATACATCACGCGTACAGGTGTTTAGAGTCGGCGGCAATCCCAAATTAAAATAATCTGATGGGATTAACTCCATGACGAGCGCAAGGTGGTTATCTTTGCTCAACTGTGCAATCGATTTGACTAGGTTAGTGTGATGTCCAGCCTGCAGACAAGCTTGTAACTCATCTTGCGGGTAACCGTCACTGGTTACTTCGCCTTTAAACACTTTTACCGCTACTTCTGCTGGGAAATCAAAATCCTATATCGAGCCAGTTTGCGTGTGAGATTACCCCAGAAGCGCCTTGGCCAAGCACGTGATTCATTGAATAACTGGCCGATGAGATCTGAGGGACACTTTCGTTGTGTGACAGACGCTCACAGAATGGGTTGCCTGCAAATGCCATCCAAGCCAGTTTTGGCAGCTCAAGCAAGACTTGAGGAAACACATCGAGTTGGTTGGCTGACAGCCTGACTAGCTCTAAGTTAAGCAAATTTTTAAAGCTCTTTGGCAGAGCCGTGATCTTGTTACCCGCTAACGCCAGTTTTTGCAGTCGTGGTCTATGGCCTAAAGATTCTGGTAGTTGCTCTATTTGGTTATCTGTCAGAATCAGCCAGCGGAGTTGCTCTGGTAGAGATTCTTCCGCAACACGGACAATTTGATTGCTCTTAAAACCAACCATTTCTAACCGTTCACATTGACCGAGTACCAAAGGAAGACGGGTAAAGCGGTTATTGGAAGCAAAAACAATCTTGAGTTGGGTAAGTTCAGTCAGCCATTCCGGCAGTTCACACAGTAGGTTGTTGGACACATCGAGGATCTCTAAGCTGTCAGATAACGTTAAGATCTCTCGTGGTAACTTAGTTAATTGCTCAGAAAGCTGAAGGCGCTGAATGCCTGCCAGCTGGCCATTTCTTAGTTGTTCTACTGTATGCAAACTTGTCTGCCTATAAATGTTTGGGGATGGAAAAGAGCGCGTATTCTACGCAGTAAATGGATTAAAGGCGAGACAAGGACGATGCACCTGGTACAAGAGGCGCTCGTCACTACGTTATTGCTGGGTGAGTTGTCGATAGCTCAGTATGGTCAGCAGAGTGAAAAACGCCGGGTCACTCCAGCCAAAACCGACGAAAATGCCGACAAACCCTGCATAGCCAGTGATCACTACGCCAAGCAGGTTAGTCACCACCAGAGCTTTAAACAGCTGGCGCATTGTTTCTCTGTGTTCAATGTGGCGCAGTAACAAACTGACAGCGGCCACCCCGCCCAAAAAGATGCTGGTATGTTGAGATAAGAAGTAGGCGTATCGATCATTGATTTCTACGCCATACATCGGCCACATCACATGGGGCAGAAAGAATAGGGCGATAGCAAAGGCAGTATAAATACCGCCATGTAGGGTTAGGAAGGTTTTGTTGTTCATTGTACTACCTGCTGATTGACAGGGCCTTGGTTTATGGCTGTCAGTGGTTGGTTGATGTCGAAGATAATGCCGCGTACTTCTGCGACCCCCATTTGTTTTAAGCGTGCAGCGTGCATCTCAAGATAGCGTTGAGCGCTGGTTTCATCTTTAAACAGGTAGATTCCACCGCCGAGCTTTTCAGCTTTACTCTCAGTCCAGATTTTCCAGATCATGCCCGGTTCGCGATTGATTGACTCAGCCAGCTTTATCAGCGCCTGAGACATTTCTTCTCCCATCGGACCGTGGTATTCAAAATCGACTTGCAATAGTTTCATGATGGTTTCTCCGTAAGTGGTGTTTGGTTGCTGTTGGGATGATTGTTGCCTATAAAAAATAAACAGAAAAGTTCATAATATTGCGTGTAATTGTCTAAAAAACTGACAGGTAAAAGCGGTGAGATTAAAAAGCACGTTAGAGCAATGGGTCACGCTTCGTGAGATAGACAGAGCTGGTAGCATTCAGGCCGCCGCGGTCGCACTCAATAAGAGCCATACGACCTTGATTTACTCGGTCAAAAAGCTGGAAGAGCAACTCAGTGTTCAGCTTGTTGAAGTAAAAGGTAAGCGAGCAACTTTGACTGACCATGGCCAGTCTCTGCTACGTAGAGCAAATAGCATGCTGGATCAGGCAAGAGAACTTGAGGATCTTAGCCAGCAGATCGCAGCTGGAGTTGAGTCTGAAATAACTGTTGCAATGGATCACTTGTGCGATCCGTCTTTGCTCTATCGTCCAATGGTACATTACCTCAGGCAAAACAGCGCGACTTCGATTCAGGTTGTGGAAACGTCACTATCGAAAACATCTGACATGGTCACTAGTGCACAGGCTGATATTGCCATCATTACCCTGCCAGTGACCAACTATCCGGCTCAGGCATTTTCGCTGACCAGCATGGTTCCTGTTGTGTCGACCGAACACCCGCTTGCCCAGCAAGCGAGTTTAACTATGGCTGATTTCGCTACGCATTGTCAGATTGTTATTCGCGATCTTGGTGCGTCTCAAACCAATGAGCAGGCGCAAAATGTCGGCTGGCTGAAATCCAACCAGAGAGTTACTGTCGATAACTTTGACCATGCCTTTCGGGCGGTAGAGCAGGGTGTGGGTTTTTGCCGTTTGCCGACTCACATTGTTGCCAAGCGAAATCAGGGACAGTTGCAGGTACTTAATGTGGAGGAGAGTGACTGTTATCAGGTCCCGCTCCATCTTACTCTACCCAAAGGGGCCAAAACCGGCCCAGCAGCGCGGTGCTTCTATGAGTTATTGCTGAATGGAGCTTGGTCAGAATCTGGTGAAAAATGCCAGTAGTGAGATGATCAGCGAATACCTGCCCAGCGAAAGCGTTACTATGGACGCTAACTTTGGATTTTTGAAGGGCAACGTAAATGCAACCTTGGTTAGATTGGGCTAAACAAATTAAAGCTATCGCACAGGCTGGCGAAACGTATGGTAGAGATAAGTACGATTTGGAGCGCTACCGTCAGCTGGACGAGATTGCCCATCAAATGTTTGCTCACTTGAGTGGCAGCTCAGTTGAGCAGGTACAGAAACTGTTTATTCCGGAATCAGGTTACCCAACACCAAAGATAGACCTGCGCGCTG
Organism: Vibrio sp. St2; assembly: GCF_947311885.1. Classification (NCBI taxonomy): domain Bacteria; kingdom Pseudomonadati; phylum Pseudomonadota; class Gammaproteobacteria; order Vibrionales; family Vibrionaceae; genus Vibrio; species Vibrio sp. St2. The sequence goes on along the minus strand of NZ_CAMZNA010000002.1, from coordinate 890,414 downwards.
CAGTGATTAAGGATGGAAAAATACTCTTAGTCAGAGAAAGAGAGGATAATTGCTGGACGCTACCCGGTGGTTGGGGTGATGTATGTGAAACACCGAAAACAGGTGTTGTGCGTGAAGTATTGGAGGAGTCTGGTTATGTGGTGAATAACCCTCGGCTGGTGGCGGTGAAAGATCGTGCGATACATAACTATCAACCTGAGTTTCCGTTTCATATCTATAAGCTATTCTTTCTGTGCGATTTTGTATCCGGTGAAGCGACGACTAATATTGAGATTTCTGAGATTGAATTTTTTGCACCGGATGAGCTTCCTCAACTCTCCCAAGGACGCGTATTAGTCGAAGACATCGAGATGATGTTTGACTATCTCGCCAACCCTGATAAGCCTATTTACGTTGATTAACAGTGAGAACTTGTGTTTACAGTGTAAAGTGAAACGCCATGACATTGTCATGGCGTTTGTGCTTATTGGTGGTGAATGCTCTTAATTATTTGACCCCGAGTATCGAAAGGCTTCACGTGTCAGTTTATCGAGCTCAGTATGGTCCATGTCACTATGCACGACGGTAATGCGGCCAAGATAGATCTGTGGTATTTCTTCTGCTCGACTTTCCAGATGAAATTTGATGGCTTCAGCTGTTGCGACGCCGAGATCATCGCTCATGCGCATCGGCGTCGCATCTAATTCATCAGAGCGTATTTTTTCAATTTCTTTCGCTGTTCCACCCCAGCCAGTCACATAAATGTCAGAGAGCTTCCCTGCTTCCCCTAAGGCATCTACCGCGCCCATTGTCATCGCAGTATTCGCGTTGTGAATCATGGTGACTTCAGGGAAATTATCCAGCACCAGTTTGACACCATCAGCGCCGCCGAGTTTTTGGTACTGACCGAAATGCTCATAGGCTGTCAGCCAGTCTCCTTTTTCTTCTACACAGTCAATAAACCCTTGAGAACGTTGGGTATCTGTAATGCCAGGAATACCTCGATTGGCTGCAAAGTCGACCTCGTTACCTAGGTGTTTGACAACGTGTTCACATAATACCTCTGCGCCCATTGCACTGGAGAAATCAAACCACGCATCTGGCTGGTGCTGCCACTGAGAATCTGGAGTATGGAAAGCCCAGATAAAGGTTTTGAACTTATCGGAGGCAGACAACTTCTGGATGTTTCCTGACTGTAAGCCGAGTTCGGACGGGCCAAAAATCACGAAATCGTAGGGCTTAGCAGCGTTTAACACCTGTTTGGTGTATTGCGTTTGCAATGAGTGTTCGATTTGCTTAGAGGTGTATTGAACGATTTCAAAAGGTACGTCGAGATCTTCGAGGCGTTTGACTAGAGCCGTGTAGTTGCGTACCCAGAAATCAGAAATATCCGCACTTGGGTAAATTAAGGCGATTTTGATTGGTTTATCGGCTGAAGGCCTGTTTAAAGGGACCGGTTCCCCACTGACTGTCTTTTGAAATGTTTCAAGCTTGATTTTATCTTGTTGAGTGTGGGAAGTCTCTGAACTAAAAGCAAAAGATGAAACACATAGAGTCCCCGTCAGCACGGCTGTTAGCACTCTATTAACGTGAAATCGCATACTTGTTACCAAATGTTTTGATTGTGTATTAACATTATTATAAATATATAAAAATTATGAGTTAAAGATTTTTATAATTAATATGCATAAAGTTTTAAATTTGGCGAGCGTGTTGCTCGCCTCTGTTTGTAGCTTGCCGTTATTTGCAGACACAACTGACACCGATTTTTTTACCTATGCCAAAGATAAAGTAACGCTTGCAATAGCTAGCGATCAGGCGTGGGATGGACCTAGTTCTGGCCCTAAAATTGTTCACGACAGAAACATCATTTTCGTTGCTTCAGACCTTCGCAATGGCGGTGTGTATGGCGTTGCGAAAGGCATGTCTGAGGCTATTTCTCACTTGGATTGGCACTTAAGGTTTATTGACGGTCTCGGTTCAGAGGTGCGCCAGGGGGCCGCCATAAGAAAGGCGATTGGTTTTGAACCCGATGCGATTGTGTTAGGTGGCATTGATGCGCACCGACATAAAGATATTCTCAAACTTGCTGAAAGCTTAGGCATTACGGTTATTGGTTGGCATGCCACGGAGCTAGCAGGGGGCAACCCAGATATTGGCTTGTACATGAACATCACCACTGATCCATTGGCTGTTGCGGAGGTAGCTGCATTACTGGCCATCGTTAACTCCAATGGCTTAGTGAATGCGTTGGTGTTTACCGATCCGAACTACAAGATCGCGACGATTAAGTCTGATGCTATGGTTGCGGCAATTGAGCGCTGCGAAACGTGTAAAGTGTTAGAGCTCAAAGCGCTACCGTTGGATAAAATTGCTGAACAAATGCCAGCTGTTCTCGATCAATTGTGGGAAAAACATGGCGATGAAATTACCCACATACTCGCCATCAACGATCTGTACATTGATTACGCGATTCCTTCTTTGGAGTCGATTTTAGAAGAGAACAAGCCTATTCCACAGAACATCTCTGCTGGAGATGGCAGTAAAGCTGCGTACAAGCGTATCGACAGTGATTTCTTTCAGCTTGCCACTGTACCTGAGCCCCTTTATCTACAAGGTTGGCAAATCATTGATGAGCTTAATCGAGCCTTTCATAACATGCCGCCTAGCGGTTACTCCGCCCCTGTACACCTAGTCACGCCTGACAATGTTGCAGAGTTAATCAGTCAAAAAGATACGGGGATTTATGATCCGCAAAACGGCTATCGCGAAGCGTATCTGAGTATATGGAAGTCGCAATGAAATTCAGCCCTATCAACCTAACTCAGCGCTTGATTGTTTCCAACCTGCTTTCTTTGCTGATCGTCAGCTTCGCTGTGTTTATGGTCATCCGCTCGCTCCACTCTGTTGAGTCGACCTTGAAAACGGAGACCACATCGCATGTGTCAGATCTGATCGTGAACTCCGAGATCAGTCGGCGGGTATTTGCTCTGACATCACGGGTTAAGCTGCTTGAGCAGACGTTCTTGTTCAGTGAAACCACCTTGTCGGAAGAAGCTTTTAATGTCGACTTCCAACTTCAGCGACTGCGCGACCTCTCTACTAATCAGGAGTTCTCACTTAAGATTGATGCATTTATCGAGAGCTTCCATCGCTTTCTGGGTAGTTCTTTAGCGTTAAATCGTATTCTTAAGCAAACTCATGAGATTGACGACACCTTAGCAGAGCAGCTGGATCAACTGGAACTTGCGATTGCTGACAGCAAACTTCGCCACATTAATGAGCCTGACTTTATGCGTTATAACAATGAGTTAGACTTAGTTAACATGTTACGCGAAGCGTTTCTATCTGCTGGTAAAATGGTCGGTGACATACACAGCCGAATCACCCCTGAAACAGAAAAAGTGCTGTTGATTGAAGTCGAAAAAGAGCTCGATATCTTCCTGCTTCATCTGGAAAACGTCGATATCAAAACCGAAGCGGTTGTGTCACAGAAGAAACGTATCAATCGTACGGTTAAACGCTATAACGCAGCCTTGAGACGTATCCGCGCTAACCTAGAACAGCGTTGGATTGTGATGGCCTCGCTGGTGGATGCACAAACTCAGCTACTGAACATGGTGGAGAACACGGAAGCACGAGTACTAAATCAGGCGCTTGAGTTAACCAAAAAGCTGGAAAAAGAGATAGAAGCATCGCGACTCAATGCCGTAACCATGAGTGTTGCTGCAGTTCTGCTGTCAGTATTGTTGGTGAGTCATGTGGTGCGTCGTCATATTCGAAAACCACTTGATGATTTGAAGGACGGTTTTGATCGCCTTGAGTCTGACTCAATTAAAAAACCGATCGACTTAGGGCGCCAAGACGAGTGGGGACACATAGAAAGTGCCTACAACAACATGGCTTCTCGCCTGTCAGATGCTTATTTAGAGCTGCATGATGAGAAAAAGAATTTCGACTTTCTCGCGCACCATGATCCGCTGACTGGTTTGGCTAACCGCTTACTGGCAACGAAACAGCTTGAACGTGAAATCGCACAGAGCAAACAAAGTGGCGCTCCTTTTGTTCTGCTTTATCTAGATACTGATGAGTTCAAAACCATCAATGATTCTTTGGGTCATGCTTCTGGGGACAACTTACTAGTAAACATTTCTGAAATTCTGACGAAGATTATTGGAGACTCAGGGTTTGTCGCACGTATGGGCGGTGATGAGTTTATGATTGTTATCTCTGATGCCAATCTCAAAGATGGTGAAGCCCTGGCGGAGCGAATCAACAAAGCGCTGCGCAAGCCGTATTACATTGAAGACAATCTGATTTTTGTCTCTACCAGTATCGGTGTATGTGAGTTCCCACTCCATGGTAAGGATGGTGAAACCTTAGTACGTAATGCGGACACGGCTATGTACCACGCGAAACGATGTGGCCGAGACCAGTACAAAGTCTACGCGGATAAGATGACCCATGAAGTGACGGACTTGGTTGAGACCAATATAGGCCTTCGTCAAGCGATTGCTAATGAAGAGCTAGTGGTGTATTTCCAACCCAAGGTGGATTTAGACTCAAACACCATTGTTGGGGCCGAGGCATTGGTGCGCTGGAATCACCCTAAATTGGGGATGCTGCCGCCAGCTGAATTCCTCGAAGTGGCCGAGAAAACGGATTTAATTACTGAGATCGATAAATGGGTATTCAGAAAAGTCGCGAATCTGATCACCCAGTGGCAGCGAGCGGGTATCGATCTGCAAGGTGTGCTGTTCTCTATCAACTTTTCTGCGCGTATGTTCTATCGAACTGATTTAGCTGAACAGTTGCAACAGATATTGGATGACACCGACTGCCAGCCGCATCAGTTGCTACTGGAAATCACAGAGCGCGATATGATGCGTGATTTTGAAACCTGCGTCAGAACTATTGCGACCTTGCGTGAGAAAGGCTACAAGATTGCGATTGATGATTTTGGAACAGGCTACTCTTCACTGTCGGTACTCAAAAATCTGTCAGCAGATTGCATCAAGCTTGATCGGAGTTTTATCGAAGATGTGAATTCCTCAAAAGTTGACTACGAAATTACCCGAGCGGTGCTTAAGTTGGCACAAATTCTTGAGTTTTCAGTGATTGCCGAAGGCGTAGAAACCGAGTCTCATGTAGAGACTCTACGTCAGATTGGTTGTCGATGTGCACAGGGGTATTACTTTGCTAAACCTCTGCCAGTCGAAGAGTGGATTAACTATCTTCATTCAATTGAACAGTCAGCCATTGTCTCTGACACCTTCAGTTAATCAAAAAGGGCCACATTGACGTGGCCCTTTTCAATAGGTGTAATCTGCTCAGCTAGATTTACATTGTGCTGGTGACGGCTTGTTTTGTCTCAGTGCCAGTATAGCCTGTGGCAGAAGCGACATCACAATCATGCCAATCATCAAGCTGTACTGGAATGGGCTAAAGGATTCACCCAGCAGCACTAGTCCCGTTAAGATGCCAGCAATTGGGTTGGCAATACCACCAAAGGTAAAGTCTACCACTGTCATGCGTTGCAGCAGCCACACGTACATACCGTATCCCAGTGCCGTGTTAAGACCTACCACCCACAATAAACCTAAGCCATTTCGTAGAGAGAAATTCCCCAGTGCGTTGCTGTATTGCGCTGGGTCCACGATAGCCTGAAATCCTGCCGCAACAGACAAAATTGCACCACCGAGAATCAGTTGCCATGTCAGTACTGTCCACCAGTGCATGCGATTGCCCAATGACTTGGTCAGAGAGCTACCCGCAACAATACACATGATGGCAGCCAGCATAGCGCCCAAACCAATTGGGTCGAGGCTGATGGAGCCTGGAGAGAATAACATCCACGCCAGACCAACCAACGCAGCACCACAGACAGCCTGAATAGAGTTTGGGCGGTTTTTGTTGACCACCCAGTTGTACACCATGGCAAAAACCGGTACAGACACCATACCGACACCTGAAATTGCCGAAGGCAGTGTTAATGCCATAACAAAAATCAGACCGAAGAAGGTCGCAATGTTAATCAGTCCAAGACTGAAGAGAATCTGCCAGTCTCCTTTTTTTGGCAGAGACGGCTTAATCATCAGTAACAATAGTCCGGCAGGCAATGCTCGAATGGCGCCAAGTAGTAGTGGAGGCCAGTCGGTCAAACTATACTGTGTCACTGCGTATGTTGTTCCCCAGAAGAAGGCGGGGATCATAGCCAGTAATATATTCATAATCTTTTATCTTTACGTTAAGATATTTTTGCGTGAATGTACGCCTAAAAGTTCTGTTTGTAAAGTATCTTTATGTTAAGATACTTCGAAACGTCATTTTCTTAGTGGAGAAATCTGTTCATGGACGCTATAGATAGAGTGGTCGATCAATGGGCAAAGGAAAAGCCCGAATTAGATACTGAACCCATGGCCATCATGGGCAGGCTGCTCAGAATTGCCAAATATATGGAAACGGAAGTCACGCAATTACATAAGCGTTATGACTTAAAGCTGGGTGAGTTTGATGTACTGGCGACCTTACGTCGCAGTGGCTCACCATTCCGCCTGACCCCTTCTGAATTAATTGATTCAATGATGCTGACTTCTGGTGCGATGACCAATCGTCTGGATAAATTAGAGTCTAAAAGCCTGATTGTGCGTGAGCACAGTAAAGAAGACCGACGCAGTGTTACTGTGCAGCTGACGGATGAAGGTTTCACCTTGATTGATAAAATCATTGAAGAGCATGCTGAAGTGCAGCAAAAACTGGTAAAAGGCATGAACTCGAACCAGAAGCACCAGATTAATCAGATCCTCAAAGGTTGGCAGACTCAGTTCGAATAACCTCAAATCATGACCCGATGGGCGCTACAGTTGGTGCCCATCGGGTCAATCTTACCTAACTTTACTTATCTTGTTGGCTGTTAGAGCTTTCTTTATCCGCCTGACGGTAATCTTTGCTTTTATCGTAAAGATCGAGCGGTTCTAACGTGCTATAGAAGGCGGCGACATTCTTCATGTCCTGATCGGACAAAGATTTCACCACCGACTGCATATACAGATCCTGACGCTTATCTGTTTTGAACTCGTGTAGCTGCTTAAGGATATAATTCGCCTTTTGCCCTTTTATGTTCGGGTATGACTGGACGAAAGGGATGATTTTGTCGCCATGGCACTGGCTACAGAGGTTGGTCACTAAGCTCTCTCCCGCCGCGATATCGATGATAGCTTTAGATGGCTGCTCAGTATCGGATGGATTCTCGACCGACAGTGCGTCTGATGGTTGTATCGGAGCTGCTGGCTCCTCTGAACAAGCAGACAGTACTGCGATACTGAGCGCAGATACACCTGTCAGGCAAAGCGCGTGAAACATTGAGCGTGTCATTGTGTTTCTCCCCGCATTGGCGGCATCAAAGCACTTTCAATCGGCTTACGGCGATACTTGTTCATATCGATGCCCTTGTCCTGATAGTAGGTACTGAGGTAGTTGAGTACCGGATCCCAAGTGTCTGACAGATCCCACAGCCCTTGTGTGTCCACCATCCACTGAATCGTTTCTCGCCACTGCTCCTTATCACCGCTGTTCTGAGCCACAATAAGACTCGTGTGGCAGGCGTTACATTGACCATTCACCAACTCCCACCCCGGTGCCATGATCAGCCCAGAAGCTTTATCGACACCGTATTTCTGCTCCGGTGTCAGCTTGGCTTCGTCTTCCGCTTGCACACTGAGTGGAGATAACGCCAGCAGTGAGGCGATAAACATCGCACGAGATTTGCCTGTAGCCCTTTTCATCACGACACCCTGATGGCAATGCGATGACAACCGTTGAACAGATAACCTTTAGGGTTCCATTGCGGTTGGACGACAGGCTGGCTGTCGCCTTCGCTGTCCGTTGCTTTAGCCCAGATCTCATAGTAGCCCGCCATTGGCAGTTCCAAATCGGCCTGCCATTGTTGCCATGCGCCTTTGTTGACGGGTTTCTCCAGTTTAGCGTCACGCCATGTCGTGCCATAGTCATAGCTCACCTGAAGCTTCTCCACGCTTCTCATACCTGCCCATGCATGGCCGCTGACCGTGACGGTTTTACCCAGAGCAAACTCAGTGCCGCTTTTGGGAGAGGTGATCAGTGATTTGACGATCATCTCCTCGATAATGCGAAAGTCTTTGTTGTCGACCTTCTCTCCGGGAGCGATCGGATATTTTGGCACCTGATAAGCCGGGGCTGCCATTTTGTGGCCATCGTGGATTTGGTTGCGAACGCTGATCCCAGTGGCGCACTTTTGTGAGACGGAAGCTGGTCGGCCGGCAAAGACGACGCGCAGTGGGTAACCATGCAAATAAGGAATTGGTTCGCCGTTCATGGCCCACGCGATCAGTGCGTTGTCGTTCATCGCGGCTTTGATAGGCACGCCACGCGAGATGGCTTCGCCTTTGCCGCTCAAGTGCTTGTCAAAGCCATGGTTGCCTGTGTAGACCGCATCATCTTTGATGCCACAGTCATTGAGCACATCACTAAGCAATACGCCTGTCCATTCGGCACAATACACGCCAGCGTTGTTCCACTGGTTACCCTTAGTGCTTGGGTAGAAGTTATTGCGGCTGTTACCGCCGCACTCTAGTACCAAGCTCTGGGTGTGATGCTTGAACTTAGACTTGAGCTCAGCAATGGTGTACGTCTTGCTTTGCTTGACCGACTCTCCCTTCACTTCAAATGTCCAGGTCTCTGGGTCGATTTGAGAAAAATCCGGCATTTGGCCATTCCAACGCACAAAAGGCACTCCTGCTGGTGTGACAGGAGTCGCGAGCATGCTTTCTGGCGGATAAGCATTGAGGGGGTTCGTGTTGAGTACCGTGTAGTAATCCGGCAGATCTTCCGCTTTGGCCCATGTCAGTGCGCTGATATCCAAAGCCGCAACGTTTTCCGGTCGATTAGCAGCAAACACCCAAGATACAGGTAACGCAGATACGGCGGTGGCGGAAAGGGCCGCCTTGAGAAATTGTCTTCTATCTAAACTCATGGGGTTACTCTTGATGGTTCAGGGTGTAAAAGTAATCGGCCAGCTTTTCGATATCCTCTTCAGACAGTAACTGGGCGACTTTGGTCATGGTGGCATCCTGACGCTGACTGTTTTTGAAGTCGGAGAGCTGTTTGGTCAGGTAGAGTTTGTTCTGCCATTTCAGATTAGGGATAGAAGGAAACGCAGTATTGTTGTCACTGCCGTGGCAAGCGATACACATGTTTGCGAGTTTTTGGTAATCGTCGGCGGCCCCAAAGACAGGCAGCGAACAAAAGATCAGGGCAAGAATGGACTTTCGCAAAACGTCTCCTAAGCCTTAGGTTAATAAAGCAGGCTGGGTGATTAAAAATCACGCGCATTAGAACGAGTTTTTGCGATCAATAAAATTCAAATAAATTTAACCTAGGTTAACTAATATTTAACCCAGTAACGAAATCAATGTCTGGTAACTTACTGATAGATAATGAGTATTTTAATCGTTCAAAGATAAACTTTGTTGATGGTGGTAAGTATCTGAAATGCATTTGGAAACTGAAATCAGCGTGTTTCGATCATGGGTAAGAGCTGCCGAAAGTGTGAATAGAGCCCCTACTAAAATAGGGGCTTAATTTTCTAGCTAGGGAGTATCTCCAAGGTCAACATTGATGGATGACTGTGGCTACAGTGAATGGTGTTTTTGGCCACTTGTTTGGTATATGCCTCACCTTCGGGTTCACCGCTGTTGGGGTTGACGTCAAACTTAGGGAAATTGCTGCTGGCAATGTCCAATCGCAGTTTGTGTCCTTGCGCGAAGCAATTCTGAGTGGCAAACGCTTCAACCTCAATTTCGTAAATCACACCACGGCGAAGTTGCTCTGGCTGTTGCCAGCTTTTGTGGTAGCGACAACGAAAGATGCCATCGGAGATGTTCATCGCGAAGCCTTGCGGGTAGTCTTCGCTTGGCGGATAAACATCCACCAGTTTGATGGTGAAATCCGTATCCGGCGCGTCGGATTCAATAAACAGTTTCGCCGATACTTTTCCTGATACAACCAAATCTTCAGCGAGTGGTTCGGTTTCAAACACCAGCACATCCGAACGTGCGGCAAGGGGGAGATGGTTGCCTTTGGTGCCGTAAAAGCGAGCATCTTCACGTTGATCGTACGCACCACCTTCAAACACTGGCTTACCCGAGGTTAACGCACCGCCAACAGTGGGGACTGGGTTACTCGGATCGGCCAGATAGCTGATGTGATTGTCTGTGGCCGGAGCCTGCTGGGTCAGCTGGCCCTGTCGATGCAGATACCAGTTCTGAGCTTCGGTGTTTTTCATTGGCCAGCGATCACTGCTTAGCCACTGGCCTCCGTGTTGAAGCCGGCCCAGTTGGTTTTTTTCACCTGAACCGCCGCCCATTTGGAACACCTGCACGTTGGCAAACGTATGACAGTCATCATTGAGCAGCCAGCGCTGGAACCATTTCACGCGAAAATCCAGCCAGCTGCTGTCAATGTTGTCGTCAAAAGAGGCGTCCTGACCGAACTCTACGTCACCGCTATGCGTGGTATTTCGGTCTCCATGAAGCCACGGGCCCATGAGCAGTGCTGTCTGGGAGCGATTCTTTTCACTCAGTACAGTGTAGTTTTCCAGCGTACTTTTAACGTATACGTCGTACCAGCTCGACATGAGCAACACCGGAATATCAGCAATGTTCTGATAGCTATCAAGCGCGTAGATGCCGGACTTTTTCCAGAAATCACTGAAACTGCCCTGTTTCCACTGCTCAAGTAGATACGCTTCATACTCAGGCACATGGCGCAGTGGCGACTGGCCCGCTTTCCACGGTAAGTACTTAAACCACTCGCGAATGTCTTCTTGTTCCAGCGCTTTTTTCACCACAGGATCTCGCTTGGCCTTGGGACTCACCAGGGCCTGACGATAGGCCCATGTTGCCTGTTTGAGCTCAAACGCTCCTCCCTGACGAATACCGCACTGATAGGCGTTGGAGAAACCACCTGAATCCATCACCATACTTGCCAGCCCCGGAGGATTGAGACACGCCAGTGCCAGTTGAGTGTGGGCGGCGTAAGACAGCCCCATGGTACCTATTTTTCCATTGCACCAAGACTGCTCAACTAGCCATGCACACGTATCGTAGCCATCTTCCGCTTCATTGATGTACTTGGTAAAGGTGCCGCTGGACTGATAACGTCCACGGCAGTCCTGAAAGACACACACAAAGCCTTTATCAACAAATGCCTGCGCCATTTCTTCTCGTGAGACCTTATGCCCTTGCAACGTGACTTCAGAACGAGAAGGCGCCGTTTTGTCGTAAGGCGTTCGCTCCATCACCACGGGCCACGGGCCTTCACCGTTGGTTGGAAAGTAAATATCGGTCGCGAGTGTTTCTCCGTCTCGCGTACGGATTTTGACATCAGTTACTGCTTTCATGAGATGTCCTTAGGCGTATACGTGTAGGCTGATGGATAGGAATACCAGAGCACACGCAATGGTGATGAGGAAGAATGGGAAGATGTATCTCGCCCATTGTCCCCATCCAACTTGTGCCGTCGCAAGGAAGATCAGTAGTCCGCTGGAAGTCGGTGTAATGATGTTTGTCGCCCCGTTACCCATCAGGAAGGCCAGTACCGTGGTGTGTGGGTCGACACCGGAAAGCTGCCCGAGTGGGCCAAGGATTGGCATAGTGACGGCGGCTTGCCCAGAGGTGGATGGAATCGCCACGTCGATGACCAACTGAGAGAAGAACATGCCATAAGCTGCAAGCGTTGGTTGGCCTTCACCGATGACTCCGGCTAAGTGGTAGATGATGGTATCAAGCACTTTACCTTGCGCAAGGACAATGGCGACAGAAGTGGCGAGCCCGATCAATACGCCTGCGATGAGAACCTTTTTCATGCCGCTGATGAAAGCGTTGATGGTGTCATTAGCTGACAAGCCACCGATGACAGCGAAAATCACGCCAAGCGAGATGTAATATGCAGATAACTCATTGTATTTCCACTTCCAAGTTTGCGAAGCATAGACCAGAAAGGCGATGCCCAGTCCAAGAACCGCCAGTACAAGCGTATGGCGAACTGGCAGAGGTTTGTTGTCCCATTGTGCGACGATTTCCGTTGTGCGCGCTTCTTTGCGAATACTGTGCAGTACGTACGCCACACCAATGATCATCAGTACCACGTAAACGAAAATACGCATCCCCATACCGCTGAATATCGGCACATCAACCAGTGGCTGAGCGACGGATAGGGCATAAGGGTTAGTGATCGATGCTAAGTAACCGACTTTAACCGGAATGGTGACAATCGCCAGACCTATAATTTTTGACAGCCCCAGTCTTGTTGCCATGGCGACGACCATAGGTATCACGAGCAGGAACTCCTTCGCCATGCCCATGAAGGTACTGCCCATGGAAAACACCACCATCAGGATCGGTACCAATAAGTAGACGTTACCTCGAGTTGCAGAAAGTGTGCGCTCAAGGCCAGTTTCAATGGCGCCCACTTTGTCGAGTACGCCGAACATACCACCAATAAACAGCACCATGAAAATCATGCCTGCTTGTTTGGTGATGGCTTGAGGAATACTGACTAACGCATCAAGCAAACTGACGGCTTGAGCTTCGCCTTCTTGAGGGTAAATACCAATCAGGTTGAGTGGGGAGACTTCTTTTTCCAGCACTTGGTAGGTGCCGGGAATGATCAGTTTGCCGTTACGTTCAAACTGTCCGGAATCGAAAAAATAGGTCATCAGTACTGCTACCACAACGACAGACAGCAGGATGATTACAGGGTTTAAGTTACCTTTCTTCTTGGGTTGTTCAGTAACATTTTGTTGAGCTGGTGATATAGCTTCACTCACTTTAAATCTCCATTTCGTCACATTCTATCCTACAACATTTCTGCAACATATTTTTTTGTGTTAGGGTTTTCAATTCAATGACAATTAGTCATAGGTGTATGACATAAATGACTTGTTTAAATGGAACCAGATGAATATAACGGCAAAACAACTTCGGGCGCTTAAAGCCATCAGCCAAGCTGGGACAACCAGTCTGGCGGCAGAGCAGTTGAACTTATCTCAATCTGGAGTGAGTCGAATGTTGGCTCAGCTGGAAAAGGAGCTTGATCTGGATCTCTTTGAACGAGACAGAGGGAGATTGAAAATTAAGCCCGAATCGCTCAATTTGTTATCAAACGCACTGCACGTTTTAGAAGGTATGGAGCAGCTCCAGACTCAGGCGTCGGAAATCAAAAGGGGACGCAAAGCGAAGCAAGTATTCAAGATTGCGATGCCTTATACCTTTGCCAAGTCACTGGCACCTAAACTCATCAAGCAGTTGGTGGCGCTATTTCCTGACGTGTCGGTTGAATTGTTTTCAAGCCATTATCAGTCGATTGAAGAAAGTGTCTATTCCGGTCAGGCCGATGTTGGGTTTACCCGCATCAGCAATCATTCCAAGTTTCGCTCTACGGCGCTGGATTCAGGGATTGCGATGTGTGTGTTTCCCGAGGGCCATGAGTTCGAGTCATTCCACTCGGTCAACGCTGACAACTTGCGCGATCAGAAACTGGTCATGATCGGACGTAAGAGCAGTACTCGTCATGATGTGATGAACTGGTTTACTCGCAGTAATTTGTTTCCGGAAATTGTCGTTGAAGCGCACTCTGTCGATGTCGCTTGTTCACTGGTGGCGGAAGGGATTGGCGTGTCGATTGCCAACAGCACCATGCTCAAAGGGATGGACAATCACAAGATTCGTGCGTTGCCGATCTTGGACTTGCCTCGCTATCAGTATGGCGTGATCCAGCGGCCTGATGACATTGCCAATGAGCGCAAACAGCCAGTCATTGATGCGTTTTCGGATTTACTTCAGGAAATGTTGACAGAACTGCCTGTGTTGGGCCGTTAACGGTAATAAAAAAGCGGCCGGAGCCGCTTTTGATGAAAGGTTATGCTGCGTTCTCATCACAGAACAAGTCAGCGTGAGTGATACCACGCAGGGCGCAGCTTTCGTCGAGGTCGGAGATATCTCCACTAACACCGACCGCGCCGAGGATGTTCTGCTCAGCATCACGGATCAGTAAGCCACCAGGGACGGGGACCATATTACCGTGTGCCAGAACGTTTACGGCGGAGATAAACGCGGGGCGGTTGTCTGCGTCTTGAGCGAGCTTTCTGGAGGAGCAGCCGAGCGCGAGAGCACCCCATGCTTTTGCGATTGCGATGTCTGGCCGCATCATGCTGCTACCATCTTGTCGCTGCAATGTAATCAGCTTTCCTCCGCTGTCGAGTACAGCGACCGTCAGAGGGGCGCTTTGGCTCTTTTGTCCAGCCTGAAAAGTACCGTCAATGACGGCTAGTGCTTGTTCTAGAGTTAAACTTCCCATGTTATCTCCTGATTTTTTGTTTACGCGGCTCCTTGCAGAAGCTCGTAACTAGGTAAGGTCAGGAAGGTGGCGAACTCTTCTGCAGTAGACAACTTATAGAAAAGGTCAGCAGTTTGTTCAAAGCGGCCTGCCGCATAGCGAGCCTCACCCACTTCCTGTTTGATAGTGTCGAGTTCCTGATACAACCACGTGTGGAATAATTCTTTGTTGAAGGTTTGGCCATCATCCAGCTTCACGCCATGATGAATCCATTGCCAGATGTTCGCGCGTGAGATTTCTGCGGTCGCCGCGTCTTCCATCAGACCATAGATAGGCACACAACCTGAGCCCTGAATCCATGCCTCAATGTAGTAAAGAGCGATGCGAATGTTCTTGCGCACGCCAGCTTCATCACGCGAGCCTTCACACGGTTTAAGCAGCAGCTCTGCGCCAATCTCGTGCGTAGGGCTGACGAAATCGAGCTGATTGACTTTGCCTTCAAGATTTTTATCGAACACAGACATCGCCAAGTCGACTAAAGCAGGGTGAGCGACCCAAGTACCGTCGTGGCCATTGCGTGATTCACGTTCTTTATCTTCAATCACTTTAGCGGTGACGCGTTCCATCTCCTGCGGGTCTTTGGCAGGAATAAAGGCCGACATGCCGCCCATTGCCAACGCACCACGCTGGTGGCAGGTTCTGACTAGTAACTGGCTGTAAGCATTGAGGAATTCTTTATCCATACCAACCACATGACGATCTGGCAGGATGCGATCTGGATGGTTTTTCAACGTTTTGATGTAGCTGAAAATGTAATCCCAGCGGCCGCAGTTCATCGCCACGATATGATCGCGCATGGCGTAGAGCATCTCTTCCATTTGGAATACTGCTGGCAGTGTTTCGATCAGTACGGTTGCGCGGATGGTGCCACGTGCCACGCCGAAGTGATCTTCAGTGAAAGCAAATACGTCATCCCACCATTTTGCTTCTTCCATGCTTTCTAGCTTAGGAATGTAGTAGTATACGCCCAGACCTTGTTGCGATCGGGTCTGGTAGTTGTGATAGAAGTACAAAGCGAAATCCATTAAACAGCCTGGAATCACTTGTTGATTGAATTGGATTGATTGCTCTGGCAGGTGCAGGCCGCGTGGACGAGCGATCAGTAGGGCAGGGTTAGCATTCAGCTCATATTGCTTATTTTTTTTGTCGTCAAAGTAGCTGATGGTGCCTGCGTTGGCGTCTCTGAGGTTGATTTGCCCTTCGACCATGTTTTCCCATGTCGGTGAAGAAGCATCTTCAAAGCAGCACATAAAGACTTTTGCGCCAGAGTTCAGCGCGTTGATAACCATTTTTCTGTCTACCGGACCGGTAATTTCTACTCGGCGATCCAATAGCTCTGGCGGTGGTGTTGCCACTTTCCATGATTTGTCATCACGAATCGCCTGAGTGTCAGCTCTGAAATCTGGTAATGCACCCGCATCGTATTGCTTTTGCTGTTCCTCGCGTGCTTGCAGCAAAGCGTCACGACGGGCGCCAAATCGGTTTACCAATACTGTCAGAAAAGAAAGGGCTTCATCTGACAGAATCTCCTTATAGCCTGGGTTGTCTGTATGACCGACAACCTCCAGACAGGCAGTTTCTTCTCTTTCGGCTAGATCGTTCAAATTCATTGTTCGTCTCCTTTAAACAATATTGATCGATTTTGTGTACAAAAATTATTTACACGAATACTTATATGGGAAAATTTGTAAACAATCAAAGGGTATTTAACATTTATTTTTCATTTGCTCGTCTGGGAAATTATTTTTACGTAAAGATATTTTATGTAAAGCAATGATTTCTTTGTGTTATGGGGTTAGCAACCACTTAGGGTAAATGTTCTATGTTGAAAAAATGTTGCAAATGGGGGTTGCTATATTTAGAAATTGATTCATAGTACACAAAGTATCTTTGGATTGTATACAATTGAAATGGAGGTTCGCATGGCAAAGATGAAGGCAATCGAAGCAGCGGTAGAAGTATTGAAAAAGGAAGGCGTAGACATTGCCTTCGGCGTTCCAGGCGCTGCCATCAACCCTATGTACGCGGCAATGAAAAAGCTCGGTGGTATTGATCATGTGTTAGCACGACATGTGGAAGGTGCATCGCACATGGCGGAGGGTTACACCCGTACTAATCAAGACAACATTGGTGTCTGTATCGGTACATCTGGCCCAGCAGGGACAGACATGATCACTGGCCTGTATTCAGCGTCGGCGGATTCCATTCCAATCTTATGTATTACGGGTCAGGCGCCAAGAGCCCGCCTGCACAAAGAAGATTTTCAGGCGGTGGATATTGAATCCATTGCGAAACCTGTCACCAAATGGGCGACGACGGTTCTAGAGCCCGCTCAGGTGCCACGTGCTTTCCAGCAGGCATTCCACCTAATGCGTTCTGGTCGTCCGGGTCCGGTTCTGATCGACCTTCCACTTGATGTTCAGTTAACGGAAATTGAATTCGACATCGACACCTATGAGCCGCTAGAAGCGTATCAACCAAAAGCGACACGTGCGCAGGTTGAGAAAGCGATGGCGATGATGTGTGAGTCACAAAACCCAGTCATCGTTTCAGGTGGCGGCGTAATCAACGCTGGTGCGGAAGAGCTACTGCAACAGTTCGCTGAAATTACTGGTGTGCCTGTTATCCCAACCTTGATGGGCTGGGGTTCCATTGCGGACGATCACGAACTGATGGCCGGTATGGTGGGCTTGCAGACTGCGCACCGCTATGGCAACGCAACTATGCTGGAATCGGATTTCGTGTTCGGTATTGGTAACCGCTGGGCGAACCGCCACACTGGTTCACTGGATGTCTACACCAAAGGCCGCAAGTTTGTTCACGTCGATATTGAACCAACTCAAATTGGCCGCGTGTTCTGTCCGGATCTTGGTATCGTTTCTGACGCCAAAGCAGCGCTGGAATTGCTGGTTGAAGTCGCTCGTGAGTGGCGTGATGCAGGCAAACTGCCTAATCGTGGCGCTTGGGTGGCGGAATGTCAGCAGCGTAAATCGAGCATGCTGCGTAAGACGCACTACACTGACGCGCCAATCAAACCAATGCGTGTTTATGAAGAGATGAACAAAGCCTTTGGCCGCGATACGTGCTACGTCAGCACTATCGGTTTGTCCCAGATTGCGGCGGCGCAGTTCCTTCACGTTTACAAACCACGCCACTGGATCAACTGTGGTCAAGCAGGTCCGCTTGGCTGGACAACACCAGCTGCTCTAGGCGTACGTGCAGCGGATCCAAACCGCGACATCGTGGCAATTTCGGGAGACTACGACTTCCAATTCATGATTGAAGAATTGGCGGTAGGTGCTCAGTTCAATCTGCCATACATCCACGTATTGGTGAACAACTCCTATCTAGGTTTGATTCGTCAGGCGCAGCGCCAGTTCGATATCGACTACTGTGTTCAGTTGGCGTTTGAAAACCAAAATGCGCCAGAGCTTGATGGCTACGGTGTTGACCACGTGACTGTGGTTGAAGGCTTAGGTTGTAAAGCGATTCGTGTAACTGACCCAGAACAGATGCAGGCCGCGTTTGCACAAGCGAAAGAGCTGATGAACAAACACAAAGTACCTGTTGTGGTGGAAGTGATTCTTGAGCGCGTGACCAACATTTCTATGGGTGTAGAGATTGATGCCATCAACGAGTTTGAATCTCTGGCAGACAGCATCGATGACGCACCAACCGCGCTAGCCAATCAATAATCTGTTTATCGCAAAATACTGAAGCAGCCCGAAAGGGCTGCAAGAAAAAGGACATCACTATGGCAAAGTTTGCTGCAAATTTATCCATGTTATTTACCGAGGTTGATTTCCTTGAGCGCTTTGACGCTGCTGCTCAGGCTGGATTCAGCGGTGTGGAATACCTCTTCCCTTACGCATTCGATGCTGAGCAAATCAAACAGAAGCTGGAGCAAAACAACCTGACACAGGTGCTGTTCAACCTTCCAGCGGGCGATTGGGATGCTGGCGACCGCGGCATTGCGTGTGACCCGTCACGCATCGAAGAGTTTCAGTCAGGCGTTGCGTTAGCCATTCAGTACGCCAAGGTGCTGGGCAACACGCAGGTCAACTGTCTGGCGGGGATTATCCCTGCTGGTGTCAGCCAACAGGATGCGCATGCAGCCTTTGTCATTAACCTCAGATACGCCGCTCAGGCTTTGCAGGAAGCGGGGCTTCGACTGGTTATTGAAGCGATTAACACTCGTGATATTCCGGGCTTTTTCCTCAACACTACTGAGCAGGCCAAAGCAGTGATTAAAGAAGTGGGCAGTGACAACCTGTTCATTCAGTACGACATCTATCACATGCAGATCATGGAAGGGGATTTAGCGCCAACCATGAGTGCCAACATTGGCCAGATCGCCCACGTGCAGTTGGCGGACAACCCGGGCCGTCATGAACCGGGAACTGGTGAGATTAACTACCCGTTTGTCCTCAAACATCTGGATGAATTGGGTTACCAAGGTTGGGTGGGCTGTGAATACAAGCCAAAAACCACCACAACTGAAGGCTTAGATTGGCTAAACCTATACCGCTAAGTGCGGTTAACGTTACGGAGAACATATTATGAAAATTGCATTTATCGGTACAGGTATCATGGGTAAGCCAATGGCGATCAACCTGCAAAAAGCGGGTCACGACATTGTGTTGACTGATCACTTCAACCCGCCACCGGTTGAACTTGTTGAAGCTGGTGCGCTGGTTTGTCACTCACCAGCAGAAGCGACTCGCCTAGCGGACGCGATTATCCTGATGGTGCCAAACACACCGCAGGTAGAAGACGTACTGTTCGGTGAGAACGGTGTTGAAGCTGGCCTAAACGAAAGTGGCGCAGCAGGCAAACTGGTTATCGACATGAGCTCGATTTCACCAATCGCAACCAAGGCGATTGCGGCACGTGTCAACGAAAGTGGTGCGCAATATCTTGATGCACCTGTATCAGGCGGTGAAGTGGGTGCTATTAATGCGTCACTGAGCATCATGGTTGGTGGTGAGCAATCAGCGTTTGATAAAGCGCGTCCACTGTTTGAGGTGATGGGTAAAAACATCACGCTAGTCGGTGAAAATGGTGCGGGTCAGACGTGTAAAGTCGCTAATCAAATCATTGTTGCGCTGAACATCGAAGCCGTATCTGAAGCTTTAGTGTTTGCATCAAAAGCGGGCGCTGATCCAGCGCGTGTACGTCAGGCACTGCTTGGCGGATTTGCTAACTCTAAGATTCTTGAAGTGCACGGCGAGCGCATGGTGGAAGGCACATTCGACCCAGGCTTTAAGATTACATTGCACCAGAAAGATCTAGACCTTGCGCTGACTGGCGCTAAAGAGTTGGATGTAGCACTACCAAACACCGCAAATGCTCAAGAGCTATTTGAAGATTGTGCAGCAATGGGCGGCCAGAACTGGGATCACTCTGCGCTAATTAAAGCGATTGAGAAACGCTCAGGCCACTCAATCAGGGACTAATTCCTGTCGGGACGATGTGGATTCCTCTCCCTCATCGTTCCATGGGGTAGCGGTCCTGCTGATTCTCTCATGGCTTGAATCCGTAGTCGCTGCTCCTAAATGATTCATTACTAAATCGCGTAGTTTTTCGTCTCCTTTTATACGCGTTCCCGTCGTAAGACAGCAGGTTGGAGTTACACCTTCCTCGGGCTCCATATAGCAGGCTCCTGGTGTGCTTACTTCGGGATTTTTTATCCTCACCACTTTGTCTCTCTTAACATATTGTTTAGTATGTCGTTACACCAGATGTATAGGGAATAACAATGTCTCGTATCAGGCAGAAAAATCAGGGATTGATTATCGATGTCGCGAGTGAACAATTTGCCACCCATGGCTACGCAGCGACAAAGATGGCGGATATTGCAAAAGCCGCAGATATCCCTAAACCTAATGTGTTCTACTACTTCAGCAGTAAAGACAAGCTCTACTATGCTGTGCTCCAGACGGTGACTCAGCCGTTACTGGAAGCCTCTCGCCCGATTGAAGAACTCGACGACCCAGTCGAAGCCTTAACTCAATACATTGAAGCTAAGCTGCGTATTTCGCGCGACCACCCACACGCGTCTAAAGTGTTTGCTAATGAAGTGATGTCAGGAGCTAAGGTGTTGCCAGAAGATATCGGGCAAGAGCTGTTTAAGCAGTCACAGATGATTTTGGATAAATTCGCGACCTGGAGTGAAGAAGGGCTGATGGATAAAGTCCCTGCACACCACCTGATGTTCACCATCTGGGCAGCGACGCAGACTTACGCAGATTTCAGCTGGCAGATCTGTAACGTTATGCAGAAAGACACGCTGGATAATGGCGATTACCAACAAGCCGCTGAATTTATCACCCAGCTAGTGATTAAAGGCTGTGGAGTGAAGGGTAAAGCGTAAGTAACCACCCACTTATGCGAATTAGCGACTGAAGTTGGTTGGTTTATCTGATCAAAAAAAGGGCGTAACCAATTAATAGTTACGCCCTTATTGTTACCTTGGAGATTAGCACCAATTTAGCACTGAACAATCGCAATTATCACATAAAATATTCTAACGGCGCGATCTCTTGAAAAACCATATTGTACAAGCGACCATTTCTTTTGGGTTTCATGTGTAGCGCTTTGACTGCTGGATAATCCTCTAGATATTCAGGAGTCAGAGAAAGCATTTCGTGCCTGAATTCACTTTTTACATTAAGCCCAAAATACGTCTCATAAATATGCAATAGTCTCCCAAACCCTTTTCTTTCCTGTGCTTGCAGACTCCATGCTTCTTCCAATATCTCCATCAGTTCTATAGATTCGCTGCTTTGTTTCCATTTTCTAGCATGCTCATATTTTTTTATCACTTTGTGAGTGTGAAGAATGAGAGCAGGGATTTTTAATTTTCCTGCGAGGTAAAAATTCCCGCTAGTATTGAGAAGGTGTTCCAAGTATTTAGGTGTGACACCTCTAGGATCTGAGCCAAAACAAGTTTTGCCATACAAGGCAACGGACGCACTCTCATATGCCGCGACGGCTAGCTGAGAACAAAACATATTAGGGATAACGTCACTGCTACCATAAACGAAACTGATAATGTCTTCGATAAACTGATTGGTCGTCGACTTAAAAGCTCTTTCCTGAGACAACGATTTTATGGCGCCACCCATGTCATAATTACCATCAAGAATATTTCGATTTTTAGGTCTTGTATCAACATCAATTCTGCAAAGTGCCTTAGTCACTGCCACAGCACCCTTAGCTAATTCTTTGTTTTTGCATTTAAATACAATAGCGGCATTGTTTGGTATCTCATCAGTGTCGTGAACTTCTGCAGCAGCTTCTGCTAATAGGCGATTTGATAAACCAATGGCTGCATGTTCAGACGTTGATGAACCTTGAAGTTTTATCCCGAACTTTTCATCCGCTGACTTCTTATGCAGAAGCTTTTGTCCCCATGTAATTCCGAGTTCGACTTGACCAAATGCCCACCCAGGGAAGACTTTGAATATCAGCACATCTCCGGGTTCTACTTCAACCTCATCCAGTTTGTTGTATTGTTTTAGACTTGCAATAGCATCATTTTTATACATTGGCTTATCTCCCTACTCGGTGTACTTTTTCTGTGCCTATACCATCCTAAAAGTGCTGTGTTTCCTTGTTCGTTCATGAACATCTTAGATATGCATCCTATGATGCGAAGTGCTACTTATGTGGGCGTATGAACTCTCAATACGCTACAACAAGAAGGTATCGAATGCGGTAATCTGACCCACCTAATTAACATTTTTATAACTTCTAGATGAACGTAGCGCAATAGTGCTAGCAAGATAAGTATTTTCTAGAAACGTACAAAATCTGTTCATCGAAGATGAACAGATTAATTTAAAACCGAAGTGAGTATTGTATGGCTTTGTAAGGCTATGTAAGGGCTCTTATAAAGTGACAGTCTTAATTAACAGAGTGGTGAAAGGTATAAAATTTATATTCTAATAATACACATGAGTATTTAAGCAATGGCTTAACTTGGGAACCGATAAACAGAGCTAGTTCAATTGGCAGCTTTAAATAAAAAAGCTAAAGAATCATTTGTTATATTTTCTAGCTTTTTACTAGGGAGTTAAGCCTTAGCGCTGCTTTTTTTATTGGTAAACGAGTCAAAATGAACAATAAAAAATGGGAAGCGATCGCTTCCCATATGGTTTAAGGCATGTACCCCGTTAACTTTAAAAATAATAGACTTGCAATAAGAACTATGTAGCTCCACATGCCTAATACGTTGATCCACATAAATATTTTAAACTTCTTTGAGTCGGCCGTAACTCGATGACGAATAAAGGCGAATTCCAAGGGATTAACCCTCATTATATCGACTCATTTCTGGACAAAAACTTGTTGGCACATTTGCTAAATCAGCTATTAATGAATTACGACAGTTATGGAAAAAGGAAAAGAGACACTGTTAGGTTCGATAGCAATAGAGAGAACGAAGTCGCCCCTACAAGCCCAAGTAAGCAATCCCATAACAAATAGCCCGCATACAGCGGGCTTTCTATCGAATCACGAACTAATCGAACTACTTTTTTGCTTTTTGTTTTACATTCCACAAGAAATGACTTGGATTAGCAGTGAGTTTTGATTTGTAGTCGCTATGTGACTTCATTCCACTAAGCCCTGCTATGCCAGTAGCAATCAAACTTGCCCCGCCAGTCACGACACTAAGACCTAAACCCGCTACGGCAATCACTGCTTCAGCAAGATGGGTGTTTTGGATGTGCTTAATTTGAGGTGCGATCTGGCGCATCTGTACTTCGAATAGTTCATGCTGAGTATCTTCGATAATTGCTTTCACACGACTAAGGTTAGTTTCATGCCTCGCTTCACGCAGCCCTTTTTCTAATTCAGCACGGAATGACTGGAATGCTTCACCATCGTTGTTTCGGATAGACATCAAATCAGCAGAGGACACTTGTTCCAAGAATGGCACGTCCATCTGTAGCGCACAATTTAATGTATTGGCTTGAATATCCGCACTACCGACATTCATGTTAAGCAGATTGCTTTCGAATGGATGTTCCGTACCAAACATGCAGCCAAGGTATTCAGATAACGCTATGCGCTTACTTAGTTCAATGAAGTGATTTCGTGCGGTTTGATTTACAGATTGATTTACCCAAGCATCAAAATCAGGTTTACTGGGTGGCACAGAGGACTTCTTTTGAATGATGGTGAATACGTTTTCTTTATCAGTCGGTTCAAATTTTGTTGGGTTTAATACATAACCCATAGCGAAGCCACTTTCCATGCCTTGAAAATGAATGCTGATGTTTCTACATGGATACAGATCTCGCATTACGAGCATTCGTCCATTATCGTTTTGAACACTTCGAACATCTGCACTAGCTTTGTACTGTTCTAAGATGTTTGGAGGTAAGCAATCTTCAAATCCAACATCTGAGTAGAGCAGTGGTACTTCAGCACCCTTTTCAAGTTCAAAAGTAACTGGGTACAGTTTGACGTAACCACCTGATACTAACGGACGTAATTCAATCAGTCGAACCGCTGCTTTAGCTAGTTTTTGGCGGTCTACTTTTGGGGTTGACGCCATACCCATAAATGATGTCAGGGCTTCTGTAGCTTGGGTTCTAAAGTCCGTTAGTTCAAATACTGGATCTGCAACTACAGCTTCTTCGAGATACAATGCAGCCTGTTTTAGATGAGAAGTATGAGACAGGGTATCAGTTGCCAAGCAACTAACCACACCGTTAGATTTCACTGCATCACGTATTTCAGGCAGCACCTTTAAGCAGTACTCACGATACTTGATAAGTTCCTGTTCTAGTACAGCGTCTGACAAACCACTGTAAAACCTAGTTACGAGTGTACTATCGAGTAGCAATGAATCATTTAAGTAGTCGTATACGTAGCTTCCCATCGTTTCTAAATCCGTGTTGATAAGGCTTCTGTATTCTATCTAGTTTCGAGTGCTACGTAATTGAGTTTAAAAGTCCATGCTCCAACTCGACGAGGTTAGTGTCTGCGACAAAGTGCCAAGCACTGAGAGTTTTAACTAGCATCAATTCTTCCTAAACTTAACCCAATGGAATATATTGCGTTATTCCATTGGCTATAGCTACCCCCAAGACATTACACAGATAAGAAAAAGTCGGTCGAATCACCTCACTGTGATTAGTGAGGTTGAGCGTTACTAGAAAGGAAAGGGACAAAAGCTTGTTATAGATTCAGCCTTTCCCCATAGTTTTTCTCAGCTCCCCCCGAATTTTCGAGCCATATCGCCATAATGGTGAAAATAGTTATGTGATTGCACTACTATGCAGCAAATGTCACTCAGCTCATCGCCCTAATTTGGTGGATTTGAATTTTAATTATTTAAAAATCAACTAATTAATTGCCATCTAGTGTGGGCTTTAAGCTTGGCACTGTTCTTGGATTTCTCTTCTCAGATACCGAAAGGTTGAATAACCATTCATTATAAGGAGATATCCAACATGAACATGATGTTCAAACTTAAGCTTGCTGTATTGGGCACTTCACTGGCACTTGCGGCGGGGGCAGCTCAGGCGGAAGAGACGATTAAAGTCGGCGTTCTGCACTCCCTTTCTGGCACCATGGCAATCAGCGAAACCACTCTGAAAGACACTGTTTTGATGCTGGTTGAGGAGCAGAACAAAAAGGGCGGCCTGCTAGGCAAGAAGCTTGAAGCTGTGGTGGTCGACCCCGCTTCCAACTGGCCTTTGTTTGCTGAAAAAGCACGTGAGCTGATCGAAAAAGAGAAAGTGGACGTTGTGTTTGGTGGCTGGACCTCGGTATCGCGAAAATCCATGCTGCCGGTTTTTGAAGAACTTAACAGCATTCTTTTCTACCCTGTTCAATATGAAGGCGAAGAGTCTTCGAAAAACGTTTTCTACACTGGCGCTGCGCCAAACCAACAGGCGATCCCAGCAGTGGATTATCTGATGGAAGAGCTGGAAGTTGAGCGCTGGGTGCTGGCGGGTACCGATTACGTTTACCCTCGCACCACCAACAAGATTTTGGAATCCTACCTTAAGAGTAAAGGTGTCAGTGAACAGGACATCATGATCAACTACACGCCATTTGGTCATTCTGACTGGCAGTCGATTGTCTCGGATATTAAGAAGTTCGGTGCTGAAGGTAAGAAAACCGCCGTTGTTTCAACCATTAATGGCGATGCTAACGTGCCTTTCTACAAAGAGTTAGGGGCGCAAGGGGTCTCATCTGAAGACATCCCTGTGGTGGCTTTCTCTGTGGGTGAAGAAGAGCTGTCTGGTATGGATACAGCGCCACTGGTTGGTCACTTGGCGGCGTGGAACTACTTCATGAGTGTCGATACTGATAACAACGCTGAGTTTGTTGAAGCTTGGCAGAAGTTTATCGCCAGCGAAAAACGTGTGACCAACGACCCTATGGAAGCGCACTACATTGGCTTCAATATGTGGGCGCAAGCGGTGACGAACGCTGGCACCACGGACTCAGAAGCTGTACAGGATGCCTTGATTGGGGTGTCTGTGCCTAACTTATCTGGCGGCTACTCAACCATGCTGCCAAACCATCACATCACCAAACCCGTTCTGATTGGTGAAATTCAGGATGACGGTCAGTTCGACGTGGTGTGGGAAACCACGGGGCTGGTCGCAGGGGATGCTTGGTCACAATACTTACCGGAATCCGCCAAGCTTTATTCCAGCTGGTCTAAGCCGTTTTCTTGCGGCGCATTTAATGTTGAAACCAATAAATGTGCAGGTAGCACAAATTAGATGTCTCCCTTCAGCGCCAAGGAGGGCAACCTCTACGGCGCTGCTTTTTCTTTTCTGCCATATGTCTTGTAAGGATACAATTCATGACAAGCTTAGTTCGGGTGCTCAAAAAGCTGATGGTCTGTTTAGCCTTGGTGTGGCTGCCCTTTATCTCTCAGGCGGCGTTCGCGTATAACGGGCCAGCAATAAACCCATCGGAATTTTCAAAGATTCTGACTGGTAAAAGCACCGCCAAAAAACAGCAGGCCATCTTTTGGCTGGTGCGCACTCAGCCCGCCAATGTCGCTCATCCCATTCTTTCTGCCTGGCTCAATGGTCGGCTCTACCATCTTAAGACGCCGGGCGAGTCCCGCGATCAGGCGCTGTATATCACATCGTCTTCGGCTGCTAGCTCTGAGGCAATGAATGTCTGGAGTGATGAAACTTATGTGATTGAAAATAAACGTCAGTTTAAAAAAGTGCGAGTGAACAACAAGTTGCGCGGAATACTGCGCCTTGAAATAGCTTCGCTTGATTTAAGCCACCCAGATCCCTCGGTACGCGTTAGTGCCGTGAATGCCTTAATGGCGAAGATGAATCAGGACACGGTCGCACTGCTTAAGCTGCAACTTAAGGCTGAAAGCGATGAGTCAGTGATTGCAGCCTTGCATCTGGCGTTGGCGGTGGATAGCGCTTTGAATGCGGATACCAAGGCACGCATTGCGGCGATTGAGATTCTGGCGGATTACCAGCAACCCATAGTGCTAAAAACGCTAAACAAGGTGTTAAGCCGTGAGAAGGATCAGGCTGTAATTGCTGCTGCGCAAAGAGCGCTGGATGACTATCAGCAAAGCCAGCGCTTTTACTCAGGTGTAGAAACCTTGTTTTTTGGTTTGAGTCTTGGCTCTGTGCTGGTTTTAGCTGGGATTGGTCTGGCGATCACTTTCGGTGTGATGGGGGTGATCAACATGGCGCATGGTGAGTTGATCATGCTTGGTGCATACACCACTTACGTCATGCAGCAGTTACTACCTCAACAAACTGGGCTGGCGCTGATTCTATCGATTCCTATGGCGTTTCTGGTCTCGGGGTTAGTCGGTATTGCCATTGAACGTTCGGTAATTCGCCACCTCTATGGCCGACCGCTTGAAACCTTGTTAGCCACTTTCGGTATCAGTCTGATTTTGCAGCAAGCGGTTCGCTCGGTGTTTTCTCCACTTAACCGCTCTGTTAGTACGCCAGAATGGATGTCTGGTGCGCTGGAAATCAACCCAATGCTGTCCCTGACATTTAATCGCCTTTACATCATTCTGTTCTGCGCCATGGTGTTTATTGGCTTGGTCATGGTGTTGAAGAAGACGCCACTAGGTTTACAAGTGCGTGCAGTATCGCAGAACCGTTCGATGGCAAGAGCAATGGGCATTCGTTCGGAGCGCGTTGACGCCATGACCTTTGGTCTAGGCGCTGGTGTGGCAGGCGTTGCAGGTGTCGCGCTTTCACAGTTGACCAACGTCGGTCCGAATATGGGGCAAGCATACATCATCGACTCATTTATGGTGGTGGTGTTTGGTGGTGTCGGTAACTTATGGGGCACGCTGGTCGCAGGCCTGAGCCTTGGCCTGTTCAACAAACTCTTAGAACCATGGGCAGGTGCGGTACTGGCGAAAATTCTGGTGCTGGTGTTCATCATCTTATTCATTCAAAAGCGCCCTCGCGGATTATTCCCGCAGCGCGGTCGAGCAGCAGAGGGGTAACCAGACTATGAATCACGTACTTAAGACTGGTCTGTCACGATCGTTTCTTCTCTCTTCTCTGGCTGGAGACAAAGGTGGGCAACTGACGCTGCTGGCGATTCTGGCTGCGGTAGTGTTGATACCACTGGCGAATGTGCTGCTTCCAGCTGGGCATCCTCTGCATGTGGAAACCTTTACCATTTCACTGCTAGGTAAGTATCTCAGCTACGCCATGTTGGCATTAGCGGTAGATTTAGTGTGGGGTTACGTCGGGATCCTCAGCTTAGGCCACGGCGCTTTCTTTGCGCTGGGCGGTTATGCGATGGGCATGTATCTGATGCGTCAGATCGGCGATCGCGGCGTGTACGCCAATCCTGAACTACCGGATTTCATGGTGTTCCTTAACTGGCAGGAGTTGCCATGGTTCTGGTATGGCTTTGATCAATTCTGGTTTGCCAGCCTGATGGTGGTGCTGGTTCCAGGATTGTTGGCTTATGTGTTTGGTTATCTAGCGTTTCGTTCGCGGGTATCTGGTGTGTATTTGTCGATCATCACTCAGGCACTGACTTACGCTCTGATGCTGGCTTTCTTCCGCAATGAAATGGGCTTTGGCGGCAATAATGGCCTAACGGACTTTAAAGATATCCTTGGCTTTAGCTTGCAACAGGACTCAACTCGCATCGCGTTGTTTATCGCAACAGGTGTTGCGCTGATTTTCAGTTACCTGCTGTGCCGTTCGATTGTCGCCAGTCGTCTTGGCCGTGTTGCGCTGGCGATCCGTGATACCGAGTCTCGCACCCGATTTATGGGATACGACGTTGATGGCATCAAGCTGTGGGTGTTTGTGCTTTCAGCTGTGATTGCGGGTATTGCTGGGGCTTTATACGTTCCTCAGGTCGGTATTATTAACCCCGGTGAATTTGCGCCACTCAACTCTATCGAAGTCGTGGTGTGGGTTGCGTTGGGAGGCCGAGCCACACTGTTTGGTGCGATTGTTGGAGCGCTGCTGATCAACTACGCCAAAAGCTGGTTTACGGTTGAATTTCCTGAAGTCTGGTTATTCGCGCTGGGTGGCTTGTTTGTGCTTTCAACCATGTATTTCCCGAAAGGCTTGATGGGTTTTATCAGCGACAAAGCCGCTTTCTTTACATCGTCCAACAAAAAGGCCAGTCAGCAGACTGAAAAGGAGGCGCTGGTATGAATGCGTATACTCAACCGGGGCAGATCAGTGAATCAATGCGTGCTCTGACTCGCCGCGATCAAGTTTTTCCTTTTCTAAAGCCCGACAATCACCCCTTGATTGATACTCGCCACAACATCCTGCTCTACGTCGAAGGGGTTAATAAGAGTTTTGATGGTTTTCAGGCAATCAATGATCTGAATTTATACATTCGTGAAGGTGAGTTGCGCTGCATTATTGGCCCGAATGGGGCAGGCAAGACCACCATGATGGACATTATCACTGGTAAAACCAAACCCGACTCAGGCTCTGTCTGGCTGGGAGCAAACATCAATTTGTTAAAGATGAACGAAGCACAAATTGCCAACGCTGGAATTGGTCGTAAATTCCAAAAGCCGACCGTCATAGAGTGTCTCAACGTCTGGCAAAACCTTGAGCTGGCGATGTCCGGTGTGCGCTCAGTCTGGGGGACCTACGCCGCCAACCTGACTGGCGAGCAAAGGGATCAGATTGAGTCGGTACTGAGCCTTATCCACCTTCAAGAGAGTGCGAAATCGCTGGCTGGAAACCTTTCTCATGGGCAAAAGCAGTGGCTGGAAATCGGTATGCTGCTTATGCAAAACCCTAAGTTGCTATTGATTGATGAACCTGTCGCTGGAATGACTCATCAAGAAATGGATCGCACATCTGAACTGCTTAACTCTCTGGCAGGTAAGCATTCCGTCGTTGTGGTCGAGCACGATATGGACTTTGTCCGCTCCATCGCCAGCCATGTCACTGTGCTCCACCAGGGACATGTGCTGGCTGAAGGAACCATGGATGAAGTACAGGCGCATCAACAAGTGAAACAGGTTTATTTAGGGGAATAGAATGCTGACGATATCTGGACTGAATCAGTTCTATGGCGAAAGTCACACGCTATGGGATCTGAATATGACCATCCCTGAGGGAAAATGCACGGTGTTGATGGGCCGAAATGGGGTCGGAAAAACAACGCTATTGCAGTGCATCATGGGCTTGGTGGCGAGCAAGAGTGGCGATATCACTCTGGAAGGTAATTCATTACTCAATGTGGATGCGGAAATGCGTTCTAGGCTTGGAATCGGCTATGTCCCTCAGGGTAGGCAGATATTTCCGATGCTGACGGTTGAGGAGAATCTTCAGGTTGGTTTGCCCATTAGAGACAAAGGTGATCGGCAGATTCCTGAGTTTATTTATGAGTTGTTTCCGGTTCTCAAGGAGATGCGCCATCGACGAGGTGGTGACTTATCAGGAGGCCAGCAGCAACAGCTTGCGATTGGTCGTGCTTTGGTCATCAACCCACGACTTTTGATCCTAGATGAGCCGACGGAAGGGATACAGCCCAATATTGTGCAGGAAATTGGCGATATTATCCGCATGCTCAACGAAAAGCTCGGCCTGACGGTGTTGCTGGTTGAGCAGAAACTGCCTTTTGCACGCAAAGTGGGTGACCAATTCTGCATTCTCGACCGAGGACGGAATGTTGCTCAGGGTGAAATGGGCCAACTCAATGACACAATGATAAAGGAGTATCTGACAGTATGATGTGTGATCCTGCGGTGGCGTTCGCCATTGAAAACAACAATCAGCGACTGGATAAGCTGATTCAATCTGACACTGAATCTGGCTGGAAAGCGAAACTCAAACTGCTGTTTACGGATCGTGGTGACAAAACCGTGATTCGCGACCGCCAGCAACAAGGACCTTTGGCGATTCAGCGTCCGCTTTACCCTGAAGGTAAGGCTTGCCACACCTATCTATTGCATCCTCCCGGTGGTGTCGTGGGCGGTGACACGTTACGCATTGATACACAAGTTGCGCAAGGGGCACACGCTTTAGTGACGACGCCGGGAGCAACGAAGTTTTATCGCTCGGAACAGCGCTACGCGCACCAGCAACAAGTCCTGACTGTCGAAAGTGGTGGGTTACTCGAATGGCTGCCCCAGGAGAACATCTTTTTCCCCAATGCGCACGCGCGTTTAGACACTCAGATCCACTTAGAAAGGGATGCACAATTTGTGGGCTGGGAGATGCACTGTTTTGGACGTCCTGCACTAAATGAGGGATTTTGCTCAGGACATTTGGTCGGAAAAACAGAGATTTATCGTCAAGGAAAAAAAATTCTGACCGAGGGGTTAAATATTCGAGGTGGCGATAAGTATATGAAACAAAAAGGCCTTCTCGGATTTCCTATGTCGGGAACGCTTTACATTTCCTCACAGGATGACGATTTTTTCCATTTGGTACAGAGCTTGCTCTCTAATATACAAAGCCAAGTGGGCACAGACAAAATCATCATCGCTGCGACACAGTTAGAAGAGCTGGTGGTGATTCGAGCATTGGGTCACTGGAGTGAAGTGATCCTCAACAGTTTTCAGCTCGTGTGGCAGCAGGCACGTCAGCAATGGACAGGCACTCTCCCACATCCGCCGAGGATTTGGGCGACATAAGGAAAAACATGGAATTATCACCTCGAGAAAAAGATAAGTTACTGATATTTTGCGCCGGCATGCTGGCGCAAAGTCGCAAAGAAAAAGGTCTCAAACTTAATTACCCCGAATCTGTTGCCTACATCAGCAGTGCCATTCTCGAAGGTGCTCGTGAAGGCAAAAGCGTGTCTGAACTGATGGATTTTGGCCGCACCTTACTTACGGTAGAAGACGTAATGGAGGGAGTGGCCTCAATGATTCCGGATGTGCAGGTAGAAGCGACATTCCCTGACGGCACTAAGCTGGTCACGGTCCACGAGCCGATTGTCTAAGAGGGATTTATGGCAGGAACAACCATTCATTCATCCGGCTTTGTGCCCGGTCAGATTGAAACCGCAGCAGGCGAAATTGAGCTCAATGTTGGACGCAAAACCATTCAGGTGAGCGTTGAGAACATTGGCGATCGTCCAGTGCAGATCGGCTCCCACTATCATTTCTACGAAGTCAATGACGCCTTGGTGTTCGATCGAACGCCTTGTCGTGGCTATCGACTTAATATCCCAGCAGGCACTGCAACGCGTTTTGAACCTGGGCAATCTCGCAGCGTCGAACTCGTCGAATACGCAGGCAGCCAGCACGTATACGGCTTTCAGGGCAAAGTCATGGGCAAACTGGATTAGTGATCGCCTGAACAACGAAAAAGCAAACACAAGGATAGGTAATGGCAAGCATTTCCCGACAGGCGTATGCCGAAATGTTTGGGCCAACAGTGGGCGACCGCATGCGTCTCGCGGACACTGAGTTATGGCTTGAAGTAGAAAAGGATTTCACCGTATACGGCGATGAGGTCAAATTCGGTGGTGGTAAAGTGATTCGCGATGGTATGGGCCAGAGTCAGAGACCCAGCGCCGAAACACCCGACTTAGTGATCACCAATGCTGTCATTCTTGATTACTGGGGGATTGTGAAAGCAGATGTCGCGATTAAGAACGGCCGAATTCAGGCGATAGGCAAAGCGGGTAACCCAGATGTTCAGCCGGAAGTGACCATTGTGATTGGTCCCGGAACAGAAGTGCTGGCAGGAGAGGGCTCGATTTTGACCGCAGGCGGTATCGACTCTCACATCCATTTCATCTGCCCGCAACAGATAGAAGAAGCGCTCGCGTCTGGTGTGACGACCATGATAGGTGGCGGCACTGGCCCCAATACCGGAACCAATGCGACGACCTGTACTCCGGGTCCGTGGAACATGCATCGTATGCTTGAGTCTCTTGACGAGTTTCCGATGAACTTTGGCTTGCTCGGCAAAGGGAATGCCAGCCAACCAGAAGCCCTGCGTGAACAAGTCGCGGCAGGTGCAGTGGGGCTTAAACTGCATGAAGATTGGGGTACAACACCCGCATCAATTGATACTTGTCTGACGGTCGCCGATGAAATGGATGTGCAGGTTGCGATCCATACCGATACGCTTAACGAGTCTGGTTTTGTTGAGTCGACGCTGGGTGCGATTGGCGATCGCGTGATCCATACCTATCACACCGAAGGTGCCGGTGGTGGCCATGCACCTGACATTATCCGCGCTGCGGGTGAGTCGAACGTCTTGCCATCCTCAACCAACCCGACACGCCCATACACGGTTAATACCGTGGATGAACACCTCGATATGTTGATGGTGTGCCACCACCTATCTCCTTCGATTGCTGAAGATGTCGCGTTTGCGGAATCTCGCATTCGCCGCGAGACCATCGCCGCAGAAGACATACTTCATGATCTTGGTGCTTTCTCTATGATTGCGTCGGACTCTCAAGCAATGGGCCGAGTTGGTGAAGTGATCACCCGTACATGGCAAACGGCGCACAAGATGAAAGTCCAGCGTGGCAGTCTGGCTGAGGACTCGTCTTACAGCGATAATTTCCGTCTTCGCCGCTATATCGCTAAATACACAATAAATCCGGCGATTACTCATGGTATGGCCCATGAAATTGGTTCTATCGAAGTGGGTAAGTTAGCGGATTTGGTTCTGTGGAAGCCCGCTTTCTTTGGGGTCAAACCAAGCGTGATTCTCAAAGGTGGCATGATCGCCATGGCACCAATGGGGGACCCGAATGCGTCGATTCCGACCCCTCAACCGGTTCACTATCGCAGTATGTTTGGCAGTTACGGCAAAGCGAGCCAGAACACGTCCATGCTGTTTGTTTCTCAGGAGGCACAACGTACCGGTATTGCGCAGCAGCTTGGGCTTGGCAGTCAGATTGGTGTCGTCAGCCATTGCCGCGATATCAGCAAAGCCGACATGAGGCTCAATGATTGGCAGCCAAAGATCGAAGTCGATTCCCAAACTTATCAGGTTCGTGCTGATGGTGAGCTGTTGGTTTGTGAGCCTGCCGACGTGCTACCTATGGCACAACGATATTTTTTGTTTTAACACCATCAATGAGGGAGCGAGATGATTGAGCTAACCGAAATCAATACTGAAATCACAATACAACCCAACGCATTTCTCAGCCTGCCGATCGACAGTCGAATTAAAAGTCGCCTTAAGGTCGAACTGGATGATGGTCGGGAAGCGGGACTGTTTCTGCCTCGCGGGCATATTTTACGCGGTGGCGAGCAGTTAAAAAGCCAGTGCGGCATGGTGGTTGAAGTCAAAGCCGCGCCTGAGAAGGTATCGACAGTGTATTGCAGTGATCTGCATCTGCTGACTCGTGTCGCTTATCACCTTGGTAATCGCCATGTACCACTGCAAGTCGAATTTGGTTGGGTGCGCTATCAGCACGACCATGTTCTGGATGAGATGGTGGAAGGGCTTGGTGCAAAAGTCACAACGGAAAAGGCGCCGTTTGAACCAGAAAGCGGTGCTTATGGTGGCCGTTCGGGTGGGCACCATCACCACCATTAATCACTAATAAAACGGATTACTTACTACAAAAACGACAAGGAAGTTATTATGAAAAAAACATTTACGTCAGTGCTGCCTCTGCTTCTGATTTCAACACCTGTACTGGCTCATCCGGGGCACGATAGTCATTCTTTTTCTTCAGGCCTGACGCATCCCGTCACAGGATTTGATCACCTTATTATGCTCGTTGCGTTCGGTATTTTGATTGCTTGTCTGCGTACGTCGGTTAAGCGCCAAATCGGTCTTGTAGCTGCGGCGTTAATGTCTTTGGTTGTGGGGCTGGCAGCAGGGCAGGTGATGGGTGGATTTTCTGCCATGGAGCTTGCTATTGGTGCTTCTCTGTTTGTGGTTAGTGGTGCTATCTGGCAAGCCTTTCACGCTTCTGAGAATGTGATGCGATTGGCTGTCACCTTATGTATTGGGCTAATTTTCTTCCACGGCTACGCTCATGGTGTGGAAGCGCAAGGTGTGGTGTCTGCTTTTGCTGCCGGTATGGTGGCCAGCGCAAGTGCATTGATTCTTTTAGGCATGCAGTTTGGCCGAGCGATGTTCAGCCCTTGGTTAGCGGCAGGGGTTGCCGGTGTCAGTGCATTGGTCTTGATCTAATTGAATGATATGGAGCCAACGAAAACGAAATCCGATTTAGCGTTATACCGGCTTTTTCAGCTCATCAGTCCTTCCTTACCTATTGGCGGCTTTACCTACTCGCAAGGTCTGGAGTGGGCCGTAGAAGCGGGGTGGGTCGACGGACGACACGCTATGGAGGATTGGCTAGCGAACATGTTGCTGAACAGCGTAGCGACATTGGAGTTGCCCTTAATCGAGCAGTATATGCAGGCACTTCGAGACGATGACATGGAGAAAATACGTCATTGCAGTGAGCTACTTTACTCTAGTCGGGAAACCCGTGAGTTAAGAGCTGAAGAGCGTCAGCGAGGTCTGGCACTGAAAACACTGCTCAAGCAATTGGATATTGAGCATGTCTGCTTTCTCGATCAAGAGTTGGAAATGAATCAGCTATTAGGGCTGTGTATTGCGGCGCAACACTGGAACATTGAACCGTTGGCCTTGAAGCAAGGTTACCTGTGGAGCTGGGCTGAAAATCTGGTCATGGCAGGCGTGAAACTGGTGCCCATGGGGCAGACGGACGGACAGCGTGTTTTGATTCACCTGAGCGAGTTGTTTCCCCAAGCACTGTTGCAAGCCGAGCAGACGGAAGACTGGATGATTGGCAGCTTTACACCTTCGGTATCTATCGCAAGCAGCCTTCACGAAACGCAATACACGCGGCTGTTTCGTTCATAACGGAGTTTAATCAGAGGTTTTAATATGGAAAGTTACAAACAACCACTGCGAGTGGGTATCGGTGGCCCTGTGGGTTCGGGTAAAACGGCGCTATTGGAAGTGCTATGTAAAGCGATTCGCGACAAGCTGAATATCGCCGTGGTTACCAACGATATCTACACACAGGAAGACGCCAAAATTCTCACCCGCGCGGAAGCACTCGAACCGGATCGAATTATTGGTGTTGAGACCGGAGGCTGTCCGCATACGGCAATTAGGGAAGACGCTTCCATGAACCTGGCAGCGGTAGAGGAGCTGGCAAAGCGACATAAGAATCTCGATGTCGTGTTTGTCGAAAGTGGTGGTGATAACCTCAGTGCGACGTTTAGCCCTGAATTGGCAGACTTAACTATCTACGTGATTGATGTTGCCGAAGGCGAGAAAATTCCACGTAAAGGTGGCCCGGGCATAACGCGTTCGGATTTACTGGTGATTAATAAAATCGACCTCGCACCTTATGTCGGTGCTTCATTGGAAGTGATGGAGCAAGATACGCAACGCATGCGCCCAACCAAGCCTTATGTCTTCACTAACCTCAAAGAGAGCCATGGTCTGAATACCATCATCGACTTTATTGTCACACAAGGCATGCTCACTCCTCGCAACTAATTAGTTCAGTTCTTCCCCCAAGAACGTACTGCTCCTGTCGGGCACCTTAGGGTGCCCATTTTTATCTTTAAGACTTCCTACCTGAGGCACGTTTTTAATTCAACAAACTCGTGTTGTTGCATAGCGTCTGATAATGTCGCTTAACTTGAGCGTGTCAGTTAATCCATGTTGAGAGGAAGATGATTTGATCGAACTGGTCACCAGTGTGTCGCTTTGGGAGTTAGTGAAGCACGCCGGAACCTGGGTGTCTAACCTGAAGCGCGCGAAGCAATCCCGAAAGATGGAATCGACCGCTGCGCTGCGTAAGGTAGTGATTTCGAGTCGAAAAACCGCCATTTACATCAGAAAGCAAAAGCAGAACCCTATTCGTGATATCGATGCGGAAGGAGAGCTGTCATTGCTCTGGACTGAGCTGAGCTTCGAGTTGAAAGACCTTAAGTTGGATAAGTTGTCGGAGCGCTGTTTTATTAAAGGTAAACAATGGGAGAATCCAGAATTGGCGGATTTGCTCTTGTTAGACAAGAGTGACCACTCGTTGGAGAAGATAGAACGCATTGCGACACAATTGCTTGAAGAAATAGAAAAATAAGGAAACACATGGAGTTGATATTCAGATCGGCGACTGAGGATGATTTAGGCGCTCTCGTTGGTATGCTGGCTAACGATCCATTAGGTCAGCAGCGTGAAGATAAGACGCAATTCGATAAATACCAGATGGCTTTCGCTGAGATTAACCGAGACCCAAACAATGAGCTGATCGTTGCCGTGTTTGAGCAACGCGTGGTTGGAATGCTACAACTGACATACATTCCGTACTTAACGCATCAGGGAAGCTGGCGCTGCTTAATTGAAGGTGTACGAGTGGATGAAAACTTTCGCGGTCAGGGGTTAGGTGAGCGTTTGTTTCAGCATGCCATCGAGCTTGCAAAGGAAAGAGATTGCTCCATGGTGCAATTGACCAGCGATAAACAAAGACCCGATGCGCTGCGTTTTTACGAAAAACTGGGCTTTATACCCAGCCATGAGGGCTTCAAACTGAAGCTGTAATCGATTTACTTTTGAAGAATACTCAGATGCAGATATCTATTGTTCAAGCTGAGCAGAGTGATTTACCTCAGTTTTTTGTTTACCTTGAAAATCAACTTGCGGAAAATGGTGTCGATGGCACACCACTTTTTCAGCCACTATCACGTACAAACAGGGCCATTCCGACTCAAACACAGCAAAAGTTTATAGACGGGGTGAGCGTTGAGTTTTCTGACGTTGCATGGAGACAACTCTGGCTAGCAAAAGACGTACAGGGGAAGATTTGTGGCCACATTGACCTTCGACATCATATGGAAGATTATTGCTCTCATCGCGTTTGGCTAGGGATGGGCGTAGAGCGAGAGTGCCGGAAAATGGGATTAGGCAGTCGGCTAATCCAAACCGTGATCGAGTTTTGTCAACGCAATGAGCAGATCGTGTGGCTCGACTTAAATGTGTTATCAGTCAATCTTGCCGCTAAAAATCTTTATCTCAAACATGGATTTCGAATTGTTGGGGAAATGACAGATTATTATCGAGTTGATGATGAGTCTATTTCAGAACTCACAATGTCTATCAATACTGAGGCAGAGCTTTGCCATTAAGGCTTCAGAGCTTGTCACTTTTACACTGTAAACCAAGGTATGCAATGCAACCCAATATAGAAACAAACAGATTAGTCCTGAGACCCTTTCGTTTATCAGACAGCGAGAGAGTGGCCCATTTAGCGGGAGAAAAGGTTATCGCGGAGATGACGGCGAATATACCTCACCCGTACGAATCGAATATGGCTGTGGAGTGGATCAAGACACATATTCATCATTTTAGTGAGAAAACGGCGGTTGTTTTTGCCATCACAATTAAAGGTTGTGACGACATCATCGGCGCCGTCAGCCTTCCATCACTGAAAGAAGGTGTTGGTATTCTTGGTTATTGGTTAGGGACTCCGTATTGGGGGAAAGGTATCGCGTTTGAAGCATCTCAAGCCTTAATTGAGTATGCCAAACAACACCTGAATCTGGTCGAGATTGAAGTTCAGCATTTGGTCCACAACCAGCGTTCAAAATCAGTGATTGAAAAACTGGGGATTGAGTATCAGGAAGACCGGACGGTTGAGGTACACGGCGAAAAACGTGAGGTTTGTGTATACCGTTCATTGGTATAGCTAAGTCATTGTATTAGGTTAGGGTACAACTAGATAAGGAGGGTTTCATGATTAGCCATATTGATCACATTGTTCTTACCGTTTCGGATATTAAAGCTTCGGTTGAGTTTTATCGTCGTGTATTAAAAATGGAAGAGGTAACTTTTGCTGGTGGTCGTAAAGCATTGAGGTTCGGTAATCAGAAAATCAATCTTCAGCTCTTAGGCCAAGAACCCCGTAATCATGCTCAGGTCGGTTCAGGTGACCTGTGCTTAATCACAAACTGGTCACTGGAAGATGTGATTACTCACTTACAGCAGCAAAACATTAGGGTTGTTGAGGGGCCAGTCGAAAAATCGGGTGCGACTGGAGCTATTAGCTCGGTCTATTTTCTCGACCCGGATAGTAACCTGATTGAAGTCAGTGTCTACCCATAAGTTACCCATCATATGAACTCCATAATTGACGTGTAAGTCTAGGCATAATCAGGCTCCTCATCGCTTCCTTCCTAATTCCACACTTTTTATAAGGTGGAGTGCTATAAACTCACTTTGGTGTGATGTTTGTCTCATTTTTATTTCAATTTGATAATTGATTAATCACTTACTACTTTTTTAGATAACTGCCGAAAATCAGAAGGGGCAAGTTTTGAAAAGATTAAAGGTAGTATTTTTGGCCCAAGTAATTGTGGCATTGACGCTGGTATTACTGGTCTCAGCATTTATTAAGTATCAGAATTTTAAAGATAATTTGCATCAAGAGCTGTTGGTTAACGTGCAAAACACCAGTCAGAGGATGTCGATCAGTTTGCCCAAAGCCGTTTGGGATTTTGATTTAGACACAGCCAAGGTTGCTATGGCTGCTGAACTCGATCTAGCTGAAATATCCGCGATTCAGTTAATTGACGCGCAGGAAAGTGAATTATTGTTCTTGACTCAGACTGGGGAAGGGGACGAGAAACAACTGGTTGATGTGACAAACAAAGACGCCTATCTAGCTGAAAACAGCATGAGTACAGAGCTGACGTTTGTCGATTATGGTGAAGAAAACAAGGTCGGTAAAGTAGTCGTTTATTTTGATACTCATGCGATGGATGCCAAGCTGGCAGACTCATTGCGGACGAATATCATTGAGTTAATCGTTCTCGACATCATCATTTCTATCGTCATTATCGTTGTGTTGTCGATTACGGTACTAAGGCCGATTTCTGAACTGACTGATGTTATAAAAGATTTAGCTTCAGGAGATGGCGATTTAACCAACAAACTTGCTCCTGCGAAATATCGAGAGTTCGACGAAATCACTAACGGCATCAATAGCTTTACCGAGTCGTTAAGAGTCATTGTTCAGGACGTAAATCAATCCTCTGAAGCTTTGGGTGAGAAAGCACAGGCGAATGGCGCAACAGCGCGAACCAATGCTGAGAAACTAGAATCCCAAAAGCAGCAGCTCACCACAGTGGCAGCTGCCGCTACCGAGCTGAATCAATCGGTATCAACGGTGGCTGATACTGCCTCAGAAACGGCCGATCAGGCTCAAACCGCCACAGGTCTGGCATCGAGCGTTAATGATGCCATTGAAAGTTCTGCGAACGATATCATCAATATGCGTGAAGAGATGAATCACGTGAATGCAGAGATGCACATATTGATTGAAGAAGGCGAGAAAATCACCACTGTACTGAACGTGATTAATGATATTTCAGAGCAAACCAACCTACTGGCGCTCAATGCCGCTATTGAGGCTGCTCGAGCAGGTGAGCAAGGTAGAGGTTTCGCAGTCGTGGCCGATGAAGTGCGTAACCTTGCTGTGAAGACCAGCGAGTCGACAGAGCAGATTCAGAAAAATATCACCGCGCTCGGAGTAGCAACCAAATCCGTTGAAGATGAACTTACCCGTATTGCGACCCTGTTAGAGGCGACGGCATCGCGCGTCAGTGAATCTCAAGCTTCAGTCGGAGAGGTGCAGTCCTTAATCACCATTATTTCAGACCGCAGTGGCCAAATTTCTCAGGCAACGGATGAGCAAAGGATGGCAGTTGAGGAAATCAGTCAAGCGATAGTAGAAGCATCGGAAGCAACCAACGAAGTGTCTTCAGGTGCGACACAAAATGCACAAAGGACACAAGAAGTGCTGGGCTTAAGCCAGAGTATCGCCAGTCATATGGCGAAATTCCGCACTTAGGTAATTCATAGAGGATATGTTATGAGAAATTTCGTACTACTGGCTTTCACGGCCCTATTTTCAATCACTGGTTATACTGCCACGATTACGGCTGCACAGGACCCTTGGGCACCTTTTGTGCAAAAAGATAGTGCCAATCCCGGGGTGTCAGTTGAAATTATTACTGAAGCCTTCAAATCTCAAGGTCATGACGTGGACTTTAAGATCATGCCTTGGACGCGCG
Source organism: Vibrio sp. St2 (assembly GCF_947311885.1). Taxonomy (NCBI): domain Bacteria; kingdom Pseudomonadati; phylum Pseudomonadota; class Gammaproteobacteria; order Vibrionales; family Vibrionaceae; genus Vibrio; species Vibrio sp. St2. Next base: position 849,478 of record NZ_CAMZNA010000002.1, on the reverse strand, counting down.
CATTGAATGAAGTGAAAGGTGGCCGTGTCGATGTGTTAGTTGCCACATGGTTCACGAACGAGAGAACGTCTTATCTGAATTACAGCGAGCCTTATCTAGAGAACTCATTGAAATTCATTAAGCGAAAAGGTGACGGATTCGAGTACAACGGAATGGACAGTTTATCTGGCAAAACCGTTGGTATCATTCGTAACTACGGCTATGGCGATGATTTTCTTGGCGCTTCTAACTTCAAAAAACCAGAAGCGAATGATTTAGTGGCGAATGCTAAAAAATTGATGGCGAAACGAATCGATCTGACATTGGAAGACGAACTCGTCGCGAAGTCGACTTTGTCAGGTGCAGGTATGAATCTCGATGATTTTGAGTTTACCAGTAACGCCCTTTCTGTGAACCCGCTGCATGTTACATCAGGTTTGGCTAACCCAAACAATGCGGAGTACATAGATGCCTTCAATAAGGGGTTGGCGGAAATTAAGTCTAACGGCACGTTTGATAAGATTCTGGCGAAGTATGGGATCAAATAGCGCTTCGCGAACAAAAAACCTCAGCATTTGCTGAGGTTTTTTTGTTTTAGTCACCCAGTGGTTGTCTATCAAGGCCACCACGATAAGAATCAAGCGCCAGTTTTAGGCGGCGCAGTTTGTCTCGTGAGCGGCGTTTATGATTGACAGCCAAAGCCATAGAAATCACATCAACCAGTGCCAGCATGGCGTAGCGTGATGCTGAAGGTTTGTAGATAAAGTCAGTTTCTTTGTGCTCAATAGGGAGCGTCAGATCGGCAATCTCGGACAGTGGCGAGTCAGCGGGTGTAATCGCAATGACTTTGACGCCATATTCTTTGGCCAGTTCTGCCGTTTCAATAATGGTTGGCGTGTAGCCTGTTGCTGAGAGCATAACCAACACATCGTTATTATCTGCGGTGGCGGCAATCATACGTGATAGCAGGCCGTCATTGTAAGCAACTACAGGGTAGCCTAACCGGAACAGCCTGTGCTGCATCTCCTGCGACGCAATCGTAGAGCCGCCGCCCATACCAATGGTAATCACTTGGCGTGCGTTGTGCAGCCAGCCAACCGCAGTGTCGATATCCTGCTCATTGATTAGGTTGCGGTTGACGTCCAGTGATTGCTTGATCGACTCGTAAATACCCTGATAACCACTTTGATCCGGCGGCTCAAGAATAAACCGTTGTCCGACGGTCAGAGTCTGAGCCAACTTGATCTTCATATCACGAACGTTTTTGCAGCCCACTGCTTTGGCAAAGCGGGTAATGGTCGCTTCACTGACTTGTGCATTTTCTGCCAATTCTGTAATGCTGGCATTAGCTGCGCTCTGGATATCATCCATAATCAGTTTGGCGACTTTTTTTTCAGCGTCACGAAGGGCGCTAAATCGTTCTGTAATTCGAGAAATAATATCGACTTCTAAGCTCAAAACGTCTTCCTGTTCAATGATGGCGGCGAGTCTGTTAGCCGCCATTTGATTTGTGCCACAGTATACCTGAAATAGGGTTAAAAGCGTGTGTTGACCCAATGTGTCACGTTGAACTCATCATCACACACCGCGATAGCACGCCATTTGTCGAACGTCAGACATGGATGAGAAGTAGAAAAGGCAATCACATCACCCACGTCCAGTTCACTGCTGGCATCGACTTCGATAAAGGCATGCTGATCCATGACCGCCGTCGTTACCGCGCCTGAAACCGAAATTGCTTGTCTATCACGATAGGCACGTTCAGGAATCGGTAAACCAGCATCAAAAGCGACATCCCGTTTGCCAATGCCTGCCACCAGTTTGGTTGGCTCAGGTCGGGAAATAACATACGCCCACACTTCAAGCGCTGACTCGAGATCACCACCCAGCTCGCAGGCCATGCCTTGATTGGTTTGGGCGCGTTGCATGACTTTGTTTTGAGCATCGAGGTAGATACCGGTGTCGTGGATGACGTAGCAGCCTGGGCGAATCACGGCATCAAACTCTTTAAGGTGGGAAAAGCACTCGGATACCACGTCATACCAAGCGGAGCCTGCGCCAGTGACCAGAGGTTTACCATCGATTAGATGATCTTGTTGTAATTGCTTGGTGAGATTAAGGGTGTGGCCGAGAAAATCTCGAATGTCCTGCTCAGCATTGTCGCCGTGAATCACGCCTTCATAGACTTCAATACCACGCAGGGAAAGATGTGACTGTTGGTGAATCAACTGAGCGAGCTCGGCAACTTGCTGCTCACTGCGACAGCCACATCGGCCTCCTTCTACGCCAAATTCAATCAGCACATTGAGTGGTTGCTGATGCTCTGAAAAGAAGGCTTCTAGTGCCAGCACATTACGCGTGGAGTCCACACAGCAGTAGAAGTTGACATCGTTGTTTTGTAGCAAGCTAACGATCACGGCCATGTTGGCTTTACCCACCAATTGATTGGCCATGATGACATTCTTCGCGCCCGCTGCAACGGCGATTTCTGCTTGAGCCGGTGTCGCCACGGTAATGCCCCAAGCACCATTGTTGAGCTGCTGAGAGAAGAAATCCGGTGTCATGGTGGTTTTCCCATGTGGGCACAACTTGACTCCGTGCTGCAATGCAAAGTCTTTCATCCAATCGATATTATTTTGCAGTGAAGAGGCTTTGATCACTGCTGCAGGCAGAGTGATCTCTTCGTTGACCAAACTGTGTAAACCGTCGTCATTGCAGGCGACGGGCTGGGCTTTTTCGCCGTAACCTGGCGTTACCATTTCTTGTTTTTGATAGTTTTTATCACACTTTTGATTATCCGTTATCATGGGGAGCTCACTTCTAACATGACTTAAGTTATTGATATTTAATGTTTGATGTTGTCAAGAATAAATTAAATGTTAGAAACTATCAAACAAATTGAGATTGTTTGTGTGTTTTGTCACTGATTCTAGTGTGTGAATTATTAATATGGAGGTTATGAAAACGACGGACGAAGAGAGTGAAAAGTTGTTCGATACCATTATCAAAAGTGTAGAAGTCTTTGACGGTACGGGCGCCAAGCCATTTATTGCCGATGTGGCTATTCGTCAGGATCGAATTGAACAAGTCGGTCAGCTCGATAGCAGTACGGCTCGCAGTTTCGTCGATGGTTCAGGCCTTGCTCTGGCTCCGGGGTTTATTGATGTCCATACTCATGATGATACCAATGTGATTCGCTACCCGGACTGCTTGCCAAAGATCAGCCAAGGTGTAACGACGGTGATTGTTGGCAATTGTGGTATTAGTGCGAGCCCGACCGTGTTGGCAGATGATCCACCTGACCCAATGAATTTGTTGGGTAAGCAAGAAGACTTTCAGTATCCGACTTTCGCCACTTATGCCAAGGCAGTGCAAGATGCTCACCCAGCGGTCAACGTTGCTGCCTTGGTTGGTCATACGACATTACGTAACAACGTGATGGATGATTTGCAGCGCACCGCAACCGATAGCGAAATTGCTCAGATGCGTGCTGCGTTAGATCAGGCAATGGCAGAAGGTGCACTCGGTCTGAGCTCAGGTCTGGCATATGCCAGCGCCAAAGAATCTACTGCAGATGAAGTGATGAGATTGGCTCAGATTCTCGGTCAGCATGGCGGTATTTACACCACACATATGCGTACTGAGTTTGAAGAAATTCTCAGTGCGATGGAAGAAGCGTTCGAGACAGGTCAGTACGCTAAAGTGCCAGTGGTTATCTCCCACCTTAAGTGTGCCGGAGCTGGGAACTGGGGTCGTACTGTTGAGGTACTGGATTTGATGGACAAGGTATCTCAGCAGCAAGATGTGTCTTGCGACTGCTATCCGTATTCCGCCAGCTCTTCCACGCTGGATCTCAAACAAGTGACTGATGAGATTGATATTTTTATTACCTGGTCTGAAGCCAAGCCCGAGCATGCGGGAAAAATGCTGAAAGACATTGCTGACGAAATGGCGTTGCCGTTACTTGAAGCCGCTAAAGCGATTCAACCAGCAGGTGCGGTTTATCACTGCATGGATGAAGAGGATGTTAAACGTGTCCTTAAGTACAAGCTGACTATGGTCGGTTCGGATGGTTTGCCAAACGATCCGCACCCGCACCCAAGGTTGTGGGGCACGTTCCCTAAAGTTCTTGGCCATTATTGCCGTGAAGAAGCTTTGTTTTCGCTAGCGGAAGCGATCCACAAAATGACAGGCATGTCGGCACGCCGATATAACCTAAAAAATCGCGGGGAAATAAAACCAGGCGCATTTGCCGATTTGGTTTTATTTAACCCTGACACGATAAAAGATACCGCTACATTTGAAAATCCTATTTCAGTGGCAGAAGGAATTGAATCGGTATTTGTTAATGGTGAATTGTCTTATTTAAAAGGCGAAGTCACTGAAAATAGAAATGGCGTATTTATTTATAGAAATTAAATACCTGAAAACAAACTAAATATATAAATCAGAAGTAATAGATTTAAAACTGGAGAATATTATGTCAATTAAACGATATGGTGTAGAAGGCGGAGTCGGTACTGGTGGTCAACATCTACCATTTGCCCGTGCAACAGAAGCTGGCGGTTTCCTTTACGTTTCAGGCCAGACACCTATGGTTGATGGCGAAGTGGTTGAAGGTGGTATCGTTGACCAGTCACGTCTAGCGATTCAGAACTGTGTCGATATCATGGAAGAAGCGGGTTATGGCCTAGAAGACGTTGTACACGTGAAGGTCGTGCTGACGGACTCGCGTTACTTCCAGTCTTTTAACAAAGTATTTAAAGAGTTCTTCGGTGCAAATCCTCCAGCACGCATCTGTATGGTGTGTGATTTGGTGGTAGATGTGAAAGTCGAAGTAGATGTGACTTGTTATCGCGAAGACCGCCGATAAACGTCACAAAACTCTATTAAGAGTGCCGGGAAATATTTGTTCCCTGTTAATATATTCTCGGCACTCTCTCCCTACAAATATAATTCTAATTCGCAGTGCTAATAATTGCATTTAATAAGCAAATAAAATAACAAGTTAATAATTGTATTTATTATTATTAATTAAAAACTGCTGGAATTATATCACTCTGAAAGATGGACTTTGATATTGAGAGGTGTTCAATGAATAGCACACTTTTTCTTACCGGTTTCGGCGCATATGTCGTATTTCTGATTTGGTTAGGATGGTTTGTTTCCCGTAACCAAAAATCAGGTGAAGACTTTTTGTTAGGCGGACGCGGCTTACCTCTGTTTTTAGTATTAGGTACTACCGTTGCCACTATGGTGGGTACTGGCTCAAGTATGGGGGCTGTTGGTTTTGGTTACGCTAACGGCTGGGCGGGTGCGCTCTATGGTATCGGTGGTGCGATTGGTATTTTGTTACTGGCACTCTGGTTTGCGCCAGTGCGTAAACTGAACTTCATGACCATGAGTGAAGAGTTGGCTTATTACGTGGGTGCAAATCGCATCGTCAAGAACGTTGTTGGTCTGCTGATCTTCATCGCTTCAATCGGCTGGCTTGGCGCTCACATCTTGGGTGGCGGTATGTATCTAGCGTGGATCGCGGATATTGACCTTAACACCGCTAAGATCATCATTGCTGCTGCCTTTACCATTTATGTTGTGATCGGTGGTTATACCGCTGTGGTATGGACCGACACCATTCAGGCAATCATTTTGTTTGTTGGCTTTATCCTGATGGCGGTGCTGTCTGTACAACACATTGGTGGTCTTGAGAACCTGTATTCAGCAATGGACCCTGCAGCGACCAGCTTCCTAGCGATAGAAAAGCTTGGCGTGGTGCCAGCGCTATCACTGGCTGTGGTGATTGGTGTCGGCGTACTGGCAACACCATCGTTCCGTCAGCGTATCTACTCAGGTAAAGATGTGTCGACTATCCGTCGTTCATTCGTCGGCTCAGGCATTCTGTACTTGTTCTTCTCAATCATCCCAGCTGTGATTGGTATGGCCGCTCATGCGATTGACCCGACGCTGGATAACCCGAACTTCTCCTTCCCTTATGTGGCAGCAACTGTGCTTCCTGTTGGTGTTGGCCTGATTGTTCTGATTGCGGGTTTGTCTGCGACTATGTCGAGTGCAAGTTCGGACGCGATTGCGGGTGTCTCTATCCTGCTGCGTGATGTCTATGTAATGTTCACGGGTCGGGTGCCAAACAAAGAGTCAATGCTGAACTACTCTCGTCTGGCATTGGTGATCGTAATTGGTTTCGCTCTGCTGTTTGCCCTGACCTCGAACGACATCATTGGCTACATCACTAAGATGATCTCTACCGTCATGTCGGGCATGTTTGTGTGCGGTATGTTGGGTCGCTTCTGGAAGCGTTACAACTGGCAGGGGGCACTAGCAACATTAATTGGTGCTTCGGTAGCGTCTTTCACTGTGATGCTAAGCGCTGACCTAACCGCTTACTGGGGTAACCCTGTGATCCCTTCTTGTGCAGTTGCATTGTTTGCTGGTGTGGTTGTTAGCCTGATGACACCAGCGAATAAGGTATCTCCAGAAATGGCACGTGCGATTCTTGATGACGAGCGCGCTCTGATGGAAATGGAACTGTCAGAAAACGGCGTACTACAAAACGACGAATCTCTACAAAACCGCAAAGCAGCGGAAAGTGCCTAGTCCTTTCTAAACGGCGGCGGTCTGTTCTGACTGCTGCCTCTAATTCACAGGTCGAGTATTCATGACACAAGTTTCTCAACCCCATATCGCCTTTTTCGGTGAGTGCATGATTGAGCTGAGCGGCGAACCTCTTCGCAAAGGGTTTGGCGGCGATACGCTCAATACTGCTTTGTATCTGGCGCGCTTAACCGCGCAAGCTGGATTATCGGTTTCGTACGCCACCGGGCTGGGTGAAGACAAGTTATCTCAGCAGCTGTTATTGGCTTGGCAGCAAGAGGGCATTCAAACCCATTTGGTGGAGTGCTTTGCGAACAAATTGCCAGGTCTGTACATGGTGGAAACTGATGCAACGGGCGAACGCAGCTTTATGTATTGGCGCGATAGCGCTGCCGTGAAAGGTTACTTCGCGACTGAGCCTGCCAACAAACTTGAACAGGCGATGATGCAGGGAGAGGTGCAATACGTGTATCTCAGTGGTATCAGCCTTGCCATTCTTGATGACGAGAGTAAAGAACGCCTGATTCAGGAATTAAAGAGCTTTGCTCTGCGCGGTGGCAAAGTCATATTCGATAACAACTTCCGCCCTCAACTGTGGAACGCGGAACAGGCAAGGCATTGGTATGGCCTGCTATTGCCATTGGTTGATATTGCTTTCATCACAGAAGACGACGATCAGTGTGTCTGGGGCGACGAAGAAAGTGTCGAGCAACGTTGTCAGCGTTTTGGTTGCAGAGAAGTGGTGATCAAGCGAGGCAGTGAGCCTTGCCAGATTATCCATTTTGATGCAGCGCAGCCTGAGCGTTGTACGGTCGGCGCTGAACGTGTCGCTCATGTCGTCGATACTTGTGCCGCTGGCGACTCTTTTGCCGCGGGCTATCTTGCAGGCCGGTTAACGGGTCAAACGCCCGAAGCCTCTGCGGCCTTAGGTCATCAGCTGGCCGCGACTGTTATTCAATATTCTGGCGCCATCATTCCTCGCGAAGCGATGACCCATCTGACTCAATAAAATTTTTTGGTAAGCAACATGACTATCGAAATGATCAACAAACTTAAACAATTCAAAGTAATCCCAGTGATTCAAATCAACAGCGTTGAGCAAGCCATTCCGCTTGCCAAAGTGTTAGTTGAAAACGGCCTGCCAGTGGCGGAAGTAACCTTCAGAACAGAAGCGGCCGCAGATGCGATCAAAGCCATGCGCGAAGCTTACCCTGAAATGTGCATCGGCGCGGGCACGGTGCTGAATGCAGAGCAAATCGAACAGGCGCAACAAGCGGGGGCAGAATTTGTCGTAGCACCGGGTCTTAATCCTAATACGGTACGTCGCTGTCAGGAAGTTGGCATGCCAATCGTACCAGGTGTTAACAGCCCGAGTCAGGTTGAGCAAGCGTTAGAACTTGGTCTGAATTTCCTTAAGTTCTTCCCAGCAGAAGCGTCTGGCGGTGTCGCGATGGTTAAGTCGTTACTGGCGCCGTATGTGGATGTCAGCCTGATGCCAACAGGTGGGATCGGAAAGGGTAATGTGAACGACTACCTAGCGATCGATCGCGTTGTTTGTTGTGGTGGCACCTGGATGGTCGCATCAAAGCTGATTGAGAACGAACAATGGGAAGAAATTGGTCAACTGGTTCGTGAAGCGGTCGCGCACGTAGCGTGATGTGAATCGAAAACAATAACGAATAAAAGCAAACAGTGGGTGAATACGGATGAAGAAAGCTACATTAGCACTGGTTATTTCTGGTTTAATGGCGGCCCCTATGACAATGGCTATGGCTCCAAACACAGACCTTAATCTGATGCCTTATCCTCAAACAGTGGAATTGGGCGAGGGCAAGGTCGCAATCGACAAATCTTTCAGCATTTACATCAAAGGCTATGATTCTGAACGTGTTCAGTTCAACGCCAAACGAACGGTGGATCGCCTCTATCGTCAGACGGGTTTGCCAATGCTCCACTGGCAAGCTGAATCGGAAGACAAGGCTACCTTAGTGATCGATATCAGTAAGGCACCGAAAGACGAAGTACAGAACGTTGAGAGTGATGAGTCTTATCAGCTGTCGATCAAAGATGGCCAAATCCGTATTGATTCCGAGCGCCCATACGGCGCTTTGCATGGTCTAGAGACGTTTCTACAACTGGTGACCACAGACGCCTCTGGTTACTTTGTACCGAATGTGGAGATCGAGGATGAACCGCGCTTCAAATGGCGTGGTGTCTCTTACGACACTGCGCGTCATTTCATTGAGTTAGATGTGATTCTGCGTCAACTTGATGCAATGGCATCCGCGAAGATGAACGTACTCCACTGGCACATTTGGGATGACCAAGGAATTCGTATTCAGCTCGATAACTACCAGAAACTGTGGCAAGAGACGGCTGACGGTGATTACTACACCAAAGACGAAATCCGTTATGTGGTGAATTACGCGCGCAACCTTGGTATTCGTGTCATTCCTGAAATTTCCCTGCCGGGTCATGCTTCTGCTGTCGCGCATGCCTATCCTGAACTTATGTCTGGCCTTGGTGAGCAATCCTACCCGCAGCAACGTGGCTGGGGTGTGTTTGAACCGCTGATGGATCCAACCAACCCAGAGCTGTACAAGATGTTGGCCAGTGTATTCGATGAAGTGGTTGAACTGTTCCCAGACGAGTATTTCCACATCGGTGGTGATGAGCCGGATTATAAACAGTGGCAAGAAAACCCACGCATTCAGCAGTTTATCACTGATAACGAGCTGGATGGTGAGCGTGGCCTGCAATCTTACCTCAACACCAAAGTTGAAAAGATGCTTGAAGAGCGTGGTAAGAAGATGACGGGCTGGGATGAGATCTGGCATAAAGATCTGCCTACATCGATTGTCATCCAGAGCTGGCGTGGTCACGACAGCATTGGCCGCGCGGCGAAGCAGGGCTATCAGGGTGTGCTTTCGACAGGTTACTATCTGGATCAACCACAACCGACCAGCTACCACTATCGCAATGACCCAATGCCAAGCGGCATCACCGTTGACGACAAGTTACATCAAGGTGAAAAGTTTGCCACCTACGACTGGGTTAAACCACGTAATAAGGGCGGTCCGCGTAAGGGTAACCTGACCATTATTGAAGCGGCAGACGGTTCATTCAGAGCCTTTACCGACTACAACGGCAAATCACGACAGGAAGTGCATATTCTTGAATACGTACCGGGTGTGAAATTCCGTGGTCACTTCGATAACTTTATGTCGTACACCGAGTTCAACTATGAGTTTGCAGGCGGCAAGCTTAAAGAGGGCAGCTACCAGTTGATTGGTAACGTGCGCTGGCCTGCAACGGGTGAGCTAGTGGCAAGTAGCGACGTGAAAGGCAGCGTGATTCCTGCTCCAAACGGTGGTTATCCAGCAGTACTAGAAGGTGATGAGAAGGATTTGATTTTAGGTGGTGAGATTACCGTCTGGGGTGAGAATCTGGATTCAACCACCATCGAACATCGACTGTGGCCTCGTAGCTATGCGATTGCAGAGCGTCTTTGGTCTAGTCAGGAGCTGACCGATGAGTGCAGCATGTATCAGCGCATGAAAGTGATGGATACTTGGTCTGAAATCTCGCTGGGCCTTCGTCATCACGCGGATGCCAACATGATGCTCAAGCGTCTGGCGAATGGTGCTGATGTTGCACCGTTGCAAACGTTGTCGAACTACATCGAACCCGCGCAGTACTACGCACGTCATTGGGAGAAGTGGATCTCCACGCCAAACAAAGGTGACTTGTATAACAAGTACGAGCGTCTAAATCGTTTTGCGGATGCGCTACCGATGGAAAGCCTCACGATGTACGAGATGAACGATTTGGTTGAAGCGTTCGCTAAAGGTGACACTCTTGCGCTGGATAAGTTAGCGCTTCATTACCAGACTGCCAAGCTTGCGGCGCAGCAGGCAAAACCGATTTTTGCTGCCAATGTGGCATCAGTGGATACCGTGGTGGTGTCAGATGCGACAGTGCGAGTTTCTGAGTTAGCTCTGACTTTGATAGAAGCAGCAAAGCAAGGACAAACACTGCGTGTGAGTGATGTGGCTGAATATCAACGCATCATCGATGATAACGCCATTATTCTTGATGAAACCATTGTGGCGATTGTTAAACCGACCGAGATGTTACTTCACAAACTGGCCAACTAATTGACTTTTGGCATTGCCGTCGACGTATGTTGGCGGCAATGTATTAAGAGTCTAATGTTTTATTTATCTGGTCAATAATGAAAGCAAGTAATCACTTACATTTTTATGTTGGTACCTATACCGACGATCCCAGTCAGAGCCAGGGTATTGCTCAAGTGAGTCTAAACACCTCTTCAGGGGAACTGACGCGACTTGATGATGCCATGGTGATACGCAATCCCTCTTACCTCACTCATACTTCCTCTGGCCTTTATACATTTTCTGAAGTTTCCCGCTCCGACAGCGCTGCTTTGGTGTTTCAGTCGGATGCTCGCTCTGGCGTGTTGGCCATTGAAGGTGACTACCCTTGTCATATTGATGTGGATTGCCAGCAGCGATATGTAGCGGTGGCCAATTATGGTTCCGGAAATGTGAATGTCTACGTGCTGGATGGCGATGGAAAGCCGCTCAAACTCGTCGCGGACCTGTTTGTGGATGGTAAAGGCGCGAACAGTGAGCGTCAGCAATCGCCGCATGCTCATCAGGTGCAGTTTTTAAATCACACACCTCAGTTGGCTGTGGTCGATTTGGGTAGTGATTCGCTGCATCTCTATGACATTGATACACAAAGTGACCAGTTCCAACTTCATCAAACCATCTCACTGCCCTCCGGCTGTGGCCCTAGGCATCTGGTGATGAATGGCGATGAAGACATGGCTTACGTTGTATGCGAGCTAGCGGAAACGCTGATTACGCTGACTAAGGAAGGTAGCCACTGGCGTATGGTAGACCAGTGTGACTTACTGCCCGGCCAGCCAAAAGGAGAGGCTGCCGCAGCGATCAAGCTGTCTTGTGATGAGCGCTTTATCTACGTTTCTTGTCGTCAGCAGAATGCGATTAGCATTTTCGAGTTGGTAGATGGGTTACCTTCGTGGTTAGCGGCGCAAGATTGTCAGGGCCAATTTCCGCGAGACTTTACGTTATCATCTGATGGCAACTGGCTAATTGTTGCCAATCAACATTCTAATAATCTCGCTAGTTACCTACGTTGCCAATCAACAGGTCTCCTCAGCCCAGCAAATTACCAGTGCCAAATTGATGCGCCTGTTTGTCTGATTGAGCACTAATATTGAGAATCAAATGAAACAAGTACACCGAATTAACCCGACCAAACGTTGGTCCGACGTGACCGTATTTAACGGTATCGCGCATTTTGTCGAAGTCGCAGAGGGCGATACTTCTGCTGACATGCAAGGTCAGGTGCAACAGATCTTCGCTCAGGCAGAGCAGATGCTCAGCAGTGTCGACAGTGATAAGTCCCGCATCTTATCAGTCACCATATATGTGACTGATTTTTCTCATTTTGATGCGTTAAACCAAGAGTGGGATAACTGGTTTCCGCCAGGAGCAGCACCGAGCCGTGCATGTGTAAAAGTCGAACTGGCGAATCCCAATCTCTTGGTCGAAATGGCGTTTGTTGCTGTGGCGGGAGAACGCTTTCAGTAGCTTTTCGCTCACTTCATTTTCATCTCCAATCCCCGTCCTATGATGGGGATTTTTTTACCTTCTCTGCTTGGCGCGCAGTCGCTTTGCTCATCATAGCGTCGATAAGGTCGTAATGATTCCATTGATGAATGCATTGGTGCTGCGGGTGATTTTTGCTGTGAATACCCATCAAAAACTACGTGAATTCCTTAATGTGATAAATGTCACATTTATCTATATGTAGATCGATCTGTTTAGCCAGTTAAAGGTGAGCAAATGACTTATTGCTCAATTGAACTGCTAATCGGCAGCTATCCCTTATCTTTCATGGCTTTCTTATGTGGCACGTCAACGGCGTTGTGGGCGATAAGCGGCTGTTCATCAATACGTCAATTTCATTAATGGAAGGTTAGTTTCCAAGTTCGACAGATGAGCTTCAATTTCGATCTAAGCATAATGCGCAGAATGTAACATTGTATTTCGAAGTGTAACAATTAAACCATATTAGCAGCATGGTTTTTAACCGGATTGCTTATTTGATAACCCCACACTTTGCTTTGCGATGCTGCACATGCTCAACACATAAACATTCTAATGACTATAACAACCGGCCTTCAGGCATTGCCCTGCAACCGGACAAACATCGAGAAAGTTAATGGAAGCCTCAAGATATAAACGCATCTTGTCGAGGGGAAGTTTGGTGACCGCCATTCTGCTGCTCTCAGGATGTAATTCTGCTTTGCTTGACCCGAAAGGTGCTATTGGTGTCCAGGAAAAAGAGCTGATTATCACCGCTCTTTTGCTGATGTTGATCGTTGTGATCCCAGTGATTCTGATGACGATTTACTTCGCCTACCGATACCGCGCAACTAACACCGACGAAGAGTACGCGCCTGAATGGGCTCACTCGACCAAGATCGAAGTGGTGGTATGGACGATTCCTATCATCATCATCGCGATTCTTGCCACCATTACATGGCGTTCAACGCACGAACTGGAGCCGTCTAAGCCTCTGGTGAGTGATGTGAAGCCCATGACGATTGAAGTGGTGTCACTCGACTGGAAATGGCTGTTCATCTATCCGGAAGAACACATTGCAACGGTTAACTACGTTGCGTTTCCTAAAGATGTCCCGGTCAATTTCAAACTGACGTCAGACAACATTATGAACGCGTTCTTTATCCCACGCCTTGGGACACAGATCTACGCGATGCCAGGCATGGTGACCAAGCTGAACCTGATTGCTAACCATGAAGGCGATTACAAAGGCTTTGCTTCAAACTACAGCGGAAAAGGTTTCTCGCAGATGAAGTTTACTGCGTCCGCTATGCCTGATCGCGCGGCATTCCTGAACTGGGTGCAGAAGGTGAAAGCCAGCCCAGATCGCATCGAAGACTGGGAGCAATTCCGCTTGCTGGCAGAACCAAGTGTCGCTGAGCCAGTCACGCTGTTCTCCAGTGTGCCACCGTTTTTGTTTACTGATGTCGTGACCCAGCATCCCGGTTCAATGAACTGTTTGCCTGAAAACCAAGGACAATCGTAATGTTTGGAAGATTAACTCTCGATTCAATTCCATACCACGAACCCATCATCGTCATCACCTTAGCGATTGTCGCTTTGGTTGGTTTGGCAGTGGTTGTCGCGGTGACCAAAGCAGGGAAATGGCAGTACCTGTGGAACGAGTGGTTTACATCAGTAGACCACAAAAAACTCGGCTTTATGTACATCGCAGTTGCGATGGTGATGCTTGTGCGCGGATTTGCCGACGCCGTCATGATGCGCAGTCAGCAGTTGCTGTCTTCTGCGGGTGAAGCCGGTTACCTACCGCCTCATCACTATGACCAGATTTTCACCGCGCACGGCGTTATCATGATTTTCTTCGTCGCGATGCCTCTGGTTATCGGCCTGATGAACATCATTGTTCCGTTGCAGATTGGTGCTCGTGATGTTGCCTTCCCGTATCTGAACAACCTCAGTTTCTGGTTGTTTATTGTTGGTGTCATCCTGACCAATATGTCGCTAGGCTTAGGTGAATTTGGTCGTACTGGCTGGCTAGCATATCCGCCTCTGTCGGGTATTGATGCTAGCCCAGGAGTTGGGGTCGATTATTGGATATGGGCCTTGCAGATATCCGGTGTTGGTACCACGCTAACGGGTGTGAACTTCTTCGCCACTATCCTGCGTATGCGCACCCCGTCTATGCCAATGATGAAGATGCCAGTTTTCACTTGGGCGTCTCTATGTGCCAACATCCTTATCATCATCTCGTTCCCAATCCTGACTGTAACGATTGCATTGCTGACACTGGATCGATACCTCGGATTCCATTTCTTCACCAATGATCTTGGCGGCAACGTGATGATGTACGTCAACTTGATTTGGGCATGGGGCCACCCAGAGGTGTACATCCTGATCCTGCCAATTTTTGGTGTGTTCTCGGAAGTGACCGCGACCTTCTCTCGCAAGAAATTGTTTGGTTACACCTCGCTGGTATGGGCAACGGTTGTGATTACTATTCTGGCGTTTGTCGTATGGCTGCACCACTTCTTCACTATGGGGTCGGGTGCGAACGTTAACGCCTTCTTTGGTATCGCAACCATGATCATTTCCATCCCAACCGGGGTGAAGATTTTCAACTGGTTGTTCACCATGTACAAAGGCCGCATTCGCTTTACCACACCAATGATGTGGACGGTGGGCTTCCTGATCACCTTCTCAGTCGGTGGTATGACTGGCGTACTGATGGCGGTTCCGGGTGCTGACTTTGTTCTTCACAACTCAGTATTCCTGATCGCGCACTTCCATAACGTGATAATCGGTGGTGTGGTGTTTGGTTGCTTTGCGGCAATCACTTACTGGTTCCCGAAAGCGACTGGCTTCACGATGAACGAAGCATGGGGCAAGCGTGCATTCTATCTTTGGATTGTGGGCTTCCTGATGGCCTTCCTACCACTGTATGCATTGGGCTTTATGGGCATGACACGTCGCTTGAGCCAAGACATTAGCCCAGAGTACTTCCCTCTGCTGGCTGTTGCTGCGGCAGGTACTGCTGTGATTGCGATGGGCGTCGTATGCCAGTTCATCCAGATCTACGTCAGTATCCGTGATCGCGAACAAAACCGTGATCTGACAGGTGACCCATGGGGCGGCCGTACGTTTGAGTGGGCAACGTCGTCACCTCCGCCGTTCTACAACTTCGCGCATTTACCAAAAGGCGACGAACTGGACGCATTCTGGTATCAGAAGCAGAGCGGTGAGTTCGACCCAACCAAGGAAGTGGAATACGAACGCATCCATATGCCGAAAAACACGCCGACAGGTATTTATGTGTCTGCTTGGGCACTGGTATTTGGTTTTGCGATGATTTGGTACATCTGGTGGCTGGCAGCAGCGAGTTTCGTCGGCATCATCGTCACTTGTATCCAACACAGCTACAACGATGACGTGGACTACTACGTTGAAGTCGAAGAGATAAAAGCGATTGAAGCTGAGCGCCGTGCTCAGTTTGAAGAAGCAAATAAAAAACCTGTGCAAGATGATAATAAGAAAGACGATCTGGAGGTGACGTATGCAAGCTAACATCGCGTCTCACGCTCATGATCACCACGATACCAGCGGCAACAAGCTGTTCGGTTTCTGGGTTTACCTGATGAGTGACTGCGTACTGTTTGCGACCCTGTTTGCGACTTACGCAGTACTAGAAAGCGGCTCGATTAGCGGGCCGACAGGTAAAGATATTTTCGAACTGCCATTTGTGTTCGTTGAAACCATGCTGCTGCTGTTCAGTAGTATCACGTTTGGCTTTGGCATGATTGCGATGAAACGCAAAGATGTCGCGGGTTTAAAGCGTTGGTTGCAAGTGACTTTCTTGCTTGGGCTTGGCTTTATCGGCATGGAAGTGTACGAGTTCCATCACTTGATTGCTGAGGGCTACGGCCCACAGGCGAGCGCATTTCTTTCTGCGTTCTTCACGCTGGTGGGTACTCACGGCCTGCACGTGACGTTTGGTCTTATCTGGCTGGCGGTGTGCTATCACCAACTGTCGACGAAAGGTCTTAACGACAACATGGCGATGCGCTTTAACTGCCTGAGCCTGTTCTGGCACTTCCTAGACATTGTTTGGATCTGTGTCTTCACCATCGTTTACTTGTTGGGGGTTATGTAATGGATCAACATCTGGAAACGGGTGCGTCGGATTACGTTAAAGGTTTCGTTGCATCTCTGATTTTGACCGTGATTCCGTTCTACTTTGTGTGGGCGCAATCGCTGCCTGACACGACAACATATGTTCTTCTGTTTGGCTGTGCTCTGGTGCAAATCTTTGTGCACTTTAAGTACTTCCTGCATATGGAAGTAAAAACTTCCGATGGCCGCTGGAACCTAGTGTCACTGATGTTTACAGCTATCGTTGTCTTGATTCTTATCGCTGGCTCGGTGTGGATCATCTACAACATGAACGTCAACATGAAGCTGTAGGCCAGAGTATGCTGAAAAGTTATTTGTCTATTACCAAACCGGGCATCATTTTCGGCAACCTGATATCTGTTGCGGCGGGGTTTTTCCTTGCCGCAAAAACAGAGCACGCGAGTCTGAACTTGTTACTGGCGACACTCGCTGGTGTCGGGCTTGTGATTGCTTCAGGCTGCGTAGTGAACAACATCTTTGACCGAGATATCGACCAAAAGATGAAGCGCACTCAGAATCGTGAAACAGTCAAAGGTAACATCAATATCGATGTTGCGTTTGTCTACGCCTTGGTGATGCTGCTCAGCGGGACCGCCTTGTTGTTTCAGCTCGCCAATCCACTGTCAGCAGTAGTAGTACTACTAGGCTACGTGTTTTACGTATTTTTCTACACCATGTGGTACAAGCGTACGTCTGTGTACGGCACGTTAGTGGGTAGCATTTCCGGTGCAGTGCCACCTCTGGTGGGCTATCTGGCGGTAACAAACTACATCAGCCTTGAGGCGATTCTGCTGTTTACCATGTTCTGCTTATGGCAAATGCCGCACTCGTACGCGATTGCGATGTTCCGTATGCAGGATTACCGTGACGCGGGCATTCCGGTTTTGCCAGTGAAAGAAGGTATCAACAAAGCACATCGCCATATGAAGGCGTATGTTGTGGCTTTTGGTGCTGTCTCACTGTCTCTATTCCTATTGGGAGAGGCTGGCTATGAGTACCTAGCGGTTGCCGCTGTTGTGTGCTTTATGTGGACACAGGTGACGTTTCGCAAGGTTGACTACAGCGATTACATTCAATGGTCGAAATCGGTGTTTAAAGTCTCTCTGCTGGTGGTGATGAGCATCAGTGGTGTACTGGGTCTGGAGCTGATTCCACTACCCATCTAAAGAGTTAAGCGCTCCTTCCTGAACCTGCTAAGCCGATAACGGTTTTATGCCTGAGATATCCGATACCGGCATGTTTGTGTAAGCAGAGAAAGGACGGGGCGCTTTTTTATTGCTGCTGGAACTCGCTAAGTAATGTGTAGCGTTTTAGTGGCGCATTCCAGAAGTATTTTTCTGGTTTCTTGAGTTGTAAATCTACATCAGTTTTTAAGTAGTATGGTTCTTGTTCTCTCAATGCAATTAATGTAAGCCTTGTACCATACATTTTTCCGTTAGAGTCATACTGGGTGTAACGTTCAAGTTTTCCATTATTGAAGTAAAAGTTAGTTTTTTTCCCATCTTCACTATATTCGTTGTAGTTACGTAATTTACCGTAATAGTCAAACTCCCAAGTTTTTACCTGTTTCCCATTTAAGTATTTCCCACGAAAATATAGTAAGTCATAGATATTATATATCTCTGCCCAGCCGCTGAATTTTTTGTCTATTTGGCGTTTATCTTCGAATATTTTTATATTTTCCTTGGCGGGATTTTTGCCGTGCCAGTCATAATTTATAGAGAAACTATTAGATATGGCTGTAGTTGATGAAGAAAAAACACCATCTATATATTCATCACGGATTAGTTTTTTATCTCGCTCTGACCATTCGAGAAACTGCCCATTTAATACACCATTATCAAGGTGATAGGTAGTATATGTACGTTTTGTTCCATTAGTCTTTAACTGAAACCCTTGTATAACTCCTTTTGAGTTTTCACTTTTACAGTTATAAATTTTTCCTAGACTAAAGCTACAAACCTTTTTTCCATTATTACCATCTAGCTCCGTATAACGTTGAGCCCTGCCTTTTCGATCAAACTTCCAGTAAGCAATGAACTTACCATTATTGAAGAAAGCCCTAGTAATACCATATTTACTTTTACTTTCGGCCCATCCGTTGAGGGTCTCTGAAAAAGTATGATGGAATATATCTTGAGAATATAGATTAGAGAATGTGGTGCTTTCGTTAAATGTAAACTTCCATGGAAGATCTATCCCCATTTTTTTACGTATGATATCAATACTTGATTTTTGGACACCAAACTCGAATTCTACATCTAATTTGGAGGCCGTTGTCCGTCTATTACTCCAATCTTTCCAAGTATAGTGCCTTACACCATGTATATATTTTCCTTCACTACCACCTCCAGTTGAGTCAGTTTTAGAGTAGAAGAAACCATGGAGTGAGCCGTTATCATCATAGCTGGCATCCTTTATTAATTGCTCAGATCCAGTGTAAAGCTGTTCTCTTGTTAGCTTGCCATCTTTAAACCAATTAGTAGATATTTGATCATTTTTTATTGACTGCACCTTACCGGATATCGGTTGGATCTTTCCTTGAGAAAAAGCTTGCTTATCTATTGTTACCCCTTCTTTTTGGGTTACGTCTTCCAACCGATAGGTTGTAGTGCAGCTTAGCAAAAGACTGCTCCCGATTATTATCCAAGATCTGACCAAAGTTTACTTATCCTTAAAGTGATAAAAAGTTTGTTATTGAAAGCTCGCTCCAAAATGGGGAGGAAATGGCTTTGATACTTCTTTACATGTTCTAGAAAATATTGATTTTCCATTATGCTCAACGTCCAAAGCATAGGTATCTTGAAATTCAGCAGAAAGTAAATCCACAACATCCATTGAGTAGCTGAGAGCATAATTATATTTTCCTCTGTTGAAAAATACTTCTTGCTTCAGGCTAGGGCCTTGAATTAATCGCCAATCTAGAGGTTTTTCACCATCATTCGGATATTCAAGCTCAATATTATCTGGAGTTCCATATCGATAAATAAAACTAGAGCCAAGGGCACATAATGATACTTGTTTATTGTTTTCTAAAGTACAAGAAAATACAGTGTTATTATTATTACTACACATTGAAAATTTATCTTGTTTTATCGGTTCTACTATAATCTTACGCCAAGATTCTTCAGTATTTGATTTAATCAATAAATGGTCTATTTCCCCTTTTTTATTATATACAATGTAATAATTATTCTCTCGATACTTTTTATTTTTTATTTTAAATTCTAATAAAGGACGTGAATTTATATAGTCATCTAAGGTTTTATATTTAATGTTTATATAATCATTTTCATTTTTATATTTTTCTAATATTAATGGGAATGGTTCTATTATGTTACCTTCTTCATCCCTTGATAACAAGAATCTCTCTTCTTTAATACTAACTTTCGGTATATAATTCGAATAGCTTTTTATTGCATCACTGACTCCTAGTTTCAAACCACATATTGCATTTCTATTGGTAAAACCATTGATGATATATCTTGAGTTATTGTACATGCAGCTTATTTTTTCTGGATTTTTTTTACTAAAAGTAAAAATTGTGTTTCTATTGTTGCTATTACTAAACTCAAGAGCTGGTTTGTTGTTGAAAGTCATAAGGCTAACACTTTCAACGTGATTTGAAAGTAAGATTCCTGGGAATTTATTATTATTAATCCAAAGTTCGCCGTCAATGTTTTTATATATTTCATCTGATGATAAAGATTTAAATGATGCTAGTAATATAAGAAGTGTAATTGTTTTTTTCATATCGTTTCACTCAATATAATTTCAAACTCTTTAGCGTATGAAGCTATTAATTCAGCCTTATCAAGTCGACCGTTTATTATATATCTTGCATTAATATAATCAGTGGATTTGTTAATGTAGTCATCTAGTTTTTTTTCTGTAAAAATACCTTCTTCCATACCCCATATCATTATACTAACTGCATTTTCCAAGGTCATTGCTAAGTCTGGATTGTTAATAAAGTCAAGATTAAATTTATCTTTGGCTTTTTGATAGTTTATTTTCCATGTTAAATGAACATAACCTCTTCCTCTATATTTGTATCCATCCCCTTCCTTAGTATTACAATATTTTTTTGCTCTTTCTCTTAAGGATTCACTTTCAGCTAAAACAGGATCATATTGGTTGAAATATTCCTTTCTCCCTATTTCTGGCTTTAAGCTAAAGTAATCCATTGATAAATAGTGATAAGATTCATGTTGAGCTGTTGCCAGCATGTAAGCAAGCTTTTGTTTGTGGAAGCGATAATCATTCGTGGTATCTGAATAGTAGTTATTAAGAGACTTTAGAAGGTTCCTCAGGTTAGTCTCTGAATGTGGACCAAAAATAAAGGGTTGTATTAGGCGAGGAAACTTAGATTTGTATAAAATAATGAACTTTTCTATATCAATCAAGAAGCCTGATTGATTCATTGTAAAAGGCCAATAATGCCAGACACTTTTATCGTCCGGGAGCGTAATCTTGCTTTGTGTGTCTTGCATCCAAGAAAACTTATCCGCTCTTTCTCGTTCATGCTGTGAAAACATGTCGTGATGGTTCATGACCTCACTACGCCAAGGTGACTCTAGGTAGTCCTTTTCAGACACAAAACCTGTCATGTACTTTTCATCCATCACTTCTTTGGCGAGTTGATGAATCATAGAATAGCTATCTTTAGTGACGTCTGTATACCAGTCAGAAGGGTGCTTTGCGATAACGCGCTCAAAGTGTTTACGTTTGTTTTCTAAGTAAACTTTGGCTTCTCTTGGTTTGAATGCCGAGAAATCAACCTCTTCACCTTTGGATAGCTCTTCGAGCAGTTGGCTATAGAACGCATTGGATACGCTCAGAGCGCCATCACTCCCACTGCCGTCAATGGTGATAAGGGGGCTTTCTTCTGCATTTTTTGGGGCAATCTTTTTTAAGAAAAACTCAGGCGGTTTTTCTATGGAAAATAGCTCTATGTGGACTCGGTTGTCTTCTTTCTTGGTGGCGTGGGCATCGTTACTGTACTCGTGAAGCCCCATATAGCCCAGTTCATCCCCCGCTTTCACTTCGATAGCGCCAAAGTCGATGTTGAGTGGTAAGGGGAGGCCCAGTGTTACGACGCTGCCATCGCGCAATGAGGCGGCATTTTTAGACATCCACTCTGGTTCAGAGACAGGCTCAGGGACCATCACAGAAGTGTCGTTAAGAATATCGAAATCGCTGTCTTTGCCCGCCGCAAACCAGACGATTTTGCCTTTCATTTTCTTTTCGCTAGATGAAGGGGAGTCACCCAATTGAACAACGCGGCACTTAATCATCTTATAAGTGTGATCCCCAATTTCAAATTTTACCGTTTCTTGCTCTTCTGCATGCAAATACTCCAAAACCATACCGCTTGACATAGAGACTTTGCTTTCCACTTGCCCTTTTTTAGGATCACCACCAAGTTTAAACGTTCGGACGTTCCACCCATCGTCAACCAACTTATAACGAGTCGTCAGCGATGAATTAGCCCCGATATCGGATGGCGGAGCAAGATGCATGTAGAGAGAGTACAGTTTAAAGACGTCGCCATCCTTTTCTGGGTTTTTGTATTCATGTTCCAGCAGAACGAAGTTGTTACTGTATTTGAGCTCTTGGTCTTTGTATATGGTGGTTTGATAGTCAGCGTGAATACGATAAGCGACAATTTTCCCGTCCATCATTGCCTGGATAGGTCTTAATCCTTTACCCCAAGGCACCATCTTGGACGTCAAGTGGACACCACTGTGCCAACCATAACCTTGCCCTAAGAGGTAACGGCCGCTCTTAACTTGGTCGAACAGTTTAGTGAAATCACTAAGTGTATGATAGGGCTCGCCATTTCTTTGTGTTATAGGAAAAACTGCATCCATGAGGTCATACCTTAATCTGAGAAAACGTCGTCAAAGACAATGAAAGAAGGACGGTTGAGGTTGTTGGCTTTGGTGTAGACAACGGCGTTGATTTCACCTGAGTTCGTTGCGAAACCTGATTGACCCGTGACATTCACTATGGTGCCAATCGCCATGCCCGAAATGGTCAAAAGCTTATCGTTAGTCTGGGTGAGGATTTCACTGAAGACATCAGGAAGTGCACGAGACATCACTTTCATGCCATCTCGATAGCCTTGAACGCCTTCTTGAACTGCAGTCAGAGAGCGAGCCTCAGCTTGCGCCTGAATAAACTCTAATCGCATGTCCAATGCGGCAATCAAGTCATCAATAAAGCCACAAAGCTGTTGGTTGATGAGTGTCCAAAGAACCAGTTGAAGGTGCTGTATGGTATTACCTGTACCCAACAAACGTAGCTTGGCAAGCAGTTCAGAAGGCGGGTCCAGAAGATCCGCCTGGAACAGGATGCGCAGGATATCGCCGTTCTCATGCACTTTCTCGAAAAGGAGTTCAAGTAGTGATTCGTACTTTTCTAGTGATTTAAGATCTTCCTGAATGTGGAAAAGGGATGAAACGAAAGACTCGGAGAAATCGTTAGAATGATTTTTGCTGACGACATGGGGTGACAAGATTCGGCTTTGTTCGTAGACCATAGCTTTGAAATCATCATCGCTAAAAGAAGGTGAGAGCAAGATGCCCCAGTCATTGGCAACACCGACTTTGTCTTCCCAAAACGGCGCTCTTCTTCCCGCAACAAAAGTACAAAAGTCATGAGAATCTTCGTATGTTTCTGTTGGGGCGTTTTCTGGCAAGGTTGCGTTCGGGGTATAAGTGTCTGCGGTCTCTTTTAGCACCAAAATACACTCTTTTAGAGGTAAGCCGCTGACGGTGCCACAACCTGTTGCATCCAGTACACCTGCGCCAATTGGGCCACCGCCTGACTCTCTCAGTTCAAATGGTGCATTCGCGTAAGGCTGTCCATTGGGGTATTTGCAAGTGAGTTCGAGTGTGTAGGTGCCTTCCTGATCCTCAGTGACAGAGACGGAAGGGTTTTGTACACCACCAAGGCACATGGTGTTAGCCATATTCATGGTCATCTGGTCCGTCAGGCGACAAACACCAATCCCTTCCATTGTGACGGTTGGGGAAGCAGAGATAAATTCAGCTTCGGACTCAATCGTGCCAGATGACACGCCTTTTTTATCACCACCGGCGTCACCAGTACTTGCTGCAAATTTGCTGCCTTTGATGGCAATACTATTACCACCATCCATAGATACCGTTGTGGTCCCGCCGACAAGATCTGCCGACTTCGCATTGTTACCATATGGAATTGGTACAACGGAATTACCTACTGTCGTCAAACAAACGTCGGGGAGAGTCGCATTTGCTTCTCCTCCCGATCCCTTGTGGACCACGCTCAGCCCATTTGCGCAAACTGTGACACCCATGATGTAACCTGAATCAACAAAAAAGATAAGCAATGATATAAAATAAAGCGCACATCAATCTAACCAAAAGGTTAGTTAAAATGAATGGTTTACCGTTCTAAATAACTAAATTGAAAGGTTTTGGCTGAATGTCTCACAAAAAGGTAGGGTCCACACTGTGGAGCTCGTCAATACTGGGGGCCGCATGACATGTAGACGATCGAATGTTAACGTTCGATTAATAGTTTTTCAATATATGTTTTATTTTATTTAAACGAGATGTGAATATGATTACAGCGTTGGCGATCAATAATTATCGTTCGATTCTAAATCTGGTTATTCCACTAGGCAGATTGAATGTGATAACGGGCGCCAATGGCACCGGTAAATCCAACTTGTATAAAGCACTTCGTTTGTTGGCGGATACAGCGCAAGGTGGTGTGGTGTCTGCGCTCGCGACTGAAGGTGGCCTAGATTCAACTTTCTGGGCGGGGCCGGAAAAGATAACCAACTCGATGAAGCGAGGCGAACATGCCATTGAAGCGACAGTAAGGCAGAAGGTCAAACGCCTCAAACTTGGCTTTGCCACTGAAGAGTTCAGCTACGCGATTTCATTAGGTTTACCAGCGCCGACGATGTCAATGTTTGGCTTTGACCCAGAGATTAAACGTGAATGTATTTGGAATGGTCCTTTATATCGACCTGCCAGTGCACTGATAGACCGAAATGGGCCTGCGATTAAAGCGCGTGAAGGACGAAAATGGCAAGTCATATCAAGCCACATCGCCACTTATCATAGCCTGTTTGATCAAATTGCCGACCCAATGGCAACGCCAGAGGCATTTATGCTGCGGGAAACGATTCGCGGCTGGCGCTTCTACGATCATTTCAGAACTGATAAAGATGCCCCCGCCAGACAACCTCAACTTGGGACTCGTACTCCGGTTTTACACCATGACGGCCGCGATCTGGCCGCTGCTTTACAGACCATTATCGAAATTGGTGACAAAGAGGTACTTTGTAAAGCAATCGACTATGCGTTTCCCGGCGCCAGCATCCGTATTGTGAATCAGGCTGATGGTCGATTCTCGTTGGAATTTTCCCAGCATGGTTTGCTCAGACCATTGAGTGGTGCTGAGTTGTCAGATGGGACTTTACGTTACTTGCTGTGGGTGGCCGCTCTTCTTACGCCTCGACCACCAAGCTTGATGATTCTTAATGAGCCAGAAACCAGTCTTCATCCAGATTTGTTGCCTGCTTTAGCGCGTCTAATTTCTCACGCGGCCGAGAATACTCAGGTCTGGGTTGTGTCTCATGCTCCACGTTTGATTGCGGCGTTGGCCGAGCATCCAGAATGCAATGCTATTCAGCTAGACAAGGAGTTTGGTCAGACGATTATTCCGGGTTTGGACCCTCTTTCATCTCCAAATTGGTACTGGCCTGATTCTTAAACAGAAAAAATCTCAGTGTATTTTTTCTCCCTAAAAAGGAGATTAAATTATGGTCTATGTACCTCTCGTTAAACGCCAATCGCGACTAAACTCAAAGTTACGTTCAATGAAAAGCGGTCTTTGCGGGAGGGCATAATGACAACCCAGAACATTCAGCACTTTTTTCATCCTGAATCCGGTAGCTTGAGTTATGTAGTGGCAGATTCGGACACCAATGAGGCGATAGTGATTGATCCTGTTGCTGATTATGATGAGGAAAACTGTAAGATCAGTTTTGAATCCGCGCAGCAAATCATTGACCACGTTGAACAAAATCAACTTCATGTCACCGCGATTCTTGAAACACATATTCATGCTGATCATTTGTCGGGTTCGTTCTACCTCAGCAAAGTACTACAAGCGCCAATCTACATTTCTGATCATGTCAAAGAGGTATACGCTAGCTGCAAGGATGATTTGTCACTTACCGATCTTTATCATTTTGAGCATTTCCTGCTGGAAAATGAACAACTGGATTTTGGTCATTCTCATATTGAAGTATTAGAAACTCCCGGTCATCCACCATCTGATCTTACCTTTAAAATTGGTGATGCATTATTCGTGGGTGATTCACATCTTCATTCTGGAGAAGGGGATTCGGCTAAAGATAGCGACCCGACATTTGAGTCATTATCTAAGATATATGAACTCAAAGACTCGACCGAAGTGTACCTGTGTCATAACGAACCAAGCAGCCCAGATGAGTTGGTTTATAAGACGACGCTTGGTGATGAATTGCACGATCAGGGCTCTGTTCATCAGCCTAGCGCGGGAAACCCAAAGCTGCCGACCCCGAAACTGATCAGCTCCGCGTTAGAATATAACCTTACTGCGATGAGGCCACATATGTAGATGGAATTGCCTCCATCTTATTGACTTTATTGCCTATTAAAATTCATCACCAGATAACATTGATGTCATGAATGCTGTGTTAAATCGTCCGCGTGTTTAACTCCACAGGAACAACAATCATGACAAAAGGACTAATAACGTTACGTTGGCTGCTACCGCTACTCTTCATCTTTGCCACCACTGCGCAGGCCAGCAATAAGAAGGTATTGCTGGTTGGCATTGATGGCATGCAGTTTGAACATATCGCTAAATTGCCGACCCCTGCTTTTGATCGTCTCCAGATCACGAAAGCTTATGCTGGAGGTGTTAAAGGGCGATTTAGTGAACAGAAGACTAGTAGTGGCCCGGGTTGGACAACGATTCTTACTGGTGTTTGGGCCAACAAACACGGCATTTCGAGTAATAGTGTCGGCCCCGCCGATGCCGACTGGCCGAGTATCTTTCGTCAGGTTCACAATGCCAATGACCAAGCTCAGATGTACTCATTTTCTACCTGGGGGACCATCAATACACTCTATTTCCCCGCAGATATGGCTTTGTTAGCAGCCCATTCTGAAGGGGGCGGTGACGATTACAGTGTGAATCGAACCCTGGAAGTCCTGGGCTCTCAAAGCCCTGACTTCATCTTTGTTCACTTGGATGAGCCTGATGGTGCAGGTCATAGCCATGGCTGGGGTGATGAGTACGACAAATCAATTACAGACAGCGATGCTAGACTGGGTAAGCTGCTAGATGCGGTTGAGAAACGCCAGACTGAGAAAGACGAGGAGTGGCTGGTTCTGGTCACTACCGATCATGGCCGCAATGCGAGAACAGGCAGTGGCCATGGTAACCAAACCTCGAGTGAAAAGACCATTTTTATTGCTTCCAACCAACCTCTGCACAGCCGCTATCAGTCTTATGTTTCCGTGGTGAACCAAGACTTTGACGGCCTGTATAACCTGCCAGCTCAAACCTTTATTGTACCAACGATTTTAGAGTTTCTCGGTATCAAGCAAAACCGATTACGCCTTGATGGTTTTCCTCTTGTTGGTGATATAGAGGCACAAAAAGTTTACGCGACGATTGAAAGTAAGCGTTGTGGTTTGGAGTGGGATGCAGACAAGGGCTCACCGATAGCGCTAGCCAGTTACGAGCATGTGGCAAAATTTGATTGTAATGGCTCAGCTGATCCTGTGCAGATAGAAGACGGTTACATCTATGCCAATATTTATGGCTCTTCCTGCGGATTGCAATGGCATGCCGCCAAAGGTACGCCAAGCCCAATGGGCAGTAATGAGCATATAGCTAAGTTTGATTGCAGCAATGACGGCGACCCGTTGTCTATTAGTAGCAGCTACATTTACAGCCTGATTGAGAGCAAGCAATGCGGTTTTGAATGGAATGCGAAAAGTGGTGTACCGATGACGTTAGAGGGGTACGAGCATGTCGCTAAGTTTGATTGTGATGGTAACGCGGACCCACTTAGCTTTGAAGCAATGCGTTAACTTTGCAGCGTAACGATTTGGCCTGAAGCATTTACGCTCAGGCCAGTATTTATGGTATGGCTGAACTTAGCCTCCAGCGAGCGCGTTAGCTTCCAGAATCTTAATGAATTTGTTGACCGTTGGGGTGTAGACCGCTTCTCGCCGTGCTATCCACGATGACTGCCAGTAAATGTTTGATTCTAGAGGGATCTCAGCTAACTGTTGTTCTTGAATCTCGCGGGAAAAGAGCAATCTGGGACCCGCGGTGAGAAAGTCTGATGTCCTCACCAGAGATTTCGATGTGGTGTAGTTGTCGCAGGTTATCTGGACGAAATCGCTGTTGAACTGACTTGAGTGATAGCTTTTAAGTGTGTTGCCAGCATCAGGAGCAATCACTGGGTACTGTTTAAGCTTATCCCAATTGAGTTTCTTGTCGCTAAACAATGGATGCTCTGGGCGAGCGACAAACACAATGGGCGCACCTTGCACAGGGGCTGAAATAAGCTCATTGGGTAAGTCATCAATGTTAAATGGCCCTACAGCGACATCGAGGTGACCATCCATTGTCATCGTGAGCAGTTCACTCGCATTCGCGGTTTTGAGTAACGTCTTGACCTGACTGGTTTGCTCGACAAAGTCCAATAGGACTTTGGGAAAGTAAAGTTGTTCAATGATAGGCCCAACACCGATATTCAGCTTACCGCCTTCAAGAGAGGCAAGTCGTTCAACGTGTCGGCACATTGAATCCAATTTGGCCTGCACCAACTGTCCGTTTTTTATCAGGTAGTTAGTCACATCAGTCGGCTGCATTCCTGAGCTATGACGGAAAAACAACTTTACATTCAGAGCCTGTTCCAGTCGTGAAATACGTTTGCTCAAAGTTGGCTGCGACATATAAAGCTCGTCAGCAGCCTTGTTGATACTGCCCAATTCTGTCACTTTCTGTAGTAGCTTTATATCCGAAACATCAAGCATAGTTCTTCTCTTTAATTGTCTACCACATAGCACATTAGGAAATCAGTCAATGTGGGTCGATATCAGGTTTCATGGCTATTGATTGTATGCCACTGGTACAGTTTGGCTAATGAAGGATCTTTCTAACACCGACAAACTTTGCGCATAGCTCCAGTATAAACTTTGTTATTCCAATTTTTTGTAACGGATAAGAAAAATATTCAATTATTTTGTTACCGTTCTCTTCGTATAATTTGTGTAAATCAGATTGGAGGACAGAGTTATGACAGCCGTAATGATAGACCACACACACTCTTCATTTGACAACCTAAGCAAGGTGCTTGACCTTCAGAAACAAGCATTTGCAGAAAATCCAATGCCAAATGCAGATGAGCGTATCGCTAAGCTGAAGAAGCTGAACTACGCGGTGTTGGACTACAAAGATCAGCTTATTGAGGCTGTCAGCGCCGACTTCAGTAACCGTAGTTCGGCGGAAACCATGATGGTGGAGATTCTTGCTGCATTGGAAGGTATTGTTTACAACAAAAAGCATTTACGCAAATGGATGAAAGCGCAAAAGCGCCATGTGCCTCTTTCCCTCAAGCCGTCTCGGGTTGAGGTGAGATATCAACCACTCGGTGTGATTGGCATCGTTGTCCCTTGGAACTTCCCGATTTTTCTTGGCTTATCACCTCTTATCGGTGCTCTGGCGGCAGGTAATCGAGCCATGATCAAAACCTCAGAATTTGCTCCGAAGACATCTACGGTAATGAAAGAGATGTTGGGTTCAATTTTTGATGAGAATGAAGTAGCAGTCGTGGAAGGCGATGTTGAGGTCAGCAGCGCGTTCACCAAATTACCTTTTGACCATCTGGTGTTCACGGGAGCAACCAGCGTGGGTAAATTGGTGATGAAGTCTGCGGCAGAGAACCTAACGCCTGTAACACTGGAGCTTGGAGGGAAGTCGCCCGCTATTGTTCACGATAGCTACTCTGCCAAAGAAGCGGCCAAACGTCTCGCATTTGGTAAGGCGATTAATGCCGGTCAGGTATGTGTGTCTCCTGACTATGTGTTCTGTCATCACTCTCAAGTGGAAGAGTTTTGCGAGACATTCAGTGAAGTGTTCTCCAGCCGCTATCCAAGCATGAAAAACAATCAGGACTACACCGCGATCATTAATGAACGCCAGCTACACCGACTTCAGCAGTATCTGCAAGATGCAGAGGACAAAGGCGCCACTTTAATTGAGATAAACCCTGCAAATGAAGACTTCTCGGGCACTCGAAAAATGCCAATGACGCTTGTGCTTAATCCAACTACCGACATGTTGGTGCTGCAGGAAGAGATCTTCGGTCCGATTCTTCCGGTCATCACCTATTCGGATATGTCGGAAGTGATTGAGTACGTTCAAGCGGGCGAGAGACCACTGGCACTGTATTACTTCGATGATGATCAGCGCCGGGCAAATCAGCTCCTTGATACGACTCATTCTGGCGGTGCTTGCATCAACGATTCTATGATTCATGTGATGGCAGACGATATTCCTTTTGGCGGTGTAGGCGCTTCAGGAATGGGCCACTACCACGGTAAAGAGGGCTTTCTGAATTTCAGCAAAGCAAAAGGTGTGGTGAAGAAAGGGAAAATCGATCTCGCGAGTATGATTGCTGCCCCATGGGACAATAAGATGTTTAATTTGTTGGTGAAGTTCCGCCTATGGCGCTACAGTCGATGAACTGTGTGATATTTAAAAAGGGGACGCTTGTCCCCTTTTTTATCAATTACTGTTTGAGTTCGCGCTCAACGTAATCGTAAATGTACTGCCTTGATTCGGTTCAGACACCAGTTGAATATTGCCACCTAAGTTATCAACCATGGCTGCGGCAAGTGATAGGCCCAGTCCATAGCCTTCAATATTGCTGCGACTCGCATCAACGCGGTAGAGCCGCTCGAAAATCAAATCCTGATACTGTTTGTCGATACCAATACCTGTATCTGAGACAAGAATCTGAACGTGATGATCACTGGTTTTATCGGCTTTTAGACTAACTTTTCCGCCTGTTTCGGTGTATTTAATTGCATTATCGACCAAGTTCACCAGCGCCTGTGTGAGTTTTTCTGGGTCTGATTGAATGATGAGATTGTCGTCAGCTATTGCCTGCAATTGAATCTGTTTGTCATCCGCTACGTCTTCATACCAGCTCACAACGGTTTTCAGAACCTCAGAGACATTGGTTGAGGTGCTTTGTTGCTGACGTTTACCAGTGACTTCATCGTTGAGCTTCATTAGAGCGGTAAGCATATTGCTGGCTTGCATTGCATATTCAGCGCAATCAGATAAAGCGTGCTCCATCTGCTGGGTGTCTTTGCTGTCTAACAGCGCGGATTGTGAAGAGAGCGTAATCCGTGACAAGGGGGTACGGATATCATGAGCAATGGCATCCACAGTCGTATTGAGTGTAGTAGTAACATGGTGCAGTCGGGCGATAGCGTCATGCACACTGGCACTGATGACGCTCAGACCTTGCGGTGTGGCGGCTGGTTTGTCCGTCATCTCTAACTTGCCTTGGCTGAGTTTATCCAGCGAATCTCCGAGCATAACCAGTGGTGACATCGCGCTGCGAATAATGCGGTGAGTGAACAAAGTAGTGATAGCAACCAACACTATTAAGGCGTATAAAGTCATCAGCCATTGTTTGTAGGCGATGGCGTAACGCGGTTGATTGTCGAGAACTAACCAAAAATCCAGCGTTTCTCCTTCAATCTTCAGCGACATATATGGGTTAATAATGAAAGCCGTAAACCAAGATTTATCGTCAGTAAGGTAATCATTGAGTAGGATGTCGGCTGGCAAGTTGTTATCACCAGCGACAAAGTTGGGGCTGGCCGCAGGCTCTTTCGAAATAGAAAAGGCCGCGATATTGTTTTCAATCAGGCGATGCGGATTGGCAGTCATGACGTGAATCAGTTGATCGGCTGAATCGTAGGTAAGAATACGCTGGTATTCAGTGGCCATTGAGTTGAGGATTTTCTTTTCGGTGCGGTATAAATCGAAGAAGAACATCACCCCCACCACTATTTCAACCAGTATCAGACACAGCAATAAGATCGCCATAAACCGCATCAGTAGTGTGTTGCGTGCCTTAGCCAGTGCCTGCTCAATGTTGTGACTTGAGGACATAGCCAACCCCTCTGAGTGTATGAATTAATGGGGTATCAAAGCCTTTATCCACTTTGCTGCGTAAACGACATACCAGTACATCCACCACATTAGTCTGCGGATCAAACTGATGCCCCCAGACTTGCTCAAGAATGGCGGTTTTTGAAATGACGGTTTCAGGGTTTTCCAGCATCAGCTTGATCAACATGAACTCTCGTTGATTGAGTTGAATCGAGGCGCCATTTCTTTCAAGTGAGTGTTTGAGCAGATCCAGCGATAACTCACTGTAGCTCAATTGATAACTTTGGGCAGGGTTCTGTTGACCTCGGCGGGCCAGTGATTGACAACGAGCGAGCAGTTCCGGAAAGGCGAACGGCTTGACCAGATAATCATCCGCACCAGATTGCAGCCCTTTGACTCTTTCATCTACAGAGTGTTTTGCGCTCAGGATGAGAACTGGTGTTGCATGGCCTTCTCCTCTCAGTTGAGCTAAAACTTCAAAGCCGTCTTTTTGTGGCAGCATGATGTCGAGTACAATCACATCGTAAGGTTCACTGATGGCTTCATGCAATCCGTCAACGCCGTTGGTGGCGTGTGTTATTGTACAGCCTTCCTGCTGGAAGCCATTGATAAGAAAGCGTGCTATGTGGGTGTCATCTTCAATCAAAAGTATTTTCATCAGCTGTCCATTTCCTCACTCTCCCTAAACAGTCCTTCATACTCTACCAACAACCTTTCATGAATTTAACCAACATTACAGCTTTGTAATGATTGGGAAAGTCTTCAGTAATAGAGCCTTAGTTAGGATGTACCTGTCGAATCAAACAAGGTCTACCTTACAGGAGTGAACATGAAAACTATCAAACTTAGCGTACTAGCAGCGTCTCTTGGCTTCCTTTCAATGTCTTTCAATGCGTCAGCCGCAGATAAAGGCCACACCGTATCAGTGACGCAAATTTCGTCTCAGTCCGCTTTCAGTCTGGCAAAAGAAGCCGTTAATCAATGTGAAGCGAAAGGCTACAAAGTATCCGCGACAGTGGTTGACCTATCGGGCAATGTACTGGCTCAACTTCGTTCAGACGGCGCAGGCATCCACACCTTAGACAGTTCACGTAAGAAAGCCTTTACTGTGACCAGCATGAAACAGCCGTCAGGCAACCTGATGAAGCTGATTGCTGACAAGCCAATTATGCAGCCTTTGCAAAATATGGATGACAACTTGCTGTTCTTAGCGGGTGGTGTTCCTGTTCAGCTTGATGGCAACCTAATCGGTGCAGTTGGTGTAGGTGGAGCACCGGGTGGTCACCTAGATGTGCAATGCGCTGATGCCGCAATTAAAAAAGTGTTCTAATTTGAGTTAACCACTGCCTTTGAGTGAACTCAATTCCCCGACCAGAGACACTGGTCGGGGTTTGTTTGTATCTGAAGGTTAAGCGTGAATCTGTTGGATTTTAAACTGCTCACACTGGTTGAACTGGGCAAACTCCGACAGCTCTTGTTCGAGGGCAGAGTGAAAGTCATCTCGCTTTCTCAGTGTGGGTTCGATATGTAAGCTTAGCGCCTGAAGTGTCGAGGTTGGCTTGTCTACTTTGCAATCAACACGAGCGACTAACTTTCCATCCCACATGACAGGTAGGCAGAAGTAACCAAACTGGCGTTTATCTGCTGGCACATAGCACTCAAGCAGGTAATCGAAGTTGAAAATCTTCTGAGCGCGTTTTCTCTGGATCAGTAGATTATCAAACGGAGAGAGTATTTTGGCCTTCTGGCGATTGAGGCGCTTACCGAGCAAATCCAACGCGCCGTGGAACGTGTAATAGGTATGGCCGTCGACCTTAAAAGGGAAAATTTCACCTTGTTGGCACAATTGCTTCATCGTGTTGCTGACCAACTGCTTAGTGTTTTTGAGCAGGTAATTGATTTCCGAAAAATGACCAAAACCATGCGCTCTGAGGTAATTCATTACCAGATAGCGACCATATTCTTCATCGCTCGGCATTGAGGTATCTATTCCTTGCGGTAGGACTCGTTCTGTCAGGTCATAAACCTTATGAAAGTTGCGCCTCTCAGTGATCATTAAATCACCTTGCATGTAGAGATTCTCCAGCGCCTGCTTAGTGGGTTTGGTTCCCCAGCCCTGCCTTTTGACGCCCGCAGACTCAAAGTCTTTTGCCATTAATGGCCCTTCGTGCTCAATTCGACTGATGATGTTATTCATCAACTGGTTATCGCGGCGATACCAATGATTCTGGTCTCCGGATTTTATGGCCTCTTTACGTGGCAGAGTGAAGCGATAATCTCGCATGGGCAAATAAGCGGCGGCATGAGACCAGTATTCAAACACAGAACGATTTTTTACCAGCTTATCGAGGTGATTGGGTTGATACTTCGAATTGCGGCTCCACAAGGTATGATGGTGGGCGCGCTGGACGACCGAGATAGTGTCGATTTGCACATAACCGATACGCTCAAATGTTGACAGCGTGTTTTGTAACGCGCCGCCTGATTTCGGGCTTTGTGGCAAACCTTGAGAGAGTAGCGCGAGCTTCTGAGCCTGTGCAATTGAGAGTGTTTCCATACTGAGAGTGAATCCTGTATCTACCTACTCGGGTGGGTGAGAGTCTGATTTGCAGTGTAAATTGGATGCACCAGTGTAATGGAAGCGCTCGAAGCATTCGGAGGGGAAGATCGAGTTATCAACAAAAGATAAGCCTCGGAAGTATCCCGAGGCCAAGTTTTAGTGAGTGATAAAGTCCCTTAAGACGGAAATGAATGCGTCTGGCTGTTCCAACATCGGGGTGTGACCACACTCTGGTAGACTGATAAAGTCTGCGTTGCAGAAAGGAGGGTGAACGTCTGACCACGCTGAAAGTGGCGCGATGCTGAAATCTTGAAGACCTCCTAGCACCAGCGTCGGTAGCATAATCGCTTGCGTGTAGGCGCTGATGTCCAAATAAGCGAACTCATTGCCCCATAGTTTATCGAGCAATGCGGTATGCATTGGAATATCTCGCCACAATGGGAGCTCATCGAAGTCTGGATTAAACCAGCGCATTGGACCTAATCTCCGACAGAGATGGGAAAACTTTCGATGGGGCTCAAGCTGAATATCGCCTTCCAATAACGCAATGCTTTTCTCAAAGGCCGTTTTGCGATCCTGACAGGCATGTTTTTCCCAATTAGCCATCTGCAGAGTTCGCATTTCCTCTGATAAGCTTGGCGCCGCGCCGATTAAAGCACACCCTTTTACGCGAGTTGGAAATCGGTAGGCGAAGTCGAGAGCCATATAGGCATGGCCAGAATGTCCCATCACCCAACAACGCTCTACGTGGAGTTGTCTGCAGGCTAGTTCAACATCCTGCGATATCTGTTCCAATGACACGTCATTTAAATTCACAGGCCTTTCGCAGTGCGCAAAACCTCTGTGATCAATAAATACGCAGCAAAAATGTTGATAGATATCGGCAGGCATAATGCGGTAGTAATAATCTGCACTGCCGATAATCAGAAGTGTTGGTCCTTGGCCTTGCTCAATGACTTTTAGTCTGAACCCATCTGTTTGAATAAAACTTGTCGTCTTGTTGTACATATTGTTCCTTTTTCAGGTCGCAAGCGACCCCTTCAGATTTAACAAAGTGGTTGTTTAAATAGAAAGAGGAAAAAGCGTCAACGGATCAGTTTCATTAGGGGATTTTCTGATAATGGAATTGAGTCTATCTTATAAAAAGCCCTAGCGTGATGCTAGGGCTGAATTAGGTTTATTCACCGAGTGCTTTTTTCGCCAAACGCGCGGCGGCGTGCTTATGCCGCTCGAGTAGCTGATGCAAGTCGACACCAATCACTTCACTATTTAGCACGCGCCAGTGGCCCGCGACCATAACTCGGTCTGCTTGCTGTGCGCCACATAAGATCAGAGCGGCTAACGGGTCGTGACTGCCAGAGAAACGGATTTCATCGAGCTTGAACATGGCAAGATCGGCTTGTTTTCCGACGGCCAGCTCACCGATATCGCTACGGCCCATGGCACGAGCAGAGCCCTGTGTGGCCCAGCGAAGGGCGTCGAAATGGGTGACATTGGCTGAGCCGTATTGCAATCGTTGCAAGTACATCGCCATACGAACTTCGGCAATCATGTTAGAGCCGTCGTTGGATGCCGAACCGTCGACACCTAAACCGACTTTGACGCCAGCGGCCTCCAAATCGTTGTTTTTGCAGATCCCCGATGCCAACATCATGTTCGATGTCGGACAATGGCTGATCCCCACGCCTGCTTTGCCAAGACGGCGAATCTCTTCTTGATTGAAATGAATACCGTGTGCCAGCCAGGTTCTATCAATCAGCCAACCAACGTCTTCGAGATAGTCGACGGGTCTCAGGCCGAATTTCTGCAGACAGAAATCTTCTTCGTCGAGTGTTTCACACAAATGCGTGTGCATCATGACGTTTTCCTGCGCGGCAATGTAAGCAGTTTCCTTCATCAGATCTGTGGTTACAGAGAAGGGAGAACACGGCGCTAGGGCGATTTGCGTCATGGCACCATCGTGATGCTGGTGGTACTGGCGGATCAAGCGTTGGCTGTCATCGACAATCGCTTGTTCTGTCTGAATGGTGTGACGAGGCGGAAGGCCACCTTCATCTTCGCCGAGGCTCATTGAACCGCGGGTAAAGATGGCTCGTACGCCGAGTTTTTGCGCCGCTTCAACCTGAAGATCAATCGCATGTTCGAGTCCGTTTGGCAGTAGGTAGTGATGATCGGATGCCGTGGTGCAGCCAGATAGCATCAGTTCCACCAGTGCCAATTCAGTCGCCACACTCATCATCTCTTCGTCTAGATTCGCCCACACTGGGTACAGGCTTTGCAGCCAGTGGAACAATTCTTTGTTCAAGGCATCAGGATAGGCGCGAGTCAGAGTCTGGTAGAAGTGATGATGAGCGTTGATTAATCCGGGGGTCACCACATGGTGCGAGGCGTCGACGACGTAATCTATCTGATGAGACGGCGTCTCGTTTTTTGCGATAAGTTCGACAATCTTGTTTCCCTGCACCACCAAGCCGCCTTGCGCGTCTTGATGATTTGCAGTGTAAATTGCCAGTGGATTCTTAATCCAGATGGTTTCCATTCATAGTAATCCTTAGCCATCTCAGCCATTTCAGGGGAGAGGGTCTTGATCGATTTTAGGTTGAGTTATTGCCAGACTGGTCTGACGCTAAGTGTGTTTCGGTTGCTTCTAGAGAGGAGCAACCGAAACAGTCGTTATTCTTGCTGAGCTTTCAACGGGCTTTGTGCGTCTGGTGTCTGCTCTTCTTTCTTAGACTGTGCCAGCTCCTCTTGCACTTGATCGCGGCTCTCTTTGAGTGCGTCGCGCTCTTCTCTGCGGCTCGATTTAGGTAGCAGTTGATGCAGAAGAACGGTTGCGATGGTGCCTGTTGTGATACCTGAGTGAAGGAAGTTAGCAATATCATGTGGTAAGTGCTGTAGCAGACGCGGCTCAAACGTGACCGCCAAACCTGAAGCAAGGCCAACACAAATCACCAGAGCGTTACGTTTGGTGTCTGCGGCTGTGATCAGCATACGAATCCCAGCATAAGCGATCATACCGAACATCACAAAACCGACGCCGCCTAATACCGGCTTAGGAATGGTGACGGCAATCGCAGCCAGTTTCGGGAAGAGTCCGCCTAGGATGAGCAAGCCACCGGTTGCAGCGACGACAAATCGGCTGGCAACGCCCGTAATGCCGACAATACCGACGTTTTGACTGAACGAGGCCAGTGGCATCGCAGTAAGAATTGCGGCAAGCGTACTGCCAAGGCCATCACCCAGCAAGCCACGTTGCAAATCTTTACCTGATACTTGCTTGTTACAGTTGTTGGCGAGCGCCATGAAGTCGCCTGTAGCTTCTGCGATCACGACAATGTAAACCAAACTCATACTGACAATCGCGCTGGCGTGAAAACTTAAACCGTATTTAAGCGGTTCTGGGCCACCGACCCAAGCAGCGGTCGATACGTCGTCCAGATTAACCATGCCCATGGACAGGGCAACGATATAACCGCCTGCCAGACCAATCACGATGGCAGACGCTGCTATGGCCCCTTTGCAGTAAACCGATACAGCGACCACGATGCCCAATGACACTATGGCGAGGAAAAGCTTGGGTAGTGTTGCGAAGTTTTCACTGGCGGCAGGCGCATCGCCGACCCAGTTCATTGCGACTGGCAATATGGTCAAACCGATCAAGGTGACGACCACGCCGCTGACCACGGTCGGGAAGAGCTTGCGTACCTTATCCATATAGAAGCTGGCGAGAATCACCACCAGTGAGCCGATTAACGCCGACCCCATGATGCTGGCCACACCACCTTCGCGGCCTATCGCAATGGCGACGCCAAGAAATGCAAAGCTGGAACCCATTACCACAGGTAAGCGAATACCAATCGGACCTAAGCCGAGACACTGAGCAATGGTGACAATGCCTGATGCGAGCAAGGCTGCATTAATCAGAGAAACAATTTCTTCGTTGGGCAGCCCAATAGAGGCGCCGACGATGAGGGGAACGGCAACAATGCCGCCAATCGACGCCAGCATATGCTGGAGTGCAAGGAGTAAAGTGATGCCATGAGGCGGTTTTTGGTCAAGCGTGTACAGAAGTTTCATTTGTTTTACCTCAGAGAGAGTTGGCGTAATTGGTTATCTCTCGTTGAGTGGGGAGTGCTCCCACTAAACAGGTGGCAGACTTCTACAAACTGCGTAGGGTCGATGGATTTTACGTGTAACAGTCTCGCCTGAGCAGAAGCTCAGACGAGGTGGTGGAGATGAATTAGATGTAAATCAGCTTGGCAACGAAGATGACCGTCAGGATGTACATCGAGATAGAGACGTCTTTGGTTTTACCCGTGGCAACTTTGAGCACAGTGTAAGTGATGAAGCCTAACGCGATACCGTTAGCAATCGAGAAGGTCAGTGGCATCATCAGTGCTGTAATCGCAGCAGGAGCACCATTAGTGAAGTCTTTCCAGTCGACGTGCTGCATACTGCTCATCATCACAAAGGCTACATAAATCAGTGCGCCAGCGGTTGCGTACGATGGGATCATCCCCGCCAGAGGCGATAGGAATATTGCCGCGAGGAAAAGCGCA
Source organism: Vibrio sp. St2 (assembly GCF_947311885.1). NCBI lineage: Bacteria > Pseudomonadati > Pseudomonadota > Gammaproteobacteria > Vibrionales > Vibrionaceae > Vibrio > Vibrio sp. St2. The sequence continues at coordinate 810,704 of NZ_CAMZNA010000002.1, read as the reverse complement.
GCAACCACAATGGCAGACAGACCTGTACGAGCGCCCGCAGCTACACCAGCGGCACTTTCAACATAGCTAGTTACCGGAGGACAACCTACACACGCACCTGCCACACTAGAGATACTGTCGGCTTTCAACGCTTTGCTTAGGCCTTCAATCTTACCTGTTTCCTTGTTGATCAAGTGTGCTCGCTCTGCCACACCCATCAGGGTACCTGCAGTATCGAACATATTGACGAACAAGAAGGCTAGAATCACGCTCACCATTGAGATATTAAATGCGCCAGAAATGTCCATTGCCATAAAGGTTGGAGCAATACTTGGCGGTGCAGAGAAGAAGCCGTTGTAATGCACCAGCCCTAGCATCATGCCAATCAGAGTCACACTCAGAATGCCGATAAGAACAGCACCGAAGATTTTACGTTCGCTGAGCACAGCGATGATAAGGAATGCGATGGCAGCGAGCATGGCATCTGGCTTGGTGAAATCGCCTAGTGAGACCAAAGTTGCTGGGTTTTCGACTACAATGCCTGCGGTTTTAAGACCAATCAGACCAAGAAATAGTCCGACACCGGCTGTCATAGAGAAGCGCAAGCTTTCAGGAATACTTTCGATGATCCACTGACGAATCTTATAGAAGCTCATCCCGACAAACAGGATGCCAGAGAGGAACACCGCACCTAGTGCCACTTCCCAGCTGTAACCCATTTCGCTGACAACGGTGAATGAGAAAAACGCGTTGAGGCCCATACCCGGTGCCAGACCGACAGGCCAGTTAGCAAACAGCCCCATTAACAGACAGCCGATGGCTGCACCGATACAGGTTGCGACAAAGACGGCGCCTGAATCCATTCCAGAAGCGGCCATGATCTGAGGGTTTACGAAAATGATGTACGCCATTGTGGCAAAGGTGGTGATGCCCCCAATCATTTCATTTTTGACACTGGTTCCATGTGCTTTCAGTTTGAAAAAGCGCTCCAAAAAGCCACTAGGTTGACCTTCGGTATTAAGCACTTCTGCTTTGCTTTCATTCATGTCAGCAAGTCCTTTTATTTTGGTGTTTCATCAATTGAAGACCGCACTTCGCCCGGACGTCTCTGTCTCAGACGAACTTCAATTATCCCGATTGAATAGTTATATGACGCTGTTAGGTGACGCTTATCGTTATTGCGTTAGCTGCCCCGATAAGTCGAGAAGCTATACGGTGAAACCAGTAGCGGCACGTGATAGTGCGAATCTTTCTCACCCAATCCAAAACGGATCACGACGTCATCGAGAAAGGCAATGTCGCCCAGGTCGACGTCTTTGTTGCGAAAATAATCGGCAACGTGAAAAACAAGCTGATACTTTCCAAGTTCAAAAGCTTCGCCTTCTAAAACAGGCGCGTCAGTGCGGCCATCAAAGTTAGTCGTGACGGTTTTAATCTTGGTTAGGTTGTCACCTTCCACTCGGAACAGTTCAACTTCGATGTCTGCACCTGGCAGGCCATGCATTGTATCCAATACGTGTGTGGTTAGTTTTCCCATAATTCCTGTTCGCGCGTCGCGCTCTCCTTAGCTTTGAGGTTATTTTAAATTGTATACAAAGTTGTTTTTAAACTTTGTTGGATACCTATATATGTACACAAAATATTCATATAGTAAAGCTCGTTGTTATAAAAATGTTACTAGTGGATAAATTAAAAAATGAATTATGTGAAGTGTAATTTCGTCTGTATTGAAGTGCATTTATTTGTAACTAATTGATTAATATGCTTATGTTTGTAAAAAGTAACTTTAGCAACAAAATCTTTACATTAAGATATTTTATTGTATACAATGAATGCATGAAGTTGATGTGGCGTTACAATCGCGCCAAGCTTTTTAAGGAGAGCCTGAATGGATAAGGATTATTCACGAGATCTGGTTGGCTATGGGGCGAATCCTCCGCATCCCAAATGGCCGGGCGGTGCTCGTATCGCAGTGTCATTTGTATTGAATTATGAAGAAGGTGGTGAGCGTTGCCTTCTGCATGGAGATGACGAGTCCGAAGCCTTTCTATCTGAAATCCCAGCCGCTCAACCTATTAAGGGTGAGCGCCATATCAGCATGGAGTCTATCTATGAATACGGTAGTCGTGCTGGTGTGTGGCGTGTCTTACGCCTGTTTGACGAATACGAAATTCCACTCACCGTTTTTGCGGTGGCTATGGCGATTGAGCGACACCCTGACGTGGCAGAAGCCATGGTGCAAGCAGGCCATGAAATTTGTAGCCACGGTTATCGTTGGATTGATTATCAGTACATGGATGAGTCACAAGAGCGTGACCACATGGCAAAAGCGATTGAAATCATCAAAGAGATCACAGGTAGCAGACCACTCGGTTGGTATACCGGTCGCACTGGGCCAAATACCCGTCGTTTGGTGGCGGAAGAAGGCGGATTCTTATACGACTCCGATGCCTATGATGACGATTTGCCGTATTGGCACACTGAAGCGGGTCGTCCTCAGTTGGTGATTCCATACACTTTGGATGTTAATGACATGCGTTTTGCTACCGCTCAGGGGTTCAACTCTGGTGAGCAATTCTTCCAGTATCTGAAAGACACGTTTGACACTCTTTATGAAGAAGGGGAATCCGCCCCGAAGATGATGTCGGTCGGATTGCATTGTCGCTTGATTGGTCGACCCGGTCGTCTTGCTTCACTCAAGCGTTTTCTCGATTACGTAAAACAACATGATGATGTGTGGCTATGTCGCCGCATTGATATTGCTCACCACTGGCATGAGCACCACCCATACACACCAAAAAAGGAGAAGTAATATGACTGAATTTCGTACTTGTAAACCATCAGAGATGGCTCGCGCGGAATTTGTCTCGCATTTTGGTGATGTGTATGAGCACAGCCCATGGGTGGCCGAATCGGTATTCGATCAAGGGCTTAATACCGAAGACAACAAAATTGAAAACTTGCACCTGCGTATGGCTAAAACCTTGCTGGGTGCAGAGAAAGATCAACAACTGGATCTGATTAACGCTCACCCGGATTTAGCCGGACGTGCTGCCGTTAATGGGGAACTGACCGCAGCCTCGACTGCTGAACAAGCGGGGGCGGGCATTGACCAATGCTCTGCGGACGAGTTCGAGAAATTTACCACTTATAACAACAGCTACAAAAGTCGCTTCAATTTTCCCTTCATTATGGCTGTGAAAGGGGCCAATCGTTACCAAATTCTTGAGTCGTTCGAGATGCGATTAGGAAATGATAGTGAAACTGAGTTTGCTACTGCGATTCAGGAAATCAACAAGATTGCGCTGTTTCGCCTGCGAGATATGTAAGTCACAGAGCTGGCGACTATCCCGTAATAACGCTCTCTAGAGAGCAGATAACTGACTCACTTAACCTATTTTTGATTAATTGGAAGGATGAAGGAAATGTCCTTAGATTTTGAACAATACATAAACCTCGCTGATGACAAACTGGGCGCTCAAGCTATTTACGCGACCGACGATTTCTTTGCTGATAAAAGCCGCCTTTTGCGCCGTGAAGCGCCGGAGTGGAAGGAGGGTGTTTATGACGATAATGGTAAATGGATGGATGGCTGGGAAAGCCGCCGTAAACGTGGTGAAGGCTACGACTATTGTGTGATTCGTCTAGGCCTAGCTGGCACAATTGCAGGCGTTGATATCGATACCTCTTTCTTTACGGGCAACTTCCCACCATCGGCATCTATTGATGCGTGTTACTCACCAGATGGCGACCCAACGGATGCCACTGAGTGGCAAGAAATTCTGCCGTCAATGAGCTTGCAAGGCGACCATCATCACCTTGAGCAAATTGAAAGCGACGAAGTGTTCACTCACTTACGTCTTAACATCTATCCAGATGGCGGTGTTGCACGTCTTCGTGTTTACGGCCGACCAAGCGTGGATTGGGACCGCATTGATGCTCAGCAGAAAGTGGACTTAGCCGCTGTTGAAAATGGTGGTCGTGCGTTGGCATGTAGTGACGAGCACTATGGTAATAAATCAAACATTCTTGGCCCTGGCCGAGGCGAAAATATGGGTGATGGCTGGGAAACCGCACGTCGACGTACTCCAGGGAATGACTGGGTGATCGTTGCGCTGGGCCATGCTGGCAACATTGACCGTGTTGTGGTGGATACAGCGCACTTTAAAGGCAACTTCCCAGATAGCTGCTCTATTCAAGCGGCCTACGTTAAAGGTGGCACGGATGACCAAGTAGCGACACAAAGCCTGTTCTGGCGTGAGCTTTTGCCAGCACAGAAGCTCAAGGCACACGACATTCATGAGTTTGTCTCTGAAGTGAATGAACTGGGCGCTGTGACGCACGTTCGTCTGAATATCTTCCCGGATGGTGGTATTAGCCGTCTGCGTTTATTTGGAACTAAAGCGGAATAAGCGAGGGAAGCACAATGAGCAATGGAATTCGCCGATTAAAAATAGAGCCACTCACCAAAGAGGCGTTTGCAGAATTTGGAGACGTTATTGAAGTCGAAAACAGCGACTACTTTATGATCAATAACGGCTCGACCCGTCGTTACCACAAGCTAGCGAGCACGGATGTACAAGATCAAGGTGGTGAAGCCATCATCAGTATCTTTCAGGCCACGCCGCTGAGTTACCCGTTAACGATAAAAATGCTGGAACGTCATCCGCTTGGCTCACAGGCCTTCGTTCCGTTGCTTGGGCGACCATATTTAATTGTTGTTGCACCGAAAGGAGATGACCCGCAGTTGTCGCAAAGCCGTGCCTTTATCAGCAATGGCCGACAAGGTGTCAATTACCACAAAGGTGTTTGGCACCATCCGGTGTTGGCGCTGACCGAGCGTGATCAGTTTTTGATCGTCGATCGAGGTGGTGAAGGGCATAACTGTGATGAAGTGTTTTTCGACACCGATTTGGTTTCTCTGCATCTGGAAGATATTCCAGGCAACAGCAGCACGGATGAAGAGCAACGCATGGAACAAGCGTTGTAATGCTGGCACTGCCCATCACAGGGTTCCCTTGTGATGGAAAGCGCTGGCAGTAAATAGGAGTTTATTATGGATCCACATATCACGGAGTGGTTGAATCTGGCGATTCGCTGGGTTCACATGATAGTCGGGATCGCCTGGATTGGCGCATCGTTTTACTTTGTTTGGTTGGAGAACAACCTAAACCGCGTTAACCCGAAAACTGGCCTGTCAGGCGACTTGTGGGCAATTCATGGCGGTGGTATCTACCACCTTGAAAAGTACAAGCTTGCGCCACCAGAAATGCCAGAGCACCTGCACTGGTTTAAATGGGAAGCATACTTCACTTGGATTACCGGTGTGTTGCTACTGGCGGTTGTTTATTATCTCAACGCAGAAATCTATCTGATTGCACCGGGCTCTGGCCTGTCATCTACCACTGCTATTGCGATTGGTGTGGGTGCGTTAGTCGCGGGCTGGTTCATTTACGATCTCTTGTGTGATTCGCCTTTAGGCAAAACCCCAATGTTGCTGGGACTGGTTCTGTTTGTACTGCTTGTTGGTGCGACCTACGGACTGGCTCAGGTCTTCAGTGGTCGTGGTGCTTACATCCACGTTGGTGCCATCATAGGTACTATCATGGTGGGTAACGTTTTCCGCGTTATCATGCCAGCGCAGCGCAATCTGGTGAGTGCGATTGAAGAAAACCGCGAACCGGATCCGGCACTGCCAGCGAAAGGTTTACTGCGTTCTCGCCACAACAACTACCTAACATTGCCTGTACTGTTCATCATGATCAGTAACCACTTCCCGAGCACTTACGGTTCGGAATACAACTGGGCGATTCTAGCGGGTTTGGCGATCTTCAGTATCCTAGTACGACACTATTTCAACACACGTCATGGTAGCCAGAAATTTGCTTGGACGATCCCTGTGGCGGCTTTGGGTATGATCACGTTGGCATTTGTGACTTCTCCTTATGCGAACCGACCTGCAGCGCCAGTGGCGAAAGCACCGGTTGTACAACAGCAGGCTGCGCCTGTTGCTGAAGCTGCAACAACAGAAGCAAATCAAACCGCATCGGCATCAACCGCTGAGCAGGCTCCTCAGGAGCAAGCAGCACCTGCAACAGGTGGTGTCAGCTTTGCCGAAGTGAACAAGGTCATTCAAGAGCGTTGCTCTGTATGTCACTCTGCCACGCCAACGCACGCAGCATTTGCGGTTGCGCCTGGAGGAGTTGTACTGGATACCCCTGAAGAGATCTTAACTAATGTTCCACGCATCATTTCTCAGTCCGTTGCGACTAAAGTGATGCCGCTGGGCAACCTTACTCAGATGACTGATGAGGAACGATCCCTTATCGGAGTTTGGGTGGAACAAGGTGCAGTTATCCAATAACTGTCCTTGCGGGACTGAGTGTCAGCCTGACTTCCTGTCATCCTATGTTCAGGCTGACATAGACTCCTCATTCCCAGCTGTCTCCAGACAGTGTATTTCCCTTTCCCCGGAACGTGTTCCGGGGTTTTTTATAGGTGTTAAGAAGCAAGAAATGCAAGGTTGTTGAAGTTGTGATGTTTATCTTCAATCAACGCATGCAGAAATTTCGGCTGTGCTACGTTTACTATTGACAGGTAACGCATTAGTCGTGAATGAAAGGCTGAGAGCGACATTTCTACCTTCTTTCTCTTTTCACGGGCTCATTAGATGCGCCCTACATTGGTCAATTATAAAAGGATTTAGATGTGACGAAATTAGCCATCAGCATCAGACACAAAACCATACTGGCGACAGTATTGGCAGTGGTTCTGGTGATCATCGTACTGATCAGTACCACCGTGAGCCAAGGTCGTAAGATCATTCTCGACCAAACCTATTCACAGCAGCTTCCGGCTTCGTTGGGAGAAGTGAGTAACAAAATTAAGCTTGAGTTGGAGAAACCGCTGGTTATCGCAGATGTGATGTCGGAGCTTTCCCAACTGACCGAATTTACAGGTGAGGGTAGTGCAGAAATCGTCGATATCCTTAGCCGTATTCAGCAGCAGTTTGGTGCTCTGACGGCGTTCTACGTCAATACCGTTGATAGCAGCTACTACACTCCGACCGGCAAATTGAAAGACATGTCGGCGCAGTCTAGTGATGACCAATGGTTTTATGGTTTTCTCGCCAGTGGCAAGAAAGTCGAGCTATCGATTGATGTCGATGACTCTACTGGTGTAGCGACTGTGTTTGTTAACCATGTGGTGATGCAACAAGGCAAGCGTATTGGTGTTACCGGGATTGGCTTGTCACTACAAAATATGGGGAAAACCGTCGCAAACTACTCGCTGGGTGAGCAAGGTCAACTGATGCTGGTCGACAATCAAGGAGTAGTGAAAATTCACGCAGATGCCAATATGGTTGGTAAATCACTCAACGACTTACAGCTGCGAGAATTGGCAGCGGAGCTGGGTAAACTCAGTGACACAGACTCACACATTATTGAAGCTGAAGTGAACGGCAGCGCCATGATTGTCGGGTTTATTGCTTTGCCAGAGCTCGGTTGGACACTGGTTTCTCTTCAGCCTCAAAGTGAAGTGCTGGCGGAGCTGAATCAGTTTATTCAGACCATGACTTACATCGGTGTGGTGGTGGCCTTACTATTTATTGTCATTAGTGCTTATATGACCAATACGCTGCTTAAACCTTTGTCGGCCACGGCAGACTTGCTGCTGGAAATCGGCGGCGGTGGTGGTGACCTGACGCAAAGGCTGGACGAAAGCCGCAATGACGAAGTCGGCAGCATTGCCCGTGGTTACAACCAGTTTGTTGCTTATATGGGCAATGTCTTGCAAGAGATCGACCGCTCGCGCGCTGATTTGGTGGCAACCATTGATCATATTGATTCTCAAGCCAGTGAGATGAAACATCAGATCCAAGGGCAGGAGCAGAACATTGACCAAGTCGCGACAGCGATCCATGAAATGAGCGCTAGCTCGGAAGAGATCGCCAGCAATGCCAACAATACGTCAGACAATGTGCAGCAAGCGACAGTAGAAGTGAAACATGGTTTGTCATCGGTCAGTGACACATTTTCTCATACCGAAGCGATGAGTCGCCAGTTGGATCAGAGTAGTCAGAGTATTGAAAAGCTCTCTAATGATATCAACGCCATTGATACGGTACTGGATGTGATCAGCGGCGTGTCGGAGCAAACCAATTTGCTTGCACTCAATGCGGCGATAGAAGCAGCTCGCGCGGGAGATCAGGGGAGAGGGTTTGCTGTGGTAGCGGACGAAGTGCGCACATTAGCGTCACGCACGCAGGATTCAGCCAGTGAAATTCGCACCATTATCGAAAATCTTCAGGGTCTCAGCGATACGGTGGTGAAAGAAGTTGGCCAGAGTCACAGTACCGGTAAAGCGTGTTTAACCGCCGCTCAGGCTTCAGAGAAGCACTTAGAGTCTATCAATCAGTTTGTTGATGAGATTCACCAGCTGAGTAGCCAGACCGCCACTGCGACCAATGAGCAGTCTCAGGTTATCAATGAAATTGCTCCGCATGTTTCGAGTATTGCTGATGTGGCACGCAGCAACACTGAGATGGTGAATCAAACCTCCCATCATTGTGCCGATCTGAAAGACAATGTGAATTCTCTCAGCCAGCTGGTGGCGAAGTTCAAGTTCTAACTCGTAAGGCGGCCATAAGGCCGCTTTTTTATTGGAGGCTAGGGATCGTTGTGATAGCCAGGCAGATAGATAGGCTCCTGCTGGGAAGCCTCATCTAGCCATTCTCTTACGTATGGGCGATTGAGAAGTTCCCTGAACCAACGTTGGGTATGAGGCCATCGTTCATCGGCCTCAAGATGAGAAGAGAAACGCACTACCGAAGGCAACAGCATAATGTCGGCGATGGAAAACCCTCCTACCAAGTAATGCCCTCGGTACTCGTTAATGGTGTCGTTCCAGAGCTGATAAATGGCTTCAATTTGCGCTGTCTCATCTTGGCTCAGAGCTCTTTTGTCGGGATAAAATGAGCTTTCAAACGATAATGCTGAGCAGACACGACCAAAAGTGGAATGCTGCCAGGCGGCAAACGATCTGGCTTTCGCCCGTGCGCCAATGTCCTCTGGCCACAAACTACCTTCACCGAGTTCACTGGCGTATTCTGCGATCGCCAGTGAGTCAAAAATGATCAGGCCATCGTCATCCAGCACGGGCACTGCTGCCGGTGGAGAAAAGGTGCCGATATGCTGCAGGTTTTCCCAACGTTGCGGGCGGCGAATGTCGATAATCCGCTCTTCAAAAGGAATCCCCTGTTCTTTTAACGCCAACCAAGCCCTGAATGCCCAGCTAGAGGCATTGCGATTACCACTGTAGAGAATGCGTTTCATGTTGCGTCCTTTCTGATGATGATGGCCCTATTATAAGGTTGCTCCGCTGTTAGTTCGCTTGAATATCGACATGTAAACGCCTATAAAAAGGCGTATAACTCAATTATACGCGGAATAATGGCATGGATGCTTTTGATCATCACATTCTTCGAGCTCTTCAGAACAACAGTCGAATCAGTAGCGAAGTATTAGGTGCTGAGATTGGTTTATCACCATCGGCCTGTCAGCGGCGGATCAAAAAACTCAAACAACAGGGGGTGATCAAGCAAGAAGTGGCGGTGCTGGATGCTAGTCAACTGCCGGGATTCATCACCACATTGGTAGATATCACTCTGGAGCGTGGTGGAGAAACTGCGCTAGATGAGTTTATTCACGCGCTTGAAGCTGAGTCTCAGGTTCAGCAGTTTTATTACGTAGCGGGCGACGTGGATTTTGTCGTCATTGTCGTCACTCAGGATATGAAGGCCTATGATGCACTATCGAGGCGTCTGTTTATGTCCAACCAAAATATCAAAAAGTTTTCGACCAAAGTCGTGATTCAACCGGGCAAAGTTGGTCTTGAACTTCCTGTGTGAAATGTGCAGCTTTTGTTTTGACTTCAAAGGCTTGAAAAGGCATTTAATGAATCCTTGTCTATACTGATTCTGAACACTGATAAATAGTGTGAATGATTGAAGCGGGATATTCGAGGGGTCTCTATGTGCAGAACAACTTGGTTTAGCACTTTGGTGGTTGGTTTGATGTTATCCAATGTGGTTTACGCTCTGCCGGTTCCGGAAGGTGACCCAATTCTTTGGGTATCGGGAAAGATTACCAAATCCAACACTGCCGATGGTGTTGAGTTCGATTCCGCGATGATAAAGCAACTTGAGCAAGGAACGATTAAGACCAATAACCATGTGGTTTCTGATATTGTCGAATACAAAGGACCGAAAATGAGTGCTGTGTTGGATTATGTGGGTGCTCAAGGCTCGACGGTCAAAGTCATTGCTTGGGATGAATATGTGGTCAGCATTCCGATGTCAGACATCAAAAAATACGGTGTTTTGCTTGCGACGCATGAAGATGGCATCAAAATGACCATTGATGGTAAGGGTCCGTTCTTCGTTGTATTCCCCTTCACTGATAACCCCGAGATCCAAAACGATCTGTTTTATAGCCTGTCCGTGTGGCAAGTTCGAGAGATTGTTATCGAGTAAGCAGTATGGAACGGTTTTGGGATAGGGGACGTTACTTTGTTGTGATTATTTCGGCATTGTGCTCTCTGCTTTTGTTGGTCATTGCCTATGTTTTTTACTCTGTAACAGAAATCAAAAATGTATCCTCTGAGCCTTACGTTACGATAATCAACAACAACATTTCAGCTAAAACAAAACTGCTGTTCGTAAAATCTGAAGTGCTTTCCTTTTCCGCCCTTAGAGATAAGAAAAGCCTGTCAAAACTCAAATTTAAATCCAGAATTTATAAGTCGAGTATCCTGCAGGACCTCCTCGCTGAACGAACCAATCGTGTTCATGAAAAATTTGGTAACGTGGATGAACTTCAGCAAGTTGTTGAGGACATTCGATCTGTTTTCGACTTGATAGACCAGCTTAGCCTTACCAATGTGGAAAACATCGATACAGTGATAAATCGTATTGATGGTACTTATTCGAGACTCAATGTTTACTTAGCTGACTTTGTTGCCGAAGTACAACGTCAACAGATCGAGTTTCTCGATTTCAAAGAATCTTTCTATAACAAACAGTATGTTTATTTAGGCATCATTTTGTTGTGTTCCATGCTGATGATTGGTGTGATTTCATGGATGTATCTACACCAGATTCGGTTAAGTAAAGACCTAGAGGAAAGAACCAAGGTGATGGAAGAGGCGAAGCGAAACGCTGAGCAAAGCTCCATTGCGAAAGCCCGATTTCTCGCCAACATGTCTCATGAAATGCGTACTCCTCTGAATGCAATTATTGGGTTGAGTCAGAAAGAGTATTACCAATCGTCTGATGAGCAAACCAGACACTTCCTTTCGATGATCAACAGCTCAGGTGAGCACTTGCTTAAGCTGATTAACAACGTGTTAGACCTCAGCAAGATTGAGCAAGGTAAGTCCAAATTGGAGAGTGATGAGTTCTTTATCAGTGAGCTGATTGATGTCTCTAAAACCGTGTTTATTAACTTCGATAAGCAGCAAGCGGTAGATGTCTTCTTTTCAGTATCCTTGGATCGAAACTATAAGATAAAGTCGGATAAAACTAAGCTCGTCCAGATAATCAATAACTTAGGTTACAACGCGCTCAAATTTACGGAATCAGGTCACGTCGAGATCCACATATCTCTTAGTTCAGAGTCTGGGATGCTGCATATTGTGGTGAAGGATACTGGGATTGGTATGACTCAAGAGCAATTGGATAAAGTGTTTCAGGAGTTTACCCAAGCAGATGACTCGATTACCCGAAAGTATGGAGGCACCGGGCTGGGTTTGTCGATATGTCAGTCTTTAGTGAATTTGTTGGGTGGCGCTATCAGTGTAGAAAGCTCGCTGGGTGAGGGTAGTGAATTCTCAATTGAAGTCCCCGTGAGTATTACTGATTCCGCCCCTTTAGTCAGTGACAAGCTGGCGACAGGATCAGTGAGAGTAGTATCAGATAACCGCTATGCGACTGAATTGATTAGCAAAGAGCTTAACAAGCTGGAGCTGTATGACGCTCATGGGGATTCGGTATTATGTTATCTGCGCAGTGATGATGTTTTGGAAAATACGCTCAAACAAGCGCACTGCCGTGATGACCAAACACTCATTGTGTATGGGAATATCAATACGACACTTCCGCCGAGCGAAAACATGACATTATTGAGTAAGCCGTACGACTTATTTAGTTTGCTCGATTGTTTACAAGCGATGGCTAAAACGGATTCAAAACAAGAGCGCACTGTGGGTGGGGACGACGTTTCTGGGGTCTCCGTTATGTTGGTTGAAGACATTCGTATGAACCAAATCGTCGCTCAGAAAATGCTGGCAACCTTGGAGGCAGAGGTCACCACCGTGAACAACGGGCAGGAATGTGTCGACTTACTTAATCATGAGCATTTCGATATTATCTTTATGGATATCCAGATGCCGGTGATGGATGGGTTAGAAGCACTCAAACAGATAAAGCGTGACAACCTTGCACCAGATACCGCAATCATCGCACTGACCGCCAACACGTTTGAAAGTGATGTACAGAACTACCTAGAGCAAGGTTTTGATAACGTGCTTCCTAAACCATTTAAGTTAGAGTGGTTGAAAGGGATGTTAGAGAAACACGCATGAGTTTGTAGTTCTAATCAGATTTCACACCCACGATCATTCCCACTCTTTGGTTCTCGATACCTAGCAGCCATTTTTTGATGGGATTTAAGTTACCAAAGTCGTAGCAGTGGGCTGAGAAAACGCTGCTAAAGCCTGCTTTGATCAGTTGTTCTCGCCAGAAAAGTTCTGAATTAAAACACACTCCGACCCCTGCAGTATTTGAACCTAACTTGGCTACAAGCGTTTTAATCAGAGTCGAGGAGGTGAGCTGATAAATTCTTTTGCCTGGAATATTGGAGTGGTCCGTGCCTTCATAGAGATTCTCAAAAATCACAACGATGCCCTCTGGTGCTAGCATGTGGTAAGCATCTTTTAACCCCTTCAGTTGTAATTCATGCGTCTTGGAGTAGGTTGGTGCGACAAAATGGTTGAGTACCCAGTTGAACTGGATTAAGTCGTATTTGAAGAAGCAGTCGAAGCTTTGGTAATGAGCTTGGATCAGGTTTTTGCGACTATTAGGGTTGTTCTCGTTCAATGCATTCTCGTCAGGATCAACGATAGTGACCTGACAGCCTGGATATCGACCGATGAGTTTGTCCGCGTAGCTACCGTTGCCTCCACCGACATCGAGAAAATGTGCTTGGTTAGGATTTGGTATGTAGCGTTCGATAATATCTGAGACAAGGTGAAACAGCTCCTTGTCGATAATGTCTCCCTTGGATAAAACAATCTTATTCTGGCCAAGATACTTAGCTTGTTCACTCATATTCAACACCTCCACTGTTATGATGAAACTTAGCAGTTATTGTGCCGATATTTTTTGTATTTAAGTTGCTGTTTTATAAGTGTTTATTTTGACTATTACAGACGTTATTATTTTGAGATTGATTTTGATATTCAATAAGATACGAGGAACAAAAAAACGCCCTTGCGAAGCAAGAGCGTTTTCACTCAAAGACCGAGTTAACTAGCAAACTTTTTTGCGTCGATACGTCCTTCTGCGTCATAGGCTTTCTCGCCATAGATGTACGTCTTAGAAACGGTGCGATCATCGCCAAGGCTCATCAGCACAAACAGCTTCTCTTCCAAGGTTTTGGCCTGTTCCATACGGAAACGCATCAGTTGAGTTGCATGTAAATCCAGCACGACAAAGTCCGCTTCTTTACCCACTTCAAGGTTACCAATTTTGTCTTCAAGGTGGAGTGAACGTGCGCCGCCCAGTGTTGCTAAGAACAGGGATTTCAATGGATGCAGTTTTTCCTGTTGAAGCTGCATGATCTTATACGCTTCACTCATCGTCTCAAGAATCGAGAAGCTGGTACCAGCGCCGACATCGGTGCCCATACCGACGCGAACCCCATGTTCTTCCAGTTTAGGTAGTTTGAAGAGACCAGAACCGAGGAACAGATTCGATGTTGGACAGAAGGCAATTGCCGATTCAGTTTCTGCCAAACGCTGACATTCACAATCAGAGAGATGAATGCCGTGAGCAAACACAGAGCGCTTATGCAGCAGTCCGTAATGGTCGTAGACATCCAGATAAGAGTCGCGCTCTGGGAACAGCTCAAGTACCCATTCAATCTCTTTCTTGTTCTCTGAAAGGTGGGTATGCATGTACACATCTGGGTATTCTTCCAGAAGTTTACCTACAGTCGCCAGCTGTTCCGGTGTGCTGGTTGGAGCGAAACGGGGCGTAACCGCATAAAGCAGTCGGCCTTTGTTGTGCCATTTTTCAATCAGCTCTTTAGACGCTTCATAACCAGATTCTGGTGTATCGGTCAGGTAGTCTGGCGCGTTGCGGTCCATTAGGACTTTACCTGCGATCATACGCAAGTTGCGGCGCTCTGCCTCTTCAAAGAATACGTCGACCGACTCTTTATGTACTGTACCAAACACGAGTGCTGTGGTGGTGCCGTTACTCGCTAGCTCATTGAAGAACAGCTTCGCGACTTTATGCGCGTAAACCGGATTTTTGAAGCGTCTTTCTTCTGGGAAGGTGTAGTTTTCTAACCAGTCGAGCAGTTGCTCACCGTAGGAGGCGATCATGCCGGTTTGCGGATAATGAATATGGGTGTCAATAAAACCTGATGTGATCAGCTTGTCTTCATATTCGGTGATGTTGAGGTTCTTTGGCTGCCTTTTAAGCACCTCTTCTGTCTCACCGATATCGACGACGTGGCCGTCTTCTACCACGAGAAGACCGTCGTCGAAAAACTGATACGAGTTTTCCAGTCCGACGTCTTTTGGGTCAGCAATACTGTGCAGAAGGCTTGCACGATAAGCTTTACGTTGAGTTGTCATGTTTACTTCCTTTAAAGGCCCTCTTTGGGGCTAGGCGATTTTCTCTTCCAATGATGAATCGCTCAGTTGTTCTTCTTTACTGTGTGGCGTAGGGCGTTTTTCTTCAAGCGAAATTCCCTGATAGTGTGCGATTAATTCACCCGCAACCGAGACCGCAATTTCAGCAGGATGTTTTCCATTCACCATGCTGATTCCAATTGGACAAATCATCGTATTTATTTGTTGCGGGCTGTAGCCTCGCTGCGCCAAACGCATGTCGAACTTTTTGCGCTTGGTTAGTGAACCTATCATGCCGAAATACACACTGTCGTCGCGATCAATGATTGCCTTGGCCAATTCAAAATCGAGCTGATGATTGTGTGTCATGACCAGATAGTAGCTATTGGGTGACATGTCGCGTACTTCAGCGACAGGATCATCGCTCACCAACTTGGTTACGTTACGAGGGAGTTCATCAGGGAATACGTCTTCACGCTCATCAATCCAAGTGACACGGAAAGGGAGAGTCGAGACGATATGCAAAAGGGCTTTGGCAACATGGCCAGCACCGAATACCACTAGATGTTTTTGCGCGGTTCCAATTGGCTCGAAGCTCAGTGTTGCCATTCCGCCACAACACTGACCTAAACGAGCCCCGAGATTAAAGCGCTCCACTTTCAGTGAACGTTCACCCGCAAGCAGCATTTCACGCGCCATTTTGGTGGCGATGTGCTCCAGATGACCACCACCAATGGTGGCAATCAAACGGTCGCGAGTGACCAACATTTTTGTGCCCGCATCCCGTGGCACTGAGCCACGGTCTTCCAATACGGTCACCATCACGCAAGGTTCACTGTTTTTCTCTAGCTGTGCCAGTTCATGAATCCAATTGTCCTTAAACATACGTCTCTCCTTGAACGGTAAACCCTTGAATAACCGCTTAAACCTCTTGCGTGTTCTGTTTTGCCACTTGTTGTTGCGTTTGCGTTACCTCATTGATTGCCATCAACACACGTTCTGGTGTTGCTGGTGTATCTAATTTAGGTATAGCACCTTCAACGGCAACTGAGGCAATGGCATCTTTCAGTGCACTCCACACTGACATGCCGAGCATGAATGGCGGCTCACCGACAGCCTTGGAGTTAAACACGGTATCTTCTGGGTTGGCTCGATTTTCCAGAAGGTGAGTGTGGAACTCGATAGGCATATCGGCGATCGCCGGAATCTTGTAGCTGGCAGGCCCGTTGGTCATCAGACGACCTTGTTCGTTCCAGATCAGCTCTTCTGTGGTCAGCCAGCCTACACCTTGCAGGAAGCCGCCCTCGACCTGGCCAATATCAATTGCTGGGTTAAGAGAAGCCCCTACATCGTGCAGAATGTCTGCGCGCAGAATTTTGTATTCGCCTGTCAGGGTATCCACAATGACTTCTGAACAAGAGGCACCGTACGCGAAGTAGTAGAACGGACGGCCACGCGCTTTCTCATGGTCATAGTAGATTTTTGGTGTGCGGTAGAAACCAGTGCTCGATAGCGATACTTGGTTGAAATAGGCCAGCTGAACAAAGGCTTCGAAGGTCAGAATTTCATCACGAATCACGACCATACCGTTTTTAAACACCACTTCTTCTGCTGACACTTTGTAGTGACTGGCAGCGAAGTCGATCAGACGCTGTTTAATGGTCAGTGCGGCGTTCTGGGCGGCCTTACCGTTGAGGTCGGCGCCCGATGAGGCCGCGGTTGGTGATGTGTTCGGTACTTTGTCTGTGTTGGTAGCGGTGATTTGGATACGTTCAACATCTACTTGGAACTCCTCAGCAACGATTTGCGCCACCTTGATGTTCAGACCCTGACCCATTTCCGTACCACCGTGATTCAAATGAATACTGCCATCGGTGTATATATGGATGAGCGCACCAGCCTGATTCAGGAAAGTCGCAGTGAAAGAAATACCAAATTTCACTGGTGTGATCGCCAGACCTTTTTTAAGGATCGGGCTTTGCTTGTTGAACTCAGCGATGGCTTTACGGCGTGCGTGATAGTCACTGCTTTGTTCAAGTTGCTCAGTGATTTCTGGCAGGAAGTTATCTTCAACTGTCTGGTAGTAATGAGTGACGTTACGTCCCTCACCACCGTAGTAATTCGCTTTACGGACTTCGAGTGGATCTTTACCCAGATAGCGGGCAATTTCATCCATGATATGCTCAATGGTCATCATCCCCTGCGGGCCACCAAATCCACGGTAAGCCGTATTCGACGCCGTGTTGGTTTTGCAGCGGTGACCTGTCACTGTAGCATCACCCAGATAATATGCGTTGTCTGAGTGGAACATTGCACGGTCGACAATCGAGCTCGACAGATCCGGAGAGTAACCACAGTTACCCGCTACGATGATGTCAGCCCCTTCAATGACGCCATCATCGTTAAATCCTATTTTGTACTGGTTATAAAATGGGTGACGCTTGCCCGTCATGGTCATGTCTTCCATACGAGGCAGACGCATCTTAGTTGGGCGTTTAGTTAGATGTGCAATGACTGCAGCCATACACGCTGGCGCTGCGGCTTGCGTTTCTTTACCCCCGAAACCGCCGCCCATACGACGCATATCGATCACGACCTTGTGCATCGAAACCCCAAGTACTTCGGCGACCAGCTTTTGTACTTCAGTTGGGTTTTGTGTCGAGGTATAAACGATCATGCCACCATCTTCGGTTGGCATCACGCTGCTGACCTGAGTCTCAAGGTAGAAGTGTTCCTGACCACCAATCTCTAGATCGCCTTCAATCACGTGTTTTGCTTTGGCGAGTGCAGCCGCTGAGTCACCGCGTTTTTGCTGGTGGCTTTCAGTGACAAACAGCTCTTTCTCAAGCGCTTCTTTTACGTCGAGTACTGGCGGTAGGGCTTCGTATTCAACAATGGCGGCTTGCGCGGCTTTGCGTGCCGTTTCCATATCATCCGCGGCAACGGCAAGTACGGGCTGACCGTAGTATTGAACTAGACCGTCAGCAAGCAGTGGATCGCCCGGTAGAATGGCACCGATATCCAACTGGCCCGGTACGTCTTCGTGGGTGATGGCAATCGCAACGCCTTCAAATTCGTAACACGGCGAAACGTCCAGTTTGGTGATTTTTGCGTGAGCTTGGGTGCTCAGGCGTGCATACACGTGCAACTGGTTAGGGAATTCTAAGCGGTCATCAATGTAAACCGCTTCACCTGTGACCTGCTTCGGAGCGCTGTCGTGTTTTACGCTTTTACCAACGCCGGTTTTCAGATCCTGCTTTACGATGGCGACCATCTCTTCTTGAGTCATGGTCTGATGATGTGCGTTAGACATAAGACGTTACCCTTGTTTCGATCTGGTTGTTGTGATGAGTCTGCTCGATGTAGAAGCGACGCAGCATGTTCGCTGCTGTCATTGAGCGGTACTCTTTGCTGGCACGGAAGTCGCTCAGTGGCTCAAAATCGTTATGGATTTCAGCCATCGCGGCATCAATGGTTGCTTGTGTCCATTCTTTGCCTAATAGCGCATTTTCACAGTGCGTTGCACGTTTTGGCGTTGCCGCCATACCACCGAAAGCGATGCGGGCATTGATGACTTTATTGTCTTCAATCTCAATATTGAATGCGCCACAAACCGCAGAAATATCGTCGTCTAGACGCTTGGAAAGCTTGTAAGCACGGAAGGTTTCGTTCGCTTTTGATTTAGGAATAATCACTTGCTCGATAAATTCACTTTCCTGCTGAGCGGTGACTTTATAGCTGATGAAGTAGTCTTCAATCGGCAAGATCCGGGTCTGCTTACCACGGCGCAATTTCACTTGTGCATTCAGTGCAATCAAAAGCGGCGGCGCATCACCGATAGGGGAGGCGTTACCAATGTTGCCACCCAATGTGCCCTGATTACGGACTTGAAGAGAAGCAAAGCGATGCAGCAGCTCACCAAAATCAGAGAAATGTTGAGTCAGAAGTTGGTAGGCATCGCTGATCGCAACGTTAGCACCAATGTGTAGAGCATCGTCACTTTCTTCACACACTTTCATGTCTTCAACCAGATTTACGCTGATCAACGTTTCAATCTCGCGGTGGAATTGAGTGACTTCAAGAGCCAAATCAGTACCTCCAGCAACCAGCTTGGCCTTTGGATTTGCAGTGTAAATTTGAGCCAGTTCGTCAATGCTACGAGGGATATATGCTGTTAGGTTGCCTTGGCTCAGACTGGCGGGTTGCCCCTGAAGAGCTTCTAGTCGAGCAATGGTCTCTTTTTCCAGCTCAACAAACTGGTCCATCAATGGTTCATCAGAAGCCAGAGACAAAGCGGCGTCAACAATAGGGCGGTACCCGGTACAGCGGCATAAGTTACCCGCCAGAGACTCCATGACATCTTCCTTGTTCGCCGCAGGTTTGTTCTTGCTCAGAGCAAACATCGACATGATAAAACCTGGAGTACAGTAACCACATTGAGAACCGTGGA
The DNA here is from genome assembly GCF_947311885.1 of Vibrio sp. St2. Lineage (NCBI taxonomy): Bacteria > Pseudomonadati > Pseudomonadota > Gammaproteobacteria > Vibrionales > Vibrionaceae > Vibrio > Vibrio sp. St2. The sequence goes on along the minus strand of NZ_CAMZNA010000002.1, from coordinate 791,356 downwards.
AATCGACCATCGCTTGCTGAGTTGGGTGAAGCTTGTTTTTGTTCTGCAAGTCTTCAACGGTAATCAGCTGCTTACCATGTAGTGCGGATACGAACGTCAGACAGGAATTCACCGAGCGATACTGAAGTTGGCCTTCGATCACTTCGCCTAGTACTACGGTACAGGCACCACAGTCACCTGAGCCACAGCCTTCTTTAGTACCTGTTTTTTGTACATGTGTTCTCAGGTACTGCAGCACTGTCATATTTGGTGACAGCTCACTCTCTTGTCTGAGTTCTTGATTGAGTAGGAAAGTAATCAAGAGACCTCCTTGTGCATTGACACTATTGTTCCAATAATAATTTTCTGACCTTTGGGTCAATAATTGGATAATTTGACTGTAAGGTCAACTTTAATTTTACAATATTGCAACATGAAATGACCGATAAAGGTGTCATTAACAAGAGTGGTGGCAAAGTAAGTCTATGAATTTAATGATGTTAAATTTTGTTTTGACGTTAAAAATTTTAACGCAAAGAAATTTAATATTGTATTTTATTTTGTGTACAATCTTGATGGTGAGAAACAAAAAGTCCGGCAAGGCGCCGGACTTAGGTAATGCAAAATCAGCTGATTATTTGTTCTTCAATAGATCCGAAAAGACGACATGTAGGTCGTTTGAAGCAGCATTACTATCAAGGTTTAGCTTGGAACGGATATGAGATAAGTGCTCTTCCATCAGGCTGATAGCTTGCTCAGTATCGCCAGATTCAATCGTATCTAGCAACTGGGTATGCTCGTCCTGAGAGCAGTTTGAATGGTTGCCAGTTTCATACTGGGCAATCAGCAGTGATGTTTGCGACACTAAGCTTCTCTGGAATGCGAGCAATGGGGCGTTGTTTGCCATCTCAGCCAGCTTAATGTGGAACTCCCCAGATAGTCGAAGTCCTTTACCGTAATCACCGTTATCGAAAGCCTCGTTTTCTTTTTCTACCAAGCGTCGGCACTCTTCTATCTTCGCGCTGGTGGCATGTTCAACGGCAAGCTCAATAATGGCAAGCTCCATGACTTCACGCGCTTTGATGATTTGTTTTGCTTCTTCTTTGGTCGGTGCAGACACCATCGCACCGCGGTTTGGTCTGATGCTGACCACCTGTTCCATCGACAGTCGGAGCAAGGCTCGACGTATGATGGTTCGACTAACGCTGAAGATCTCTGCTAAAGCTTCTTCATTCAGCTTGGTCGCTGGTGGCAACCGTTGTTCAAGTATCGCATCGAAGATGTGGCAATAAACCACGTCATCCTGCGTTTGACCGGCGACTTTTGTTTTAATGTTTTTCGCCACAGAATTTTTTAGATTTGCCATAGGCGGCTTGTCACCCTCAACCTATTTATTTCCCTGATAAAACAATGATACTTCACTTTGTATACACGTGGCTAGCATTGGCAAGCTGGGCGAGCACAGAAGTGAAACATAAAGCGCAAAACTCCACCCATTTTTCTAGCGTGATTGTTAATAAAGTGTTTTGGTCAGCGCAGTTTAGATTCTAACCACCTAGTAATGAGGTATGATTAACGCGACCACAACACCTAGCTATATCACGTGGAACACTGACATCAAACAAGGTTACGAATCGGCTGGAGTGGATTGTTCGGTGTATTCGGTTCCCCGACGATACCCGGACTTTGTGTGGGTGGTTCCTTATTGCTTTGGCGGCTACACTGTTCAGGCAAACAAAACAAGGAATGCAGACATGATTCAGAAAGGCCAAGCTATACCAACCGGAACCCTTAGCGAACTAGGTGAGGAGGGTATGGTAACCCATAACACAGAGGAGCTTTTTGCAAACAAGCGAGTGGTGCTTTTTGCTGTTCCAGGCGCATTTACGCCAACCTGTTCAGAAGCTCATTTACCTGGTTACGTAGTACTTGCTGATGACATTAAGGCAAAAGGTATCGATGTTATCGCGTGTGTTTCAGTCAACGATGCTTTTGTCATGCAAGCGTGGGGAGAAGCGCAAAATGCCACGGAAATTATGATGCTGGCTGATGGTGATGCGAGCTTTACAAAAGCTTTGGGACTTGAAATGGACACGGCGATCTTCGGTGGTATTCGTTCACAGCGCTATGCCATGGTTATCGAAAACGGTGTGGTGACCCAGTTAAATGTTGAGGAACCTAAGCAATTTGAGGCGAGTAAGGCTGAGACTATATTAGCGGCTCTTTAGTAAGCTTTAAGGCCATCAAGGGTTCAGGATAGTCTATCCTGAACCCTTTTCAGTGAGAATGCTTATCAAGGAGGAGGAAGCGGTATTCATTTCCAACCTTGAAGCCATTTCTCTCGGTGTTTTAAGTCTCGCCAGTCGATGGGATATTCTTTTTTGGATAGCACCGCCTCTAGTTTACAAGAGGTGACCACACCATCCTCGTCAAACTCGACTTCAGAGACTAAGAAATGCTTTTCTCGATTAACAGGCTCTAAGGCTGTCCATTTGCTGTTAGGTAATTTAGCTGGGTTTATTCGATTCATCTCAAGGCCATACCGATCTAATTGCATTAAAAACAACAGGTTTTACGCAGGTGATAAGGTATAAGTTCAGTGACACATCGCGTTTAATTAGACAGAAGTACCTAACGCCTTGTTATGCTGTGTGTGAAAGGTACAATCGCAAGCTTTCCAGAGAGGAGGAGCCACGATGCTATTTAACAATGATATCGATGAGATGGTTAGCTATTTAGAGCGTTTCTGCAAAGCGCCGCATGTCAAAGCCTTGGATAGCGTCTCAGATGTTCAGATCAACTTACTTCTCGATTTCATAGCGCTAGCCCACAAGTTGAATTGTGATATCTACCCAACGAGAAACCTGAAGAGTTCGCACTTCATTGGTATCGGTATTTTCGCTCTCACACAAGATAGAGCGCCTCAAGGGAACCTGTTTCTTAAAATTGAACAAGACCAAATTCACCTTACATTTGAACTCGACCCGTGTCATGAAGACAACTTGTTAACGCCTATCCGAGTGATTGACGCACTTAGTTATCTTGCTGAGCATTCAGGCGATGCTCTTCTGCCCGAAGACTACCGTCAGTGAATTAATGCAACGTTTGTTCTGTGTCTAGTGCTATCTATCGGATAATAGTTTTCAGTATTCTACTCCAGTGGTAAAGGACTAAGCTCCGCGTAGTCGGTAGTAATCTTTATACCCTTGTCGACTTTGATAAGGACACCATCACCTACTACTAATGTCGCATCCTCTAGCATTACCTTTACGCTTCCTGTTACAACGGAAGCGGCTTCTGTCCCCCAAAGTTCATCTGACTCGACTTCAAACGTCAAATCTTCAGGCACAAATATTTCTACATTGCCACTAAAGAGTTGAGCGTTGTTTTCATCAGAACTTTCTATCTGATCTGCACTAATTTCAATACTTGAAGCCATTGTGGGCTGTACAAAAAACAATATAGCGCTGACAAAAATAACGATAATTGAAGAGCACATCGCCGCGAGTTTCGTTTTGAAACTTATGCCGATGGAATTTTCTGAGCTTTCTTCTTGTACTAGCAGTTCATTGGCATCTATTTCAAAACTAGCTGCTAGTGCTTTGACTGTTTCGGGTGAGGCTGTGCCTTCTTTCTCAACTCTTTGAATGGTTCTTAAACTTAATGCACTTACATCAGCTAAGTGTTGTTGACTCCATGCTCTAGATTTACGTTCATTTGATATTTTTTTAGTATTAACCTTCATTACACGTCCAACATCGAATGTTTGAGACTCAAGCATATATGAATTCAACATTTCTTATACGACAGTTTAACGCCAGTCATGCGCCAAAGGGGTGACATACAGCCTGGTTGAACGACACCCAACACAAATCTTGCCATTGATAGCTAACTAGTTTTTGTTCTGCGGTACATTCACAAGGTTGAAAAAAAATTTGAGTACGTGTCGAAAATAACAAAGTGAAAACGTCCTTGAGTTTGAAACAACAAACCAGAAGGAAACCTAAAATGAAATACATGCTTTTGCTTTATGCTGCACCAGATCAAGAACCAGCGTTTGGCACCCCTGAATTTGACAAGATGATGGAAGACTTTGCCCTTACCAGTGAGACATTTGAAAAGGATGGGGTGCTTGTTGGCGGCGAAGGGCTACAGGAGGTTGAAACGGCAACTTCACTGCGGATTAAGTCCGGTAAGGTGGAAACCATGGATGGCCCCTTTGCGGAAACACGTGAACACTTGGGTGGGTATTATATTGTTGACGTTCCCGATTTGGACGCTGCACTGCGATGCGCAGAAATCATCCCGGTGGCTAAGTTCGGCACCGTCGAAGTCCGCCCTCTATTGGATTATAACGAAGCCGATTAACGTATGAATAACGCCTCTTCAAAAGCTATTGCTATCAGTCATGTTATCAATGATGTCTTAAGTAAAGACAGAGGGCGGCTTTTGGCGGGGCTTATTTCGCGTCTTAATGACTTTCAATTAGCAGAGGATGCCCTACAGGAAGCATCGATGGCGGCATTGAAACACTGGGTTCGATCTGGTCCACCTCATAATCCAGAAGCTTGGCTGCTTAGAGTTGGTTTGAACAAAGGTATAGACCATCTTCGTCGAGTTCAGCGAGAGCAACGTAAAGTGGAGGGCCTTGCTGACACTTTCACCGGTGGTAAAGAGCTTGATGTTCCCGAGACCATTCCGGACGAACGTCTACGTCTTATCTTTACCTGCTGTCATCCAGCCTTGGAAGAAAAGTCGCGTATTGCTTTGACCCTGCGTACGGTCTGTAATTTAACGACCAAGGAAATCGCCGCCGCTTTTCTTGATAGCGAGCAAACCATGGGGCAACGATTGTATCGCGCCAAGACAAAGATTAAAGCCAAAGGAATTCGGTTCTCTCTCCCCGAGGCAGACAGATGGCATGACAGGCTGGAGACAGTGCTAACAACCATCTATTTGATATTCACAACTGGCTATGTCTTGGAAGAGGAGTGCCCGCGTACCCTATGCCAAGAGGGGATCTTCTTAGCCAGGCTTCTCACTAAGCTGCGACCGCATGAGCCGGAAATAGAAGGCGCACTGGCGTTAATGTTACTAACCGATGCGAGAAGCGCAGCTCGAATAAATGTAGATGGAGTCATGGTGCCTGTCGAAGAACAGGACGCTGCGCTATGGCAGCAAAACAATATTGATGAGGCTCACCACATCCTTTCTAATGCTGTCGAAAGAAAGCAACCTGGGTCTTTTCAGATTAAGGCAGCAATTGCAGACTGCCACATGATGAAGCCCAATCCTGATTGGGTTCAGATGTCTCTGCTTTATCAATCGCTATGGCGATTCGAGCCTACTCCGGTTGTCGCCTTGAACTGGGCAGTCGTGATGGCAGAGCTTGATTGCGCAGAACTTGCACTCAAGAAGCTGGATGAATTTAAAGAGGACCTTAAAGATTACCAACCTTGGTATGCAGCGCGGGCGCATATTCTGAGTAAGCTAGGGCAAAATGCAGAGGCGATCATTTTTTATAAACTGGCGATTGAGAAGGCCCCAAGTGCGGGGACACGTAAGTTTTTAGAGTTTAGATTACGAGAACTGGCACATTGACGTGTGGTTTACTTAACCTGTTTTAACGCTTCAAAGATAACCAAATCGATTACCGTTTATTAAGCTTCATCACCATTTTCAGGCCCTCCATTCGCGATTCTTCGGCAGTTGTTTTCTTTGTAGTGCTGTGTATACGACTCGCATCCAGCTCATGCTCCAAGCCTTTTAGCATTGTACTAAGGCTTCTTGTTTTTGAAAAACAATGCCCGTCCACCAAACCTACAATGCTAGAACCTTTAACTTTTAAGCAGTCAGAAATACTTCTCATAGCTCCAGCTGTATCGACTTTGCCAGCCATTTTCCCGTTAACTTCTTTCGTATAGGTATACTTATTTGGCGTGCCATTTTTTATAGGAATTGAGTGACCAGAAAAACCTATCACATAATCTTTATTGCCATCGATAAGCCCTTTAAGTGCTTCTTCGCTATTTGGTTTAAGATTTCCGTCCTTATCAAATTCAGCCACAATATTGGCTGTATTTCTGTGTACAGACCTAGTTCCTATATGTAAAAAAGCGACTAGACGCTTTGTCTTTGCGGCTGCTTCACTCTGCTCATCGCACCGCTTTTGCCAACGATCATAGTCGGCTGGAGTGTACTTTGAGTCAGTAATTCTTTGTAACTGTTGACTTGCTGCTAGCTCTCTGTTTGGTTTTTGCGTTGTTGTTGGTACTACGGGATTAGAGTGACGTCTCATAGGTGCTACTTTACTAGGACAATAAGATAATAACAGTATTCTCCACGGTTTAATTTTTCTAGCAAGATGTGCGGTGCAGTTGACGTAATAAATGTTTGTTATGCCTAGTAAAATGATGGAAATGACTATCTAATTGATTGTGTTTGGTTGCTTTAAGTATGTTTTGTTTGTTGAAGTGAGGGGGCTTGAAGGAAGGTAAGGACCATGTGGCGCAATGCGTTACCCGAGAATCGAAGTTTAGTTAATTATTAAAAAGGCACCAGTTGGTGCCTTTTTGACGCTCTAGTGTGGTTATTGGTATGTCACTTTTAGCGCTTCACGTGTTTTTAAGTTTTGTGCTGCATGCTTAGGCGCTTCTGCTAACACATCTCGGCTGCCTTGCTCTGCTTTTCGATTTAGCTTTACTGAAGTGATTTGCCAATTATCACCTGCTCGTTGCAAACCAAACTCGTATTCCCCCGAAACGGACCAGAAACCTTCTTCACCTGACCAGTGGCTTGCGGTGAAGTCGACTGTTGCATTCGCCTTATCACCATTAATAAAGACGTTCAGATTGCTTAAGTCATGGAAAGTGGCGTCAAAACCCGGCAGGAATCCCGCCCACTGTTGCATCAAATCTTGGCGTTTGACTTGTTGAGCCTCACCGCCAAATAGCTTGGTGTAATCGACCTTCAGTTCGGGAGCGAATAACCGACCTAAGTATTCAAATGCCCCTTGGTCTGCCAAAGCTGAGAAACTGTTAATGTTGCTGCGAATCTTAGCTTCATCTAAGGTCATAGTCTGGGCGTTTACACTCATGGTTATCACTCCAATAAACAGTAACAAGTATTGTTTTAGTTTCATTACGCGCTCCCTTATAGATTCGCTTCGAAGTGCTTAATAACTTCATCGACAGCTAGCTGTACCGCTTCTGGTTGGTCGTAGAAGTCGAATTGGTTTATGTCGGATAGCCATACTGCGTCAATATTGCTGCCAGCATTTTTAAGGTAACGGTGAGCTCCAGCAGGCAGAGCCATCGCTTCAGATGCCACCATAAGTACCGGTTTATCTTGTGTTGCTGCGCTTGCTTGAGCGTCGTAATTTAACCATCCTGTCCAAGATGCAACGTTGTATTGGTTGTCATACTCAGGAATCAATCCACGGTCTGTCTCTGTGTAGTAAGGCGCTTGGAACATCAATGCATGCTCATCGGTCGTGCTTGCCGCTTCAATGTAAACCGGCGTTGTTGAGCGAGCTGCTTCTGCCGCTAATGCAAGTAAGTTTCTAGCACTTTCTTCACCGCCATAAATTTCTGTCGCCATCGCTTTGTCGTGCAGCCAAGGAGCAACCACGGCTGCAGCTTTTACTTTGTCGTTACCTGTCACCGCATCTAGCATGTAGCCTGCTGACGCACAGATACCCAAACCAGCGATGCGTGATGCATCAACACCGTCCAATTGACTCACCACATCAATTACTGCGCGGATGTCTGCCGTTTTACGTGCAGGATCTTCTAAATACATCACTGGGTCTTTACTTTCCCCCCATCCACGAAAATCAAACGTCAGTGCTGCGTAGCCTCGCTCTGCAAGTGCTTGAGCGTAAACCGCTGGCATCTGCTCTTTCACCGTTGTCCATGCGCCAGTCACAATCACAACTGGAGCATCTTTCGCGTCTTTTGGTAGGTAAAGGTTTGCAGCAAGTTGACCTACTTGAGTATTAAGTTCGATGTGTTTCATGGTGGTCTCCTCTAAAGCTAGGTTCGTGTTGTCATCATTTGCAGAAACTGAGTGAGCAAAAGTGGCGAACGGTAAACTACTCAATAGTAGTAAAAGCGATTTCTTAAACATGGCATCCTCTCTGTCTGGTGCATTGCCTGTGCTATGCGGCTAACTTGGGTATAGATTAGCGCTGCAGCGCGAGAGAAGATTGAACATTCCTGCCTGAGTTTTTGTATTTTCTTGCCCCTCAATAAGTTGACGAAATGTGCAAAACTCAGCTAGTTTCAGCTAGCAAGTGGAAGATAACTAAGGGAAGAAAATGAAGTCCGAGCTAAAGTTTTATGACTCTGAATCTAGTGAGCTATCAGGTTGCGGCGATGTGCTGGATATTGAGTTTTCAAACCATGGATTAGATTGGCTCGGCGTGTTGGTAGAAAAAGGATCGTCTCCTTACTTCTACCCAAAGAATGTCTACACCCCATACTTCTACTTTGCGCTGGCGCTAGAAAAAGATTTGAATTGGAGCGTCGAAAAGGATGGCACGTTCGCCGACCTGAAAACCAGCCCGGGCAACATTTGGATTAACCCGCCTAAAACCCCATTTACCCACGATGTAGCTGAGCCTTGTTATTTCGTTATCTTAGCGATTGAAGAACAGGAGTTTTTCTCACACTGCCCATTAAATTTAGACGGGATTGAGCTGCAATTTTTGAACAACTACAATGTGTTAGATGAAACCATCAAAGGCATCATTGAATTGTTTATGTTGGAAGCAAAAGCCAAAGGGCGAAATGGTAAAACCTACCTCAATAACTTGATCTCGTTGCTGGCAACTCACTACATTCAAAACTATTCCAACTACTTTGATCTAAAGAACAACCAGCTTGCTGCCTCTAAGTTCGACCAACACCAAGTCGATAAGATTGACCAGTACATTGAAGAAAACATCGGCAACAACATCGCGGTTGATGATCTCGCCGACTTGCTCGGCTGCAGCAAGTTTTACTTTCTGAGGGAGTTTAAAAAGCTCATCGGGGTAACGCCTTATCAATACTTGATGAACAAGCGTTTGGAGCAAGCACGATTGGTACTTTCGTTAGGTTCAGCGAATATTGCGTTAACGGCACACGAGCTTGGGTTTAATGATCAGTCTCATTTTACGCGTGCGTTCAAAAATCATTTCGGCATGACGCCAGGGCAATTCGTAAAACAGAATGAAAACTAATAGACGAATTAGAGATTGGAAAGAGGGCCTTTTCGTATAGAGGCCCTCCTCTAAACCTGATTAATCCATCAGACTTTTAGATTTAATCGCTTTCTTGGCCAGCTCTTTAGCAAATTCACTGATATCGGCTTCGAAGGCTTCAACGCTCTGGCGAATGTCGTCCAACTGCACGGTTTCCATTTCACGTTCATGCATGACGACCTGTCCGTTGACGATGGTAGTTGAAACATTGCTTGGGTTAGCTTGGTATACCAAGGTCGCGTACGGGTCATAGTTTGGCATCATGTTCGCAGACTGTGTTTCTACAATAATAATGTCCGCTTTTTTACCTTTCTCCAATGAACCGATCTGGTCTTCCATATGCAGGGCTCTTGCGCCGCCGATGGTAGCCAGCTCTATAGTTTGCTGAGGAATCATGATGGTACGGTCGTTATGCTTCAGTCTTTGCATGTTGGCGGAATAGCTGAGCGTACGCCAGAGATCGACTTGATTGGAACTCATTGGCCCGTCTGTACCCAGCCCCATACGTATACCAGATCGATACATTTCCCATGCTGGGGCAATACCTGTTGCACCTTTGGCGTTGGCCATTGGGTTGTATGACACACCTGCATCAGCCTGTTTGATCAGTTGTTGATCTTTTTCTGAGAGGTGGATGGCGTGAGCCAGAACGGTACGTTCATCCAGTGCGCCAATCTGTGCCAGGTAATCAACCGGAGACTTGGCGTTGTGCTCCTCTTTGATGCGCTCCTGCTCATTCGGGAACTCGGCAACATGGATAAGCACAGGCACATCATGTTGCTTTGACAGCTGATTGATTTGTTGCAGCTTTTCTTTGCTGACTGTGTAAACGGCGTGAGGTGCGTAAGCTGGAGTGATCAGTGGATCGTTTTTGTATGTATCGATAAAGTGTTCCGCGTATTCAATGCCACCATAGGGCTCTTTGGCATCAACGACGGGAAACTTTATCACGGTCTCACCTAGTACCGCGCGCAGCCCCACTTCTTTAGTCGCTTTGGCCATCTCATCCATGTGGTAATACATGTCCGCGTAGGTCGTTACGCCACTTTGAGCGAGATCGATAGTGCCGAGTTTTGTGGCGTTATAAATCAGCTCTCGGCTGAGCTTTTCGCCCTCTAGAGGGAAAAAGTAGGCAAACAGGCGGTTGGAAATCCCTTCTTCGCCAAGGCCGCGAAAGGCAATCATTGGCAAATGGTTGTGGGCGTTGATAAAGCCGGGTAATACGATGCCATCATCAGCATCGATAGTTTGTTTAGCGTGATACTGATCTTGCAGTTCCTGCCCACCAATCGCGACAATGGTGTCATCTTTAACGACAACGACACCATTGTCGATCACGTCCATGTCGGCGTTAATGGTCAGAACTTGACCGTTGGTGATCATCAGATCGACTTGGTTTTCTGGTGCAAGTTGAGCACAACCAGAGAGGAATGTTGCTGCTATAGCAATGGAGAGAGTTTGCTTTTTCATGGATGCCCTGAAGCCTCTTGGTTTTCGAAACGTATCGATAGCAAGAGAAAAATTATCTGTATATAAAAAGCGCGCCAGCCTAACACCGAAATATGACAGTTTTAGGTCAGTGCAGTTACCGAATTGAGTAAAGTATCATGACGTGAAGAAAGAAGTTTGTCTGTGTTTAGTATCAAAAAATGCCAGTCGGCAAATGCGGACTGGCATTATTGTTTAAGGAAAAGTGGGAGAGTTAGTAGCTAGCCTGAACGCTGACACCGCTAAAGCTAGTGTAGCCATTAAGCATCACGTAGTAGCGACCATTTTGGGTGCTAGACACTGTGCATGTCTCAGTGTTGCCGTAGCGATATGGGCGGCAGTCCCAAGAGCTAGTCGTTGGTTTGGCGCCAAAGCGAACATAAAGATCGGCATCACCTGAACCACCGCTAGTGCTTACAGTTAGTGTCTGGCCAGCAGTCACGTCGATGTAGTAGTGCTTCTGTTCACCGCGGCTGCCGCTGATACCAGTCACAGGTGTGCCGTTGGTGAGTTCACCATCTGGAGAAGGCGTGCCACAATCAGGGTCACAGCCACTGTCGGTTTGGCTGTATAGCAGCTTGTTCACAGTACCTTTAGTATCACTGACTTTGTTTGCGCTCGCGCGTTCGCTGATCAGCGTTGATACTTGAGCAGGTGACAGTGAGCTGTTTTCTTGTAGATACAGAGCCGCGACACCAGCTACGTGTGGCGTTGCCATGGATGTACCACTGATGGTGCGGTATCCGCCATCGTACCAAGCCGATTTGATATCTGAGCCCGGCGCAAATACGTCAACACAGCTCCCCCAGTTAGAGAAGCTTGAGCGGCTATCGCTGCTGGTTGTTGAGCCTACCGTCACACCGCTAGACTCGCGAGCTGGTGAGGAGTTACAAGCGTCAGCGTTGGAGTTACCTGCTGCGAGCATAAAGCTGATGCCTGATTGAACCGCGCTGGCGACCGCTTGATCAAGAGCTGTCGAAACGCCACCACCCAAGCTCATGTTGGCTACTGATGGGCCAGAAGCGTTTGCTGCTACCCAATCAACACCGCCAATGACGCCTGAAGTTGTACCTGAACCGCTACAACTTAGTACACGTACACCTACGATATTGACGTTTTTCGCCACACCATATTGTGAGCCACCAATGGTACCCGCTACGTGGGTACCATGACCGTTACAGTCGGTTGCGTCACTATCGTTATCGACGAAGTCATAACCTGATCTTGCGCGGCCACCGAACTCAACGTGAGTGTTTGTTACACCAGTATCGATAACGTAAGCGGTCACACCTGAACCATCGTAGTTGTAGGTGTAGCTGTTGCTGAGTGGCAAATCACGTTGATCGATTCGATCTAATCCCCAAACTGGGTTAGTCTGAGTCGCGTTGGCGGAGACGACAGGATCAAGTGATATGATTTGGTCTTGCTCAATGAAGTCAACTTGTTGATCTGCACGAAGTGCTTTTAGTTGTTCAGCCGAAAGAGTAGCGACAAAACCACTTAACGAACGGTCATAAACTTTGTCGATCTTAAAGGCGTGTTGGCTAGCTAAACCAGAAACGGTTTGCTGCGTAAACTGCTGAAGGGCTTGTTGGTCGTTGCTCATCGTTAATGGCTGTTTTAGCACAACGATGTATTGATTTTTAATCGCAGATTCTGCCGACGCCGTCATTAAAGGCGCAAGCATTTGATCCTCAGATGCAATGGCTCCTCCTTCGTTCTGTTGCGCAAGCCCCGAGGTTGAGATCACTGAAAGAGTCGAGGCGATACAACAACTTAATAATTTCTTAAACATACTGTCTTCCTTTGAATAGTAAAAGAGATTGTTGAACATGGCCTACTACAAACATCAAGCATGTCAGGTGGGTTCTCGTGGTTCAAAGAGAACCTGACTACAGAATTCACACTATGCATATATTCAATATGTTGCATATTGTTGTTTTAGTTAGTCTATAAATCTGCGCGTGGTTTATAAGATTATTGAAATTGACTTATTACTATTTCTTGAATCGTGGGATAAGAATCATAAATGAGAGCTTTTGCTCTATGCGGTGGAATCTACGTGCTAAGGCAATAGTGATTTATTTTGAATGAAGGGTTTGCAGAAGGCCCCTGTTAGACAAGAGGCCTTACTGAGGCTTAAATCAGTTGCTCAGTGTTTATCAACGGAACACGTGTAGAGATGGCATGAAGGGCGATGTTATGAATCATTTCATCGGTAGTGGTGCAACAATCGGCCAGCACAGATACTTCATATTGCTCTGCTGCTTTGGAAATCGCAGTGTGAGTCACGCAGTTTTGCGTCATCATGCCGCAAACAATCAAATCAGTTACCCCATGCTTTTTGAGCACATTGTCTAGCTCTGTTTGTTCAAAGCTGTCTGCGAAAGATTTAACGACAATATCCCCTTCCGGTGCGCTCGCGAGGATCTCTGAGTGGATATCTGCACCTGTACTACCTTTGTTGAAAAAGGGTGCGATACCCATATCAGGGTCTGCAATATGCTGAATGTGAATCACAGGAATCTGTTTCTGTTGGGCTTTTTTAATCGCCGCTTTGATATTGGTTAACGTGTTCTCTGTGTTCCAAAGAGGGAATTTCCCGTTTGGAAAGTAGTCATTTTGTAGATCGATGACGAGTAGTGCTTTCTGGCTCATTTTGCCTCTCCTGTTTGGTATCGTTCAAAGTAGAGTCATTATGGCGCTTTATTTTTTGGCTTTTTAGAGTCTAAAATGACACAAATAATGCTAAAAACGACATTGTATGCCTAAGATTAATATTGCCGTATTTAACTATCCTTTTGCTCTCAAATCGGCCGTATTTGGTTTTGAAGAGCTTTTTCAGTTAGCCAACCGAGCATGCCGTGAGAGTGAACTTGAGACGGAGTTCAAAGCGCACATTATTGACGCGTGTAATATGCCTCCCAAGCAATTTGATGTCGTGCTACTCCCGCCCAGCATTGACGATCAGTTCTACCGAAAACCAGAAGCACCAGTACTCGAATGGCTGGTTGAGCAACACCGACGTGGCAGTGTGATTGCGTCGGCGTGTGCTGGCGCGTTTATCTTGGCGGCGTCAGGGATTGGTGGACAAAGGGCTCTGACTACCCATTGGGGGCTAGCTGAGACCTTTAAGTCACAGTACCCATCGCAGCCCATGGAGATAAATCAAATTTTAATTGATCATGGTGATGTGATTACAGCTGGTGGCATGATGTCTTGGTTGGATCTCGGACTGGAGTTGGTATCCAGGTATGCTTCACCACAAATCATGCGACAGCTGGGTAAGATGTTGGTCATCGATACTGCGCCAAGAGAACAGAGGTTTTATCAGCAATTCACGCCATCATTCTCTCATGGTGATATTGCAATTGTTGAAATTCAGCACAGAATCAGTGCCTGCTTTTCTCGGACAGTGTCGGTAAAACAATTGGCTGTTGAAGCAAACTTGACCGAAAGAACTTTTCAGCGTCGATTTATGAAAGCCACAGGCATGAATCCAAACCAGTATTTGCAGCGAGTACGGGTGCAGAAGGCTTGTGACTACCTGGAAGGTTCAACTCATTCTTTTGAGTGGATAAGCCACCAGGTAGGGTATGAAAACGCGAGTGCATGTCGCAAGGTATTCAGTCAGATAATGGGGCTGACCCCGGGGGAGTTTCGTCGGCGCTTTAGACGATAAATAAAAAGCCCGCAATGATTGCGGGCTTCTGGGAGCTGGAAGCTTACACCTTAAATCTGTCTACCAATTCGTACAGCTCATTGGCGCGTTGATTCAGCTCTTGGCTACCTGAACGGTTTTCGTTGGCCAGTTCAGCTGATTGAGAGCTCTGGTCAGAAATCACCACTATGCGCTGTGAAATTTCCTGGCCTACCAAGCTTTGCTCTTCGGTCGCGGTTGCGATTAGGGAGTTCATATCCATGATGGTGCCGATGGATTCCTGAATCTGAATCAGCGCCTGAGCAGCAGCATTGGCTTCTGCTACCGTGCTGGCACCACGCTTCTGGCTTGATTCCATGGCTCTTACCGCGTCGTCCGATGCAGCTTTTAATTGTTCAATCATCTGATGAATCTCACCAGTACTGTCTTGGGTACGACTCGCCAGTTTACGAACTTCATCGGCAACAACTGCAAATCCACGACCCTGCTCACCAGCACGAGCGGCCTCAATGGCTGCGTTCAGTGCCAGCAGATTAGTTTGTTCTGCGATGTCTTGAATCACTTCCAAAGAGGAAGAAATGTTTTGCACATCACCTTCAAGACGAGAAATAACGCCATTCGCCTGAGAGACTTCTTCGGCAAGCGCTTCCACCGATTGGGCGGCAGAATTGACGATGCCTTGTGCTTCTTTGGCATTGTCATCAGCTTCTTTGGCAGAATGCGCCGCTTGGCTGGCATTGTTCGAGATTTCAGATGCTGTTGTGGTCATCTCGGTCATCGCGGTTGCTACTTGCTCAGTCTCTTGACGTTGACCTGAGGCCAACTCATCTACTTTCGCTGCGCGACCCGTCATGTCACTGGTCTCGGAAACAACTTGCTGACCTACATCACTGACGCTTCGAATGATGGTTTGCAGACTAGCGACAAAAGCATTGAAGTTTTTGCTGAGTTGGGAGAATTCTGGCGCTTTGAAATCTTCCATACGGGCGGTCAAGTCCGCATCGCCGCTGGCAAAAGAACTGATCGAAGCATCGAACATTTCTAATGGCTTAAGAATGGTTCGGTTAACAGCCACAGCAAAGGCTGCAACGATACCAGCGATCACGATACAGAACAAAATGATGGCAGAGAGGGTTTCCTGTAGCGCTTCCGTCGTCGCATTTTCCATTTCAGCCACAATGGCATCGATGTCGTCGGTATAGAAACCAGTACCTAGCATCAAATCCCATTCAGGAATAAATATAGAGTAACTCAGCTTAGGTAATGCTTCGGTTTCTCCCGGTTTCGGGAAGTAGTATGTGGTGAATTCACCTGTTTTGGCGTTACGTATCAGATCTTGGATTAAGTAATTGCCTTGTTTGTCCTGTAGGTTCCAGAAACTGTCGCCAATCCCTTTGCTACTTTGACCTTGGACTCTTCGTATACCTTTAGAGTCGTAGCCAAACACATAACCTGTCTTACCGTATTCTAAAGTCTTTAGGGTTGGGTAGGCTTCTTCTAGGCTGGCGCCTCTATCAAGAAAAGGTTGGACGGCAGATTTTGCCATTTGAAGGTAGTTTCTCAGTTCCGCTTTCTTCATGTTCATCATGTTAGTGCGGGTAACATCGATTTGTTGGTCATTGAGTTCACTGGTTTTTACGTAAGTAAAACCAAGCATGCCCAGTGCAATTACCAGTAAAGGAACAAGCGCCAAAATGTACAGGCGACTTCGAATAGTTAGACTCATACAAACATCCTGTCTTTGAAAGGTCTTTGGCGTTTTTACATTGTCAGAGCTGCTTCTGGTATGAAACGCCTGTTGTTATTAATTTGGTTCACGCGTTCTTCTTCTGCTCGAGTTTGTGAGCAAAAGAAGGGCATTGTTCCAAACGTTTATTTTATAAGACTAGCCAATTTATCGACGTAGGACTGTGAATCTTGATAGGTTAATTCGTGTTCGATGTTAGACATTAGTCCTATTTTATCGGAAACATTGACCGGAATCGCATTTTCGCTTTCCAGTCAGCAGCTTAGAAATGGTATATCGGTTGTTTGCAAATCTGAGATAGCACCAATCTGCAACTGGACGGATGAGCTTCCAACGTAATGGAGCGTACAACCAGCCTTTTCCGACCAGTTTCCATGCGAGATAAGTCACATCTAAACCAAGCAGAAGCGTCCCGTTGTTATCCAATGCGTGAAGAATTTTAGTCGCATGTTTGGCGTCAATCTCAGGATAATTGAGGAAGTTTTCGGAGTGAATATCAACCAGCTTCAAATGCTGCTGGTTGTCGTAGTGTGCAAGGCGTTCCATTTCTTTCACACACAGTGGGCAGGTGCCATCGTAGAAAATCGTAAGTTGAGTCATAGGTTTATCCTTTTTTCATCTTCTACGTATACGCGACTTCATTGATCAGCCTCAGGCTCTTTTAGATAAGTGTGCCAGTTATCGCTGAGCGACTGGTACTGGAAAACACAAAAATCTTTTCGATCAGCCAAGTAATCATTTTCTACTTCATCCAGCAAGTTGCTGTGCTTTTCAGGGTTACTGCCGTAAACCAAACATAAAGTTGAGAAGTAGCGTTGCAAGTCAAAGCTGTGCTCGTCGATGTATTCACCAAAGTCGTAGTAATCTGGCCTGTCATCTGACTCAAAAGCAAACATATCAGCAGCGCTGATAGCGGCTTCATCACCATCGTCTAAATATTCGATCATTAAAATCGCAGCAAGATTGTCCACCGCATCTTCTTCTTTACCGAGAATAGGAATGTTTTGATCGGCGATATATGCATGCCCTGCTTCGTGGAGCAGAGTGTGTAAAACGGTGTCCATAGCCCCAAGTTTGGCCTCTTTACCGTACTTTTCGTCGTACTTGTTCTTGATAAAGTAATCCAGTGCCTCTTGATAGAAGTGATAAGGCATATGCACCGTGTGCTTTTCTGGGTCATAAAGTGGCCCGTCTTCGCTACCATATTGAATCGTTAGCGTCTTGTTAAACGGGAACAGCGTATCTGACAACTCTATTACGGTATCGTTGACTCCGCTTGTTTCAATGTCTGCTTTCATTTGCTCTTCGGCTTGGTTAGCGGGAGGCAGGTATTGGATCTGAATGTTCTTCTCAGCGGCATATGCCGCCGGCGTGATCGCTGTCGTCATAGCAACAATTGCCAGCGGGAAAAGGTGTTTAAACATAGGCAAACTCAATCTATCTGTATATTTAATATGCTGACTCAATATTGACATAAAAACCGCCTTTTCGCGTAAAGTTGCGCCTCGAAAGGAGACCTGACCATGAAAATCATCCCGCTGCTTAAGCAGCCACGCATCCAATAAGCGTTGTTTAGCTGAACGTCTAAGCAACGCCACGAAATTCGTTCCGTGGCAAATCTGAATTAAATATTGAGGATTTTGTCATGCCACAAAAACATTGGTCGACATTTCAGTTACTGCATCAAGTGGTGCAGAACAAAAACATTCATATCAAAGGGACTCACAGCTACTACAGCGATTGTTGGGATAACGGTTTTGAACAGTCCGTCGTCCGCTATTTGCATGGTGACGAAATCAGTAAGCAATGGCAGCCGAGATGGGATATTGATCAGCTCTATATCGGCGACTATGTTTGCATCGCAGCAGAAGCCGTTATTTTGATGGGTGGAAATCACAACCATAGAACGGACTGGTTTTGTCTCTACCCGTTTATGGAAGAGGTTGAACACTCTTATCAAGGTAAAGGCGATACCGTCATTCATGACGGAGTATGGATAGGCATGCGTGCCATGATCATGCCGGGCGTGACCATAGGTGAAGGTGCGATGGTCGCGGCCAACAGTGTGGTGACCAAAGATGTGGAACCATACTCGATTGTCGGCGGAAATCCAGCCAGATTGGTTAAACATCGTTTTGCCCCTGAGCTGATAGAGAAGCTGGTGGCACTGGAAATTTACCAGTGGCCTGAAGAGAAATTTGCTGCCATGCGTAAGTTTCTGACTCAACCAGACTTCGAATTGCTCGAAAAAGCCATGAAAGATTACGACCAAAAACATGTCTAACGACTAAAATTAGGGCAGCGAGTCAGCTTGTGCTACACTCGCCGCCCTTTTCTGTTTCAATGAGATCAATACCATGAGTACTAAGCAAGAACTTCAAAACCTTCACAATCGTCTGGACAAGTGTCAGCGTAAGCTGGATGCGGCGAAATCTCGTGGTGATCAGGAAATGGTGACTAAGTTCACTGATGAAGCAGATAAGCTAAGCAAAAAAATTCACGTGATGAAAAGCAAACAGAAATACGACATGAATAAAGAGCGTAAGAGCTTGATTGACATGCCGTTCTCACGTGCAATTACTAAAGAAGAACAAGCAGACATGGGTAAGCTGAAAAGGTCAGTCAAAGGTCTAATCGTGGTTCACCCAATGACTAAGCTGGGTAAAGAGCTGAGACTTGAAGTCATGACAGGTTACGCACCGAAAAAATTCTGATTTCCAGATAGCTGAAAAAGCGCCGTAAGGCGCTTTTTTGTTATTGCTTTCTGTTATTGAAGGAGGCTTAGTGAATATCGAGTTTGCTAAGCAATGATGGATATCCCCAGCCATTTTCTCCGGCTTTGACGTCATCTCCGGTCAGGTATTGATACAGAGTCGGAGCCAGAGAGCCGTTCTCCTCACTACTCAGTGGCGTAGCTTGTTTGCCAATTGGAGCGCCCCAAAATCCGATAAAGGCGTCCTTCTCCAAATAGCTTTCGCCTGCGTGACGGCCCGGAACTTTCGTATTGTAGCCAATGCCTTCCCGAGGGAACAAATTCACTGTACCTGCTCGCGGTTCGGCGTAAAGCTTAGCGAGTTGTACCACTGAATCAGGCCTAGGCGTAAACTGAGTCAGTTCACGCCATTGCATTTCATCACACCAGCTTTGTGGGTTGTCGATGTCTGCTCGGTTGACACATTGATTGACCAACTGAGCAAACGTCTCAAGCTTTTCTTGATTTGGTGAAGGCAGATAAGGGTTGAGTTTGTTGACTTCCAGTAACGCTGTTTTGCTATTGGCTTTGTAGAGATAGCGCTCTCCTTGTTTGATGATGAGCTCATCGATTCGTTTGCCGTCACGCTGAGCGACCAAACGTACCTGACACTCTGTCTCATCGCAGGTTGATTCTCTGACGACCAGGTAGTCGAGACTATCTGAAAGCTTTTCTACTGACTCGGCAATGATGTCCAGCTTTTCCCCTTGTGGTGCATTGACTGGTGTCCAGTTGGTCAGCTCCGAATAGACAGGTTGTGTTTGCCAACCCGATTGCGAATTAAACATATCCATCATGAAGTTACCGCCAGCGGTAGAGGCTACCACCACATCAACACCTTGGTTACTCGGATAATTTAATGCATTGGTGATCTTTGGTCCTTCGCCTTCATCAGATGAGATTTTCTTGATCACTAGAGGGTAGTCGAGTGATTCCGAAAGTGGCTCAAAGATCGCTTTCTCCGGATTTAAGGTGTAGTAGACCGGAGATAAACCATGGTCCCCCGCCATTCCCCAGAGTGTCTGCTGGTAAATGCTGGCGTCCTTGTACGCTTGTTCAATTTGACGTATCCAGTAATCGAGGCGGTTGAGTTCACCTGTTGGCATAATGATTTCATCGCTAAAAGGACCAACAAAGTGGGCAAAGTGATCCGGCCACGGATTGTAAATCAGGGCATAATCTGGCATCCCTTGTCCATCAAGCTCTGCATAAGTAGTGATGTCCTGTTCAATTTTCCATTTTCGGGTCAGCTTGGTGTAGAAGTCCCATAGCGGTATCTCTTGATAACTTTGAATGTTATCGATGAGGGACTGACGCTGCTTCGTTAGCACGTTTTCCACTTCGGCTCTTTCATTCAGCTCTCTCAAACAACGTTTCTCACCAAAGTCACGTAGTGCTTCGCCTGCGCCAAGGTTAACCAGACCGTCGTAACTGGTGTGAGCATTCCAGTCATATTGGGCGTTACAGTTAAGCGTTTTCAAGTGAATCAGTCGGTCAAACATCGTCTGAACCTGATTGGCCTGCATTAAGCGATCAAGTTGAAGGGCATCATTACCAAAGAAGTAATAGGCTCTGTCTTCGTTTCGGTCGACAAAGTGGAAATTCGGGATTCCTGTTCCTTGTTCGCCAGAGACTTTTGCCCCTGTTTTGATGATAGGCAGGTTTCTTACGCTAATCGTCGGTGTGGAAGAGATACCTACCCGAGCAATGGAGTCGGTATGATTTTGGTAAAGTCGCTTGAAGAATGGTAAGTAATATGGGTCACGATACGTTTGTTCTGATAGAACCTGAAGAAAACGCATGGATTGAACGTGCTCTGGGCTGCTTGTTGCGGCAGGGCTGTCGAGCTCAGTACTCTTGGTATGTTGCTGGTAAGCGTGGGAAAGGAAAGGTTTATCTGGATCAACCAACCCTTCGATTAACCCTTGTTGCAACCCGTCGACCGTTATCTGAACAGCAAAGCGGCGGTTCTGCTGTGACTCTAGAAACTCAATTGCTTGTTGAGGGTGATCATCAAACGCGTTTTGTAGCCAGTCATTGAGGCGTTCTTGTCTCTCATCCTGATAGACAAACTGACGATAGGCTTTCAGCACATTGAGACGCACAAAATCAATTAAGGTAATGGTTAACGCTTGTGCTTTGTTATTCGGTTCGCTGGCTCTGTCGGCTGCACCATCGGCCACAATGCCGAGTATGGCCTGTTTCATGTCGCTCTCTTCCATCCCCGAGGCGGCTTGTTGCATGATGCCAACCACGATAGGTTGAATTTTGGCGACCAGTGCTAAATCCTCAGGTGACTTGGTCAGATATGTGTATTGCTCAGGCAGGCGGTCCATATCTTGCCATTCGCCAATCTGAACCAAAGCGTCATATACGGTCACCATGGCTGCCATAAACTGACCATTAATTTGGATGCCTTCGTGGTGAGCCTGGTCTTTAGCGTGTTGTTTAGGCTCTTTTTTGGCTTTCTCCTCCAGAGCAAAGAGCGAGTGTTCAAAGCTTTTCAGAGCTTGTTTGTCATACACAGTTTGCAGGTAGGCTTTAAATTCATCGTCACTGCTGATTCCTGTGTAGCGATCGTAGAACTGATAAAGAAAATAGCCGAGAGGAATGGAATACGTCGGGTCGGCGAGCTGTGTCATGACCCGGCTTTTCGTGCTTGCATCAAGTGGTAATGTCAGTAGGTAGGTTTCTAGAGTGAGACCGCCAATGGTAAACAGGGTCATATCGCGAGCAAAACGTGTCGAGTAGGACAATGACGAGGTGATTTGATTTTTCAGTACTTCTGTTGAGTTAAATAGCCCACCGATCACTGGGGTATCGCCGATATCTGCGTAAGCGGAACTCAAAGGGGTAAGTGCTGCCACAATTGCAACAGGAAGAAGCCGTTTTCTCAACCAAGCCATTGTTTATATCTCATTCATTATACTGATGATTTTCATTCTGGCAGGCTTATAGGAGAGTGCAAGAACGGGCTGACCAAAGCTTCGAGTTTATAGCGTCAGAATGTGACTTGGTTCCAGTTGTCGTAGCTGTCAGATATTTATTCCTAGCGAGTAAAGTTGCACATTAGATGAATTTACAATGTAAACCCTAAGGGATGAGAAGGGAGTACCAAACTTTAAATGATGATTTTTTATCATGATTGAAATGATTTAAAGTGATTTTAATTCATTCTTGATTGGCTTTACCTTATTAGCTGTCCAAGATGATATTGAAGAGAGATGACTATGAGCCAAGAAAACCTTCGTATAGTGCCTATCACAGCGCAACACGACGCAGCGATCTGCCAGATAATCAAGCAGGTCGGCAAAGAGTATGGTGCTGTGGGAGAAGGGTTTGGGCCGTCTGATGCTGAGGTCGACAATATGAGTCAGCATTATCACGAGCAGAACCGTAGCTTGTACTTAGTGGCGCTCTTAGATGACAAGGTGGTTGGCGGTTGTGGTGTTGCGCCTTTTGGGCAAGATGAGCAAACGTGCGAATTGAAGAAGCTCTTTTTACTTAAAGAGAGTAGAGGGCTTGGCTTGGGTAAAACCTTGTCGTTGGCCTGTTTAGAGTTTGCTAAGCAACAAGGTTTTGAACGTTGCTATCTGGACACTTTGTCCAATATGTCTGCGGCGGTGCGACTCTATGAAAGCTTGGAATTCGAACACCTCACTGCGCCTCTTGAGGGTACCTTGCACAATGGCTGCGATGTTTGGATGCTTAAATCTTTGTGATTCTAAGAAGGTGATATGAATAACTACAAACTGCTGCGCCCATTGCTGGTGCTGCTCCAAACTCGTAGCTTGACCGAGGCTGCACTGCAGCTCAACGTCACTCAGTCAGCGATGAGCCGAACCTTGAGCCAGATACGGACGGCCTTTGATGACCCGATTTTGATTAGGGAAGGCAAACAGTTTGTGGTCAGTGCCAAAGGCCAGCAGTTACTCGCTCAACTGCCTGAGTTGATTGGGTCATTAGATGAGCTTTATGCGGTGGAAGCATTTTCACCTCATGCTTGTCAGCGAGAGTTCAGACTGGCCTACACGGCATTTTTGTCTGAATCGAGTGTGCCTCTGGTGTCTTCCGAACTGCTTAGATTGGCCCCAAACGCAGGGGTAAATGGAGAGCTGTGGCAAGATCAGCATGTTAGCGTTCTCGGTGACAGCCCGATTGATGTACTGGCGAGCACACTCGACTACTTTCCTGAGAATATCTACGGCAAAAAATTGCTTGAAGACGAATATGTCGTACTTATGTCTGGTAATCATTCACTGGCTGACGCCAGCCTTGAAATGGATGATTATTTTAGTGCTTCCCATGTGATGGTGCATGGTATGCGAGAGATGCGTCAGTATGTGGGTGAGAAGTTTGAACAGCGCAAGGTTCACCGTAAGGTGATCGCTAGAGTGCCATCGTTTACAGCGGCAATGGAATTAGTCTGTCAGAGTGACGCGTTGGTTACCGCGCCTTTACATCTGGCGGGGTATTTTTCAAATCGGTTTGACTACGTTGTAAAACCACTGCCCTTCGATTTGCCCAAGCATAGCTACTATCTGCTGTGGCACAGTCGGCATCAAAAAGATCCTGCCCATCGATGGTTTCGGGAGCAGAGCTTTGCGGCATTACAGCAGCATTTGAAGCTGATGTATGCTTCTGGCGTTGAGTTGATGTAAAAAAGCCCTGATAGTCAGGGCTTTTTGCTGAGATTGAGGGCCTAGTATCAGTAACCCATTAATTGCAGGAGGTTTTCTGCTGTTTTTATCGCCTCTTTTCGATTCGCGATATTGAGTTTCTGGTACAGGTTACGAATATGAGTTTTGATTGTGGTGCCCGCTACATCCAACTCCTGAGCAATTTGCTCGTTACTAAAGCCAGAATAGATTAGGCCAAGTACCTGCCATTCACGTTGAGTTAGTGGACTGGTGCGAACCAACTCAGGAATATTCGGGTGGTTAACCAGCTTTTCAACGAATTCTTCATCAAAGTGAACCGAGCGGCTACGCTGAGTTGTCGAGATATCTTTGAGCAACTGCTGAGCGCGATGGCGTTCAAGATCACCCAACTCATTTTTGTTGACCAGCTTTTCGAGAATATGACCGATCTTGCCGCCTTCAACGAGGAAGTTACCCAAAATACCTGTCTGATTCGTCAGTTCCAGTGCTTGTTTGAGCAGTAACTTGGCGCGCTCTTCATCTTGCTGTGTGGTTGCCAGTACAGCTTCAACAATCAGGTTGCGGTTATTGTCCGTGACCAGACTGTTGTGATTCGCTTGTTCTTGAAGGAATTTAAGCGTTTCAGCCGCTTCATCAAACATACCTAGATTGATCTGTGCACGGGAGATGTTACGCCACTGCAATTGAGTAAAGTGGTTACACGCTTTCTCTGGGCGAGGTGTGGTTTCCAGCCAATGTTGAATGGCTTCCATATCACCTCGTGCCTGCCAGAACAGAATCAGAGACAACGAAGCGTTAGCCGTCCAGTCAACATGGTAGGTAGACTGCTTCTGTAGGTGAACAATTTGCTCAATGAACTTGTTGGCTTTGTCCAGCTCACCACGACCAATCGCGATGCGTGCCAGCATAGAGTAGCTATGTAGGTGTTTACTTGGGCTGTGATTGCCCAGTACATCCAAGCCTTTATAGGCGCATTCTTCTGCTTCGTCGAGACGATTCCAACACCAGAAAATCTGTGCACGAATACGTAGCAGAAACTCATGCATTGGAACTTGCTGCAGCTGCTGCTCTTCGATCAGCTTGAAGGCATTTTCCTGCACTTCAAAGGCAGCTTGAACATAACCTTGGGCAATTAGAATTTCGCTTTGCTGAAGCATCGCCCATAACGCCTGATGGTAAACCTGATACTGACGTGCCAGCTTTTCGGTCTGCTGCATCATAGGCAATGCGCGGCTAAGATGACCTAGCACATGGTTTACTTCACCAACAACGGACGTTGCTACGATACGGCTTCGGTAAACCGTGCTATCAAGTTGTCCTAGAGATAACTCAGCGAGCTCAAGCGCTTTTTCCGGTTCATTTTGGTTAATGGCTACCTGCGCACGTAAAGCGTTAAATTCGCCCTGTTCTTTAGTGCTAAGCGTTACATTGAGCGCTTTCATTTGCTCATCCGCTTTGGATAGCAGATCGCCAACATCATTATATCTGTGCTGGCTTTGCGCTAACCATGCCTGAAGCATGCACAATTTTGGCTCACTATAGAGCTGCTCAGGGGCGAGGGTGTTGATCGCTTTTTCTACCGTTTGTAATTCTCCACCATTAAACATTTTCCAGCCATATTGGCTCAAGATGTCTGCAGTAAGCTGACGGTTCCCCGCTTTTTGCGCATGACGAAGCGCCTGATGCGGAGAGGATAAATTCAACCACGCCTTGGCAGCGGTTTGATGCAATTCTTGCTCTTGCTGAGGAATACGTGCCGAGCGCTCATGGGATAAGAATTCAGCAAACAGATTGTGGAAGCGGTACCAGTTTTGCTCGCCTTCAAGTGGGTGGATGAATAGGCCGTAGCGATTGAGTGACTCAATCATGCTCAGGGCATCATCACGTTTTGTCAGAGTAGAAACCAACACATCGTTGAAGTGATCGAGAACAGAACATTGCAGCAAAAACAGGCGTGTTTCTGCATCCAGTAGGTCAAACACCTCTTCCACCAGATAATCCCAAAGGTGGGCATGGTTAAACTGAGAGAATGACTCGGCGGATTGAGCCAGTGTTTTGTGTTGGTGTTGAGCCTGAAGCGCGATCAGTTGTAATGCTGAAGGCCAGCCTTCGACATAGTTTCTTAAGTTGTCAGCAGTCGTATCATCAATCCCATCTGCAACTCTCTGATTAAAGAAGCGGGTGGTTTCTTCTGTATCGAATGCCAGCAATTCGTCACCAATCTCGATCATCAGGTCGCGAACACGTAAGTTAGCCGTACCGAGCGGCGGTGTCGCACGACTGGTGACAACTAGAGTTAGGTTGTCTGGCATGTGTTTGAGGAAAAAGCGAATCGCCTCATGGATATCATCGTTAGAGATAAGATGGTAGTCATCCAGGACCAGATAACACTCTTGATGAAAATTGGCGAACTCGGCAAACACTTCGCTGAAAAGGGAGTGAAGTGAAGAGAACTGGCGCTTTTCAGCCAGCTTCTGAGAATTTGGACAAGCGTTATGCGTAGCCTTATTCAATGCCTGTAGCAGGTAGTTGATAAAGCGGAACGAATCGTTGTCGCTTTCATCAATACTGTACCAGCCCGCATTGGCTTTATCAGCCAGCCATTGCGAGGCCATAGTCGTCTTCCCGTAACCCGCTGGCGAGCGGAATAGGACCAGTTTATAGCAGGGGGCTTGCTGTAATAAATCGAGAACTCTTGGGCGGACAATTGCGTTGTGTAAACGTCCCGGACGGGTTAATTTCGAAGGAATCCACATCTTCTTTTCCCTGTTCTTAAACACTCTCGAATCCAGATTCTATTCGGAGTGTGTTGATTAAAACTTAGTCAATCAGACCTAATGACAGGGATGTTACTTGAGAACAATAGCGACAGTTATTGATCAACCACCAGATTTTCGCGTATTTCACACTTTGCCCGCCTCTACGCCCTTTATTTGTGATGTTTGTCACCTTATGTTGATTTTATAAGTGAGAGTTATAGCTCCTTCTGCACCAAAAACAATGAAAGTTGCGTAAATCTTCCGCTCAATATGTGATCAGATGAACATATTGATTATTTTATTGAGAATCCAGACACCTAACATTCATACATCAGCGTTAAGGTGAAATCCGTTGATGGTGTGATCTTTATCACCAGAGCTTAGGTGTGAGCCCAATTGATTTGAGAGTTAGATCACTGAGCCTCTGGTCATACGCCCTCTACGCCCTTCATCCTCCTCCTAATAAGCCGTGTATTTGGGAGGATGTTTTGGTTGTCGTGTCAATGCACGATATGTCTCAGATGGATTAAACCCAATAAGTGAGATTTCTCTAATGAAACCTACGCAACAGAAAAATTTTGATAAGGCGTCATTCCAGGAAAGCGTCAAGAAGCATCTGACCGCAACGTACGCTACGACGGTTGAAAAAGCTGACAGCCGCGCTTGGTATCTGGCAATGGGCCGAGCTCTGGCTGAGCTGACTACGTTTGATATGCTGCAAACGGAGCAGGATGACAAAATCCTTAACGCAAAAAGCGTTAACTACTTATCTCTTGAGTTCTTGATTGGCCGTTTGACAGGCAACAACTTGATCAGCCTTGGTTTGTACGAGCAAATCACAGCAGCAATGGAAGAGATGGGGCAAAATTTAACAGACCTGCTTGAAGAAGAGCGTGACCCGTCACTGGGTAATGGCGGTCTGGGTCGTCTGGCTGCGTGTTTCATGGACTCTCTAGCGGCACAAGAATTCCCAACAGTAGGTTACGGTCTTCACTATGAGTACGGCCTGTTTAAACAGTCGTTCCAAGAAGGTCATCAGCAAGAAGCGCCAGACGCATGGCGTGGTGTTGAAGGCTATCCGTGGGAAGTTGCACGCCCTGAGCTAGCTCAGGAAATTGGTTTTTACGGTCACGTTGAAGTTTACCATGAGGACGGCAAAGAGAAGCGTCGCTGGGTTCCGGGTATGTCTGTAAAAGCAATGCCATGGGATTTGCCAATTGTGGGTTACGAATCTGATACGGTTTACCCACTGCGCCTTTGGGAATGTCAGGCTATTGCGCCATTCTCACTAGCGAGCTTTAACAATGGTGACTACTTCGAAGCTCAGCACTCGTTAATCGATGCAGGCAACATCACGAAAGTTCTATACCCGAACGATAACCATGAGAAAGGCAAAACGCTGCGTTTGATGCAGCAGTACTTCCACTCAGCAGCATCGGTACGTGACATTCTTCGTCGCCACGAAGAAGCTGGCCACACACTGGCATCGCTTCCAAAATACGAAACCATTCAGCTAAACGATACTCACCCGACTATCGCGATTCCTGAACTGATGCGTATCTTGATCGATGAAAAAGGTCTAGGCTGGGATGAGGCTTGGGATATTAGCTCAAAGACGTTTGCTTACACCAACCACACATTGCTTCCAGAAGCATTGGAAACGTGGAGTGAGTCTCTGATTCAACGTCTGCTTCCTCGTCATATGGAAATTATTTACCACATCAACCACCTGTTCCTGCAGGAAGTACGTCAGAAGTGGCCGGGTGATGTCGCTAAACAGCAAAAGCTATCGATTATCGAAGAAGGTTTCCACCGTATGGTGCGTATGGCGAACTTGTGTGTTATCGGTTCCTACGCGGTGAATGGTGTAGCTGCGCTGCACTCTGAACTGGTTAAACGTGACTTGTTCCCTGAGTTTGATGAACTGTATCCAACTCGTCTGCACAACGTGACTAACGGTATCACGCCACGTCGTTGGCTGAAATTCTGTAACCCAGGTCTATCTGCACTGATTTCAGACAAGATTGGTACAGAATGGCCAGCAAAACTGGAACAGCTAGAGCAAATCGCTAAGTTTGCGGATGACGCGAAGTTCCAGAAAGAATTCATGGCTGTGAAGAAAGAGAACAAACAGCGTCTTGCGGACTGGGTGTCTGAAAACATGGGTATCGAACTTGATACCAACGCGATTTTCGATGTTCAGATCAAGCGTCTGCACGAGTACAAGCGTCAGCACCTAAACATGCTGCACATTCTGTCACTTTACCACCGTCTATTGAACGATCCTGATTTCGATATGGCGCCACGTGTTGTGTTCTTCGCAGCTAAAGCGGCACCAGGTTACCACTTGGCGAAAGAGATCATCTATGCGATCAACAAGATTGCTGAGAAGGTGAACAACGATCCTCGTATCGGCAACAAGCTGAAAGTTGTGTTTATCCCAGACTACCGAGTGAGCATGGCAGAAATCATCATTCCTGCTGCTGACGTATCAGAGCAAATCTCTACCGCGGGTAAAGAAGCGTCAGGTACAGGTAACATGAAGATGGCTCTAAACGGAGCACTGACTATCGGTACAATGGATGGTGCAAACGTTGAAATCCGTGAAGAAGTCGGCGACGACAACATCTACATCTTCGGTCTAGAAGTTGATGGTGTTGAAGCGTTACGAGCACAAGGTTACAACCCATTTGATTACTACCACGCAGACCCACTACTGAAAGCGTCTCTGGAGCTATTGCTAGGTGAAGAATTCACTCCGGGTGAACCAGGTAAACTGCGTGCAACTTACGATAGCCTACTTGATGGTGGTGACCCGTACCTATGTCTGGCCGACTTTGCATCTTATGTGAAGGCGCACGAAGACATGGATAAGCAATACCGTGACCAAGCGGGTTGGGCCAAGAAAGCGATTCTGAATACGGCATTAGTTGGCAAGTTCAGCTCCGACCGCTCTATTCGAGATTACGTCAATAACATCTGGAAATTAGAAACCGTTAAACGCTAATTCCTAACAATAAAGCCAAGGCTGCAAAGCCTTGGCTCTCTTAATTACATATTAATAAAAACCCTACATGTTGAAGGTATTCAGTCCTTCGGAGAGAGCGATGAAAGAACAAAACGCATTAAAACAAGTCGCTGAAATGGCAAAAATTGTCGACAGCTACGTTAGCGCGTGGGGAGATGAGGCAAAAGTTGACGATGAAACGATTCGTTACTTACTGGCGTCTTTAGGCTACGACACGACAAATGATGAAACTCTTCTGCAATCGGCAGAGAAAAAACACAAGAAGGATGTCCTGGATCCGGTACTGGTAGTACGTGATGGTGATCCGGTTGAAGTGGCACTAAATCTTGGTGCTAGCGCTCGTGAAAGCGAGTTCAGCTGGCGTTTAGATACCGAGCAGGGAGAGGTACTTGAAGGCTATCTTCAGTCTCAAATCGTTCGTGATGAGCGTAAAGAGGGTGGCCCTTTAGTGTTTGCATTGCCGAGTGATTTAGCGTGGGGTTACCACAAGCTAACCATCACTCGTAAGCGTCGTAAGTCCCCTTATGAGATGACTCTGATTGTCACGCCGAGATCTTGTTTCAAGCAAGACGAAATTGAGGGTGGCAAAAAAATGTGGGGTCCGAGCGTTCAGCTTTACACCTTACGCACTCAGCACAACTGGGGTATCGGTGATTTCGGTGATCTGAAACAATTGGTGGCTGATATTGCTTCCCGTGGCGGGGATTTTGTTGGCTTGAACCCAATTCACTCTCTATTTCCAGCGAATCCCGAAGGGGCGAGCCCTTACAGCCCGTCTTCACGTCGTTGGTTGAACATCATGTACATTGATGTCAGCTCTGTTCCTGAGTTTGCATTGAGTATTGAAGCGCAGCAACGTGTTGGCAGCGCGGAATTCCAGCAACGTCTGCAAAAAGCTCGCGAATCGCATTGGGTCAATTACACCGAAGTGGCGGATCTCAAGCTGAGCGTATTACCATTGCTGTTCAGTGAATTCAAAAAGCGCCACTTAGACAAGAACACTGAGCGCGCTCAAGCGTTCCTTGCGTTTGTGGAGGAAGGCGGTGACAGCCTGATGCATCAAGCAGCGTTTGATGCTCTGCATGCTTCTCTGCACGCTGAAGATTCCAACGTCTGGGGTTGGCCTGTGTTCCCTGATGAGTACCGCCGTTTTGAAAATACAGCGGTTCAGAAGTTTATTGAACAGAACCATGACCAAGTACACCTCTACATGTACCTGCAGTGGGTTGCAGATATCCAAATTAATGAAGCTCAGGCATTAGCGGAAGAGAAAGGCATGTCTGTTGGCCTATACCGTGATTTAGCGGTTGGTGTCGCTGACTCCGGCGCCGAAACTTGGGCAGATGACGGTAACCTTGTGATGGATGCCAGCATTGGTGCACCACCAGATATTCTTGGCCCGTTAGGTCAAAACTGGGGTCTGCCGCCATTGAACCCACAAGTGCTTCAGGAAACCAGTTACGATGCGTACATCAAATTGTTACGCGCCAATATGAAGCATTGTGGTGCGCTGCGCATTGACCACGTTCTTGGTTTGCTACGACTTTGGTGGATTCCGAAAGGTGAAAACGCAACGAAAGGCGCGTACATCTACTACCCAGTTGAAGATATGCTAGCGATTCTTGCGCTGGAATCTCATCGCCATCAATGTAGCGTGATTGGTGAAGACCTAGGTACGGTGCCAGATGAGATTGTCGAAATTCTGCGTGAAGCAGGTGTGCACTCTTACAAGGTATTCTTCTTCGAAACGTCTGAGGAAGATGGTGGCTTTATTTCACCAGCGCACTACGCGGAGCAATCTATGTCTGCGCTGTGTACGCATGATATGCCGACTTTACGTGGCTTCTGGCATTGTGACGACTTAAAGATGGGCGAAGAGCTGGGTCTGTACCCAGATCCAGAACAGTTAAAAGGCCTGTTTGCTGATCGTCTTGAATGTAAGCAGGGCATTTTAGACTCTGTGGCATGGCACGGTTATCTGCCAGAAGGAGTGGGGCGTGATGCTCAATACGTTCCAATGGACTCGTATCTTGCAGAAGCGCTGCAATTGCACGTTGCTGCGGGTTCTTCCACTCTGCTCAGTGTTCAGCTAGAAGATTGGCTAGAAATGGACAAGCCAGTCAACATTCCTGGCACCGTTGAGGAGTATCCAAACTGGCGTCGTAAACTGTCGATGAATCTAGATGAAGTATTTGCTCAGGAAGGGGTGAATCGCATTGCGCATAAGTTGACAGAAGTGCGTGCCAAGGTCAGTAAATAACAGGATCTTATCTCGAATAACATAGAAAAATATCGACTCTATCACTCTATGTGAAACCGGAATTCGGTAAACTTTCAGAACGCTATATTAAGCCCGCAATCATTAGCGGGCTTTGTTTTATAAAACTAGAAGCTGTTTACGTTGCGCCTCGATTTTAACGCTTATCAACCAGCGTTCCTGTCCGCAATTATCCACCTCAAAAGTAAGCAGACTTTCGGGATTTTTTAGAAAGTTAGGTTAGGGAGAGAATAACTTGAAAGCGGCAACACTAGACAAAAAAACCAGAGTGTATAACCAACTTTCACATGCGTCGTATGCGGATCCATTTTCGTTTATTGGGCCTTTCTTAGATCCGGAACACGGTGCTCTTCGGGTATGGATGCCCGGTGCCGACAAAGTGGAGCTGGTGATTGAAGGAGAAGAGCGTGTTGAGCTGGTACGCGAAGATGCGTCTGGCTTTATCATGCAGCAACAACGCGATCTGAAATTTACTCACTATCAGTTAGCTGTTCACTGGGGAGGCGAAGAGCAACTGATCGATGACCCATATCAATACCACACTATCTACGCCGAGTACGATGACCTTCATACGCCCAAAGATATGTACCATCATATGGGGTCGCAATTTGTTACGCTTGAGCGCGATGGCAAGCAGATTTCAGGCATTCGCTTCCTCGTTTATGCACCCCATGCTTCAGCTTGTAGCTTAGTCGGTGAGTTTAACCAGTGGGATGGCCGACGCACACCGATGCAGCGTCTCGATTACGGTATCTGGGGCATTTTCATTCCAGGTCTGGAAGAAGGGACTCAGTATAAATTTGAGCTGAAAGGGCCAAATGGTGAAGGACTGCCGCATAAGGCAGACCCTTGGGGAGCGTATGCAGAACAATACCCTTCCTTTGCCTCGGTGACTTATGATCACTCTCGCTACGACTGGCAGGATAATCAGTGGCAAAGCCGACCAGTCACGGAAAAGCGTAAGGAAGCATTGTCTTTTTATGAGCTTCACGCGGGCTCATGGCGTCGCAATGATAATGGCGATTTCTTGAACTACCGTGAATTGGCTGATCAGCTTATTCCTTATCTGGTCGATATGGGTTATACCCATGTTGAGTTGATGCCAGTCTCTGAGCATCCTTTCTACGGCTCTTGGGGTTATCAGCCTGTTGGGTTGTTTGCACCAACAAGTCGATTTGGTTCGCCGGATGACTTTAAATATTTCGTCGACCAGTGTCACCAAGCTGAAATTGGTGTGGTACTAGACTGGGTTCCAGCTCATTTCCCTTCCGACGATCACGGGCTGGCCAATTTCGATGGAACACCGCTTTTCCATGACCCTGATCCACGCCGAGGCTGGCATCAGGACTGGAATTCCTATATTTACGACTTAGGCCGTGAGCACGTACGCCGCTTCTTAGTATCCAATGCTCTGTACTGGTTTGAACAATTCCACATTGATGGTATTCGAGTCGATGCGGTCGCATCCATGTTGTACCTTGATTACTCGCGTAGCCACGATCAGTGGATTCCAAATGTCGATGGTGGCAACGAAAACTATGATGCCATCGCGACTCTGAAATGGATGAATGAGGAAGTGTACAAATACTTCCCGAATGCGATGACTATTGCTGAAGAATCGACGGCATTCCCAGGGGTTTCTGCCCCAACCTTTATGGGTGGCCTAGGCTTTGGTTTTAAGTGGAATATGGGCTGGATGCACGATTCATTGCAATACATTCAGGAAGATCCTGTCCACCGTAAGTACCATCATGACACCATTACTTTCCCACTGGTGTATGCACATAGTGAAAACTACGTGTTATCGCTCTCACATGATGAAGTGGTGTACGGCAAGGGCTCAATCCACAATAAGATGCCGGGCGATGAGTGGCAGCAGACGGCCAACTTACGTGCTTACCTTGGTTACATGTACGCTCAGCCAGGTAAGAAGCTCAACTTTATGGGGGCTGAAATTGGTCAGACGGCGGAGTGGAATCATGATGATCAGCTACAATGGTTCCTGCTGGAGTTTGAACGCCACCAAGGTGTGCAAGCGCTAACTCGAGATCTTAATAAGCTCTATACCTCTGAACGTGCGATGCATGAACTGGATTGTGAGCCACGAGGTTTTGAATGGCGTTTGCAGGATGCTGCTGAGTCTTCGATTCTTGCCCACGAACGTTTAAGCGATAATGGTGAGCGTATCCTGGTTATCACCAATTTTACCCCTGTTCCTCACGATCAGTTCCGATTAGGTGTACCATTGGCAGGTGAATATGAACTGCTGCTTAATACGGATGACCAGCGCTATAACGGCAGTGGTTATGAGGTGAAACAGAGTGTGGTGACAGAAGAGGTTGAGAGTGAAAGTCAGCCTCAATCCTTGTACCTCAGTCTGCCACCATTAGCTACGGTGTTCTATAAACTGAAGTAATGCTGATGCAGATAACAGAAAGGGCCAGTCAATCGACTGGCCCTTTTGTTTTTTGCGATTAAATCGTTAAGGTAGGGGGAATGGAATAGTTAAAGGGACTGCGAGAGCGAATGGAGACGACGCAAACCACACAGCGCTTTGAAGTGACAACTTTTAAGCCAGGCCACACTCATGATGTCGTGTCTTTGTGGCGAGATTCAATGCAGGAGGCGATTGGTATCCCTCCGGTACATACCTTTGAATCACAGGCATTTTTCCTCAATCACATCTTACCTGAAACGCATAAAATCTATGTGGCGCTAAGCAACGAGACGCGTCTACCGGTAGCTTTTGTTGCCATTAATGACAGTGAAATCAATCAGCTTTATGTCCATCGAAAGTTTCAGTCAATGGGGATCGGCAGCCAGCTTTTGGCAATGGCGAAACAGCAGTCGTCAGGACGCCTGAGTTTACGAACGTTCGAAAACAACATTCGAGCTCAGCAATTCTATGAGCGACATGGTTTTGTTGCGATTGGCGGCGATGCAGAAAACGAAGAAGGGCTGCCGGACATTCTATACGAATGGAGGCGATAACCATGACGGTAAAAGTATTCTGGGAAAATCCTTATCAAACTGAGCTGCTTTCTACCGTCAGTTGGATTGAGGGCCGTAATCTCAGACTGGATAAAACCATTTTCTATGCTGAGTCAGGCGGTCAGGAAAGTGATGAGGGTACAATCGCAGGCATTCAGGTTGAGTGCGCACAAAAGCAGGGTTCAGAGATTACCTACACTCTAGCAGCAGAACCGCCATTTCAGGTTGGTGACGAGGTTATTACCGTGATTAATTGGACTCGTCGCTACGCTCTGATGAAGCTCCATTTTGCAGCAGAGGTGATACTTGAATTGTTTACACAACGTTATCCTGATATCGAAAAGATTGGGGCGCATATTGGTCAAGACAAAAGCCGAATTGACTTCGTCTGGCCCGAGAGTCTCTCCCCTCTACTTCCAGAGTTTGAAAATAAAGCTCAAGCCCTGATTAATAAAGGTCAATTAATTGAGAGTCAGTTTGAGGATAAAGCGAATGAAAGGCGTTTTTGGCGCGTCGAAGGGTTTGCTCAGGTAGCATGCGGCGGTACACACCTGAGAAAAACCTCTGAGGTGGGCAAAATAGCGTTGAAACGTAAGAATATTGGCCGAGGGAAAGAGCGGGTAGAAATACGCCTAGTGGTTTGATCTATCATACATTTTTATCTTGAACGGTGGCTAATTAACACAAGGATTGGTTACACTCGGCATAAATTATTTAGGGTTAAGGAGTACCCGCTTTGTCTATATTATTGCCGCGCCGTTTATCGAAAGGTGACACCATAGGATTTTTCTCACCTTCGTCACCAGCTACTTATTTTGCCCCGAGTCGGTTTCAACGAGCTAAAACGTATCTCGAAAGCAAAGGATTCAAGCTCAAAAGCGGGAAGTTAACCGGAAAGTCAGATCACTATCGCTCGGGTTCGATTCAAGAACGTGCCGAGGAACTTAATGTCTTGATTCGTGACCCGGAAGTCCGCTGTATTATTTCGACTATTGGTGGCTCTAACAGCAATGCCTTACTGCCCTATATTGACTATGAGGCCCTGAAAGCTGATCCGAAAATCATCATTGGTTACTCTGACGTCACGGCACTTTTATTGGGTATCTATGCTCAGACAGGGCTCATCACCTTTTATGGCCCTGCTTTGGTTGCATCATTTGGCGAGTTTCCACCTCTGGTTGACGACACTTTTTCTTCGTTTGAATCCATACTATGCTCCGCACCTTCGCTACCGTATCGCTATCAGATGCCAGAAGTCTGGACAGATGTCATGATTGACTGGGAATCCCAAGTGAATGCTAAACCTGTGACAGCCAATGAATGGCAGTTTATTAGTGACGGGAAAGTACGAGGTCGTATTATTGGTGGAAACCTGAACACCATGAATGGGATTTGGGGAAGTCCCTACATGCCTGACATTAGTAAAGGCGACATTCTGCTTATCGAAGACTCTCTTCATAACATTGCTGTGGTAGAGCGCAGTTTCAACCTACTCAAGCTCTGCGGTGTGTTTGACCGTGTCGCTGCTATCGTACTTGGTAAGCATGAGCTGTTTGATGACAAAGGGACAGGTCGCACGCCTCTTGATGTGTTGTATGAGGTGTTGAACGGTCAAAAAGTCCCGATTCTTTATGGCTTCGACAGTTGCCACACGCACCCTATGCTGGTCACACCATTAGGTGTTGAAGCAGAGCTCGATTTTGATCAAGGAACTATATCTCTCACGTCTCCATGGGTAGTTAACTAACTGACAGGGGAAGAGTAATGGCAAGGCTGTATCTCGTGCTAGCTGTTATTGGAGTGGCTGTTCCCTATGCAGCCTTTGCACCATGGTTATTGCATCATGGTTTGAATATTCCAGAGTTGATGTCTGAGGCAATGGCATACCCTCTCAGTCAGTTCGCCTGGCTAGACGTCATCATTGCAGCGATCGCACTGATTGTTTTTATTCTTGTTGACGGTAAACGTCTCAAAGTAAAAGGGCGTAATTGGGCTATTGTTGCGACGCTATGTGTGGGTGTTTCCTGTGGCTTACCTTTTTACCTTTATTTGCGCGAGCGCCAGCTAGAGGCTGAGTAACGATACTGGCATGTGTCGTTTTCAAAAGACGAAACTTTTACATTGCGTAGGGTAAAACAATGTAAAGCTCATTATTCTCTGACGGACTCTGATTACACTTACTGTATGTCGTATCAGGAAGTACGTTATGAATTATTACCCAGACGCGAAAATCCTTGCGGAACAAAGGTTTGGTTTTGGCCCCCGACTCGGGCAACAGACTGTGCCACTGGCGAATCAGCTTGATGAAACAGGCTATATTCACCCTGCTATTCAGACACTGCCAACCACCGAAGAGATTTTGGCGCAGTTTGGTCACAACCAAGCCCAACGCGCCAAAGTTAAAAATGACGATGTGAAAAAGCGTGAGCTACAAAAACAGACTCAGGCATTTTTTCGCCAGCACTATCGACAGCAGGTTGAAGCGAGGCATCAGCAGAGCCTGTATACCCCTTACGGCTTTCAAGAACGCTTAATTCAATTCTGGAGTAATCACTTCGCCATCTCAGTGGATAATCGACGCTTAATGCCACTCGCTTCTCGAATCGAAAATGATGTAGTCCGCCAATACTGGAATGGCAACTTCAGCGATATGCTGATGAGGGTGGCGAAACACCCTGCCATGTTGATATATCTGGATAATCAGGTTTCAACGGGGCCTAATTCCAAGCTAGGAAAAAAACGAGGTAAAGGGCTCAATGAGAATTTAGCGCGAGAGATTTTAGAGCTTCATACTTTAGGCGTTGATAGCAGCTATACCCAACAGGATGTGATTGAGCTGGCAAAGGCCATTTCGGGCTGGAGCATTAAGCTAAAAGCCCCCAATGTTGGATTCCGCTTTGTGCCCAATATGCATGAACCGGGAGCCGTGACTGTCATGGGTAATACTTATGCGCAGAAAGGGACAGAGCAAGGTGAGGCTTGCCTAAAAACGTTAGCTTTGCACCCTGATACGGCGAAACACCTTACCCGAAAACTATGTCAGCATTTCTTTGGTGAAACGCCCCCCGTGCTGCAAAACAAAATGGTGGATGCCTACTTGAAATCAAAGGGTGATTTACAACCCGTTTATCGGGTTTTGATTGACAGTGAGCAGGCGAAATCAGCCAAACCGATGCGATACAGGATGCATAAAGAGTGGATGTTTGCTGTATTGCGGAGCGCACAAATTGATATCAATGATAAGCAGGTGTTCAATGCGCTGAATGCTTTAGGTCAAGCTCCATTCAAACCAGGCTCTCCGGCGGGGTGGCCGGACAGAGACAAGGATTACAACAGCCCATCTGCTCTCACGCAGCGATTGCAAATCGCCAATATGCTGGCGGCGAAAACGGTAAAAAATGCCAAATCCAAAGGTATCAAGCCGCAAAAAGTGGTCGATGAAGTGATCACACGGCTTTATCACTCTGATTTGGATGAGCATACGCGTTTAGTGCTCAATAAAACCAAGAACCCCATGATGCAGCTGTCGCTACTCTGGCTCAGTCCGCAGTTTCAATATCGCTAGGGAGAAGTTTGATGTCGAATTTACAGCTAAATCGTCGCCGTTTTCTCCAGAATGCTGCTGCGCTGAGTATTAGCTCATTGTTACCAATGCCTGTGTTTGCCAAGACGAGCTCAGATAATCTGTTTGTCTGGATATCTTTGCGTGGAGCAATGGATGGGTTGAATGTAGTCGTGCCTCATGGTGATAAATCGTACGCCTCGCTCAGACCTTCGATTGGGCTCAAGCCTGAACAGTCACTCAATCTGACTTCTTACTTTGGCCTTCACCCTTCCTTGAAGCAATGTCATCTATGGTTTAAGAATCGAGAAATCACCTTTGTTCACGCTTGTGCCACACCTTATCGTGAGCGTTCTCATTTTGATGGCCAGAAGATACTGGAAAACGGCACTCTAGACCCGTTTTATGGGGAAGGTTGGCTAAACCGGTTGCTGAGCTTGGAAAGCCAAAATCAAGGTATTGCGATTGATTCGGGCCTACCGCTTATCATGCAAGGCGATGCGAGTGT
Source organism: Vibrio sp. St2 (assembly GCF_947311885.1). NCBI lineage: Bacteria > Pseudomonadati > Pseudomonadota > Gammaproteobacteria > Vibrionales > Vibrionaceae > Vibrio > Vibrio sp. St2. Next base: position 752,698 of record NZ_CAMZNA010000002.1, on the reverse strand, counting down.
TGATAGCTGGTATCCGAACCGACTTAAAACCCGAGAACGGCAAACCGAACTTCTGGAGCAGCTATTTCAAAGTGATGCCACCTTGTCTGCCAATTTTGAAAGCATGATGAAAATTGACAAGCTAGTCGGTGATGAAGGCGTCGGTAAGCAGTTCAAGTCCTTGACCCAGAAGACCGGAGAAATTCTGGCTGACCCAACAGGGCCTAACATCGCAGCCTTGGAAATTGGCGGCTGGGATACTCATGCTAACCAAGGCAGCGTGAATGGAAGGCTGAGTAATCAACTGAAACTACTGGACAGCGGTTTAGCGGCACTTAAGCAAGCTTTGGGTAAGCAATGGCAACGTACAGTCGTCATTGCGGCCAGTGAATTTGGCCGAACCGCGCGTGAAAATGGCACCAAAGGTACGGATCACGGAACGGCCAATGTCATGCTGGTGGCTGGGGGAGCTATTAATGGTGGTCAAGTGCTTGGTGGCTGGCCGGGGCTCGGAGAAGCCGAGCTGTATCAAGGCCGAGACCTCAAGCCAACCACTGACATGCGTTCTGTGATTAAAGGCGTGCTGGGCCAACATCTATCGGTCAGTGCTGATAAACTTGAGACCATCTTTCCGCAAAGTGAGCAGGCACCACCGTGGAAGTTTGATTTCGTTTAAGTGTTACTCTTTGATTTTTGGATGAGTCGCAGTCTGGTAGTGAGGGAGCTGCTGCCGTAAGCCTTCGAAAGTATTACGAGCGCTCTCTTTTGCCAGATCATTGGCCAACCAATCAGGTAGCGCACCTCCGGGATCGGCAAATGCGATGTACTCGATGTGAGTCGTCCCATTAGTAAGTTTTTGTAGCGTCCAAGTGGCTTTAACCCGGGTGATCCGAATGTAATCCTCCTGCTCAGGTAAGGTGTTGCTTGGCGCATCCTTGATACGTAATGTAAAACTGGCATCGTCGATTACGAATTTGGAATAAGTCACCATGTCGCGATCCTTGGCAGGCCAAGGCGCTGCGAACTTGGTATAGACGATGTTTTCAGTCTCGCTGATTTGCCGCAGCACTCGGCTGTGACTAACGTTATCAATCCAGTTTGGAACATTGTCACTGTCTTCCAATAAGGTTAGAAAGGCGCCATAGGAGGTGGGAGCAAACATTTCTGCGCGCACTTCAACCAACCCATCCGTGTGCTCTCTGATGTAAATAGAAATGCCATTATCACTGCTATCAAATTGCCATGGCTGAATAGGTTCAGATTGAGCTGGTGTTGAAAACCCAACGATGGCGAGAGTGGCTAGGTAGAATTTCATTGTTGTTTAGAAATAGGCACGGAATAAATTAAAAATAAACTTGGGCTACAGAAAACACAAAAATGGGATTCATTTGGGGGTATTTGTTTTCACCACGCTACTATAGAACAAACAAATAAAAGGAATCTCTGCGATGGAACCTAGAATCAGCATCATTACGCTTGGCGTCAGTAACCTCAAAGCCTCATTCGACTTTTATACTAAGCTCGGCCTCGAATCGGCTAAAACGCCAGAAGAGGGGATCGTATTTTTCAAAACACGTGGAACCTGTTTGGCGATATACCCTCTTGAGGCGCTAGCTGACGATGTCTCGCCGGATTTTGCTGCTATGCGGGAAGGTTTTAGCGGAATAACCTTAGCGCACAACACGCGAAGTAAAGACGAAGTGGATGAAGTGCTGCGTGTGGCCGTTGAGGCAGGAGGAAAGCTTGAGAAACCTGCACAAGATGTCTTTTGGGGTGGATACAGCGGTTATTTTTCAGACCCAGATGGGTATTTGTGGGAAGTCGCTTATGGTGACTGCTGGGAGTTTAATGAAGATGGCAGTTTGGTGATTTGATTGAACGACAAGCCCATAGCGAAAGCTATGGGCTGAGTTATTTTATAAGCGATTAAACGACTAGCGCACCAGGCAGCTCGCCCTTGGCATACAAGCCGAGGCTGACTTTGTTGAGTGCTTCTGCTTGCTTGGGCATCACAGTCAGAGTCGGGCTGATCCCCATGGGAATATTCTTCACCATTTGCTTAACCTGCACTAATGCTTCCTTTACCTCAGGGACTTTAGTTTCAATAAATGAGAACCACCCATCGTTCATGTGCTCTCGGATTTTAATCACCACGTCGGGGTTGCTGATGGTATAGGGCTTGGTTTGATCTTTCGATTCACGCAAAATATCGTAAATCACATGCTCTTTCTCTTTGGCAATCAGCATATCTTTGGTGTTAAGTTGCAGCTCGCCGATGACGCCATTGCTCATTTTGAGGAAAAATTTAATATCCTTGTAGCCAGACTTCTGTGCAGAGGAGTTGAATTTGAGCAGGCCGTCTTCCTGTGTGCCACTTGAATATCGGTCTTTGAGCGCTTTCTGGTAGCCCTTGACGGCCAAGAACTCCTGAGATTGAGCAATTTTTGCTTTCGCCAATAACATTTGTTTCTGGTTATCAAACTCGATTGTCATACGCGCGCAGTCTTTTAGGTCTCCCACTTCATCGCTACGTTCACGTTGGGTAATTTTGTTGAGAGCGCCGTTAAAGCTTTTGATACCGTTGAAAGCCCCCGGAGGCGCGCAAACCTTGCCTCCTACGGTTGAGACAACATCATCACATAAGACACGCAGAGCAACTTGAGCTTCAATAATGCGTTTGTAAAACAGAAATAACTGTTTGCGCTTGAAACGTAAACTACTTAACTGATTTCGAGTGCGATCGCTGTAGCGTATACCTGTCCCCACTTTTGTGGTTTTCGATGTATTTGGTTTAGGCTTTTCACTACCCCATCTCAAGTCCTTATGGTGAATTTCTTCGACGACATCTTTATCAAGATATTTTTCCAGCTCAGTATCATTCTCCAAAATCGCCAGCATAAGTTTCGACATTTGACCTTCAGGCGTTTGTTGGAAAGTAGAGTTTTTCAGTTTTGCTTTCAGTTCAGCCAATTCACGTTTGTATTGGGATTGATTGACCAATAGAAACCCCTGACTGAGGTTTTGTTGCTTATTGATTTGCGCTAGGAATTTCTTGCTTTTAGCTCTGGTTTTTGCAATCTCTCGGCGCTGAATTTCATCCAGTAGCGCTTTAGAAAAATCTTGGAACATCTTTCCCCCTTGAATATCGACCAGTTGTGTTGGGTTGGAATCGGTTAGCTTCTCAGGCAACGAATACGCCAGTGAACGAGCGTTTTATTGATGCTTTTTGATATTAGGAATAATTGTGGAGAGTGAGTAGATAGAAAAATGCACGTCTGTGGTGCATTTTTGCACCACATAAGAAAAGGTTATTTGGACTTAGATCAATATCACACTTGTACGTTCTAGCTGTATTTATTAACAAAGCATTATAGTTAATGGGTTGATGAGTTACTTTTAGTTAGGAATATGATGGTGCAAAATTCATCCATGGACTGGAGCGATGTGGCGATTTTTCTCCAGACAATGCGTGCTGGCAGTGCACGCTCGGCTGCAGCAAGTCTTAATGTCAGCCATTCAACTATTACTCGTAGAATTGCTAGCCTAGAGAAAAGTCTGGGAGTATCTCTATTTCGTAAAGGTACCTCAGGTTACACACTCTCTCCTGAAGGGGAGAGCTTGCAGCGTTATGCTGAGCAAGCCGAAATGTCACTACGACAAGCAGAGATCGAGCTCAAAGGGAAAGACGCCAAATACAGCGGTGAAATTCGTATTACAACTGCGGATGCGATTGCCAACCATTTATTGATGCCGACGATTGCTATGTTCAGTCAGCAGTATCCTGATATCAACGCCGAAGTGGTTTTGTCGAGTCAGGTGCTGGACTTGGGTGATCATGAAGTCGATATCGCGCTGCGGATTATGCCAATGAATCAAATGCCTCCCGAGCACTTAGTGGGGCGGATCATAGGTAAAATTGCCATCTGTTACTACGCTACACCACGCTACCTTGAGCAACACGATCCTTGGATGTCAGATTCCAGCGCTCAACTGATAGGTTGGGGAGAGCTAGGCAAAGAAAGCCCTATTTTTAATGACTCCCCTCTGCGTCATTTATCTATTTCGTGTCGAATGAACCATAGCGCGATGCAGTTAGAAGCCGCTAAGCAGAGCATGGGGATTACGCTCTTGCCGTGCTTTATTGCCGACAAAGAACCAACATTGGTTCGTGTTCCCAAATGTGAACCGGAAATCAAACACGATATCTGGATGTTATCAAAATCAGAGCAGAGAGAAGTAGCACGTTTGCGTGCGTTCAAAGAACGACTGATCGACGACTTCAACAGTAAGCAAATGAAAGAGCGGCTACTTGGTAACTGATTGTATACCTTGGATAGTCGTGACCTTAGGAGGAGTCTCGGTGTCTCTATCTGCATATCAGTAATCCATTTTTTGCTGTTCAAGATCTAATGTCATTGAGACAAAACATTCATCTTCTTCAGTGACTTGATAGCCTAATCGAGTGTAAAACTGGATCGCTTTGGTGTTGCGAGTAAAGCTGGATAACGTGATTTCGTTGCGGCCTTCACTTTTAGTGAGAGTGGTGATCTGCTGCATGACCACTTGTCCAAACCCCTGATTTTGATACAGAGGGAAGAGGATCAACAAGTGAATGTGGTAAGCGGTGTCGTAAGGTTTGAAGCACACTAGCCCGATTTTGTTCTGTTTGCTAACGACTCAATGAAACCATTCTGGTTGATAGTCGGTAGACAGTCGCTGCTGCTGGAACTGATCATCCCAGCCAAACACAGAATCAACATGCTCATAAAGCGCCTGTTTTACAACAGGAAAAACCTCAGGAAATTCTTGCTCGGAGATAGGCAGTAGCTGAATAGACACTAATTTCAACGCCTTGATTTAATTAGAGTTGATAGTAAGCGATGTTGGCTTAGAAAAGGCAACTCGGATGTGTCGTAATTGTGATACTAAATGAGAAGAAAGCCCCGCCGGATAAGTTCAGGGCTTGATGCAGTGGAAGTCGTGCTGAATTTACTTAATGTGGCTGCGGAAATGCTGTGCGACTGCTTGAGTCGCTTTCTCTACATGCACGGGCACATCATAAAAATCGAATTGCGAAACGCCCTCCAACCAAATAGCACTTACGTTATCTTTGGCATTTGCCAGATACTGATGCGTCCCATCAGGTAAAGCCATGTCCTCAGAAGCAACCAATAAAATAGGTTTGTCCTGTTCTGCTGCACCGGAAACCGCATCATAAGTTAACCAGCCTTTCCAAGAAGCGACATTGAACAGATTGTCATATTGAGCCACTTGTCCACGATTGGCTTCTGTGTAGTATGGCGCTTGGTACATTAACGCATTCTGATTTGTCGTACTTGCTGCTTCAATGTAGACTGCTTGCTCACCTTGTGCAGCGTCTTCACTTAACTGAATGAGGTTTTGAACACTGGCTTCGCCGCCATAGATAGCGTTCGCTAAGTCGGCGTTGTGTAGCCAAGGAGCGACAGCCGCCGCAGCTCGGATGTGCGGGTTTGATTCTACTGCATCCAGCATGTAGCCAGAGGAGGCGCAAATACCCAGTCCAAAAATGTTTGAGCCATCGATATCTTTGCGTTGAGCGAGTGAATCAATAACCGCTCGTATGTCTTCTATTTTTCTTGCAGGTTCTTCCAGATATTTAACTTCATCCAGCGACTGACCCCAGCCTCTGAAGTCAAAAGTAATAGCGGCAAAACCTTGTTTAGTTAGAGCTTCGGCGTAAACCGCGGGCATCTGTTCTTTCACTGTTGTCCAAGCACCAGTGACAATAACGACGGGTGGTGTCTGTTTGATTTCTTGAGGAAGATACAGGTTGGCGGCCAGTGTTCCGATTTGAGTATTTAGAATGATAGATTTCATGAGCATGCTCTTTATTTGGCTGACTAAATAGTATTTTCAGATGCTTGATACATCTACGGTAGAAAAGATAACCAGAGCCCCGGCTCGAAAGCAGGGACTTCTTGGTGATTAACTCACGACAGGTGCCACAAGATAATTGTGGATAAGAACATCACCTTGTGTGTCGAAGCTTACTTGCCAAGTTTCGTCGACCAAAATGTTCACCGACTGACCGACAAAGGTGGAATCAGGATAAGTGTCTGCCAGTAAGCGGACTCGTAGTTTTACGTCAAACTTATCGCCATTGGGCATGACTTCGATTTGCTCTACCAAGTGTTGACAGTTGGGTTTAAATGTTTCTAATGCAATTCGATACCAATCACGAAATCCCTCATGACCAAGGAATTGTCCTTCAGGCATTGAAAGGGTGAGGTCTCGTGCAAGATGGCGCGTAAAGAAATCGCTGTCCTCTGGTAATACGTCAAATCTTGCAAACCATTCGGTGATAAATTTATTAATTCGTGTTGTTGGTGAAGTCAGTAGTTCCGAAATTTGCGAACACAGACGCTCTGCATGATTTTTTGCGCGCGCTTGAACATCCTCCAACTCGTTATATACGTTTGGAATGTAAACCATGCGATGGGTGTAGATAGGTTGACGGTAGTTCATTCCAGCAAGATAAGCGGTTTGCTGCAAAGGATGAAGCATCTGCTCAACCGTGAAATGGTTGTAGCCCAGCGGGTCATAGCTTTCAGCAGGGCCGCCTACAGTAAAGGATAAGATGAAGTCTTTACCTTTCAGCTTGTCACCCTCAGGCCCATAAGCGAAGTTGAAACTGAAGACATCGTCGATCCATTTCTTCATTAACGCGGGAACCGCATACCAATAGAATGGGAACTGAAGCACAATAACATCCGCTGCTAACATCGCTTGTTGTTCAGCGACTACATCAATTCGATAGTCTGGGTAAAGGCTATCGAGACAACGTACTTCCACATCATTCAAATTGCTTTGAATCTGCTCCAAAATAACGGTGTTGGTATAAGAAGCGTTAAGATCAGGATGACCTGAAATGACTAATACTTGGCTCACGATGGTTCTCCCGTTACTGAGCAAAAAATGCGTTAAAGAAAGCGTCAGAGGTGTATAAATCACCTGAAAAATTTTGAACGCGTTTGATCTTACCGTCTTCAATTTGGTAGAGAAGAATCCAGTTCAGGTCGATATTTTCGTCGGCAGCCGTACTGAACCCACGGTGAGCATCAATGACATAGGTATCATTTGCCGCAAGAATCATGACTTCCGCTTTAAATCCTGCCTGCCCAAGTTTGCCAAAGAACTCGGTAAATTCGGTGATGCCGCGTTTTGTGCCTGCTGAGGAGTGGCGGCCGGGAATGTGCCATTCCACCTCTTCAGAGACATATTGTTTTATTCCTTCAAGGTCACCTTTGGCGTAAGCGGCGAAAAAACCTTGCACGACTTTGAGTGCTTCACTGTTTTCAGAGCCAGCTGCTACTGGGTTGTCGGGTTTTGGCCAAAGTTTGGCATTGTTAATCGCTTTGGCGTCTTGAATTGCTGACATGTTTTCGGCTCCTGACTGCGCTAACACGGAATTCGAAAAGGCGATAGTACTTGCTAGAAGAGCGACAGATTTGATGGTTCTGAACATGATTTCCTCACTCATTACGTGATTACTGTTGGTATGGAAATCAGTCTAAGAGAATTGATTCGTAATGATTAGATGGTATTTATCTAAATAATTGTTAGTCTTGAGCTAATAATTGGAGGGTTTGAGATGAATGGCACTATCTTCAATCAGTTAACGGTTTTTCATGCCATTGTGCGTGAAGGAAGTATTACAAAAGCGGCGCAGAAGCTTGAAATGGCTTCACCTTCTGTGAGTAATGCATTGAAAGCCTTGGAGGAACAACTGGGACTGCCTTTGTTTACTCGCACAACTCGACGTATTGAATTAACGGAAGCAGGGCGCTTGTTGCATCTGAGGACATCGGATTCGATGTCAGATCTGAGTTTGGCGTTTGAGAGTATCAGTGATCTTAGCAAAGTACCGTCCGGCAAAGTCAGGCTGACAACCCCAAGGTTTGTGTATCAATATCTACTTCAGCCTATATACGCGGAGTTCTGCCAGCGTTACCCCAATATTCAGTTGGAAATATCTATCTCTGATGCGGCAATTGATATTCTCAATGAAGGTTTTGATCTGGGTATTCGCTTTGGTGATCGCGTCGAAGAAGGCATGATCGCGAGGCAGTTGACGCCAGCGATGAGGGAAGCTTTGTTTGCCTCTCCGGAGTACATTGAGCAGTACGGAATGCCTGACACACCCGAAGCTCTCAAGCAACATAAACTCGTCCAGTATCGATTTATTTCTTCTAATCAACTTGCACCCTTAGAGCTTAGTAATCAGGGGGAACGATTAACGGTGGAAATGCCTCATGCCCTAGTTGTTAATGATACCGGGTTAATGCTGGATGCCGCGCTAAAAGGTTTAGGTATTGGCAGAATTGTCGATCCTATGGTGGAAGATCTATTTGCCTCTAAACAACTAGTACCAGTACTTGAGGAGTATTGGGCTCCTTACTCTGGGCTCTACGTTTATTTTCATAAGAACACCCAAAAAGCTAAACGTGTTCGAGTCCTGATTGACTTCCTGCTGGAGAAAAGCGCGTTATCAAATTAATGACACTGCTCGCGAAAGTGGCCCGGTGACACACCTTTCCACGAACTGTAGGCACGAATAAAGGAGTTAGACTCTTGAAAACCGAGAAGAAAAGAGATTTCCCCTAGAGACATCTGAGATTTTTCTAAGTAATGGTCGGCTAGCTCAGCACGCACATTTTGCAGCAATACCTGGAAGCTCTCTTTTTCACTGCTGAGCTTGCGCTGGAGTGTGCGCTTACTCATCGCTAGTTTTTCAGCAACACCTTCAATAGAACTGTCCCCACTTGGCAAGGCTTCTAAGAGAACTGCCTTCACGCGCTCAGCGGTTGAGGCGGACTGATCTAAGTCAGCTAATTTCTGGTTGAGTTTGGTTTCAAAAAACTCCCACATGGCTGAATTTGAAGTCAGAAAGGGACGTGCGGCGTCCTGCGCTGAAAAACGAATACTCACGCTTTTTCCTTTACTTATTGCACAGCCGAAATAGTCTTCATATAGAGACAATTTCTCAGGCAGTTCAGGCAGAGACAAGCGAGTGGGCTTGATGTTCTCACGGGTGGTGGCGCGTATGAGTTGCGTAAAGAATACTAACTCCATCAGTCCCAACGCACGAGGCAGTGGACCACGGTGGCCGTAACAGCTAGTGGTCAATTCGGTAAAGCTCTTTGCCTGATTGACTGTCAAAACCATCGGTCCTATCAGTGGCTTGTACTGGCTCAGACGCCTGAGTGCCACATTCATATTCGGGCTACATATCGCGGCGAAGACAGGAGCATCAAATGACTCCACTGAAAAGTTTTCCGCGAGTAACAATGGAACTTCACGCTCCCCGGCGGCTTGCTCCATTCCGTGACAAAGCTGGAAATATTCGTGAGGCGCCAAACTGGCGTGCTCACGGTTAAACAGGTCGGCGGGTAACTCTGCGAATTTGAGAACATCAGCAGGGTCAATTTGCATATCACTGAGCAGTAACTTCCAGTTGGGCGCAATGATAAATTTGTTGGCTCTTTTCATGGTGTCAGTTTTTTTCCATAAATTGACGTGACATTTTTAGCACAGTCTTACGTGGTAGTAGGGGGACCACCCAGTTAAGCATAAGCTTCAATCCTGTTTCATTAAAAGCGACCAACTCACCTTTTTCCATCGCCTTATAGCCACATTCAGCGACAGATCGCGGAGATTTGGCATTCTTCCACACATCGAGCCCATCTAAATCTCCTGCTTTAACAAAGCCGGTATCAACCGCACCAGGGCATAAAGCAGTGGCAGTCACATTGTATTCAGAGACTTCTTCGGCTATCGCTTGAGTAAATGAAGTAACATAGGCTTTAGTTGCGTAATAGACTGCTTGCAGCGGGCCCGGCATGAAGGAAGCGGTGGAAGAAACATTGAGAATTTTTCCGCGCTTGCGTGCGACCATATCTTGTAAAAAATGATGAGTAAGGTTTGTGAGTGTAATCATGTTCACTTGCATCATCGCTTGATCGGCACTCAATTCGCGCTCATGGAAAAGACCATGGCCACCAAAGCCAGCGTTGTTGATGAGGATGTCGATCTCAAGTCCTAACTCTTTAACTTTCTCGGCAATACGATCAGCGGAAAGAGGATCGGACAGATCTTCAGCAATGACATACACTTGCGTCTGATGTTTCGCTTCGAGCTCTTGTTTAAGCTCGTTAAGTTTGTCTTCAGAGCGGGCGACTAAAATCATATCTCGACCTTTTTCAGCGTGTATACGCGCTAGCTCTAGGCCTATACCGCCAGAAGCACCTGTGATTAATGCTGTTTCTATCATCTCTTTTTCCTCACTGTGACTGCCATTCTGCTAGGTTGCATCATGTCGTTGAGGAAATATTAAGCAATCTGATCGCGCCACGCACTGGCAGATAATGACAGCTTACTCGCGAATTGTGCCATCGAGTCTTGATCTGTATCGCGAAAAAACTCAGTGGTTTCTTCCCCTTAGCGGATTTTTTTCAACTAAATTGTATGTATGTGAAATTTTCTTATTGATTTCCCTATCTTGTTAACCATGGCGTAGCAATAAACGCCATGGATAGTTAGCCGGCCTATGCGAGTAGCGCTGAACATTTGAAGAAGTATTGCTGAGGTTAGAGATGGAGTTAGCAAATCAGATACAGGCATGGTTGTACGCTGGGCATACATCAGTCGCAATGCTGTTTGTTGGCATCATCCTGCTTTCTTATTTACTGGAAGACTTAGCCATCGTGACCGCGGCAACGCTCGCAGTACAAGAGCTAATGCCAATGAGTATGGCGCTAGCGGCTATCTTCGTTGGGATTGCTACAGGAGATCTTGGCCTCTATCTGATGGGGAAAAGTGCACAACGTGTACGCTTCCTACGATATCGAATTTTCCAATATCAACGTGTCCGTCAAGTGAAGAAGAAACTTCACCAGAGCGCGTTTATCACCCTGTTTATTGTTCGTTTCATTCCTGGCCTACGCACGGTGGGCTTCACGCTAAGTGGTTTTCTTGATGTGCCTATGATGCGATTTTTTGTCGCGGTGATTGGTGCAACAGGGCTTTGGACTGCTTTGATTTTTGGTTCCTTCTACCAGTTAGGCAGTGTGGCCTGGCTGAAAGAGAGTCACGTAAGCTGGGTGCTGATTCCGGCAGGTCTATGCTTAATGTGGATGCTCAATAAAATTATTACAAAAACATTCTTAAGAGGCTCTTATGACACAGCTCGCTAATGTCGAAATGATTCCACAAGGAAAGGTCAATGCGGGAATGCCAGTTCTCCATGAACCGAAAAGAGTCATCTCGCCATTTGAATTTTTACCAGCTTGGTTCGTTTATGCGCCTGTGGTTATCCAAAGTGCAGCATTAAGCCTGTATCACAGAGATTGGGCACTGCCGCTGATTGCTAACCCTGCGATCAAACTTAGCGGTATGGTTGGAGAATCCAAACACGACATTTTCAGCGCGGCTGGAGATATTACTCGCCAGTGGATTTTGCCTTTCATTACGTTGGAGAAATCTGACATCAACGAAGAGCAATTGTTTACACAAGCAAAAGAACAACTCAAACAACAAGGAATTACTTACCCTCTTGTGGCAAAGCCTGATTTGGGTTGCCGAGGGGTTGGGGTCAAGTTGGTGAATGGCGACCAACAACTCAAAGACTATATTGCTCAGTTCCCTTCTCAAGGACGATTTCTGTTGCAAGTTCGCTCAGACTACAGTGCTGAAGCGGGAATATTCTATGTCAGACAACCGGGAGAGGAGCGAGGCAAGGTTATTTCCATCACTCTTAAATACTCCCCACGTGTGACGGGTGATGGACGCTCTTCACTCAAGCAGCTGATTGAGCACTGTCCACGCGCAGGCAAACTCCAGCATTTGTATTTGCCTCGTCATAGTGAACATCTCGATGTGGTTATTCCGGAAGGGGACGAGTTTCAGTTGGCATTTGCGGGCAGCCATTCGCGTGGTTGTATCTTCCGCGATGGCAATCAATTCATAACGGAGGCTCTCGAACAAAAGCTGGACGAAGTTCTCGGTGATTTTGAAGGCTTTAACTACGGTCGTCTGGATGTGAAATTTAAAGATATCAACGCATTAATGCGTGGTGAAGCGTTCGACATTCTCGAAATCAATGGCGCAAGTAGTGAAGCTGCGCATATCTGGGACAGCGACACATCACTGTCGCATATCTTCAGTACGCTGCTTAAGCAGTACCGTTTGCTTTATCAAATTGGCTCTAAACACAAACAGCAAGGCCATCAAACGCCTTCTCTGGGTGCGCTATTACGGGCGTGGCGAGAAGAAAAATTGCTGACTCAGCTTTATCCCATGACCGATTAATAGCTCTGCGCAGGAAAAATGTTTATGAAGAATACTTCGACGCTTTCAGCCATGCTTGCTAAATCTCAGACTTCTCAGGCCGTTGTCGGCTGCATTGAGACGCTCAATCAGGGCTACGAGTTTTTAGAAACGCTGCAACCGGAAGATTATACTTATATCGCCCAGCCTCATGTGAGCAGCTCGATTGGTGAGCACTACCGTCATTGGCTAGACCTATTTCATGCGATTCGTTTGGACCGTGACAAAATTGATTACAACGTTCGCCGCCGCGGTCATAACGTCGAGCGAGATATTAATGTCGCTAAGCAGGAAATCGCTGAGCTGATTGAGTGGCTGTTTGGTTTACCAGCCAATGAATTACACCAGCCAGTACAAGTCGAAACAGAAGTGATGCTCTCTCAAACGCACGTTGAAGAAGTGACTTCGACCTTTGTCCGCGAAATTACCTTCGCCGCGCTCCACGCTACTCATCACTTTGCGATGGCGAAAGTCGTGGCATCGTTAAGAGGCGTGGCCTCAGATAGCCATTTTGGCGTCGCACCAACGACGGCAACTTACCAAAGGGCGCAGTAATCTATGTGTACATTATCTTGGGTTTACCATGGCAATAACCACTACGAAGTCTATTTCAATCGCGACGAGCAGCGTTCTCGCCTGCCAGCGCTTGAGCCACAAAGTCTGGTCATTGATGGTGTGCACTGTGTGATGCCGATTGACCCTGTGGGTGGAGGCAGTTGGATTTCCGCCAATGAACACGGTGTTACTGTGTGCCTACTTAACTTCTACCAAGGGAAGACACCAAAAGGTCCGCTAACCAGTCGGGGTATGATCATTAAACGTCTTGCTAGCAGTTGTTCCAGTCAGACTGTCGATGCTCGATTATTGGAAATGGAACTGACACATTTTGCACCTTTCACTGTGGTTTCTTTCGATACACGCAGAACAGCGAATGAAACCGTGTTATGGACTTGGGATGGGGAGCAGCTTACTCGTTCACATGCGTTTGCGCCGATAGTCTCGGCGGCTTTGCACTACGAAGAAGCCAGACAATATCGCCTAAGTTTGTTTAACGAATTAGTGTTGACGACGCCAGATGAAGAGATAGGTAAACGCTTTCATCAGACGTTTGATGACAGCTATCCGCACCTTTCTCCTCTTATGGAAAGAAATGACGCTCGCACTGTAAGTTTTACCTCAGTTGTCGTGTCTTCTACTAAACAAGAGATGAATTACCAATCAATCGACAATCACCGCAATGTTGATTTTCGAACGACACAAAGTTGTTTGAAGGCCGACGTTGTAGAACAAGGAGTCTTCAAATGAAGAAGTTATTTGCCCTTTTAATCATGTTAGTCAGTTTCCCATCTTGGTCAGCAGATAAAATTTACACCGGAATATTCAGCAGCAAAGCAGTGAGCGGTTATGACACGGTTGCCTATTTTACCGAAGGCAAACCTGTTAAAGGAGACAGCAAGTGGCAAGTCGAGTATGAGGGTGCTGACTGGTATTTCTCTTCTCAGGAAAATTTAGACAAATTTAAAGCAGACCCTGAGGCTTACGCTCCTCAATATGGCGGTTACTGCGCGTGGGCGATTTCAGCTAAAAACGATTTTGCGTCAGCAGATCCAAAACAATGGGCGATCGTCGACGGTAAGCTTTACCTGAACTATGACGCAGAAGTGAAAAGCTGGTGGGATGACGACCGCGCAGGTCACATCAAACAAGCTGACATCAATTGGCCAACTTTAGTTAACTAACAAGGACTTCCCTCTATGAAATTTTCTCCGATTAAGCATATTCCTTCAGCGTTTATTGCCTTTGTCTTTATTCAATCGTTGTTCTTTAAGTTCTCTGGCTCTTATGAAACGGACCATATCTTTGGCACGCTAGGGGAATGGTCAGGGATTGAATGGTTTGGTGTTTACGGTGGTTACTTAATTGGTTTTTCCGAGCTGATTGCCTCAATCCTGTTGTTTACTCGTTTACACGGTGTTGGTGCGGCAATGAGTGCAGGCATTATGACAGGTGCGATTTTCTTCCACCTATTCACGCCACTAGGCATTGTAATGCCTGAGTTCAACGCTATGGGTGAGATTGTTGGTGACGACGGTGGTCTGCTATTTGGTATGGCATGTATTGTTTGGTCGTGCGGTGTGTTCCTCTTCATCCGTGATGTGAAAACGGAAGGAACGTTTACCAACAACCTGCTAGCAAAAGGAGCTTAATATGTTGGATAGTCCTTTCAGATTGCCGCGAAAAACGCCGTTTGGTATTGGTGAGTCAATGGTGGAGTGGGCAACGGGTTTATCAACGCTCGACGCACTCTACAAGCAAGATATCTTGCCGGAAGACAGCTTTGAGTTTATGCAAGAAGCACTCAACCGAATTGGCACTCAGTATGAAGTTGATCATGGCAGTCTGGAAAATATCCCCGCCGAAGGTTCGGTGTTGATTGTGGCTAACCATCCGTTTGGTGGCATCGAAGGGATAATTCTCGCGTCTCTGATTTCTAAGGCGCGAAAGGACGTAAAAGTGCTGGCGAATGAACTGCTAAAACGCATTCCTGAACTGGATGATCTGTTCATTGGAGTGAACGTATTTGGTGGAGAACAAGCAAGACAGACCAACAGAAAAGCGATCAAAGAAGCCAATCAACACCTCAAAGAGGGTGGGGTGTTGATTATCTTCCCTGCGGGCGAAGTCTCCGCTTGGCAGGCAAACGAAAATAAAATCACCGATAAAGCCTGGAGTAAGTCTGTCGCCAAGTTTGTGAAGCATGCCGAAGCGACAACGGTGCCGGTTTTTATCAATGGTATGAACAGCAAGCTCTTCTATCAAGCGGGACGAATCCACCCTTTGCTGAGAACGGCGCTACTTGGACGTGAACTGCTCAACAAATCAGGGCAGACGATATCCGTATCAATCGGCAATGCTATCCCATTCTCAGAAATCAAAGGTTTTGAGGATGAAGAAGATATTACCCAGTACTTCCGCCTGAACACGTATTTAATGGGCAGTATGGGAAAGCCACAGACGTCTGCACTGCAGACGGATGATGCCGAGCCAATCATTGCCCCTGTTGGTGTTGCCACATTGGAGAATGAGTTGTCGCAGATTGAACAATACAAGCTCCTCGAACAAGGTGACTTTGATGTTTACTGCGCTCCAACGGATGTGATTCCACACATGATGGAGGAGATTGGCCGTGTGCGTGAAGAGAGCTTCCGTGAAGTCGGTGAAGGCAGCGGTTTATCGTGCGATATCGACAGATTCGACCCGCACTACCATCAGTTGTTTGTCTGGAACCGTGCAAACCAAGATTTAGTGGGTGCTTATCGCTTAGGTCTTGTGGATGAACTGATCGCTAAAGGTGGGATAGAGCAGCTGTATTCCACCAGCTTGTTTAACTATGACGAAGCGTTCGTTGATACGTTAGGCCAGTCGATTGAGCTTGGGCGTTCTGTGGTGTCGAAACAATACCAACGTAACATGCATTCCTTACTCCTGCTATGGAAAGGCATCGCCAAGTTTGTTGAGCGCCATCCGAAATACACACATTTATTTGGTCCGGTCAGTATCAGCAATGATTACAGCCCGGTCGCGAGACAGCTGATTGCATCGGTAATGTCTGTCCATTATTACGATGAAGAGAAGGCAAAGCTTGTGTCGCCAACCACACCACTAGAGAAAAGTGGTCAGGAATTCTGGCGTCCGGACATGCTGAGTTCATTGGCTGATTTACCGTTGCTCTCTAAAGTGCTGAGTCGCCTTGAGCAAGGTATGGGGTTACCTGTGTTATTGAGACAATACCTCGGAATGAACGGTAAGCTGGTTTGCTTTAATGTTGACCCTGCCTTTAACTTTGCGCTGGATGGCTTGATTGTTGTCGACCTGACTTCGGTACCAGTCAGAACATTAGGTAAATATATGGGGCGGGATGAAGCGAAAGCGTATCAAGATATTCATTCTGCACAACTAAGCAGTGAACAGTCTCACTAAACTCATCCATGAGTCTAAGCCGCGATAATCATCGCGGCTTTTTAATTGTCTATCGATATAGCTTTCGAGTATTAACCAGAAACAACCGAGCTATCCTAAACCTCAGCTTTCGCCATACAATCCTATGGTTGAAAGGGAAATTTATGCACAAATCTATTCTTCTTGTCGCTGCGCTCACTGCGTTTGCCGCTAACTCATTTTTCTGTCGGTTTGCTCTCGCAAATCACGCTATTGATCCAGGCTCCTTTACTTTGATTCGTTTGGTGTCTGGGGCGGTGACGCTATGGCTTATCTTAGCTTTCAGAGGCCAGATGAACTACCAATTTGTCAGCGACAGAGCCAGTTGGTGGGCTGGGGGAGCACTGTTTGGTTATGCGGTAAGCTTTTCATTCGCGTATACCCAGCTCACTACAGGGACGGGAGCGTTGATTCTATTCGGAATGGTTCAGATGGCACTGATTGCTTTCCATTTAATGACAGGTAACCGCCTTAAAATAGGTGAGAGCATTGGCATTGGTATTTCTCTGACGGGGTTTGTTGTGCTTATGTTGCCGTCTGCCGAGACACCCGATTTCGGTTCCGCTGCTTTAATGTTGATCTCAGGTATTTGTTGGGCTGGGTTCACATTGCTGGGCCGTAATACTGCCAATGCTGCTCAGTCGATAACTCATGGTTTTTTGGTGGCGAGCCTGATGGCTCTGATGCTCAGCCCTGCACTACTCTCATTGGAGTCCGTCACTGCGCAGGGAGCAATGTGGGCGCTACTGTCTGGGGTGTTCGCATCAGGGTTCGGTTACATTCTTTGGTATCAGGTTTTAAAGCAACTTTCCGTTCTTCAAGCTTCTGTTTCTCAGTTGGCGGTACCTGTGATTGCGTTTATTGCGGGTAGTTTACTACTTGGTGAAACGATTACTCTAAATGCAGTCATGTCGTCATTGCTGATTTTAGGGGGCATTGCGCTGATTTTTACTGCTCGTTTCAGGAGTTAACTCTCGTTTTTGTTATGTGTCTCAGTAACGCGCTGAAATCACAGCTAAATTATGGAGAAGAGATATGAATTTAATGAGAAGTAATCGATGAAAATCTGGATGACGCTGGGGCTTGCTTTAATCTCTCTGAGTGCTTTTGGACAGCAACCACCTGAGAGTGACAGTGCATTTATTGACGTTAATGTTACGCTGGAGTTGGACGGGATAGAGAAGTCCATCGATCAAACTCGTGCATCGTTGGATAATATTGCTGGCGCTCTCGATGGTATTGCGCACAGTGATAATCTGACTGAACAACAAAAGCAGACGTTGAGTGAGACTATTTCTAACCTCAATCAACTGGTCTCCATCTCCAGAGACTCCGTTGCTAGCTTCCCTGCCGCTATTCAGCACTCGCAACAAGTTGTCAGTGAAAAGAGTCAGCGATTCTTCGACGATTTGCAGTTTAAGATCGTGTTGATCGTCGCTTTGGTCGGTGTCATCTTGATCGCTGTCATCGGTGCTGTGTACTGGTTATTGCTAAGACCACTTCAGAGTACGGTATTCAGTGCAACACACAATGTGTCTCAGATGGCTAAAGCCCTTAAGGTGACCGCAGAGGCAGTTGAACGCTGTTCCAAGAGGCAAGAAGAAATCACGCAGCAACTCGCAGAACTCTCGGAGAAAGAAAAAGCCTGATTGAGCAAAAACAGGCTTTATTGTGGCTAAGATTTGTGTCTTTTCGCTATCAAGGTAAATTTGTAGTCGCTTGATTTGAAATAGTTACGGCTGTATTCAAAGACAGTATCGCCATGCAAATAGCCGCGCGTGCGTTTTTCAATAATTGGCTCTGCTGGATCTATACCGAGTTGCTTTGCGATCTCGTCAGGAGGAAGAACTGGAATGATCTCTTGCTCGCTGCGATCAATGACTAGCCCTTTTTGGTTTTCAATGAAGTCATACTTTGAGCCCTGCATCACCTGATAAGTGAGATCGGGAAACATCTCAGTCGGCATCCAGGTTTCTTCTACTGTTATGGGGTTGTCGTCGAGGAAGCGAACGCGTTTGATGTAGAATATACGCTCGCCTTCGCTGATCTCTAAGTGCTCAGCCATTGTCAAAGACGCGGATTGGATTTCAAATGCCAGTACGTCACTATGAGTGACACCATCAAGGTGAGCCCATTTTTCAGCAAAACTGCTTTGCTGGTAGATGTCGTAGTTAACCTTGTTCTCTTTTACGTAGGTACCACTGCCTTGAATGCTTTCAAGCTCTTCGTTCTCAATCAGTAGCTTTAAAGCTTGTCTTACTGTAACGCGGCTGACGGAAAACTCTTCCCGTAACTGCGCTTCTGTAGGTAGCGCTTCGCCAACCTTATACTCACTACTGCTTATTTTTTCTCGAATTGCGTCCGCAATTTGGCGATACATCGGCAATCTTGCCATGCTTACCTCTACACAATACAAATGACGTCATCATGATCTCGTTACAAACGAGAGGGCGGTGTTTGAACTATCATTTGAGTAATCTAATGCTGTAAAGCCAACATAATACGAATTAAGGTGCTTAATACAAGTATTAGTTTGTAAATGAATCAATGTTGATAATACAAAAATAATACATATTTTAATTCAAACGAGATCTTGATCGTGGATTGTTTGTATCTAAAAGGTATTATTATTCTCATTGTTGAACGGACAACAATCAATAAATGTGACAATGGGACAAAAGTTATGAATCTAACATCTCTTACCAACCCATCGCTGATTAACCTACAAACGACTTTTGACAGTCGTGATGCAGCGATTGAAGCGCTTGCCGAACAATTAAACCAACAAGGCAAACTGCATAATAAAGAAGAGTATCTGCAAGCGGTATTTGCTCGTGAAGAGCAGGGACCTACAGCCCTAGGCGAAGGACTGGCGGTACCTCATGGTAAAACTGACGCAGTAAAAGAAGCTGCTTTTGCAGTCGCGACACTAAAGCAAGACTTGAAATGGAAAGGTTTAGATGAGGAAGAAGACGTTAATCTTATCTTTCTGATCGCCATTCCAAATGCAGAAGCGGGCTCTACCCACATGCATCTGCTGACGGAGCTGACAACCACACTGGTTGATGACGATGTGCGTCAAGCGGTATTGAATGCTACAAATGTAGAACAAATTCTTGATCTGCTTGGCAAGCAAGAATCTCAAGAGGAATTTGAAGATAACTGTAAGACAAATAATATTGATGCTCCGACCATTGTGTGTGTGACAGCGTGCCCAGCGGGTATTGCTCATACCTATATGGCGGCTGAATATTTGGAAAAAACTGGCAGCAAACTTGGCTATAACGTTCACGTTGAGAAGCAGGGAGCAAATGGCATTGAAGACCGTTTAACTGCTGAACAATTGAACAAAGCCGTTGCTGTGGTCTTTGCTGCTGAAGTCGCTATCAAAGAAGTGGAGCGTTTCAATGGTATTCCACGTGTAGAAGTGCCAGTAGCAGAGCCGATTAAGCACTCTGAGCGCATCCTAAATGAGGCAATAGAAGCCGGTAAAGCGGGTCGCAGCTCTGCTGCAGTTGCGATGGAAGACAAGCCTAAAAAATTACCGCTAAAAACTGAACTCAAACAAGCGCTACTGTCTGGTATTTCTTATGCGGTACCTTTGATCGTTGCAGGTGGTACTGTTCTTGCGGTCGCTGTTCTCATCGCACAAATTTTTGACCTGCAAGATCTCTATGCCACACAAGATTCATGGTTGTGGATGTACCGTAAACTCGGTGGTGGTCTACTTGGTACTTTGATGGTACCGGTTCTCGCTGCTTACACAGCATACTCGCTGGCCGATAAGCCTGCATTGGGCCCTGGCTTTGCTGCTGGTATCGCTGCGAATTTAATCGGTTCTGGTTTCCTTGGTGGCGTAGTAGGTGGTTTGATTGCCGGTTATGTTATGCGCTGGGTGAAAGAGAATGTTCGCTTAAGCCCTGCCTTCAATGGCTTCCTGACTTTCTATCTGTATCCCGTTATCGGTACTTTAGTGGCGGGCTCATTGATGCTGTTTGTCATTGGCAAACCGGTTGCTTGGCTAAACCAAGGTCTTACGGATTGGCTAAATGGTATGTCAGGTACCAATGCTTTGCTTCTTGGCGCAGTCATCGGTCTGTTTGTGTCATTTGACTTAGGTGGTCCCGTCAATAAAGCCGCTTACGCATTTTGTCTGGGTGCCATGGCGAATGGTGTTTATGGCCCTTATGCTATCTTCGGCTCGGTAAAAATGGTTTCTGCATTCACAGTCACTGCGTCCACAATGCTCGCTCCGCGTCTGTTCAAAGACTTTGAAATTGAAACGGGTAAATCGACCTGGCTGCTTGGCCTAGCGGGCATTACCGAAGGTGCCATCCCAATGGCAATCGAAGATCCAATCCGTGTTATTGGCTCGTTCCTCTTAGGTTCAGTGGTGACTGGTGCGATGATTGGTGCGGCGGGCATTGGTCTATCGACTCCGGGAGCAGGTATCTTCTCCATCTTCTTGCTGCATGACTCTGGTCTTGGTGCCTTTACCGCAGCGGCTATCTGGTTCGGTGCTGCCATCATTGGTACTGCCATCTCTACAGTGACCTTACTTGCTTGGCGAGCCCATGCGGTAAAAAAGGGTAAGTTCGAAGCTCAGGTTGCTACTCAAAACTAACACTCAGTAATAAACAAACTGATGGGCACGGGATAGCTGTGCCCAAAATCAGTGAATTTGTATAAAAAACATTCCCTTGGTATTCAAAATTTCGTCACTGCTCAGCAGTAAATAGGTATACGACAATGATTACATCACGCGTTCATATTACTCCACACATGCACTGGGATCGTGAATGGTATTTCACTACAGAAGAGTCGCGAATTCTTCTGGTGAACAACATGGAAGAAATCATGCAGCGTCTGGAAAGCGATCCTGATTACAAATACTACGTTCTTGATGGTCAAACGGCGGTTCTTGAAGATTACTTCGCTATTAAACCTGAGAACAAACAGCGTGTTAAAGCCTTGGCTGAAGCAGGCAAACTGATTGTAGGCCCGTGGTATTCGCAAACCGATACCATGCAAGTGGGCGGTGAGTCGATTGTGCGTAACATGCTTTATGGATTGCGTGACTGCCTAGCTTTAGGCGAGCCAATGAAGATTGGTTACTTGCCAGATTCGTTTTCGATGAGCTCTCAGCTACCGATGATTTACAACGGCTTTGATATTGATACCGCCATGTTCTGGCGGGGCTGCTCTGAGCGCCACGGGACAGACAAAACTGAATTCCTATGGCAATCGAATGATGGTTCTGAAGTCATGGCGCAAGTTCTACCATTGGGCTACGCCATTGGTAAATACTTACCGCAAGATGAAGAGGGTTTGCGTGCGCGTTTAGACAAATACTTCCCGGTGCTAGAGAAACCTTCGGTGACCAAAGACATTTTGTTGCCTAACGGTCATGACCAAATGCCTATCCAGAAAGACATCTTTGAGGTGATGGACAAGCTACGTGAAATTTATCCTGAACGTGAGTTTGTCATGAGTCGCTTTGAGGAAGTGTTTGACCGTATTCGTGAAGAGCGAGACAACCTAGATATCATCAAAGGTGAATTTAACGACGGCAAATACATGCGTGTTCACCGTACCATCTCTTCAACGCGAATGGACATCAAACTGATTCACGCTGAAGTTGAAAACAAGATTGTAAATGTCCTAGAACCTTTGGCGTCAATTGCTTGGTCGCTGGGTTTTGAGTACCACCACGGCTTGATCGAAAAAATGTGGAAAGAGAGCATGAAGAACCACGCTCATGATTCGATAGGCTGCTGTTGTTCTGACAAGGTACACGCTGAAATCCTCAACCGCTATATTCTGGCTGACGACATGGCGAGCAATCTAATCAATTTCTACAAGCGTAAGATTGTTGACCATATGCCTACTCGCGAAGGTTGCGATAAACTCGCTTTCTTCAATCTTTCACCTTATCAGCGTGAAGAGGTGATCAACACCACGATTACAATTCGTGCTGAGCAGTTCGATCTGTTTGACGATAACGGTCAACCGGTCGAGTACTTTATTCAAGATCAGCGTGTGATTGATCCGGGGAAGATTGACCGCCAGATCGTTCACTACGGTAACTACGACCCGTTTATCGAGTACGATATTCAAGTCAAATATGCAGTGCCTGCGATGGGCTTTACCACTTTGCACGTTCAAGCCAATCAGCAAGGAAAAGTGAAAGCGATTGAGGCTCAGGGGGATGCGCTTGAGAACGAGTTCTATCGAATTGCTGTAAATGATAACGGCACACTGACCATTTTTGATAAACAGACAGAGATGACCTTTGACCAAGTTCTACGGGTTGAAGATGGCTCGGACGATGGTGATGAATATGATTACTCGCCATCACGCAAAGAGTGGCTGCTTTACTCAGACGAGTTCGATGCTCAAGTCGATATTAAGCACGAAGGTTTCCAGTCGGTTGCAAACATTCAGTTCCGTATGGAGGTGCCTGAAAACCTGCAAGAGCGTGAGGCTCGTAGTGGTCAAAATGGCTTTGTTGATGTCGATTGCCAAGTGGTTCTCAAACAAGGTTCACGCCGTATTGAAGTGCGGATGGAACTGGATAATCAAGCTAACGATCACCGCGTTCGCGTGCTTGCCCCTACGCCATTTGTTTCCCAGCAGGTAGTCGCTGACAACCAATTTGGCCTTATCTCTCGCCCAACCAACGATCCGGCAATGGCGGTTTGGGAACAAGAGAAGTGGAAAGAAGCTCCAGTGCCTGTGTACCAGCTAATGAACTTTGCTGCGGTTGAAAATCAAACGGGTGGGTTGGCGCTAATGACCAATGGCCTACGTGAGTTTGAAGTGATCTCAAGCCAAGGCAATGAGCAGCGAGACACGTTTGCGCTTACTTTACTGCGAGGTGTCGGCGTATTGGGCAAAGAGGAGCTCTTGCTGCGTCCAGGTCGTCCATCAGGTATTAAGATCCCAACGCCCGATTCACAAACGCGCGGTAAGTTAGTGTGTGAATTCGCTCTGTTTGGCTATGTTGGAAATCATATTGACGCCAATATTATGGCCGAAGCGCGCGATAACGTGACTCCGATTGAGTGCTACAACAAGATCCCTTACAACGCGATGAAGCTGAACGTAGGCGAGCAGGATAGACCGCTTACTTACTCATTGCTGAGTAAAGAACAGAAAGGCGCTGTTCTTAGTGTGCTGAAAAAAGCCGAAGACGAAGAAGCTCTGATTCTACGCGTTTACAACCCAGCAGAAGCTGGCGAAATCGAAGATAAAGTCTCGTTTACTTCCTCTGTGGCTTCATGGCGAGAAACTAACTTCGAAGAGAAAGTACGTGATAGCCAAGTGGCGCTGGAGTCATTCGGCACGCTAAAAGCCTGCCAGGCGAAAACCTTCCAAGTGAAATTTTAACTCACATATGTGCTCGCAGACGAGCGAGCACAGCCATGAGAGAGAACAAGATGCCGTTATTTAAACTTGATAATGTAATTCAAAATTACGCTTGGGGAAGTACGCAATCCATCTCAGAACTGTTTGGGATTCAAAACCCAAAAGCTCAGCCTCAGGCTGAAATTTGGATGGGGGCTCACCCAAGTGGTTGCTCAAAAGTCGCGGGAACAGGGATGCTTCTGTCAGACGTGCTGGTGCAAGACAGTACAGGTATGTTAGGGGATTACACAGCCGCGCGCTTTGGTGAACTGCCTTACCTATTTAAGGTTCTTGCCGCCGAAACTCCGCTGTCGATTCAAGTTCACCCAAGCAAATCAAAGGCAGAGATAGGCTTTGCACGTGAGAATGCGCAAGGTATCGCTCTGGACGCACCAACCCGAAACTACAAAGATGCAAACCATAAACCAGAGCTGGTTTATGCACTAACATTTTACAAAGCGATGAACGGCTTTAGACCAATCGAGCAAATCATTGCCTTATTCAGAGAGGCGAGCATTGCAGAACTCAGCTTTGAAGTTGAAGCATTAATGACAAACCCAAACAGTGAAGGTTTAGAGACTTTCTTCAGTGCGATCATGTCGCTGGCAGGTCAACGTAAACAGAGTGCGTTAGCACAGTTGGGTGCGGCGCAATCACGACCTACAAAAACAGCGATATGTCGTGAAGCTCTACAATACAGTCAAGAGTTTTCCCAGCACTATCCGGATGACATTGGTTTGTTTTCCCCCTTGCTACTTAATACGATTGAACTGGCTCCTGGTGAGGCGATGTTCTTACATGCAGAAACACCTCATGCCTATGTTAAAGGGACGGGTTTAGAGATCATGGCCAACTCAGACAATGTGCTGCGCGCGGGGTTAACGCCTAAGTACATTGATGTGCCAGAGCTTATCGACAATACAAAGTTCACGCCGATAGATCCAAGCACAATAAAAATGGAGCCAGTAGTCAAAGAGGGCAGATTAACTTACCCCATTCCTGTCGATGATTTTGGCTTTGATATCTTATCGGTAAGCGATGAGGTGAAATCGATTTATCTACGCAGTGCCGAAATTTTATTCTGCGTCGAAGGGGAAGCATACGTGCAGTCGAATGGTGAGCAGGTGCTACTTAAGCCGGGAGAGTCCGTGTTCGTCAGCAATAATTCCAGCGTTTACCAATATCAAGGGAACGGTATTTTGGCTCGTGCCTATAACTGATCCCCCGTATTAGGGTAGGCATTAGATACCGGAGCCTTCACTTGGCAGTTGAAGGCTCAATATTGGTTTGATGGTCGTAATTTTAGTTGAACAGCTCTGTTGACCATACCCGCCTTGGCGGGTTTTTTCTTCTGTATCTAAGGAGAGTTTAAAGCAGCTTGTCCTTAATGACTTCAAGGACGCCATTCTCTCGATTACTTGGTGCGCGGAATCGAGCGGTCTGCTTAATGGTGTCGTGAGCATTCTCCATCGCGTAGGAGTGATAGCTCTCTTTGAGCATTTCTAAGTCATTTAGGTAGTCGCCAAAGCTCATGGTTTGTTCATGACTAAAGCCAAGCGTTTGTTGTAGATGTTTAATGGCTGCGCCTTTTGAAGCCTCTGCATTCATCACATCCAGCCAGATCTTAGCACTCACCACCACTTGATGACTGTCGCCAAAGTGCTCGTTCATGGCGGGGAACACGAGTTCTTCAGTTCCATCGAAGTGGCAAATGGCGATTTTAATGAACTCTTCTTCAACGCTGAGTAGATCTTCAACATACTCGCAGCGGTGGTAATACTTGGCAAACTCTTCCAACGCGCGAGGGTCTTGCGTTTCGATGTAAGCTGAGTTTTTACCGCAAAGCACAATGTGTGTTCCACTAATTGTTCGTGCTTGCTGAATGATGGCTTCAATGGCACTGCCATCAATTGTGCAGCTGTAAAGCTCTTTGCCTTGGTGCATGACCAGCGTGCCGTTTTCAGCGACAAACATCATACGATCTTTAATTGGAGAGAAAGTCTCCATCAGGCTGTAATACTGACGCCCCGATGCCGCTGCAAAAATGATCTGTTTCTGTTCAAGCTGCTCGTACAGTTCGAAGAATTCAGGGTTTAGCTGGCTGTTTTCATCCAGCAGAGTGCCGTCCATATCGGCAGCGATGAATTTGATATCTGAAAGCGACATGTTGTGTTTACCTAAAAATGCAGAAAGCGAAAGGCTCGAAAAATGCTCAAGCGAATATCAGGTAAAGTACAGGAAAACGCAGCGATCTCAAGCAGAAATGCAGAGCAGGAGTCCGTCAGATTGTGGCCTGAGTTAGTCAGGCCACACAGTCTGAGAGAATTGTTTAATAATCTTGATAGGCCCCACTTTCTACCATCGCAGTCTGGAGCATTTTGTGCAGGCGCGATCCTGGCTTGAGGGGATTGCCATACTGACTGGCTAATACGCTATTTTTGATTGAGACCGACATATAGTAATTTACCGCAGTTACCAGTTTATCGGACTCTCTGCGTGTTACTAAGTTTTTCAGTGTTCTGACAGCGTGTTTGGATTGGCTGCTTTGTCGAAATTTAGTTGCGCCATCGTATTTCGCCAATGCACCTGAAATGAGGTTGATAAAGTAATTGTTGTCAGACACGTTATCTTCACCAATTACATAATCAAAGATAATCTCCGGATAAGCTTGGCTGGCACCAGTGATCATAAATTCATTGTTGCCACTGGATATATTCCAGAAGTTGTTGTTGGTACCTCTGGAAATGACCGAATCATAACCCAGCTCTTTGGCGTGATCTGAACTCACTTTTCTAAAATCATTCCTGGCAGATGTGAATGGAATCGCTTTATGGATAAGGTGAGGAAACAGTTTAGAGTGTCCAAGGCAAACTCTGGAGATTAGCGCTGTTTTACTGAATTTTCGGCCTGTATTATCTCTGCAAAAACAGCGATAGTCACCACACTGTGGACAGGTCGAATAGGTCATAATCTTCGAGAAATTGTCTGAGAAATATGCACCTTGACCAAGCATCCCATAGCAACCTGTTTTCGCATTTTTCTTCCCTAGGTCTGGTCTGAACCCTCCACCTGCAATTAAATCACCGATATAAGGTGAGGTGCCGTGAAAGAGCATCAACTCGCCATTTCTTCGATTAAGCACCGGTGCACAGAAGTCCGTATATTCTGTGTCATTTTGAAACTTAGACTGGAATTTGGTGGCACCAATTTTATTAGCTGAGTTTTCGCCAAGTGAGTAATTGGTATTGAGAAACGCTTTATATGTCGCTAGCAACTCTTTGTTATAGATGATTTTCAAAGAACGAATCGAGATATTTGCTGACTCTGGAGGTTTAACATCGCCCTTACCTTCTTTCATTCTCCGCGTCATTCTCGAAACGATCATTTCGCTATTTTGAGGGTTGTTTTTCATCTCATAGGCATAGTGCATACGAGCGTTTTCAGCAGTCGGCGAAACAACTTTTCTTGCAGAGATATTTTCGTTAACAAAGTCTTCAACGTGTTTAAGAAAAGGGTGACCACTTGTGAGTTCTAGATAGATATATTTGCCACTTTCTGGCGATTTCCAAGAAGTTTTAATCTCGCCCCAGTAATTTGGAAGCTCAGAGCTTAGATATTTTGCGTAATCGGTAATCATATTCTTCAATACCCCGTCTAGAACTTTACTTTAATCGGTATTTTTTAGATGCGTCTGCTTGCCTAGAGCACCACAGCTGTTGCTCATTTGTCAACCAGTCATTATGTGCGAATACTCCTACACAATATGAACAATAGCGCATTACCAAACCCAGTAAGGAATGAGTGATTCGCTATCAATATCTGGTTAGACCATTAATCCCAAGTAGGAGTATTTTGGTTTGCTATTCAAGGCTCCAAATCCTCTGTTCACCTGATCAGAAATTGGCTTGACGGATTAAGCGCAATATATACAATAAATATACACTTCGTATATAAGGCGTATAATATTGGGTATTGTCAAAATTTCAGATGAGCTGCATGAAGAGATCAGAAAAGCCAGCTCCGTGATGTCTCGTTCGATTAACTCTCAGGCAGAGTTTTGGATCAAAATGGGTATGTTGGCAGAGCTACATCCTCAGCTGTCGTTCAATCAAATTATTTCTGACCTGATGAAGTCGGCAGAAGTCTCAGCAGCCAATGTGGCATCAGCGGAAGGGGAAACGGTTGAATAACAGCGTCATCATCAAAACTGCGGCGGAAGCAGAGTTAATGCGTGAATCTGGTCGCCTGCTTGCTGAGGTGTTCCATATGCTTGATGGCTACGTGCAACCCGGCGTATCGACAATGGAGATTAACAATAAGGTGGAAGACTTTATTGTTAATGAGTTGAAAGCCCGCCCTGCCAGCAAAGGGCAGTATGACTATCAATACGTGTTGAACTCTTCGATCAATGAAGTGGTTTGTCATGGAGTCCCGAAAGCTTCCCAGTTTTTGAAACCTAAAGACATTATCAATCTGGACATCACACTGGAAAAGAACGGCTTCATTGCGGATTCAAGCAAGATGTACGTGATGCCTGAGGCCACTCCGTTAGCGAGAAAGCTTGTTGAAGTGACTTACACTGCCATGTGGCAGGGAATCAAACAAGTGAAGCCCGGTGCCACTCTGGGGGATATCGGTCATGCGATTCAAAGTTATGCTGAATCTCATGGCTACAGCATTGTCAGGGAATATTGTGGGCATGGTATTGGTCGTGAAATGCATGAAGAGCCTCAAGTGCTTCACTACGGAATGCCCAATCACGGGCTGACTTTAAAGGAAGGCATGGTTTTCACCATTGAACCTATGATCAATCAGGGAGCGGCGAGAGTAAAAACAAAGAAAGATGGCTGGACGGTGGTGACCCGTGATAAAAAGTTGTCCGCCCAATCTGAACACACAGTTCTGGTAACCAGTACGGGTTATGAAGTGCTGACGCTGCGAAATGAAGAGAAGTCCTGCGCTTAGCGTTGTGATAGAGTTGACTCGAGTGGGGTTACGTATCATTTGAGTCAATGTATTGGTTGCTTATGTATTTAATAAGTCGTTACACAACTCGACGTTTTAGCGCTTTACATCTTGCGCTAAGCAATGAACACTTCCCCCAAAGTAAATAGCAGCCGACATAATAGAGTTAGTAGGAAATTATGAGCAACACGACGGCGAAAAAGTCGAATCCATTATTTGAGATCCTTTTTAACGTATTCATCCCTTCATTCATATTGATGAAGTTTAGTGGTGAAGAGCACCTAGGCACGGCAATGGCTCTTGTGGTCGCTTTGCTCTTCCCTATTGGTTACGGCGGTATGGATCTTATCCGTAACAAGAAGTTCAACTTTATTTCCGCGCTTGGTTTTGTCAGTGTGTTACTGACTGGCGGCATCGGTCTGTTGGAGCTTGATACGCGTTGGTTGGCTCTAAAAGAAGCATTGATCCCTGGACTGATCGGCTTAGCGGTGTTGGGCTCTACTTTTACGCGCTACCCACTAATGCAGAAGATGCTCTTGAACGACACGGTTTTAAACCTTTCTTTGATCACCAAACGTCTTGAAGAGAACGGTAAATCTCAAGAGTTTGAGCGATGCCTGATGTCATCAAACTATCTATTCGCCAGTACCTTTGCGTTTTCTTCTGCGATGAACTATTTCCTTGCAACTTGGATTGTCACCAGCCCTGCAGGCACGCCTGAATTTAACGAAGAGTTGGGCAAGCTCACTCTGTACAGCTATCCAGCCATTGCGATTCCAAGCATGCTGATGATGTTTGGTATTTTTTATTACCTATGGCGTCAAATTCGAGCAATGACTTCCCTGGAAACCGAGCAGATATTCCATACCAACAAGTAGATCTCTCATCGGTAGATTCAAGCCGAAGAACATAGATACCCCCAACAAGCCTGAGCGGATAACCGTTCAGGCTTGTTTTATTTTGGCTGGCGTGAGCAATATTAGAGGTTGAAATATGAGCAGCTCAAGGATTGAAGCGGGTTTTCCTCTGATCGCCTAAAATGTAGAGTCTAACCCCGGTTAAGGTGTGGCTGCTTAGAGAATTACATGACTTTTAGCGAGTATTGCATAGATATTGCACTTTTCTTGTGAAAGAGATTCAAAAAAGGTGGACTTCGCAAAGCCGTTGTAACATCCTGCCACTCCAATTCATTCAACCACAAATAATGAGACGAAGTGCCTGCTGAAATGTTAATCAGCCTCCCGTATCTCATTAAAGTAGTAAGGAGTTCAACTTGAACCTATTTGTAAGAGATCTTACCGTTATCGATTCTTCATTCATTTGTGAACACAGAGGCATCGTGGGAGATAGTTGGATTTTAGATGCGACCTTGTCGGGTGAGCTCAATGAAATGAGCATGGTGTTAGACTTTGGCAAGGTAAAGAAGCAGATTAAACACCTCGTCGATCTGTATGTTGATCACCGTCTGCTAGTGCCGATGAAAAGCGCTGCTGTCGTTCACAACACAAGCAAGCCCGGCTATGCCACACTGGATGTCATGCGTGACAACAAAAGCATCCACCTTCAATGTCCAGACGAAGCTTACTGCTTGATTGATGCAGAAGCGATCACTATCGAAAGTCTGACTGAGCACGTTTATCACATCCTCCGTGATAATCTGCCAAGCAACGTAACTGGATTAGAAATCACACTTCGCCACGAAAATATTGCCGGCGCGTTTTATCACTACACTCATGGCCTGAAAAAGCACGATGGTAACTGTCAGCGCATTGCGCATGGTCACCGATCTCCGGTTGAAATATTGGTGGATGGTCAACGTGATAATGAGAAAGAAGCGGCGTTCGCAAAACGTTGGGAAGATATCTATTTAGGTTCAGTCGAAGATCAGGTATCCGTAACAAAGCTGAATTTGAGCCCACGCGCTCAAATTATCTCAGACGAGAGCCATTATGGTTTCCGCTATACTGCGCCACAGGGTGAGTTTGAGTTAGCTATCGCGAAGAGTGAAACCGAAATTCTGCCAACCGACACTACAGTCGAGCTGTTAGCTGGCTATATTGCAGATCAAATAAAGCCAAGCCTAGAGTCTAATCAATCCTTGCAGATCATCGCGTATGAAGGCGTGGGCAAGGGTGCCATGGCGTTCCGCTAATCGAACTAAGTCGCTTATAGCCCGCTGCGCGTTTCATTTATTACAGCGCATACTCGCTCAACGTTCTCGGGAGAGAAGGTTGAGCATCTCATCTGGCGGGCTTACCTATCTCTCTTTTTGACAGCCAGTGATTGGCTTTCACGCTAATGCCTTTCAAACTCAATGAGTTGCACTCGGCGCCTACCACCTTAATTTAAGCTTATACATTCATCTCGGTAAATCTTAGGCCGCAAGCTGTTTTTGTTTTTTCTATTTGTTATGTTATAACGTTTCGATAGTTGGCCTTGCTGCTATCAATCGATAACAGGCAAGGTTGTAAAAGGAATACGATACGTTTGCCGCATAGGAGGTCATTCAATGAATGCAGTTGTCGCTGAACCGATGGTCATCAGTACCCAAGATACGTCAATTGAGGTGCCCAGTTTCAGTTTAGGGGAGCAACCGACTGTGTTGGGGGACATCTATCAGGACGAGGTCAACATCGCGATTTGGCGACGTCACTTTGACCCGGCATTTTTTGATGATGTAAGCCAATTTGTAGCTGCAAATCCGAATCTCAGCAAATCTCTGACTCTATCGCCAGAATCGGCTTATGAAGCGCTAGATTACGCGACAGATGGCACCGCGCCTAAAAAGCTGTTAGAGAACATGGCTGAGCTGGTTGATATGTTTTGTTATCTGTTCGACATAGAGCAGGCTGGTTTGCGCTTAGCGACACTGAGCGGCGCTATGTGTCCACGTTTTCATGTTGACCAAGTGCCTTGTCGTTTAGTGACCACATACCATGGTGTTGCGACTCAATGGTTATCCAACCACGTACTCGATCGCACAAAACTAGGACGTGGCGCCAACGGACAGCCGGATTCAGTCTCTGGTTTATATCGTCAGGAGTCTGACATTCAGCAGCTTGTTTGCGGCGATGTTGCGCTGCTAAAGGGTGGACGATGGGAAGGCAATGAAGAGACAGGCTTAGTACACCGCTCACCTTCGAATGTGTCTGATCAACCAAGGTTACTGATGACATTGGACTTCGGCTAAGCCGCTTGATGGCAAGCAAATAAAAAAGCCAGTAACTGTGGTTACTGGCTTTTTCGACAGTATCTAGTCGACGGTATGGCGCGGATTAGATTTTGAAAGAGCCCACATGGCTGTCGAGCACTTGTGACAGCTCTGCGAGTTGCTGACTGGATTGTTCAAGCTGTTCGCTGGCACTAAGGCCATGCTTCACTGAGTTGCTCACTGTGTCCATGTTCATGTTGATCTCATTGGCCACGGTAGATTGCTGCTCTGTGGCGGTTGCTACTTGTGTATTGATATCCAAAATGGTCATGACTTGGGTGGTGATTTCTTCCAGTGATTGTCGTGCCAATTGAGTTTGTGACGTGCCCTGAGCAATCAAGGTTTTACTGTTGTTCATTGAGCTCACTGCACTTTGAGCTTCGGTTTGCAGTCGATTAATCATCGCATCAATCTCATCGGTTGACTGAGCGGTTTTGGTTGCTAGATTACGTACTTCATCAGCAACAACAGCAAACCCTCGACCAGCTTCACCGGCGCGAGCGGCTTCGATAGCAGCGTTCAAAGCCAATAAGTTGGTTTGCTCAGAAATCCCTCTAATCACATCGAGAATAGAACCAATTGACTGAGTATTATCGGCCAAGCTCACGATGATATTTGACGTGCTGTTCATCTCGGTTTCCAAGTTAGTAATCGCTGTGGTCGTGCTCTCGATAGTTTTGTGGCCTTCTTGGGCTTCATTTGTTGCTGTGCTCGCAGCATTTGCGGCACCAGCAGCATTGGACGCGATTTCATTGACCGTCGCGATCATCTCGTTCATTGATGTCACAACCAGCATGGTTTGTTCGTTTTGCTCTTGTCCTCTGGCAAGTGCTTGTTGAGATTGTTGCCGAAGAGCGGTCGCTGAGTTGTTAAGTTCTGCACCAGTACTGACCACTTGAGAAATGATCTCATGGACTTTGCTGACAAAGACGTTGAATGCAGAAGAAATCTGAGCGACTTCGTCATTCCCTTTAATAGGTAGGCGAACCGTCAAGTCACCGTTCCCTTGAGAGATATCATGCAGAGCATTTTTCAGTACCGAAAGAGGTTGCATCAACTTGCCCAGCAGAAGGAAGAGCAGCGCCACACAAATCACAAAGATCACCACCATAGATGTCAACTGATACGCCACAATACCATTTGTCGCCTGACTGACTTCGGTAATAGGAATACCGATGTCAAAGGTGCCGTATAGCTTACCGTCGACATAGATTGGCGCCATAATGTCGTACACCCAGACTTGCTGTACATCCGCATACCATTTTGAGTATTGCTGCACGCCTCTCGTTGCTCCATCTACGGTATAGCTGTCTTCATAAGTTTTATTGAGCTTCTGTTTGTCACTGTGAGCAATAGCGGTGACATTGCTGTCGATCACAATTGCATAGCTAACATCAGAGCGTTGTTTCAGCTTGCTGACTAACGCTTGCAGGTCTTTAAGAGGTTGTTGTGAGTTTTCAAGAATGTAGCCTGCATTGCCAGCGAGGAATTCGGCTTGGACTTGTGATTTATGGAGTATGATCTCATCGATTTTCTGGCTGGATATGAGGTAGGTTGAGATCATGCTGGCGGCCACCGCAATGCCAAACATGATACAAACCGCGATTAGGATTATTTTCTTCATTCTGAACGTCTCTATGCAAATCTGCTTAAAAGTTTTTTCTGGAGCTTGATAGCAATAAGCAACAGTATTAATAGTTATTAGTTTGTCTGCATAAGTTGTAATAACTTTAGTAAATAGAGTTAAAACTCCAGTAGATCGTCACATTTCTGTTACTTTGGCGGCTGTGTCGCCTAATAGCTAGGTGAAACATAGAGTTAGATAGATTTTCTAGGGTCGTTGATAGACGCATATGAAAGCGTTCGTCAACAGGTAGGGGGATCTCAGAAATGGCAAAGGGCGATGCTCGCCCTTTGTATATGTTTGTATGTGCTGGGGG
This sequence comes from Vibrio sp. St2, assembly GCF_947311885.1. NCBI lineage: Bacteria > Pseudomonadati > Pseudomonadota > Gammaproteobacteria > Vibrionales > Vibrionaceae > Vibrio > Vibrio sp. St2. The sequence continues at coordinate 718,831 of NZ_CAMZNA010000002.1, read as the reverse complement.
ATTTAGAATACACCATTAGCGTTTTCGATATCACCGCCACTTAGCAGAGAATAAAGTCTCATCGAGAAGTCTAGAGCTTGAATTGAATCCCAGTGCTCAACAATTCTGCCGTCTTCGATGCGCCACGTATCAATGATATTCATGCCTTTCTCATCGTTCCCTCGGTCTTCCTTATCCAGAGTGGCATGTGAATGGAAAATCACGTAGTCACCATCCACATAGATATGTTTTACGTCGTAGGTGTAATCAGGGTAATCCTCTACGAACTCTTTCAGGAAGCCAACCAAGCCTGTCACTTTGTCAGGCAAGTTACGGTTGTGTTGTGTATAAGCGCTGTCGTTGTAGTGTTCCAGAACATAATCAAAGTTATGGTCATTCATTAAGTTCTGCACAAAATCGGTAATCAATTCGGCGTTGGCCAGCTCCTGCTCAGTCCAGTTTGGTTTCTGCAACTCTTGTAGGTCAATCGTTAAGTTGTCTGATGATTGCGCATAACTCGTTGTAGTTAATAGCAAAAGAATAGTGGATGTGATTAGTTTTAGCATGGCTCTCTCCAAGGTACTCATTGTTGTTTAGGTATACATTGATCATTATAGTAATTATTAGTAACCTACATAACAAGAAGGCACTTATACGTTCGCTAGGCACATTTTGGTAACCTACGCGGCGCTTAGAGTTTTGATAGGGGGCAAAAAATGGCTCAACAAGCTAAGGCTGAAAGACGAGTTTTTCATAACAATGAAGATTGCGCGGTGCGCAATGTGGTTTCGCAAATCGGTGACAAGTGGTCGCTCTTGATTTTGTTTGCGTTGGTGGATGGGGAAGATCGGTTCAACTCTTTAAAATCAAGGATTGAAGGCATATCTCAACGGATGCTGACTCAAACATTGAGAGATTTAGAGCGAGAGGGCTATGTGAATAGAACGGTCTACCCCGAAGTACCGGTAAAAGTAGAATACTGCTTAACGGAGATGGGACGAGAGCTAGTTAAGCCTCTTTATCAATTAGTCTCGTGGGCTGATGACCATAGGCAGGATATTGAACGTGCACGCAAAGCTTACGACGAGAGAAATGCATAGAAGAGCTGGCACCAAGGCAGGCTGTGGAATTTATGCCTTGATGCCAAATCTATTAAGCTAGAATTTCCACCAACTTTTGGCCTACACCGTGTGCACTGGTTGGGTTTTGGCCTGTAATGACACGTTTGTCGACAATGACAAGCTCTTGCCAAGGTTGAACCTTGCTAAAGCGTGCTGCACTTCGTGCTAGTGACTCTTCCAGTAAGAATGGAATATCGTTAATAGTGCCGAAGTCGATTTCTTCTTCTCGGGTGAAGCCTGTTACCGACTTAGAAGCCAATAGCTTCTCGCCATTGCTTAGTGTAATTGGAAGCAGCGCCGCAGGGCCATGACATACCGATGCTACAACACCACCATCTTCATAATGTTTAGCGGCGATCGTGGCAAAGTCTTTATTGACGGCAAGATCAGACAGCAAGCCAAAACCACCCGGATAGAAAATGGCATCGTAATCGTCACTGTTTAGCTGAGATACTGGAATCGTGTTGTTGATACGATTTAGGAAATCATCATCTGCCAAGATCTCCGCATTAACGTTATCTCCTTCGATATCTGTCCCGTATAACGGTGCTTTACCACCTTTGATCGAAGCAATATCGTATTCAATACCAGCGTTGATTAACTCTTTAAGCACGTGAGTGAGTTCTGGCGCGTATGTGCCATTTGCTTGCTCTGTGCTGCCTAGTGTGGCGTGATTAGTGACAGGTATTAGTACTTTTTTCATGATTCTATCCTTTCTCGCTGACTCATATTTTTAGTTCACCCACATACTAATTGTGAATCATTTGATTGATAATATGGGTAATCTGCAAAACATTATTGCCATATAGCAAAGGTGAGTATGGACAGTTTCGAAGGGATCAATGAGTTTGTTGCGGTAGCGGAGAGCCAAGGGTTTTCATCTGCGGCGAAGCAGCTGGGATGCAGTACGAGTCACGTTAGCCGGCAAGTCTCCCGACTTGAAGCGCGTGTTGGGGTGGCGTTGCTTGCCCGATCGACGCGTATGGTGTCATTGACGGATGCCGGGCAAATTTACTATCGCCAATGCAAAGAGCTGGTGAACGGGCTTCAGCATGCGAATGAGCAGCTTTCCTCACAGCACATTCAGCTCAGTGGTACGCTGCGAGTGAGCGCCGCAGGGGCATTTGCGGAGAATTATGTAGCGCCGGCTTTGATGGCGTTTGCAAAGAAGTACCCAGATTTGACGGTGGAACTCGATTTCAATACTCGCATGGTCAATTTCATTGAAGACGGTATCGACTTTGCTATTCGCTATGGTCGGCTTAATGACTCAGGATTAGTGGCAAGAAAATTGGCAGACAGGCCTATGGCCGCTGCTGCAAGTCGTGACTATCTCGAACAATTTGGGCAACCGACTCATCCTGAACAGTTAAAGCAACATAGCTGTATTATTGCCAACAATGATCATTGGCTGTTCGAACATGAAGGTAAACCACTAAATGCCGTCCGTGTTCATGGTCGATGGCGCAGCAATAACTCCACAGCCGTGATTGAAGCTTGTGAGCAAGGCCTCGGTATCGCGTATTTACCCAAAAGCAGCTTTAACCATGCGATTGAAGAAGGGAAACTGATTCCAGTTCTGGAACCATTTTGGGGAAAAGGATCAAGCAGTTGGATTGTGTATCAGAATCGACGGTTTTTACCTCAGAAAGCGAGAATGGCGATAGATTACTTGGTCTCTTATTTTGCCGATTGGCAAGAGTAAATACCATTAATGAATTATTTCCCGCAAAAAGAGATAGCAGTCTTTTCGAGTATAAGAATTTTTAACTCTTGCTGAGTGCAACTTTCTGTCAATGACGAATGTTTTCTGCTCGATATTCAGATGGTGTCATCCCTACCTTGTTTTTGAACAGACGTGAAAAATATTGCGGATATTCAAAACCAAGAGCGTACGCGATAGTCGCCACAGAATCCTTACTTGAAAGCAAGCGATCTTTTGATTTTTCGATTAAAGCATAATGAATCCAATCCTTGGTTGTTTTGCCAGTTTCCGCTTTCAGAGCGTCACTTAGGTATCGACTGGTCATTTTCATGCCTTGAGCTAGCTCCTCAACTTCAGGGATTGTAGCCGACTCTTGAACAACAGCTTCTAAGCGAGCCTCCAATAGCACCGAAAATCTATCGTATACAGATGTATCTGCTTCTTTGCGCATTAAAAACTGGCGGTGATAGTAACGGTTGGCATACATCAGTAGAGTGCTGATTTGTGACAAAATAAGCTCTTTGCTGAAGGCATCCAGGCTATTGCTGTTTTCAAGCTCAAGTGCATCAAACATATTTGCCATATGTCGCTCTTCCTTTGGTGAAAGGTGAAGAGCTTCATTGACAGAATAATTGAAGAACTGATATTTCCTTATCTCATCTTGTAGCTTGTGGCCACGAATGTAGTCTGGGTGAAAACAGATAGTTCGAGCTACCGCATCCACTTTAATTCCACTGGCGGATACCTCTTGATTAGGTGCAAAAAACAGCATGGTGCCATTCGAGCAGTCGTACCGCGTACGCCCATACATGAGCTCACCAGAAATGATATGTTTGAGCGATATCGAGTAGAAGCTAGTAGAAAGTGAAATATCCTCTTCGCAGTTCAATTGGTTATCATCACTGTTTGAACTTATCTTTATCACGTCAATTAGAGGGTGCTCTGGTGGGCGAAGCCCAAGGATTTCATTTTGTTCTACAATCGTATCAAAGTGGAATTTTTTCATAGTTAAACCTCATTTCGTAACGCAACTTTGGCGCCAGTCAAAGACAATAACTCACGCAAATGTCGGTTATTGCTAAAGCTACTATGCGTTAGCCTAGGCAATATCACAGTACATAAAACACCGTAATGTGTATACAAAATAACGAAAAGGGGCATCTCGGAGATTTGTATACAACTCTCGTGGTTTTGTGCACTGCTACTTCAGCAATTCCCGCCTAAGATAACGCTATCAATTACGAGACAGCTTATACGGGGTGATAACTATCATGCGAAATGAAGCAAGGTTGAATCAGTTGATTCAAGCCGTTGATGGTCAAAAAGTGCATCAAATTAGATGTGGCGAACACCGCTTTATAGACATCACCATTGTGCAAACAGAAGGTAGATTTTTTATCAGACAGTATAAGTTCAGCAAGCGTAGTTGGTATGACGCATTCATCAACGCCCCGAGCACTGATTGTCGACCAAATGGGGCGATGAAAATCGGTGATCTAGAAGTGCTCGTGAATGGCAAAGTCCCTGATGACTTAAAAATGGTGACTCCTCGAGTTAATAAAGCCTATCGAAAGTTACTAGGGCTTATTTATCCAATAATGCGTTTAACGTTTGATAAAGAGAAGCATGAAGCAACCACATTAGAGTTGATTCCTGTATTTGAAAACTAATCAATCCCATAGAGCGACAGAGACAAAAGGTATAGCGATGAATATTAAACAAGTAACATTTAAATCATTTGGTGTGGAACTCGTTGGTAATATGTACCTGCCAGAAGGGTTTGATGAGAAGAAAAAATACAAAGCAATTCTTGGTGCGAGCCCGTTCCCACAAGTCAAAGAGCAGGTGCTAGCCACTTACGGTCCAGAAATGGCAGAGCGTGGTTTTATCTTCCTTGCGTTTGATTACTTAGGCATGGGGGATTCTCCATCACTTCCTGGAGAGCACATGCAATCTCGATACATGTTTCGCTTAATCGAGAATACATGGGATGCGGTTTCTTTCTTGGGCTCGCTACCTTATGTCGATGAAATCTATGGCCTTGGTATTTGCCAAGGTGGTTCAATCATGGCGTCTTCCGCTGTGACTGACCATCGTATTAAAAAGATTGCCCTAGTATCAGGAATGATGGCTGCGGATGCCTTCCAGTGGACGGATAAAGCAATGGCTCACCAGATGATTACAGCAGCAAACGCATCGAAACAGCAAATGTTTGCAACAGGTAAGCCAGATTATGTTGCTCCATTTGGTTTGACCGACGAACAGTCGAAAGAGGAGTTTGTTGGTGAAGCAGCTTTCCCAGAAATGGCAGGCGAGACCTATGACTATTATGGCCGTGATGGCTATCGAGGTCCTGTAGCGGTCGAGAATTTCACTAACATGCATGTCGCTGATCAACCAATGCAATCATTGTTCTCTCTTTGTGAGCATTATGCCGACAAAATCGTGCAGCCAACATTAGTGGTATATGGTCAGGATGCACCAACTGCGATTTGCTCAACTGCATTTATTGAGAAACTAACTAATGAGCACGAAGTGCTAGCATTGGGCGAGTTTAGTCATGTCGATTTTTACTACAAACCAGAAGCGGTAGCATTATCAGCAAATGCTGTAGCGGATTTCTTCAATAAATAATCTGATCAAGAAAAACGCTTTAGTGTGCTTGCACTAAAGCGTTTTTGTCATGTCGCAACTCTAGGTTCATACTGACTCGTTATGTAGAAAAAGAGTTAGCAGCATGGCTAACACATAGCGCTAAGAGTCAATGGTGTTGAAAGACAAATTGGTGAACAAATCTATTGTGCCAGAATCGTTCGAGTCGATGTTCAGAGCACGTTTACTCAGTTAAGTATCAGAGCGATTCTTGATGTTGTTTTTTGTAATACTATCTACGTCGGATGCTTTGCAACATCCACCTCCTTTTAGAGGCTTGCGGGAAAACATAACGCCAATAGCGAGCATAGCCATGAAGCTCAGAAAAATCATGATTGTCAGAAATAAAGTCATAAAACTATCTCCTGTTTGCAGCTCCTAAGTCCATATTCCTCTTTTTGATTTTCTTTACAATGGTCATTTTGTAACCACTCATGATCTACTAAACACAACTCTCTGCATATCAGTCAGATACATACTATTACTGCTATATCATCCTTCAGCCTGCTATGTGCGGCTTCCAAGTGTTGACAGTTGTTCTTGTCTTAGGTGAATTGTCGAGACACGCTATACATTTATCCAATCATAGCTTTGAAGCGAGCGTGCTGTGGGGTAGGCTTTTCAGCAAATAAAGCAAGGATGAACCAAGAATGCGCGTTGATTACAAAAAACGGCTAACTCCAGTCATTCGCTATCTGGAAAAACACTTTAACCAACCTTTAAACCTGCCAGAAGTCGCCGCCTTGGCTAACTTATCGCCATATCATTTTCATCGCACGTTTAAAGCGGTACAGGGTGAGACTCTGGCTGACTACATTCGCCGCCTGAGACTAGCCGCCGCTGCTGATGACCTGTTCAAGTCTAAGCAACCAATACTCAACATTGCACTTGAGTATGGTTTTTCTTCTTCGCAGAGTCTGGCTAAGGCATTCAAGCAGCACTATGGCGTAACACCAACTGAGTTTAGAGATTGTGAAAACTATCAAGAATTTTCCAAACTGGCACGAAACAGCAAGATTGGACACACGTTGCGCAAGAATGGAAACGAAGGCGAGAGTGGCGATCCATATACTGGCTCGGAACCAACGATGTGGAGCAAGACAATGGAAATTCAAAAGTTTGAAGCAACAAAACTAGCCTATATTCGAGTTACTGGTCCTTATGGCGAAGGCTATCAGGAACCATCAAGTCGCCTTTATCAGTGGGCTGGAATGAAGGGACTGGCAGAAAACACCTGCATCTTTATTTTTCACGACAATCCGGAAATTACCCCAAATGATAAGTGCCGTACCGATATCTGCTTAATGGTGCCAGAAGACACGGAAGTACCGGGCAATATAGAACTGCAGGACTTTCCGGGTGGCGATTACGCGGTTATGCGTCAGATGATTACCAAGCCTAATCAGTACTCAAAAGCATGGGATGATCTAATGAGTAACGTGATTAATTCTGGAATGGAAAACGATGATCGACCTTGTTTCGAGCTTTACCACAGTTATGACCCAGTGACTCAACACTCCGATGTGAGCTTTTGTACTGCGATTAAGCAGTAATGGTTCAAGGTAGCGGACCCCGAAAACCGTTGATGCAAAAAGAGGGCGCAATGCCCTCTTTTAGTCAAGTACCAAGCTATTTGTGGCCAATAACTAGTGCCATCTCATCACCATCAAATAATTGTGCACCCTTTAGATCGCTGTAAGCTCGTTTAATCTCTAAGCCATGAGCATCGAGTTCCTGACTTAGAGTTTCAACAGTAAAGTGCTGAAGCCAGTTGAACACCGTCCACTCTTTGTCTTCCTGAGAGATCGCATAGAGATCCAAAGTAACCTTCTCATCCTCATATTTGAAAGAGGACTGAATGCACCAATAATCCTTGTTACTCCAGAAACCATTCATAGAGTTCTTTTCAAGATTTAGAGATTCATTTTGATTGGCAAATCTTGTTTCCGTATAAACATCGAGTGCAATCGAGCCGTTTGGAGCAAGCAGTGACTTAAATTTGCCATAAAGCTTTGAACGTTGTTTTGGGCTCAAAGCACACAGATCGCACATAACTAAGGTGATCAAATCGAACTTTCGTGAATCACTATATTCAAGATAGTTCCCATAGTTGTACTCAATATCTAGGCCTGCTTGTTCAGCCTGTTTTGTCGCATGCTTCAATGAGTTTTTGGAAAAATCTAAACCAACAACTGTGCCGATACTTTTTGCTTTAAGTCGATGAGTATAAAGCCCTGGACCACAACCAAAATCAATGACCTTGGAGGTTTCGTTTAACTTAAATTCAGAAACCAGCCATGCAACAGATTCGTCAATGAAAGGCGACGTTCTAGAGGCAAGGCTTAAAGCAGGATTTAGATGAAACTCCAGCATTTGCTTTGCTATGTGACTGTCAGTCCATAGGACATCCGCTGTATATTTTGACCAAACAGCAGGTTTAGCCGTTGCATTGTTAATTTTTTCAAACATTTTGTAATTCCGACAATGATTAAATTGCCATCCTCACAACAAACTACAGGGCCGATGTTGTCCCTAAAATGCAGTAAGGATGCGTTAAAGAAGTAATGTTTTTATTGTTAATCATTGAAAGTGCTTCCTTTTGGATGAAGTAAAAATCGCGCTGAGACTATAGCAAGTTAAGAGCGGGGTCAATTGGGGTAGCTAACAGTTTCAGAAAGCAGGGTTGGATGGGGGTATCACTCGTTTAGAGTCAACCTAGCAAAGCTACTGGCGAATTGATGCCCCAATCCTTACTAGGCAGTTCACCGATTTCAAGTTACCGGATAGTTTTCAGTTCATTCGAGTAATAAAGGTTTGTTCGTCATCCACAAAAGCGACAAAGCCACCGTGGTAGATAAACACCCGACCACGTCCCTCAACTAGGCACGCAAGCTGTGGATTTAAATCTTCATCGTTATCACGGCTTTGAAAAGTGCCAGTATCAGTGACTACGCCGTCGAGTGAAGGTAAATATCCATAAGTGCGCTTGGCTTGATCAATCAGGCTCAATTCGCTGGCTGCAGAGAAGCAAGAAGGGAGCGCACCAGCGTCTTCAATAAATAGAGGTTTCAGTTCTTCAAAGGCGGTAATCACCAGCCAGTCGATGCCATTAACATGATGGATAAACATAGAGTTTCTCGGTAATTCTGATGCGGGGATTGTATCACTATCAGGGGGAGAGCGGAGCAGAGAATTAGTGGCTTTACTTAGCCGCTACATCTTTACCCACTGTAGCTTTTGTCTGGATTTTTCTGTCCATAGACATCCAGTACAGTTGAATGGATGTCTATGAATTACACATATTAAAAACTGTTTATTACCACTCGATGTTTGAGCCATCAAATACTCGGAAGCTACCAGACCTTTCTAGTGTTAAAGACTCTGTCACATTGATGATACCTGCCACACTCTCTTGTGGAGTATAGGTTGCATCCTTACCCCCCATATTTGTTTGAACCCAACCAGGATGAACCGCTAAGGTCTTAACCCCTTGTTCTGCTAGGTTTCGTGCTGCAGAGACTAGGATCTGGTTAAGCGCAGCTTTTGATGTACGGTAGCTATACATATTGCCAGAGCTGTTGTCACCAATGCTGGCAACTCGGCTTGAGATACCAACAATAGTTTTAAGCTTGCTAGCAGCAACATTTTCTCTAAGCGTTTGGATAAGAAGGGCTGGTGCAACGGTATTAATGTTCAAAACTTCAAGCCACTTGGACTGAGTCATTTCACCAAGTGTTGCACAATCTTCACCTAAAACACCTGCATTGAGGACTAAGTGATCAATTGGGCGATCTTTTAGCTGTTTGCCAAGTTGGTTAATATCCTGCTCAGAGGTCACGTCCAACTTAAGCAGTTCAATATTATGGGTTTCAGATAAGTTAACCAACTCACTTGCCTGCTCTGGGGCACGGCAAGCAGCTAATACATTCCAACCCTTTGCAAGATATTGTTGAACAAACTCAAGGCCAAGACCGCGATTAGCCCCAGTAATCAGTACAGTAAACATAATTTATCCTCAATAGGTTCTTTGGGTAAAAGAAGCCTATTACAGAGAGCTACGATTACCTCAAGATTGCATGGATAACTGGGCGAGATTCGACATTATCAAACTCAGCTTAGCTGAGCTTATCTACTTACTCAGAAAAGTACCGGCAAAATGGATGAGCCGCTCACGCTTGAGTTCTTTTGCATTGCCACTTACGCCAGCGACTGCGACAAACTCACCATTAATATAAAGCGGGATAGCGAGACAATGAAGATCGGGCTCAGCTTGTTCCAGATCTAGGGCAAAGCCTTGCTTTTTCACTTCTGTAAGCTCTGCTTCAAGCGCGTTAGAGATCTGATTATTGAGCCGTAAATTTCGTAAAAGACCCTCATCAAAAGCTAAAAACACTTTGCCGATAGCTGATGACGTTAACCCCTCACGTTTTCCACGCGGACTGCGAATAGTGAGAAGGTTATCTTGTTCTATAGCATCTATATAGAGATATTCTTGTAAGCCGCTTTGAACCGCTAGATAGGCAGTGTTATGGGTGAGCTGGGCCATTTTCCCGATGAGTGGAGCAAAGTGCGTTCGGATAGTCTCGTCCTTTTGTTCCAAAGGTTTAGATAGCTCGCGAAAGCGCAGCCCCAAGCTATAACCTTGCTTACTTTTCATCACATAGCCAAGTGAATGAAGTGTTGCGAGCAAGCCGTGAACCGTTGTTTTGTTGATATCGACTCTGTTACTGATCTCTTGTAGAGAGAGTCCAGTTGGGTGAAGAGAAAGTACCTCAAGTATAGAGAAGGTACGCTCGATAGACTGAATGCTACGGATTTTGGTTGTCATTAGCGTCTCTATGGAACTAGGTTAGATAAATCACTAAGACTTAATATAACCCACACAGCGCATCATAAATAAGTTGGGTTGGAGAGCTGACAAAATTCGGTGGTAATTCTAGAGCAGTTCTGGCAAGGACCTTCACAGTTTGCACTTCAGTACTCATTTAATCTCGTTAATACAGGTTTTGCCCCATTCAGTGTTAGGGATACTGAACTTAGCACCACACAATTGGGCTTTCTAGCAATTAAATCAGACTTCTCTTACTCAATGCCACCTTTCTAATTTCCTCCATGAGCGCTTGAACGGCAGCATTTTCATCTTGCCCTTGGGCACACATCATCCTTAATGAGCAGGTTAAGGTTGGCAAAACAGCTTGCCGTGTGACCAACGATTTCCAATCACTAGGAAATGCTAAACCAGGTACAAGAGAAGTCCCATAGCCAGAAGATACTATCGAAAACAGTGCCGCTGTATCTGATACCGTAGTCTTAATCGCTAGCTCATGTTGATGGTGATCAAATAGGTCTTGGATGAAAATCTCACACCCCGAGGATGAAACAATAATTGGCTTACTGTCTAAGCTACTCAAATCTATATTCGATGTTTTTGCTTGCCCAAAGGGGGTTATGAAATAAAACTCATCGTCAAACAGCAGTTCACTGCATGATGGCTCCATGTTGTAGGCGATGCCAATATCGGCAATACCACTTTTGACCCAGTGCTCTACCTCTTGATCGGTTCCAGTGAATAGGTTGATTTCTACATTTGGATGGGTTTTTCTTACCGTGCTCAACACCTCGGTCAAAATGACTCTCGAAACACAGTTAATAGCAGCAATGCTCACCGTTCCCGACAAAGATGAAGAAGCTAACTTTAAAATATTATCAATTGCCTCTAGCGCTACAGTTGCAGATTCACTGGCGGTTAGCCCTGCTGCCGTAAGCGATATTCCCCTTGGGTGGCGTATGACCACTGGCGTCTCTAACGTTTTTTCCAGAGCTTTCACAGCGTGACTCACCGCTGATTGAGTAACATGAAGTTGTTCAGCAGTACGACTGATGCTGCCAGTCTCTCGCAGAGAATCTAGCGTCTTGAGCATCATTACATTGATATTAGCAGTGTTCATGTCAGTATTAATTTATATCATTTTATTCATATCAAAATGGTAATTAATCTACTCGCAAATAGAAAGACAAAATCTAAAATTTAGCCGCTTTATCACTGATCACCATCGTGTTCATAGTTAGGGCGCATTTATGAGTGGAGATGACAAATGTCGAAAACAATTTTAATCACAGGTTCAAACGGAAGAATTGGTTCTGCACTGGTAAAGCATATTGATGCTCTGTTTCCTGAATACAATTTGATTCTTGCTGATCTAAATGTGGTGGATAAACGAGGAATCAAGTTAGATGTGGGTGATCTTGCAGCTACTCGCTCAGTATTTGAAGATAATGATATTGATGCTGTGGTTCACTTAGCAGGGCTTGCTGCTCCCGACACTCCTTTTGAGCACCTACTTCCCGCTAACATTGTTGGTTCTTACAACATCTTCCAGAGTGCTTATGAAAATGGAGTTAAGCGAGTGATATACGCTAGCAGCGCTCAAACAATAGAGGGCTACCCACTTGATATTCAAGTAAAAGAAGATATGCCGACACGTCCGAAGAATTTATATGGAGTCAGCAAGGTATTTGGTGAGGGGTTAGGTGCGTATTACGCATATCAAAAAGATATCGAAGTGGTTGCGGTACGAATTGGCGCTTTTGAATATCAACAAGAGTGGAAGCAAATGAGCGCACGAGACTTAAGTGCTTGGAGCGAACCACAAGACCTGTGCTCATTACTCATTAATAGTATTGAGTCACAGTTAAACGATGAGCCTTTCATTATCGCTCACGGGATCTCAAATAACCGATTCAAAAGATTAGACATTACAGAAACCAAAAAGGCACTTGGCTATGACCCTAAATCAGATGCATTTGATGCTTGGAACATGAATTTGGCAACAGAAAGTGAGCCTCGTGTTAGTCACAAGAAGCATCAGGCAGATCAACCATTTTGGAAAGGCTTGAATACATACTCTGCAATAAAAATGTAGATACTTTGAAGTATTAAAGCACTTAGAAATGAGAAGAGTTAGGTTGAATCATCTAACTCATTCTGTCCACCAACGTTTCAGATTTCCCTGACCCCAACTAAATGTAACAGCCAAACTTCATGTTGACCAATAGCACTAAGAGGAGGTCATTATGAGACAGTTATCTTCTGGAAAATGCAGTGGCATCAAAAGGCCATTTAAGCTTGAAGAGAGCTGGCGGATCAGAACTAGGCTGGAGATTGAAAACGATCTTATGCAGCTCGCACTACTGAACCTAGCTATAGATAGCAAGTTAAGAGCGAGTGACTTACTAAAGTTACACGTTTATGATGTTTCATCGCAGGGAGTTATCTATGAAAGGGTTCAGTGTATCCAGCAAAAAACTGGAACCGATGTCCACTATGAGATTACTCCGAGAACACAGCAAAGTATTAGCCGATGGATTTTTGCAGCGTCCCTAGAGGCAAACAGCGTTCTATTCCCCAGTTGTCGACGCTCTGGACAACCTATCAGTTACTCATTTTATCGTTCAATTATTCGAGATTGGGCTGAAAAATTAGGATTGAATGCTGATTATTATGGCACTCATTCCATGCGACGTACCAAAGCTACTTTAATATATGCCAGAACGAAAAATATCAGAGCTGTACAGATCTTGCTTGGGCACTCGAAGCTAGATAACACAATTCGATACCTTGGAGTTGAGCTAGAGGACGCACTGAGGCTGTCTGAAAAAACAGACTGCTGACAGGTAGTCGCTACTATAGACTTTTCTTCTGAAAAGCCTATGTCCATTTCTGAGTCAGAAATAGCAGTACTGGATGGTGATAACAAATCTGATGACTGTCAATGAAGTTTGTGACTACAATTTTCAAAGTAGCAGAGAACTTGGTTAAGCTTAAGCTAGAATGGATTTGGGTAAGGAAATTTAAGTTGTACTAATTCAGACCTGATCTGACAGTTAGCCACTTTTCGACTTGGTACCTGTCAGATTAAGTCGTGACTAATTCAGTTGATGGCTGATGGAGTCTTTACTGGTCATTAGTCATTTTTCTATCGCCTTTTTTCGTTACTGTGCCATCTTTTGTTGTTGACGCATTATGCTCTTTTGGACTCGACTCTTTAGAGCCGTGGGAATCGTCACTCCAGGTTCGTGTAGTTTAATCAAGAGTTCCTCCAGTTGTGAGGCTGTTCTCAATGATGGCTTCAAAATGCCAGTTTCTAAACGACACAACTATGGGTTCACGATCGTTAAAACCCACGTTATGGCTTCTCCCCGTCAGCTGCCATTGACCATCAATGGGTTGTACTTCTATCAATTGAATTCTTCTGTTGTAGGCCGCTTCAATGTAATTAATAACCCTGGTGGCTCCAGGACCATCAACAGTCAACATACCCGAGTACCCAACAAATTGTCGAATCTCATTGGCAGCTGCCAGTATTTCCTCCGTTTGATCCGTTCTCCACAAGGCGGTCAATACCGATAAAATCAAACAATTTAATCCACTGCCACTATTTGGGATTTGTCTAAGATTTTCCGGTAATTCTGAGTTAGTGTACTCAGGAGTAAGCTCTCGACCGGCATATCGAACCGCGTCCTGTGGCGACAAGCCTTCTCCGTGCACAGGTTCACTCCCCCCACTTTCAAAGCGCTCATCGTCGTCACTGTCTGACTCATCAGCAATCCCTAGCTCACTGATGAGTTTAGCCACATTAGGCATTGAAATTTGGTCCGGGATATTTTTCAACTTCAAGCACAATGAGGTTTCCTCAGAAGTTAAACTGGCATTTTTATTGCTCTTTTGGTTAAATTTCTTCAAAGGTGGTGTTGCTTCTGTAGCCGACTTTCGAGGTGGTATTATAAAATCTTTGTTATCTCGCAAACATCTCTCAATATCCGCAAAGATTGGATCGAAATTGACGGGGCTAGATTCTAAAAGCTTTATCCACATATTAAACAGGTCATCAGCTGAGGTTAGTCTCTTCTTATCAGCACCTTCGCTGGCGCCTGCTCGCTCTTCTATTTCTAAGGTAAAGTGTTTTTTATCACTCGTTTTACACACCTTATGAAACCACTGTACTTTGGTGTTGTTTCTTCCTTTAATCTCCCAATGAATTTCCAGTGCAGTGCGAAAGGAGTTAAGCACTTTGCGTGACCCACTATTGATAGATAAATGGAAATCGATTCCTGGCAACAAGCAATCTAAATACTCAGGGGGCTCTAATACCACTTGTGTATCCATTTTTTTACTTACGCGCCATCCTCCAAGAATAAACGAATTAGATAAACTCTTTGAGGCTTTGCGATGGTCTTCATCCAACTCTCTTATACTCAGAGATTGTGTAGCTTCAGTCGGGGCTTGTAAATCGAGTGACCAGCGAAGGCGTCTTTTCATCGACTTAAGATTCAACTCAGGAGGTTTTTTCAGAACGCGGATATCTTTGGGAGTTATCGAACCTTCAATGGACTTTGACTCGCCTTTAATATTCATCGTCCATTTTAATTCGACGGCTTCTATTTTATCAAATTTCAAAGCTTTGATATCTTGCTTGGACAGTTCGTCAATTTTATTTTCTTGCAATGTCACATCAAACCGACTCTCTAACGGGGTACCGGACTCTAATTTAATGCAAATGACCAATTGCAAAAGTTGATCTAACTGATGGCATGAATCCATCGCCTGGGTGTAGAAAGATTTCTGAAATTCCGACAGTTTGGCACTTTTGTCTTTTTTGGTTTGCAGCTTTTCAACCACTTCATGATCAGTCATTGCCCAATAAATATTGCTCGACCAAAATCCAAGAATCTGTTCACGCATCAGTTGCAGGGATTCGTCGGAATCCAGCGTCAAAAAATCTTCAAAAAATTGCTCTGTGAGAGTTTTAAATGTGCCATAGACAATCTGATTGAGGTCTTCAGATGTCGCAGATCGTCCTAATTCTTCAGAAGGTAATGTAAGCCCAGATCTTACCCGGTCGATGAGCTTATTGAATACTATCAGCTCTTCTAAAAGCGATTGATAAGCTTTCTTATATTCTGTTTTTTTTGTAGAAAAGCGTTTTCTTAACTTTTTGCAAAGTTCAACGAGGATTTCATAAAAGTTGTTGTAAAGGTCTTCTTCTTTTGCTTTTGCTTTTGAGGGATCGTCAGACATGAGATGAATATTCCTTAAATGATTTGATTCCTGGAAACCTAATTCTGTTGTCTAATTTTGTGTTAAATAATGCGCTGATAATTGGGTTTTTAACCGAAATAGGAAGGGTCAACGACTAAATCATGCGTTGAGGAATTGCTGGCAATAGTGAATGACGTTTTGCGAAAAACTTTGTATCGGCTTTTCATTAAACGAAATTTTTGACGGCTTATCAGGTCTTTGTTAGCAATACCTATTCCATATTGCCAACAACATACTTTGGACCTTCTTGCCATGACCCACGGTTTTCCCAAATCAGTCCTGTAAGTCATAGCACTGCTCAAAAGATTATCGAGCCCTCATAACGACTTATAATCTAGAACAAAGTAAGAGTAGGAAAGGAATTTGGTGGGAAAATGCTTGTGTTGAGAGCTTCCTCCGTTCTATGAAAGCCGAAGCGCTCCAACACGAGCCGATTATGACTAGAGACCAGATGCGTCAAACGACCTTCGAGTACATAGAGGTTGATTATAATCGGACGAGAAGGCACGGTGCTCTTGGGTATCTAAGCCCAGTTCACTTTGAACAGCAAAATGTCCAGAAACGTGTTTATCGGATGGCCAAGTTAACGAGTATGAAACTTTATTCCTCTCATACAAGACAGAGAAGACGACTCGCCCTTAGTGAGTTATTGCTTCCTGTCCCAGTCAACCACCTTTCCATTTTTAAGCGTCACCTTAAAGCGCTGGGGATGCAAAGACACCGAGGAAATACGGCCACTTCGAGCTGGCTCGTATTGCAATACTTTCGTTTGGCCGTCATCTTGCAAACAATCAGCAGGCTGCCCAATCGTATCCAATAGTTGCTCTTCAGTCTGACCTTGCTGCACTTTTTAAAGTGCCTGTCCCATTTAGATCGCTCAGCACCACTTCTCAAGACGCCGCAGGTGACAGGTTTTGGACATTAGCTTGCAACCGCGATCCGCCGTGCCTGATTCATTTATGCAAGTTTTTTCGTGGAACATGTAATTCGCGACTGACCCCTAAAGCATTTTTGTCCAAAAACGTCTTAGAACGATAAGTACATCTCTGTCAGCCTAACTTTCTTTAGTAGAGATCTCTTCACATACAAAATAAAGCCGCTTAATGCGGCTTTTTTTATCCCGATAACTGTGCGCTTAGGCAATATGCGTCATGCGGTTGATTGTGAATGTCTCCACCGCGCCGTCAACAGCTGCGACGTAGTCAGCGATATGCGTGCTGGCGAGATGCTTATCCAGCGCGGCTTCTGACGTCCAGTTTTCATGGAAAACGAAATGCGCTGGGTTGTCGTTGTCTTGATGCAAATCGTAGTTAATGCAGCCATCTTCAGCGCGTGTTTTGTCGATCAACTTGATTAGTTCAGTTTTAACCAACTCAACCTGGCCTTCTTTGGCAATGATATTCGCGATAATCGTTAACTTGCTCATTTGTTTACCTTTTCGTCAATTTTCTGATGCTTTACAGTGTCGTGATGACGTCTTCTAGAGGTAGACGTGCTTTTGGAAGGCCGTGGTTATAATCCTCACCGTCTTTGTGATAACCCAGTGCTAACGCAAAATCACACACAAAGCCTTCCAGTTCTTCTTTGAACTCTTCACCGATCAGCTCTGGGTCTACCCCTTCCATAGGTGTTGAAGCGATGCCCATGCGCGCCAACGTGTGTAGCGTGTTACCTAGTGCGATATAGGTTTGAGCTTTTGTCCAGTTACCGTTGAAACCTGTCTCATCTGTATTGAGTTCCGCAAAGCCGAACGCACCGTTTAACATGTCATTGTATCGCTCTGCTGGCAGGTGGCCTGAGGTCACTTCTGCATCGACCACTTTTTTGTAGTTGTCTTTGGTAAAGCGAGGGTTGTGAGCAAACAAAATCGTATGAGACGCTTCTTTAGCATGCGGTTGGTTGAACTGGTGCATGTTGGCAAACGTGTTGTGGAAACGTTGTTTTGCTTCGTCACTTTCAAGAACGATGAACTTCCAAGGTTGTGAGTTGATAGAAGAAGCAGATAAACGAATCGCTTCTTTAATGACTTCCATATCTTCAGCTGAGATACGCTTACTTGCGTCGTATTTTTTTGCTGTGTAACGAGTGTTTAGATCTTTGATGATTGGGTGAGTCATGTTGGCTCCTAGTTGAATTTAGATAATTGCATTAGGTCTCACGAACCGCTCGGACGATGTTGAACCCTTATTTCAAGTAAACGAACAAGCTCAAAAACTCGAAGACTTCGATATGAACAATGTCGATGGGTGTAGATTAACGATATTGAAGAAGGGGAAAAATAGCGAAAACTTCCAATCATTATGGAAATAATTGTCCATAATTAGACAGAGTGCTCGACAAGAGGTGGAGCAAGATGTGCGGACGCTTGAATGTAACGGATGATCCATTGGCAAGAGTGGTCTCCCAACTGGTAGGGATCGACTTCTTTCCTCAGATGAACCTTGACTTGAAACCGACTGAAAATGTCTCTGTGGTAGCGTTTGAAGCACAGGCGTATTGTCAGAAAGATATCAAGTGGGGAACTCGGCCTGAATGGGCTAAGCGACTGATTATTAATGCTCAGTCAGAAACGGTGGCCAGTAAGCCCACATTTCGCAACGGATTTATCCGCAGGCGTGTCATTGTGCCTTGTAACGGTTGGTATGAGTGGTGTGAGAGTGGAGGAAAAAAGAACAAGTTCTTGTTTACCAATTCAGATGGCATGCCTCTGTATATGGCCGGAATTCTGGCGGATGATGGCAATTTGGTCATCCTGACTACAAGCCCGAACACACAATGCTTACCATACCATCATCGCATGCCATTTCTTGTCCCTGATATTGGTGTTGAGCAGTGGGTAAGGGCAACACCGCAACAGGCACAAAGTTACCTTGAGTTAGGTTGGAGCGATGAACTTTTAATTACTGCGGCTTAGTGCGTCAATAACTCGCGGCCAATAGCATCGACCAATTCAAGAATGTGGATTTGCGATTCGCGGCTATATGGTGAGATACCATCGACTTGCTCAGCAAGATCTAAGTTGGTGCTGGCAATCCCCGCGAGCGTTGACCCTGTATGGCTGATCGCAAATACCTTCAAGCCTTTGCGTTTTGCATTGTGGGCCATATCCACCACAGACTGCGTTTCTCCTGACTTGCTGATCAGCATAACGGTACCACTTTCGGCGCGAGCCAATTGGTGGATATCCGTGATCACTAAGTGGGGAACATTCGCCAAGGACAGAAATCGTGAAAGGTAAGAGACACTGACAATCGAGGCACCACGGGAATAGAGGTACACCACAGGTGATTGATTTAATGAGTGAGCGATTTTTTCGATGCGTTGAATTTGGTCATCTTCTTCAATAACAGATTGCGTCTGCTTTTTCAGATCAGCGGCGAGCTTGTACCTGAGCTCAGTGTAACTGGCGTAGCCCATCTTTTTACACACACGATTGACTGAGGTCGTCGTCGTGAGTGCTTTGTTCGCAATGGTTTTCGCAGAGATCTCGGCCAGCTCACTCGCGTGGCTGATCAAGTACTCATAGATGACACGCTCAATGCCCTTAAATGTATTCATCGCATACAATTTTAGTAATGAAATTGTCATTATTAGGCGCTAACTGGCAAATATTTTCCTTGATTGCTATCACAAAAGTATCGTCATACGTGGGTTGTATCAGGAAACTGTACCTTGGTACGTGGACGCTAAATATACTTGGCGGAGTTGATAAGAATACGGTGAACAACCATGAGTAAGAAAAAACTCGTTGCAGTGACCGCTTGCCCTACCGGCATTGCACACACATTTATGGCAGCGAAAAAAATTCAGGCATGGGCTGAGAAGCAGGGCTACGAAGTCAAAGTGGAAACCCAGGGCAGTGATGGTGTTAAGAACAAGCTGACAGCGCATGATATTGCGACAGCAGACGGCGTTGTTCTGGCTGTCGATGTACCTATCATGGACATGGAACGTTTTGATAATGCCAACCCGCTGAAAGTTCGCACTCAAGAATTGATTAAGCGCGTAGATGAACTCCTGCCAACCGTCTTCCTGCGTGGTAAAGAGAAGTCTGACGCCGATATTGAAGTAGCAGAAGAAAAACGCTCCGCGTATCAGGTGGCAATCGGCCACATCATGACGGGCATCAGCTACATGTTGCCAGTGGTGGTACTTGGTGGCCTGCTAATGGCAGTCGCGAAGATCACGGGTGAATTTGTCGATATCTCCGGCACGCCAATTGAAACGCTCGATAAGCTTGGTTTTATGACCATCAAGTTTATGTACCCAATCTTTGCTGCGTATCTGGCGTATTCGATTGCGGGTAAACCGGCTCTGATTCCAGCCTTTATCGGCGGTATCATGAGTGATGAGGTCTACAAGCGCTTCTTTGACCTTGAAGGCTGGGCGCCATCGGGCTTCTTTGGCGCGATTGCGATTGGTTTCCTTGTCGGTTATCTGGTTCGTTACCTCAATGATGTAATCAAGGTGAAGTCAGAGCTGACCACGCTCAAGACTATGCTATTGGTTCCAGCCGTCACAGGTGTCGTGATGGTGCTGACCATGGAATACGTGATCAACCCATTCTTTGGCGCTTTGAACATTGCGATGATTGAACTGTTCACTCAGGCAGGCGATGCAGGTCGCGGTATCTATTCAATGGTGATTGCTGCGGGTACTGCGTTTGACCTTGGTGGCCCGATTAACAAAGCTGCTGGCTCGGTTGCACTTGGTCTGAACGGCATGGGCGAAGGCTTTGACTTAATTGCTCGCGAGCTGGGTATCGTTATTCCGCCGATTGGTGTTGGTCTGGCAGCGATTCTGGATGGCAAGTTCCGAAAACGTGTCTTTACTCCGGAAGAGCAGACGGTGGGTAAAACCTCACTGATGCTAGGTATGATCGGTATTTCAGAAGGCGCAATCCCATTCATTCTGAAGAATCCGAAGATGATTCCAATCATGATTCTGGGTTCTATCATCGGCACACAGCTCGCGGTTGTACTGGATGTATGGCAAAGCCTGCCACTACCAGCTGTATGGGGTTGGTTCCTATCTTCAGACCCAATCAGCTACACCATTTCCGTCTTCGCTGGCTCTATGTTTATCGCAGTAGCACTACTGCTGTGTACCAAGCCACAAAGCGCTAACGCCTAACACGTCACATACCAGAGGCTCTGCTCTCCAAAATTGAGCCTCTGGTAACAAGAATCAGAATTTAGATTAGAGAAACTCCCATGACTAAAGTACATGTCATTCCACATACTCACTGGGATCGTGAGTGGTATTTTACTCAGCAAGACAGTGACGTTTTAGCGACTTACAACTTCACCAAAGTGATTGAAACTTTGGAAAGTCAGGCGGATTACAGCTGCTATCACCTAGATGGTCAGTCTGCGATTGTTGAAGATTACCTGAAGGTTCTGCCGCATATGCGTGAGCGTATTGCACAGCTGGTGGCAGACAAAAAGCTATTCATTGGCCCTTGGTACACCCAGACCGATACTTACAACGTAGCGGGTGAGTCCATCATCCGTAACCTGAAATACGGCATGCACATCGCAGAAGAGTTGGGCCACAGCATGAAAGTCGGCTACCTGCCTGACACATTTGGTCATAACGCGCAAATGCCAACGCTATTCCGCGGTATGGGTATCGACAACATCGTCTTCTGGCGCGGTATTGATTATGACCAACATGTCAGCAAATCCCATTTCATGTGGCAATCTCACGGTGGCGATGAGATATACGCTTACAACCTAGTTCATGGTTACGGTGCAGCGAAGAACATCGTGCCGGATGCTGAGCATCTGGATAAGAAAATCTTCCCAATGATTGAGAAGATCAAGTCGTTGTCAGGCCTTGATGAAGTATTGATTCCATCGGGTGGCGACCAAGTCAATATCGACCCGAATTTGCCAGCCACGTTAGCGGCTGCGTCTGAGCGTTCTCCATCTGGCGATGTGTATTCTATTTCTTCGATGGAAAACTTCGTCGATTTCCTACGCCGCAATAGTGAAGGGTTTGAGACTTACTATGGTGAGTTCAAAACACCGCGCTACACACGTATTCACAAGACCATTGGTTCTGTGCGCTACGACATCAAAAAGCTTAACTTTGAGATCGAACAGTTCTTGATCAAGAAACTGGAAGTGGTGATTGCGATTGCCAAAGCACAGGGCATGACGGTGCACACAGAGCTTGTGGACTTGGCATGGAAGAAGATCCTTGAGTGCCATGCGCACGACAGCATGGGTGGTTGTAATAGCGATGCCACCAACGCTGATATCATGCATCGTCTTAAGCAGGCGGAAGAAATCTGTCATGGCTTGTACAACTTAGTTGTCAAAGAAATTGCCACCAATGCCTGTGATGATTCGGAAGTCATGATCTTCAACGGCCAGACGACGTCATTTAGCGGCATTACTCGTGTTGTTGCGTTTTCCAAGCATGAATCCATCGCGCTAAGTGATGGCGAGAAAACCCTTCGCAGTGAAGTGGTCACTCGTGAAACACTGGATGGAGGTAAAGTCATCGAAGTGACTAAAGATGGCGAAAAAGAAGTGCCTGTTCCTCCTTACTACCGATTTGAGCTCAATGTTGATGTGGCAGATCTGCCAGCAATGGGTTATCAGGTATTTCAGGTAGTGGAAACAGATTGCGATACCCAAGTGCAGGTATCTTCTGTAACTCAGATTGAAAATAGCCAACTGGCGCTTTGGTTAGAGAATGGTCAGCTTAAGCTTAAAGATAAACGTTCAGAGCGCATCATTGAGCAGCTTATCCGCTTTGAAGAGCAGGCCGATGACGGCGATTCTTATGACTTCTCACCGCTGGAAGGCGATACGCCACTGTACACCAGCGAACTAAGCTGGGTTGAATCTCATGTGGGTGAAAGCCAGCAGTCGATGATACTGAGAGCAAGTCTAGAGCTTCCGGAGAACCTAGAAGCTCGCCAGAACGGTGAAAAATCTGTTCAAGCGGAATTTATCGTTCGCCTGACGCTTACTCAAGGTAAACAATCGCTGGAAGTAGAGATCGATACGCTTAATCAGGTTGATGATCACCGTGTACGCGTTTTGATTAATTCAGATGTTCAGACCGACACATCCATCAGCACTCAGCCATTTGCGTTGATGACTCGTCCGGTGGCACCAAATGTTGATGGCTGGCGTGACAGCTTCCGCGAATGTCCGGTAGATATTGAAACCACCGATGGCGCGGTTGCGGTAGCGGCAGAGGATCGAGCTTTGATTGTTAACGGTCGTGGTTTGAAAGAGTTCCAGATCCTGAAAGGTGACACCAGTGATTTGATTGCTCTGACTTTGTTCAAGGCAACGGGCAAGCTTGGTAAAGATGACCTGTTATGGCGACCTGGCCGCGCCTCTGGCATCAATAACACCGTGGTGTACACGCCGGATGCTCAGTTACAGAAATCTATGCAGTTCAGCTTTGCTATTGCTTTGGCGGACAACGCTGAGCATCAGACAATCCGAGAGCTGGAAAGCGAATATCTTGATAGCCCATTCAGCTACCAGAAACAGTCGCTCAATAGCTTTGAGAATCGTCTCGAACGTTTTCAGGTTCGATTTGATAGCCGTGAAGCCGAGAAAAAATTCAGCCTGTTTGAACTGAACCAGCCGTTGGTTTTATCCAGCGTTGGCCATTCATTCTATCAAGACAATGCGGTCATTGTGCGCCTATTTAATGCGACGGACAGTGAACAGCAACTCGATGTCACCGCGTTCGCTCATTTCGCTGATGTTGAGCGTGTCAATCACCGAGAGCAGAGTGTCGAGCAGAATTGGATAGTCAAACCAAACAATGCCATTGACCTGCGCGTTAGTTTCAAGATTTAACAGGTTGGAATCACAATGAAAGAGAAGATTTATAACAAAGTTGCCAAGCTGTACGGTGAAGAGCTGGCACCATCACTGACACAGGACATTTTAGCACTGGTTGATAAGTGGCGTGGTCATGCGCCGTCTTATCAGGATTGGGTCGACGAGTCGACGGCGTACCTCATCACATACGGCGACAGTATTCGCCGCGAGGGAGAGCCGACGCTGAATACCATGAAGTACTTTGCCGATAAGTACTTGCGTGGCGCGATCAGCAATATCCATATTCTACCAATGTTCCCATACACTTCGGATGACGGCTTCAGCGTAGTGGATTACCGCAAGGTTGACCCGAACTTGGGTGACTGGAAAGAGTTGAATGAGCTGGCGGAACATTTTGACCTGATGTACGACTGCGTGATTAACCACATCTCTAAGAGTAGCGACTGGTTCCAGCGCTATCTCGCGGGCGATGCGGCTTATCAGGATTATTTTGTAGAGTCTGACCCGAGCCTTGATTATTCGAGCGTTACGCGTCCCCGCGCACTACCGCTCCTGACGCCGTTTACCAAGGCCTCGGGTGAGACGACACATGTCTGGACAACGTTCTCAGACGATCAGATCGACATTAACTTTAAAAGCCCGAAAGTGCTGTTGGAAAGCATCGATATTTTGCTGATGTACGCAGCGAACGGTGGCCGTTCTATTCGTCTTGATGCCATTGGCTTTATCTGGAAAGTGCTTAACACAACTTGTATTCACCTTGAGGAAGCTCATGAAATCATCAAGCTATGGCGTATCGTTCTTGATGACGTTATGCCGGGCTCTTTGTTGATTACAGAAACCAATGTGCCGCATAAAGAGAATATCTCTTACTTTGGTCAGGGCGATGAAGCTCATATGGTTTACCAGTTCCCACTGCCACCTTTAACGCTGCATGCTTTCCTAAGCCAGGACAGCAGTGTGTTGACCGAGTGGGCGAAGGGACTAACAAGCGAAGCCATGGCATCGTTGCAAGCTGGAAGCAAAACGACTTACTTTAACTTCCTTGCCAGCCATGATGGTATTGGTGTACGTCCGACGGAAGGTATTCTTAGCGACGACGATCGCCACATGATGTGTCAGCAGGTTGAGCGTAAGGGTGGTCGAGTCAACTACAAGAACAATGGGGATGGTACTCAGTCACCGTACGAGCTCAACATTAACTATTTGAGTGCCATTACTGAGCCTGAAGATGACACACAGACGAAAGCGGCGAAGTTTCTCGCAGCGCAGTCAATCTTGCTCTCTTTCATTGGTGTGCCTGCGGTCTACTACCACAGCTTCCTTGGCAGTGAGAACGATGTGGCCGGAATGGAAGAGTCTGGCATCAATCGTCGTATCAACCGCAAAAAGTTCTCAGTCGAATCGCTCGAAGCCGAGTTGGCTGAGCAAGGCTCACTGCGCAATAGCGTCTACAGTGAAATGGTACGCTTGCTAAACGTACGCCAGCAGCAATCTGCTTTCTCACCAAGTTCATCTCAGCAGGTATTAGAGCTGGGTGATGGCCTGTTTGGCTTACAGCGTGGCGAAGGTGACAAGGCGATTCGCTTCGTCGTCAACTTGTCTCAGCAGACACAATCCGTCACTCTGAGCTCTGGTGGTAAGGATCTGGTCAGCGACCAGAGCTTTGATAAACAGTTTACTCTTAATCCGTATCAATTTGTCTGGCTGACAGAGCAATAGGAGCCACACTATGAAACTTGCGAACCTCACCTCTGAAAATCTGATCATGCTTGATGCGGCGTTTGATGACCGAATTGCTGCTATTCATGCTCTTACAGACAAAATCGAGCAAGAAGGAAAACTGACGGATAAGAGTCAGTTTCTAGAAGCGGTATTGAAGCGTGAAGACGAGGGACCGACAGCACTGGGTGAATATCTTGCTGTGCCGCATGGTAAATCTGCTGCTGTCACGGAACCCGTATTTGCCTGTGCATTCGTTAAAGATGAAATGATGTGGAAAGGTCTGGATGGTGATGAGCCTGTGACCATGATCTTTTTGCTCGCCATTCCGCCAGCAGAAGCTGGTTCAACACATATGGAAGTGCTGACTACGCTCACTTCCTCTTTGGTGGATGACGATTTCCGTGACCAGTTGGTGGCAGCGAAATCGAGTAAAGAAGTCATGCAGCTGTTTGGCGCTGAAGAAGAAGTGTCAACAGAAGCAGCCCCTGAACCGGAAGTAGAACAAGAGCAACCCGAAATGGCAAAGGATATCAGTCGTCATGCGTATCCACTTGTCTTGGGGGCGGGTGTTCTGATTTCTGCTTTCTTGTTCTTATTGCTTTAAGACGATAAGTCTTAGGGATTTTTTCTCTCTGTTTTGCCCGGCATGACCGGGCTTTTTTGTGCTGAAAGTAAGCAAAACGGATTTGCTTAGATGGGAAGGCGACTTTGATTTAACAGTTGGTATTTTCAACCCGTACGGTACAGACACAGCCCTCTGCTGGGCAGGTGCCAGAAGATCTTCCTCCAAAGGAATCATAGATGACATAACAACCCTGCGGCAGAGTGGTGATGTTGCTACTGTTAAGCTCAGTGTCAGAAAAAGAGTGTTCAAAGCCTATCACAGTATGCCGATTGCCGATGGCTGTTGTGAGATCATCGGTTGTACCCAGCGTCATAAAATCGAGCATGGTCAATGCATCTCCCGATTCGCCCTCACTCTCTGGGCATAGAGCCCCCCAATCAACTTCAACAGTTCCGATACCGAAATCCAAGATATAGTCCTGCTGATTACCTGGGTTAGAGGTGCTAGGTGTCAATCCGTTAACATAAGCTTTGGCGCTCACTTGACTTACAACGCCTTCCATCGCGTTTGCAATACCTTCTATGGTTGCTTCACGAGCAGATTTTTGAATACTGAGAAATTTAGGTGCAGCCACGACGGCCAGAGTGCCTAGAATTACCACGACAGTAACTAGTTCAATGAGTGTAAAACCTGCTTTTCTTTTCAAACTTCAATACGCCTATTATCTATGCACATGTTGGCTACAACCACGTACCAGAACCATCCAATAGGGGCAATTATGGAGACAACAAATAACTAAAATCACTGAAAGGTATTTTATAAATAACTGAGATTAATGAATCGAGAGCAGAAAAGCTACTTGAACTTTGTTAATGTCGCAACGCTGCCTTTGAAAGCGAGTCCGTAAACTGAATTAGTTTGGATTTTGAATTTTGTCATTCGGTATTTTGGTTAATAATAATCAATTGCATTAACCTCGTGTTATCACTATCCTAACAAGCTGATTTTGATTCTATAAATATCGCCACTATGAGCTCAGACGCTTTCTTCGAACACCTCTTCGAATACTCTCAACAAGTAACGCCTTATCTGGCTGGTGTGATTTCACCGATCCCCGAAGATGCGCCTCAGCAAGACATTCTCCACGTCGATCATCCGTGCAGTGAAAATATCCAAGACTTGTATGAGCGCCTTAAGGCGGCTCACCCGGAAGCTGGTTCTGCCTATTGGCTAACTCGAACGTGGGATCTGATTTGTTGGCAACCCGTCTACCTTTCATTCATCTCCATTTATGCATTACATGGTTTGCCTGATCTCACTCGCATTGGACAAAAAGTGCAGTCGGAGTTTGTAGCAGGCTTTCAATTCGAATCGACAGAGCATGTTCATGGCACAGAGGCGGAGTTAGTAGCAAAAGCAGGCGTTCAACTGCAGGCCTTGTTTGCTTTTTTCCGTGAAGAGATGAGCCAGTGGACGCGGATTCGTCCGGGCTTTACCAACCACTTGTTCGCTGATGGCGTGCTGGGTTGTCTGGTCAAGCTGAGCAAGTTTGCCCCGCATATTCCGAATGACTATCTGCTTGAGCAGGCTTCACTTTGGTTGGATGCGTGTGGGCTGCCAGCTAAATTGGCTAAAACACTGACCGTGGATGAACAAAGTGGAGAGCTGAAACTGGTGCGCACCAGCTGTTGTCTGGTATACAAATGTCACGGACGTAAACTCTGCGAGGATTGTCCGCGACATCCGGATAATAAAGCCTAGCCCTGTGTTTCCAACGCTCCGGCGCTACGTTGTTTAAGCGCGATGGTGAGAATGATTGCGGAAAAGCCGATACAAATGTAGATCGGGTAAATTGGATTGATGGTGGCACTATAAGCCAATAGCGAAGCGAGCCCATATCCGAGCGTGTGTGACATTGAAATATACCCCGAAATCGCACCTGGTGAGCTTTTGTCTGTTTCCGTGGCTTTCGCCGTATAAGCAGGGACCAAGAGTGCAGCGCCACTGGCTGCAATCGCCATTGCAACGCCGAATAGCCAGATGTTGGGTATAAGGAACAAAACAAACCCAATCAGCATTGCCAGCCCGCCTAACTGATACATTGCCGTCGGCGTCAGCTTCTTCTTTTTGATAACCAGTATCTGAGTGCTCAGAGTCATGGCGGCACTGATTGTCAGAAGAATGCCGATAGCATTACTGATTTGGTCAGTCGGCCATTCTGTGACGCTAAAAATCAGTGGAGAGAAACTGTATTGCAGCAACGCGATGACCGAACACAGTAGTAAACCAGACAACAGAAATGGCATCAGTGGAGTGTTAGGTATCCAAGAAGGGCGAGGTTTCTCTTCACCTGCACATGGTTTGTCCAATGGCGGGGAAGGGAGCCAGTAAGCTCCCATTAACGCTAAGACAGGGAACAGCACCATCACCATTAATGGGGCGAAAGGCGAGAACTTCAGTAGCACAATAGAAAGCAAAGGCCCAAGTAGACGCCCTGTACTGAGGCCGATACTCACTGAGGTAATGGCCTGAATCCGGTTTTGCTCACCACAAAGGAGAATCGCCCAATGCTGGCTGGCGGGAACCATGCCGGCGACGGTACAACCGTAGATGATTCGCGCAAATACGAGCCCCGCTAGGCACCACCCGATCCATTGCTGACCTTGATCACTGAGTATTGCAAACACCAGCAATAGCAAGAAGCTCACTGCCATTCCCAGCAGTGCTTGAATGACGACTCGTTTCGGACCAAATTGATCGCTGTGGCGTCCCCAGTAAGGGGCGGCGGGGAGAAACAGAAAGCTCCCGACGGCAATTAAGATTGACCACGTTGGTAAGGCAAAAGCGGAGTGCTCAACCAGGAAGGGTAATGACACCAAAAGCCCATTTTGGCCAATTCCCATCAAGGCGGCGATTAAACCAATCACACTGAGTTGGATACGTGTATTTTTTACAACTGACATTAGAAAGCACCGTTTGTCGGTTTCTTATTGATCTTGGTGATGAAAATGCATCGAAATAACGTGATATTTAATGATTATGAAAATAATTATCATTAACCTTGCGGTGTGATAAAGTTAACCGCTGGTGCCAAATAAAACAACTCTTCATTTTCATGTTTCAATTACTGGATGCTTCGTTTGCAATCGAAGATAAAACCATCTTACATCCGACAAGTCTGACCTTTAAAAAGGGCGCGGTGACGACCTTGCTTGGTCACAATGGTTGCGGCAAATCGACGCTAATTAAATTACTCAGCCGACAGAATCAACCCGCCAGTGGTCAAGTGCTTTTCAGTGAAAAGGCGGTGTCTTCCTACACCAGCCAAGATTTTGCCCTTAATGTTGCTTATTTGCCTCAGCACCCTCCAATGACGGATGGCGTAACGGTGCGTGAATTGGTGTGCTTTGGACGTTATCCGTGGAAAGGTGCTTTTGGCCGCTACAGTCAAGAAGATTACGCGTTAGTGGACGAAGCGATTGAGAAGGTCGGGTTAACCCAGTTTAGCGATCGTTTTGTTGCTACTTTGTCTGGTGGTGAGAGGCAGCGCGCGTGGGTGGCAATGTTACTTGCCCAGCAAAGTCAGTGCATCTTGCTGGATGAACCGACCTCAGCGCTGGATGTGGCGCATCAATATGAGTTGTTGGCGCTGATTCGAGAGCTGAATCAAAGCTTGGGACTGACGGTTATCATGGTGCTGCATGACGTGAACATGGCGGCCAAGTTCAGTGATGAGCTGGTGGCTTTGCACTCGGGTCAAGTCATCGCCAAGGGCACACCACAAGAATTGATGACACCTGACACTCTCATGAAGATCTACGGTATGGAGCTGGCCTTGTTCCCGCATCCGGATACCGGCCATCCTATCAGCTACATCCCATAATTTTTGATCGTTGAGGAATCCGTTTGTGAAACGAATCATCATACTTTTGACCTCTTTTCTAGCCTTTGCCGCGAATGCATTCGAAATCAAACACGAGCTCGGGGTTGCCTCTTTTGAACAGGCACCAAAGAAGGTTGTCGCGCTCGACTGGGCATTAACTGAAACCGTATTAAGCCTAGGTGTTATGCCGCAAGGTATTGCCGATGTGGCAGGGTACAATACATGGGTGGCACAACCTGAGCTGGATAAAAATGTCATTGATGTTGGCTCCCGCCGCGAGCCAAATCTTGAATTGATCGCCGACCTTAAGCCTGATGTGATCCTAATTAGTGAACACATTGCACCGGCCTACAAGCAGCTAGAGCAGATTGCGCCAGTTCTGGTTTATACCGTCTACAGTGATGCAAAAACACCGCTTGCATCGGCGGAGAGCATCACACGTTCTCTTGGCAAGCTTTTCAACAATGAGCAGCAAGCACAAACGGTGATTGAGCAAACCACGGCTCGTCTTAAAACCAATGGTGACAAGATAAAAGCGGCAAATGCGGATCTGAAACCTTTAATGTTCGTTCGCTTTATTAACGATAAAACGCTACGAATTCATAGTGATGGCTCGCTTGCACAGTCGACGATTACAAAGATGGGCCTGAAGAACGACTGGCACGAAGCAACCAATATGTGGGGCTTTACTACCGCGGGGACTGAAAAGTTAGCTGAGCATCAGAAAACAAACCTAATGATCTTTGGTCCGTTAAAAGACAAAGAGCGCAAGCAACTGACTCAATCACCGCTGTGGCAGGCGATGGAATTCACTCGTACCGATTCCGTGTATGAGCTACCGGCTATCTGGACTTTCGGCGGCCTGATTGCTGCACAAAGGTTCAGTGACCACATCACAGAACAACTGACCAGCGATAAATAATGAACGTGACACAAACGCAGACTGAACGTCGTGCTGCGATGAACTTAAAAACGCCTTTAGTGGCGTTTTTGTTATTGGCGACCCTTGTCTGGCTAGTGCAGATCACTGCCCCTTACTCACAAGGCTGGTCTCTGTTGTGGGATACGGTGTTTCACTATGATGCGGCAAACTATCAACACCTGATCACTCATCTGACTTATCTGCCGCGTTTGGCGATTGCCGTCATTTGCGGTTTTGCGCTGGCAATTGCAGGTTGTGTGATGCAGTTTGTGTTGCGTAACCCGATTGCCTCACCCACTACGTTAGGCGTTGCGGCAGGCGCAGAACTGGGCATGGTACTGGGAATACTCCTCCTACCTGCTGGAATGAGTGTTGCTGGTTTTATTCCGGCCTTTATTGGTGGATGTCTGGCGACTTTTCTGGTGTTTGCTCTAAGTGCGAAACGAGGTTTTTCGCCCGTTCATATGGTGTTGGCGGGTATGGTTGTCAGCCTGTTCTTTGGTGCCCTCAATACCATGTTATTGCTGTTACACGAGCAGCAGCTAACCAGTGTATTTGTCTGGGGCGCAGGGACCTTGAATCAGAATGATTGGTCGAGTGTCACGACTTTGCTGCCCTTGGTGATTATTCCAACCCTGTTGTTGCTTGTCTTGCAACGACCATTATCAGCGTTGCAGTTTGGCGATGGGGTTGCTTCGTCACTGGGTGTGAACGTCAAACAAATCAAAGTAGCGTGTCTGACTCTGGCTATCTTTGTGACCGCGGCGGTTGTCAGTGAAGTCGGTTTGATTGGTTTTGTCGGTATCGTCGCTCCAGCACTGGCAAGAATGTTAGGCGCGAGAGCGCTGCACTGGCAGATTCTGATCAGTGGTTTAGTCGGAGCAACCATGTTGCTACTCGCCGACCTGAGTATTCAGCCTTTCTCCGGAGTGGGTGGCGAGCTACTGCCAACCGGGGCGATGACGGCGTTGCTAGGTGCTCCCTTCTTGCTTTGGCTGCTGCAACGCAAATCCTTGCAATCGGACCTTAAGGCACGCGATGAGGTGGTTGAGCAGTATCGTCACCGGAGTCTAATTAAAGTGGTCTCAGGCTTGGTGGTTATGCTTGTTATCGCAGTTGTGGTAGGGATATTTGTCGGTAAGAATCAGACGGGCTGGTCGGTTGCCGATTCGATGGCGGTGCTTGAGCTCCGTCTGCCGCGCGTATTTGTTGCCTTACTTGCAGGTATTGGTTTGGCGTTTGCGGGAACCATCATTCAGCGCGTATCAAACAACCCAATGGCGAGCCCTGAGATTCTCGGTATCAGCTCGGGCGCAGCCTTAGCACTCGTTCTCGGAGCAATGCTGGGTTTTGCGGTTGAGCGCCATGAGCAAATGCTGCTTGGTACAAGTGGCGCATTGCTGGTGACTTGGCTGGTGTGGTTGTTCGGTCGCAAACACAATTTTGCGCCAACTCAGACCTTGCTGACTGGTATTGCACTTAGTGCTGGCTTGGATGCTTTTTTGCGCATCGCAATGACGTCAGGGCAGGACAATGTCCGCGCGCTACTTACCTGGCTTTCCGGCTCTACTTATTTGGTTTCAAGTTACGATATTGGCCTGTTGCTCGTGGGTGTGACTGTACTTGGCGGAGCGGCATTACTGGCTCAACGCTGGATTGAGCTGATTGGCCTTGGTGAAACTACCGCCAGCAGCATTGGTGTTGATTGTCGCAAGGTTCGCTTACTGCTGCTGATCTTAGTCGCGGCTATTACTACGCTATGTACGATTGTTATTGGCCCGCTAAGTTTTATTGGCTTGTTGGCGCCGCATATGGCGAGATCACTCAATCAATATCAAGCCAAGAATCAACTAATTACCGCTGCGCTTATCGGTGCAGTGGTGATGGTGATGGCGGACTGGATCGGTCGAACGCTGTGGTTCCCATGGCAATTCCCCGCAGGCTTACTAGCCTCGATTTTAGGCGGAGCCTACTTCCTATATCTGATGAGAAAGTAATGCTGTTGGTGAGAGTGGTCTAGTTTGTTCAAACCACTCGCTAAGCCTTACTGGACTATAGCTGTGCCAACTTTGTAATGAGTATACGGCACAGATTTTTTGATATTTTTATATTAATGAGGTGGCTATTTTAATTATTTAGTTAATTTTATTTGTTAACGAAAATAAGAATTCTTATCGTTCTCGATGTCAGTTATATGGAAATCGAGATATCTAATGAATCGTTTAAACGATCAGATCCCCCCTTTCGAAGCAGTTAATGATGTTCCCGTTGCATGCTTTCTTAATGCCCTTGCGCGCGAAAGTGAGCTTATTCAGTTTGAGCATAACTCCTCTGTTACCTTGTACAACATTCCCTTGTCCGGTGAACGAAGTATTTCAATTAAGCTCAGTCACTTTTCTTCACTTGGAGGTCACGAATACCTCTTTCCAGCCATGTTGAATGACCAGGCAACCGATGTTTCTCAACCTATTAGGTTTTCTCAGTTGCTTGCGTTAGTGCTTGATGAGCCTGCCTTAGTTGGGCTGCTCAGCAAAGAGCAAAAAGCGATATTCACCCAGCGTGTGACTGAGAGCTACCACAATACTTATCTGGCTGCGCAGCATCATCCGTATGGAGCTAAATTGTTTGAACAGCGGCTGGACTTTACTCAAGCAGAGCAGAGTCTTTTGGTTGGTCACTCGTTCCACCCAGCACCAAAGAGTCGTGAACAATTTAGTTTTGAAGACGCGAAGCAGTTCTCTCCTGAGTTTGGTGGTCATTTTGCTTTAGTTTGGTTGGCGGTTAGCGAAGATGTGCTGATTGGCGATAGCTCTGCTGATTCTACGTTGTCGCAGCGATTGCAGGCGTTAGTCTCACAAGATGGGGCTTTGTGCCATGGGCTTGAAGGTCGACTGAATGATGGCGAGACGCTGTTGCCTGCTCACCCTTGGCAGTGGCAAGTGATGCAAGAACTGCCAAGCATTCAGAATTATTTGCAGCAGGGCAAAATTCGTCAACTAGGCCAGTTGGGCGCACAGTGGTATCCAACATCGTCGACACGTTCGCTGTATTCCCCGTCGTTACCATACATGTTGAAGTTTTCTCTCAGTGTCAAACTGACTAACTCCATTCGCAATTTGTCACTCAAAGAAGTCGTACGTGGTACGCGATTGAATGATCTTTTCCAGCACTCGTCACTACAGGAAACACTTGGCGATGGGGCGGGTTTCCAATTAATACAGGAGCCTGCATTCCTTGGCTTAGTGGATCAAAATGGTGAAGTGATTGATGAAAGCCTTGTCGCATTGCGTGATAACCCGTTAGCAACCCAGCCTGATCAGGAAGCCGTCGTGTTGGCTACCTTGACCCAACAAAACCCGTATGGTGGGGCAAGTCTCTTGGTGAACCGTGTTAGTGAATATGCCCGCACACAAAACATTGATGTGAAACATGCGGCAACAGATTGGTTTGACGCTTACTGCCGACACACAGTGGTGCCTCTGTTTCATCTGCAAGCTAACTTTGGTGTGGTGTTCCTCGCCCATCAGCAGAACATAGTCATGCAGTTGGAGAATGGTTTTCCAATCGGAATGTACTATCGAGACTGCCAAGGAACAGGCTATACCGATCTTGCTTTTGAACTTTTTGGTGAGCAGCTAAAAGAAGCCAAGCGAGATGTTGAGAATTATTGGGATCAGGGCAAGGTAAGACGCTATTTCGCCTACTATCTGATCATTAATTCCTCGTACAACGTCATCAGCAACTTAGCCGCCCAATGTGGAGTTGAGGAGTTGGAACTCGTGGCTATCTTACATAAACATCTCCGTCGGTTGTTAGATACTGGAGTTCGAGATGATCAGTGTTTGCGCTATGTACTGGAAAGCCAGTCCTTATGCTGTAAGGGCAATTTCTTCTGTTACCTGCAGAATTTCAATGAAAACTCTATTCCCGATCCTGCGGTGATCTATTTCGATTTACCTAACCCGTTAGTTCGCGTTAAGGAGACCAGCCATGCATGAGTTTCGCACCGTAACCTATCAGCCTGATAACCTGCCTAAAGTCACTATCGCTATACAAGATAGTGGCCTAAACCAAGCTGATTTATTGTCTTTGATGGTGGATGAACTGGATGCTTTGTTTAGCCAGCATGTTGAGCTTTTGGCTGTTGAGATCGAATGTCAGGACATCAATGTCTGGCACAAAGTTAAGCAGAAGTTGCCTATCTTTACTGACCGTACGTTAAAGCGCGCCGCCTTCTATCAGAGCCAATTTAACTGGCTAAAGCACAAGCCTTCCGATCGCTATCCATTGCTTCAGGTCCAGACGGATAGCCGATATCGCCATCACCCAAAGAGGCCACCGATGCCGGAAGGTTTGGTCTACCAACGTTATGACGCTAAGTCTGAATTAACCGTGAGTTTTCGTGTTTTTACGTTGGAGAAAGACCTCGATAACTTTACGATTTGGATGAACGATCCGCGTGTGGCCGAATTTTGGGAGCAAGCATGGAGTCGAGAGAAACTGGCTGAGTTTGTTCAGCAGCGACTCGCTGATCCGCATATTGTGCCTTTGATAGGGGAGTTTAACGGTCAGCCTTTTGGTTACATTGAAGCTTACTGGGTCGCTGAAGATCGATTGAGCCCGTATTATCCGGTCGAAAATTTTGACCGCGGTATCCACTTGTTGGTCGGTGAAGAAAGTTTTCGTGGGCCTAAGTATTTTGATTGCTGGATGAGAGCAATCAGTCACTATCTCTTTATTGATGACGCCAGAACTCAGCGTATTGTTCTTGAACCTCGCCACGACAATCAGAGGCTATTCAAGCGCATTTTGCCGCTTGGCTATGACAAATGTATGGAATTCAATTTTCCTCACAAACGTTCTGCGTTGTTAATGCTCAATCGTGATCGATTCTTTGAGGAGCAATGGTGATGACACAATCCGCACTTCACAAGTATTGGCACATTGCGAACCTCAAAATGGTCGCCAAGCTCATCAGTGAATTTGGTTACGAGCAGGCGTTTTCGATCCGACGTTTAGAACAAGGTTTTAGGCTTGAGCTTGATAATGGTACCACCTACCAGTTTGACGGAAAGGAAAACATCTGGGGCCAAATCGTGATTGAGCCGCAATCACTGGCTCGCACATCACGAAATGGTGAACAAGAACCGCTTAGTGCAGCACTGTTTATGCGCGACATTCAGGCTTTGCTTGAGATGCCAGATGAAGCCATGGCAGAGCACCTTGAAGACCTCAATGCAACCTTGTGGAGTGATTGTCAGTTAATGGCGCGCAAGGCATCGATAACGGCTAAAGATTTGAGTCTAATGTCGTGTGAAGAGCAACAATCTTATTTCGATGGTCACCCAAAATTTGCTTTTAACAAAGGTAGAAGAGGTTGGGGGAGTGAGGACTTGCTGCGCTATGCACCTGAATCCCATCAAGCCTTTCAGCTAGGCTGGGTCGCTGTACACAACGATATTCTTCAAGTATCGACCAATCAAGAAGTCAATTGGGGCCAACTGGTGGAAAGCGCAGTCAACAAGGCTGACATTGACCAAATGCAAACGGTGATTTCCGGATTGGATCAAGATGTTGCTGATTACCATTTTGTGCCTGTCCACCCTTGGCAATGGTACAACAAACTTGCTTTGCTATTTACTCGTGAACAGGCCTGCAAGCAGTTGATTTATTTGGGTGAGTTTGGTGATCAGTTTCTTCCTCAGCTGTCCTTACGTACGTTGAGCAATGTCACCCGTCCACAGAATTTTGATATTAAACTGCCGCTAACAGTGATGAATACTTCCTGCTATCGCGGTATTCCGGGGCGTTATATTCTAGCGGGCCCTACCGCTTCTGACTGGATCCATTCTGTTTTCCAAAGCGACCCAACATTGTTGGAAAAGCAAGCCGAAGTACTGCAAGAGCCCGCAGCAGCATTTGCCGCTCAACATTATTACGCACAGTTGCAACACGCGCCTTATCGTTATCATGAGTTGCTTGGTGTGATCTGGCGAGAGTCGGCAATCTCTAAGCTCAAAGATGGTGAAAGCGCGATACTAATGGCTGCCTTGATGGAGACTGACTGCCATGGGACGTCATTGATTAGCGAGTACATTCTCGCATCGGGTGTGTCTATCGAGTCATGGCTTGGCCAGCTGTTCGATGCGGTCGTGATCCCTTACTACCACCTGCTGTGCAAGTATGGCGTCTCTCTGATTGCACATGGTCAGAACGTTACTTTGGTAATGGAAGACTCCCTACCCAAGCGAATCCTTCTTAAAGACTTTCAAGGTGATATGCGTTTGGTCGACAAGCATTACCCTGAACAGGATTCACTGTCTGACTCAGTAAAAGAAGTCACGGTGCGATTACCCGAAGAGCTGATCATTCATGATCTTCAAACCGGACATTTCGTTACTGTCTTGCGCTTTATCTCTCCGCTGGTGGAGCAAATCGGTGTCAGCGAGGAAACCTTCTACCAGATACTTGGAAACCGCATTCGCAGTTATTCAGAATCGCTTCCTGAGCTGGAAGAGCGCTTCCGATCCTTTGATCTATTTAAGCCCAGAATACTTCGAATTGGCCTTAACCTCGCCAAGTTCAGACACAACACGGATTCGAGCTCATCAAGGATGCTGCCGGATATGGACGACCAGCTCGATAATCCGCTTTATCTGTCAGCAAATAAACAAGCAGCCACAGAGCTGCAATAAGGTTTAACGCTTATTTAAGCCTTGATTTAATAACAACTAAGGAACGTTCATTATGGAACGCACTAACGACACCATACTTGATTTGGCTGGCATTGGAGCTGGCCCATTTAATCTCAGTGTTGCCGCACTATTGGTTCAGAAAAACCATATCAATGCCCGATTCTTTGAAAGTAGGGAGCATTTTTCGTGGCACCCTGGGCTGTTGCTTGATAACACTAATATGCAGACCATGTTCCTCAAGGATCTAGTCAGCGCGGTATGCCCAGAAAACCCTTACTCGTTTCTGTCCTATTTAGTCAAAAACAAGAAGTTCTACCGTTTTCTATCTGCGGAGTTGAGCTGCATTAGTCGTCACGAATTTTCTGATTATCTCGCATGGGTGGCTCATCAGTTAGATAACGTTCAGTTCTCTTCTCGTATCGAGCATGTTGAGTTCACGGGTGACCATTTCGAGCTGCACACCAGTCAGGGAAAAGTGGCTGCGAAGAACCTATGCATTGGGACGGGTAAGGTACCGTTTATTCCTGATTGCGCGACAGCCTATATTGGTGAGCGTGTGTTTCATGCGGCTGAAATTGGCCTGCGCCAACGTGATTTTACTGGTAAGCGCGTTGCTATTGTAGGAGGTGGTCAGAGTGGGGCAGACATTTTCCTTAATGTACTAAGAGGTAAGTGGGGTAAGGTCGCCTCGCTTGACTGGATCTCACGACGATCAAATTTCCAACCTCTGGATGAAGCGGCGTTTACCAATGAGTTTTTTACCCCAGATTACGTTGATGCTTTTGTCGGTTTAGCGCCGGAAGTTAAGCAAGCAGAAGTACAGGCGCAAAAGCTTACGTCTGACGGCGTGACACAAAAAGCTTTGTTGGAGATTTATCAGGAGCTCTACCACAGGTTTGATGTTCTGAAAGAAGACAAATGGGTGCGCCTATTACCTCACCGCACGCTTAACAAAATGTCCGAACTGCAAGCAAGCTTTGAACTGGAAACATCCAATGCTCTCAGCTCGCAATCCGAAGTACATGATGCTGATATTGTGATTCTGGCGACCGGTTTTCAGTCACCTTATCCTGCCTGTCTCGATGCCATCCTGCCATTGTTGGAACTTGACGAGCAGCAGCGCTACAAGATGAGTCCTGATTTTGAACTCAAGTGGAGCGGTTCTGCGAGCAACAAGATTTTCGCCGTCAATGCGGGTATGCATAGTCACGGCATTGCGGAGCCACAGCTGAGCCTAATGGCGTGGAGAAGCGCAAGAATAATCAACTGCTTAGCTCAAGAGCCCCTCTACGACCTTGATGCTGGAAAGGGCATGATTGAATGGACGACACCTTCGAAAGTCCATGAATCGCTCTCGGTTTGAGAAGTGAAAATAACAGCATTGCCAATTTCTATATATCTGATTTATATAAATAATTATACCAATAATAGTTTTATATAAAGGTGGAAGTGAAAGTGTTAGTGAGTACTATTCTCGTTCTAATAACGCTTTTGATTTAATTATAAACAGAGTGATAAACATGAAACTCAATAAAGGGGCATTCCCGTTTAGCCTTGTTGCAATTGCAGTGGCAGCAGCAACATCAACCGTTGCTTCAGCAGCAAACGCTGAAGAATACACTACGACCCAAGAGAAAATGGTGGTGGTATCCAGCAGAACACCAAAAGCGATCAGTGAGATCCCAGGTACTGTTTGGTATATCGATGCTGAGCAAATCGAGCAAGAGTATCGCGGTGGTAAAAGCTTGGATGAAATCCTAGCGGCGACGATTCCTTCACTCGATGTTAGTAGCGGTGGTCGTACTCACTCAGGCCAAAACTTACGTGGCCGCAGTATCATGGTGATGATTGACGGTGTGTCTCTACAGTCTGTTCGCTCGATCAGCCGCCAGTTGGATTCAATTGACCCGTTTAATATTGAGCGAATCGAAGTGTTATCAGGTGCAAGTTCAATTTACGGTGCTGGTGCTAGCGGTGGTGTAATCAACATCATCACCAAAAAAGCGCAGGGTGAAGAACCGGAGTTTGAGACTTTTGTTGGCGGTACGTCTGGTCTGAATTCAAGTGAAGATTTCGACTACAAACTGGCGCAATCCGTCGCAGGCGGGAACGAGAAAGTGCAGGGCCGAGCATCGGTTGCCTACACCAAAACTCAAGGCTACTTTGACGCTGATGGCACAATCGTTACGCCAGACATTTCCCAAGGCTCGACTCAGTTTAATGAGACGATTGACCTACTGGGTACTTTGCAGATCAATCTTGCAGAAGACCAAAACCTAAACTTGCTAGCGCAGTACTACGACAGCCAACAAGATTCGCCATACGGTCTGTACTTTGAAAAAGACGGTAGCGGAAACTACCAGTTTGTTGAAGTCCGTGATGGTTACTCAGCTGATCGTCAGCAAGGTACGGAGCGCATTATGCTGAGTGCTCAATACAGCCATGCTAACTTCCTTAATCATCAGTTGATTGCAGAAGTTTCTTACCGTAAAGAAGACCACACTTTTACGCCATACACAGCGGGTGGCGGCACTGAACTGGTGTTGAGTTCATCGACCCAAAACACCGATATCCTGTCTATCAAAACCGCACTGAATAAGTCTTTCGGTGAGCTCAATCTGACTTACGGGGTTGATGGATTTATTGATCGTTTTGACAGTGATAATGCTATCTACGATCAAACCACGACTGAAAACAGCGGCGGTATGATTAACGTTATCGATACCATTGAAGGCCGTTATCCGGGTGTAGATACCGATGCGCTTGCGGGCTTTATTCAAGCAGAATACGCATTAACTCCGGATTGGGTGCTTCAAGGTGGTTATCGCTATCAATATCTAAACACTAAGATCTCTGATTTCCAGAAGAATGCTAGCTCTGACTTCGTTCCTGGCGGTGAGACGGACTATGCAGAAAGCTTGTTCAACATCGGTACCATCTATCACCTAACACCGTCTTCTCAAGTATGGGCTAACTTCTCTCAAGGCTTTGATCTGGCAAACCCAGCCAAGTACTACGGTAAAGATGCTTTGGTAAACGTTAATGATACTAAACTGGAAGGCATTAAGACCGACAGTTACGAGGTAGGTTATCGCAGCGATTGGGATAATGTTTCTCTG
The DNA here is from genome assembly GCF_947311885.1 of Vibrio sp. St2. Classification (NCBI taxonomy): domain Bacteria; kingdom Pseudomonadati; phylum Pseudomonadota; class Gammaproteobacteria; order Vibrionales; family Vibrionaceae; genus Vibrio; species Vibrio sp. St2. Next base: position 678,546 of record NZ_CAMZNA010000002.1, on the reverse strand, counting down.
CAAACAGCAGCGTACTACTCATACTCAGACGGCTCAATTGAATACGCTGACGACCAGAGTATCAGTGGCGTTTCTGATCCAAAGCGTGTTTATGGTCTTGAAGCACAAGTTAGCTACTGGGCGATGGATAACCTTCAGCTAGGTACCTCTGGGCACTATGTTGTTTCGGAAATCAAAGCGGATTCAGGTTGGGAAGATTACGAAGCCATGGAAGCAAGCACGTCAAAAGCAAGCGCATGGGTTGGCTGGTATGAATACGACTACAACGTGAAGCTGCAAAGCTTGACCACGTTTGATTACACCGATGCTGACAATCGCAAACTTGACGGTTACACCGTGGTTGACCTCGTGGGTAACTATCAGCTTCCTGTTGGTAGCCTTGGTTTCGGTATTAAAAACCTACTGAACGAAGATTACCTAACTACTTGGAGTCAGCGTGCAATCCATTGGTACGGCAACTCTCCAATGTACGAATACAAAGGCCGCGGCCGTACGTACACTTTGAACTATCAAGTTAAGTTCTAAGAGTTTCATTAAGTAAAAAAGGCCGCTCACAGAGCGGCCTTTTCTATTGGTATCTCTTACGCATAGCTGAGTTTGTGATGCTGCAGCTCTGTGCGCATACCCATCAGTAGGCTGACACACATGGTTAGCAGAATCACAGTAAATGGTAAGCCAGTTGAGATGGTTCCTGCTTGAAGCGCTTGAATGGCCTCTGTACCACCAATCCAAAGCAACATTGCTGCGATAGCACCTTCTACCGATGCCCAGAAAATGCGTTGTGGAATCGGTGCATCCACTTTACCGCCTGACGTAATACTATCGACAACAAGTGACGCCGAGTCAGATGAGGTAATAAAGAACACCATAATCAATACGATAGAGATTACTGAAAGCAGTGTTCCCATTGGCATGGCGTCAAAGGCGTAGAACAGTGACAAAGTAATATCAGTCAGGCCGTTCTGACCCAGTTCACCGACTTGATTGATGACTTGCTCAATCGCGATACCACCAAATGCGGACATCCAGACTAGGGTAATAGCCGTTGGAATTAGGATAACTGCAGAAAGGAATTCGCGTACGGTACGGCCTTTTGAAATACGGGCGATAAACATACCGACACATGGTGACCAAGATACCCACCAAGCCCAGTAGAATACTGTCCAGCCTTGCATCCAAGCTTCGTCTTCACGGCCATATGGGTTACTCAATGGGAGCATATTTTCCACATAGCCAGTCAGTGTTGTTGGAATGGTACCTAGCGCCGTCGCCAGACCTGCAATGATCACAAACATCAATAGGGCGAAGGCCACAATCAGGTTGGTGTTACTCAACACTTTGACACCGCCATCAATACCACGGACAACAGACACAACAGCAAGGCTGGTGACAAATGCAATTACTCCCAGCTGCAACCCGAGACCACCATCAATACCAAACACATGGCTGATACCGCTCGCGGCTTGCTGAGCGCCTAGACCCAATGAGGTTGCAAGACCAAATAGTGTCGCTAGCACTGCAAGGATATCGATGATATGACCAAACCAACCCCAAGTGCGATCACCAAGAATAGGATAAAACACCGAGCGAATAGAAAGTGGCAGACCTTTATTGAAGGCAAAGAAGGCCATCGCTAACGCGACCACTGCGTAAATCGCCCATGGGTGTAGACCCCAGTGGAACATGGTTGCACCTAGGGCCACTTTGGCTGCTTCTTCAGTGTATGGCTCGACACCTAGTGGTGTTTCAAACCAACCAGTGAAGTAAGCAACTGGCTCAGCAACACCCCAGAACATCAAGCCGATACCCATGCCAGCGGCAAATAGCATGGCGATCCATGAAAGATTGGAATGCTCAGGTTTGGCATCGACGCCACCGATACGAATTTTACCAAACGGCGATAAGACCAGACCAATACAGAAAATCAGGAACACGTTTCCTGACCACATAAACAGCGTGTCAAATGACTCTATGATTTGCAGTTTTACGCCATCAATAGTGGATTTTGCAACGGTAGGATCGGCGATAAGAAGGGCGACAAGAAAGACAATGATCAGGCCCGCACTGGCACCAAAAACTGGATTGTGAACGTCAAAACCCCATTTCTGAACGTTGTCCTGACCGACGGTATAATCGGTATTTTCAATACTATACCTATCCTTAGTACTACTCATTAATCCTCGCTAATTATTTAGAGTTCGAAATAAATTTTCCGACGAAGGGTAACAGAATGCCAGTTCAAACGAAAGTGAGTCTGGTTTATTAACAATAATTGAGTAAATAATGGAAGGAAGATTAAGTAGAGGTCTAATGAAATGTGTCAGGCCTCAATGGTGATTTGCTCTCCTCATTAGAGAGGCTAACGCTGTATAAGCAGAGTATTTTATGGGCAGGCAGCGATCCTTGCTTTTGTCGGTGCTGCCATAACCTTCGAGAGGGTAAAAGAGGGGGGTATTTCAGTGTCGCTATAGTTGGATCATCTCGCGCAGACTTTGCACTATATCCGCATTGTCCTCGATCAGAGCTGCTTCGCTCAGTGCATTGTTGAGGAATTCAGCATACTCTTTTTCTGCTGAGGTTTGAGCTTCCCGGCCTTTGCCAGTTAATACGGTGTACACGCCTCGCTTATCTTTTGGGCACAAGTCGCGGATAGTGTGGCCGCCTTTTTCTAGTCTTTCTACGAGTCTGGTGACGGAACTTTGATTCAATCCTAAGCATTTAGCGAGCTCTTGCATTCTTAGTTCTGAATCAGGAGCCTCAATTAACAAGCTTAGCGCTCGGTACTCTGTAATACCTAACCCATGTTTTTGTTGTAGTTCTTTCGCTATCTGGGCTTCAACGCTGTCGATGACAATTTTCAGTTTTTGCCAGAGAAGAAATTGCGTTTTCATTTGAGGACCTCTTCGTCGTTGGTGAGGCGTCACCCTTACCGATTTGTTGTTATTTGCTTATATAAATATGTACATGCATTTAATTTGTAAGACTGAATTATAGCAGTAGAACAGATTATTGTGAAACTCTTCACATATTTAGTGTTTTATAAAGTTCTCATTTTAGGCGTTTCATTGCATCGATTTATTTTATTAAATTCAAAATCATCATTATAAAGAACTGTTTCATATAACCTATTTATATATATTTGTCGCTTAACCTTTTGTTCTAGTAATAAAAACACATAATTTTCATTCTAAATATCAAACATGTTGTATGTGCAAGCATGTTGACATGATTATCGCTGATTAATAATATGCTTGCACATGCAAGTTAATGTTATTGGACAAGGAAGAGTCATGAAACTGGCGAGGGTTGTGTCAGCGCTATCGGAAAAAGTGAAAAAAGATCCAGAAAGCACGGCATTTGTTACTGAAGATAAAACATGGAGTTACCGCCAATTTGATCAGCTTGTTCAGCATGCCGAACAAGAATTGGTCCGATTGAAGGTCCCTAGTCAGGTAACTGTCGCGGTGTCTGCAGTCAAGTCTGTTGCAAATGTGGCTTTGTGCGTGGCTCTTGGTAAAAAGGGCTGTGCTCCATTGCTGATTTCTAAAGATTTGGGTGATGAAGTTAAACCTCACATTTATCAAAAAGCCGCTGTCTGCTGTGAGCTGGCGATAAGTGAAATTGAAGATAAGGTTTCTGTTGTTGGGTCTTGGGATTTTGAATGTGTGTCTTCTCTAGAGGACAAGAAAGATGTGGCATTAATGCTCACAACATCAGGGTCAACCGGTGTTCCCAAGGTTGTTCGCTTAACTCAAAGTGGAATCGATGCATTTGTTAACTGGTCAGAAGAATTCTTTAGCCTTGGCAATGAATCCAAGGTTTTGAGTTACGCACCACTGAACTTTGATTTGAGCCTATTGGAAGTATGGGCGCCACTGATGCTCGGGGCTTGCGTGATTATGGTGAGTCAGGAAAAAGCAACGCAGGCTTCTTATCTCAAAGCTTTAGTTTCTCGAACCCAGCCAAACCTTATACAAGGTGTACCTATGCTTTATACGCTGCTTTGCCAGGATAGTAAGGCAGAACCAAGTGTGTACTCACCTGAACATATTGTGTTTACGGGGGACGTCACGACGAAATCATTGAGAGAGCAAGTCGCGGCATACTATCCCTCTTCCCGCTTCCACAATGTTTATGGTTGTACGGAAACCAATGACTCATTTGTTTTTAGTGCCGATTCTGTAGAGATCTGTCAGCTAGAAGTACTTCCTTTGGGAATACCTATTCAAGGCTCAACTTTTAAGATCGTTAATGATGAAGGTTTTGAGCTTAACGGTGCAGGTGAAGGGGAACTGCATACTTCTACGCCTTTCATGTCCCTTGGCTACACCGAGTCAGACAAAACGAGTCAGGCTTTCTATTTTGATGAAGCCAATAACCGATGGTTCTACAAATCGGGTGATCGGGTTTCCGTCAGTGACCGTGGCGAGATTTCATTGATTGGTCGAACTGATTTCATTGTAAAGGTTCGAGGCGTGCGCACTAATTTAAAGGATATCGAACATGTCATTAACCTTTCGCAGCAGGTCAAAGAGTCTCTTGTACTGGCGGTAAGGGATGAGGTTGCTGGCTCGGTACTTCACGCCGTTGTTCACTGTAATTCAGAACAGGATTTTGATGGGATGTCCCTGCGTCTGCTGTGCGCCAAGCATCTGCCCAGAACGTCTATTCCATCTCGTTTTCACGTTAGTAAAACTTCCCTGCCCAGAACATCTACAGGGAAGCCGGACAGAACCAAAATTGTTCACACATTAAACCTATAGGAGGAAAACATGAACTACCGTACCGAGATTAAAAACTACATCTGCGGGGAGCTAGCTCCTGATATCGCTGCTGAGACATTGCCTGAATACTGCGATCTTCTTATGACAGGCGTCATTGATAGCTTGTCTCTTGTTCGACTTGTGGCCTGGCTGGAAGAAGAGTTTGAGATACCAACCGGTGATATCGAAATCGCACCTGAAGACTTCAGTTCGATCGAACGCATTGAACAATTTATTCATGAACATGCACCGCTAACAGCTTAGCTTTGCATTAAACGCTAAATCCAAACAACACGTATTTGAAGGAGCAAAAAATGATACATCGAAACAAAAAGGAACTTGAAGGTGTTCAGTGGGGCAATGGTTCAAGCTTTCGACTACTCACTGAGAAAGATGGGATGGGTTTTACGGTTTGTCACACCGTTGTAGAGGCGGGTAGTGAGTCTCGTCTTCAGTATCGTCGCCACTTAGAAGCTTGTTATTGCATCAGCGGCAAGGGGCAAGTGATTTCAGCCGATGGCAGCACAATCTACGATATTGAACCGGGTGCAATCTACGCACTTGATGAAAATGACCCACATATCCTGATTGCTGACGAAAGTGACGACTTACATCTAGTCAGCGTATTCAACCCTCCATTAACTGGCCAAGAGAAACATCAGCTAAGTGCTGATGGATTTTCACAGTACTAATTTGATTGTCCAATAACAGTTTCTAAAGGACGCAAAATGCAACGTCAGGATAAAAATATAAAAAAGCGTGCGAGAAGTTTCATCGATGCCGCGATACATGAATTAGAAAATGAAGCCAGTAGCGGACGGTTTCCGCGTGATAAATGGGAAGCAATTGCCAGAACTGGGATATTTGAGCGAGCAGTCAGTAGTGATATCGACAAGCGTGAATCCGTGCTTTCGACCTTACACGGTTTAGAACGGCTGGGAGAAATATGTAAAGACTCCGGTCTGAGCTTTTCGGTGGCTACGCATTTAGCGAGCACGATTACCGCTCTGAATAAGTTTGGCTCGCAGGAGCTTAAACATGAGTTTATGGAATCATTAGTCAAAGGTCGTCTGATCGGTGCTCATGCCATCAGCGAACCGCAAGCTGGTTCGGATGCACTCAGTATGACGACAACGGCGAGAGAAGAGGGTGATGACTATGTGCTCAACGGACACAAAGCTTTTGTCACTAACGGAAGCATCGCTGACGTTATCGTCGTTTATGCAAAAACCAGTGACTCGAGTACAGCAGACTGTGTTTCTGCATTTTTAGTTGATACCAAAACTCAAGGTGTGCGCCTTGGGAAAGAGATGGAGAAAGTGGGCCTACATACTTCTCCTCTATGTGAACTGACACTGGAAGAGTGTCGTGTTCCCAAAGCCAATATGATTGGCCGACGTGGAGCAGGCTTTTTCGTCCTCAGTCATGTGATGCAAAGAGAAATTCTCTTTGCCTTTATGCTCAACGTGGGTGAGATGAAACGCCGCTTAGATCGCTGTGTCAGCTACGTGAACTCGCGTCATCAATTTGATAGCCCTATTGGTTCGTTTCAATCGGTCTCCAACCGAATTGCAGACATGAAAATCCGCTATGAACTGAGTCGTCAGTGGCTTTACCACGTTGCTGAAAAAATGATTGATAACAAGGACATTACGAGTGAAGTGGCTATCGCTAAAGTGTTCGTTAGCGAAAACGCTTTGGCGACATCGGTCGATGCACTTCACATTCACGGTGGATACGGTTATGTCGCGTCAAATGGTTTTGGCGAGGAGGTGTGTAACGCACTGTCAGGGCCAATCTATTCGGGAACAAATGATATCCAACGAGGGCGAATCGCCGCGATGTTGGGGGTAGCAACTCAAAGTAAAAAGCGATCAGAGAGCAACCAGATTCGCGTGCCGAATGTTAAGAAAGCCCCCAAAGTAGCTGAACATTCTGAGAGTGAGGCCGTGTTTAATTATCAGCATCCTGATGTGCAGTCATTTGTGCAAAAAGCGTTAGGTTCAGAGAAACTCAACAAGCGAGAGACCGCGGTCAAACTCTACTATGCAGTGCGAGACAAAATTGCGTATATGGTGTTCAACACAGACATCAGTGAGAAGGGTCTCCGAGCGAGCTCTATTGTCAAAGTAGGTATAGGGTTTTGTTTACATAAGGCGATCCTTTACGCCGCCACTTGTCATTCTCAAGGTATTGAATGTCGTATCGTCGCCAATCGGGTGAACAACCATATCTCAACGCCTGAGCTGCAGGACCTAGTCGGTGGAGAAGTATTCTTACATTGGTACAACGAAGTCAAAATTGACGGTAAGTGGCTTAAAGTTTCCCCGGTGTTTAATAGCTTACTGTGCAAGTTGTATGGGTTAGAAACACTTGAGTTTGATGGCTTTAGCGATGCGCTTGCGCAGCCATATAGCGACGGCGGCACCATGAATTACATCGGTGAACCGATTCGGTTTGAACAGCCAAACTACCAGCAATTGATCGATTTAGTTGATGCCCACCACCCAAACATGGTGACTGAGTCGGGTACGGTCCCGCAGGCTAGAAAACCAAAGTCTTCTAATGAGAACAGGTCGATTTTATGAAAAAGCAAATTCAGATTTATACCGACTACGTCTGCCCGTACTGCTTGCTTGCAGATCACGTGATTAACAAGGTCATTCAGGGATTAGATGTTGAAATCAAGTGGCGTCCTTTTGAATTAAGGCCCGCTCCAGTACCGACACTAAGAACGGAAGACCGATATTTGCCAGAAATTTGGGAGCGCTCTGTGTACCCAATGGCAGCGAAGTTAGGAGTAGCGTTGAAACTCCCAGAAATTTCTCCTCAACCGAGAACAGACAAAGCTTTCCAAGTGTTTGCACTGGCAGAGCAAGTGGGTCTAGGGGACGAATTTTCAGTTGCCGTTATGAAGGCTTTTTTCCAACAGGAAAGAGATATTGGTGAGCCAGATGTTCTTGCCGATATTGCCAGCCAGATTGGCATGGAGAGAGATGAGGTTCTTGAAGCTTTATCAAATGGAACCTACTTAGAGCACCACCAAACGGCGCTGAAACATGCGGTTGAAGAGGCTCGTATCTCTTCTGTTCCAACCATTTATGTTGGTTCACGAAAGTTCTCAGGAGTCCCAGACCCGACAGAGCTAAGGCTCGCGATAGAAGCGTTGGACGAAATACAGGCTTAGAAAGGCATTAAAAGTGTGGCTTAGGGAAACTGAGCCACAACAATCATAAACACTAGGAGATATTAATATGATCAGTTGGCTTTACCTCGGCACGGCAGTGCTATTTGAAATCGCAGTGGCTATCTCTGCTGGCAATGCGAATGGCTTCACTAACCCAAAGTGGACCGCAGCGACATTGATTAGTGGTGCGATAGCTACTTTCTTCCTCAGCCTCGCTCTACTCAGTTTTGATGTCGGGGTGGGTTATTCAATTTGGACCTCTGCAGCTGGTGTCGGAATTGTCATCTTAGGCGCTTTGTTCTTTGGTGAACGTCTGAGCTTACAAAAGCTGTCAGGCATTGTTCTGGTTATTGGTGGAGTGATTGGTCTGAGAATGAGTGGCGCTGCATAAACTACGTCGGTAAATCATAAAAATTATTAAAAAATAAGAGGTTAATAACATGGCAACAACTAAACAGAACAAAGCAAGTACGAAACAGGCTTGGATAATGCTGCTGCTGGCAGGCGTATTTGAAATCGGCTATGCATTGAGTGTGGCGGGAAGTGAAGCATTCACCGTTTTAAAATGGTCTGTATCCGCCGTCATTTTCTTTTTGCTGACACTTTATGCACTCAGTGTGGCCCTTAAAGAAATCGATGTTGGTATTGGTTATGCGGTTTGGGCTGGTATCGGGGCAATTGGTGCTGCGGTATTTGGCGCTATTGTCTTTGACCAAACGCTGACTCTGTATCAAGCATTTTGGCTAAGTGTCATTATCGCTGGTGTTATATGGCTAAAGTTGGCGAGTAGTGAAAAGCTTCAATCTTCTGACCAAGTATTAGCTTCAAACCAATGATCGATTGAGGTGTAAGTGGTGCTGAAAATACCCACTTACACCCAGATTTTAATTCTATGCGAGGTGAATATGTGTAAGAGCAAGATCGAAAATATGGATACGCTTTTAGATGGTCTGGTGAATTACTCAGTCGATCATGTGCATCAGGGCGGCATCCCTTTCACGGCTTATGTTGTTAATTCAAAAGGAGAGGTCCTTGGCAAAGGGGTTAATAGAGTACTGGAAAACCATGATCCTACAGCCCATGCAGAGGTGGAAGCGATTCGTGATGCATGCCGAAATACCAAGTCTTCTCATCTCAGAGGTTTAACGCTGCTCGCCTCAGGTGAACCATGTGCCATGTGCTACTTGAATGCGCTATTCGCTGGTATTAGTGAGGTGGTTTATGTCGCTGATAGAGATGAAGCCGCACGTCATGGTTTTGATTATCGCAATTCATACTCAGCGTTGGCAGGGTTCCCTGAAAAATGGGGAATGCTGGTTCGTAAACAATCAACGGAAAATGCGCTTGAACCATTCAAGCTATTGCAAAGTAAAAGGAAATTTTAATGAGTAAGCTGGAACTGGAAGTTCAGAATACACAATCGATTGAACATTTATTCGAGCCAGACGGCTGGAACCGAACGGCTCGAATTGGCGTTGTGGTGCCGCATGCTGATGTCGGCCCAGAAGCCGAAATTGGCGCCATGGCAGGAGATCATGCAACGGTTCACGGCAGTCGTATCTTTTTTTCAGCGATGAGAGCGGGTGGTGAGATGGATGACAAAATTCCTCATGCTCCTGTGGAATCTTTTGTGCAGGCACCTTATCTGGATGAGGCTGTAGAGGCAGTTTGTCAGTCACCAATTGATTGTGTGGGTTTAGCCTTTACCAGTTCAGCTTATAAACATGGACCGGATGGAGAAAGAGCGCTGATTGAACGTCTTAAACCAGTAGCAAGAGAGATACCGATTGTTTCAACTTGTCTTTCTGCAGAGCGTGCACTTAAGAAACTGGGTACTCAAAAGCTAGCAGTAGTGAACCCTGCGTGGTTTGACTATGACCTAAGCGCACAAGGCGCAAGCTACTTTGAAAAAGCGGGATTCAATGTCGTTCATCATAGTTCTTGTGGTATTCAAAGTGGGCAAAAGTATGTTACTCCTCAAGCCCTTTACACTTGGATAAAAGACGTTGTTTTGGACTCAGGTGCTGACACTGTTTTTGTCGGTGGTAACGGACAAAGATCTGTTGGCATTATCAAAGCGGTTGAAGAAACTTTAGGTGTTACCATGATCACTGGAAATCAGCTAATTTTGTGGGATGCATTACGTTCAATTGGCTCAGATGCCAAGATTGAACGTTATGGCAGGCTTTTCAGCTAGAGCATCCTTTGAGGCAGTTGGCATGGGTTAACTGCCTTTGTTCTAGTGTAAGGTTTTCGTCTATCTGATTATTCAGACGTTGGAATTACGAGAAGAATTATACGAATACATCCTGATGTTATCTCTAGGGAACCAACCCAGTTTCTCATAGAATTTTTGTGCATTGAGGTTGTCGTCGTAGACAAACAGGTGAGTTTTAGGAATACCAATCTTGGCTAGTGCGTTAATGGATTGGCTTATTAACTGATAGCCAATTCTCTGACCACGAAACTGAGGTAAGACTGCTAGGTGTTGCAGATAGCCCCTCCTGCCATCGGTTCCGACCAAGACGGCGCCGATAATATTACCTTCACTGATTGCTACGAAGCTTAAATTGGGGTTTCTGTCGAGGTAGAGCGCAATGTTCTCACGAGAATCGGCATCTCTTACGGACATGCCTTCAGTCTGAAGCCACAACCGGATTACGGCGTCGTAATCTTCGATTGTCATTGGGCGGATGGTCACCAATTTAGCCTCCTTGCTAAGCAGATGATGTTGGACGTAACAATGTTTTAAATCAATACCTATCAATAAGTTACCGATTTGTCAAAATTGGTGATCAAGAGCCGCTTTCCTGAAGAGAATGAAACTGTGCTGAAAGGTGGTTTTTACTAATCGTACAAATAAGTAGACCTTGCTGAGCATTGTCGGATGTAGCTGCTAATTCCCCTTGAGCATTCCAAGCACTGTTCTTGCCGCAAGTATCCCATCCACCTGTTTTCGATATGTGATTGCAAAGGAGGACTGGGAACGCATGGTTACGAGCAATGCCAGACAAAATATTAGCATCAGGGGTGAAACCAGTTGGTGAGATCAGGGCACTTACAAGATAAAGATCTGCTTTGTTGTCGGCTGCGCCTTGGGCGTGCTCAGGTTCAGTAAAATCTGCACATACGGCAAGCGCAATACGCTTATTATTAATGTTGAGCACGTAATTGTTTTTTCCTGCAGCGCAATAAGTGCCTTCACCGTCATGCAGGTACTGTTTGGAGTAGAACTCGATCTCTCCGTTTGGAAAGCAAATAACCGCGGCAATATGTGGTTTTGAGTCTGGCACTGTAAGCGGACAGCCCGCAATGACCGTAATATTATGCGCAGTAGCTGCGGATGAAAGTGCTTTAATCGCAGAAGTTGATGGGTCAAAGGCAAGCTCGTCGGCTAGATCCAGTTCGTACCCTGTTAAAGACAGTTCAGGAAACACGACGAGATTTGCTCCAAGCTGAGAAGATTGCTCCACATGCATAAGGTGAGCGCGCAAATTGGCTTCAATGTCTCCTCTCTTGGCTGGAGCCTGAGCCAAACCAATGATTAGTGTTTGTTCCATCCTTAGTTATACCTTTCCTTTAATGGCTTGCTGCTAAGCTATTGGCAGCATTTTCCTGAAATCTGAATGGGTGGACAGGGAACCGTGCCATAAGAGCAAAATACACAGCAGTCGCCTGGTAGTGGCTTAAGGAGTTCGCCACAGCTTTTACATTCGTAGAAGTAAACGCAGGCGTTATCTGGCATAGATTCTAGGCTCGAAAAACCGCACTTAGGGCAAGCCAGTTTGGATTCTGTTACTACTTCCATGATTGCACCTCCACCGTTTGCACTATTTAAGCATAGGTGCGAATATCAGACTAGGGCTTCAACCACTTTAATCCACGGTAAGGTTTTGATTTTAAGCTTTTTAAACGGCTTTCCAAACTTCCACAGTGAATCTCTAGTTTGTGCCCATCGGGGTCGAGAATATACACAGATGAGCCTTCACTTTGGTTACTTTTCCATTGCTCAGCTTTGTGTTTTTCTAGGTGTTCACATAAGGTCGCGAAGTCATCCTCAGCAACATTAAATGCAATGTGACTGTAATCGGTTTTAGGGCAAGGTGAGTCTAGAGATAGGCACAACCACAATTCTCCGATCGAGAGGTAAGCGCCTTTCTCCCATTTGACTTCCCCCTCGAAGCCAAGAACGCGAGTATAGAAGTCCAACGAACGTTCTACGTTACTTACAGCGAGAGTGATGTGGTTGAGTCCGGTTATCATCGTTACCCCACAGGTTTTGTTTGATTAGTCTGCGCTTGGCTTTTCACAACGGAAGAAAATGAAATTAGGGTTGTTCTTCAAACGCTGATAGGTAACTTCACAAACGGATTTCACTTTTTCATCCACGTTACCTTCGGTAATACGAGATATCTTTAACCCAGACGCACTAATTGCCTCACTGATTTCCATCAGAGAGCGTCGATAGAAGCTCACTTTGACTGGCGTACCGACCGTGTTCCACTCTTCTTCGATGTATTCGCGTTCAAAGTAATTGCCCGAGATTGAACATTCAAAATCTGCAAAAGGGTGGTGGGTTGAAAATACGATGTAACCACCGGGTTTAAGAACTCTATACACATCTGCAAAGACTGGTGTGAGATCTTCGATATAGTGCAACACCAGAGGGCACACGATGACATCGGCGCTACTGCTTGACTCTTGAGGAAGGCCTTTCGCAATATCCTGTACGTAAGCGCTGACTTGATCGCCCAGTTTGGCCTGAACAAGATCGATCATATCGCTAGACGCATCAACACAAGTCAGTTGCTTCACCGATTGGCTGATAAACCACTCAGCATACACGCCTGAACCGCAGCCCATGTCAACGACATCAGCACCTGAAAGGTCATCGAGAAGCGCCATGGTTGAAGGGCGTTCTAGCAAGGCATTGTAAATGTTGTCCTTGACGACAGCATCGTACTGTTTAGCGTGTTTGGTGTACATTTCAGACATGATAGAGACCTTTTGTGTGAGCAGCGAATCCGCTACAGGAGAGAAGCGTATTGTAAGCGCGAACGTCCGGCGTGAACAAATGTTGATCTTTTATTGTTCGCGTAATGAATCGATCGCGGCGTGAATGGAATCAAATTGAATCTTTATAATACAAACTTGAGCTTTGCTGAATTCATGTGCCTGAATTAGGTCGGTTATTTCGGTCAGGTCGTATGTTTTTGGCGTCATGTTTACCCCGATTTTTTCAGAGTCTGATTCCAGTTGGAAACACCTCCCTCCAGAATCGATGACCAAATCGTTGGTGTCGAGTATCAGTGATTCTAATTCTCGAAAAAGCATATCTTGTGAAGCGAGGAAAATGAGTTCGTTATCACCTTCGAACTTAAGTAAAGCGGGCCATTGAATCTCATTGCCCTCTTTGTTGATTGCGGTAGCTATCAAAACGATTCCTTGGTTTTTTAGGTGAACAAAACTTGATCAAGACTCTATTGTATAAACATTTTCCTTTTTTGATGTGAGATATCAACCATTTAATTTTTGCTGACTTTAATACATAGATGTGGTGCTTTGGCCTATTGCTGCTCCCTTGTTTAATGTTGGATTTGTTACTTTAACTATTTGATTAAAATTGTTTTTGTTTGGGCTTAAATTTGGTGGCTTCTTATGTTCTTATTCTTGTGACGCTTTTTTAGTATTCCTAGGAGACGGTTGATATTAAATTTGTATATTTAAGGTGTTGTTTTATATTTATTTTTAATCATTGAGTGCATAAAAAGATAAAACGGCTATTTCCTACAGTAATCGTAGCTTTATGCGGATTGAATGACTGTTTGTTAGTGATATACATTCTCATTGGGATTATTCCCACTATAAATATTTGGAGAATTAAAATTGAAAACTAACAACGTCATTGGCTTAGTGGCCCTACTTGCTGCAACCTGCGTTTCAGCTACTGAAACCATTACCTTTCCTGAAGCTTCTTCTTCAGTTCCAGATGCACCTATTGTCTTTCCGAAATCTCAGCACCCGATCGCTCTGTTAGGCGGCTACACAGTTGAAGATGGGGTTCTGAGGTCTAGAACTTACGACTGTGGCATTAATATCAGTGATTTAAACCTTACCGCTAAGCTGATATGGGATGGAGTTACACCGAAACTGGCCATAATGGGTGACGATTTAATCATGTGCCGCTCGGGAGCAAACAGCCCGTTTGAGCTTGACCTTAATGCCTTCTTTAATAACCTTCCTGATCATGTTCTAACTCGTTTAGAAGTGGCAAATCCAGTCGACTTCAATCGCTAATCCCTAGATTCATGACGAACTGAAGTTCTTACCTCTTTTAGGGCACTACTCATCAGATTGTGCCCTTTTTTCAATACACTACAGAATATAAAATTGTGAAAAAAATACTGTTGTCTATTTTAGCGCTTGGGCTAAGTTTACCCACGAGCGCGACTTCCTCTGTGTACAATCAATACGAACATCATAAAGCGATGAGGGATAAGGTCAGTCAGTGGGTGGACTGGCAATCTCAGCAGCATTCACTCAGTGCAGTCGACGCGCTCAATGTGGTGAAAAAGAAGCACGGCATTACCTATATGCCAGACTTGTTTTTTGCGCGGCTGAAGGAATCTGCCAACCAAAATTTTAGTACAGAAGGTCTCTCTTCATTAGATGTCGCCATCATTAATGAGTCAGCTACGTTATTCGTTATGTCACAGGCTCACGATTTGCCTCATTATGAGCTGTTTCCAGCAGAGTATATGAAGCAGATTTTTCTGGACAACTTGTCACGAGAGCTGGAGCTTGTTTCCCCTTCAGCGGAAGATGAAGCACTGTATCTGCAACGTTATTATCAAAATGATCTTCCTGGTTTGGCCATATACTCGATAGCGTTGAACATAAGTTTAGAAAAGTATGGAGAATCTCAACTGCTCCAAAAGCTAGCACAGCAAACGGGTAGTCGTTATGCAGACTCAATACGTCAATTTTTGATTTCAGGTTTCTCAGGAGGAGGAACATTCAAAGATCGCTTAGAAGAGGTGTTATTGGCTGAACTTAAGCAATCGGCAACTGACTGGAAGCCTGTCTATGACGACTTTTCGCAGTATCAAAATGGTTCACATCCCTATGCTCGAGTTGGAGCTATGTTGCAAACGACACTTTTGGCCCGCTGGCCATCGCTAAGAGAGGCAAATAGGGAAAACCTACAGGAGTGGTATCAACATATTGAGAATCTACCTGGCTCAAAATATGGTTACTCTATGGTCGGCGAAGCTTTGGTTAACGATGTTCGTCAAATAAAACAACAACCGCATCATAGTCGTTGGAGCTTTCCTTCGCTAGCTGCGATCACGATAGTGACGCTAATTGCCCCTGAGGTGATTGGCGAGTTAGCGTTGGGAGAAATCGCGCAAGGGCTACTGTTTTCAAGGACGATGTTTAATGGAGCGAGAGTGGCTGATGCCGTCTATACGAGCGAAGTTGTTGAGCTTGCCACAGAAGAAACTGCGGTATTGGGCGAGCAGATGACGCAAAGTGGCGCTTTACAGGTGAGTAAGGTCGTTGACTCAACACTCATTGGGCAACAAGTGGAGCCAGGGTTGCATTACTACTTAGGTGAAGGGGCTGTAGAAGGCGCTGATTTTGTCGCGAATATACAAGGAGCTTGGCAACGAGTTCGACGCTTCCCTTCAAGTAACGAGTATGCTTTGTTTGAAGGAGCTGGTTCTTTCGGCGTGCATAAGGTAACCCGAGCCGGAGCCACGGGGTGGTTGCTGAATCAAACCGCTACCAGCCTGAACAATTGGGTCTCCTCGGGTGAATATCGTCATGTACTACTACTTGGGAAAGGGGAGCCGGCGTCACTGTTTCGACATTTTGGAGAGAACGTTAAGAGTCGCTATGGTATCCCTCAAGGGAATTTGTATAGTGACGGTGACGTAAGCTCTCGCCACCTCAATAACTTGTTCCCTCACGCGCAATCCGATCAACTGTCATCTTTGACGTTCAATCATCGTTTGGATGTGGTTGCTCACGGTAATCCTTATGGCCCAGTTTGTATGAATCAAAGTGGTATTGAAACATCACTGACACCGACAGGATTGGCAAGAAAGCTTTTCGATTTGGGTCTTCGACAGGTTGGTGTACTAAAGGTGCAGTCATGTAACGTTGGTGGAGGGTTTTATTTACCGAAGCTTGAAACAGAGCTAAAGAAAATCGGCATTGACGTTGGCTTTCTGGCCGCTCCGAAGGGATATTTAGTCCAGCTTCCTCGCTTACCGCGAGCCGTATTCGATCCGTTTCCTAACTTCAGCGCTGATCGCTATGAAGTGATATCGACAGGGTTGCATCAAGGCTTTCCGGGTACTCGATATCATTAAACGTTCGTAAACAAAGGAAAAATAAAAACGCATCACCCAGTCGGTGATGCGTTTTTGTTCTTATCATTTACTGGTTTCGGTACATCTACTCAAGCTTATCTAGCGCTTGGTATCGATCAAAGTCCACTTTGTGGTAGGTGCCTTCATCGATCATAATGGTGTGAAACTCTGCCTCACCGTCAGAGTTGATGAAATTAACTTCAAGCCACACCTGATCGTATTCGTCAATTAACCAGACTCGCCACAGCAAGTTAGAATCGATGACACGTTGATAAATTTCATAGGTGTCGTACAGATGGTGATTCACATCCCCAGAAGCACTCTGTAGATCGCTCGGTAGCTTAGTGACTTGAACCAGGTAATCCAATTCAATCATGTCAGTGACCTCTGTTTAATGTACTTGGAGTCGAGCTAGCCAGCTCGGCGGCAATACGACTAATACAACGTACTGCTGATTGACTGACAGCAGAAAGCTGATAAAAACCATGTATGACACCTAAATATCGTTCACAATGCGCTTCTACACCATGTTTCAACAGCTGACGGTAAAGCTGCTCACCTTCGTCTCTTAATGGATCAAATTCTGCTGTGATAATCGAAGTTGGAGGTAAACCTCGAAAGTCACCACATAACAGCGGGTTGAGTTCAGGGTTTGCATCAATGTGCTCTGGACTTTTATCACCAAGATACATATCAAAGCCAGACAGCAGCATTTTGTCGGTAATGATGTAGTCGGTTGCATTAACTTTGTAACTGGCCGATGAACCATGCGGATCGAGCATTGGGTAAATGAGAATCTGGCGCTCAGGTAGCCAGTTTTGTCTTTGCTTAAGGCGCATTGTTGTCACTAATGTGAGATGGCCGCCGGCACTATCGCCTACCAAGGAGATACGTTCAGTATCACCACCATATTTCGAGCCCATTTCTCGGATTGCGACAACGGCATTGTAGGCATCATCGTGAGCGGCAGGATAAGTGTGCTCTGGCGCCAATCGGTATTGAACGCCGATCACCACATTGTTGGACTCGGCCGCGAGTTGACGCAACTGCTGCTCATGGGTGTCAAAGCCTCCGCTGATAAAGCAACCTCCGTGGAAGTAAATCGTTATCGGCAGGTGAGAAGCGTTGCTGGGTCTGAAAATTTTGAGCGTAATCCCGTCAACGATATCGATATACACCTGCGCCATCTCAGGGCCTTTGCCTGCCAGCTCAACTGTTGCTTGATAACCGGCGCGTCTCGCTTCAATGGGTTGCTCAGAAGGACAAGGCTTTCCAGCGTCAATGAATCCTTCAACCAGTTTTCGGATACCTGACTCCAAGTGTTCAATCATTATTATTCCTTACCACTAGACTGCATAGTTTTGATTCTAATTTTATAAAATTAATATGTATATACATACAGTTCAGTTTTTGGGAGATAGCGGTCAAATCGCTGTGAATATGGGATTAACGTAGCCTTAAGCAGTGATTGAAGACGAAAATGTGTTTGATGTTATAGAGCACATTTTGGGAGAGAAAAGCCTTAGGTGAGTAAAGGTAAAGTAATTTCAGCTCTCAAGAGGTTTCAAACAGATCGCCCTGAGCCGCCTCCAAACCTCGTCGATGATGATAGGCGCTACCCTGCGGAGTTTCATGAGAGTCAACGCCATGACCATGTTCCAGAACCGTCTCCACGGAAAAACTGGTGATCACGATTTCACCAATGTGGTCTAGCTTAGAGCGAATATTCATGACGCAGCGGATAGAAGAGCCATGTTGGAAGCTGATTTGTTTGCTCAGAACATCTTGTTTGAAGCTCAGATCTTTCATCGTAAAGCTGATGTTTTGTCCTTGCCAGATGCCTTTCCATCGATAGTTGCCTTGCCTTAATACTGGCGAAACTATTTCTATGACTGCATCGTCGATGGTTTGTATCGGTAGTCGGTGGGAAGGTAAGACAAATTTTTTGAAAACGGCCCTGCTGATGTGTAACTCGGGCATAGCATCAGAGCCGGATTCGGTGAGTCCATTGATGCCAATTTTGGTGACTTTAGGGTATGCACTAAGATACTTAAACAGGTTGGAACGCCGTGTGATGACCTTATAATTTTCGTTAACAACCTCAGCAACCTTTGACACCGTTTCTGGGGTGACACGTTCAGACTTTACTTCCGCTTTTAGCTTTTCAATTCTCAGCTTACGTTCCTCAATGCTCAAACGCAGTTCTTCTTTTTGTAAACGTTCAAGCTCGGAGTCTGATTTTGGAAGAAGGGGGATAGCCAGCGAGGCAATGCCAACAATTACGGAAAGGATACCAGCGTTCGCGTTGGCGACTTTCCAGATGTCACGCAGACCGCCTTCCTGATGTGCTTCGCTTTCTATCTGAATGTTCTCATCAATTGTGGTGGCAACTTCAAAAAGTATGGCGATGATCTCAGCTTCGCACTGGTGTCGCACCAGTGCATCCATCGAGTGAGAATCGTCGTTGAAGTAATAGTGGACTTGAAATTTATTGGCTGACACCTGTTTATCCATACAGTATTTTGGCTTTCCCATACACAATACGGACTAATTTTTTGATTTCAAATGCAACTGCGTGATTATGTTCAAAGTTTGAAGCAATGGCGAAAAGTTAGCCGAGATGGATTGATAGTTTGCTGTGGTAAGGAGGAGTGTTAGAAAGGGCGGCTATTTATACAAAACCCCATACCACAATAGTACGGGGTTCTTGCTTCGTGCTTGCAGAGCCAGCTTGGCTCTCGTTGAGCCTAGGAGACTTTATCCAACTTTGGGGCTGGGGAATCTTCCTCCACTTGATCTGAGAAAATCTCTGCAACGGCACTTCGTTCCAACTCGCCTTGCAGATTACCTTCATCATCAACAACTGGTAGTGAGTAATCACAAGAGATGCTGTCCATCAGTACTTCTTCGATAGCAGCATCTGGAGAAATGGAAGGGACCTCTTCGTAAATCTCTTCGTTAAACTCTTCACTGGAAGTGTCTTTCGCTGCATCCAGTAGGCCTTCTTTGGTCACGACACCCTGATAGCCCTCTTCAGTCACATGATAGGCGTAATCTTGCTTGATGCCTTTCATTTGCTTGATGGCTTCTTGAATGTTGGTCGCTGAAATGCGGTAGGCTGGTGGCTGCATTACGGTTTCGACGGTCAGAGCGCGAGCTCGATTTACGTCTTTTACAAACGCTTCAACGTAGTCGTCGGCAGGATGCAGCAAGATCTCATCAGGTGTACCTTGCTGTACTAACAAGCCATCTTTCAGAATCGCGATGCGGTCGCCAAGTCGGAGTGCTTCGTCCAAATCGTGGGTGATAAATACGATGGTTTTATGCAGCTTCTCTTGCAACTCGATAAGTTGATCTTGCATCTCACTTCGGATTAAAGGATCGAGCGCAGAGAACGCTTCATCCATCAGGAGAATTTCCGCATCAGTACAAAGTGCTCTTGCCAAGCCAACACGCTGCTGCTGACCACCAGACAGTTGCGCTGGGTACTGATTCTCGTAGCCTTTTAGACCAACAGTATCCAGCCATTGTTCGGCTTTGGCGCGTCTTTGCGATTTTTCAATCCCTTGCACTTCAAGCCCGTAAGAGACGTTTTCCACCACTGTTCGGTGCGGTAGTAAACCGAATCGCTGGAAAACCATCGACATCTTATGGCGACGAAACTCTTCCAGCTCTTTTTGATTGAGCTTCATAACGTCTGTGCCTTCGACCAGAATCTGACCTTCGGTCGGATCAATCAAGCGGTTAAAGTGGCGGATAAGCGTCGATTTACCGGACCCAGAAAGGCCCATGATGACGAAGATTTCGCCTTTGTTGATTTGCAAGTTGATGTCTTTGAGGCCGACCGTGTGGCCTGTATCAGCGAGGACTTTATCTTTGCTCTCGCCCGCCTTTACCCGATCCATCACAGATTGTGGCTTTCGGCCAAATACCTTATACAAGCCACTGATTTCAATAAGAGGTTTAGTCATGCTTCATATCTCCTAGATGGGCTTGAGTACGTTTTGCGTAGGCCTGTGACGCGCGGTCAAATAGAATCGCCAACGCCACAATGGCAAAGCCGTTAAGTAGACCTAAAGTAAAGTATTGGTTGGTAATGGATTTAAGTACAGGTTGGCCTAAGCCTTTGACGCCAATCATGGATGCAATAACCACCATCGACAAAGACATCATTATGGTTTGGTTGATCCCTGCCATGATGGTTGGCATAGCAAGTGGTAATTGCACGCCCCATAGTCTTTGTTTGGCGCTGGCACCAAAGGCAGTTGCTGCTTCAAGCACTTCTTTATCAACCAGTCGAATACCGAGGTTAGTTAGGCGGATAACCGGAGGGATAGCATAAATGACAACGGCGATTAGCCCCGGAATTTTACCTATACCCAATAGCATTACGACAGGGATTAAGTATACGAAGGCGGGCATGGTCTGCATGATATCCAACATAGGCGTGACGGCGGACTGGATGCGATTCGAACGTGCCATTGCAATGCCTATCGGGATCCCTAAAGCTATTGAAAGCATGGTACAGACGGTGATGATGCTCAGGGTACGCATGGTGTCTTCCCACATACCGAAGTAGCCGATCAGTATCAAAGAGACAAAGCAACCCAGAGTGAGTTTCCATGAACGACTGGCTAAGAAAACGAGCCCAGTACAGACGGCCAGCACCAAGACCCAAGGAGTGGAGAGAAGGAGCTTTTCAAACCAGATTAAGAAAGAGAGCAGTGGGTCGAAGAGAGATTCAATGAACTCACCATGTTCACGGGAGAATTCGCGGTAGGCGCCATCAAGCGTTTTGCGGATAGCTCTAAGATCTGAGCGTTCCATTTCAGGAAAGCTGTTAAACCAGTTTTCTGCAGACATCATTTAATTCCTTTTAAAACCAAAGCCAGACAGGGCTGGCTTTGGAGTACTTCATACGTGTTCTAACGGTCTGTTAAAGCGCGCTTTTTACTTTATTTGCTACGTCCTGAGATACCCACTTGGTCCAGATTTGCGGATAATCTTCAAGGAAGTAGTACATGGTCTCTTCACCATCGGCTTGATTGTCTTCCATCCAAGCAAGCAGTTGGTTCATATCGGCGTTGGTGAAACCACGTTTGGTAAAGTATTGGTATGCATCCGGTGCGCGTGTCGCGAAAGCTTCGGTTGTGATGGTGTGCACTGGTGATGGTGGATACATAGTGGCTTTAGGCGCTTCACATTCTGCATTAGTTGTACAGTCGATAAATTCTTTTTCATCCACACCGCTACCGAAATCGACCTTAACCATGTCGTACTTACCCAGAACCGCAGTTGGAGCCCAGTAGTAGCCGAACCATGCCTCTTCACGCTCGTAAGCTTTTGCGATGGCACCTGAAAGACCAGCACTTGAACCCGGATCGACAATGACAAAGCCAGAGTTATCTAGCTTAAGTGCTTTAAACAAGTTGCCTGCGCTGATTTGACAGTTCCAGCCAGCCGGACAGCTGTAGAATGCGGATTTGTCAGGATCTTCAGGGTGTTCAAAGAGGTTAGCGTGCTTTTTGATGCCATCAATGGTTTTCATTTCAGGGTATTGTTTGACCAGATAAGATGGAACCCAGAAACCTTCCTCGCCCCCATCGACTAAGGAGCGACCTGCATAGCGTAATCGTTTTTCCTCGACACCTTTATCTAATGCGTCTTTCAGGCTGTTGCTCCACAGTTCAGGGGCAACATCAGGCTGACCTTTTTCTATCATGGATGTGCCTGTTGGCATGGTATCACCCGGTATCAGCTCTGCTTCACAATCGTAGCCATGTTCAAGAATAAAGCGATCAATATTGGCAATAAGACTGGCTGAATTCCAGTTCATGTCGGCGATCGTGACTTTGCCACATTCATTGGCTGAAGCCTGAGAAATAAAGGCTGCGTTGGCGGCAACTAATGCTAACGCTGCAGTTGTGTATTTCATTTCGAATTCCTTTCTGATGTATACAAGCACAGAGTAGTAAAAAAATGTTTAGAGTTCAAATGATTACTTTGTTAGTTATAAGAAGTGAGAGATTGGTTTTAGCGGCTGTGTTTCAGGTTTTATATTAAAAAGGGAGAATTCAAGCTGAATTCTCCCTTAGTGTACTAAATATAAGAGTACAAATGATTTCTAGGCTAGTCAGCCGACCATACGTTTCTGATGTCTGGCCAGCCCCAGTTGGTCAGTTCTACATCTTTGAGTACTCCGTGGAAACGCAGTGTCTGACGGTGGTGAAAAAGCGGTGTTAGCCAGTACTGATTGATCAGGGCGGAAGCGATGGGTTCCAGTGCATCCAAGTATTGATGTAGCGGTGTTTGCGATCTTAGTGTATTGAGTGATTGAGTGAGCCAGCGCTTTGAATCTTCACCGATGCAGCGTTGTAGAACCGGGTTGTGATACAGGCTGTTAAACGCGGAGGCGTGTCGATTATCGTCCAGATTGATGTTGGTGATGATCATCGATTCGTTAAGCTGCTGACTTTGAGCAAGTTCATTGAGTTCTCGATAAGAATAGGTATTAACCTCTACTTTTACGCCCAATTTCGCCAATATCGCTTTGACAGCAAAGGCACAGTTTCTCAACACCGTATAGTCGTAGACAGCAATATCAAGTTGCTGAGGCAGCGCCACGTTGGCCGCTTCTGGACGAATAATCGGATGCCACATTGGCAGCATGTTCTGCGCGATTTCGCAGCCAAACAGTGTCTGACTCGATTTGAGCTGTTCAAAAACACGAGACGAACTTAAATGTGAAGACAGGTAGCGTCGCTGAGCATCATTAAGAGTGGTGGAGGCAATCTGGTTGAACAGTATGAACATACAGCCATCTTCTATACGAGTCTGCTGAGTGTCATTGCGCACTTTCACGTCCACCGCATGAGAGAGGTAATAATTGCACTCGCTGCTTTCTTGAGCGCCGGGCTGGTTAGTTTGTATCTGCTTGTTGGCCAATTCACTCTCATCAAGCTTCCAGATAGTGACTTGATCGGTTAACGCGCGGCAGCCATAGTAACGCTCGAAGGCCTCTAGGCAAAGGCGAGTTTGTGAATGTTCACTTACCTGAAAGGGGCCAGAACCAATCACCGCGTAACTGTGGGCATTGTTGACTTGGCTGGTTGGCTGAATCGCATATTTTACGCCAGAGATAAGGCCGCCAAAACCTTGATCGGGTTCTGAAAGTTGGAACACAACCTTGTTCGCCATCGGAGAAGTAACGCTGACTAAATGAGAGAGTTCACTCTGGTAATTAGCAAGAGTGGAGAGTTTGGCAAACAGGCTTACAATACTGTCTGCGTCTATCGCTGCGCCGTTGTGAAATGTGAGGGCCGGCCTGAGATAAAACGTCCATTGATAGTGAGTCTCATCGTATTGCCAATGATGTGCGAGTTGAGGCTCTAAGTTGCCTTCGGAGTCACTGCTCACCAAACAGCAATAAATCTGGCGCAGTAAGTATCGCTCACTGGAACGCTGTAATTGATGAGGCACTAAGCGTTCAAAAGGACGCTTGTAGGTCAGCTGAATATGAAGCAACCCTTCTCTGAGTGAGGCTCCCGACGTGCTTTGTAGCAAGCGGCCAAATGCGGTTTCATCATCATCGAGAATGCTGAGGGCTTTCTCATACTTCCCTTCCAGAATACGCTTGGCAGCCAGTTGAGATTTCAGTTCATCCAGCGGATGGTTGAGCAGCAAACCAGAACGTTGGTTTCGTCCGACTTTAGGTGACCATTCCAACCACTCTAGTTGTTGCATTTGATTGAGTAAATTGCGCGCATGGCGAGGGCTGGTAAACAACATCTCAGCGACTTGGGGCAAGGCGGTTTTTATCTCCTCTCCAACGCCTAATGGTTCGAGGCGAGAGTAGTAACGCAATAAATTTAAATCCGACACAAGTACTCCAGATAGCAGAAAAATAAGCACTGCTTAGCCATTTGATTTCCCTATTTTACAAAATCTTGCCCAATAATGCTTTGTCTGAGCGCATGATTGATAAAAACAGGAAGGAAAAACTATAAATCTCTCGGTTTTTCTGTTCCGGTTTAAAGGGAATAATAAACGGGTCAACACAAACAAGCTGAGAGAAGAAAGATGGACTATAGCAAGCAGAGAAATCTGGTCTCGTACTACCATGAGAGGTTGGAAAAAACGGATTCTTGGTTGGAACGTTCAGCGATTCTGGCTTTGATACAACTTTGCCACTGGTAAGTGGCTAAAGACAGCAGCACTGGCAGGCAAACATGCTCCTAAAACCCCCACGAACATGATTGGCAGTGCTGCTCTTTTTACCACGAATTCAGGCCCGTGCCTGAGTCTGCTAGGTGTTACTTTTTGGCTAAGCCCTTGCTGTTTAGATAACCTTTGATGTGCGGGCGGGACTCGCCAGCGAGTTTGCCTGTGACTTGCTCAGACCAAGTACTTTGTTTTTGGTTGCTGCTACGGCCTGCGTAGTAGGTCTGCATTGTTTCATCGTACTCACGAATATCGTCTAGATTCAGAGGCTGATACTCGTTTTCATGCACAATGACGTGTGCAGGAAGGCGCGGTTTGATTTCAGGGTTTTGATCTGGATGACCTAAACACAGCCCAAACAATACCGCGCTGTTGGCTGGCAGATTCAGTAACTGGTCAACTTCCTCAGCACAGCTTCTCAAACCGCCAATGTAAACACCGCCCAACCCGAGCGATTCGGCTGCCACTAAGCAATTTTGCGCCATAATGCCGCAATCTACTGCCCCGATCAGTGTCAGCTCAGTAAATTCAGGTTTTACCTGCGGGTTAATCTCAAAATGTCTCTGATAATCAATACAAAACACAAGAAACTCTGCCGCGCTTTCTACGTAAGGCTGTTCGCCTGCTAGATGCGCTAACGCCTTACGCTTTTCTTTATCCGTGACGCGGATGATCGACACAACTTGCAACATGCTGGAAGACGAAGCTGCAAGGCCAGACTGAATAATGGTGTCTAGCTGAGATGAATCGATGGCCTGATCGGTAAATTTACGGATCGAACGGTGAGACAGGATAGTGTCTATCGTCGGTGTCATGGCTGAGTCCTTTGCTCTTGGTATAAATTGCTTGTGCAACATATCGAGTATGCGTGGAAATGTCGAGTCAGAGATCACTTAGTTGTCACTTTTCTGTTTCACAGTTATGGTCTCCTTCTATACTGAAATCGAAAATTTATAGAATAAGAAGGACTTATGAAAGAATTAGTCGTGCATGCTGTTACTGTGTTTATGGGTTTTTTCGCCATCATGAACCCGATTGCCAATATTCCCATTTTTCTTGGCTTGACCAGCGATGATGACCGACAGACGGTAAAATCGATTGCTTTTCGTTCGGTTTTCTTTGCTTTTGTGATTGTTTCAGTGTTCGCCATTTCTGGAAAATTGATTTTTGACTTGTTTGGCATCACGTTATACGCGCTGCGCATCACGGGGGGAATCTTGGTGTTCCTGATCGGTTTTCATATGCTGCAAGGCAATTCCACTCATCATAAAACCAAGGAAAAAGCCTATTCTCCAGAGCAGCAACAAGCGGCTTTGAGTGTTGCGGTTTCTCCGCTTGCGATGCCTATTCTTGCTGGCCCCGGCACGATCGCCACAGCAATGAACTTCGCCACGACAGGTGGCTTTGACCAGACGATCATTACTATCGTCGCGTTTGGGGTATTGTGTGCCATCACTTACGTTCTTTTTTTGTTTGGTAACAAGCTGGTGAAAGCCGTTGGTCCAAGTGCGCTGAACGTGGTGACTAAAATGATGGGTTTGATTTTGGCGGTGATTGGTACTCAGATGCTGATAGAAGGTTTGGCGGAAGCTTATAAAACTGTCTTTGTTTAAGCACTTTTGAATTGATAAACGTAGGCCATCCTGATGGATGGCCTTTTTTAATGCGGTTCAATTCGTGATTAGATACCCGAAGGCGTCAATATACGCACTGAGACTGAGTCTTGGTCGATATGTTCAAATACCCGTGGGCGAATTTCGCTGATCCACCACTCGTTGTACGTTTCCGCGTAAATTTTCTCGCGTGATGCTTCATCGTCAAATTCGCGTAACCAGATAAAGTAATCTTCTCCGTCTTCACCCTTGTGAATATAGGTATTGAGTACTTTCATGCCTTTAGAGATCTGATAAGGAAGAATTTCCTCGTGCATCCAGTCTAGCCATTGTTGAGTCATGCCGGGTTTGAGCTTGTATTCACGAAGTTCAATGAGTTTCAAAGTGTCATCCACTGGTAGATAAAGTGATGTTTCTTGTTGTAATCCGATTTAATAACAAACGCAATATTTTACGTCAGACGAAACAAAGTTTTGACATCACGCCAGTAATCGAGCTTTGGCGAGCGACTGAGCAAGGACGATCGATGAGCATCAAGCCATTGTTCTAGAAGGCGCTTAGCGTACATTGCGCCGACAATATTGGCTGTGCTAATCGCTATCCAGATAAACTCGCTGCCAAATTGCGCGCCGAGCAACGCAAGCGGTATGGTGAGCACGAGCGATTTAACCAGAGTCAGTTTGAGCGACATCTTCGCTTGCTGAACACCATTAAGAAATGCGCTGGTGATGAGCACCAACCCGTAGGCTGGGAATGACACACCCACCAGAATAAAGTACCAACGGCCATGCTCGATAATGTCGTTATTGGTTGAGAAAATAGCCATAATGGAGTCGATTGAGAAGGCAACAATGGCAAACACCATCACTCCCCAATAGACGGTCATTCTTCCTGAGTAAGCGATCACCTTATCCAATCTTTGCTTCTCTTGAGCGCCGTAATTCTGGGCGACAAATGGCGTTAGGATCACGCTTAATGAGAGTATGCCCGTTAACAACAAAGACTCGATGCGAGTTGCAATACCGTAGGCAGCAATGGCGCTATCGCCATATTGCGCGACCAGACTGGTGATCACGGCGATGGCGACAGGGTTTAAAATCTGTGCGGCGATTGCTGGGGAAGAGATGGTAAGCACTTCTTTAACTTGTGTGCTGACGTAAAAAATTGAGCGCAGGGAGAGCAGGGCGTTTTTGTAGAGCAAACCGAGCATGAGAAGCAGGATCACCAGCCAGGAAATCAAGGTCGCGATCGCGGCGCCCATTAAGCCGAGCTCAGGAAAAGGCCCTTTGCCGAAAATAAGTAGATAGTCGAATATGACATTGGTAATACCGCCAAGCGCCATCACTAAGGTGGTTTGAACCATGATCCCTTTTGCCATCAAAGCCGAGTTGGCAATCAGTCCACCGACCAGAACGAACATACCGAGGTAGAGTGGGCCCATGTATTGGGCAACAAGGCCAATGGTCGATGAGTTTGCACCAAGCAGTGCAAAGGTAGTAGGTAACGCGGAATATCCAACTAAGCCCAGCACAAGGGTGGCACCACTAAACAGCAGTACAGACAAGCTGGTCAGGGATTGCGCTTTACGCTGATTATTTTCCCCTAATGCTTTTCCAACTGTTGCTGAAACGCCAGAGGCAATACCCATAAACAGACTGACGATCAGAATATAGACGGGATAGGCAAAGCTCATTGCAGCCAGAGGTTGAGTGCCAAGCTGGCCGACAAAGTAGCTGTCGACCAGTTGAAAGAGAAAGGTCATCAGCATGCCGAAGGCAGCAGGTGCTGCCATCGAAAGTAATGCTGTTTTGACGGGCTTAGTGAGAAGTGGATGAGACATGGCGAAGTTCGATCAGATTGACTAAAGCGTTTCTACGATATCAAGCAGTTTCTGATTGAACTCTTGATTGCTCACTGCGCCTTTTTCTAAATCGAAATTGTCGTAAAAGCTTGGTAATGACAGAGCGCCTTTCACTTCGGCAGCAAAATAGGGTGCTGAACCTTGAGCTGCGCCTAGTACACTGCTTGCACCACCTGGGCCAGGTGACGTGGCTAGCATGATGACAGGTTTATTTTGGAACACTTTCATGTCAATGCGTGACGTCCAGTCAAACAGGTTTTTATACGCTGCAGTGTATGAGCCGTTATGTTCAGCAAAAGAAATCACCACTACATCCGCTTCACCGATGGCTTTGAAAAATTGCTGTGCCTGTTGTGGGGAGCCGAGCTCTTTTTCTCTGTCTTCACTGAAGAGAGGCATTTCGAAATCGTTTATATCAAGTAGTGAAATGTCTGCGTCTTTTATCTGCTTCGCTGCGTAGAAAGCGAGTTGCTGGTTAATTGAGTTTTTGCTGTTACTTGCGCCAAATGCCAATACTTTCATCATCATTTCCTCATTCATCTTTGCGTTGAGTTAACTATAAGTTGATTCCTGTTGTTGATTAATAGGGTAAATGTGTAATGATTGTTTCCATATGGCTTTTAATTGGGTTGGAAAATGAAAACAAACCTGCTAGACGGCATGGTGATCTTTGTACACGTTGTGGACACTGGCAGCTTTACCAATGCGGCACAGGCCACAGGCCATTCGACCTCTTACATCAGTAAAGAAATCTCTAAGTTAGAAGAACGCCTTGGGGTTCGGCTGATGCATCGCACCACTCGTACTTTGAGCCTGACTCCTGAAGGCGAGTTGTATTATGAAAGTTGTAAGCAACTGGTTGAAAGTGCAGGAGAAGTTGAGAACGCTCTTGGTGGCAAACAAAGTGAACCTCAAGGACACCTCAGAATTAGCTGTCCGGTCAGTTTTGGCATAGTAGAACTCAGCCCTATGTTGGCTAAGTTTATGGCTCAGTACCCGAAAGTAACGTTTGAAGTGGATTTAAGTGATCGCAAAGTTGATCTTGTGGCTGAAGGTGTTGATGTGGCAGTGCGCGCGGTGCATAAAGCCGCAGATTCAAGCTTGATCAGCCGCCGAATAAAAACCGCGAGGTCCGTGACGGTTGCCGCTCCAAGTTATCTGAGAAAATATGGCACGCCCAAACACCCTTCCGAGCTCAGTCAACATAAAGCCATTACCTACAGCTACCAAAAGAACCCGAATGTTTGGGAATACAGCGACTCTGACGGTGAATCCATTAAAGTGGACGTAGTGAGCGTTTTCTCGGCTAACAGTCCTGAAATGGAGATGGGAATGTGTGTGGAAGGGATTGGGATAACGCGTCTTCCTGAAGAGCACACCAGAGAAGCTATCGCTACAGGTCGGCTGGTGGAATTATTTAGCGATCTTCCCACACAAAAAATCGATCTCTGCCTCGTATACCCGAGCCGAAAACACATGTCCGCTAAGGTTCGAACTTTCATCGACTTTATGGCTGAGAATCTCGCTGCAAAGTGTACTCACAAAATAAAGGGAGGCTAGGCCTCCCTATGGTTACAACGCTTTGTATAGTTGCACTCTGTCACCACGGTTTGTGCCGTTTATGTAGACTCCAGTAATCTGGCTAGCCTGTGTCGCTGTTGAAGGGCTCCAATTTAACGTGACATCATTAAACGCCTGCGCTGAACTTGCCGATGTTCCTGTTTGAGTCAGCACATAACCTAAGCTGGTTGAGTTCCAGTGAGAGGTCGAGGTTTTTTCCCAACTCTCAAGCAGCTCCTTGGTTACTAATTGAGAAGCAACTTTTAGCTTAGGCCCTGAGATGTTGGCGAACTGGAAGTAATCTACTCCATTTTTGTTAATAGCTATCGCTTTGTCGTTTTGGACAAACAGATTTGTTGTCTGGCTCGCGTCAAAGCTGATTTGCTTAGCGATTTCTCGCTTAACATTGTCGAGCAAGTAGACGCTGGTGGCAGTGATGGCAACGGTGAACGCGCCATTGGGCGATGAGTCCATCAGCTTGACCTGACCGTCTAGATTAACAGAGCCAAGTTGCTGAGTATTAGGCGCTTTATCTGTCCAAATGATTTTGTTTTCCGATGCCAGTGCCATCACTATTTGACCGCCAGAAGCGAAGCTGGCATTTAAGACGTCGGTGATATTCAAGGCTAACCGTTCGGTTAGAGTCTTAGTTTCAACTAACTTAGGTGCAGATTGACGATTATCCGAGATAATCAGAATTTCATTATCATCTTTGGAGAAGACAATGGTTTTCTCATCAGAATCCAACGTGTAAGTAATGGACTCCATACTGAGCGTAGTGGCGTCTAAGCGGCGTAGCTGATCCCCGTTTGCATTTAATCCGTCATCCAACTTAGCAATCATCGTACCTTGCTGATAGAGAGGGTGCATCCACTCAAAGTTATCGTTGTAGCAGGAAGACGCAGACAGCGGAACGGTCGGTGGAGCAGGTGGTGGAGTAACAGGAAGCTCGCTTCCTGATGCACCTCCGTACGCATCGATTTGCAATTTCCGCGTTGTTGCTCTGACGGCGACGTTGGTATTCGGGTTGCCTGTTTTGTCCTGCAGGCTGGTCAGGAATATGCCGTTACCCCCTGTCGTATTACAGACGAAGCTCTGGTTTCGAACGCCATTAGGTTCGTACAATTTGTATGACTGAACACTATTGAGCGCGGGAACGACTTCCTTGAGTGTGTTGGAGGTATCCTGTTGATATCCAGGAAGTTTGTTAGCATTTCCGCCATAATGATCATCATCGTCATGCTCATCTTCATCGTCGTCATCATAGGAAGCGATACTACGAGAACTAAATGATGAACTCGAAGCGCCGATTGCAACCGATTGTTTTGTCGCCGTGTCCAGCTCTCGAACATTATCTCGCGCGTCAACGTAGATTATTCTGCTGTTGGCTGGATTAAGGGCGATCGATTTCATAGCGGCCAAGCCAGCATCGCTTTGTGACCCATGAATTAACAGTGAACCATCAAAACTGACGTGGCGTGATGTTTGAGTCGCCAAGTTTATTGAGGAAAGATCAAGCGTCTTGTGTTCAATCATAGCATCAAGAGCTTGGGCAATGTTCACCATTGGCGAACTGCTTGAGCCCTGGGTCTGAGCTTGTTTCAGCGATGCCATCAGAAGATTTGTCGCTTGCTGAGGGCCATGGCTGACGTCCACCGATGTGAAGTCGACGCCTACGTGTTGACCTAGCACGGACTGAAGGTAAACCTTTGATTTTTCTACACTGCCACTCGTTGATGGGTTGTATAACATCTCACTGTGGAGCAGAGTCGTGAAGGGAGAAATGATACTCAATTCAGCGGGAGAGGTAAGTATTGCCCCATTGGCATCGATCATTCTCGAATAGCCGCTCGTAACCGCCACTTGTTTCTCATAATTACTACAGCTGCCATCAAGGTCAGTATCCGCACAGGATGCCATACTTTGGTAGCTGTATGTGCTGGCTGTTGCCGCCGATGATGAACTTCCAGATTCTCCGCCACCACCGCATGCGGATAGAGCTATAGCACTAGATACAGCAAGGGCTACACTGCATATTGTTGTATTCTTAAGCATGTTAAACCAATAATCTTGTTAATTAATATCAGACCTAGCATTTATCTCTATTATTTAATCACCATGTGAAATAAAAGATCAAATGATATTGATAATAAATATCATTTAAATTAATATCGCCGCCGGAATTTTGATTAGACCTACAAATTTAAGGAGTATCCAGCGGTGAAAATGCTGACCAAAAAGCTCAGTGTCGGGGCTATTTCCGTTGCACTTTTCGGTTGTGGCGGAGGAAATGAATCTGACCCAAAACTGACTTCAAATGAGACGCCTGCAACAGGCAACTCTGGCTCAGTATTATCTGGTGTGGTACTCGATGGTTATCTTTACAAAGCGAATGTTTGTCTGGATAAAAACAACAATGCGGTCTGTGATAGTGGAGATGGTACAACGGTTCAGACGGACAAGTCGGGTCAGTACACATTGCCTTTTGAAGGCAACGTCGAAAATTACAAGTTGCTGGTAGAAGCCATTGCCAATGTGACGGTTGACATGGACAACCCAAATCAAGCTGTCACTCAGGGCTTCACTCTGGAAACGCCATCATCACAACCGAGCATCATCAGCCCTATGACGTCGATGGTTGCCAGCCTAGCAACAAGTTCTGGGGCAACGTTTGATGAAGCTGCAGAAAGCCTTGCTAGCGAGCTAAGTGTTTCCGCCGATGTGCTTAAGTCTGACTATGCGGCAGATACTTCTCAGGAAAGTCGAGAGATACACATGCTGGCGCGAGGGATTACCCGAGTCTTGCAGTCTGCTCAGGAAAGCTCCGTCAATGACGGTGTCAGTCAGGAAGTGGCGAGAAAAGGCTCGATTCAAAGATTGGCGAATTTAGACGCCGCGCAACTAAAGCTTCGTACCGATCAGTTATCTCATGGCGCGAGCAATACGGAAGAAGCGTTAGCTCAGATCGGTTCTGATTACTATGAGCATCTTAAAATTAAGCCAGAAGACTTAGATGGTGACAATATTCTGACCAGACCGAGAGCGCCCCGTGGTGGAGTCGTCAATGACGCGGCTGACACTTTTGATTGGCAATTTGTTCCGGGTTTCACAGAGGTTAACGCTTACGAATTCTCGTTAGATAGAGGTCAAAGCTGGCAACCGGCAACGTCAAAGCCCATTAATGTCGGTGCTCCGGCAAGAAGTGTTGGTGATGTTCAGGTGCGTATCATGGCAAAGCCAGCGAGATCTTTGGCATCAGGCATGGCACTTCTATCGACTAAAGCGTTCACGGCGACGCTTGTACCTGCAGCTCCGACATCTTTGACACTCAACGATGCTGATAATAACTTTGACTGGCAACACTCGGCAGACTTTCAGCTCGTCGCTCACTATGAATACACTCTGGATGGTGGAAAAAATTGGCACGATGTAGTGAGCAAACCACAAAACATCGCTGATATTGCGATTCCAGTCGGAGACTTAAAACTCAGAGTTAAAGCCGACCAAAATTCAGGCCGTCCTGCTGGATTGGTGGTGAAATCAGAGACCGCGATGACGGTCACTCCTGATGCGCCCGTCGCTCCGGTTTTAGTCTCTGCGAATGATGATTCAGATATCTTGGCTTGGGAAAACGTGTCTGGTTTCGGTAACGCCGCTGATTATGAAATCAATCTCGGCAGCGGATGGCAAGATGCGTCAGCGAACCCTTACCAAATTGGCAATGTAAACATTCCAGCCAACACCATTCAACTGAGAGTGAAAGCGAACCCGATTGATGGCCGCCCGGCTGGTAAAAGTCTGGTGGTGAGCAGCGCGTTCAACAAAGTGTTGAACAAGCCTGTTGCACCGACGCTTCCAGTCATCAACGATGCTGACAACCTTCTGAACTGGACGAACGTTGACGGTTATCCGAACGCGGAGCAATACGAATACTCACTTGATAGTGGAATCAGCTATCGCCCTGTAACATCAAAGCCCCAGGCTATTCCTGATGAAGTATTCAAAGTGGGACAAGTCTGTGTACGTATCAAAGCATCAGACGATGATGCTGTCGGTGAAAACTTGTGTTCAGACAAGGCATTCACTGTCACTCCGAGCACGCCAAGTGCGCCGATGAATGGACTGGTTAATGATGCGTTAAATACCTTCAATTGGGATTGGGTCGATGGTTTTAATTCGGATAGTGATTATGAATATCGCGTCGACGGTGCCGGTTGGGTAACAGTTCAGAGCAAACCTCTTCAACTTGAAGACAAAGTTTATGCCGTTGGTAGTTTAGAGGTCCGTGTTAAGTACGATCCCGTCACAGGACGCCTTGCTAGTCCAGCTTTGTTTAACACTAAGGCTCTGACAAAGCAACCAGAAGCGCCAGCAGCGCCAACAGGTGTGGTGGTGGATGACACCGCTGATACCTTGGACTGGACCTTTGTCACTGGCTTTACCTCATTGTCCGACTATGAGTGGTCAATGAATCAGGGAACTGATTGGGCTCCAGTGCTAGAAAAACCTGTGGTAGTGGGCGATGTCGCCAAAAGTATCGATCAGGTTCAGGTACGCGTTCGTGCTAATGGTGAAAACGGTATGCCAGCGGGCGCGCAAGCCAGTAATGACACTGCCTTTACAGAGCTGCCAAAATTGCCAGCGCCTACAAATGGGGTTGTTTTGGAGTATAAAGGGCAACACTCCAACTCAATTGATTGGGCGTATATTTCGACGTCTGTGGGTGGAAACAAAGTGGATTTTGATAAGCCAGAATACTATGAGTTTACTACCGATCAGGGCTTAATTTGGCAGACTGTGACAAGCAAGCCTCAGTTTGTAGGGCCTCAAGCGTACGTCAAAGAAAACGTAGGGTTGAGGCTAAAGCCCAACGCGATATCTGGGTTAAAGACCGTTGCAAGTGAAATTTTATGGTCCACAGAGATGTCAGGGGATTTTGCAGCGCTTCAATTTGTACCAATGATCAGCTATTCGCAAGCAACGAGTTTTGCTTCAAACAGCGGTTGGAAAACATCCCAACAGAATTGTATCGCTGAGTATGATAGTGAAGGGAAAGGTTCTCCGATGTTTTGGGCGTCGAAGTTCTATGTATCAAATGCAGTCGACGTTTTATCGAAAGTCGAAGAACAAAATGATTGTGAAATTGTAGCATGGAAACTTCCCGATTTAGGGGAAGCGCTTACCCTGTCATCTAGAAGTGAAGATACTCTCCCAGAGTATGCTAGAAATGAGTTGATCTCAGATGGGCTAGGCAAAATATGGTCGAACAAGCAAGGTGCAGTTGTTACCGTTTCCAACGGAATTGAAGTTGATGCCTCGGGATATTGGAACTACGTAATTTCGAAGTGGAAGCCACAACCAAACGATCAATTACTAGCGACAATTGAGGCTGAGGTTACGGTGATAGAAGGCCTTATTAGTAACCAAGTGGATGAGATTAACAAAACGAATTTGTTTTTCATTGATTGGCTAAAAAGTAGTGAACAAGAGATAAAAAGTCACGCTGTACTTGGTGACGAAGCTTTAGCTGAACAAGTACGACTGACAAATGTGTTGTCAGTTTATCAAGCTGATCAGGCTAAGATCGAAGAGAGCTTAGCGTTACTAACTCAACATGTTTACTTTTCGAACTCCAAAGCGGATTCAACAAACCGCAAGATTGTTGAAAGGTTCGCAGCCTATCACACGAAGCACAAAGTGTTATCAGCGAATAATAAGGTGTTACTTGCCACAATTAACATTGCAAAAAGTGCTGTCAGTTTAAATACATTAAAGGCCAATTCTTCTTTGCTGACAACGAGTAAGGATAATCTGGATTCGGTTACCCTAGGTATTGAGATTCATCAAGCAACATTAGATTTCTATGAAAAGCTCTCTGCTTTTGAAGTCGCAATTCAAGCGAATAATTCAGCCCTTAATGTACTAGAGCAAAGTGTTTTAGGCCTAACCGGTGAGTATGACTCAGTAAATAAGATTCTGAGTGCGCTTAAAGCTGAGATTAGTTCAATTGAATCTAAACATGATGTCGATTCGCTATATCAAGATGCTAAGGGTGGTCTTAACCGTGCTCATGATTCTGGCTACCGAGTAGATGTGGCTGATGCAATGATTGATGGACGCTTTGCAAAGATTGATATCTTAGGCCGTTATTTACCTGCAGAAGCAAACTCACTAAAAGTTTGGAGGTGCGTTGAAGATGTGTCTTCTGGACATAAAAAAAGGGTTTGGATGCTTCTGACTGATGGTTTACCTAATGGATCTGATGACACCTATTATTTCCCTGATGGCACTGGTGTTGCTAGCGTGATGGGAGTTAATGGGACGTTAGCGCGAGCCAATAGCGAAAACGTTTGTGGTCATAGTGATTGGTCTGTGCCTCACATTACTCAATTGAAGAGCTTAGCCACGCACAAGCGCGATGGAATAAAAGGTGATGGATATACAATTAACACCGAAGTGTTCCCTAATCACAAGGCTATGCTACCGGAATATGACCGCACCAATTATTACGGTGGTATCCAATTTTCTTATTGGACAAATTGGGCATATAGTTCAGCTTACCAGTACGGATTCTCATATTCTAATCACCACTATAGTTCCGCATCCAAGATGCTCTCTGCAAACGCTGAAAACGGTGAACGTAGCGTAACGTTAGTTCGGTTAGTTCGTGAAAACGCCGTCTCATGGCAATTCTTATCTGCAGAAGGTTTGTCTATCTCTGAAAGAAATAACGCGAGATGTGCTAAAAACGTGGCAACTGGCGAAGTTTGGCAACTATTCCAAGATACTGATGCAAGTAATCGCTATAAGCTCTTGGCTTCCGCTGAAGAAGAACTAAGAACACTTAATTCCCAATCTTTTTGCGGAGAATCGAATTGGCGACTACCAAATGCGTATGAGCTATTGAGTTTGAATCCAATCGACCAAACTGTGTTTGCCAACGTTTTCCCTAATGATACCAGTGGCTACAAAAAGGAAGAATACGTCACTAACGGCATGCAAGGTAACGTTCTTGAATCTGTAGATTTGTTGCAAAGCAAAATTATCAATACTCAGATATATGGTTCGGGTGGGCATCATTACCTATACCGATTTATCTCAAAATAATAATAACTTTCAGCCCTTTTATTGGGGCTGAACCTTCTCTTTTTCAGGAGTCTATTCATGTTAAATAAAAATAAGCAACGTGGCGCAGCTGCGATTGAATACGCGATTTTGGCAGCGGCAATGTCTGTTGTTCTTCTTTCATTTGTTGGGGGCAGTGATGGCAAGTTAACCAAAGCCATTGTGGGTGCCTACGAGACAGTGATCGAATCACTGGAGCAAACTCAGGATTCTGGTAACTAAACCGACAAGGCTGAAGGAATAATCATGACGGCTAAGCGATTGATGATGTTGTCTATCTTACTGTCTAGCGTAGGTATAGGATTGTTGCTGCTTGGGCAAGATAACTCAGAACATCAGACGAAAGAGCAACCTGAGCAAGTTTTCCAGCGAGTGCTGGTTTCGGGTCAGGATATCGGTGTCGGCGATGTCTACACACCCAATATGTTTCGTTGGCAATCTTTGAGTGAAGAGCAGCTTTCTGATTACGTCGACTACGTGACGGAAGATGAGATCACTTCCATTAACCTAGCGAGTGGTATTGCACATATTGCAATTAAGCAAGGGCAAGTTATCGCTGCGGCTGACTTGATACCACCACAGGGTGGGGCTTCATTAGCCTTGAAAGTCAGAGTAGGGTATAGAGCGGTATCGGTGCCTGTTGATCAGGTAACTGCCAATTCTGGCTTTGTTCAACCGGGTGATAAGGTCGATATTTTACTGCTGGGTTCTAAGGTCAGCGAGTTGAAGAAGTACGATAATGTGGTTGAAGGCCTTTACGTCAGCACTATTGCAACCAACGTTCGTATTCTTGCTTTCAATAATCTCTCATCATCTGAAGGGTTCCAGGAAAAGCGTCATGACTACGGGGCGAAAATACCGGATAACAGCTCTGTATCACTTGAAGTGACGCCAGAGCAGGCAACACAAATTGTGCTTGCTAATCAGTTAGGCCGCTTGACTCTTTCATTGCGTGGTTCGGGTGAAACAGACTTTTCATTACCGCAAAGCCATACCATCACAACGACTCAGCTGAATCCGGAAAGCAAACTAATTGCTCCGGACGTAGACCTGATTCAGTTACGACCAAACAGCGACAAAAACTAACAACTTCAGGACGAAACAATGAACACATTACTGCGCTGGTGGAGCTTGTTGCTGCTTCCCGGTTGGCTTTTTGCGCTTCCAACATGGGCAAATGCCCTCGAAGTGAACATAAATGAAGCGAAAATGATTCGCCTGTCAGAAAAGGCAAAGTCGATTTTTATTTCCAATACACACATCGCGGACTACCAACCTATGACCAATACCAAAATCATGGTGTTTGGTATGCAGACTGGCACTGCCACGATCACCGTTCTTAATGAGCAGGAACGAGTGATTTACAGCAACAAAATTCGCGTGGTCCATGATACTCAGGAATTGGATGAACTAATCAAAGCTCAGTTCCCTGATGCTTCTGTGAATTCTGAGTCACTCGGTGGCAAGCTGTGGCTTAAAGGGTCTGTACCGACTCCGGCAATGGCGCACAGTATCGTTAATGTGGCGAAAGGGTATTTGTCTCCGATCGTCGCTCCGCAAGAGAGCAATAACAATGACTCTTCAAAAAGCAGTAAATCATCGGAGAGTAACTCTGAAAATCAGCAAAACTCGAATGGTGACGAGCTGATTAACCAGTTGGTCGTGACGATGCCAACGCAAGTCAACATCCGTATTCGAATTGCAGAAGTCTCGCGCAATGTATCGAATAAACTCGGCATTAAGTGGGGCTCTCTGGTCACCAATGGCAGCACCGTTGAGAATACGGTCGGTAGCTTTCTTTACAATAAGCCTTGGGATGTAAGTAGTTGGGGCAAACCTAACCTAAGTGCCTTGGTTGATGCGCTGGCGTCTACTGGTGATATGTCGATTCTGGCAGAGCCAAACTTGACCGCAATGTCCGGTGAAGAAGCCAACTTCCTAGTTGGTGGCGAAGTGCCAATTCCTCTGATTCAAGGAGACACTGCGACGGTTGAGTACAAACCATTTGGTGTCAATCTGAACTTCAAACCTGTTGTGCTTGGCCCAGATAGAATCAGCTTAAAGGTTGAGCCTGAGGTCAGCAGTGTGTCTGTTGATAATCAAGCGGTTTTAAATGGCAATGTGCTGCCTTCCTTCACGTCACGTAGAGCGTCAACAACGATTGAACTGGCTAGCGGGCAGAGCTTTGCACTTGGCGGTTTGCTGCAAAGCAGTGAAATTGAGCAACTGCAAAAACTGCCGGGTATGGGGGATATTCCAATTCTAGGTGGCCTTTTCCGTTCTAACGAGTATCAACGCCGTGAAACAGAACTGATCATTATTGCTACCGCTTACCTTGTCGAGCCAACACGAAGCGATAACTTACCGATTCCTACCGATGCTCTGATTCCACAAAGCGATCTGGAGAGACTGCTGGCGCTGCCTGACGAGGATTTCGTCGGAACCAGTGGCAAAGCAACTTACACCGACAACCGCAAGCCTCGTTTACTGGGCGACAATGGATTTTACTACTGAGGTGCGCATGAAATTACAATCGTTACTTTTGCCTGTTTTGCTCGTCCTGAGTGGCTGTGCTTCTGATCAAATAGCGCGTCAACCTGCCATTGATGTGGTCTCCGTAACCAATAAGCTTACTCTTGCGGTCGAAAAGAAATCGCTCACTCCGCAGCAGCAACAGGATATCCGATCCTTCATCGTTCAGCGTGGAAACCCCTATAGCCTAAGAGTGAAATTGGTGAGCTATTCGCCTAAAGGACAGTCTCAGGTTAAGCCTATTTCAAACCTGTTGCTCGGACAGGGCCTCGCCAAGCACCAGATTATGACTGAACGTGCGACCGGAACTCAATCTGGTGATGTGCAGGTCATCGTTGAGTCGTTTCGTGCCAAAGTACCTGGGTGTGGTACCGATAAATCACAGCCGGTCATCTTCAACCAATATAAAACGCATCAGGCATACGGGTGTAGTAATGCTGCGGCTTTAGCGCAAATGGTCGCTAACCCGAAAGATTTGGTTGTGGGTGAAAAGCTCGGTCCAACGAATGGGGCAAAAGCCGTTGCAGCCATTGATGCTTATGTTGCTCCAGCAAGCACCAATGAAAATAGTCAGGATAACGGCTCGGTGATTTCGATTAGTACGGGTGGTAACTAATGATGAAAAATCAGAACCTTTCAGTATTGGTGGCAAGCTCTCCGGCGCTGGACAGCTACCATCTAAGCCTTGCATTTGCAGAGCAAGGGATCACTCAGCTTACTCAGGTTTCTTTAGAGCGTGAGCAGATCATCAAGCAGGCACTGATCAATAACCACAGCGTTATTGCGCTAGATGTGATTGGTTTGTCAATTGAAGATGCTCAAAGCCTCGTGAGTAATCTAGTTCATCGTACAGGCTGCAAGGTCATCGCAATTGGTGATGATGAGAAGATCGCTTACTACCGCAGTTTACTATCGGCTG
This sequence comes from Vibrio sp. St2, assembly GCF_947311885.1. Lineage (NCBI taxonomy): Bacteria > Pseudomonadati > Pseudomonadota > Gammaproteobacteria > Vibrionales > Vibrionaceae > Vibrio > Vibrio sp. St2. Next base: position 638,388 of record NZ_CAMZNA010000002.1, on the reverse strand, counting down.
GAGCTCTCGAATATCTGGTGAATCCTATTGCACCGGATGCATTCGCGTCTCTCGATTTTGGTCACCATCACAATGGAAACCAAAGTGGGAAACGTATCTCTGTGGTGGGTACTAAAGGTGGCGTTGGCACTTCCACTGTCGTTGCGAATCTCGCGCGAATGATGAACAGCCGTGGCCAGTCGACAGCAGTGGCTGACCTTGATTTTGCCTCAGGGGATCTGGACTTGCACTTCGATGTTCAAGGGAATACCGCTTTGGTTGAAATGTTGCAGTATCCAGAGCGCCTTGAGCCAGTAGTCTTTGAACGAAGTGGCATTACGGTTCAGCCAGACTTAACCTTGTTCACGGGCTATTTACCTTTGGATACTGACCCGTTTTGGCCGGACAAAAACGCGTTAGAACATTTTAGTAAATACTGCCTAGAGCACGCCGATAATCTCATCTTTGATATTCCCTCGTTCTCTCTGAGAGATCAGGTCGGTATGAGCGTGCTAAAAAGTGCAGATGTGCGCGTTATCGTCGTTGAGCCAACCTTGTCGTCAATTCGTAATGCTGGGCAAATCTTTAGCTTCCTTTCTGCTGGGGCAGAAGCTGGCCTCGCTAAGCAAAACCTTTTAGTCGTCAATCACACCAAATCGAACAAAGCCTCCTTGATTGCATTGAATGACGTTCACCGTGCACTGGGTGTTGATATTGATGTTTCAGTGCCTTTTGCACCGAATCACTTCTTAGCTAAAGAGTCGCTGGGGCAGTCTGCCATCAAAGGGAACCGTAAGGTCAGCCAAGCGTTTTCTGACTTAGCGGATAAAGTTGAAGGCACACCGCAATCACGCTCATTCAGATTCTGGAAGCGAGGGGCGTAATGTTTAAGTCGACAAGAGCGAAAGAGCCATTAGCGATAAATCACGCACACAGTGCCGTAGCCGCGCAATCGGATCCTATTCGTGAACATTATCATCTGATCCACTCTCAGGTGGTGAACGCGATTGAAGCCAGCGTTGTCATCAAGCTGAGTCCTCAGGAATTAGAAGCGAGGATTTTACTGCTGGTGACGGACGTGGTTGCGACTCATCAGCTGCCGCTGGGCAATCGTGAAGTCGCGCTAGTGGTTAAACAGCTGGTGGATGAACTATTGGGTTTGGGGCCGCTACAACCATTGATCGACGATCCTATGGTGAGTGACATCATGGTTAATGGACCCAATGAGGTTTACATCGAGAAGTTGGGTAAATTGCAAAAGACGTCGGTCGAGTTTCGCAGTGAAGAGCAGTTGCTCAACCTAGCTCGTCGAATCGTGAGCAAAGTAGGTCGTCGAATTGATGAAAGTTCACCACTGGTTGATGCGCGTTTAGAAGATGGTAGCAGGGTCAATGTCATGATCCCTCCACTTGCGTTGGATGGCACATGTATTTCAATTCGTAAATTCAATCAGGAAAAACTGTCTCTAAATCAGCTGGCGCAAAATGGCGCCATGTCAGACAGTATGGTGCGCTTACTGGACATCATTGTTCGTTGTCGGTTGAACGTTTTGATTGCGGGTGGAACCGGTGCAGGTAAAACGACGCTGCTCAATGCGATGTCATTCAGTATTTCGCCTCATGAGCGAATTATCACCATTGAAGATGCCGCAGAACTTCAACTTCAACAGCCGCATGTGGTTCGAGCTGAAACCAGACCTGCAAACGCAGAAGGGCTCGCTGCTGTCAGTCAGCGAGAGCTGGTTAAGAATGCGTTAAGGATGCGTCCTGATCGCATCATCCTCGGAGAAGTGCGTGGTGACGAAGCCTTTGAAATGATGCAGGCCATGAACACTGGCCACGAAGGTTCTTTGTCGACCTTACACGCGAACTCTTCGTTAGATGCATTGGTTCGAATTGAAAACATGCTGATGATGGCGCAATCCACCTTGCCATTGTTTGCATTGCGTCGACAAGTGGCTGATACGATTGATGTGGTGGTTCAGGTTGAGAGAATGCGTGATGGCAAGCGTCGTGTCGTCGCTATCACAGAGGTTATCGGCTTGGAAGGTGAGCAATATGTCACCAACGATCTCTACCGCTTTGAGGTTCAGGGCGAAGATCATCAGGGTCAACTGCTGGGCAAGTACATGAGTGCCAGAAGCTTGCCTACTTTTGCATCCAAAGCGCAATATTACCAACTTGACAGCCAATTACGTTCGGCCATGGAGCTCGACTTATGATCCTTGCTCTGGTCGTGATTTGGTGCCTGACCGTAGCGGTTTCTCTTCATTACTACAGCCAGCGTCGTAATGTGAAGCGACGTTTGTCGAAGTACGTCCCTGATGCGGGCACGAGTCATTTAAGCTCGATTGTCAAATCGCACCAGTCTGGCGGGAGAGTGCGCGAGTTCTTGTATCGTACTGATGCCTTGTTGCCAAGTCAGGACAAGCTACTGCTTGCTTTGTCAGCATTCGCTTTACCGCTTGGTACGATATTCTGGCTGCAAGCGCTGGCATGGTATTGGCAAACCGCTGTTGTTTTAGTGTGTTTTGGTGTCTTGTTCTGTGCGCTGTTTGTTGTGCGTCGTAAAAAGCAAATTGAAGAGTTTGATACCAATATCGTTCAGGTGTTGGGCCTTGTTAGTCGTGCGGTGTCCGCCGGACTTTCTGTTCCTCAAGCCATCGAACAAGTGGCGAACTCTCAAACAGGTTTATTGGGGCGGGAATTTGCGCTTATTACAGACAATTTGGCGCTAGGTATTTCACTGCGTCAAACACTTGATGAAGCCTGTACTCGCCTTCCTTACCGTACTTTTCGTTATTTTTCCGTCGCTCTGATTCTTAATCAGAGTAACGGTGGTCAGTTGAGGGAGATCCTCCACAATCTGAGCCGCACCATGCATGACAATCGAGCCATGCTCAAGAAGGTAAAAAGTATGACCGCGGAACCGAGAATGACGGCAAAATTTCTCTCATTGCTGCCTTTGTTGCTGGTGGCCGTTGTTGCGTGGATTGATGTGTCATTGTTCGAGTTACTGGTCTACACCGAAAGCGGTCAGTCGATTTTGATTTATTGTGCAGCCAGTATTGCTTTTGGCGGCTTCACGCTCCATTCGCTGACAAAAAATAGGAAGTTCTCATGATATCTATGATTGCGACCTTACTGATTGTGGTGGGCGTCATTAGCTCCGTGATTTGCTTTCAGCTTGCACGTCAGCAAGACGTCATCCATCGCCGCTTAAAACAGGTCAGTATTTCGACACTGCATACTCGCTCACTAGGCGAAAAATGGCGATGGAAGTCGAACCCTGCTCGTCAAAAACAATTGGCATTACTTGGCTTTAACCAAAATCATGCAGAAACCCAGTTTGTATTGATTCGCTTTGTCTTGATGCTTTGCGGCGCTGGTTTGTGGCATTTTTGCCGCTCTTTGGACTGGTCGTCGGCGGATTTTGCTCAGGACATAGCGGTGGCAATCGCTTGTGGTATTGCGGTTGATCGACTGCTCGAATGGCGTGTTAACCAGATTCGTCAGGAAATCTCCAAAGTGGCACCCGATGCACTCGATCTTATGGTGGTCTGCGTCGCTTCTGGGCTGACATTGGAAAACACTTTCCGTGTTGTTGGTGAAGAAATGACGTCAGTTTCTCCGGCTTTAGCCCGAGAATGGGCACTGACCGCAACGGAAATGTCGGTGCTGGATTCTCCGCAGCAAGCTTTGCAGAATCTGGATCAGAGATTGGAGTTACCAGATATCAACAACATGGTTGTGACCATGTCTCAAGCGCTTCAGTTTGGTACGCCTCTCTCGCAGGCATTGAGCCTGATTGCGTCTGATAGTCGTCAATACCAGTTGCTTGATCTCGAAGAATGGGTAGGAAAAATTCCAGCCAAAATGTCTTTCCCACTTGTGGTGTTCATCATGCTTCCAGTCGTGGTCATGATTGTCGCCCCTGTTGTTCTCAGCCTGTTTAATACCTTGGACACATTATGATTAAACCATTTCTCTCAGCCTGCTTTTGTCTATTGGTTTTTGGTTGTCAGTCTACAGACAGTCAGGTTGAGCAATCCGATTTTCAACTGGCGGAAACCGCACTGACAAACGGTCATGCGGATAATGCGCTTAGCATCTATAAGCAGAAACTGGAGATGACTCCAGATGATCCCCAGCTTTTGTTTCTGGCGGGCAGTGCCAGTAATCAAGCTGCTCGTTACGATGAGGCTCTGCATTACCTCAAAAAGGGCAGTGCAATTAAGCCCTCCCCACAGTTTGATCGTGAATTAGGTCGCGCGCACTTAGCATTAGGAAATGTTCGTTTAGCGACGGAATCACTGCGCAGAGCGGTGGAAGGAAACGAGAAAGACGAAGTGGCGCTAAACAGTCTTGGTGTGAGCTATTCATTGCAAAAAAGCTATGCGGCTGCTCGTGACGCATTTCAGCAGGCGATTAACATCAGGCCGGACAGCTTAGAGTACCGAAACAACCTCGCGTTGAGCTGGATGCTAGATGGTCAGCCAGGTCAAAGTATTCGGATTCTTTACCCAATTTACCAACGTGGTGAAGCGACAACTAAGCTGCGGCTTAATCTAGCATTATCTTATGCGTTGCAAGGTGAGGTCGATGCTGCACGAACGATCGCGATGGGCGATCTGACCAAAGCGGAGTTAGAGAACAACTTAGCGTATTACCAGCATCTTGCTGAGCTGGGAGCTAGCGCATGGTGATGAAGCGTCATTCTGGGAGCCAGACGATAGAGTTTGCAATGGTAATTGTTCCCCTGATGATTGTGCTACTGGCGGCATTTGAATTTGCTCGCCTGATGTGGGTCACCATGATCTTTGAATCTGCCGTCAATGCTGCGGTTAGGGATGTAAGAACGCTGCCACCTTCCACGACTTTAGACAGTCGAATCCGCGATCGCATCGCCTCGTTTCCATTGCTCGATCTAGAGAAGATCGACATTGACCCTCCACGTTATAGCGATAGCGTTCAATCTTTAGCTTTGGGGAGAACGACCACTTCTCTGACTGCGGTGATGGCCGAGTACCACATTCGATACCGTTTTACCTTTTTATTGGTACCAGCCCTGTCTGAAACGTTTCCTTCAGTGGCGTCTTTAAGTCGAACCGTATTGGTGAGTCATGATGCGTAGTGTTTCAAAGCAAAATGGCGCAACCGTGATTGAGTTTCCGTTTGTTGTGCTCGGAATTCTGACCATCGTTTTGGGGCTGTTCGCAGTGTACAAGCTGCTCTACCTTCAAAGTCGTGTCGATAGTACGGCATATTCGATGGCGAGCGCTGCTGCAAGAGCGTTAGTGCCACAAGGTAGCGCCATAGCCTATGACGATGCGAGTGCTAATCAACTGTTGAGTGTTGCACAGCGTTCTTTACCCACAGGTTTTGAAGCAGAGCGTATAGGGCTTGTACTTGAAATTCGAACTGTGACTGCTGGACTCACAGAGCTCGTCACCCAAAAAGCAGGCAGTGACTGCGAGGTAGAACAAACGATAGATGCTCTTTCTGCACTCGCTCCAGTTAGCCGAAGCTCGATCGCCTCGTTACGTGGTAAGACTGCGAGCCTATATCAGGTAACGCTTTGTGTCTCTGAGCCGTTGGAGTCGGATAGTGCCATTTTCAATTGGCTGCCGTTACCGCTTCCAACATCTATGCGCAGCCAAGCTACCATGATAGGGAGGCGCTACAGTGCTTAAGCAACACACAGGCTCTGTCTCCTTATCCTTCTTAGCGCTGCTGATTCCTTTGGTGGTGCTATCTGCTGCGACCATCATGATTGGCTTTCAGGTACAACTGAGCAGCCGTGCGATGCAAGCCGTAGACGCGGCTTCTTTGGCGTGTGCATTTGCCGATTACTCCGATCCTAGCGTTAATCAGGCCTATTTGGAGTATTACCAGCCCAACGTAAAACTGGTGAAAAGCGAGATATACAGTGCTTCAGGCTGTGAGCTGAACATGGGGTATCAGCTGACAGGGCTATTCTCATCATTGAAATTTGCACAGGCTTCGTATTCAGCACAATCAGGCTCAGTAGAGCAAGCGCACGTCAATCAATCGGCCAGTGTGACCCCAACGGAAATGACTTTAGTGTTGGATATTTCTAGTTCCATGACAGGGTCAATCGATACACTAAAGAGCATCCTTACTCGAGCAATAGAGCGCATAGAGCAAGACAATGTACAAATCGATGGAAGGCGAGCAATCAGTATCTCTATTGTGCCTTTTTCTGATGGGGTATCTGCTCGCAATGCCGCTTGGCTGGATGACAAAGGCGTCTTCTGTATTGATGGATTAACCAAAGAATCTGGCGGCTCTGTATTGGTGAATGAAACCGTTCAAAACCTAGACCGAATCCATTCTGAAAAGGCGGTCAGCCATCGTGCACCGGACGAGTTTCTCGCAGATTGCAGTGCCTCAGCTGCCCTTGTCCCGCTTACCGACAATATGAGCGAAGTGAAAACAGCAATTAATGCCCTGACTACGACAGGTGGCACCCGCTCCTATCAAGGGGTTATCTGGGGGGCTCGTCAACTGATTCCAAGATGGCGCCAAGAATGGGGATATAACCCTTATTCGCTCGCACCTAAGCAAAAGCTGATTCTGATGACTGATGGAGTTGATAGTGGTTATGTACTGGATGACCTGATTGACGCTGGCCTTTGTGACCGTTTAGCCAATGAATTTGCTATTGAGCTCAATTTTATTGGTTTCAATGTCCAAGACAGCCGCCTAGCTCAGTTTCAGAGCTGCATCAACGCCGCAAATACAGACGGAATCAAGGGGCAGGTTTTCTCTGCAACCAACACCGAGAAACTCGATGAGTACTTTTCAAAGATATTAGAAGTTCAGTATGACACCACGCTTAACTTCGGACAGAAATAAAACAACAAAATTATGGAGAAAATAATGATTAAACAATTGGTTGTGCTATTCGCTTTATGCGCTTCTTTCTCTGCATCTGCGTTTAAAGAAGGAGACACCATTACAGATTCAGCGTCAACGGGACTCAAGCTGGATCAAAGCCAGTTAACGATAGTGGATTTCTTTGCGGAGTGGTGTGTTTCATGTCGCCATGAGCTGCCTTTGGTTAATCAGCTCTACCGTGAACTAGAAGGGACAGGCGTGACTGTTGTCGGTGTGGATGTCGATGAAGAGGTCGAAGTTGGCCTTGAGTTTCAAAAATCGTTAGGTTTGACCTTTCCTGTCGTCATCGATCCAAAGCAACAGTTGATCGCCGAGTTCAAGCCGATTGGTATGCCAGCTCTCTACTACATCTATCAGGGCCAAGTACTCAAAGTTCGGTTTGGCGCCATCAACGATATTCGTAACGTTATTCTCACTGATCTGGCTGATATGGGAGTGCAGCTATGAAGCCAGTCGTTCTTGTATTTGCTCTCTGCTTTCCGGCGCTGAGCGTTGCTGCACCCAAAGTGGATTTAAGTCAGTTAGGGAAAAAACCTTCCCAAGCTACGGAAACATCTGTCAGTGGTTCCAGCATTGAAGAAGAGGTGATTTCTGGTCAGGTCTACACCAGTGGCAGTTCTGAAATCGGTGCTCGTCGCAACGTTGAATTAGTCAAACCTCAGGCTAAAGATTTAACGCTGAATAAGCCACAAGCCGTCGCAAATGAAAAGTCAGCACTCGCTTTTGTCGACGAAGCATTGGGTATTGAACCCGTTAAGCCGTGGGAAAAAGGAACTCTGGCTAAGAAAGAGATGAAACCCGGAGGGCCGGTGCCTGAGTTCGACTTATTTTCGGAGAAAGTCTTCTCATACAAGCAAGGTTCAGTGGGTGGCAGTGGCGTCGGTGGCGGCGGCTGTGGTTGTAACTAAATACTAAAAATAAATCAGAATGAAAAAACTACCTTTAACGCTGCTGAGCGCAGCGGCAGTGGCGAATAGTGCGCTGGCAGAAGACCATATCTCTGTTCACTATCTAAATTACGAAGAGTACGACGATAAAGTAGAAGCAGGCGACAGCGTTGTTTCTATCGAAAAGAGTTTTGGTCTCGATTGGACCATCAATCTTGAATTGGGCTACGACACCGTTTCTGGTGCGTCACCGTCTTGGGGGCCAACCACTCCAATTGGCAGTGCAGCGGATGCGGTAAACCGTGCGACGAAAACTCAACAAGCTCAAAACATGACGGATCAGGTGATCCGCGCTGGCTACGATCCCCACAGCAGTGGCTACAAAATTCAGAAATATGAGCTGGAAGATACCCGTAAATCGATCAATGGCAGCGCGACTTACCGAGACGAGCTGCGTAACGAGTGGACTTTCGGCGCTAACTTTTCCAAAGAAGAGGATTACCGCAGTATTGGCTTAAATGGTAAAGGGCTAATTTACGCAGACGCACAGAAAAACCGCTCGTACAGCTTAGGCTTCTCTACTCTGTTTGATGAAACGATGACGTTTGGCAAATATCAAACTTCGACCAATCCACAATCTTGGGAAGACATCTTTACAGGGAATGTTGAGGCAGGACTTTCACAAACCTTCTCGCCAAATTACTACATGGTCTTTACCGGCTATGCGGGCTATCGTTCTGGTTATCTTAGCAATCACTATCTGACGGTGTTGCGTGAGGTGGATATTGATGGCGATGGCTCGATTGGTACTGACGAGGTCTTTCTTGGTCAGGATTCACGCCCGGATACTCGTTTGTCAGGTGGCGTAAATATTCAGGCGTTCTGGGCAATGTCCGAAACTCTAGTGGTTCGCCCTCGTTACAAATGGTTCCAGGACGACTGGGGCGTAGCCTCTCATCAGCTTGGCGGCAAGCTTTCTTGGACGGTCAACAGTTGGCTAACGCTAGCTCCGGGTTATTTCTGGTACACCCAAAGTGCTGCTGATTTCTACCGTGACCCTAATGGTAGCGATCCTACGTTTGCTTCATCGGGTTATGCGACCTCTGATTTACGTCTTGGTGATTTTACGGCCAATGCCTATGAATTAGGCGCAAGCTTTAAAGTGCATAAGAAACTGCGTTTCAATCTGCTTGGCGCTTATTACGAGCAGTCCAACGGTTTTGAAGCTCAGTGGTGGGCAGTAGGGGCAACCTATGAGTTTTAATCCGCCGTTTGTTCACCGATTTCAGGCGATGACGGTTCCTTGTGAAGTTCAGTTGTATCACTCAGAGAAAGCCGCAGATATAGCGGCTTTAATCGAGTCTAATACTCTGAGATTAGAGCGGAAATTTAACTTTTATGATTCTCACTCTTGGCTCAATCAGCATGTGAATCAACGTCAATCATCATCTGTGGTTTTGGATGATGAAAGCTACGCTGTATTTGAAGTTTTGAAGCGTTTGGTTGATGGCACGAAAGGTGTTTTTGACCCAACGGTCGGTACGGTCAAGTCATTGATGGCCAGCACGCCTCAATTGGACAGAAATGCGGCTTATGAAGGCGCTAAAGCGTTTATGGGCGTTGATGCTTGGTCTTTATCAGATAAAACGCTTTCTATCCCTCACGCAGAGACTCAATTTGACTTGGGTGGAGTGATTAAAGAGTTTGCGGTCGATCAGGCGGTGATGATCGCAGAGAAATTTGGTGTTTCCTCTGCGCTGGTGAATTTTGGTGGAGACATTCGAGCGCTTGGCACTAAGCCAGACGGTTCACCTTTCAATGTGGCGGTGCTTAATCCGAAGAATAAGCATGAGCCATTTTTCTCATTGCCACTGGCTGATGCCGCTTTGACGACATCCGCTCATTACGAGAGAAGTTTCCAATTTGGTGATGAGGAAAGCTCACACATATTGTCGCAACGTGGAACACATCCTCAAGTGCTCTCTGTCAGCGTCTTAGCTCCAACGACACTGGAAGCCGGCGCCCTCAGTACGGCATTGACATTAGAGCCGACTTTACCAGTCCCTGAACAAGTCGGTGTTGTATTTATTGACGATCAATTAGCTATTCATCAAGACACGGAGTTTGTAGCGTGATCAGAATTTTCATCCTGCCATTATTACTGTTTATCTCTGCCTTTACGTTCGCGCAGGATCCTGACTTTTTGCCTGTCGAAGAGGCATTTCCTTATCAATGGTCGGTCAGTGAACAAGGTGTGCAGATCCATTTCGCGACTCAGCCTGAATATTATCTCTATAAAGGCCGATTTAAGTTTTCAGCAGATAGCGGCGTTGAGTTGACTGACCCTCAATTTTCTTCACCGGGCAAACAGAAACAAGACAAGTACTTTGGCGAAGTCGTCGTTTTCGATAAGCCAGTAACCGTGCTGGTACCTTATGGTGGCGAAGGTCAACTAAAGGTTCGTTATCAAGGTTGCTCAGAAAAAGGTCTGTGTTACTTACCTCAGACGATCAAACTCGACTTGCCCGCCAATACACTGAATGACAGCAGCTCCTCTATTTGGGATAAAGTTGGCGGTTTGGCGGAAGACACGGCGGGCCTGTCTGAGCTCTTAGGCAGCGCGTCCAAAACTCAGGCTCTCCTCATCTTTTTCCTACTTGGTTTAGGGCTGTCACTGACACCTTGTGTGTTGCCCATGGTGCCTATTTTGTCGAGCATCATTGGTGGTGACGCAAAAATGACAGGCCGAAAAGGTCTAGTTTTGTCAACGTCCTATGTGTTGGGTATGGCTTCCAGTTATGCGCTAACGGGGATCTTAGCCACGACGCTGGCTAAAGGTGTTAACCTGCAAGCGGCGATGCAGCAACCTTGGTTGCTATCGATATTTGCGGTGGTGTTTGTCTTGCTTGCTTTAGCGATGTTTGGCTTTTATGAGCTGCAATTGCCGGCATCCATTCAACAGAAACTGAATGCAAGCTCAGACAAACTGGGCGGCGGTAAAGTGGCGAGTGTGTTTGTGATGGGCGCGGTTTCGGCTCTGGTGGTGTCGCCCTGCGTGAGTGCACCATTGGCTGGGGCGTTACTCTATGTTTCCACCACGCAAGATTGGGTCTTGGGTGGTGTCACTCTGTTTGTAATGGCTCTGGGTATGGGTGTGCCACTGATTCTGATTGGCATGAGTGGCGGTAAATTGCTCCCCAAAAGCGGCCCTTGGATGATTGCCGTGAAGCAACTGTTCGGTGTGTTGTTGCTGGCGGTCGCGATTGTGTTGTTGAGCCGTTTTATTCCGGATTGGTTGACGATGCTCTTATGGGCGGTGCTTGCCATTGGAAGCGGTATTCATTTTGGCGCGCTGGATTCAGCGCAACCAGGTTGGGCGAGGACCCGTAAACTGGCCGCATTTATGTCTCTGTTCTACGGGTTGATCTTATTTGTCGGCATGTTGACAGGCTCAAATGATCCTCTTAAACCACTTAATGTTGCACAGACTACATCAGACCAACCAGTCGCGGTTTTACCATTTGAGAAAGTCAGCTCTGTTGAAGTCTTGGATCAACAATTAGTACTCGCGAAGCAGCAAGGTAAGCCAGTAATGATTGACCTTTATGCCGACTGGTGTGTCTCGTGTAAGGTCATTGAGAAAGAAGTGTTTGGCGACCAATCTGTACAGAATAAGTTTGCTGACTGGAATACGATTAAGTTTGATGTCACAGAGAGTACCCCTGAGCAGATGGCGTGGCTGGCAGAGCGCAATGTGTTTGGTCCACCGGCGGTATTTTTCTTCGATACCAAAGGAGCGGAAATTGCTCAGCAGAGAATTGTCGGAGCCACAGGGCTTGAGCATTTTCAATCTGTGATGACCCAATTGCAGTAATTAACAGAAGGCGGCATTTATGTCGCCTTTATCTTATGCACGTTAGGGACGTGCTAGCCAAGACATTGCTGTCGAATCTGGCTACTATACTTATGGGCAAAGAATAACCAATCAGGCAATGATGGCACATGGAAGGCGTCGTAGATCTTAATCGTTGGCAAAAAGAACACATCAGAACGCAGCAAGAGTTACTTCATCTCTATGCTGAAGTCCGGGCTTTTTATTTGAGTGAGCCATTTTCTGGCTACAACGTGCGGATGAAAAGGCTAAAGATCCTTAAGCAAGCTTTACTTGAACACAAGGAAGAGTTGGTTGAGGCTCTGCAAAAGGACTATGGTGCGCGTAGCCGTTTCGACAGCATGATTTGCGATATTTTACCCGCAGTCTCTCACATCAATTACACCATCAAGCACCTGAAAAAGTGGATGAAACCAAGTCGACGTAAAGCGGGCTTGTTGCTATCTCCTTCTTCAATCACAGTAGAGTATCAACCGCTAGGTGTGGTAGGGGTTATTGTCCCTTGGAACTTTCCAATCGTGTTGAGCATTGCACCTATCGTGACGGCGATTGCGGCGGGAAACCGAGTCATGGTTAAGCTGAGTGAGCATACTCATCATACCAATCAAGTACTCAGCCAGATCTTGTCTTGCTTAGACCGACACATTTATCCCATTGAGGGCGAAGCGGATATCGCCAGCTATTTTTCTCAGCTCCCCTTTGATCATCTTATCTTTACGGGGTCGACGCCAGTAGGGAGGCTAGTCGCTCAGGCTGCGGCGAAAAACCTTACCCCTGTGACGTTGGAGCTCGGTGGTAAGTCGCCTGTCGTGATTGATAATGACATTGATCTTCGCGCAGCAGTTGATGCCGTGTTACTTGGCAAATCAGTTAATGCCGGGCAAATTTGTGTTGCGCCAGACTATGTTCTGCTGCCCCAAGGAAAAGAGCTGTTATTCATCAACCTGTATCTGAAACGTTATAAGGCACTGTATGTAGATGGCGATAAAGCGCCAACGGTAACCCACATCATCAACGAACGGCAGTATGACCGTCTTCACACGATGTTAGCGGACGCAAAAGACCACGGTGCCGGTATTTATACCATAGAGGATGTGACGTTGGATGGGCGTCAGATGCTGCCGCATTTGATTACGGGGGTTACAGAAAATATGCAGGTGATGCAGGAAGAGATATTTGGTCCACTGCTACCTGTGATTGGCTACCGCCATCTGAATGAGGCGCTCAATTACATTAACGTTAAACCAAGACCGCTGGCTTTGTATCTGATGTCGACAGATCGCATCCTGCAGAGACAAATCATCGAGCAGACCCACAGTGGCGGTGTTGCGATTAACGATACTCTGTTACATGTGGCGGCTGAAGATGCACCGTTTGGCGGGATAGGGGAATCTGGCATTGGTCACTATCATGGCTTCGAAGGTTTTCAGACTTTCTCTAAAGCAAAAACCGTTTTGAGTTCCCCAGCTTGGCTGCCAAGAAGCCGGATTCTTTTGCGCTTCAGAAATTTGGCTGAAAAAGTCTTAGGGCGACTATTTATCCGCTAGCGAGTATCGAAGTAGTGCTTCACAAAGCTGATGAATTCTCGTAGCCGCTTAGGCTGAAAACGATCTCTATGATAGATGGCCGAAAAATCGACGCTCGGAATTCCCCAGTGATCAAATACTTCGACCAGTTCTCCTCGTGCTAGTTCTTCTTCACAGTAAATCATCGGCACTCGTATGATGCCGTTGCCATTGAGCGCGCCTTTTACCAGTACACGGCCATTTTTGCACTGCATGTGGCCATTGACTAACACATCGTAGTGTTGCGTATCCGCTGTATTTTCAAAGCTCCACCTTTTGACTGAACCCGTTAAGCAATGATGCTGAACAAGCTCTTTAGGGTGGTTAGGCTGACCATATCGTTTTAGGTAGCCAGGGCTGGCTAGAGTCCCCATTTTGATATCAAGCAGCTTTCGAGCGACGAATCCTGAGTCTTCAAGTCTGCCCATGCGAAAGGCTATATCGAAGTCATCTTCAATCAAATCCACCCGATGACTGCTGAAGTCTAGATTGATGCTGACATCGGGGTGCACATGCATAAACTCCGTCGCAATTTGAGCGATCAGCTCCTCCCCGAGATAGCCGCCCACGCAATTGATCTTTATTTCGCCTTGTACCTTTTCTACGTCATCCACTGCAGCCAATAACGCCTGATCAATATTATGCAGCGCTTTCTCACATTGCTGGTAAAAGGCTTTCCCTGCTTCAGTGAGCTTGAGTGTTCGAGTGGTTCGTATCAGTAACGTCACGCCCATTTGATTTTCAAGGCTGCTTATCTGGCGTGATACGTGAGAGCGCGACACGTCCAGCGCTTCTGCAGCTTTAGTAAAGTTCCCCAATTGTGCGATGAGGACAAAAGAGCGGATGTCAGCGAGATTAATCTGGTTGAGCACAGTAGATATCCAATCAAATCTAATTCTATTTATTGTTGCACTGTAGCAACAGTGTTTCAACTGAAGTGATATATATCAACAAAAACGATTTACGTAATATACCTCCATCGCAGCGAAACAGAGCTGCTACTGAACAACTACAGAGGAAATAAAGATGAAAAAACTAATCGTAATCACAGGTGCAAGTTCTGGTATTGGTGAAGCAATTGCTCGTCGTCTAAGCAACGAAGGTCATCCTCTGCTTCTGCTTGCTCGTCGTGTTGAGCGTCTTGAAGCACTAGATCTGCCAAACACTTTATGTGAAAAAGTGGACGTGACAGACAAAGCGTCATTTGAAGCAGCGATTGCAAAAGCAGAGGCGCAATTTGGCCCGGTTGATGGCTTAGTGAACAACGCTGGCGTTATGTTGTTAGGTCAGATTGATACTCAGGATTCGACTGAATGGAAACGCATGTTTGATGTCAACGTACTTGGCTTACTGAATGGTATGCAATCTGTACTGGCACCTATGATGGAGCGCAACAGCGGCACGATTATCAATGTCAGCTCTATCGCGGGTAAGAAAACGTTCCCGAATCATGCAGCATACTGCGGTACTAAATTTGCCGTTCACGCCATTTCTGAAAATGTACGTGAAGAAGTAGCCGCGTCAAACGTACGTGTAACGACGATTGCTCCGGGTGCGGTAGAGACTGAACTGTTGTCTCACACGACTTCTCAGGAAATCAAAGATGGCTATGACGACTGGAAAGTGGACATGGGTGGTGTCTTGGCAGCAGATGATGTCGCTCGTGCGGTCGAGTTTGCTTACAACCAACCTCAAAACGTGTGTATTCGTGAGATTGCGCTAGCGCCAACTAAGCAACAGCCATAATCACTTTATGATTCAAATTAGGTCAGCGAATGCTGGCCTTTTTTACTTTGCTAGTGGTATTTAGTGGGGTAAAAACGCCGACCCATGGGTCGGCGATTGTTATTCTAAACTTTAAAAAAGCCTAGCTGCTGTTTTTGTTTTTCAGCCAAAGTAGACAACTCATGACTGGCTGCGGCGGCTTGGGTAATCCCAGTCACGTTTTGGCTCACCAGTTCATAGATGTTACTTAGGTTGTTATTGACGTCGGATGTGACTTGGCCTTGTTCCTCAGACGCGACGGCGACCTGAGCGTTGATGCTCGTCAATTCTGAAATTGATGCACTGATGTGACCGAGTGCCTCACTCACTTTGGCCGCTTGAGTTTGGTTTTGTTCGATCATTTCAAGGCTTGAGTTCATGCTGTCATTTGCAACACCAGACTGGCGCTGCAGATCTTCAATGATCACCTGAATCTCTTTTGTCGACTCCTGAGTTCGAGCTGCAAGCATTCTTACTTCATCTGCAACAACGGCAAAACCACGCCCGCTTTCTCCTGCGCGAGCCGCTTCAATCGCTGCATTCAGTGCGAGTAAGTTGGTTTGCTCTGAGATGCTTTCTATCACTTCAATGACCTTGCCAATTTGCTCCGACTGCTCTTTTAACGAGTTAACCACCCCAGCGGCTTGAGAAAGATGCTGAGCCATCTTTTCACTGGCGCGGGTATTTTGTTCAAATGTTTCTAAGCTTTCTCGCGCCAGTTTATCCGCATTAATGGAAGCGGAATCTGCGTTGTTGGCATTCTGAGTGACTTCCGTTGCGGTACTTTCCATTTGGTTAATCGCGGAGGCAACTTGCTCGACTTCATTTTTCTCTTGATCAGAGTTGGTGCTTGACTGAGTCATAACCGCCGCTAATTCAGTGGAAGCGGATGCAACATCAACACTGATTCGAACCAGTGAGTCGACCGTATTCTGTAGCTGCCCAACTGTGCTATTGAAGTCGCGAGACAGGGCAGAGATTTCATTGTTACCATCCTCTTTTACGGAAACCAACAAGTTGCCCTGTGCGAGCTCTTTCATTGCTTGCTGTAGTTTCTTAATCGGTGTCACTATGATACCCGCCAGCATCCAGCTGATGGCTAGCGCTGCAGACAGAACCAATAAAAGACCGACAATACCGCTGTTCATCACATTGGAGTGGATGGCCTCGTTAGCATGCACTTCATCAAGTGCCAATGTGTTGAGCTTTTTCGATAGCCTATCGATTGCCTGAACCATTTGGTTGCCTGCAGTGCGATAGTCGCCTGCCGCGCGATCATATTTGGTCTCAAACCCTGCTGGTGGGTTGTCGCTGCCGTGGCGCACGTTGAGCAAAGGGATCATCACATTGATGGAGTAGTTCACGTAATGGTCGATAGCGGTGTTCATATCAGCAATTTCTTGCTCCAAGCCTTCTACTGTACTGAGAGACTGGAGTAACTGACGGTTTGCCTGCTGTTTGCTTTGCAAATGTGTCGCCAGTTGCTTTACATCTTCAGCGCGAAAAAGGCTGTAGATGGCTTTGATTCGCATGCCATAAGTGTTATCGATGATCTGAGTCAGTTCATCTTTATGATTAACGAGGTTTTCTGTTGAGACGGTAACTTGATTGAAAGCATTTTTAAGACTGGTTGTGCTGTAACTTATCCCGACCACTAGTAGTAGCAATGTGAATATGACAGGAACCACTACCTGGAGCTTAATGGAAAGCCCACTAAGTAATTGGCGCATGAATTGTCCTCTTCTATATTGTTAGTGAGTTGTATGTTGTTATTTTTATAATTAGGAGGAATGATTCTAATTTGTCTCAGATATAATTCAATCTGGAAAATGATGATTTTATAAAATTATCCTTAATAAATTCGAAAATCATTTTCTTTTTAAGTCATAGGGTTATTGCTCTATTGTCGTATTTCGATAGTCGAATCTTACAGCTTGTTACACCATTGTTTGACCTGTCAGTAATTCCCCATCAAAAATTCCTAGCAAATCTCATCTGTCATACAGGCTTCAACGAAGTGAAACACAACTGTCACATTTGAGTCCTAAAGTGAGCACCGTTCAAGTGAAATACAACGGCAATAATGCCAACTAAGGAAATTGTGATGAAAAAGACAGTTATCGGTGCAATCGCACTTCTAGGCGCAATGGCAGTGACTTCAGTTTCTGCTAAAGAAACTATCTCTGCAGTGGGCTCTAGCAGCGTAACTCCACTGATGGAAGTTTTCTCTGAAACATACATGAAGACTAACTCGAACGTATTTATCGAAGTTCAGGGCCCAGGTTCATCTGCTGGTGTTAAAGCAGCGAAAAACGGTTCTGCTGACCTAGGTATGTCTTCTCGTAACCTGAAAGACTCTGAAAAAGAGCCAGCTCTTAAAGAGCTAACTGTTGCACTAGATGGTATTGCAGTAGTTGTTAACCCTAAGAACGACCTAAAAGCACTAACAGCTGAACAAGTAACAGCTATCTACAAAGGCGACATCACTAACTGGAAAGAAGTTGGTGGTGCTGATAAGCCAATCGTAGCAATCACTCGTGACACAGCTTCAGGTACTCGCGGTGCTTTCGAAGACATCATGAAGCTGAAGAAGAAAATCTCTGGTAAAAAAGTATCAGCTATCTCTCAGCGTGCTCAAGTTGCAAACGGTAACGGTGCTCTAAAAACTATGGTTGCATCTAACCCATATGCAATTGGCTACATCTCTCTAGGTACTGTTGATAACTCAGTAAACGCACTACCTATCGATGGTGTTGAAGCTAATGTAGACAACGTGAAGAACGGTTCTTACAAAGTCGCTCGTCCATTCCTTGTTCTTTACAAAGACGGCCAACCTTCTGCTGAAACTCAGAAATTCCTAGACTGGATGGTTTCTACTGAAGCTCAATCTCTAGTAGACAGCAAAGGCTACATCTCAGTTAACTAATTTTTTAGTAAGACTTCTTAATTGCTCAGCCCACTTTGGGCTGAGCCTTTTCTTGACTTCAAGCGAACATAATTCGTGAGAACGGTAAGAATTTTATGACCATCGCAACAAATAGTGACAAGCTTATGAATACTGAAGCGACTCAAGTTTCTAAGCCTGGTTTACGTGCTCAAAAGCGTGTGGACTGGAAAGAGCGCATTTTCCATGGCTTATTCCTTACCAGTGCTGTAATTGGCATTGTGTCTCTGGCGGTTATCGCCTATTTCATCGTTAAAGAATCTATTCCAGCCTTCCAAGAAGCCGGTGTGACTGGCATAGTGCTTGGTCAGGACTGGTTGCCGCCAGCGCTATACGGTGTTGCAACAATGATTGTTGCTTCTATCGTGTCGACGTTTGGCGCAGTTATTGTTGGCGTGCCAGTGGGTGTTTTAACGGCGATTTTTATTGCCGAAATCGCACCGAAGCGTTTAGCTGACATCATTCGCCCTGCCGTAGAGTTGCTAGCGGGTATTCCATCAGTGGTTTATGGTTTTTTTGGACTGGTAATCATTGTTCCTTTGATTCAGAACGTCTTTGATGTTCCGGCAGGTAACACGATTCTAGCGGGTATCATTGTACTGGGTGTGATGATTCTTCCTACGGTTATTACGGTTTCAGAAACCTCAATTCGCGCGGTACCTCGTACTTACAAAGAGGGCTCTTTAGCTCTTGGCGCATCCAAAATCTTTACCATCTTTAAGTTGCTCGTTCCAGCAGCACGTTCCGGCATTATGACAGGTGTTATTCTCGGTATCGGTCGAGCTCTGGGTGAGACGATGGCAATCATCATGGTAATGGGTAATGCCCCTGCGATGCCACAAGGCATACTAGACTCGGCTCGTACCCTAACCGCTAACATCGCCATTGAAATGTCTTACGCAAGTGGTGTTCACGCCAATGCACTCTACGCAACAGGTGTTGTTCTACTGGTGTTTATCATGATGCTTAACGCAGCATTGCTTTATTTGAATCGCGAGAAAGCGAAGTAAAGCGGGTTAAAGGTGACTATTATGGATCGCGCAAAACTTAAAAAAGCACGCCAGTTTAAAGACAACATCTTTAACGGCTTTATCTGGGCTGCCGCTGCGCTGACGGTTGGCTTTTTGTTCTGGATTATCTGGTACATTTTGTCGAACGGTTTACAGCACGTAGACTGGAACTTCATTACGGACAACTACACTCGTACTGGCGAAGAACACGGTATCTTCCCAATGATTGTAGCGACGGTTTACATGGTAATCGCGTCAATCGCGGTTGCCGCGCCACTGGGCATCATGACGGCTATCTATCTAACAGAATATGCCAAAGTGGGTAGTAAGCTCGTAAAAGTTATCCGATTCTGTACTGAATCATTGGCGGGTATCCCGTCAATCATCTTCGGTCTATTCGGTATGACTTTCTTCGTGGCAATTCTTGGTCTTGGCTTCTCGATTTTATCGGGTGCGCTAACACTGAGTATTCTGATTCTGCCTGTTATCATCCGTACTACGGAAGAAGCGCTAATGGCAGTACCTCAGACATATCGTGAAGGTTCATATGGCTTAGGCGCTTCAAAAATCTACACTATCTGGCGTTTGATATTGCCTAGTGCAATGCCAGGTATCTTAACCTCGGTCATTCTAAGTATTGGTCGTGTAATTGGTGAATCAGCTCCTGTATTTCTGACAGCGGGCATGGTGGCACGTATTCCTGACTCGCTTCTCGATTCAGGTCGTACGTTGACCGTTCACCTTTATAAGCTGACTACTGAGCTGTTCACTATTGAAGAGTGGAACCAAGCTTATGGTACAGCAACCGTGCTGATTGTCGTTGTTCTCGTTATCAACATGATCACTAAGTTAATTGCAAGTCGCATCAACACAGCGAGCTACTAACAAGCGACATTACTGATTAAGCACTAACACGAATTTTAGATTTAAGAGATTGAGAACATGAACAAATTTGATATTGAAAACCTAGATCTGTTTTACGGCGAAAACCAAGCCTTGAAATCCATTAACCTACCTATTCCTGTACGCCAAGTTACAGCGCTTATCGGCCCTTCAGGCTGTGGTAAGTCTACACTACTTCGTTGCCTTAACCGTATGAATGACCTAATTGAAGGCGTTAAGATTACGGGTAAGCTGGATATGGACGGTACAAACATTTATGGCAACATCGATGTAGCAGACCTGCGTATCAAAGTTGGTATGGTTTTCCAAAAGCCAAACCCATTCCCAATGAGCATTTACGAAAACGTGGCATACGGGTTACGTGCACAGGGCATCAAGGATAAAAAGCATATTGATGACGTAGTCGAGCGCTCTTTACGTGGTGCTGCACTTTGGGATGAAGTCAAAGATCGTTTGAAATCACACGCATTTGGTCTTTCTGGTGGTCAGCAGCAGCGTTTGTGTATCGCTCGTACGATTGCGATGGAACCAGATGTCATCTTGATGGATGAACCAACGTCTGCCCTTGACCCAATTGCGACACACAAAATTGAAGAGTTGATGGAAGAACTCAAGAAAAACTACACAATTGTTATCGTGACTCACTCCATGCAGCAAGCTCGTCGTATCTCAGACCGTACGGCTTTCTTCCTGATGGGAGAGTTGGTGGAGCACGATGACACTCAGGTTATCTTTAGCGAACCAAAAGATGACCGCACTAAGGGATATGTAAATGGTGATTTCGGTTAATCACCCAACCGTTTTACTGGCATTATCACTATAACAATAAGCGATGGTACTTTGCCCCTCTTCGAGAGGGGCTTTTTTATGTCTCGGGGTTGGGACTATTGCTAGTGTCTTTTGAGGCTAAAGACGTTGTCGTCACCGCTTTTGGTAGAGAACTTCTTTTGGTACATACTCTGATCGGCAATGGAAATCAGTTGGTTAAGGCTGGTAGCGTCGTGTGGATAGGTTGCAATTCCTAGACTAGTGGAAAGATAGACCTTCTGGTTCTGAATAGTAATACTGTCGTCAAAGCAGCGATTGATGGACTCCGACAGCTGTTTGATGGTGGCTTCATCTGATGAGTTGGTGAGAACCGCGAATTCATCACCACCAATCCTGAATACAGATAGATTGTGACGACTCATTAGTTCGACCAAGCGCGCAGAGACGATCCTCAACGCGAGGTCGCCTGCTTGATGGCCGTGGGAATCATTGATTTTTTTGAAACCGTTGAGATCGAGCAAAATCAATGAGAATTCAGTATTCTGTTCGATGTAATCAGTCAGTTGCCTCATGAATGCTAAGCGATTCGCAATCCCTGTCAGAGAGTCAGTCAGGGATGCTTGCTTATGAAATAGTGCTTCCTTGTGGATGATATAGCTGACGACACCAACACAGGCAAAAAGTAGCATCATCAGGACGAATTGCGCATGTGTTATTGTCTGAGCTTGCTTCATTTGAGATTGGTATAGCGGACTCTTAATACGAAAGTTCGTATTTACGTAGTTGATCATCGACATGTATTGATATTCGAAGTCTTCTGCGAGGCTGTATGCCAGTTCTCGGTCTTCAGGTAACCGCTCTATTTTGTGCTCCAAGCTCTTAAATTGCTCAAACAAGGTTTTGAAGTAGCTCTTTGCTCCGGGTAATGCAATAAATGTATCGGCTTCGCGGCTGTTTATTAGTAGATCGAAGCGACTCCAAGTGAGCTCGTATTTTAGTATCGTAAGATCTAAAAACTCGTCATCTTTTTCAGCTAAAGGAGTGATGGCTCTCAGCTCAGAAAATTCTTTTGTTAGTTGAAATAGAAACCACGTAGCTTGGTTTTGCTGTTCACTGTAAGAGTGGGCTAAGTCTCGAGTAGCAGAAAGAAAGTAAAGATTGGCGACGATCAGTATCGCAGAGAGAAAGATCAGTAATACCTTAGCTCTAGACAGAATCTGGTTAAAACTACGAACTCTAGTTGGATTTCTCATCGATATATCTGTGAATCTTTATCTCGTCAATTTGCCACACCATCTGAGAGTGAAAAGCGGTGTTATCGATCTCAGGGTACTTATCTAAATTAAAGACCAGCCAATAAGGACCTTTATTTCGCACCTTCATTTTCTCGCCATTCATTTTGTAGGCAACTATCGGGTCATACTTGAGGATGTTTTCGATCGTGGTACTAGCTGCATAATCATTTAGAGCTATGAATGAAACCGCGAGCGTGTCTTCAACACCAAGCTGCTTGAGCAGGTCAGAGACTCTAAAGCCCGTGAATTGATTGGCATCTGGGTACCATGGAAGCTGGGTTGTGAAGGTGATTGAGGGGTATTGGGAAACCAGTTGGTCATAAACCAAAGTCTTAGGCTGTTGGTTTTCCATGCGAACGACCAACTCTGCACTGAACAGGGGCGTGCTAAACAGAAGCACAAAGGCGATAACAACACCTCTCATAGAACTTCCTTAAATACGGCAGTTAATTAATAAGCATTATGTCACTAAGTATATGTTCAGATATTAGCCATGGAAATTAATTTACCAACTAAGTCGATTTACCTGGCTTAACTCCCTGAGCTAACAGTGTTTAGTCTTTAGCTTGTTATGAAATATTTAAGGGTGGGAGACACTTCCTGAGAAGCAATTATTACGATGATTTCTATGGAAGACGCGGTGGATAGCGAATAAAAAAAGCCCGGCATGTCGCCGGGCTCTAATATGTGTGTAAACAACGAAGATTAAGCGTTCTGCTTTTGCTTCGCTTTACATACTGCTGCAGTGAACACAACGTCTGTCGAGCTGTTGAGTGCGGTTTCAGCTGAGTCTTGAACCACACCGATGATGAAGCCTACAGCCACAACCTGCATCGCGATTTCATTAGGAATACCAAATAGGCCACAAGCCAATGGGATTAGTAGTAGTGATCCACCTGCAACACCAGAAGCACCACATGCAGAAACAGCAGCAACGATACTCAGAAGTAGGGCGGTCAGAATATCGACTTCAATGCCCATTGTATGAACAGCTGCAAGTGTCAATGTGGTGATCGTGATTGCAGCACCTGCCATGTTGATAGTTGCACCTAGCGGGATGGAGACAGAATATGTATCTTCATCAAGCTTTAGTTTCTCACACAGTGCCATGTTTACTGGAATGTTCGCAGCACTTGAACGTGTGAAGAAGGCTGTTACGCCACTTTCACGTAGACATTGGAATACAAGCGGGTAAGGGTTTTCGCCAGTTTTGACCAAAACAATGATAGGGTTTACGACTAGTGCAATAAACAACATTGAGCTTAGCAGTACACCTAGTAGCTGCGCGTAACCTGCCAAAGCATCGAAACCCGTCGTTGCTAGCGTTGAAGACACTAGACCAAAAATACCAAATGGTGCTAGACGGATAATAAAGCGAACGATTTGAGAGACACCGTGGCTCAAGTCTTCAAATACTGCTTTAGTTGTGCCTGATGCATGGTGAAGTGCAAGGCCCAAACCAATCGCCCACGCCAGAATACCAATGTAGTTAGCATTCATCAGTGCACTCACTGGGTTATCAACGATTTTGAACAGCAGAGTGTTCATAACTTCGCCGATACCTTGAGGTGGAGTGGCACCTTCAGCACCAGAAACCAGTGTCAATGTGGTCGGGAACATGAAGCTAAGTGCGACTGCGGTTAACGCCGCGGTCAGCGTGCCGAAAAGGTACAGAACCACGATTGGACGCATGTAGGTGTGCTGATTTTTCTTCTGATTAGCGATTGATGCAGCAACCAGAATAAAAACAAGAATAGGGGCGACGGCTTTTAATGCGCCGACAAATAAGCTTCCGAGTAAACCAACACTTTGTGCGTATTCTGGAGATACAGTTGCCAAGCCTACACCGAGAACGATACCGGCTAAGATTTGTAATACCAGATTTCCGCGAGCAAAGCGGGCAAAGATAGAGTTGTGTTGCATAGTTATCCCTGCAATGAATTATTTTATAAACTTCTAGTAATTTCAGTTATTGATAACTGAGTGGGACAATACTAGCGTGTTGATATAATGTGTCTAGAATTAATTGATTTTTAGCATGATAAATTATTGGAAATGTTAAAATGTGAATATTATGTTATTTATGTTGTCAGTATTGTACAAAAAAAGGGGCGTTTAGCCCCTTTTAAATTTACAAACTTTGTTTGCGACTTCGGCTGGCCGTTTGAATGTTCCTGTACATCTTAGTCTGCTGTTTATAAGAAGCGCGACGCTCAGCTATAGTAGCGCTATTTCTTTGCTGTTCGCGCATCAACTTCAGATAATTATTCAGCCTTCGCTGTTCTAATTGCCCTGTCTCGATTGCATTTATTACCGCACAACCCGGTTCACGGTCGTGTTGGCAGTCAGAGAAGCGACACTTCTCCGCAAACGCTTCGATATCTGAAAAGGTTTCTGCCACGCCATCCGCGCAGTCGAACAATTGCAATTCTCTCATTCCAGGTGTGTCAATTAAGACACCGCCACTTGGGAGGAAGTGCATTGAACGGCCAGTGGTGGTGTGTCGTCCTTTACTGTCACTTTCTCGAATGCCTCCAGTTAACTGAACAGACTCGCCGAGTAAGCCATTGACCAAAGTCGACTTTCCGACACCAGAGGAGCCCATGAAAGCGACAGTGGAGCCTGACTTACACCAACTGCTTAGCGATGTATATTGCTCTCCATCTAAAGCATTGAGCATTTCTACCATAAGCAAAGGATCGAGTTGTTGCACTTGTTGTCGCTTCTCTTCTGCATCAGTGACTAGGTCAGCTTTTGTTAACACGATGACAGGCTCGACCTCGGCTTCGTTTGAAGTGGCCAGATAGCGCTCAATACGGCTTAGATTGAAGTCATCGTTAAGCGCACAAACGATAAACAAAGTGGACACGTTTGCAGCAATCAGCTGCTCGGCGACTTTGCTGCCAGCAGCTTTACGAGCAAACAAAGATTGGCGGTCCAATAAACGCTCGAAGCCACCTTGTTTGTCTAACAAAAGCCAGTCGCCGACAGTCATCATGGGCAGTGACTTATGGATGGCTAATGTTGTTTCACCATCTTCGTTGAGCAGCTTGTAGCCACTTCTATGGTGCTCTACTACGCGTGCAACGCGGCTGTGTTCAAGTTCTTCAAGTGTCAGTTGTTGTTGAAATAAGTTATTCCAGCCAAGTTGAGGTAAATTCAACGGCTGCTTGGGAATGATATTCATTGTGTACCCCAGACCTGCAGAAGGGTTTCTGCATTAATTTGTCAGCTAGGGTCATTAGACCCCGGTATGATTACACCGGGCAAAGGAAGGGAAGTCTGTAACCTATTGTTACTTATGAGGTCTTCACTAATTCTGCCGGGTGGGTTCTTGCTACAATCATCGTATCCTCCTAAATTTTTCGGTTTGATTTTGTGGTGAGTTTAGCCAAACTCAGCCAGATTATAATCTCGATTTTTCTTCTAATCGACTCTTTTTTAAGCGCATTATAAATTGATGTAAATCTAATGTTAACTTTTCTTGCTGATACCGTGTGATTGCTTATAAACTGTATATGTGAGTTGGTTTATATGGACACAGTAGAATAATGACAGAAGCGACGCAAAGCGAGACAGCGGAAGTGATCGAGCTATCTTCCGCTGAAGCTGCCCAGACTAAAGAAGCTCCCAAACCGCCTTCTGATAACATCAAATATGGTGAAGATGCTTTCCGTGATGTTAAGCCGTTGAGTGAAGTTGCATTCCTGATCACCACGCCAACAGGCAAAAACCTTAAAGGCAAAACCAAATATATTGGTCTCCACTCAAACAACCTCATGCTGCTAGAGATGCCAAAGGTTTCCCCCAAAGAAGTGGCCGTATTTTTTCAGCGCGGTTACGCGATCAAAGCCTGCGTCATTTCTGAGGCTGGTGAAGGCGCAAGAATTTACTTTAAGAGTAAGCTGGAATATGTGATTGAAGCGGGAGGTAACAGTCTATTTCTTATTACTTTACCTGCTGCGACTCAGGTTGCTGCTGGGTTGAGAGAAAGTGCTCGATTAGAGTTAGCGTTAGAAGGGGTATTGGCTCCACAATCTCATCACTTTAAGTGTCAGATTCGCGACATCTCGAGTAATGGCTGCTTGATTGTTGTCGATCGCAACCTGACTAATCATAAAGTTGGTGATCTTATCTCATTGAGCATCCAAGTAACGGAAACCGATAAAGTTGCAGAGCCTCAAGTGCTTGAAGCTGTGGTCAGAAACGTGAAAATGACCAGCCGCTATTGTAAATTCGGAGTGCAGTTTGAGAAAAGTAGTCTCGAGCCTGTAGCAAGCTTAATTGAAGGGCTCAACTTTTGTCAGATGAGCCAAAAATTTACACTTTAGTAAAGTATTACGAAGAAAGGGAGCGCCTTTGTACCAGGCGCTCCCTTTTATTATGCCTTAGCGTCTTGGGGGAATTTCATCTGGTGTGAGGTAACCGTCGTTATTCCGGTCTAGGCGGCTAAAATCTTTTTTCAACGGCCCTTTTACCTCATTGCGTGAAAGTTTCCCGTCACCATTTCGATCCATTCTTGGCGGTAACCCCCTTGAGCCTGAGACATCTTTTTGTGGGCGGCTACTTTTCATAGAATTGGTATTTGTCCCACTGTTAGTAAAAACTTTAGCCATGCGTTGATGTTGAGGTGGGTTTTGCACAAACTGGACATCACCGCCTGCCACACAGCGCACCATGTTTTCGACACGTACCGCATCTCCCTGAGGTCCATGACCTGTTGGGTACATGTTGCTGCTGCCAGACTTAGGATCACTTCGTTGTGAACCCGCACCATGAACATCTATCCATTGATTGTTCATGTATCCCATTGAACGACCAAAAGCGATATAAGCCGCATTGGCGCCATTGCGCAAATTCTGGTGAGTGGTACCGCTCCAATAGTTGGCGTAGTCTGTTTGTCCTTCTTCATTGCGAATTGTAGTGGTCTCGAACATCGGATCTATAGCTGCAGAATTTGATGTATTAGGAGAGCGAGAATAATCCACGATGGATTGCAGTTCTTTGGCATTTGGTAAGCGCCAATCACTTCGGCCTGCGAGTGATAAGTTCTGACAGTAGCTTAGGGCTTCCGGGAATTTAACATTCTTTCTATTATCGCTTTGTTGCCATAGCAGCCCAGTAGCCGTGTCTTCGATCGTGCCGTTTTTGTTATCTGTGAATTGATTCTGACCGTACAAAGTATTGCCGCGTACAGCTAGAACATAAAAGGTTTTCTTACCACCTCGTGGATTTTCAATACCATAGCCTTTGATTCGACCATCTATGAAGTTAACGCCAAATACTGTTTCATCTCCACGCATTGTTGTTGAGACATACTTAGTGCTCGATACAAACTGACTGTCAATGAGCCTCTCTCCCGATAGTGTGTCTCCAGAGTTCATTGCAAAGTATTGATCGTTTATGAATGGTATTAACCTAACATCGCCAGTTTGTTTGAGTCCGCTGGGGTCTTGACCATCAAATAAGATCAACGAGTAAAGTTCCTTAATGCTAGGTAAACGCCAGTCGTCGTAACCAGCAAGACGTAACTTGTCTACATACTCAATCGCTTCTTGATAACTGAGCTTGTCGTCGGCGTTGATCTTACCGTCGTTGTTGATATCAGTGGTTGACGACCAAACTAGCCCTGTCACCTTATCCGTGACGGTGCCGTCGATGTTGGCTAGGTATGTGGGATGGTTACCAACGTATTGTGCGTCCTGACCGAAAGTGTCGGCAGAAGAGGTGGGGCAGGTCGAAGACGCTTGTTTAATGCCAAAACATTCTGTTTGGCCTGTATCAACAATAGGGTAGGTCAGACTGGCTGAACTAGTCCAAGAGATGCTATAGGCCATCAGGGTGATGACCATGTAATTTATCTTCATGACGTATCCTTGCTCAATGATTTATATGATGAATTTTATCGTCAGATGTGTAAAGGAGAGTAGTGAGCGAGTAAAAGAACGTAAAGAGAGTAGATAATAAAAACCGAGCAGAGTGCTCGGTTTAGAGAGGAATTTAGAATGGATACCAGAACAACTGGGGCTCTAGCGCTCTTTTGACTATGGCTAGAGTTACAATGACGAAGATACCAGTGATACAGTATCTGTCTGCGCGGGAAAGAGGTTTCTGGCTATACCAATTGCGTCGTTTGTGGCGACCAAATCCGCGCAGTGTCATTGCGTTAGAGATTTCATCTGCTCGCTCCAAGCTAGAAAAGATCAATGGCCCAAGGATGTTGGCGACGTTTTTCATTCGGCTAAATAGCGGCGCAGTTTTGGATATATCCAACCCTCGTGCTTGTTGGGCATGCATAATATTGATGAAATCTTTTTTTACTTCAGGTAGATAGCGTAATGTCAGGCTGACGGCGTATGCAATTTTATAAGGCACGCCAATACGGTTAAGACTCGCTGCAAACTCAGTTGGGTGGGTTGTGAAGACAAACGCCAGCGCAACCGGGAACATGCTAAAGTACTTAAGAGTCACCGTTACCAAATAAAACAGAGTTTCTTGTGTTAATGCATAGTGGCCAGGAAGGTTAAGGATGACGTTTGTACTCCCCAGCAACTCACTACCTTGTTGTGGTGCTAGTAAGAACATAAAGAGTGCATTTAGCATCAGTACTCCACCTGTTCCTAGCAATAAAGGTTTGTAGACTCTAAATGGTACTTTGGTGCTTGCAAGCAACCATAACCCGCCTGCTATCAGGGTTGAGATAAGGCGCAAATCGAAAGTGGTGAGTACCACTGTGATCCAAGCGATAAATAACAGAAATTTTGTGATGCCGTTCAGTTGGTGCAAAGGAGATTGAGTATCCACATAACTGATACCAAACTTCATTTTTGAGGTATTCATGCGACTCGCTGCTCCAGTTTGATGAAATGCTGCATAAACTGGTTTTTGTCTGCAACGTCGAGTCTCTCCGCCATATCGTACAAACTGGTTGTCGTCAGGTTAGCTTGGTTGAGCAAGTCAGGTTGAGAAAATACATGGGTCATTGGAGCATCTGCAATCAAACGGCTATCCGCTATTACAATTGAGCGCTGAGTATGCTCTAAGACTAAATGCATGTCGTGAGAAATTATCACAACGGTGATACCTAGCTCCTTGTTGAGTGTCTGGATAAAGTCGAGCATTGATGTGTAGTTGCGATAATCTTGGCCAGCCGTCGGCTCATCAAGAATGAGCAGCTCCGGTTCAAGAACCAAAATAGAAGCAATAGTAACTCGCTTCTTCTGTCCATAGCTCAGAGCAGAAATCGGCCAATGGCGATATTTGCTTAGCCCGCATAGTTCGAGCACATGAAGTACTTTCTGTTCAATCTCTTTTTCATTCAGACCTTGGTTGAGCAGTCCGAATGCGATTTCATCAAAAATCATATGGTGTGAAATCATGTGATTTGGGTTCTGCATGACCACACCAATTTTCTGGCTTCGTTCAAATATGGACAGTGTTGACAAATCTTGGCCGCGCATTTCTATACTGCCGGCATCAGGATCGATGACACCCATGATTAACTTGGTGATGGTTGACTTACCGGATCCGTTTTTACCAAGAATAGACACAAACTCGCCCTGATGAATATCGAAACTCACACCTTCAAGAGCGTTCTTTTCACCATCATAGGAATAAGTCAAATTATCAATGGAAAGTAAGGATGTGTTTGATTGTGCTGATGCTACTGCCAGGTCGCATTGCCAATGAGAGAATTGCTTGGCATGTTGCTCAAGATTAATTCCACCTAATGTGGACGGTTTGTCCTCATCACTGAGTACAACGTTGGCTGCTTTAAGTGCAGACAAATACAAGGGCTCGCGGATTCCGTGTTTTTCCAGAAGTGATGACGTGAGTAGGGCATCTGGCGTCATATCCGCGACGATTTCCCCTTGTTCCATCAGGATAATTCGGTCCACAGGGCGGTGGAGAACGTCCTCCAGCCTATGTTCGATAATGATGGTGGTTTTGCCGCTCTCTTTATGTAGCTGGTCAATGATTTCAATAGTCTTGCGGCCTGTCTTAGGATCCAACGCTGCAAGAGGCTCATCGAACAGTAGTGTATCGACGTCATCGACGAGAATGCCCGCTAGAGAAACTCGCTGCTTCTGCCCGCCCGATAAATCATGAGGAGAACGGGTAAGCATATCTTCAAGTTCTACCATTTGAGCCGTTGATTTAACGACTGGGTACATGTCGATATTCGACACCAACTGGTTTTCAAGAGCAAAGGCTATGTCCTCACCGACACTAAGACCAACAAACTGGCTATCGGTATCTTGAAGAACAGTGCCTATCTGCTCAGTAAACTGGTGTAGTTCCCATTGTGATGCGTCCTGACCATTCAAGGTCAAAGAGCCGGATATCTCGCCGGAAATGGAATGGGGGATAAGCCCGTTAAGACATTGGCCTAGCGTAGATTTTCCACTACCACTCGGGCCAATGATGACGATTTTCTCTCCTTTCTCTATCCTTAGATTGATATGTTTTAGCGTCGGTCTATCCAGTGACTCATATCTAAAAGAGAAGTCAGAAAATACGATGGTCATTGCCGATTAAGCCTCTGTTAGGTTACGGCTTTGTTTGTTTCGTTTAGCGACAGACCTAAGAATGAAGTAGCCTACCACTGCAATAAGGACAGTGTTACCCGCAGCAATAATCGTCAGCTGGGTAAAGACTTTAGTGAAAGGTTCAGCATAAAGCACTGTATCTAGAAATGCGGAACAACCATAGCCGGCAATGTTTCCGATGAGAGCGAGAATGACGAACAATGAAAAATCTTTATAACTGAATTCGCCCTTTGAGATTCGATTTCCGGTTAGGCGAGGGAAGAAGCCAATCACCATACCGACAATGCCAGAGCCCAATACCCAAGTCAGCCATACACCCCAGCCAGCAAATAGGTCTGTAACCCAATGGCCAATGAATCCAACTAAGAAACCAACCAGAGGCCCGAACAGAACTGAAAACAGTGCCAGAACTGCCATCGCTGGCTTCAGCGTGGTGTTAGCGAATACCGGAACGCCAAACATTGGTAATCCACCGATACCATACAGTGCGGCGCCAATTGCAATTACAACCACAGTTTTAGCTGAAAGATTCATAGATAGCCCTTTTGCTCTAAATCTTTAAAGAACAGTCACAAGTAATCAGGTTGGTTAACTTTTGTTCACTTGTGATTTTAAGGCGCAGATTATACCTGTTGGGAATAAGCTTGGAAAGCTAACTGTCTTGATGGCTAACCGGTATGTTCAAGAAACCACCTCTAAGGTTTCGATAGGTTAGAAAATAAAAATCCGATGCTTTATGCATCGGATTTATTATCTTTTACTGGCTTACTTGAGCTTGTTTGATGAATCAGAAACCCTTGATGTTTTCTGCTTCAAGCTCTGTGAAGTATTTCACTGTCTTCACCTTCAATTCCTGTGTCGAAGGCTCATCACACACAATGACAGATTTAGGGTGTAGCTGAAGCGCGGAGACTGTCCATAGGTGATTGACGCTGCCTTCTACGGCGGCTTCTAATGCCAGTGCTTTATTATGGCCAGTAACCAAAATCATAATTTCTTCTGCGTCCAACAGAGTGCCCACGCCAATAGTCAGAGCGTATTTAGGGACCTGGTTGATATCACCATCGAAGAAGCGGGAGTTTGCAATACGGGTGTCTTCTGTCAGTGTCTTAATGCGGGTGCGAGAAGATAGTGAAGACGCAGGTTCGTTGAAGGCAATATGACCATCATTACCGACGCCACCCATAAACAGATTGATGCGACCGTAAGACTTGATTTTGTCTTCATAGCGTTGACATTCGGCTTCGTGATTGGCCGCATTACCGTCTAGCAGGTTAATGTTCTCTTCCTGAATATCAATATGATTGAAGAAGTTACTGTACATGAAAGAGCGATACGACTCAGGGTGATCAGCTGGAATGCCAATGTACTCATCCATGTTAAACGTTACAACGTGTTTAAAGCTTACTTCACCAGCTTGGTACAGTTCGATAAGCGCTTTATACGTAGCAAGCGGTGTACCGCCGGTTGGTAAACCTAGTACAAACGGACGATCAGCACTTGGCTCAAAGTTGTTAATGCGTTTAGCAATGTGCGCCGCAGCCCATTTACCGACCTGTGCAGCTTTATTTAACGGGATTAGTCTCATTGGTTGCCCCTAGTATTGGAATTATGATGCTCTGAAACATTAATTTGCATTATAAAATAAGTTTATTGAGACGGCTATTGTTTTTGGTCAACTTTTCACGTTTCTTTTCATTTAGGGGAGTTTTTAGCTGTCTTTTCCCAAAAGGAGCCTGTCACTAACAATATAAATTTATTTCGAAAATTAAGCGTGTAAATGTTTGCTCCTGTGACATGTTTTGTATTTTATTCATCAACCAATCATTGGAGTGAGGTACAATTAGAGAAAGATGGTATAAATCCTCAACTTTTGTTGTGGCTGGCCGACAAGAATTTCATACGACAAAAACGCCAGTCGAAGGTGAAGAAAAGATATAGATGAATGTTATAGGGATCGCCATCGGGGCGACCGGTTTGTTACTGCTTTGCATGTTCATGTGGATGCTTGCACTTCAGCTGCGTAAAAAACGACTGGAGCAAGAGCGTAAAGAGCGTGAAATCGCTTACCGGAAAGCAATGGAAAAAAACCGTAAGCAAGAACATGAAGATCGGATTCATAAGGCCGAGAGTGGCCATATTCCGACCATCCTGTTTTTGGCGAAGGAAGCTGAACGTTCAAGACTGAAAGAAGCACTGTACTGGTACAACAAAGCAGCGCGGCTGGACAACGTCACAGGCATGTACGGTGTTGTTCGCATCAGTAATAAGATGAATCAGGACTTAGTGCTGAGAGAAGAAGCTAAATTCTGGCAAACATGTATTCCTGCGATGGAAGGTAGCATTCCCCATAAATTTGAAATGGCGACAGCTTTATTCCATGGTCGAGGAACGGATCAGAACATTGGTAAAGCGATTCAAATATTGAAGCAGGCAGCGGAGCAGAATTATGTCGACGCCCTGATATTTCTAGGTGACTGGTATGCGTCACCGCATAACCCTGAACCTAAACCAAGCCTATCCACAGAGTATTATCAGAAAGCCGCTGCGTTGCGAAACAATGAAGGGCGTATGAAACTTGGGTTGAACTACATTCACGGTATTGGCGTGGCGTCTAATCATGCCAGAGGGTGTTACTGGCTCGAACGCGCGGCCGAAAAAGGTTACACCGACGCTATGTATAATGCTGGTGAAGCTTGGATGAATCATCGTCCAAATGGCAATGCGATTGCTTATATTTGGTTGTTCTTGGCTGGGCAGTTAGGTCATGAGCCTGCAAGAGTATTGCGTGACCAAGTAGCATTAAACCTTGGTGTGGATACGGTTGTGGGTTTGCAATCTTTATCTAAGCCTATCCTAAAGAAAATTAAAGATAAGAAAGTCAGCAAGCACGCTGTGATTAAAGCGCTCAACAAGTTATATAAGCGCAATATTCCCCTTGAAGAGAAAGAGGTACTTGGTAGCCAGGCTACTGAGGAGCTCGAATTGGATCTTTCTCAAGAGCCTCTGGTTTCTCCAGATGATGGCAGTGACCCTCAACCAGAGAATGACGCTCAACCTGCAATTAAAGAGAAGCTCGATTTTTCTCAATCTAATATCGACAAAGCATGATATGCGGCCCCTTACTTGTTAAGGGGCTTTGTTTTTATACAGACTCTCCAGTTGCATCTTCTCGTCGCACGGACATGTAGTGGGCATCGGTATTCGCGTTGCGATTTTGAACGAGATGAATCTATTTAACTTACCCAAACCGACCTAAAAAATAGTCTTTAAATTCATTGTGATACTCTCGAAGAAAGCGTATGAAATGCGTTAACTGAGAATATGGCCATTTTCGGAAATGTAATGCAATTTATGATTGATTCTGCTTAACAATTGATTCACATTAGGCGCAAACAATAAGAGGGATAAATCATGTCTACCGCTAGTTTCCTGCGCCTAATCTGTCTCGCTGCAATTTGGGGTGGCTCTTTTCTGTTTATGAAGATTGCCGCCAATACGTTTGGTCCAGCCTATTTGATTGAGTTCAGAGTGGGTTTTGCTGCGATCAGTTTGTTTCTAGTCTCTCTTTATCTACGCAAGAAATTAGCTTTCAGAAATCACTTTAAACACTTCATGATCATCGGCTTGTTTAATACGGCGTTACCTTTTTTATTGTTCGCTTACGCCGCTCAAACACTCAATGCATCGACTTTGTCCGTTCTGAACTCAACGGCGGCGATTTGGGGAGCACTGATTGGCGTGTTTTGGCATAAATCCATTCTGACCGGTAAAGCGATATTTGGCATGTTGCTTGGTGTGAGTGGCGTTGTTGTGCTAGTTGGCTGGGATGCGGTGAACATTGGTATTAGCGCAGCACTACCC
Organism: Vibrio sp. St2; assembly: GCF_947311885.1. Taxonomy (NCBI): domain Bacteria; kingdom Pseudomonadati; phylum Pseudomonadota; class Gammaproteobacteria; order Vibrionales; family Vibrionaceae; genus Vibrio; species Vibrio sp. St2. The sequence goes on along the minus strand of NZ_CAMZNA010000002.1, from coordinate 604,048 downwards.
ATTGCCGCAGGTGTCATGGCAGCTTGCTGTTATGGAATTGCGACCAACTATACCAAAACAGCTCCTAAAGTAGCTGCATTTGAAAATGCGCACGGAAACATGTGGGCGGCCGTTCTGTGGATATTACCTTTGCTTCCATTTGTCCCGATGCAAGGTGAGCCAAGCACCCACGAAATGCTCTCTGTGGTTGCGCTGGGTGTGGTCTGCACAGGTGTGGCTTATCTACTCTATTTCCGATTAGTGGCTGATGAAGGGGCGGCATCTGCACTGTCGGTAACATTTTTGATCCCGGTGTTTGGCATCATGTGGGGAGCGTTGATCCTTGACGAGCCGATAGGCCTCAATACCTTTGCCGGAACCGTGCTTGTGTTGTCTGGTACTATGCTTGTAACGGGGTTCTCTCCTGCCCAGCTGTTGAAGAAATCACGTGTCGCTGAGCAGGTCTCGGGTTAATGCTCGTTTAGATCGAGAGTCATAAAGTTACTATTTGGGTCAGGTTGGTAGTCAGCGAAAGGAGAGCAGTATTCAAAGCCAAACTTTTGATACAGTTCTCTGGCAGGCTTAAAGAAGGACATCGAGCCTGTCTCTAGACTAATCCGCTGATAGCCTCTCAGTTTTGCCTGTTCAATCGCATACTGAAGAAGAGCTGAGGCGACGCCTTTATTTCGCGCGCTAGGTGTTGTCCTCATTGATTTCAACTCAGCATGTGACTCAGACAGCTCTTTAATGGCGGCACAACCTAAGAGTTGCTCTTCTTTCCAGCCTGTCCAAAAAGTGACTTCAGGGGCTTTTAAGGCAGATGTATCCAGAGCGTGAACACTCTCAGGTGGCGATGTCGCATTCATATCCGCCAAGTGTTCTTGGAGCAAATGGATGACATCAGGGTGGTCTAATTCGTCTACTATTATCTTCATCACTTCTCCTTGTTGATGGTGTACAAATAATCTAAATCTTCCGTAGAAATTTCTCAATCACCACTAATCAATCAGTTGCTTAAATGTTGCGAATGTAATGAGTTATTGCAGTACGATAGGTCGTATAAGTAAGGGTTAGATCTCATAAATGACATTTCAATAGTATTACATTTCATTGTTACTTGATTCATGTCTCATAAATTACTCTTATAGGCCGATAGTTTTATATAACCAACATTCCGTATAGGGAGTTCTTGGTTAGAAGAGGCAGGATTAACATGAAAGAAGTAGATTTCAGAACGATAGATAAGCTTTTTATTAAAATGTCTATCAATGACAAAATGTGGGTGATTTTTGCCATTTTTCTTGTTGCTATTGGCAGCATCGCTGGTGGAAATTATTACTCTAAAATTGAACAAATTGAGAAAACGGCGATTTTAGCCGCGAGTCATCAACTCGATGGAATGTTGAGTACGGGTTCTGAAGCGTCGATAGCTGGCCAAGCCAATATTGGCAAGGTCTCAAGCGTGAGTAAGCCTGCTTACAACAACGGCATTGTGACCGTGTCTCAAACCGGTAAGGATGGCAATGTCTACCAACTGACTTTAAACAATCAGGTACAAGATCAGCAAGCTCGCTCCCAAGCCCTATCCAGTTTCTTCTTTAGCTTTGTTTGGGTGATTCCTTTTGCGGTATTTTGTTACTGGGTTGCGACGTTTATTGGTGGAGCGTTATGGGTGCTTTACACCACAACTCAAAAAATTGGCGAAGGCGATCTGACTTCGCGTTTGGGCTTCCACCCAGGGCGAGACGAGTTCGGTACTATCGGTTGCGCTCTTGATAAAGCAATGGATACGCTAACGGACTTAGTGAACAATGTTAAAGAGAACGCCAATACACTAAGTGGAACCTCTGCTTCGTTTGAAGAAGAGATGAAGTTGAGTGAGTCTCAGATCAGCAACCAGTACGCATCTTTAGATTCTGTTGCGACAGCGATGGAAGAGATGACTGCTTCTGCGAAAGAAGTGTCCAACATTTCACAGCAAGCCATGGGGCAAACGGAGCAAGATTCGCAACACATTGATGGTAGCTACAAGCGTGTCCAGTCTGCGATCAACGAGATTGATAAACTGTCGAGCTATATCGAGCAAGCTTCCAGCTCTGTTGCAACGCTGAATGACAACACGACTCAAATTAATGAGGTGATCACGACGATCAATGCGATTTCAGAGCAAACGAATCTGCTGGCACTCAATGCAGCGATTGAAGCGGCGCGCGCAGGTGAGCAAGGCCGAGGGTTTGCAGTGGTAGCGGATGAGGTTCGTACTCTAGCTAGCCGTACTCAGGCAGCAACCGTTGAGATTCAGTCAATGATTGAAAAATTGCAGGCAGAAAGCCAAAACATTGCTTCGATTACTGAACAGACTGTAGAGCAAGCTCGCACCAGTAGCGATTTAATTGAAGACATTGGTAGTGATGTGCAATCTATTTCAGAATCGGCGCGCGGTATCATGGATATGAGTATTCAGATTTCTACCTCCGCGGAAGAGCAGAGTGCGGTGGCAAATGACATTGCTTCTGAGCTGAGTGATATCCGTACTCAGTCTAATACTATCCGCAGTGTGGCTGAGCAGTCTTCAAAAGGTGTCGCCAACCTGACTCAGGCGTCCATTTCACTGGCTGATATCCTTAAGCAATATCGCACTTAACGTTTATCAGACGTTAAAAAGGCTTGGTTAATCACCAAGCCTTTTTTATTGCCGTGTTTTTAGAAAAATCTAACGCAGTGTCAGTTTAGAACCATCAAATTTCAGGTTCGCCAGCAAGTGCTTAGCATTGGTGGTTCCGTTTTCATCGAATTGGACACCGTAACGCGCGTAATGCAGCGAGCTTTGCAGATTACATATCTTGCCATATAAAGGCTCAAACTTACTTGATTTTCCCATGCTAGAGTGCACTTCCAAAGCAATCTCATCGCCAATTTGAAACGCGCGACTTAATGGTGCAGTGACAAAACGGCAACCACTTTTTGAAAGATCGCGAATCTGACAATCGAGTCTATGAGTCGATGCATTAACACGAGCGGCAAGATTCACATCATACCTAGGCTCTTTACGTAATTGGGTGACCTGCATGGCATTGGGAACCGTCAATGCAACGATTGGTACAGGCTCAGTCATTACATGTTCAAGTTGGCTCCGAAAGTGGATAATAGCGCCTTCACCACGATGAGAAATAGCTCTTATCGCAGCCCAAAAGCCTGGTTGGAAGAAAAAGTCGAGATCATCATCTGAGATTTTAGGTAACTCAGCGAGAACCAAGTTTTGAGAATGGGAGCCGATGAATGTTGTTTTGCACCTAAAAGTGGTACCAACGGGTGTTGTGATACCAATAGTGAGTTCTCCTCCGTGTTCCAACATTGCCAGTGCATCAGTACTATTCAACGTGGAAACACTCTTCTCTCTTGAAGGTGATCGTGAAGGTTGATCTTTATTAGCAATCGCCTGAGTATTCATCTAGCCTCCGTTAGAGTCGCCATGTTATCGTTTTAGGAATAGGCAAAGTTATCCTTAGTTAAAGAATTATTACTTTCTTGGATGCATTCGATTCTATGTGTGCTTTACCGTTTGTTCAAATAGCAAAATACTCAATAAGTTTGAGCTAGATATCATTTTTGGGAGTCTGCATGTTACATAAGGTAGTTTTTGATGAACCAAACTCACTTTTTCGTGTTTCTCTAGAAGCAGAACATGAAGCTATTATGAAGTTCGAAGTACATGATGATGTCTACGTCATCACGTCGACCAAAGTGCCGGAGGCTTTGCAAGGAAAAGGGTATGGGAAAGTGATGATGGAAACGATCTTGCCAGAGCTTGAGCGTCTTGGAGTCACAATCAAACCTGTCTGTAGCTATGTCGTGCATTATATGTCACGTCATCCAGAATGGTCCCACTTGCTTGCGGAACAGCCATGAGCACCTCCTATGACTACCAAGCTTTGAGTCAACGTTTAGGTTATAAAGAACTTAAAGGCACTGAAGTTTTGCAATCGTTGTGGAGTGGCTATGGCGAATTGGTCAGGCTCCATGTAGATGAAACCAGTATTGTTATCAAGCATGTGCAATTGCCTAAACCTTCCCATCATCCGAGAGGTTGGAATAGCGATCTCTCCCACCAACGTAAACTGAAATCCTATCGGGTTGAGCTGCATTGGTATCAGCGCTTTGCTCAGGCGACCGATAGTCATTGTCCGCAACCTAAGCCTTTAGTCGTTGAACAGCAAGGAACGGAACTCCTTCTGGTGATGGAAGACTTACATCAATTGGGTTACACCGAAACGCATCAACACGCGGGTCCTGTGCAAATGGAAGCTTCGCTAAAGTGGCTTGCTTGGTTTCATGCTTCGCATATTGGAGAGCGAGGAGAAGGCTTGTGGGACGTCGGTACTTATTGGCACCTAGATACAAGACCTGATGAATTGGAAGCGCTAGATGATCTCCCCTTGAAACAAGCTGCGGCTCAAATTGACCAAGTGCTTCGTCAAGCACCATATCAGACACTGGTCCATGGTGACGCCAAACTGGCTAATTTCTGTTTTACTTCTGACTGCAGTAAAGCCGCAGCGGTCGATTTTCAGTATGTTGGGCGGGGATGTGCGATGAAAGATGTCGCTCTGTTCATGAGCAGTGCGGTTGACCCGGAACAGTGTGATGAAATGGAAAACTGGATTCTGGATACCTATTTTTCCCACCTTAAACGGGCACTCAACAAATTAGAGCCTGACATTGATGCCAACGATGTCGAGCAAAGCTGGCGGCCGTTATTTGCGATTGCATGGGCGGATTTTCATCGATTTGTCAAAGGTTGGAGTCCCGGCCATTGGAAAATCAATGATTACACAGAAGCGTTGGCTTACAAGGCGCTTGAGTTGTTAAAGGCTTACCCATGAGGTAAGCCTTTTCAATAGCTCGCTATTACCCTTATGATTCTGGCTTCATCCTGGCCATATAATAAGTGCTTTGGTATTCGCCCTCTCTGAATACCGCATTCTTCGCTTCACCTTCTATTTCAAAGCCAAATTTCTTATAGCACGCGATGGCCGCGCCATTATCGGTATTAACCTCGAGATGAACGCGCTTTATTTGCAGCCAGTTATCCGCTAAATCAAGGACGGTTTCGATCAGCTTACTGGCGATGCCCATTCCATGATAATCATCATGAACTGCTAACCCAAAAGTGCCGCGGTGAGCGGTACGCGGTCGCTGAGAGTGCTCAAAACCGATGTTCCCTACTACTTTTCCATCTAGTTCCGCGACAAAGCTATAGACCCCAGTAGGCATGTTTTCCAGTCGTTGTGTCCACATTGCCACAGATGGCTTAGGGAGTTGGAGGGTTTCACGCTGCGCCTTAGGTTGTGAAAAAATTTCACACATTGCGGCTGCATCGCTCACTAGAGTAGGGCGAATTATTATTTCCATATTATTACCTTCTCGACTGGTTAAACATCACTCAACCATAACGAGCAAGTAACCAAAGATAAAGCATTGTTTTCACTTATTTTAATAGGTATAAATTTAACTCTGACATGTTTGAAGCTTGAGCGGTGGCTAAGACGTATAAATTGTAAATAAGTTTGTTTATTTGTTGGCGAAGACTTAAGGTGTTTGAGAGCTCATAAAAGGAATGAAAAATGAACACGTCGGCTGGCTGGAAAACTCCTCAGAATTTTTTGATCATCATTTCTATCGTGGTGCCCATCGCTTTCTCTAGTTGGATGGCGCTGCTCAACAACTTCGTGATTGAAAAAGCGAATTTTGATGGTGCTGATATTGGCCTTCTTCAAAGTGTCCGCGAGATCCCGGGTTTCTTGGCCTTCACCGCTGTGTTTGTTTTGATGTTCATTCGCGAACAGAAGTTCATGCTACTTGCGCTTGGGGCGCTCACTTTGGGTACCGCTATTACTGGCTTTTTCCCTTCACTGTTTGGATTGCTATTAACGACTTTGTTGATGTCTACTGGTTTTCACTATTTTGAAACCCTAAAGCAGTCTCTCTCTTTGCAATGGCTTTCAAAAGACGAAGCACCAGAGATGTTAGGTAAGTTTATTTCTGTGGGCGCTTTGGCATCACTAATCACTTATGGTGCGCTTTGGGTCTGTCTGGAAGTGTTTCAAATGGACTTCAAGTGGGTCTATCTGACTTTTGGTGGCATTGGTTTTCTGTTGGTGGTTTGGATGGCGTTTGCATTTCCGCAGTTCCAAACCCAAGTCCAGCAGAATAAGAAACTGGTGTTGCGCAAGCGTTATTGGTTGTACTACGCGCTGACGTTTATGAGTGGTGCACGCCGACAAATCTTTACTGTTTTCGCAGGCTTCCTGATGGTGGAGAAGTTTGGTTACTCGGCGGCAGATATCACCATGCTATTTCTGATCAACTACCTGTTTAACTTCCTGTTCGCGAAAAGAATTGGCAAGTTCATCGGTAAAGTGGGTGAACGTAAAGCTTTGTTGTTTGAATACACAGGTTTGATATTTGTCTTTATCGGTTACGGCTTGGTGCAAAGTGCGGAATGGGCGGCAGCCTTGTACGTTATTGATCATCTATTCTTCGCTTTAGCGTTAGCGATCAAAACCTATCTACAAAAAATTGCCGATCCTGCAGACATGGCTTCGACAGCGGGTGTGTCATTCACCATCAATCATATTGCAGCGGTATTTATCCCGGTATCCTTTGGCCTTATCTGGTTAGTGTCCCCGTCAGCCGTATTCTACATTGGCGCGGCAATGGCGGTCGTTTCGTTCATTTTGTCGCTTAATATTCCCGCCAAGCCTGAAGAAGGTAATGAAGTGCGAGTTCTCCGCTGGAGTTAGAGATAAAGCGAAGGTTTAGCCTTCGCTTTTTTATGATTGTGGATTAGGGGATGAGACTCTTTAGGTCTGGGGTGCTTTACTCTATAATTGCCGCGCTTTTATCTGGGACATCCCGTTTTCACCTTGGATACATTATGATTTCGAAAAACCAACTCAAATTACTACGTGCTTTAGGCCAAAAGAAACAGCGCAAAGCGCACGGTCTGTTTTTGGTCCAAGGTGAGAAGAACGTACTTGAATTGGTGAACAGTGAGCTTCAAGTTAAACAGATTTTTGCTACCGGCGATTTTTTGGCCGCGAATCGAGATCAATTAGCTGATTTCGAGTGTATCGAAGCGTCGTTAGATGATCTGACTAAAGCAAGTACGCTGGTCAGTAATAACGCGGCAATTGCGGTGGTAGAAATTCCTTCGGTTACGGTACCTCAAGCTCAGGGGTTGATGATTGCTTTAGATGGCGTGTCAGACCCCGGTAATCTCGGCACCATCATTCGTGTTGCTGACTGGTATGGCATCAAGCATATTGTTGCGAGTAAAGATTGCGCGGACCCGTACAACCCGAAAACCATCAGTGCCACTATGGGCAGTTTTGGCCGTGTCACAGTCAGTCAACTGGATCTGCCAAGTTACTTAGAGCAGGCAAGCATTCCTGTTTATGGCGCGTTCTTGGAAGGCGAAAGTATCCACAAAACCGAATTTAACGCTGAGGGTATTCTTCTGATGGGCAGTGAATCTCATGGTATCCGTGAGCAAGCCGCTCAGTTTGTCACCGACAAGATAACCATTCCCGCTTTTGGTGGTGCAGAGTCACTCAACGTGGCTATGGCGACGGGAATTATTTTAGATAACTTGCGTCGTCAGCATGGTGAATAAAAAGTCCTGAATGCAAAAAAGCGCAGTGATTTACTGCGCTTTTTTGTATCTGAAGTTAGAGTGCTTTATTTCTCTAGCATACCCAGTTTATCAGGCACACCATTCCACTTCTCGGCATCATCCATTGCTGGCTTCACTTCGGTTTGTACAGGCCATAGTTCGGCAAGTTCGGCATTTAACTCAACGTAAAGCGTTTGGTCCTCAGGCACTTCGTCTTCCTGAAAAATTGCATTCGCGTCACACTCATCGACACATAAGCCGCAGTCAATGCATTCAATCGGATTGATCACCATGAAGTTTGGCCCTTCGTGGAAGGCATCTGCAGGGCATACTGCGACACAGTCAGTATATTTACATTGAATGCAGTTATCGGTTACGACGAACGCCATGATGATCCGCTCTTAAGTTAGTCAAAAATTGAGGAATGGGGATAATACTCATCCCAAGGCAAAATTCAACATCCTCTACTGTGAATGTTTTGTTCTCGCTTGATTTAGTATGACAGACAATTCAAATTCTCGTAAAATGCGCGCCATTGTGAGCTGGTCGCTGAGCGACTCTGGCTAAGACACCTGATATTACGAGACATCAACATGATACGTTTAACTGAAATTAAACTCCCTCTCGACCACGAGGAAGAGGCACTGATTGCCGCCATCACCAAAAAACTCGGTATTTCTGAAGACCAAGTGATCTCTTTCAATGTATTCCGACGTGGTTATGATGCTCGTAAAAAGACAAATATTCTGTTGATTTACACACTTGATGTTGTCGTTGAAAACGATGAGCCATTGTTGGTGAAATTTGCGGATGACCCGCATGTTAAGCAGACTCCAGATATGGAGTACAAGTTTGTAGCTAAGGCTCCAGAGAACATTACTGAACGTCCGGTGGTTATTGGCTTCGGCCCTTGTGGCTTGTTTGCTGCATTGATTCTCGCGCAAAGTGGCTTTAAGCCGATTGTGGTTGAGCGAGGTAAAGAAGTTCGTGAACGTACCAAAGATACCTTTGGCTTTTGGCGTAAACGTACTCTGAACACAGAATCCAATGTACAGTTCGGTGAAGGCGGGGCAGGTACGTTCTCCGACGGCAAACTCTACAGTCAGGTTAAAGATCCAAATTTCTACGGAAGAAAGGTGATCACTGAGTTCGTGGAAGCGGGCGCTCCAGAAGAAATTCTATACGTCAGTAAGCCGCATATTGGTACCTTTAAACTGGTGACCATGATTGAGAAAATGCGCGCGAAAATCATCGAGCTGGGTGGTGAGATCCGCTTTAGCACTCGCGTCGATGATATCCACATGGACGGAGAGCAAATTACAGGTCTAACACTATCAAGCGGTAAAGAGATTCAATCTCGTTATGTTGTGTTAGCGGTTGGACACAGTGCACGTGACACCTTTGAAATGCTGCATGAGCGTGGTGTTTATATGGAAGCTAAGCCGTTTTCTGTCGGCTTCCGTGTTGAGCACAAGCAATCGATGATTGATGAAGCACGTTTTGGTCCTAATGCAGGTAACCCTATTTTGGGTGCTGCGGACTATAAGCTGGTTCACCATTGTAAGAATGGCCGCACCGTTTACAGCTTTTGTATGTGTCCGGGTGGCACAGTGGTTGCGGCAACTTCAGAAGAAGGTCGCGTTGTGACTAATGGTATGAGCCAGTATTCGCGCTCAGAACGTAACGCAAACAGTGCAATTGTTGTAGGTATTGATCCTGAGCGAGATTACCCTGGTGATCCTCTGGCTGGTATCCGTTTCCAGCGTGAGCTTGAGTCAGGTGCTTATGTGCTAGGTGGTGAGAACTATGATGCACCAGCACAGAAGATTGGTGACTTCCTGAAAGGTCGCGATCCAAGTGAGATCGGTGACGTTCAACCATCTTTTACGCCAGGTATCCATCTGACAGATATTTCTAAAGCGCTACCGGATTTTGCAATCGAAGCGATTCGTGAAGCTATTCCTGCTTTTGATAAGAAGATCAAAGGATTTGCTTCAGAAGACGGTTTGCTAACAGGTGTTGAGACCCGAACCTCTTCGCCAGTATGCATTAAGCGTGGCAAAGACTTCCAGAGCATCAATTTGAAAGGCTTCTTCCCTGCTGGTGAAGGTGCGGGTTACGCAGGTGGTATCCTATCTGCGGGCATTGATGGTATTAAAGTAGCAGAGGCGCTGGCCAAAGCCATGGTGGCAGATATCGACAACGCATAGTGCTTTTGATGATGAGTAAAAGGGTAGCTAAGTAGTTTAGCTGCCCTTTTTTATTTGCTGCTGTTCATTGAAGCGACTTTGCAAGTACTCGATAAAAGTCTTAATCTGGCTGGGTATGTATTTAGATTGAGCATATTGAGCAATAATTTTGCCTTGGTAGTTTCCACCGACATGCCAGTCTTTTAGCACTTCAACTACGTCTCCTGAATCGATGTAAGGCTGAATCACGAACTCAGGAAAAACAGAAATTCCTACTCCACGTAATACCGCTTCTCGGCGAATTTCACTGTGGTTTACCGCGAATGAACCACTCACATTTATCGATAGTTTTTTATTGTTATTGGTGAAGTCCCATATTCGATCTTTTGGATTCTCCCCTAAACACAGACAGTTGTGCTCAGATATGTCTTCTGGGTGCGTGGGCATACCATGTTTTTCGATGTAGGAAGGACTGGCACACATGATCAGACGACACTGGCTTAATTGTTTGGCGATTAGGCCTGCTGTGGGGTTGTCAGTGATATGGATGAGTATGTCTACTTCATCACCTATTGGATCGATATAGTGATCGGCGGCTTTAAGCTGCAATGAGATATTGGGGTAGTGGTCGATGAAATCCAAAATCATCGGCATCAAAACTTGTCGTGACAGGGCTTTTGGTGCTGCGACTCGTAACGCGCCGGATACATTCGTTTTGTCAGCCTGAGCGGCGGATATCGCCATTTTGGCTGAGTTCATCATGTCACTACACAGGTTATAAACTTCTTGCCCTGTGGTGCTAAGGCGCATTTTTCGGGTAGTTCTTTCCAGTAGCCTTTCCTGCAATGCACTTTCCAGCCTAGTAATAGAACGACTAACGGAAGACGGTGAGACACCTAACTTCTGGGCGGTTTTTGAAAAACTTCCAGACTCGACAACACTGACGAAAATTGCCATCTCTGATAAGAGAGGGATTAATTTATTTGTGTCCACAGTGCAATTATCCTTTGCATTTTGGCTGTATTGTTTCGCTCAAGTTACTTATGGATACTGAGCAAGTCAATTGACGGTATACCCAGTGCTTCCAATACGTGATGTATGAACAAAGAAGAAGTGCTGGGGATGCATCTCAATGATTATCCAGTTAACTCGTGACTAGAGCGTCGAATCATTGTGAACAAGGGTGAGCTGTCTGGTTTTGATGGTTATGACGGATAGCGCCACTCTCGAAAAATAACCGACTTTTACTCCAGTAGAGTTGTATCGACTCTCTTTACCTAAAACCATCAACCTATAAAAAGCAAATTAATAATAACAACGTACGGCAGGATATATGATGTCAACGACTAACCTTCAGGGCCTAGATAAACTGGATCGGAAAATTCTCTCTAACCTTTTATCTAATGGCCGCGAGTCAATCGCTAACTTATCGCGTAACATTGGTTTATCGCGCACCGCAGTTACTGAGCGCATCAACCGGTTGGAAAAAACCGGTATCATTAAAGGCTATACCGCTCAAATCAGAGTTGAGCAAGAAGGCAGAACAGCAGCAAGTTACTTGCTGATTTCATGTGAGAAAGGCAAAAAGAATAATGTGACGGAAGCTCTTAGAGAGATTCCAGAGGTAAGGCTGACGAGTATCGTAGGAGGATCTTATGACATTATTGCTCTCATTGAAGCGCCAGATCTTCAGTCGATATATACCCTGTGTAACGAAATAGAGTCGTTTAACGGCATTCAGTCATTAAACAACACCGTAGTACTGCATCAAACTATTCAACGTTAATCTTTTTCGAGATTTGAACCTGAACCATTAAAACAAATCCCGTGATTCAGTGTTTTTATCACCAACTACAAAGGACTTATTTATTTGGACAAGTGCGCGTACAGGGACGTACTCGCAATAGCATTCACAAGGATGGAGGAATGAAATGACAACAGCTGCAAATTCGCTAAAAAAAGGGAATGTGAGGTTCCCCGTAACGGAATCATTGTTGTTACTGGTTGCGATATTTTGGGGGACGAGTTACGGCCTGACGAAAAGTGCCTTGGCATACACAAGTGTTTTGGTGTTTATTTCGATACGATTTTCGATCACCTTTTTATGTCTGTTACCTGTGGTGATTCGAGACTTTCGCCGAGGATTGAATAAAGACTGGAAGATAGCGATTCCCACTGGTTTTATTCTATCGGCGATTTTTTTCTGTGAAGTGTTTGGTGTTTCCCAAACCTCAGCATCAAACGCGGCGTTTTTGATCAGCTTGTCTGTCATTCTGACCGCTTTCGCAGAGCTGTTGATCAATAAAAAGAAAGTCAGTAATACCTTATGGGGGCTAACGGCTTGCAGTGTGGCTGGCGTTTTATTACTGACGAGCGAAGAGAGTGTTGAGTTTTCCCTAAACAGTGGTGATTACTTCATTTTAACGGCGGCTCTGCTCCGTGCATTAATGGTTACTATGACCAAGCGGTTTACGGAAGGTAAGGTGATCACCACATCAACCTTAACATCACTCCAATCTTTAATAGTGGCATTGGTGGCAATTGTATGCGCCGTTACTTACTTACCTACATCTGAGTTTGTTGTTCCTGCTTCATGGGAGTTTTGGTTAACGGTCATCTATCTCGTCTTGTTCTGTACCTTGTTTGCCTTTTATGTTCAGAACTATGCAGTGCGCCGTACGTCTCCAACGCGCGTATCCTTGCTGATGGGGAGTGAGCCGTTATTCGGCGCCCTATTTGCTATGGCTTGGTTGCAGGAGTCGTTCACTGCAATGCAGGTTATTGGTGGGGTGTTAATTTTGTTTAGTGTTGTGGTCACGTCGAATAAAGAATCTTAAATAAAAGCGGACTTTGCAGTCCGCTTTTCTATTATCGACTTAAGCTAATCTTGTGGCCTAAGTGCTGAATTTCGATAGTGGCATAACCTAGAGTTACCGCTTCAAACTGGTTACTGAGTTCACGAGCATGCTGTGCATCTTTTGCAAGGAAAGAGACTGAGTAAATGGGGCGTACGACACCATTAGATAGTTTCTGCGTATCAAGATAAGAGGAGGTAATAAACCCAGCTTGATTGAGGCTGATGACACGCTGCAAGTCGATGCCTAATACTCTGTCCATTTCAAGCGCTTCTATGCCTTCTTTCCAAGTGATGACAACACCGTAGTTGTTGTAGACAGGCGTGTTATCTAGCCATTTAGATCCCAACATGCGGATGTTACTGATCTTGACCAGCTCCTTTTTGTACATAGGCAAGTCTTTTAGCTTACGCTGTACATCGGCTTCGCTGTCTGCCTCAAGTACGAACCTCAATAACTGAATCGGTTTGCCATCCACTTTGCTTCGAATAACAAACATATCTTTGACAGCTCCTTGCTCGACTAACTCGCCAAATGCGGCTTTTTGTTCTGGTAGCGTTTTTAATACTTGCTCAGCATCGTCTGTGTTCCATGAGAGCTCGACACCATAGTCCGCAGCGAAGACGGTACCTGAAATGAAAAGAGAGATTAAGAGTACGGATGAGCGAATAAATTTCATGTTATTTCCTTAATAGTTTGAAAATGGCTTTATTTGTTATTGCTATCTGTGGTTATTAAATGAAGTTACCAGCGAGAACGGTAGCTGCGATGGCAACTGCGGCAGGTATCTTGAGCGCTTTCAAAACCTGATTCGGCCATCTTAATGTCTTTGTTTTGGCTCGCTTGATAGAGGTCTTGGAAGCCTTGATCCATTTGTGTGAGCAATTGATTGAATTTGTCTGGTTTACTCCAGATTTCAGGCTTTGCTTTGCTGTTCATATCGCTTCCTTGCGGAAAAAGAGTCAGCAGCGTTTGACTGTGGTTTGCTAACTTTTGGCTTTGATTTTCAAGCTTGCTCCAATCGGTATCACGGCCATTCAAGGTTTTGTTGACCAGTTTGCTGGTCGATTCAATGTCTTCAAAGGCATTCTGGCGTTCTGTTATCTGCTGACTAAAGTCTTGTGCAATTGCAGTTAAAGGCAGCACCACTGCTAAACCGATGAGTATCTTTTTCATGTGACTCTCTCCTGATTAATCGATCCGAAAAGGATCTTCTTCGTTGATGAAATTAAATTTACACAGCAATAGTTGCAATTGCAACTATTGCTGTGTAAATTTATGCAAAGATTAGTTCATCAACAATACCGTCGAGGTGGAAAATGAAAGTTTGGGATCTGGCGACACGCCTTTATCATTGGTTACAAGCTGTTTTGTTTATTGCATTAATGGCGTCTGGGTTTTCAGGTAACGGCCCGCATGTACAACTCGGATTAGCCTTGTTTACCCTTATTCTTTGGCGATTAATTTGGGGTTATGTGGGTAGCGAAACCAGTCGTTTCAGGCAGTTTCTACGTTCACCTAAAGTAGTTGTCCGCTATATGATGGGTAGGGCAAGTGCACAACCTGGCCACAATCCAGCGGGTGGGTGGATGGTTGTGGCTATGATCACGGCATTGCTTCTACAGTGCGTTTCTGGTTTGGCGTTAGCTGGGATGTTAGACAATTTGCCTCTGGCGGAGATTTGGCTAACGGATGGCTTATTCAATATGCTGGAAGTTGTGCATTTAACCTTGGCTAATGTTTTTCCGGTTTTGATCGCGCTGCATGTCGGGGCAATCATTGTTTACAAACTGCGTGCTAAGCCGTTAACTTGGGCGATGGTTACTGGTGTTCAGAAAGGCGTGTCTCAGTATCCGACGCTTCTGTTTGTTTCTCAACTTCGAGCTTTGCTAGTGCTAGTTATAGCTACATCAGTTACCATGACAATTATTGCCTTTTCTTTGTAAATTTACTGGTTGAGAGAACTCGTCGATGAGTGAGACGTTTGATAGACAAAGCAGCTTTGGCTGGTTGATCAATGTGGTGGCGAATGATGCTGCAAAAACCTTTGATACGGAACTAAAAAAGCATGGATTAACACTTGCCCTTTGGCCAACGCTTATGTGTTTGTGGGAAGAGGAAGGCGTGACCCAACGCGATATCGCTCAGAAATCCAAAGTGGAAAATTCAACTACGACACGCACTCTTGATAAGTTGGAAAATTTAGGTCTGGTTGAGCGCCAGCCTGATCCTAATAGCCGTCGCGCTTTTCGTATTTATCTGACTGATGAAGGAAGAGCGTTAAAGGAATCCTTGGTTCCTATCCCTATGGCGATCAATCAAAAGCTGCTTAGCTCGCTTGAGCCTGAAGAGCGTGATGAAATCATCCGCCTGCTGCAAAAAATGGTCGCCGCTGTTTAAGGGAAGAGAACTGATGACGAAGCCACTAAATGAGTGCATTGTGCCTATGTATCCAACGATACAAGCGTTGGACGTAAATGCATTGGAGCCGGGAGAGCATAAGTTCTGGTTTGCGGTTGCCACAGATGCCATTGGTCATCCACAGACATTGCCTGTACGTGTGTTTAAAGGTGATAAACCGGGTAAACGTATCATGATCACTGCAGGTGTTCATGGTGATGAGCAAAACGGAATTCTAACGGCACAAAAACTGGCGCGTGAGCTGGAAGGCCAGTCTATCTCAGGCTGCATTACCATAGTGCCTACTGTTAACCTTTCTGGAATCGCAAGGCATAGCCGAGACTTTCATTCTGCTGCCCCCGATAGCTCATCCGCTAACCTTAACCGCGTCTTCCCAGGTAATCCAAATGGCGATGACGCTAGCCGCTATGCCAATAGCCTTTGGGAGAACTTGCTGAAACCCAATGCGGATTTGGCCATCGATCTCCATTCTCAGACCAGTGGCTCGGCTTATCCTTTATACGCTTTTGCTGACTATCGATTGGATGATTCGATTCGAATGGCAAGGCTCATTAATCCCGATGTGATTCTCAATGATCCCGGAGACCCGGGCATTTTGGAAACAGTTTATAACCGTGCTGATATTCCATCCATCACCATTGAAGTAGGGATAGGTCGATACACTGACTTGGAGATGATTCAGCGCGCGACCACGGGAGTACAGAATATTTTCAAGGATTATCAGCTTATAGAAGGCGATGTTGTCGAACTGGACCACCCTTGTGTGGAAGGAGAGCGAATCACCAGTGTTCGGGCTGAGCAAGGCGGATTCGTAATTTGTCATGTGGAGCTGATGGATTTAGTTGAAGCTGGGCAGAAGCTGGCCACTCAGTACAACAGCTTTGGTGATGAGATCCAGACGTATTACTCACCAATCAAAGCGACTGTGATCAGCCACAATGTTGAGTCGGTTCGTGCTCCGGGGTCATTGGTTGTTCGGTTGATTGATTAGTTATCAATGAGGGGCTTACCATTTTTGTGGTTTTTGGCTGATCGACAATATTTAACAGTGATGAAATTATATTATTAAGAATTACTGTTTTTTCGTATTAAATTGTTTCAAAGGGCGATTTTGAGCTCTTTAGTAGTTGAACATACTAACTAATTGTGTGATGTTTTATGCGTTTTTAAACTATAAATATTCATAAGATGTCACACGCTCAAACACAACAATCTGGGGTAGAAAAAGCCCAAACCTGGCAGATGCCCGACACTTTAGTTCTCATCTTTATTATCGGTATCTTCGCTGCCATTCTCACCTACTTTGTACCCGCTGGCTCATTTGAGAGCCAAGAAGTGGCCTACATCGCGGACGGAGTAGAAAAAACACGTTCAGTCATCGACCCTGAATCTTTCTCTTATGAAAGGGATGAGCAAGGGGAACTGGTGTACAACAGCGTTGGTTTCTTCGCATCGGGTGGCGGTATTGGCCTGATGAACTTCCCCTTTGAAGGGCTGGTTTCGGGCTCTAAATGGGGCAGCGCTATTGGCGTTATCATGTTCATGTTGCTCATCGGTGGCTCGTTTGGTGTGGTCATCCGCACTGGCACGATAGACAACGGTATCCTCTATCTGATCGACAAAACAAAGGGCAGCGAGATCTTATTCATTCCAGTGCTGTTTCTGCTGTTTTCTTTGGGCGGAGCCGTTTTTGGTATGGGCGAAGAAGCGGTCGCTTTTGCCATTATCATCGCGCCATTAATGGTGAGATTGGGTTATGACAGTATCACCACCGTAATGGTGACTTATGTCGCGACCCAAATTGGTTTCGCGACGTCTTGGATGAATCCATTTTCCGTTGCAATTGCACAAGGTATTGCCGGAGTTCCGGTGCTGTCTGGAATGACGATGCGAATGGTCATGTGGGCAGGCTTCACCCTACTAGCTATTGGTTTTACCATGGCTTATGCATCGCGAATTAAAGCGAA
This sequence comes from Vibrio sp. St2, assembly GCF_947311885.1. Lineage (NCBI taxonomy): Bacteria > Pseudomonadati > Pseudomonadota > Gammaproteobacteria > Vibrionales > Vibrionaceae > Vibrio > Vibrio sp. St2. The sequence continues at coordinate 586,962 of NZ_CAMZNA010000002.1, read as the reverse complement.
CCCAAGCAAATCAATCACCTACAACACAGATGCTTACTTTAGAAAGCAGGATGCGTCGGATCAACCAGCGGTAAAATGGACATTTGGTGATACCTTAGTACTGCTAACCGTGGCTGGCACGACAGCCTGGGTGGTTTGGGGTGTTGTTGCTCACGCATGGTATATCCCTGAAATTGCCTCTCAGTTTTTCACTATGGGTTTCATTGTGGCAATCCTTGGCACGATTTTCCGTCTTAATGGGATGACGTTAAACGATGCGTCGGCGGCGTTTAAAGATGGTGCAAGTATCATGCTGGCACCTGCGTTACTGGTTGGCTGTGCCAAAGGTGTATTGCTGATCCTTGGCGGAGGTTCAACTGATGAAGCCAGTGTCCTAAACTCGATTTTAAATAGCGCAGGAAGCTTGATCAGCGGTTTGCCAGATGTGATGGCGGCTTGGCTGATGTATGTGTTCCAATCCATCTTTAACTTCTTTGTGACCTCTGGTTCTGGTCAGGCAGCACTTACTATGCCGTTGTTGGCTCCTCTGGCTGACATCACAGGTGTGACACGTCAAGTTGCGGTATTGGCTTTCCAGCTGGGTGACGGCTTTACCAACATCATCGTTCCGACCTCAGCCTCTCTAATGGCTACGCTGGGTGTGTGTCGCATTGACTGGAGCGTTTGGGTCAAGTTCTGTGGTCGCTTTATGTTAATTCTGTTCGGGCTTTCCAGCATCGTCGTGGTTGCCGCGCACATGGCGGGATTTGCCTAACAAAATTCTAATCTGGTGCTATTCACAACTAGCAACAGAGATTAAAGTAAGCTGTTTTTTCAAGGCGAGTGTATGCTCGCCTTTGTTCTATAAGGAAGTTTGGGTATGTCTGACGTTGCCCCTGTGGTGGAACATTTTCCAATTATTCATTCGCTTGATGTTGATTCACTGCAAGCGGGTGAGCATGCGTTTTTATTTGCCGTCGCAACGGATGCACTTGGCTTGTGGCAGCAAATGCCTGTCCGAGTATTTAAAGGTGCGAAGCCTGGTCCAAAAGTCATGATCACAGCAGGTGTTCATGGGGATGAGCAAAACGGTATTGTTACCGCTTTGAAAGTAGCAAAAGCGCTGGTAGGGCAATCGCTGGCAGGGTGCGTTACTATCGTCCCGACCATCAACCTAAGCGGCATTCTTCACCATAGTCGTGACTTTCACACCGTTGATCCGGATGTCTCTTCCGCTAACCTCAATCGCTTTTTCCCCGGAGATAAGGCGGGCAATGAAGCGGCGCGTTATTTAGGGAACCTTTGGCAGCATGTCCTTAAGCCCAATGCCGAAATCGCGATTGACTTGCATACTCAAACCACCGGCACCAGCTACCCGCTATACGTGTTTGCTGACTACCGTATTGAGCAGGCAAGGACACTGGCTAAGCTAATGAATCCAGATGTTATTTTGAACGATCCGGGTGAGTCAGGCGTTTTGGAATCCACTTGGAATCAACATGGTGTACCAAGCATCACTGTGGAGGTCGGTTCTGGCCGATACCATGATGCTGAAATGGTTGAGCGTGCCGCAGAAGGTGTTCTGAATGTGCTGCGCTATCATAAGGTGTTACCAGGTGAGGTTGTTGAAAATGACTCGTGTCTAGAAGGGAAGCAAGTCATCAGCATTCGGGCGAAGCAAGGTGGTTTTGTCGAGCCAAAGGTGTCTTTGTTGCAGAAGGTTGAGAAGGGTGAGTTGCTTGCGATTCAATACAACAGCCTAGGGTTTGATGTCGCTAGTTACTATGCCCCGGAATCTGGCACTGTTCTCAGTTGCAATCTGGAAGCACTGCGTTCTCCGGGGTCTCTCATTGTTAGGATGATTAAGTAATCATCGTTTGATTCGATGTCTGGTGCATTCCGTTAACTGCGCCAGCTATTCCCGAGTAGCAATGAGACACCGACAGAGACCCCTAGTGCAATCAGGATATTGGGTAGGGTGAATCCCCAGATAGCGACACAAACCGCAACGGTCACGATTGCCCAAAGTAATGTTTCTAAAATCCAGGTTCCCATGTTTGACTCCTGCTGTTTAACTTGGGAACAAGGATAGTCGATGGCAGGTTAATTTTTGGTTACCGTCTACGATTCATACTCTTTCTGTAAATCGACTTTGGCTAAATAGGTGTCATCTTTCTGCTGATGAATGAAGTGCCAGCCCTGATTTCGACACACTTTTTCAATCAGAACCAAGCCAATTCCAAAGGACGTTTCGGTGGACTGTTGACTATCCGACAGCTCTACGGGATTGGAGATGGTAATGTGCTCCTCAGACAATTCAATATGGACAATGCCGTCAGCGCTGTGTTGAAAAGCATTGCGTACTAAATTGGTCAGGACAATTTGGATTAGCGCGAGTGGAACCTGTGTTTGTAAAGAGTCTGAGCTGGCGTCCAACTCTACACTGATGTCTTTGCTTTCAATCAGATAGCGATGACTTTCGATGATCTCACTGGCAAGGTGATTGAAGTTGACGCGGCTGGCTTCGAGTTCCGTCTGGGTATTTCGACTCATCCATAACAACGTGGTGATGAGGGTTTGCATCGTCGCCACCGAACGTTGGATACGAGCAACCGCTCTTTGCCCGCCTCGCGGCATGGAATCAGACAAGCGCCCAAGCATTTCGCCACTGGCAGACATAATCGAGACGGGTGTTCTTAACTCGTGGCTGGCGGCTCTGAGAAAGAATTCCTCACGCTCGATCGCATCTCTTTCATTACGGACACTTTCGACCAACTGGTTGGCGAGAAGATCCACCTCGCGATAGCGAAAGCGTTTTAGTTTCTCTGTCTGATTTAGATCCAGCGTTTCCGACCACTGAGAAAGCACGAGAATGGGTTTGGTCAGGCGATAGATCAACAAGCGGATGATGAGAAAGACCAGCAACAGTAAGCCGCCAATCATGATAAAGGCAGAGTTAAATTGGCTGACCGACTCGGGAGGATTGAGCTCAAACAATTCCAGATAAATGGACTCGTCATACTGAGACACCACATACAAGGTGGCATCGATACTGGGGATATGATGGTAGGCGGCATACAGATATTCGCCCGACGCTGCATCGGTGGCGGGGATATAGCGTTCGTAGATGGCGTCGTTCTCAAAGCTGTTCCAGTCGAAGGCGGTCAGAAACTTCTGCGGGACTTGATTGAAATCGAGGTAGACCTGAAGCGTACTACTTTGAGATTGAGGGAGTTGCCCAGTTTTGAGGTACTCGCTTTCCGCCGCTTTAAGTTCATAAAGAAAGCCATACTTGGCGGATTCATACAGCCCCGTTTGGTAACTCTGGTTGATCATCAGTCCATAAATTGCAGTTAAGCTGATGACGATACCAAACAGGTAGAGGTAGATATCGCGCTTTATACTGACCCGAGTCATGCCTCCTCCTCTCTGATTGTTACCCCTACACCGTGCACGGTATGAACCAGCTTAGTATCAAAAGGGGCATCAATAGCCTGACGAAGTTTAAATAGGTGGACTTTGAAGCTATCGGCACTGGGAAGCTCATCTCCCCAGACTTCTTCTTCCAGCTTGGTTTTACTGACGACGTTGGGGCTATTACGCATCAGACAAACCAACATTTTCCAACACACAGGTGGAAGCTTTAAGGTTTGGCCTGCACGAGTGGCTTGATGCTTATCTAAGTCGATACTCAGATCACCGACTTTAAGAGAGGTGACGGTACCTTGCGAGCGCCGAATCAGCGCTTGCAGACGAATTTTGAGCTCTTCCATGGCAAAAGGTTTAACCAAATAGTCATCAGATCCAGCAGCAAACCCTGTGACTTTGTCATCTAGTGTATCTCTTGCGGTGAGCATCAGAACAGGAGTACTGACGCCTTGCTCTCTGAGTGACTGACAGACGTCAATACCATCCATTTTGGGCATATTGATGTCGGTGAGAATGATGTCGTATTGATTGGTTAACGCTAGATTAAGCCCCGCTGCGCCATTGTAGGCAAAATCAAACTCAAAGCCGTCGAGCTCCATATAGTCACTGATGGCTTCAGCCAGATCTCTGTCGTCTTCGATTAGCAGGGCGTTAATACTCATGATGCTCTATTTCCTTTGTTGTTCTTGTTTCCATGCCCAGATGGGCGGCTTGACCAGAAGTTGTAGGCGATAACTCCAGCTCGGTGCATGCCACAATTGCTGAATCAGTTTGGCATAGCCGTGGAAGTATACTTTAAATGGATTGACGGAATTAATCCGTGGGTAAACTCCGTATTTCACCTCTTCATCTTCGCGAGCAAAGGTGCCAAACATACGATCCCAGATGATCAGAATACCCGCGTAATTCTTATCCAGATATTGCTTATTCGTCGCATGGTGAACTCTATGGTGTGACGGTGTATTGAAGATGGCTTCTATTGGTCTCGGAAACTTCTTCACGGTTTCGGTATGCAGCAGCGTCTGGAATAGCTGAACAAAGGTTTCGCACAGCAAGACTACAAAAGGATTAAAGCCAAGCAGTATTAACGGCAAATGGAAAAAGAATGGGAAAAACCAGTCTAGCGGCCCGAAGCGGTAAGCCACGGAAATATTAAAATACGGAGAGCTATGGTGCACGGAATGTGTCCCCCACGCTAAGCCGTTGCTGTGCAAAAATCTGTGTTCCCAGTAGTAGGCTAAATCTGCCAGTATCAAGCAACCCAGAATGGTCCAGCCGGTGATAGGAAGATGGGTCAGGCTAAGATTCTCATAAGCAAAGACAAACGCTGCAACGTAGGCTAAGCCGACAAAGAATATCGTCACTAAGAGGAAAAGCAGTGTCACAAAGTTGGTCGCACTGTCACCCAGCATATTCCAGCTCAGTTTCTTTTTGAACGCGTATCGAATCAGCTCGATCAAAAAGATCGCAACGGCAATGAGAACAAAGTTATCGTCCACCCAAGTTTCGGTGAAGATAATGGTCGCCTCAGAGAAAATTTGAGACATAAACTCCATAACGTATCTCCTGTGCCCCTTTATTTATAGTAGACAGACAACTGGGTGGATTCCGGTTGTCCTTGTGAATTGAGGTAGTGGATCTCCACTAAAGCATCGACGGACTTTTGAAAATTAATTCGTCCCCAAGCGTCAATGAGTTCCGATTCTGAATGTTTACCTCTATTCATCAGCAGCTCCGCCTGCTCAATCGCAGGTAGCGCGACTAAGTCGATCGCCAATGGGCTCTTTTCGGTTGGGTAGCCTATGGTGACTTGAGCTTCAGTAAAGTCGCTGTTGAGCTCTTGATACAAGACAACGATTCTGTCCAATTTGTCTGGGAGCTTATCGGGTTCGACCAGCTTGCGATCAAACTCTCGCCACAGCGAAGGTAAGGATTCAAGGGAGATTGTTTTGGTTACTCCACGTAAGTATTGCTGCGACGTACTGCCTCGTTTAACGCCACGAGAAACATCGCTGGATTCATTGTTAATCTGCGCTTGCTGCGTGCTGTCGGCCATCGTAGGCTGAAGTACAACCAGCCCCCAAACAGAGCCAGTAATCACGGCAGTAGTCAGTATTGAAGCGAACAGTTTCATTTCATCTCCGTCCCATATTTACTGTTGTGTTAAATATGGCGAGAAGAATAAGTGCGAAGGGGTTAACAAAAGGTTACTGACTAAATCAGTAAATTAGAGGAGGGTTGAAATCAATTGAAACGTAAGCGCTTGGTTTTTATTTGATGTCACGCAAACTGTTCAATTGATTTCAGTGCTGATAACAAACTCTCATGAGTTGGCGAAGCGTATGTGCCACATTCGATCAAGTTACGGCTTCAAATCTGTCTGCCAAAACATGTTTTAGAGCGGGTAAAGTGGTGGGTTTATCTAATCGCCCATCCATTAGATTATGAATCTTCTCCAGTTCGATGTCTCCAGTTTCACCAGACAATGCGATGATAGGGGTTTTAGGAGACAGCTGTTTAATTTTCTGACTTGCATCAAAGCCGTTCATAACCGGCATTTGAATGTCCATTAAAACAAGGTCTACTTGGGTTGTTTTGAATACTTCAATGGCGTTTTTACCGTTGCTGGCTTGTATGCTATTGACTCCAAGTTGATTTAAGTACATCTGTGCAAGAGAACGTTGAACTTTTTGATCATCGACGATAAGCACGGTTGGAGCATCGTTGTTAATATCGATGTTCGTCTCATGTGATTGCTCTGGGTTGAGTTGGCCTTTAGGGTTGTTTGCTAGGTCAGGTACATCGAATGCGTCTAAGGTTGGAGCATTTGGTACGATAGGGAAGTACAGATGGAACTCTGTAAACTCGCCTAGCTTGGAACGGCACTCAATTTTGCCTCCAAATGAACGCATAACACGCTGGCAATAACCTAGACCAAGGCCACTTCCACCGCTCTTTTGGTAAGAGAAGAAATCATCGAAGATCTTATTTGAAACAGACTCGTCGATCCCTGGCCCTGTGTCGCGGAAAACAAGGACATTACCATACAATTCTGTATGAGTACTGATCTCAATACGGCTATTTGGATATTCTTCGAAATAGTAAACGGCATTGCGAATTAGGTTAAAGATGACGAAATTGAAAAGCGTTTCATTTACCTTGATTACAAAATCAGTGTGTTCTGGAAGTCGAACTCTCTCCATAAGCACACTATTTTCAAAGCCATACTGATCTACGGCGTGTTTAACAGCTGTGTGGATGGACGTAAAAGTCGTTGAATCATGCTCTGTGACAGAGCTGTTTACTTCCCGAAGAATAAGGTCAATCAGCTGGCGACCCCGCAGTATCGCTTGTAGGCTATCCTCTATATCAAGCTGGGTCTGTTCTATTGGCCCATTTTTATAGATACGCTGCTTTAGTGCTTCTAGCTTTAATTGTACTTGTGCGAGAGGGTTACGCATCTCATGAGCGATAGAGTGAGCCAATACTCGGTTCTGATTAATTTTCTGATCGGCTTCAATAGAACTTTGTATACGACTTAACAGTATTTTCAGTGCAGAAATCTCTTCACTGGAGAAAAGTTGCTTATTGATTTTATGCGACGAAATTAAGAGGTGCGTTATTGACTGGCATTGATCGGACAGAGGCATGACCAAAGCGATATTATTGGAACTCATCTCATCACATAAGGCTTTTACCGAGCTTTTTAAGTTGCGCGGATTATTAGTGACCTCAGACAGTTCATCAAACAGTAATATAGAGTCGTTGGATGATAAGAAACCTTTATAACTAGAATCAGCATCATCGCTGGTGACAAGCCGCAGCTCGTCGTTCGGGATATTGAGTAAGTTACTTAGACGTACCATCGCGTCATCGATTGATAACTTAAAATCCTCTTCTAATGCGAGAATTTGTTGTACTAGTGTGTTTTTATTGCCATAGATAAGAAGAGATACATAGCGACTGATTCGCTTGTAAAGCACCTGCCAAGTCGTACCAATAAATGCGATGGCTGGAATTAGGAACAAGGCATCTTTGTTAACTAAAGGGGCAAAAGCGTAGCTTAGAAAAACTGCGAAAATGCCACTAACCAGAAGAGCACTCGTCGTTGTATACATAATGTACTTAAAGCTGTAGAAACGAGTTGTTAACAAGGCGTAGCCGAATAGTAGAGTTTCACTAATAGATAATACTGGTGGCAACCATGTTAGAGAAAAGTCGCCAAAGAAATAGGTAACCCCAAGGTGTATGATCACTGTGGATATCATAAAAATTAGAATACCGGCGATCATATAGTTGTTTTTTGCTTGTGCTATTCTACCAATGTTTGTTCGCATTACCATGAGGTTTAATAGTGTCAGAAGAACAAAGAGCACTAAAATTATAAAGAAATAAAAGGTATGCGGGCCAAAAACTAATACGAACTGACTTGGGCCTTCGATTTCTATATTTTCAACAGTTAGTCCTGGTTGAATATTAATATATATGGAATATATAGAAGAGAGAATAAACGTAGCTTTTTGCCACAATGGTACTTTGGATTTTTTCTTATCCGCTGCTAATTGGCATGATAGATAATATGCGAAAGCGAAAGCGAAAAATGAGGCTAGGTTGGCTAACTTCGCCATGAAAATACCGGAATCAGTCCCTAGATAAGGAAGAAGTCCAGTATGAAAATAAAAGTTACAACCTATCCAAGAAATGATACATAGAGAATATGCAATATAAGAAGCATGGTATGAGCCAATGATTTTTTCTTTTGCTCTAATTCTAAAGCAATAATAAACAATCCATAGCAGTACTGCTGCTATTACAATAATTAGGGTTATAGCCTTAGGATAAAGTATAACTATTGAATCTAAATCAGACATATCATTCATTTAAGGAACACAGTTGTTTTTGTGAAAAAACGGCTCGTTTATACTCTCTGAATTTGGTGTTGTTTAGTGCTTCTGCCATCTTCTCAAAATTCCAAAAACCACGGTAAGTGATTTTATGGTCGTCATTTATATCACAATAACCCGCATGGAAGTATGCATTTTCACCAATTGATTGATAATAGTTCAGCATAAAAACTTGTTCTATTACCGTAAATCCAAATTTATATCCCTTCTGTTGCATTAAGCTCATTAGCTTTTTCTGTGCTAAGTATAAGAAATAGAGCTTCTGCTGGGTACTTCCGTTGACTGCCAACCGTAGAACCTCGCATACTTGTTCAGGCTTTGAGAGCGCAAGCTTAAAATGATGGTCAAACTCTGAAAGAGAGTAACAACTGGGGAATGCTGGCGTGTCAAACAACTGGTGACGAGAAAATTCATAGTATGCTTGCTTTGGTAAGCAGAACTTCCACTTGTTATTAGTAAATTGCGGGGTGTAACTCAACCAGCTAGCTTGGTTTACCCAATCTTGTACGAGCGCAGAAGCGACTAACGTAGGGTATGGCTCAGTAGGGTTATTTTTATACAGAATAAAGTGTTTTCCTTGTTGTGATAAGGAAAGTAGGGGAAGCATCTCATACCACTTTTCATCTTGTATAAACTGTTCCAGATTACTGAGAGTAATAGCATCTTTTAGTGACATAACGTTGGCATGACCTGGCATTTTTACGATGAGCCCAGAGTCCTCAACCTTGTCAACTAGCATGCAAGTATAATCGTTATCCTCGAAGGATAGTTTATCTCCTGAGTTTATTTTATTGAATGTAGGAGAGTTTTTCTTTATAGCTTCAATTTCACACTGGCACCAAAAGTCTAACCAGTGAGAGTAATAACATGATGCCTGGTATTCTAAATTACGTATATTCTCAGGAAATGAACTGGGATATTTTTTTATGAAGTCATGATAGTCAATTAATTCAAATAGTGTTGAAAGGCTCCTTAATCTATATTCAGGAAATAGTGTAACTAACTGTTTTTTACGAAAGTTAGTGACACTCAGAAAAAGTTCCTCTCTTTGTTTATTGCTGAAATGGCGAAGAACAAGGTCAACCAGAGCTTGTTTCTTTTCTTTAATGGTCAAATTTTTACTCGACAGAAGATCCAGATGAAAATCAAGGCTCATGATATACCTTATTAAGAATATGAATAATTGTTGTGTATTTTATAAATCTCAAATATATCATGTGGATGTTCGTGTTTCCATGCTCAGAAAAGCGACTTGAACAGCATTTTTGTCGATAGTTTTAACTTTAATGTACGTCATATTTCCCAAATCAGTTTAAGTATCTGAGGACGTATAATGTAAACGAAGTTAATTCTTAGCTTGCGTCTTGCATTTTACAGTTTCTTCTTTACGTGTAAAGGCACCAAATATGCGATCTCAGATGATTAATTTAATGATGTATTTGTCATTAAATTATTGAATATTGGTGACTCAGATTAAGTAACTCTACAAAGATTACTGCCCAAAACAGCAATCTGGGACACTTTTTCTGGTTAATAATTGGTAATACTGGCGCCACATTCATTTGTGGGATCAATAATGTTGTTCAATCAACCCATCACACTTCGGTCCGTTATCCGGCTGAGTCCCATTAAAGTCATGTTTACTTGGCTGATGGTTCTGGCTGAGAACGTATTTATGATTTTGCTGCCGCTGTTTATCGGTTTTGCTATTGATGGTGTGCTTAAGCAAAACTTGCAGCCGTTGCTTATGTTTGCAGCGATCTTGTTTGTACTGGTGGTCATCAGCGTTGCACGTCGTTTTTACGATACTCGCGTTTATGGCGGGATCCGAGTGCGGTTGTCCAATTTGGTTGAGCGTAATTTGCGCGGTCAATCGGTATCAGTCAAAGACGCCCGACTGTCCATGTCCCGCGAGCTGGTAGATTTTCTAGAAGAAGATTTACCATCGCTGATTACTGCCGTTGTGCAGTTGGTCGCTACCGTTGTCATTCTCGCCACTTTTCACATCAAACTTGCATTATGCGTGTTGATCGCAGGGCTGAGTATGCTGCTGATTTATGCCCTGTTCCATCAAACGTTTACGCGACTTAATGGCGCGTTAAATGATCAGTTAGAGCAACAGGTTCGAGTGCTCAGCGGTCAGCCTTTTGCGGCGATTAGAACGCACTTTGAACGCTTGAAACGCTGTGAAATCAAACTGTCCGATACCGAAGCGCTGGTGTATGGGCTGATCTTTATAGTCTTATTTGCCGCAGTCCTAACCAACCTTTGGATGGTGAGCATTCTTACTGATCTTACTGTGGGTCAGGTTTTTTCCATCGTAACTTACTCACTGGAATTCGTGGAAACAGCAGTGATGCTGCCTATCACACTGCAAACCTTGTCGCGTCTGATGGAGATCAGCCAACGACTAAATCAAAACCCCGCTCAATTGGCTGTAGAGGAGAAGCCTTATGAAATTTAAAAAGACTCTTGCAATATTAGCTGGCTGTGGGGCAATTTTCGCGGCATTGGTGGTTGTAGATGTTTTAGAGCCTCAGCCAGTTGTGATTGAGCAAAAAGCGCCGAGCAAAAACCCCGTTTCGGTACTGCAAGTGACGCCGGAAGATCACGATTCCAATTTGACTTTGCTGGCAACAACCACTGCGCGTTGGCCGATCCAGCTTAAGGCCTCAAGCAGTGCTCAATTAGCGTGGTTGAATCCCGATATCGAACCGGGCGTACTGGTGAAAAAAGGGACCTTGTTGGCGAAGCTCAACACCAGCGCGTTAGAGTCTAATCTGGCTCAGGCGAACAGCAGCGTTAAGCAGGCAGAGCTAAACCTAAAACAGGCACAGCACGAACAAACAGTCGCGTTAAAAATGTTATCGCCAACCAAAAGCTCTCCGTATGCCCGCCGTGAGCCACAGGTGTTGGCAGCCAAGGCAGAACTCGCGCAGGCAAAACAGGCTTACACCAGTGCAGCAAAGTTGCTTGAGGAAGCGAGTATTGCAGCGCCGTTTGATGCTGTGATCATGCGTCGTAACATCAGCCCCGGTGAATGGTTGGAAGCCGGTCAGGTGACTTTTGAACTCGCCGCCAGCGACTCACTGGATGTCGAGCTGCCTGTTTCGGAACTTCACTGGCAGCAGGTGCAATCCGCGTTGCGTCAGCCTGAGATTACAATTGTGAATCGAGATGGCAGCGAGTGGCAGGCACAAGTTCGATATTTCTCGCCGCAGGCTGATCCAACCACACGTCAGCGACAAGTGGTTTTGTCTGTTCGCGAGCCTTATCAAGGATTGACTCGCTTGCTGCCTAATCAACAGGTGAAAGTCATCGTTAGTCTCGGGCTAAGGCCAGAAATAGTGACCTTGCCACTCAGTGCGATCACACGAGATGGATACGTCTGGACACTTGATGAGCAGAACCGATTGCAGAAAGAGTGGATTACGCAAATAGGACAAGCGCGTAATCAGGTTTATGCCCGCTTTGATCAGGACAGCGCTAAGGCACGTCAGGTGGTGGTGTACCCACTGCTGTCGATGTTACCGGGGAAGCAAGTCGCTCCTCAAGCTGCGCAGATATTGGTTGCGAAGCAGGAGGGTAATCAATGAGCTGGCTGACTAAGTGGTTTATCAACAACCCCGTAGGGGCGAATCTGTTGATGCTCGCGATCATCGCCAGTGGTGTTATGGCGTTTGGTCAACTCCGTGTGGAGTCCTTTCCGCAGATTGCGCCGTCATCGGTTGTGATCAATGTTGCCTACCCGGGAGGTACAGCTAAACAGATTGATGAGAGTGTTACGCAGCGAATTGAAGAGTCCATCAGTGGTATCTCTGGTATTAAACAGGTGACCAGCCAGTCTAGCGCAGGAATGTCGAGCGTTGTTGTACGCAAAACCAGCAGCGCCGACATCAACAAGCTGCTGGATGATGTACGTAACCGAGTGAATGCGATCAATGGTTTTCCTGCTCAAGCTGAAAAGCCTCAGGTGGTTAGAAATGAATTTACTAACTTGGCCGCCTTTGTTGTCGTTTCGGGGCCACGCAGCGATGAGCAGCTTCAACCCATCGCAAGACAGGTCGAGCAAGCGCTAAAAAGTAATCCCAAGATTTCTAAAGTATCCAACTGGGGAAGTCGCAAACCACAACTTATCATTGAGCCAGATCCAGCGCAGCTCAAGAAACTGGGTTTGAGTCTGGAAGATTTAGCCAGCACCATCGGACAGATGTCACTTGAGTCTCGCACGGGTGAGCTGATCAGTGACAAGGGCCGCATGGTCATCCGTGGTGATGGCTATGCGGATGACGTACAGAAGCTGCGTCGTCTGGCGATCGTCTCTCGTCCATCCGGTACCGTCTATTTAGGTGACATCGCTAAGCTGAGTCGTGGCTATGAGCGCAGTGGCTCCATCGTCCGTAATAATGGCATCAACGCAATCGCTCTGCTGATCAGCACTAGCCAGACCGACAACCTGCTCAAAGTGAGCGATGCAATTAAGGATACCTTGGCGGAGCAACGCAAAATCCTGCCTTCAGACATTGAGCTGAATACCATGGCAGATATGGCACCCTATATTGAAGATCAACTGTTCAGACTCGGTGATAATGCGTGGCAAGGCCTTTTGATTGTTGTGGTGCTACTGGGCATTTTTCTAGAGCTGAAATTGGCATTTTGGGTGGCTGTGGGTATACCAGTCGCTATCGCAGGTACCTTAGGAGCGATGCAACTGGCTAACTACAGCATCAATGACATCACGTTGTTTGGCTTTATTCTGGTATTGGGGATTCTAGTCGATGATGCCGTGGTTGTTGGCGAGGCCATTCACGAGCAGCGAGGCAAACATTCGAGCGGGCGCAAAGCGGCATGGCACGGTGTACACTCGGTTTCCGTTGCAACGGTATTTGGTGTTTTGACCACTATTGCGGCATTTTCGCCAATGCTTTGGATTAACAACGATTTTGCGAAGATTCTGGCTGGGTTCTCCGCTGTGGTGATATTTGCGCTGATCTTCTCTCTGATTGAAAGTAAGTTTATTCTGCCATCGCACCTAGCACAGTTGTCTGTAAGTACAAAAAACAACGGTATTTTCTCTCGCGTTCAGTCTGTGGCTCACGGTGGTTTGGAGTGGTTCAATTTCAGAGTGTACAAGCCCACTTTGGAGAAGGTACTGGATTATAAACTGGCATCACTGCTGGGCTTTGTCGCCGCGATCGTACTGGCGTATGGCATGTGGTCGACTGGGACGATTCGAAGTGCCATTTTCCCTGAAATCCCCGGTCGATACGTTACCGCGAAAGTCGAGCTAGAAGACGGTGCCCCTTTGCCGTTACAAAAGAAGGCCTTAGATCAAATCGAACAGGCGATGATCAACGTCGAAGACGAGCTGATGCGAGACTACCCGTTGAGCCTGCCACCCGTGGTCAACCTGCTTGCGTGGTCCGATGGTTATGGGGAGGTGGAAGTGACCGCCGAGCTAACCAGTGAAGCCCTGAGCCTCTTGCCGGGTAATTTACTGACCGATAGTTGGCGTACTCATACTGGGAGCATTGAAGGAGCGTATTCAGTTCAGTTTAGTGCGGCTGAAGCGCCTGCTGGTGGAACATTCATCTCGATATCATCCAGTGACCGTGAACTTGCTAAGCGCGTCAGTAGTCAATTAGCGGACAAACTGGCTGCTTTGCCTGGCGTAGCGGATATTTATGATGACGGTAAAAGCGGCCAGCCTCAGGTGCGGCTAGTGCTTAATGAATATGGTCAGCAGCTCGGATTGACGCAAGACAAGTTGGCGCGATTGGCGGGTGAGGCATTTGGTGAGCGAGAAATTCATCGCTTGTTGGAACAAGGCCAAGAAACCAAGGTGCTGCTGCAGTATCCTCGTTCAGAGCGTAAAACCCTCGTTCAGCTTGAGCAGACTATGGTGTTGCTGTCTGAAGGGAAGAGTGTCTTACTCGGTGATATTGCTGAATTTCGTCATGAGCAGGAGCCTCAAATACTCTACCGACGTAATCGTGAGCAAGTAGTAAACCTCTATTGGAAGCAGAACCGAGACGTTCAGGCGCCTGAGCAGACTATGGCTCAGCTTAGCTCTGAGATCAAAACGCTGCATCAGCAGTATCCAGGAGTTCGGATCAAAGCAGGCGGCGAATTTGAAGAGATTGGTGAAGTCTCAGATGGCTTCCGCTCCGCGATGATTTTGACCCTTCTGCTGATTTACATCTTGTTGGCGGTTCCGCTGAAGTCTTACTGGCAGCCGTTCATCATCATGGCAGTGATTCCATTTGGTTTTGCTGGTGCTATCTTCGGTCACTACTTGATGGATCTGCCAATCAGTTTGCTGTCTATGTTTGGCATGATGGCAATGACGGGCATAGTGATCAATGACTCATTGGTACTGATCACGCGCTTTAACGCTGAGTATCGCAGCGGTGTGCCGCTTAAACAGGCTTTAGTGACGGCTGGAACCAGTCGATTGAGGGCGATTTTCCTCACGACTATTACTACGGTATGTGGTTTGCTGCCGCTACTCAGTGAGACCGCTGAGCAAGCGCAGTACTTAAAACCTGCAGCGGTTTCATTGGTGTTTGGTGAGCTATTTGCCACGGCGGTAACCCTGCTTCTGATCCCAATACTGCTGGGGATGACCAGTCGTAAAGCGGCAAAGCCTGTCGAAGATGAAGTGGCATTAGAGGGAGCCTAATGCTGAGCGTGATTGATTTTATCCGCTTGACGGGCGATAGTGATCTGGTCGCCCCAGTGAGGCCCGTATCTATGTCAGAGCAAGAGAAACCAGCGTTTAAACTGGTGCCCGAAATTGCGTTATTAGAACCACTACCAGAGCATTTTAGAAAGCGCTTTGCTCACGCATTGAAGTTGATGCATGACGAACTGGCAGAACACAGATCGTGGGAGCAAATTGCTACAGAGAGCGCTATATCTCCTTATCATTTCCATCGTCAGTTTAGCGAATTGTTCCATGAGACGCCAGGGCAGTATCTCAGCCGATTACGACTGCAAGTCGCGGTGAATCTGTTGCTCAATGATGAACCTTGGAGTGTGATGGAGATTGCTCACTATTGCGGTTTCTCTTCTTCACAAGCTTTAGGCAAGGCTTTAAAGAGAGAGCTTGGTGTGACGGCGAAACAAATTCGTAAAATGGGTTATGAGTCCACACCGCGAGAGACCGCTGATTTTATCGCTAAGCTTGCTCATCCCGGTGCTCAGCAGTCGATTGAGAACGAGCTGGCCAAGTCTATGCCGACTGAGTTGATCTGGTACCCTCAGCGAGGTATGAAAAAGATTGCTCTGGAAGATCCTGACTGGGATTCGGTGATCGAAATCTATGGCAAAAAAACTGTCAATTTACTTGGCGCAACACCGATTAACCAACTTGAAAAAGTATGGGACCAAATTGAGACGTTCATTGGTGATTGGCAAGTCGACGAAGCTCTCTACGATTTTGTGATTCCTGAAGGGTACTACCTGTGTGCTGAGGTGTATCTGATTTCTGATGTTGCTTACAGTGCGGCTTTAGAAGCGCTGTTTGAGATTGTACACGAACAGAAGTTGGAAATTGATGGCAGTGCTTTTTTGATTGAAATGGTTCGTGATATTGAGTTGACCTTAACAGGAGGGGCAACGTTTTCATTTCAGATACCTATTATCCGCTAACTCTATTCATCGATCCTACTCGAATCATTTTGTTTATTGGTGCTGCATAAATAGTCATATTTATGCTCGATATAAAAGGGGGTAATTAAAGAGTCTGTGGTTATTGTTAAAGCACGTGCGTACAAAATGCCACCAATCACCTTAGCTCTATAACGTATTAATTTATATTGTTATGCGTTTTTAGTGAATTATTTTTCATTATTTGCTTGAGTGTGAAATCTTTGTCGTTATAATTGCGGCAAAGAGAACTTATTCACTAATTGTGAAAATATAATCATCTAGGGAGCAGTCAGATGAGTGATACACTTTTAGCCGAAGAGAACCACAAAAACAGTCGCAACATATTGATGTTCGCAATTCCGTCTTTGTTGGGTCTTTTCTTTTTCCTTGCACCTTTAACCATTGATGGCAACTTCACCTTTCCGCTAGCGCTGATGGCGAAAGGCGTCAAAGCGGTCCTTGGGGATGCGATTTTACCAACCGTCACCGCTGTGATTTGCTTCTCTGCGGTCGCTTCTATTCTTGCCAGTCTCATCAAGCCAACTTTTGTGACTCAATCTGCATTGATGACAAGACTGTTTGTTCTGACGCCAGTTTGGCTAGTCGTTCGAGTTTTAGGTGCGGTGTTCACTCTTATGGCATTGCATCAGATCGGGCCTGAAGTGATTTGGAACGGCAACACGGGTGGGCTGGTTCTTAATGACCTTCTGCCTTCTTTACTGGTGACTTTCTTCTTGGCCGGTTTGCTGCTGCCACTGTTACTCAACTTTGGTTTGCTTGAGTTGCTCGGTACTGTTCTGAGCCGTTTTATGCGCCCGGTTTTCCGTTTGCCAGGTCGTGCTGCGATTGACTGTATGTCTTCTTGGCTAGGTGATGGCACCGTTGGGGTAATTCTGACTAGTAAACAATATGAAGATAAAAAATACACTGCGCGTGAAGCAGCGGTTGTCGCGACTATGTTTTCTCCGGTTGGGATTTCTTTCTCGCTGGTGGTATTAACTCAGGTTGGCTTAGAGAATTTCTTTGTCCCGTTCTACTTCTCTATCTGTTTGTCTGGTGTGATTGCTGCGATGGTGATTCAGTATCTGCCACCGTTATCGTATAAGAAAGACCTGTACATTGATGGTACTAAGCCTAATCGTAATGACGAATTGGTGCCTGCGGGCCAGTCGGTTATGGGCTTTGGCTTGAAGTTGGCACTGCACAGAGCAAGCAAAGTGAAAAGCCTTGGGGCGGTTGCTAAAGAAGGTGTGCACAACGCACTGGACATGGTAATCAGCGTGCTGCCTGTGGTTATGGCGATCGGTACTTTAGGTCTGGTTGTCGCTGAAACGACGCCATTATTCTCATTACTGGGTGCACCGTTCATTCCACTGCTAAACGCGTTGAATGTTCCGGAAGCGGCTGCGGCGGCAGAAACTATGCTTGTTGGTTTTGCTGATATGTACGTACCTTCGATCATTGCAGCGTCAACGATTAATGCTGATCTG
Source organism: Vibrio sp. St2 (assembly GCF_947311885.1). Taxonomy (NCBI): domain Bacteria; kingdom Pseudomonadati; phylum Pseudomonadota; class Gammaproteobacteria; order Vibrionales; family Vibrionaceae; genus Vibrio; species Vibrio sp. St2. Next base: position 569,507 of record NZ_CAMZNA010000002.1, on the reverse strand, counting down.
ACCAAGTTTGTTGTGGCAGCGTTGTCTGTAACTCAGCTGATTTTCATGTCAGAGACTGGTTCTGTCATTCTAAGCAGTAAAGTCCCTGTGAACTTTTTGGAGTTGGTAGCCATCTTCCTGCTAAGAACGCTAGTTACGCTGCCAATAATTGTCTTGGTCGCACATTGGATCTTCTGATACGTTGATTGACATTGCTTGATGAAATAGCCCGCTAAGTCTGACTTGGCGGGCTAACTTGTTTATGGGCTATTTATCATCAAAGCGGGCATGGTACGGATTCAGTTCATGCCCAAGAGGTTGGGTCAGATCGGTGTATAAGTCGGGTCGTCGTCCACGAATCCAGCGTCGGCCAGTACACATTTCCAGCTCTGTTGGGTCGAGTTCCGCTATCACCATATCGTCTTCGACACTGTCCGTTTCAGTGATGATCTCGCCATAAGGGTTAAGAATCATCGCATTGCCAGTACGCACTTCATCAACATCGACGCCAACACCGTTGCTGAATATTAGGAAAAGGCCATTATCGTGAGCACGGGCAGGTAGCCAGCGCATCAACCACTCTCGGCCTTTTCTGCCTTGCATCTCCGATTTGATCGCCTGCGGTTTGGAGTCTCTGTTGTGCCATAGTTGAGGGTCAATGAGCCCCATAGCGTTCGGGCTTCTCGAATGGCAGCCACCTGTCTGGTGGGGGGCTAACAACAAGTCAGCACCTTTAAGAGCCGTGATGCGAACATTTTCAACCAGATTATTATCCCAGCAAATCAAAATACCCACTCGCCAGCCGTGAGGCGTGTCGACGACGGTGTATTCGTTGCCACTGCTCATGTATTGGCTAACAAAAGTATGCAATTTACGATGTTTAGTGATTTGACCATCTGACATGGCGAGAACAAAGGTGTTGTACAAATTGCCGTCGGCATCAATTTCAATCAAACCAGCACCAATGGTGATTCCCGTTTCTCGTGATAGCGCCAGCAAAGCCTGACTGGATGGACCGTTAGGTACAGCTTCTGCCTGCGCTTCAATCTCATGGCGCTCCTGTGTGTTGAGGTGCCAGTAGCCGCTGATGCACATTTCTGGAAAGGTAATAAGTTCTACGCCCTGAGTTTGAGCCTCATAAACAAACTTTTTGATTGTCGACAAATTGTACGCTTTGTCTCCGGCGTGATGGTTAAATTGAACCGATGCCACTTTCAGCTTCTTCATTGTGATCTCTCCAGTTAAGTAACTGACATCGAGTTTAGATATCTTTATCAATTCCATATAATGAAAGATATTCGACATTCAATGAGTAACTGGAATGGATTTAGAGCACCTGAGAGCTTTCTGTGTATTGGCAGAGAGCAAAAACTACCGCTTGGCATCGGAGCGTCTGTTCATCACCCAGTCAGCGCTAACGAAAAAGATTCAGCGCTTGGAAGAGAAGACGGCTGCTCGTTTGTTTGAACGAGGCAGGCATGGAGCAGTGCTGAGTGCCGCAGGGCAAACCCTGTTGCCTGAAGCGAAACGACTGGTCGAACGGTTCGAACAGTTTCACCGACTGTCTGAGCGAGTTTCTCAGGGCGTAGCTGGCCACCTCAACATTGGCTTTGGTATTTCGACGTATCATCAGGCACCGCATTGGGTGGCACAATTTAAACAACGTTATCCCGATGTCAGCATGACACTCAATGACATTCCTTCTCAAACTCAGTTGGAGAAATTGAATAGCGGTGAATTGGATTTGAGCTTCAATCGAATACCTGATGAAGACAGATACGATGCAGTAGCGCTCTATTCTGATCAGTTGGTAGTGGCTGTCCATGAGAGTGAGCACTTGGATGAAGGCAATCTCTGGTATTCGTTGCGAAACATGCATTACCTCAAATTGGCCTCCAATCGTGGCCCCGGGCTCAATCTTCAGATTGACCGTTATCTGATGAGTCAGCACCAAAATTTAGTCGCGGAGCAAGAAGCAGACGATATTTTAACTTTGCTGGCGTTAGTGTCTGCGCGTCTTGGATTCACCATTATGCCGAAAAGTGCTCAGCAAATTCATAGCCCTAGCATACGTTACATCCCCTTGGATGGTGAGTATGCCAGTTGGCAGGTTGGGTTGGTTTGGCAGCGAGACAATAGCAATCCACTGGTGTCTCGCTTTGTTGATCTGGTTAAATCGCGCTGATTAACACAACTCAACTTCGACGTCGGACTGAATTTGGCTCGAACACGCTAAGGTATAACCATTGGCGAGATCTTCTTCAGTCAGCGTTTCCGTACTGGTGCGGCTGACTTCGCCCTTAGTCACTTTACATTTGCAGGATCCACACATGCCGCTGCGACAGGCGATAATAATCGGCACCCCGCTTTCTTCCAGCACGTCAGCTAAGGTCGCACCTTGGCTGATTTCTTTTGATACGCCAAACGCTGGCACTTCGAACTGAACAACACCATCTGACAAGCTTTCATTATGAGCTTCGATAGGGGTAAAACTTTCCTGATGGAATTGCGCCGCCTCAACGCCCAGCGCCAACGCGTTGCTCTCCATATCCTGCATAAACAGAGTTGGTCCGCAGAGATAAACCGTGCGTTGGTTAAGGTCCGGGCAGAGTTTGGCTAACCACTCTCTGTCGAGCCGTCCTTGCGGGTGGCGTGTGCCTGTATTGTCTTTAAGCAGAAGTTTTAAGTGGAAATTTGGGTATTGCGCATCCATGGACTCCAGCTCATCAAAGTAGATAGTCTGAGCAGCGCTTTTCGCCATGTGAATAAAGGTTATCTCGACGTCTGCTTTGGTTTTCAGCCAGTGTTTTGCCATCGACATGACAGGTGTGATGCCACAACCTGCACTGAGCAAAGCCACTTTATGTTTCGGTGGGCAATCGATGCTGTTGAATGGTCCAGTCGGCGCCAGTGCCAAGACGCTGTCTCCGGAATTGAAGTGGTCAATGATGTAGTTGGATACTAAGCCATTCTCGACTCGTTTGATGGTCAATTTAAGATGCGATTCCCCCGGTAACGAAGAAATAGAATACGCGCGGTATTCCACCTTGCCGTCGAACTCAAAACCTAACGAAATAAACTGACCCGGTTTGAAATCAAATCCATTTGGTAGGGGAGTATCAGAGGTCAGTGTCAAGCTGACGGTATCTGACGTTTCCTGCCACTTATCAACACAACGAAGTTGGGCGGGTTGGTTATTTTGCCATTCGCGAATCATAATTCCTCACAAGTAAAAGAGCCCAGCCAAACAAACTGACTGGGCTATCAAAAGGCAGGGATTAAGCTGCTAGGATAGTTTTCAGATCGTCTTCAACATTGCCGATACTGCGCATGTCGAATTTATCCTGAATGATTTGGATGAGATTATCGGTCAGGAATGCAGGTGCGGTTGGGCCTGTGTAGATGCCTTTTACACCTAGTGCGAACAGAGTGAGCAAAATTACGATGGCTTTCTGCTCAAACCAAGACAGCACGAGTGTTAGCGGCAATTCGTTGATGTCGCAATCAAATTCTTTCGATAATGCTAGGGCAAGCTGAATGGCTGAATAGGCGTCATTACACTGGCCAACATCCAGTAAGCGCGGGATACCGTTGATGTCGCCAAACTGGTTTTTGTTGAAGCGGAACTTACCACAGGCCAGTGTCAGGATCAGAGTATCTTCAGGCGCGCTGGCGGTGAAATCGTTGTAGTAGCTACGTTCTGCTTTGTCACCGTCACAACCACCAACTAAGAAGAAGTGCTTAATGTTACCTTCTTTGACCTGCTCAACCACTGCTGGGGCTGCACTCATCAACGCATTGCGACCAAAGCCTACGGTGATCATGTGTTCAATTTCATCGTGGTGGAAACCGTCTTGCGCCAGTGCACACTCAATCACTTGACTGAAATCATCACCTTCAATGTGTGCGACACCCGGCCAGCCAACGATGCTACGCGTGAACAAACGATCTGAGTACTGACCCATGTTCGGGTTCAACAGACAGTTAGACGTCATGACAATCGCGCCAGGGAAGTTAGCAAATTCTTTCTGCTGGTTTTGCCATGCGCTGCCGTAGTTGCCGACCAGGTGCGGGTATTTTTTCAGTTCAGGGTAACCGTGCGCAGGGAGCATTTCACCGTTGGTGTAAACGTTGATTCCGGTTCCTTCGGTTTGCTGAAGAATTTTCTCTAGATCATGGAGGTCATGCCCCGAAACCAAAATACATTTGCCTTTAACTGGTTTAACGTTGACCTGAGTTGGCTCTGGGTGGCCGAAAGTAGTGGTTTCACCAAGGTCCAGCATTTCCATAACTTTGTAGTTCATCAGACCAATACGCATTGAACATTCAAGCAAAGCGTTAAGATCTTCTGGATCAGTGCCTAGCCACGCCATGATTTCATGATATTCAGCGTAAATATCGTTATTGGTTTGCTCCAAGACGCGTGCGTGTTCCATATAAGCGGCAGCACCCTTCAGGCCGTAAAGGCACAGCAGACGTAGGCCAATCACATCTTCACTGATCTCCTGATAGCCACGGTTGACCGCAACCTGAGGAGCAAATTCGAGGATCGCTTCAGCACTCGCTGGTAACTCGAAATTAGCGACTTTAGGTGCGGGCTCAAGTTCAACGTCAGCCAGTTTTGCCGCAGCGAGTGTCTGCTCTTTAAGTCGGGATTTAAACTGCGCAGCCTGCGCAGCGAGTTCAAGAATACGTTCAGGGTCGAAATTCACATTGGTTAAGGTCGAGAAGAAGGCTTTTGGCGCCCATTGATTAACTTCGTCATCAATAATGTCAAAGCGACGAGCTTGTTCTGCCCAGTACGAAACACCTTCAAGGGTATAGACCAGTACATCTTGTAGATCCGAAACTTCAGATGTTTTGCCACACATGCCTTGGGCGAAAGAACAACCTTTAACAGTTGGGGTTTGAATAGTCTGTTCACATTGAATACAGAACATTGCGCTTCTCCAGTAATAGTCTTTATGCGGTCACGCCGCTTGGATTTGTTTAGCGCTATAATTGCAGAGAGCGTGCCACTATTTAAATATTTGATATTTAAAGGATTTGCCTGTATTTGGATATAGAGCTGTTGTCTAGATGACAACGGTGATGATGTAAATAACACATCAATAAATACTGCGAAGTGCTAAACAGTAAATAAGACAGTCAGTAAAATGTATGAATTTTGAGCTGAGGATAAGCGAGTAAAACAGAAAGTTAGATGATGATTATCATGATGGGGTGAGCTGGAGCGTGCGATGTGCTTTTAACATCAACTCCATTGAATGGGAGATGAGCCAGACTTGAATCTGGCTCATAGAGAAGGTTAACAGCCGTACGTTTTTGCTATGTAGTCTTCAAACTGCTTGCACATCAGCTCATCGGATGTAGCGTTGTCAGCTAAGCAATCAGCACCATCAACAATATTGATCTTTGCATTCAACGGTGCGGCATCGGGTCGTTCACGGGAGTTTAAATCAGCAATCTTTTGTTTCTGAATTTCCCACGCTTGCTCGGCGGTGAGGCTACATGCCTCGGCAAGATATTTGGCATTGAAGCCTTCCCCCGTCAGACTCTTGATGGTGTCATTGTGAGACAAGTGATTGCCTGCACGCCAATAATGCTCTGCCAGCAAAGGGCCAATATCAGGGTTGTCAGTCAGGTACCCAAACCTGTTGAGGAAGTAAGCGCGTGTCTGATAGACGGCCATGTTGGCAAGCAAGTAACCGTGATAAGCACAGGACGCTTCGTCAGAAAGTAAATGAGGAATCGCCATCAATGGGCGAGGGCTGCATTCTAGTCCCAGAATCTGCTTTTCACACTGACGAGCCAATGCTGTAATGTGTTCTGCCGTCAGTTCCTCATCGCTAAGCTGATACAAGGCTCGCTCAAAGTAAGGCACCACCAAAATGCTACGTTCCTGATACGCTTTAAACGGCTGGCTGCTATTGATCATCGATTGAATGAGCTCGTCTGGAACTGGATTTCCATTCGCATCCAGAGCGTATTGTTTCAGCCAGTCAGCATCATTCAGCAGGCTGTCACAGAACATGGATTGAGTTTCGGCATAAGCCATGGACGTCGGTGCAAACTCCTGAGAAAAACAAGGTGAGTTCATTTTGACGTTAGCAAAGTGGGCGGCATGTCCCCCTTCATGGAAAAGGGTGTTGATGCCATCATAACCGCTGCCAATCTGATCGGGCTTTGCGTTACTGGTGAAATTGACCTTGGCTGCTATCCATCGCCCGTCGTCATAAAACGAAGGTATCGGGCCGTGGCAAAAACCGTTTTGGTATTTACCTTGACGATCCAGCAAGTCCAGAGTGAGTTCGGCACCAGAGTAATCAATGTTTAGCCGACCGAAAGATTCTACCCAGCGTCTGAGTGACTTGGAAAACGGAACGTATGGATCCAGCTCACGCATCGAATCGCCAGAAAAAGAGTAATTGAAGTTGTAACCTGTGAGCGCATTTTGGCCTTTCTCACTGGCGAGTTTATCTAAGCTGGTGAGATTAACTTGTCTGGTCCGCTGCTCGAAATCATCCAGAATGGCAAACAACTCAGTGGTGGTCATTTTTTCGTTTTTCAGTACTGAGTAATCGAAGAAATTGTCGTGCCCCAACGAGCGAGCAAACTGGTTACGCAGTTTGACTAAATCGATAAAGCCATTGCCAAGTAGCCATTGCTCAAGATCTAACAATGCTTGATGTGCTGACTGGCGCACGGCTTCATTCTCGTTTGCCATTATGGTTGAGCGTAGTGCTGGTAAAGAGGCGTCAACTTGTTCTCCTTCTTCGTTGACGTAAACCAGTGCATGATTTTGTTTTTTCTCAAATAGTTCCGTTTCAAATGCTATCAGTTCTGTCTTGAGTGCCTGAGCTTTATCTCCTTCGATAGCGTGTGAGCGGAAAGTGGCTAGCCAGCCTTCAAGCCCTATCTGAGTTTGTTTACGCTCTTCTAAGTCAGCTATTTCATTGAGCGTGCTGAGCTGTTGTTCGATGTCAGAAATCTGATCGGCATTACTCAGGAAGTGAGTCCATGCGGTTTGCGCAGTGGCAAAACGATCATGTTCGTTGCTGATCCCCATGTAGGTGTCCCAGAACAAATCTTCTTTGGTACGATGAACGTCTAGATAACGCTGGTTAAGATCTTTGAGGTATTGAGTTGCAGTCATTTCAGTCCATAAAATGGTGGTGTGAAGCACTATTATGGCATGATTTATATAATGAAATTAGTTACATACGTGGCGTTTTTGATGTTTTCTCAATACCGAGCTCTGAGCGAGTTTACGTTTAACACTCGCCAACGTACTGTGCGGTGATTTCCTCCATAAAGTTGAGCATGGCTTTTAAGCGAGGAGAATGAGTGGTTTTGCTAGCGTAAACGGCTGAAATATTCACATGCGGTAAAACGTTAATATCATGGGCGATTTGTACTAGCTTACCGTCACGACACAATTGACGACAGTAAATGTCAGGCAGCAGAGAAACGCCACTGCCAGATGCGACCATATCTCGCACCAGAAGAACATCATCCAGTTGGTTGGCATGTTTAAACTCTATGGTTTGTTTACCGCCATCAGTCCTTGTTGAGTACAGCATCGACTGGTTATTCTCCTGATCGTGATAAAAACTGACGTGCTGTTGCAAAGTCTCCAACGTAGCCGATTGGAGCTCTGGATTCGCCAGCAAGTATTCAGGTGTGCAGAACCAGAGTAATTTCACAACAGTGAGCCTTTTGGCATAAAAACCAGAAGGGGCTAAATCACCGAGCTGAATCGCGAGATCAAGTTTGTCTTCCAGTAAGTGAGCACGGTGCGACATGCTGCGAATAGATAGCTGTATATCGGGGTAACGTTCGGTGAAGGCCTTAAGGTTAGGTGACAATATTTCCCGAGAAAAGGCGAAAGTAGTCGCGATGCGGAGCGTGCCACACAGAGTTTGCGATGGAACTTGCTCTTTGATTGCAGACAGGTTCTGCATCAGCGGCTTAAGTTGATTGTACAGCTGTTCTCCGTCTGAGGTCAGGTTCAGATGTCGGCTGTTTCTCTCAAGCAGTTTAATATTCAACGACTCTTCCAATCTGTTTATGGCTCGGCTGACACTGGATTTTTGATTGCCAAGCCTTTTTGCTGCTTTTGAAACGCTGCCAGTTTCGATGACGGCAATAAATATCGGAAGATCGTTTAGGTTCCAGTCCATACTATCTGCTTTCTCTCTCAATTTGATTCTTTAATAACACATTGAAACCTATATCCAAAGCAACGCTGTGTTGCCAATTTTGCGCTATTTGGCTTGAGTGAAAACTTCTAACCTTTGGACTATGTCAGCCCTACTTAAGGCCAATAATGAAAACTTCATCAGTTCCTAACTTAACCCGAGCCTGTTTACTACTTGGTAGCAGTTTGCTCGTCATGGCCAATGCTGCGATTGCGCCGTCTTTGACTGAACTAAACCATGTGTTTGATGACCCGTTCGGCGTTTCACTGTTAATGACGCTTCCCTCCATTGCGGTCATTGGCTTTGCGCCATTTGTGAGTCGTATGATTGACTACTTGGGGGAGAAGAAAAGCTTAATGTTAGGGCTTGGATTTTATGGAGTCGCGGGTAGTAGTGGCTTGTGGCTGGATTCATTAGCAGCGTTGCTTGTTGTAAGAGTCATTTTCGGGGCAAGTATCGTCATCTGCATGACGGTTATCAACCAGTTGATTAGCGACTACTTTTTAGGTCAGGAAAGAGTGCATTTCATCTCTCAACAGGCCATTGCGGTAAACCTTGGAGGGATTGCTTTTGTCGTTGCCAGCGGTTGGTTAGCCTCTTTGCATTGGCGACTGCCTTTTACTATTTACCTGATTGCTTTGCTTACACTCGCAATGTCGTTAAAAGGAATTCCCTCAAGTAAAAAAGTGCGTACTCAATTTCGGCCTAAACTGGGCTGGTTGGGCTTTAGGTCGGTTTTGCCGTTTTATCTACTTGGGTGTGTGGGTATGTTGTCATACTACCTAGTATTGCTTGGCTTACCTTATCTATTGAAAACGTCTCAAAGTTTCAACAGCTCTGAAACGGGGTTGGCGATGGGGGCGATGAGTCTGTTGTCAGCCTTCGTAGCGTATTTCTTTAGACATGGCGTCATCAACTATGGTGAGAAACTTGTCATGGCACTTTGTTTCGTGTGTTTCACCACCTCATTTTGGGCGTTGTCGCAAACACAATATGATTGGCGCGCGTACATAGTATTAGTCAGCACAGGTATTGGGTTTGGATTATTGCTGCCAGTGCTCACTCATCTGGTTATTCAGACGAGCATACCAGCGCAGAGAACATCCGTGCTGAGCGGTTTTGTGATGTTCTATTTTCTGGGGCAGGCGTTGAGCGCCTTCGTGCTCGATTTGCAAAACCTGTTTGGTACAGAGCGTTTTTTCCTATTGCTGGGTAGTTTAATTGGTGTGGTAAGCCTTTTGTGCTTCAAGTTAGTCCCTGACCTCAGAGAGACGGTTGTGGAGGAAGTGGCATGAATTTCCGCGTGATTGACTCAACAGCAGTGCCTCAAGCAATGAAAAGCTTGGGCTCACTGACACAGGTTTTACGTTCTGCGAGTGAAGATTTCCAGATTCAACCGTTACGTGTGGTCAGTCAAAGCCCGATCTACACACGGGAAGTGATACTTTGTGACGGCGCCTTGCCTTTGGTTTGGGCTAAATCAACTTTGTTTTCTAAGCATGAGAAAACAGTTGCAGCGTATTGCGGCTTAGAAGGTCAATCATTGGGAGAGCAGCTACTTTTCTCCTATCAATCGGTTAAGCGTAGCCCTTATCAATTTATTGAGTTCTCACTTCCTACAATCGGTCATTCGGAGCAGTGTGACCTCATGCAGAGCCAAGGAAGAATCTCTAGGTTTACATGGCAAGAGCATAACTCGACACTGGTTTTGATCGAAGTGTTCTATCATCAGGCACTCAAAATGATCGATACAACCCAGTCGTTGGAAGATTGAAATTTCAACAATGTGGTTGAAATATGTGCTTGCAGTGAGAGACAAAGAGCGAGCCGAAAACAGTCTAGCGATAAAATGTCGTGAGGACGGGACAATTACTCAGGTAGCTGTTGATGAACTCATTGTTTATCTCAAGGAAAAACTAAGACAATCACACCAGAAAGGGGGCTGTTCGGAGGCGACACTTTCTTTGGCTTAGTCTTGTTAGACGGTTGTGAGAGATCAGGTAGGCCTGCGGGCCTACCTATGTGTTATTGAACTTAGGTTTCAACGCCTAGTTTTTTCCCCATTCGGTACAAATTACCACGGTCCATTTGTAGAAACTCTGCCGCTTTAGACCATGTCCGGTTCGATTTTTCCAGAGCGTGAACAATCAGGTCTTTCTGGTAAGACTCAACGAGATCTCTCATTCCTTGGCTACTTTGCGGCAGGTAGTGTGATGTGCTTTTTACATCCGTATTCTCAAAGCCGCCGTCAAAGTGATTGAGGTGAATAATCTGCTGTTGATCTTGAATGGCTCTTAACGCTGCGCGGGTTAGCGTATGCTCTAGTTCTCGTACATTACCGGGCCAGTTCTGTTTTTCCAAAAGCACCAAGGCTTTGGGGTGTAAATGCAGGTTCGGAATGTTGAACTGGCTGCGAACTTTTTCCAGAAGGTAGCCCGCAAGAACAGGTATATCACCCTCACGGTTGCGCAGCGCAGGAACGGAAATCGGGAACACATTTAGACGGTGGAACAGGTCAGCGCGAAATTGCCCTTGTTCGACTTCATTTTCAAGTGAACGGTTCGTTGCCGCAATGATTCTGACATTGACCAGTAAATGCTTGTCACTACCCACACGTTGCAGCTCACCTTGCTGAATCACACGCAGCAGCTTCGCTTGCAGAACTAAAGGTAGCTCTCCCAATTCATCAAGAAAAATGGTGCCGCCATCAGCCAGCTCGAATTTACCTGCTCGTGAGCTGTTGGCTCCGGTAAAGGCGCCTTTGACATGACCAAACAGCTCACTTTCTGCCAAGCCTTCGGGTAAAGCCGCGCAGTTGACGTAAATCATTGGTTTGTCTCGGCGGCTTGATTGCGCGTGGACACTATGAGCCACCAACTCTTTTCCTACACCCGTTTCACCTGTGATCAAAACGGCATAATCTGATTGAGCGACGGTGGCAATATTGGTTCTAAGCTGCTGAATTTGAGGACTAAGGCCGACCATCTCCCCCTGCTTTGAGCGGGCTTGCTGAATCAGGGTTTGAGTGACAGAGCGTTGTTTGCGATTTTGTGCTTTGAGCGCTTTAATTTGGCCAATATTGCGTAACGTGGCAGCCGCCAGTGCTGCAAACGTCTCAATGGTCATTGGTTCTATGGCATCAAACGCGCCGATGTTGAGCGAATCCAGCGTCAGTATGCCGACCAGTTGTCCATCCACGTATAAGCTGCAACCGAGGCAGTCATGCACATCTAGCTCAGCCTCTTCGCTGAGTAGTACACCACTAAAGGGATCAGGTAGCTCACAATCGGCACTAAACCGAACCGGTTGCTTGCTCGCCATGATTGCTTCCAGCCTCGGGTGCGCTTGAGGAAAGAACCGTCGACCGAGGACGCTGGTGGACAAGCCTTTCACCGCAACGGGGGTGAGAAATCCATCCTGATCCAAAATGAATAGCGCGCTGGCATCGCAAGGAAATACCCGATCAATACCATCAATCAAGTGCTGATACTGGGCTTCGCTGTTGAGGTTGGAACTCAGGTTGAGGGCTATTTCCAATAGCACCTGATTCATTTTTGCATCCATAGCTGACTTCGGTAGTGAACGACGTCAGCCATGCTATCAGCGCGTTGTCGTTTTCACATCGTCATAAAGGATAGAAACGCCATACGTTTGATTAAGGTCAATTTTGAGGTGCAATAGTTCGCATATGTGAGAGTTGTCGAATTATTAATTGATTTAAGTGATGGATTGGGTGATTTAGAGTGGTTAATCTAATATCATCCACGCCTTTGAAATCCTATAAAAAGTATTTAATCAGTTGCTCTAGTTGAAATTATTATGAAATATCAATTACTCCCTTTATTACTCTGTTCTCTTTTAGCGGGTGGCTGCGGAGGTGGAGGCGGTGGTGGAGGTGCTAATGACTCTGGAAGCAATAGCACCACGCAAAGTGTCTCTCAAAGAGCGCAAGATTTGTTTTTGGATGCTTTAGCCTACGATGATCAAGGCGATCAAACCAAAGCTTTTGAACTTTATACCCAAGCCGCGGACCTAGGTCACAGTGGTGCTCAGAACAACTTGGGGGTTATGTACACAGAAGGTGTCGTGACTGCACAAGATAACGATGCGGCGAATCGTCTGTTTTTAGCTTCTGCTAATCAAGGGAATATGTTTGGCCAGTATAACTTAGGAAATTCCTATTATTCCGGACGTGGTGTTGAAGTTGACTACGATCAGGCTCTCCATTGGCTTCAATCTTCTGCAAAGCAAGAACATAGTACCTCGCAAAACTTGATTGGTGTTATGCACGAAGATGGTAAAGGAGTTGAACAAAGCAGCGATGAGGCGATCGTTTGGTATCGACGCGCAGCAGGTAATGGAAGCCCAAGCGCAAAATTTAATCTAGGACGAGCATACCAACAGGGTATGTCTGTGGATCAGGATTATGCGCTCGCCTACGAATGGTATGAGCAAGCGGGAAGAGATGATCACAGCTTAGCTTTGTACAAAATGGCTGAGTTTAATCTAAATGGAATAGGCAGAGATCAAGATCTTTCTTCAGGGCGCTACTATCTAGAAAGATCAGCAGAGCAAGGCTACAGCGCTGCTCAGTTTGAGTTAGCGCAGCACTTTGCTACCGGTAAACTCAATGGACAAGATTACACCTCCTCAAATTTTGAACAGGCACGTCGATGGTATGGAAAAGCTGCTGCTCAAGGTGATGTGGCGGCCAAGAATGATCTCGCAAAACTTTATGCCTATGGTCAAGGTGGGAAAACAGACTACGTTGCAGCTCATACTTTATTAGTCGAAACCGCCCAACAAGGTTATATCATCGGGCAACTAAATCTTGCTGAATTGTATGAACTTGGCCATTTAGGTAGCCCAGATTTTGATAAAGCACTTACTTGGTATGAAACCGCCAAAAAACAGTGTGATTTGCTAGAAACACTACCAGACTATTGCGCAGCTGTTTATGTGTCATTAGGAAACTTGTATGAAAATGGGCGAGGCGTACATTACAACTATACTACGGCTCTTGAATATTACCATAAGGCTGCAGATGCTAATTACAAGCCGGCGTATACACGCATTGGCGAGTTGTATGTAAATGGTAAAGGTGTGGAGCTCAATTACCAAACAGCTAAAACATGGTTTGATAAAGCACTTGTGGGGAGTTCTCCTGAGCCTAGTGCTCAAAATAGTATGGGTCATCTTTATGAACACGGGTTAGGTGTCGATATTGATCTTGAGCGAGCCAAGCAATGGTATCAAAAAGCTATAGAGCAAGACTTTTCGCCTGCGTATACAAACATGGGGGAACTCGTGGGGCGTAATGAGGAGCTTTACTGGTATCGCAAAGCAATTGCATTTTACGATTTTGATCCACGCGCCCTATATCAATTGGGTGAGGTTTGTAGTCTTATCAATGACCCTGGTTGTACTTTTAAAGAAAAACAAACAGATTGGACGCTTCGCGCTATAGAAGCTGGCGTTATTGAAGCTATGTTCAGCCTTGGTGAAAAAAATGAGCGCTTGGCTAAGATGTCTCAACGTTATTACGTAGAGGCCGCAAAGTGGTATGAGCAAGCTGCTAACAAAGGGCATGTCCCTTCATTGCTAAAAATTGCCGCTATGTACGAGCAAGGTATTGGGGTTGATCTAAACCCCGAAAAGTCCGCCCAGTATTATTTGGCAGCAGCCGAGTTAGGTTCTGCTGAAGCACAATTCAAAATTGGGCATTTTTTCTTGTCTGGTTTTGGCGTTGTATTGGACTACGCAAATGCATACAACTGGTTGGATAAATCGCATTCACAGGGATATGTGGCAGCTGCAACGACTCTTGCGAAATTGTATGAAACAGGTAAGGGCGTAACGCAAAACTATCAGCAGGCGTTCAAGCTTTATGAATCGTCAGCACTCGCTTTAGACATGGAAGCTCAATACCAATTGGGTCTAATGTATATTAATGGCTTAGGTGTGGATATTGATCCTGTCGCCGGAAAGGCTTGGCTGATTCAAGCGGCAACCAAGGGACACAAACAAGCACACTCATTAACCTATTCTCCAATCGCCAATATTGTTGATAACTTCTATGCTACCGCTGTTCTTAGGCAGGATGGATCAGTTGTGACTTGGGGAAATAGTGACAAGGGTGGAAGCTCTCTGGAGGTGCGTGATCAGTTGGTAGCGGGCGTGGCTTCTATACATTACGGTGATGGTAATGGATTCGTTGCTTTAAAAGAAGATGGAAGTGTTGTTGCTTGGGGAGAAAAATACTCTGAAAGCTTCTCTTTAGTGAAAGACAAGCTTACGTCTGGTGTAAAGTCTATTCACACTGGCGATGGTAGCTTTGCTGCACTAAAAAGTGATGGAAGTGTTGTTACTTGGGGTAACTCCAAAAGAGGTGGTGACTCAAGTGCCGTTATGGATAAATTGTCCTCTGGAGTGACTGAAATTTTTACTGGTGAATGGTTTTTAGCGGCACTAAAAGACACTGGAGAATTGGTTATCTGGGGAGATGTTGCCCAAGATTCTCTTAGTGCCTCTCTTAGTTTTGGTGTTGTTGATGTTGCTTCGAATATGACAGCAGGCTTGGTATTGAAAGCAGATGGAACTCTCGTAACATGGCCTCGTTTAGGCTGGGGGATTGTATACCCATCACATGTTCCCGAAGGTATACTTGGCGAAGCCAAAGCGGTTGTAACAAGCCATGATGGCCTTGTAATACTCAACAAAGTTGGAAACACTATTTGGTGGAATTATCGAGCCTATCTAACCCCTTTTCCTTTAGGTATTGAACAGTTAGTTGTTAGTATATTTCCTTCCTGCTATGTAGGATATAAGCTCGATGGGACTACCTACTCTTGGTGCTTATACACTCAACCCAAAGAGATTCCGCAATCTGATAGTCCAGTTAAGCAAGTGGTGACAAGTGCTCGTGGGTTCGCTGTACTAAAAGAAGATGGTAGTTTAACTTCTTGGCAGCATGACAGTTCAACCTACAAACTAGAATTTGGTTACTTTCAAACATCGTCCGTCAAATCTATGGTGAGCAACTACAGTTCTTTTGCAGCATTGCGTAATGACAAAACGGTTGTATCGTGGGGAGAAGTTTCTACGAGTACACCTGATGGTGGTGAGAACCCTGAGTTAGCCAGTAAATTAGTGAATGTGGAGCGGCTATTTGCGGGACGTAGAGGTTTTTACGCAGTTAGAGCAGATGAATCTGTTGTGGTGTGGGGAAGTGTGGAATCGTTAATTAATGAGAAACAAAATGTCTTTGTTGATCAAAGTGTAGTGTTAAATCCCCCTAGCTAAGACGTTGATAAACGGGTGCATTGTATGCGCCCGTTTCTGTCTACGTTGAAAAAGAAAACTTCCTAGACTAGATATTTCCAAACTGCGCTCTGTACTTCTGCGGTGAAACGCCCACCAAGCGGCGAAAATGATGGCGCATGGTGACGGCGTTATCAAACCCTGCTTGGTTAGCCAATTGTTCGATTGGTAGGGACTCGGTTTCCAGCAACCCTTTTGCCCTTTCGATGCGCTGTTGGATTAGCCATTCTTTAGGGGAAAGGCTGAAACTGGCGCGAAATTTACGATCAAAAGTACGTCGAGACATGCTGGCTTGTTGAGCCCAGTCTTCGACAGTGATGGCTTTATCCAGATTCGCAGACGCCCAGGCGATAGCTTGTGAAAATGTGCCCGGAACTTTGAGCATGGGTGTTTCAACAAACTGCGCTTGTCCGCCTGTTCGGTGGGAAGATATGACCAGCCTTTTCGCGACCTGATTGGCAATCTGATAGCCGTAGTCGTGACGGATAATCGCCAGACCAAGGTCGAGGGCAGATGCACTTCCAGCTGAACAACCAATCTGTCCATCTAATACGTAAAGTACATCTTTCTGGTATTCGACATCAGGGAAATGCTCACGAAATGCATTTTCATACATCCAGTGTGTGGTGGCTTTACGCCCTTTAAGCAGTCCGAGTTTTCCCAGCAAAAAAGAGCCTGAACAGAGCGACAAAACGCGTTTACCATCAGCGACAAACTGACGAATCTCGCGCTGAATCAGGGGAGGAATCGCGTAGTCTCCAGTCGGCCAGCCGGGAATGATCAATGTGTGGTAACTCTTTAAACTCTCTACGAATGTCGTCCTGAGAGTAACACCGCCTGTGCTGTCAACATCTTTATTCTCCATATTAATTATCTCGCAGTCATACCAAGGATCGAACTCTGGTCGAGGCAAGGCAAACAGTTCCGCAGCGCAGGACATTTCAAACAAGGTGATGTGAGAGTGGGCAAGAATGGCAACTTTGATCATCTGGAAACTCGTTAGTGAGTGACAGTCTTTGGCTGATTATTATCGAATATTGACTTTTAGGCCAGTGTTGAGTTGCTCATTTCAACGCAATAATGATTCAAAAGACAAACAAGGAGACGTTATGACAAGTGCAGTAACTAGAGTTCCAGCCGCTAGTAGTGAGCGTGCGTTGGTGCATTTCAGTCGGCTATTAGAATTTGAAACAGACTGCTGGGATGTTCATCATGCCATCAGCAATGATCGTATGGATTTTGTGTTGCTTGATGTCAGAGGAGAAGAGCTGTTTGCGCAAGGACACGTAAAGGGAGCGATTAACATTCCTCACCCGAGGTTGAATGAAAAGAGCCTGAATGCCTTTCCACCAGACACGAAGTTTGTGGTGTATTGTGCGGGGCCACACTGTAATGGCACCGAGAAGGCGGCTATTCGTTTGGCAAAACTTGGTAGACCTGTGAAAAAAATGATTGGTGGAGTCACTGGCTGGCTTGATGAAGGGTTTGAGCTGGTTAAACAGGAGGTTGAAACATGCGTTTAATTGTTGGAACAGATTCTACGTGGTCTTTGCGCGCTTGGATATGTGCTTACATTGCAGGAATAGAGATGGAAACTCAGGTGATCGATCTATCGAAACCTGAGGCGAAAGAACAGCTTAAACTGATGTCTCCGACAGGGCTCGTACCAGCACTCACTACGGATAACAACTGTGTAATCCATGATTCGCTTGCTATTAGTGAGTATTTAAACGAGCTATCGGGAGGGAAATTGTTACCTCAAAGCGAGTCTCAACGAGCAGAAGCACGGAGTTTATGCTGTGAAATGCACTCAGGTTTTGTTGCATTGAGAACGTATTGCTCGTTTACTCTGGATAAACCGGATGTCGACCCACTTCCTATGCAAGAGCTGGCTTCTGATCTCACGCGTATCAACACCATTTTTGCCAAGGCTCGGCTGCCGTTTATGTACGATGAGCCGACCATGGTTGACGCCTTCTATGCGATATTAGCTTACCGGCTTGAGAGTTACGGCCTTTCTCTTCAAGGCAAAGCGGCGAACTACCAAAGAAGCTTGCTTGAGTGGCACGGATTGACCAGTGCGATTGAAGCCGCCACAGAGTGGCGTAACGGGTGATTGAGGAATCTACAATGGCTCTATGATTAACATGCATAGAGTCATTGTAAAAATGTCATTTGAGTCATAACGAGAGGCTCAATACACTTCGCGCTCTTTATTTTCTTGCTGAGACTATGAATCATGTTTTCTCAATCACTTTTTGCTCAGCTCGTGAGAATGACGGTATTGCTTTGCCTAACTCTGTTGGCCGTCCATCAGTCACCGCGTCTGATGGAGCTGTTAGCGGAGCAGGCCACCAATAGCGGTTGCCACCAGCAAAGTCATGATATGTCCGGTGACCATTCTCATCATCACCATCATTAAGGTAAGTTCATGAGCATTTTCCGTTTTCCAGCAATGGTCTGGTTAGGCATCGCCATTTTGGTCATCTGCCTGGGTATCAGGCAATCATTTGGTATCTTCATGATGCCGGTTTCCGATTACTTTCACACAGGACGTGAATTTTTCAGCTTTGCTATTGCGCTGCAAAATTTGCTTTTTGGTGTATTTCAGCCGTTCGTCGGTATGGCTGCCGACCGATTTGGTGCTAAACGCATCATCATTGCAGGTGCTATCGCGTATGGCGTCGGCCTGTATTTGACCTCGATCGCTGTCGAACCTTCAACACTTTATTGGACACTTGGTGTTCTCGTTGGTTTAGGCCTGAGCGCAACCAGCTATGTCATTGTCCTTGGTGCTGTTGCTAAAGTTGTCCCTGCGGAGCACGCAGCAAAAGCGTTTGGCTTGACCACCGCCGCAGGCTCTTTTGGTATGTTTGCTATGATTCCCGGAGCGCAGATGCTGCTGAGTGATTTGGGGTGGCAAGGGGCATTACAGAGCTTCGCTATTCTCTGCTCAACAATGATTGCATTTGCATTGTTTATGCGAGCGCCGAAAACAACGGCCAGCCAAGGAAACTCTTCCAGTGAAACAAAGGAAGATCATTTAACGCTTAGGCAGGCGTTAAGAGAGGCGTTTTCTCATAGAGGCTATTGGCTGATCCATCTTGGTTTCTTCGTTTGCGGCTTCCATGTGATGTTCATTGCGACGCACCTACCTAGCTATTTAGCAGACAAACAGTTACCAGCCTCAACGGCTGCGATGGCACTCGCCTACGTCGGGGTTTTCAATATTTTCGGCTCTTACTTTTGGGGAGTGATGGGCGATAAATTCAGCAAACGCCATGTGATGTCGGCTCTGTATCTGATGCGTACCATGGTGATTGGCGCATTTGTGACGTTGCCAGTCACAGAGCATACAGCGGCGATATTTGGTGCGGCCATTGGTTTTTGTTGGCTAGGTACGGTGCCATTGACGTCTGGCTTAGTAAGGCAGATCTTTGGCGCTAAGTATCTGTCGACGCTTTATGGGCTGGTCTTTTTCACACATCAGGTCGGTAGCTTCTTAGGCGCTTGGGCTGGTGGCCGTATTTACGATTACTACGGTTCTTATGAGCCCATTTGGTGGTCGACGGTTGTACTCGCGTTTGCTGCGGCGATTATTCACCTGCCAATCAACGACAAGCCTGTTCGACGCTTTGCAGTAGCGTAATAAATTTATTCACCACAAGTCTTAGTTCCTGTTTTTCACGTACTAACGTGAAAGAGAAAAGTCAGGAGCTGAGGCTTGAAACAAAAAGTTGGTCTTTACTGGTTCACTTGTGATCTTCGCATCCAAGATAACCCATTGCTATGGCAGGCGAGTTGCGAAGTTGACAGCCTGCTTTGCGTCTATTGCTTGCCTCAAATGGACAGATATCTGGTTCGTTATTCACAAGAGCAGAGTTTAGGCTCTGAGAGATTGGCATTTCTGCAACAATCCGTGGCCTGTTTATCGCAGTCTCTCGAAAATATGGGCCAGAAATTGCTCGTTTTTGATGACCGTCCCCTAGATGTTCTCAATCGTTTTATCCAAGATTACGGCGTCACGCATTTTTACTGTGATCTTTTTTCCGGTGTCAATGAGCAAAGCGTAGTCGATAGGTTGTCTCAGCTACACTCGGATCTCACCTGCATTCAAGAGCCAGTTAACACACTCTTCAGCCAACGCCTTCTCCCTTTTACGTTAGGTGAATTGCCCAGCACTTTTACTCAATTCAGAAAGCAAGTCGAGCACCTTCCTATCGGTGTAGATTCAAGCCTGTCTGCATTGCCAGAACCACCTGCGCAGGTAATCAGCACATTAAACATGGAACAGGTATCGTGTCTGCTATTCGCTGGCGGAGAAACTCTAGGGTTTGCTCACTGTTCAGGTTACTTTACTACATCTTTAGCAAGTCACTACAAACAAACTCGCAACGAGCTTGATGGTTTTGACTTTTCTACTAAGTTTTCTCCGTGGCTAGCCGTAGGATGCCTGAGTCCGAAGAGGATCTTTGTATTGCTTCAAGAATATGAGCAGAGGGAGGGGGCAAATGACTCAACATACTGGATTTTCTTTGAGCTGTTGTGGCGTGAGTATTTCCATTGGTACGGAAAACTGTGGGGAAGACGTCTGTTTAAGTTTTCCGGCTTGAAAGATGCTGCTCCATTGACAAGTTTTTACAGCTACCGTTTTCAGCAATGGAAGCATGGTGAAACTCAATACCCAATCGTCAATGCTTGCATGAATCAGCTTAAAGCGACGGGCTACATGTCCAATAGAGGCAGGCAGCTCGTAGCAAGTTGTTTGATTCATGAACTTGGTTTGGATTGGCGCTACGGGGCAGCCTACTTCGAGACTCAACTTGTTGATTATGATGTCGCTTCGAACTGGGGGAATTGGCAATATTTGGCGGGCGTGGGTGCGGACCTTAGAGGTTCTCGTCATTTTAATTTAGCGAAACAAACGGAAATGTACGATCCAGATAAGGTTTTCATAGAGCGGTGGCATGGAAACAAAGTGATTACACCAAGTGATCATGTTGATATGGTCGACTGGCCACTCTCTTGTTCAAAAGGAGATGAGTAAGATGACGTTTAACACTATCCGCCTTATTCTCGGCGATCAGCTCAATATGCGTCACTCTTGGTTTAATGAATCAGACGAATCAGTGTTGTACTTGATTGCAGAGCTCCATCCAGAGGCAACTTATGTTAGGCATCACGTACAAAAGGTGTGTGCATTTTTCGCTGCAATGCAGGCCTTTGCGCATGAGCTTCAGCAAGATGGGCACGAAGTGTTGCATCTCAATCTGGGCCAAACTTTGGAATTTTCTGATGTCTCGCAACTCGTTCATCACTATGTCAAAGAGTCTGGTGCAACAGTGTTCGAGTATCAAAGACCAGATGAGTTTCGTTTAGCAACGCTCCTCGATGAAATAGAGATACAAGGCTGCCGTATTCAACGTACAGAGAGTGAACATTTCCTTCTTCCTTTTGAGCAGATTGAGCAGCACTTTCCTCAAGGAAAGCACATTATGATGGAGCACTTCTATCGTAAAATGCGAAAAAACTTCAGCATCTTAATGGATGATGGAAAACCCAAAGGTGGAAAGTGGAATTACGATGCGAACAATCGCAACAAACTCAAAGCAGCGGATATAGAGCGTTTGCCGACCCCTCTAATGTTTGGCAATGATGTCACCGAGATTAGAGCGTCGCTTGAGCGGCACAATATCAGCACCATAGGGCAACTTGAAGGCCCGTTGTTATGGCCGATTAACCGCAATCAAAGTCTGACATTGCTTGCCCACTTTTGCTCCGTATGCCTACCTAACTTTGGTCGGTTTCAAGATGCAATGACACAGGCGCATGAATCAAAATGGTCGCTTTACCATAGTCGATTGTCCTTCGCCTTAAACAGCAAAATGCTTCACCCTCTCGAAGTGATTGATAGTGCGTTGTCAGCGTATGAGTCAAACCCAGACATTGATATTTCTCAGGTAGAAGGCTTTATACGTCAAATACTCGGTTGGAGGGAATACATCCGAGGCGTGTATTGGGCCAATATGCCAGATTATGCTGAGTACAACCACTTCGACGCTATACGCCACTTGCCTGAGTATTTTTGGTCTGGAGAGACGAAGATGGCATGTATGAAGGAAGCCATCGGACAGTCGTTGGATTTTGCCTATGCGCACCATATTCAAAGACTCATGGTGACGGGCAACTTTTGTTTGTTAACAGAGATTGACCCAGCCCAGGTTGATGAATGGTATCTCGGTATCTATGTGGATGCGATTGAATGGGTAGAAATGCCTAACACCCGAGGTATGGCTCTGTTCGCGGATGGTGGCATTGTGGGAACTAAACCTTATGCTGCGAGTGGCTCGTACATCAATCGAATGAGTGACTACTGCAAAGGATGCCATTATAACCATAGTGAAAAAACGCAGGACAACGCATGCCCGTTGAATAGCTTGTATTGGCGCTTCATGCACAAACACAGAGAAATGCTAACGCAGAACCCACGTATTGGCGTTATTTATCGATCTTGGGACAATCTTGATGACCATGCACAAAGTGAGATTTTGCAAAAGGCAGAGTATTATTTGGAGCATATCGAAGCCTTGTAATTCAATCTCTAGCGTGGTGGAAAATAAAAACGTGCCAGAAGGTATTTTTGGGATCGCTTGAGAACAAATTAGATTATGATGAAGACCTTTGTTCCCAACGGTCTTTCTTTATATGTTTGCTGAATGGATAACGACAGAGGCATTGCTTGCTGCTTTCCTGATTTTCCTTGGCTCGTTCGTACAGACAGCGATCGGTTTTGGTTTAGCCATTGTTGCCGCGCCTCTACTGTTTCTTGTCTCGCCAGATTATGTTCCCGCCCCTATCTGCTTGGTAGCGCTCTATATCTCAATTCTGAATGCTTTGAAGCACCGTGATAGCGTAGAGATTGGTGGGCTTAAGATGGCGTTGATTGGCCGTGTCCCTGGCTCTATAGCGGGAGGCGTGCTATTGGTGATGGTATCTACCGACTTGTTGGCATTATGGCTTGGTCTATTGGTGCTGTTTGCTGTCGCAGTGAGCTTACTTCCTTTTCGTATTGAACCGACACCAACCCGCATGGGCGTTGCAGGTTTCTTTTCTGGCTTCTTCGGCACCAGTTCAGGTATTGGTGGACCGCCGATGGCTTTGTTGTTACAACATCAGGAAGCGAATCAGTTGAGAGGCAATTTGTCGGCCTTTTTTGTATTCAGCTCAATCATTTCGTTGATTATCCAAATGCCGGCGGGCTTTTTGACTACGCACCATCTGTGGATCAGTATTCCGCTTCTTCCTGCTGCATGGCTGGGTTATAAACTCGCTTTAGCAACGACTCAGTCTCTACCCAAAGAAAAGATTCGTCTTGGGGCATTGATGCTGTGTACCGTAAGTGGCGCGACGGCAGTCTGGCAGGGTTTGGCATAAGTCATTTTTATTGATGTTCATCTTAGGTTAAGGAAAAACCATGATACTAGAAGTCGCAATTCTGGATGTGAAGCCGGATATGGAGAAAGATTTTGAGCAAAACTTTGCAAAAGCTCAGGCCATTATTTCAAGCATGAAAGGCTATGTTTCACATCAGTTGCAACGTTGTATTGAAAATCCGGGGCGCTATATTTTGCTAGTGAACTGGCAAACATTGGAAGACCATGAAATCGGATTCAGACAATCTGCTGAGTACCAGGAATGGAAAGCACTTTTACATCATTTTTATGATCCATTCCCGACCGTAGAACACTATGAGAGTGTGTTCGGTTAAGGTTTTCTAAAAGGAGAAACAACAGGTTATGAGAACGATAGGTAATATAATTTGGTTTTTGCTCGGTGGCGTTGTCATGGGCCTGATGTGGTGGTTCTTCGGTCTGCTGGCTTTCATCAGTATCGTAGGTATTCCATGGGGACGCGCCTGTTTTGTCATGGGGAATTTTTCCTTCTTCCCATTTGGTCAGGAAGCGATTGCCCGAGATGAGCTGACCAATGAAATGGATATTGGAACCAGCCCGCTCGGTCTGGTCGGCAACGTCATTTGGTTTGTGTTTGCAGGTATCTGGTTAGCGATAGGCCACATCCTGTCAGCGGTGGCGTGTTTTGTGACCATCATAGGTATTCCATTTGCTATTCAGCACCTCAAACTGGCGTACATCTCGCTAGCGCCGATTGGTAAAACAGTGGTACCTAAAGAGCAAGCTGCAATGGCAAGATATTCTAAATAATGAAAGCCCCAATAGGGGCTTTTCTTTTGTCCGTCAATTATTAAGCAACTTCAGTCTAGTCCGGAAAGGCTCGTCAGAAATTCTTCTATCTCCTCCAATAAAAGAGACAGCGTCACCCGACAAATTGGACCTGTATGGCATTGACCCGACATAATTGTCATTTATAGTAGTTCGCTAAATTTGCTGCTATAAAAATAGAATAAACACTCAATGCTGCGCTGGATAACAAAGATAAAAACCTTCCTCTGCGCGTCAAGCTTGATCGTATCCATTGCCAGTGATGCGCATCCCCATCCCGTGGAACTGGAACTCTACACTCAGGAATTTCCACCGCTACAGGTGGAAGTGGATGGTGTGGCAGAAGGTTATGTGGTCAAGTTTGTCGAAGCTGTGGTACAAGACGCTGCTCAATCCCTGCCGATGGAAGTTCATCAGGTGCACTTCACTCCGTGGAAGCGGGCAATGCGAATTACGCAGAATCGTGCGAACGCCTTGTTCTTCTCTGTATCGCGTACGCCAGTGAGAGAGGATAAATTTCATTGGATTGGTGAAGTCTCTCCCTATGAAGTCGGGATCTATCGTCATATTACTGGGCCTAAATTAGAAACGGATGAGCTGCAGGCGCTCAAAGGCTATCGTTTTGGTGCACAAACCGAGGGTTCATTTGAAGAGTTGATCGAGTCTCTGGGCTTTCAGCGGATTATCCCTGTTAACTACGGTAAAGATGCGATTCGTTTGCTGCGTGCGAATCGGGTCGACTACGCACCTTTAGTAACGGTCAGTTACCCCTATCGTATGGAACAATATGGCTTTGATCCCGATAACTTTGTCGAAGTAATGAAAGTGAAGCAATTGTGCAAAGCGCTGTGGTTAGTTACGGGGAAACAAACATCACCAGAGGTGGTGAGCGCTTTAAACCACAGCTTTGAAACGTTGAAAAAACAAGGGAAGCTGGCGGCTTTGATTGACGCTTATCAGCCGGATAGCGCGGTGATGCTTCGTTATCGAAAACAGGCGGCTAAGCGATAAAAAAGGGCCTGAAGACAGGCCCGAATGGATTTACAGCTCTTCGCCGTAGATGTCAAAAGAGAAGTACTTTTTCGCAATCTTGTCATACGTACCGTTGGCGCGAATGGCGACAATGGCTTTATTGAATTTCTCAGCTAGCGCTTTGTCATTCTGACGTAATGCCAACGCTGTTCCCTCACCTATGTAGGCTTTGTCGGTAACAGGCTGACCGACAAATTTGAAGCCCTGACCAATGTCTTTGGCCAGAAACGCTAAGGCTAGCTGATCTGAATTACCAAAAGTCAGATCCAAGCGACCGTTTACCATATCAATGTAGACTTCATCCTGACCGGTATAACGTTTGATCTCTGCAACGTCACCGAACTTGTCCGTCACGTAGCGATCGTGAATTGTGCCACCTTGAACACCGATGACTTTGCCTTTCATCCCTTGCGCTGAAATGTCGACTTTAGCGTCCGTCGCTGTGACAAAACGAGCCGGAGTCTGGTAATACTTGTTGGTAAACAGCACACGCTTTTTGCGCTCTTCTGTAATACGCATCGAAGCCATGATGACATCCGACTTTCGTGCCAGTAGGCTCGGAATGAGCGAGTCCCAGTTTTGGGCGACCCAAGTACATTCCAGTTTGGCTTCAGCACACAGTGCGTCGGCAATTTCGATGTCGAACCCTGTTGGGTTGCCGCTTTGATCTTTGTAGTTAAACGGCGGGTAAGTGAAGTCGGATGCCAGACGTACTTGCTTTGCAAAAGTGGGTGCAGACAGAAGGGCAGCAGTACAAGCAATGACACTAAGCACTTTTTTCATGTTCGAAATCCTTATCTTCGTTTTTCGTTGATACTGGGTCAGCGAAGTGGCTAATGATGGTAGCGACTTCCTGCATAGATTCTTGTGAGCCAATCGTGATTCTCACGCAGTGTTTCAGGCTCGGTTCATGTGATTGATTGCGGGTGACAATTCCAGCTTTAAGCAAGTAGTTGAACAGATCGACATCCGGTCGGGTACGAATCAGCACGAAGTTGGTGGAAGAAGGGTAGACCTTTTCAATCCAACTTAATGACTGGAGCTGGTCAACAAACCAATTTTTAGTGGCGATCAACTGCTGAGTACTTTGTGTCACTTTGGCCAACCCTTCTAGGCTCAGTGCGTTTAACACGATTTCGGCTGAACTGTCTGGCATTGGGTAAGGGGGAACCATTTTATATAGGTAGTTCATCACAGATGTATCAGCGATGATGAAGCCACATCGCACTGCCGCAAGGCCAAAGGCTTTAGAGAGAGTACGAATAACAACCAGATTAGGGTATTGGTCGATTAAGCTGACAACGCTTTCTTCAAGTTCAAACTCAATGTATGCCTCGTCCACGACAATCAACGCCTGATCTTGCGTTTGGTCGAGAACAGACAGTACATCTTGTCGACTCAGCATCTGGCCTGTCGGGTTATTGGGTGAACAAAGAAACACCAAGTTTGCCGACTCCGCCGCTTTCACAACACCGTCCACATCCAGAGCAAAATCCGGCGCAAGCAAAGGGACGTCAATGGTTTCAACGGCAAGTGAATCAGCACAAAATTCATACATCGCATACGTAGGGCTACAGATAGCGATGCGGCTTTTACCCGGTTGGCAGAAAGTGCGCACGAGAAGGTCAATGGCTTCATCAGCGCCTCTCACTGCGAGAACGGGCTTTTGGGTGTGGCAGTAATCCTGATAAGCAGAAGCGATGTCCTGAGGCAAAAAGTCAGGGTAACGATGGTAAGCATTTTGTTGGTCACTGAAATGCAGTGGTTGCTCTAACTCGTTGGCGTTGAGCCACAGTCGACCAGAACCTCCAATTCGCCGTGCGGATTGATAAGGTATTAATTTTTTTATGTTATCTGGTGCAATCTTGTCTGCCAGTGACGCCATTTCAATATTCCTTTACTGCATAATTAATCGAATTGAAATCAAATTAATAACTAGAATTTCTTATTTGATAAAAATGTAGTCAAAAACCTATTTGAGTAGAATCGAAATAAAGGCATACTAGCTATGCAAAAAATGCATAGCTAGTATGGTGGTAATGATGCGCTTACCTTCGACGAAAAACTTACAGGCATTCTTGGCAACCGCCGAATACCTTAACCTGACCCATGCCGCCGAGTCGCTCAACATGACGCAAGGCGCGGTCAGTCGGCAGATTCAGTCTCTCGAATCTTTGATGGGAGTGAGCTTGTTTTATCGCCGCGCTCGAGGGCTCGCCCTGACGCCTGAAGGGAGTATGTTCATTCCACTCGCGCAGGACATCATCAAGCGCTTACAAAGATCGGTGAGAGAAGTGTCCGAAAGTGCCAACCGTGTGAAACTGCTGGCACCAAGTTGTATTACCACTTGGTTACTAGCGCGCTTAGCTAATTTTCAGCAGGCTAACCCTGAAGTGAATGTCGAACTGAGTTCAACTACTAAGCACCAGTTTCATCCGGACTTTGACAGTTTTGATATGGTGATCGTTTATGGTAAGCCAGTGCGAAGCAAGCAGGTCTCCCAAACCTTGTTGTTTGACGAAATTCTCGCGCCCGTTTGTTCTCCTCAGCTGTGGTCACAGTTCGTTGAGCCAGATGAATCTCTACACGACAATTTGGTTAATCGCTTTACTTGGTTACATGCAAACCCAGAGCAGTCTGACTGGATGCTTTGGTGCAACAGTTGTGACGAATCTACACTTAAAGGAAAAGGGAATCAGACGTTTGCTACGTTAGATCAGGCGATGAACGCGGCTCAGCAGGGGTTTGGGATGACCGTGGGAGATGTGACCTTGGCGGAGCAGGATATAAAGTCAAATCGCTTGCTCTGCCCGTTTGATAAACGTATCCGATCTGGCAATAGTTACTTTTTGCTTTCGGCCAATCAAGAGCCGAATGAATCGGTCAAAGCGTTATCTGACTGGCTGGAGCAACAATAAGGTAAGTTATGGAAATCTGTGTATTAGGGACGTCATCAGGCACACCGACCAAAGCCAGAAATGTCTCTGCAACGGCCGTGATGGAAAGCAAGGGCAAAGGTTGGTTTCTGGTTGATTGTGGTGAAGCTACCCAACACCAATTGCTGCATACGCCTTTGTCTCTCAATTACCTTAAGGCGATTTTCATTACTCACTTACATGGTGATCATTGCTACGGTTTACCGGGCTTACTTGCCAGCGCTGGTATGAATCGTCGTTCAGACCCATTAATCATTATTGCGCCGAAAGGGATTCAAGAGTGGCTTGAAGCGACAATGCAATTTACTAAGCTTCACCTGCCTTACGAGCTTCAGTTT
Source organism: Vibrio sp. St2 (assembly GCF_947311885.1). Taxonomy (NCBI): domain Bacteria; kingdom Pseudomonadati; phylum Pseudomonadota; class Gammaproteobacteria; order Vibrionales; family Vibrionaceae; genus Vibrio; species Vibrio sp. St2. The sequence continues at coordinate 541,461 of NZ_CAMZNA010000002.1, read as the reverse complement.
GTCTCTGCTGAATCTTTACCCTCAATGACGATCGGTCAATTCACCATTTCATTGTGTGAATTAGAGCATCGCGTGCCTTCCTTCGCCTATTGTTTTTCTGAAAGTACGATTAAAGCCTATCTAGATTTTGACAAGCTGGCACAGCAAGGTGTTCCTCGAGGCCCGCTATGGGGGCAATTAGTCAAAGGGCAAAATGTCGAACATGAAGGCAAAACGCTGATCAGCGAAGAGTTCACCTACTTAGAACACGGGCCAAGAAAGCTTGTTATCGCCGGTGACAATGCCGATCCTGAGTTGCTCAAACAATTGTGTGAAGAGTGCCATTTGCTGGTGCATGAGTCGACTTATGCCCAAACTTTCGCCAAGCAGGCAAAAGAGTTCGGCCACAGCTACGGAAAGTTGGTTGCGGAGTTTGCTGAAGCCGCTGGTATCCCTAACTTGATTCTCACCCATTTCAGCCCACGTTATCAGCTTCACCCTGAAGCAGAGCTGCCAGTCGAGATTATTCGCTCAGAGGCTGAGCAGGTATATTCTGGCAACTTATTCCTTGCACAAGACTTACTGCGCTATCGGATCGACAAACAGGGGAAAGTGACATTAGTCGATCCACCTATTTCATCACCACCTGATTGAAGTCTATCCAGCCGTTAGCAAGCAGTGCAGGCGCTGTCACGGTGTCTGAGATATTGAGGTCCTGCTCTACATGAAAGAGTGGTTGATAAATGCCATTTCTGATTAAGCTTTTCTCAATCTTTTCAAACTTTTTGAGTCTCGCAGCTAGCTTAGGTTGTGCCATTGCTTCAGTACATTTCTGCTTGATCCAATGTTGCTCTTTATCGGTCAGGCAGGCGGTAAGAGCACTGGTGTTAAATAGCCATCCTAACCAAGACATTTCAGTATCTTCACCGAACACTTCGCCACAAATGATGACATCCGCTTGAGATAAGGTACTGAGTTGGTCAAACACGGGGTATTCATGAACGGTCAGTTTGGCATCTATGCCTAACTTTTCTAGCGATTCAACAACTAACCGAGCGGTTTCTATATGGGTTGCAAGTTGGTAGGTGACGACAGAGAGAGGCGCTTCCGGCATAGGGAGCGAACGAATATGTTCTGCAATTAAATCTAACGCTGATGGTTTGAGTGACTCGGGAGAAGACATCATGCCGCTCGCTACAGCGAGCGCTTCACACTGTTGTGAATGCGGTGCGCCCATATGAGATAAAACCTCTTGCAGCACAGCCCGATGAGCTCGTTTGGCCATCCATCCATTACGATTCACGTTGAATGTTGCGTAGACACAACCTTCCTCCCATTGATTTTGCGCACGGAAGCCAGATGCGTGTCCTTCACGTATGTGGCTGCCATGTACGACATGACTGTTAAGGTCAAAGTTCTTAGCTTTATCACCAATGTTCCAGATCTCAATACCGTCTATCCAAGGTCTGAACCCGTGATAGTGTGGATTAACGGTCATCAGTGTTCGCCACTCAGTTTGCTCTTCTAAGCAGAATGGACCAGTTCCGACGATTTTACCTTTGATTGCTTTGGTGATGCCCATAGCAGAGTGTGCCAGCAGTTTAGGCAGTAGACTCGGCATTGAATGGCTGACAAAGTGAATAGATAGGTCATCGATTACGACGACGTCATCGATAAATTCGAACAGAACTTTGCAACCAGCGTCTGAGCTCATCAATCGCTCAAAGTGAGCTTTGATATCCTGAGCCAGCAAAGGACTGCCGTCCTGAAATTTAAGCCCTTTGCGTAATGTTATTTCAAGTGTGTGGCCGCTCAGCTTCCATGAGTGTGCCAGATCAGCTTGTATGCCGAGATTATCGGTATTGATGGTAAGCAGATTGGCATAAAGATAGCGTGCAAGGTGGATTTCTGTTCGCCGCGTGATAAAGACGGGATCTAGGCAATGAGTGCCGCGGTAGAAAGGGATCTTTAGTATATGTTTTGACTCATCTTTTGGCTGAAACTGAGCGAGATAGTTTTCTAGAAATAGATCGCGATGTGCGTCCTTGATCAGTACCAGAGCCTGTGCGATTTTTCCTTCCTCTAATAGACGAAAAGCTTGTTGCTCCAATCGTTCGTTTGGGCACTTCAATAGCTTTGCATTGGGTAAATTACCTCGGCCTACCCCCGGCTGCCACTCGAGGAAACGTTCTTTGATCAAGCGTTTAATGAGTAATTGGGCATTGCGTCTTGTGCAGTCCAGTGATTGGCTGAAATTGTCCAAGGACATTGGCTGCCATTGATCAAATTGCAGATTATCACGGCAGAACGCGAGGGATTTCCAGTAACGCATAAAGGTGAAATTCCTTTTTCTTATTTCTATTTTTCTTCATCTTTTGGTTCGGATAATAGTGGATTCTTATCAGGAAGAAAGGATTATTCGATGGAGACGTTATCTCACCCTCAAAATTCAGTGTGGAAAAATAGATCGTTTGTGGTGCTCTTTTCCAGCGCATTGTTCGTGGCGTTTAGTGCCCAGATTTATAATTTGGCATTGCCTTTGTTGGTGTATGAATTGACTCAGTCGTCTCAGATGATGGGCTGGATGCGAGCAGTTGAATTCCTACCTAATTTATTGCTGGCGCTGTTTATTGGTGTATGGGTCGATAGAGTCGACAAAAAGCGCTGGTCTCAAATGATGTTGTTAGGCCAGTTGCTGATGGTATTGAGTTGTTATTTTGCGGTGGAATGGTTGGATAACCCGCTCTGGGTTCTTTTTCCGTCGGCGTTTTTCATGATGGCGTGTAATTACGGTTATCACAATGCACGCATGGCGATGATGAAAAACGGTATTCCTCATGAACTGCAAAATACTGCTATTGCGCGCATGAGTTCGCTGAGTAGTTTTATGGAAACGGTTGGACCGGTACTTTCTGGTGCGTTGATGCTCTTGTCAGCGATTCATAATGTCTTTCTTGGAGTGGCAGCGATGCTGGTACTGGCCTATTGGCAACTGGAAAAGTTAGCTTTAGTGAAACCAGAGCCGAAATCGCATCCCCCCGTGCTAAAAGCATTGGCAGAAGGGTGGGCGATACTGCGTGCTGAAACCAATATGTGGTACATCACCTTGGCCGTGATGGTAATTAACACTACAGGTGCAATATTCTGGATTCAGTCGATTTTCTATGCGAAATCCACTCTCAGTCTGAATTCAGTTGAAGTGAGCTACTTGATTGCCGCTTCGGGTGTAGGTGGCTTATTGGGTTCATTTACCGCAGATAAAATACGTACCAAGTTTGGTTTAGGCCAGTTATTGATTGCCTCAATTGCGTTGGAGGCGTTTGGTTTCCTCATTCCTCTGGTGCTTCCCGGAGTGTGGAGTCTGGTCTTTGCCTTCTTGTGGATTTCTGCCATTGGCTTATACAGCTCGATCTGCATCTGGAGTTACCGCCAGGAAGCGTTCGATGAGCAATGCCTCGGCAGGCTGACGGGAATTACGGGTTCGTTGTTTAAGTTGCTCATGCCGTTTGGTTTAGCAGCGTCAGGGTATATGGTTGCTAGCTTTGGTGAGCAAGCGGTGTTCGTTTCATGCTTTATACTTCAACTCTTGGTCGCACTAATCTTATTATTCAGCCGAATTCGATTTATTCAATAATCATCATTGTTGTGTGGTTTATATTTTGAATGCAGTGTGCTATCTGCGTGCTTATAAATATTATTTTACTCATTTATTTTTAATGAGATTAATATTTAAATAAATATCTTTCTATGATGGTTTGTCGTCTAATCTCTTACTGCATTCAATAATTAACTGATTTTATTGATTGAATTGGAATTAGATAGTTCTATCCATAATGGTTATTTGTATTATACAAATAACCATTATTCTTATCGTGACGTTGTAATCTATATATTTAACACTATTTGTTTTTAGGTTGAATTTAATTAATTTATTTTATGATTGATAAAATAAATGCTAATCATATTGTGCGCTTGTTTGGTTTATTAAATAATTATTAAGAATAGTGAGTATTAATTCTAATTGTTAATGATATGTTTCTCCCCGGCATTTATAAAATGCCACGATAAGGAGAATCATAATGAAAATAGCCAAGCGTTTTTTGGCAGTAGCCGTGGCGAGTGCGATGTCACTATCTGCACATGCCGGTGAGTCAGTTTATTTAAGCAAACCAATCAACTTTACATCATTTTCTGGGCTGAATTCTCAGCTTGGTGTCGACAATGCTTCCAGCTTCAAAATGGTAAAAGAAGTGAATCTGAAGAAGCGCGGCATCTACAAAGTTAAAGTCCAGCAAAACATCTGGGGAGTGCCTGTTTGGGGCCACTACCTAAACGCAACGCAAAGTGCCAAAGGCGGCGCCCTAAAAGCTGTTCAGGGCAAATACGTTAAGATGGCCGGCGTTGATCGTAAGTTCGTAAAACCTTCTTTAAACCGCGCACAAGCACTAGAGTTAGCGAGCAAAGATCTTAAAGCTGGTGTTGCTGCGAGCCCATCTTTAGCGAACGCAAAAGACGATCTTTATGTATATCAAGACGGTGATAAAACTCGTCTGATTTACGTAATCTCTTATCTGATTGAAGGTAAAGCACACCCATCGCGTCCGTTTACTATGCTGGATGCACACAGCGGTGAAATCATCGACCGTTGGGAAGGTATTGCCCATGCCCAAATCGGTACTGGTCCTGGTGGTAACGAGAAAACGGGTCAATATGAATACGGTACTGATTACCACTATCTTGATGTGACGGAAAACGGCACTGAATGTGTAATGGAATCCGATAACGTTGTAACTGTGGATCTAAACGGTGCAACTTCAGGTACAACGCCTTATTCCTACGAATGTCCGCGCAACGAGCACAAAGAAATTAACGGTGCTTATTCTCCACTGAACGATGCGCATTACTTCGGTAACGTTGTATTCGACATGTACAAAGATTGGTTTGATACAGCGCCGCTGACATTCAAACTGATGATGCGTGTTCACTACGGCAACGGCTACGAAAACGCCTTCTGGGATGGTCAGGCGATGACCTTCGGTGACGGTGAAAGTTACTTCTACCCATTGGTGAGTCTGGATGTGTCTGCGCACGAAGTCAGCCATGGTTTCACTGAGCAAAACTCAGGTCTTATCTACGCGAATCAATCTGGTGGTATGAATGAAGCCTTCTCAGATATCGCTGGTGAAGCTGCTGAATACTACATGAAAGGGACCAACGACTGGATGGTCGGTCGTGACATCTTCAAAGCAGACGGCGCACTGCGCTACATGGACGATCCTTCACGTGACGGTTCTTCTATCAACCACGCTTCTGATTACTACGATGGGCTGAATGTTCACTACAGTTCTGGTGTATTCAATAAAGCTTTCTATCACATCGCTACCACTCAGGGTTGGGATACTAAGAAGGCGTTCGAACTGTTTGTTCTGGCTAACCAGATCTACTGGGCAGAAGACAGTGACTTCTGGCAAGGTGCATGTGGCGTGAAAAACGCAGCAGATGACCTAGGTTATAACTCTGAAGACGTCGTAGCAGCGTTTGGCGTTGTGGGTGTTGAGCCATGTGCAGAGCCACCGCTACCGCCAGAACCAGAGTATCAGCGTCTAGAAAATGGCCAAGCCGTTACTGTTGCTGGCGGTACAGGTTCGAAGACCTACTTCGACATCGAAGTGCCTGAAGGTAAAGATAAGCTAACAGTCGAACTTGGTGTTTCAACTGGTGACCCAGACATCTATGTTGGCCTTGACTATGCGCCAAGCTCGCAGGAAAACATCTGTAAGAGTGAGTCGGTGACTGATGAAGTTTGTGTCATCGAAAACCCAACGGCTGGTCGTTACACCGTCAACGTATTCGGTTACTCAGAATATGCCGATGCAAACCTAAAAGCATCGTTTGATTCTGGTAGCACTAACGTTCCGCCGGTCGCTTCATTCGATCACGTTGTCACAGGCAAGAAAGTTGACCTAACCAGCACAAGTAGTGATAGCGATGGTGAGATTGTTTCTTACCAGTGGAACCTTGGTGACGGTAACTCTCAGTCAGGTGCAGTGGCTAGCCACACTTACGCGGCAGCTGGTGATTACGTTGTGACTCTGACGGTAACGGATAATGCAGGTGCTGCAACGACTACCAACAAGACCATCACAATTGAAGATACGGCAACAGACGCGTTCCCACTCAAACTGCAATTTGGTAACAAGCAGCCTAATGGCAAGGCACGCGTTAAGCTGGCTTGGGAATACCTAACAGACGACTACTTTGTTGTGAAACGTAACGGCAAAGTGGTGGGTGCAACTGAATTTACTTCTTACGTCGATAAGTTCCGTCACAACGGCACGATTGATGTTGAGTACCAAGTATGTACCTCAGGTGACGTTTGTTCTGAAACGAAGCGCTACCGCTTCATCAAAGCCAACTAATCCATTCTAAAAACGACAGGGCTCCGAATGGAGCCCTGCTTTGTATCACGTCTACAGAATTTACAAGGAACTCAGTTCTGCTATGAAAAAGACATTATTAGCTTTAGCTCTATTTGGGAGCGCTTCTGCCTTTGCAGCATCAGATGCCAACGTATTGAAAGATGGGGAAGTATGGATTACCACGGATGCTGATGCTCAGCATTTGATAACGCAGCATGGTGCAGCGGTATTTAGCGGCTTTGCAGCAAATCCAAATGCTGTGGTTGCCAAAATCAATGAGAAGCAGCTGGCGGCACTATCCAGTCATATGCATGAAGCGAAACACCGTTGTGGTGGTTACATGGTGCATGAGGACAAGGCAAGCGCAATGAAAGCGGCGGGTATGCCACTGTCGATGAGTACGTTTGAGAAGCCGGTGATCAGCCACCACGATACGGTCGAGTCGTTGATTGCGCAAGTTGAGCCAAACAACATGGTTACTACCATTGAAAACCTAACCAGCTTTACTAACCGTTTTTATACCACTTCTACGGGTATCGCTGCTTCGGACTGGTTGCTAGAGCGCTGGCAAGAAGAGATTAAGGATGTACCTTATGCCTCAGCTCAGCAAATCTCACACAGTGATTACCCACAGAAATCGGTTGAAGTAACTTTAGTCGGTGCCAAGCATCCAGACGAGATCGTTGTGGTGGGTGGTCACCTAGATTCAACAGTTGGGTCATGGACAACCGAAGGTACAATATCACCGGGAGCCGATGATGACGCTTCGGGTATTGCAACCGTGACAGAAGCATTGCGTCTTATGATTGCTAGCGGTATCCAGCCAGATCGCACCATCAAGTTCTACGGCTATGCTGCAGAAGAAGTGGGCTTGCGAGGTTCTCAGGACATCGCACAAACGCTGAAAGGCGAGCAGGCGGATGTTGTCTCTGCTTTGCAACTGGATATGACCAACTACAACGGTTCGGCTCATGATATTACTTTCATCAACGATTACACAGACGCGAATTTAACGGAATTTCTCAGCGAGTTGATTGATACCTACGCGAGTGAAATTACTTATGATTTTGACCGCTGTGGCTACGCCTGTTCTGACCACGCTTCATGGCATAACGCTGGTTACCCGTCAGCAATGCCATTTGAAACCATGTTCAATGATTACAACCCGCATATCCACACTGAGCACGACACGTTGGAGAATTCCGACCCAACCGCAAGCCATGCGACTAAATTTGCTAAGTTAGCCATCGCATACTTGGTGGAAACCAGTTTGGATGAAGCAGAGTCGCCAGTGAAGGAGCTGGAAAACGGTACACCAGTGGAGAACCTGACATCCGGTTATTTCGATGAACAGTTCTTTGTTTTCCGCACTACAGAGCCGGGCGAAGTAACGATTTCCATTACAGGCCCACGCAGTGGCGATGCGGATCTATACGTGACCTATGAAGGTCCGGTTTCGAAAACAGAATATGACTGTCGTCCGTTCCAGAATGGCAGCAACGAACAGTGCGTGTTTAACAAACCAGCTGGTGAGTTCAACATTATGATTCGTGGTTACCGCAACTTTGATGAAGTAGATATTGTGGCTAGCTTTAGTCCTGAGAACGCTCAGGACCAGAAGCAATAGTAACGTAAAGAAGTCCACCAATTGGTGGACTTCTTTTGATGATGAATCGTCACCGGATTTCGTTTTAAATTAAGTTAATGGAAGATCTGGCTACTGAATCTCATCATTTTGCTCTGGCCCATTAATTGGCGAAAAGATTCCTGATCGAGTTTGATCAAGGTTTCATGATCGCCTGCTTCAAAGTAGACGTAGTTCTGGCGAGTCAACACTTCATCATAAGTGGTCGACATATGGTAGGCGCTACCAACAGGTGGTATGGCACCATTCTCACAATCGTCGAACATCTCATAAATCTGCCGCTCTTTAACAAGGTGGAAATTGGCATTTAGCTCGTCATTTAGCCGGGACAAGCTGATCTTATTGTTGGCGGGTAAAACAGCCATCATGTGATGACCATCGTGATCTTCCAGAACGATGCCCTTTGCCAGACACACCAAAGGTATACCTGCAGCAACACCGCTCTGAAGTGAGCTTTGGCTGTGGCTATGCCTGACTGTCTGGAACGGGATATCGTGTTCGCTTAGATATTGGTCTAATCGTGTTGCAATACTCATACAAACCTCCATGTGCCTGGGGCCCATGTTGAGTATAGGTAACGAACACTTAAGTCACCATTTGCGCTTTTCGACTCGTGTGAAGGCTGCTTCGCCGTAAACCAATCTGTTGAATTTGGATCTATATTTATACACATATGCAATTACATGGATGTAAGTTCAGTTGCTTAATAAGGCGCTGAAAACATATAGGTGTTATGAATTCATTGTTCGTATTTTTGTGTACGTTGCTGGTCCTGCTGATGCAGGTCGGCTTCTTGCTGCTTGAAGCTGGCACTGTACGACGAAAAAATACGGTCAATGTCGCGGCTAAGAATTTAATCGACTTAGCTGTGGTTCTGGGACTGTATTGGCTGCTTGGTTACGGCATTATGTTTGGTGAATCATGGCAAGGACTGGCAGGCACTAATCAGTTCATGATCCCGCAATTTGATGCTATTGATGAGGGTGCATTTTTCTTCTATCAGATGGTGTTTTGTGCCACATCGGTTACGATTATTTCCGGTGCTATCGCAGAGCGAGGTAGCCTCAAGGGCTATATCGCGATTTCTGTTCTGGTTGCTGCCTTTATTTACCCTGTTGTGGGTCACTGGGTGTGGGCGGAACAAGGTTGGTTATCGCAATACGGCTTTGTCGATTTTGCTGGTTCGACAACGGTGCATGCGGTGGGAGGCTGGGCGGCGTTAGCCGCAGTGATTGTGATTGGACCAAGGTTGAACCGTTTCAAAGACGGGCAGGCTTTTAATCACAGCAGCTTGGTACAGACGGTCGCAGGTGTCGTATTCCTATGGATTGGATGGTTGGGATTCAACGCGGGCAGCTCGCTTGCATTTAGTTCAAATACTTTCAATATTATCCTCAATACCATACTCGCTGGAGCGATGGGCGGATTAACGTCCGCATTGGTCTCGCTTCACTTGATTAAGCGAGTGCATGTTCCTCATTTCTGCAACGGTATTCTTTCGGGACTGGTGGCAATTACCGCGAACTGTAACTTAGTCAATGCACCTAGTGCGGTTGTGATAGGTATGGTTGCTGCACTGATTTATACCTTGACCAACCATTTGTTAATTCGAAAGAAAATTGATGATGCAGTTGGAGCAATCCCTGTTCATTTGGCAAATGGTATCTGGGGGACCTTGGCTGTCGCTTTATTCGCACCTCAAGACGCATTTTCTGGAGTACTGATAGCGGAAGATAGAACCAGCCAGTTACTGATTCAGATATTCGGTATTAGCGCGACCAGTGCATTCGTCTTTCCTATCAGCTATTTGAGTTTCTACCTGCTTAACAAAGTAATTTCTTTGCGAGTGAAGCAGGAAGAAGAGGTTATCGGTCTTAATATCTCTTCTCATGAAGCGGGCAGTGATCTCTATGATCTCGTCGCTGTAATGCAGCATCAGGAGGCGAGCGGTGATTTTACACAGCGAGTCGATTACGATCCGACATCTGAGATTGGAATGATTGCCCGTCAATACAATCGGGTGTTGTCACGCTTCGAAGAAGCATTAGTGAAGGTCACCAAAAAGCATCATTCTCTTGTTGAGTCGAACCAACGTATCAAGGATATGGAAGCTAGGCTAGAGAGAGATGAGAAGCTGTCGAATCTCGGTCAGGTAAGCTCTGGGCTTCTCAGAGAAATCAATGAACCTATCAGCTATGTCTTGAGCAACATTAATACGCTTAAAGACTACAATCGCTTTTTCAAAGTCTTAGTGACAGAGTACAAAACCTTTGCTGCGGTTGCGTCGGCACATCCTGTTGTTGCGAAGGAAGTGTTGAGCCGAATTGATCGAATTTGTGAAGAAGAAGATCTCGACTTTGTCTTCGAAGACAGCGATGAGCTTATTAAGGCAACGTCGGAAGGGGCTTTGAAAATTGACAGCATACTTTCTAATATCAAGACGTTTTCAGATTACAGTGATGAGCAATTCGACTTAAGAGATATTAACGTCATTTTGTCATCATCAATTGAAAGCCTCTCAGATCGTATTGAGTCGAACTGTCGGATTATTGAGTCTTACGATGCTGAAAATGCTTTAGTTTCATGTAGTGCACATCAACTTGAACAGCTCTTTGTTAATTTACTGCAGAATTCGTTACAGGCAATTGGCCGTGAACTCGGTGTAATCAAAGTGATGACGAGCCTTTGTGACAAAGACGTAGTCGTTCATATTGTGGATAGTGGGATCGGTATTGCTGAAGAAAATCTGCCTCAAATCTTTGATCCCTTTTTCACCACTCGCATGGACATGAGCAACACAGGGCTAGGGTTATCTATTTGCCATGGGGTGGTGAATAATCATGGGGGCAAAATCGATGTAGTGAGTAAAGTCGGTAAAGGCACCAAATTCACTGTGCGCTTACCTATATCAAACCATCACTAGTGGCAGGGAGCTCTTATGGATGGAGACACCGCAGTAAAACTCATTATCGTTGATAGTGAAGTTCAAATCACTCGTGCACTGTCACGACTGCTAAGGAAAGACTTCTGTGTTGTGACATTTAATGACCCGATTTCGGCCCTGACATATCTCAATGACTACGAAGTCTCCATCGTTGTTGCGGATTCCAGTATGCCGTCCATGAGTAGTTCTAAATTCTTTTATGAGGCTAGGTATGTCCAACCTGGGGCTATACGTGTCGCACTATCAAGTAATGCGGAGCAGAATGATTTAACAGCGTTTATCAACGAAGGGGATGTTAGCTATGTATTACCTAAACCATGGGAAAACGAAGAGGTAAAGAAAACGCTGCTTCGGCTCAAGTCCCAGTTTGAAATGACGGGAGGCATAGAAAAATATGCGAAACATCAGGAAGCCATCAACGCTAAGCTTCTCCGAGATAATGAAAGCTTGCAAGGGCAGATAGAGGAGAAGAATAAACACATTAAACAACTCGATCTAAAGTACAAAAGTGCAAGCCATAGGCACAAAGAACTGATGAATAATACGTTGAGTTTGTTGGTGAACGTGATCTCTGAAAGTGTTCATGTTGAAAAGCAAGATTTGCTGAGAATCGCTGAACACGTCAAGGAGCTTGCAGGGCATATAACGTCATCTGAAGTATCAAATGCTCAAGCTTATCAAGCGGCTCTGCTCCATCTTATTGGCATGGTCTCTTGTCAGTCTAAACAGCAGTTATCTTCAGCGTACACAGCTCATCACATTGGCCCGTGTGGCTCAGGTCATAAAGCCGCTGACTTACTTCTGCATAATGCGTCATTCCAACCACTTCTCGCGGGAATCCAATATCAGGATGAAAATATGGATGGAACAGGGTTTCCTGAAGGATTAAAAGGAGAGCAAATCCCTGTATTGTCGAGAATTATAAGAGTGGTGAAGGATTACGATTATCTAACGGTCAATCACGTTGATAGAACAAAGCTTCGTTTGCCTGCGGTTGCTGAAAGTTTAATGAAAGAAAAATCTAAGAGTCATTATGATCCGCTCATTCTGAATACTTATTTTCATATGCTAGAAGATAAGCGCAGAAATAATACAAGTACATTTGAATATTGCGTCAGTATTGGCGATCTAAAACCAGGGATTGAAATAAAACGTGATGTCTCCCTGCCAAACGGAAAAGTCTTAATTAAGAGAGGGAGCAGGCTTAATCAGGAGATGCTAGATCGGTTGTTCGAGCTTGAAGAATTCGAAAGTCAGAATTTTGTTTATGTCATCTAAATTAATTTTTCTAATCCAATAAAACCCTTCCATTTAATAAATATTACATATATTTCTGTTCTTCTTTGAACCTACTTTTGTTCTTATCTTCCATATTTTTGCAGTGGTCTGATGAGATACTGAGTAGTAGCACAAGTATTTCCCTTAATAATTGTGATGGTTCTTTTTAAATTGAAAATGCGTCTTTTTTGATCATTTCCCTTACTTTTTTTATGGGTATGATGCGTATGCGCTTTGTTGCATTGGAGAGGTATATGAATTCTATTACAAAAAGAAACCAAGATATTACTAAGGTGCTCGATAAGCCCTTCACCATAAATGTTGACGGGAAACCCATTCCGGCGGTTGAAGGTGAAAGTGTGCTAAGCGCTTTGTTGGCTTCAAATATTCGTCAGTTGATGACAAATGATTACGGTGCTGAATCCGGCCCATACTGCGGGATGGGGGTATGTCACTGTTGTTTGTTGCACATTGATGGTCGCCACAAGCAGAGAGCCTGCCAGACTATCGTCAAGCCAGATATGGAGGTTGAGACCAGCCGAAACTTGGTACTTGAGCAAGGGGGTGAGATATGACTAAGAAAGTCGTGATTGTAGGTGGTGGACCGGCAGGTATGTCGGCGGCAACTGAACTTGCACGCTTTGGTATTCATTCCACTGTGATTGATGAAGCACCTAAAGCTGGTGGTGTTATTTATCGAGGACCATGGCGAAAAACGGCGGACATGCCCCATCTGGACGAAAAGCTGACCACTGCGATGGACAAGCTTCAAGAGGACTATCAAAGCAATGCGTCTTTCATTGACTTGCGAACTCAGACACGAGTCCTAGGGCCTTTGGGTGACAACAATCTATTGGTTACCCATGACCACGAACTGTCTAATATCGAGTATGACCATTTGCTATTGGCGACGGGGTGTCAGGAACGAAGCATCCCTTTTCCGGGATGGCAGCTTCCGGGTGTGATGCTTTTAGGTGCGATACAGCTTCAGCTCAAGAGTGGGCTAGTCAGACCGGGTAACAAAGTCGTGATTACAGGGAGTGGCCCGCTGTTAGTTCTGGTCGCTTGCCAACTGCATAAAGCGGGTTGTCAGGTTGAAGCGATTTATGAAGCGGCGAAGTTTTCGTCGGTAGCCAAAGAAACGCTGGCGATGCTCAATCGTCCTCAACAAGCGTTGGATGGGCTATCGATGATGTGGTACCTCAAGCAGCATAATATCCCGCTCCACTATGGATGGGGATTGGTGAAAGCAGAAGGTGTCCGCCAGCTCAATGAAGTTACCGTTGCGCCTTACGATGACAACTGGTTCCCAGATCACTCTCAAGCTGTGACTCATGTTGTGGATACGTTAGGGGTGGGTTATGGCTTTGCGGCTCGCTCGCAACTCGCTCAGCTTATCGGCCTCGATATTGATTATGACCACATGAGTGGGGCAATCCCTGCTGTCGATAAATGGCAGCGAAGCAGTCAGGAAAACATTTTCTGTGCAGGTGACAGCGCTAAAATTGCGGGTGCCGATGCCGCCATGCTGGAAGGTAAGATCGCCGCAAAAGCTATTGCTTGTGAACTTGGCAAACTGGGTAGTGCAGACGCAGAGCAGTACATTGCTGCAATGCGACGTAAGTTGTCACGCCTCTATCGTTTCCGTCAGGCCTTTGATAATGCGGGCTTCCGCGAACTCGGCCTGCTCTCTCTACCAGAGGAGGATACCGTGATTTGTCGCTGTGAACAGGTGAAGAAAAAAGCGATAGATGAAGCGATAGCTCAAGGTTGCCGAGACATTGTGACCTTAAAAATGCGCACCCGCGTGACAATGGGTGATTGCCAAGGCAAAACCTGTGCCCACTATTGCTACGACCGATTGAAGAAAGAAGGATTTAGTCAGGAACAAGGCCTAGTTCGCCCTAGATTCCCACTCGATCCAATCCCATTTGCAGCGCTGGAGGAAGAGTAATGAAAGCGTATGATGTAGTCATTTGTGGTGGTGGTGTTATTGGGGCGTCCATTGCGTACTTCCTGAGCCGTCAGAAAGATCTCAAGATTGCTGTTGTTGATTTTAAATATCCGGGAAATGCGTCTCGTGCATCTGCCGGTGGACTATGGGCAATGGGTGAATCGACTGGTCTTGGCTGTGGCGTCATTCTATTTAAAACATTATCGAAGCAAATGCAGGAGTCAGGAGCAAATGAAGCACCGGAAATGAACCCGCATATTATGCCAGAACCATTTTTTGATATGGCGATGATGTCGAATGCGATGTACCCAGCACTATACGAGGAGCTGGTTGAAAACCACGGTGTCGACTTCAAATTTGAACGCACTGGCCTGAAGTTTGTGATGTTCGATAAATATGACCGTATGTACGCTGAACAAATCGCAGCAGCGGTGCCTAATCGTCACAACCATGTTCGTTGGGTTTCTCAAGAAGAATTGCATGCTGAAGAGCCTAACGTATCCAAAGACGCCATTGGTGCGATGGAGTTTGATTGTGACCATCAAATTAATCCATATCGCCTCAATGAAGCGTATTTGGAAGCCGCTCGCCAGAACGGGGTTGAACTTTATCTCAATACTAAAGTGACAGGAATTGAGAGGCAGGGTAATCGCGTTACAGCAGTGAAAACAGAACAGGGTGTTTTACCGTGTAAAATGATGGTCAATGCTGCAGGTGCTTGGGCAGAAACCATCAGCCAATGGGCAACAGGTTATAAGCTGCCAGTGTTCCCGGTTAAAGGGCAGGTGATCATCACAGAGAAACTACCGAAGTTACTCAACGGCTGTTTGACGACCAGTGACTGTTACATTGCGCAGAAAGACAACGGTGAGATCTTGATTGGTTCTACGACCGAAGAACGTGGATTTGATACCAGCAATGATATTAAGTACATCAAGCAGTTAGGTCAGGGTGCGATGAAATCCATCCCTGCTCTCAAGGACATGAACATCAAGCGCTGTTGGGCGGGGCTGCGTCCTGGCTCACCAGATGAGTTACCGATTCTTGGTCCGGTTCCGGGTGTAGAAGGTTACCTCAATGCATGCGGCCATTTCCGTACCGGTATGCTGACCTCAGCGATTACGGGTCGAATTCTCGATGAGTTGGTGAGAAGTTTACCGACTTGTGTTGATATTTCACCTTTCTCCTACCAGCGTTTCCTAAATAACGAAGGGGAAATGATCGGTAAATACCAACTGGATCATGCGCTATAGATAGGTTTGCTTTTGAATACGACATGAGCCAGCGACTACGCTGGCTCTTTTTTAGCTCAGCACGTCACTCACTGAGGCCATTTCAGGAAGCAGTTCCACACCGAGTACTTTGCGTGGTGTCGGCAACGGGCATTCAATGTCGAGAGTATAGATGGCTTCTTCTTGGTGGAAAGGGGCAATCAACTCCCCATTAGGTGTGCAAATCCGGCTGTCGCCACGATATTCTCCAACCAACTCTTCAGTCACATCTTCGCCCACACGATTGCAGGTCACTATGTAGTAACCATTTTCGAGTGCTTTTGCTCTCGCGACATGCAAGCTGTATTCGCCACCAAAGTTCGCTGGATGCAGCAGTACATCGATACCTTGCTTGGCATATTCGCGAGTGATTTCTGGAAACCAGAGATCAAAGCAAATAGCGATACCAAACTTCACTCCCTTGTGTTCGAAACAGGTTAGCTGGTCACCTCGTGAGAAGTAACGCTTATCGATATTGGTTTGGCTGACCTTGCGAAAGCGAGTTTTTAGCCCATGTTCATCTACTACAGCCACACTGTTATAAAACTTATCGCCGTGCTTTTCCGCCAGCCCCGCAACAACCAAGGTATTGTGCCGCTTAGCCAGATTCTGCAGTGTGGCTATCGTTTCGCTGTCAGAAAAGTCCTCACAAAGCGCATGAATTTCTTCTGTGGTGTTAAAAATGTAACCTGTCGTTGAAAGCTCAGGAAGAAGCAGAATTTCACCAACCTCTTTTTGGTTAGCGACTAATGAGGAAATATGGTCAAGATTGCGTGCTTTGTCTTTATAAAACACCTTGTTCTGAACCAGAGTGATCTGCATAGAATGGTCTCTTTGTTTGAAGAACGAAAAGGTTTGAGGAAAATCGCTATCTGCTACGGACAGACGTCACTGACTTCATTTTCACCGCATGGAAAACAGCTTTTTCTTTCGGGTCCGATATAGGCGTGGCACACTTCACCGGTTTCAATGTTGACTAGAAAAGAATGGTTCAGGCTACTGTAAAAGTAGTGAGTAAACTCCATGCCCTGATCGTTGAATGTTTCAACGGTATCGGGAGTATCATCCAACTGAAACATCAAGTCGAGATCTGTCACCCATTCATACGCTTTTTCCGTTTCGGTGGAGTGTGCTGTGGAAAGAAACATCAATCCTGAAAGTAAAACAACAAACTTCATATCATTGTCCGTCACTGTGAGAGCTGAATACAGAGTACAGCCCAAATTAAGAGAAGGTTTGTGAATCAATATCTCATTCTGTTAATGGTGATGTTCCATCTGGCAGTCAAATTTGACCCAGCCGTGTTGCCTTTCTTCGTAAACAGAGAAACTTGGGGTCTGAAAATCCTGCTCTTGGAAAATACCGACAGGTATGACAATGAAATCTCGGGCGGCACTGAGTTTGAGTGACATTGTCGTGCTGCACCTAGGGCAAAAAGAGTAGGTGACTTCATTACCTGAATCACTGATACGAGTGTATTCGACAAGATCACCGCTGAAAGAAACTTGCTCTTGATTAAATCTAGCCTGGACTCCGAAAACGCTCCCGGTTCTCTTTTGACATTCAAAGCAGTGACAGACTGACGTTCTCACTGGTTCACCACGACAAACCAGATTGACCTGTCCACAACTGCAATCGGCCATACGTATTTTCTGCTCGTGTTCCATTTTATCTCCTTGTCCTTGCTGCTAACATGACGTCACTATGTTCATGTATCTGATAAGACATACTACAAGATGAAAAAGCGCCTTTTACCAATTCCTCTGATTCTTTTGATTCCAATCCTCTTATTAATAGTAGTCACGATCGCTGGCCTGTACCGATTCAGTCTTTCTGATGAAGAGATCATGGCAAAGTTTCCTAATCAAGCTGCAAGCAGTGATGTGGTTATGCAGTCTGTTTTTGGTCTTTCGACTACAAACCCTTGGACGGTGAAAGTGCCCGAAAGTCAGGCTTATACGTTTATGGAAGAGCTAAACCCAACGAAAGGTCTGGCAAGTGGCACGTATGAAGATGGTGAAGAGCGTGGCGTCGTCACTGTTGATACAAGCAAGTTGCTTCAGATTACCCCCACGATGTTTGCCTCGATTATGACTGTCTCAAATCAGGGCTCCGGCGTGTTCTACTATCTAGCCACGTTTCACTATGATGATTTTAGAAAACGCATGATTTCGAAAGAAGCTCAATTTCTGGGGGACCGGATCGTCGTCGATGCACTAGAAAAACAGCAGCACAATATTAGCGTGAGTATTAAACAACGTGATGCTGATCAACCCATGTCACAAGAGCCTACCATTTCAACGACTATACTTTTCGAGTTGACTGGGCAGGATAGCCTGGAACGTGTCGAATAATCAGTGTTCAATACGGTATTGTGCATGGAGTACGGATTGCTTATTATTTGGCCTGACAAGTTATGAGATGGATTTGTTTTTGTCGTTAATGGAGTTAAACATGATCAATAAGCGATTCTTTAAAACTAAAGACGAAGTAGAAGTAACGTTCGAACTTGCTGCGGAACAAGTTGGACAGTCAGTGGCTATCGTAGCGGATTTTCTGGATTGGCAACCAACCGAAATGAAGAAGGTAGCTAAGAGTAAATCCTACAAGTTTAAAACGCGTCTGCCGAAAGACAGCGAATTTGAATTTCGTTATTTGGTTGATAATGAAAAATGGATAAACGATCCGAATGCGGACCAATATCAGCCAAACGGCTTTGGCTCAGATAATGGTTTAGTTTCCACTTATCAGTAATCTGAATGCATGTGAAAGTGGGTGATTACTATCAACCATAAGTCATATTTATAAAGGCGCGTTTGCGCCTTTTTTGATCCAAACCTGACATTCCATAGGTGACAAGCTAGGCATAAATTCGTACCCTTAGGCCTTTCTGAAATTCAAGCAATAAGGTCAAACTGTGCAATCCAAAAGATTGACATCTCGCTTTCGAGAGCTCTCCAAGTCGAGAAAAATGATGCTTTTGAGCCTTCCTGTTGTTGCCGCATTGGTTTTATCTGCAACAAACAAAAGCAACCAGTATCAGCGCACTATTGATCTTTCGCTTCCTGAATCCAGCATTGTGAATGACTTGCTTACTGATGTTGAAGTCATTCATGACATGCCAAACTATGAGTACGTGATTCAGAAAGGCGATAATCTGAGTTCCATTTTCAGCCAGCTAGGCTTTGGTTATAGCGAGCTGATGAAGATTATGGAAACAGACCTTAACTATCTTGCGCTGGATACTTTAAAACCTGGAAATACTCTAAGATTTTGGCGAGATGCTGAAACTAAGAACTTAGCGAAAATGGAGCTTGAGTTCAGCATCGTAGAACGCGCTGTTTATAATCGTCACGATGATGGCAGTTATACCTTTGAGGATGTGAAGATTCCTGGCACTTGGAAAGAACAAGCGCTAGTTGGGGAAATCGCAGGTAGCTTCTCTCAATCTCTGCACCGATTGGGGTTAGGAAGTAGTGAGAACGAACAGATCGTATCGCTGCTCAAAGACAAGCTTAACTTTGCCCGCGATCTCCGTGCTGGGGATGTGTTTGAAGTGGTCTTGTCGAAGCAATATGTTGGCGAGCAACTAACGGGTAACAAAGAGCTTCAAGCGGTGAAAATCTATAATCGCGGCAAAGAAGTGACGGCTTACCTTCACTCTGATGGGCAGTACTACGATAAGAATGGTAATAGCCTGCAACGCGCATTCCAACGTAAACCGCTTAACGCAGATTACCGACTAAGTTCTAACTTTAACCCAACGCGGAAACACCCAGTCACTGGGCGAATTGCTCCGCACAATGGTACTGACTGGGCTGCGCCAACAGGTACGACGATTGTGTCAACTGGTGACGGTGTGGTTGTCATGACCCGCAAACACCCATATGCGGGTAACTATGTTGTGATCCAGCACGGTAGCCGCTACAAAACGCGTTATCTGCACCTGAGTAAAATCCTCGTTCGAAAAGGGCAGAAAGTATCACGTGGTGAAAGAATTGGTTTGTCTGGTGCGACTGGCCGTGTGACTGGTCCTCATATTCACTATGAATTGATTGACCGTGGCAGGCCTGTTAATGCCATGACGGCTAATATACCAATGGCGAGCTCAGTTCCGAAAAGTGAAATGACCGCATTTAAGGTACGTCGAGATGAACTTGACGCGATGCTGCGACAACAAGAAATTCAACTTGCCAAACAAAGTGAACCTGAAACCACAGGCTAACCGCAAACATATCTAAACAAAAAGCTCCTTCGGGAGCTTTTTTTGTCTGTGACACACGCAAAGGCTGCATTACATAAATGTCATTGTTTTGCATTGAAAAGGTGATCAAGTCGAAACAAATGTAAATCGCTAATCAATAAAATTCACAAATTGATTTCCATCAAAAGAGTAAGGTCTTTGTGTGTTAACTTGCACGCCACAATAAATAAGATTCCCTCAATCATTAATTAAAAGAAAGCCCTACGTAAGGAAATCAACAATGAAAAAAACAGTATGTGGTTTGGCAGTCGTTGCTGCCCTTGTTTCCGGTAATGTTCTAGCTCACCAAGAAGGTGATTTTATTGTCCGCGCTGGTTTAGCGATGGTTTCTCCAAATGACAGCAGTGATAAAATATTAGGTTCAGACAAAGAGCTGCAAGTAGATTCAGACACACAAATTGGTCTGACTTTTGGCTATATGTTGACTGACAACATCAGTCTAGAAGTTCTTGCTGCAACCCCATTCAAACACACAATTTCCACGGATTTGCTAAATCAAGATATTGGTGAGACTAAGCACTTACCACCAACCTTTATGGTTCAATATTACTTTGGCGAAGCTAGCAGCGATCTTCGTCCATATGTAGGT
The DNA here is from genome assembly GCF_947311885.1 of Vibrio sp. St2. NCBI lineage: Bacteria > Pseudomonadati > Pseudomonadota > Gammaproteobacteria > Vibrionales > Vibrionaceae > Vibrio > Vibrio sp. St2. Next base: position 521,118 of record NZ_CAMZNA010000002.1, on the reverse strand, counting down.
GTTGGTATTAACTATACAACGTTTTTTGACGAGAGCTTTAATAGCAATGGTACGGCTGCGACTCTGAGTAACTTAAAGCTAGACGACTCTTGGGGATTAGCAGCAAATGTTGGCCTAGATTATATGCTAAATGAAGATTGGTTTATAAACGGGTCGATTTGGTATGCTGATATTGATACAACTGCTACATTCGATCATGCAACGCTAGGTGCTCAATCTGTTGATGTTTCAATCGACCCATGGGTATTTATGATTGGTGGCGGTTACAAATTCTAATGACTGGTTCGACGTAATAAGTTGGATGGTTTACGCAAAGCCAGTGACGCGAGTCGCTGGCTTTTTTAGTTGTGTTTATCTGCCTTCAAACCATTCATTGGGGACTTTGACGGCTACAACCCGGCTTTGACAGCAAAGCGTGTTACCAGAAAACAGTTCGCATTGGAGCTCTATTTTGTTGTCTTTCGCATCAATGATAGAAGCGATAAGTTGAACGTCATCTTCTATGGGAACCGGTCTGAGGAATTTGACATCCAAACTTCCGGTTGCAAACCAAATCATCTCTCCTGTTCCTATTTCTCTGCCTTGCATCTCATAGCCTTTCGCTATGGCGGTACAGACACAGTGGCAATCAATGATGGTTGAGATGATCCCACCATTGAGGAAATGCAAAGGGCCGGCACTGTGATGAGCAGAAGGAGTGAAAGTACAGACAGACTCATTGTCTCCATTCCAGTAGCTTTTGATTTGTAGCCCCATCGCATTTTCGGCTCCACAGCCAAAACAATGGTTATTGGGAATCTGTTCCTGAAAGGCGTTGTTCTGCTCCATACTGGCTCCTGAGACGTTAGTATTTTTAGATTTCAAAGAGTTATACACAGTCTAGTTAAGCAGGAGATGACCAGACTTCAAGCTTATCTAGCAATTCTGTGAAGGCTTGCTCAATGCTTTTTCCAGCGGTATCAATCCTGATGACGTCATCAGGCCATGCTTCATAGTGGCGATTTTCAACCTGTTCCCAATTTGGCAAGACAAGGTTTTTAACTGTGTTAGGTCGTGTTTGAACACGATGTTTATGCTCTTCTTTATCCGAGCACCAAATTTCAATGTCGACAAAGCGGGCGTCTACACTGGTGGCGACATCACGCCATTCACGTCGTGTGAGTTCTATGGGGTTACAAGAGTCTGCAATCGCGCTAATACCTAGTCGAAGGTTGTCTTCAATGATTCTGTAGCTGAGCCGGTAGCCTTCCCCTTCTACTTTAAAGCTGCATAGGTCTCGCAAGCCTTGTTCGACCGTATCAATACGCACATATATTGATGATGTATGTTGTGCGAGGCGCTGAGCAAGTGTTGATTTACCAGAGGCTGGTAATCCAGAAAAGGTGTATAAAATTGGACGATTCAAAGAGTCTCCATACCAGTGTGTGACTGGACGTACTTAAAGCTTGTTAGCCAGCTTCTTAATGTATTCTTTTGCTAAGTTGGTGTCATCACGGCTGAGCCATTTGATGCAGTCGAATAACTCCCAAATAAGCCCTTGATCACCGCTAGTATAAGCTGGGAAGTCTTTATGCTTGGGTGCTGGCGCATCAGTAAGGCGGGAGGTGACGATATCTGATTTATCAAATAGTACCTTATAAGGTTTTGAGAGCATGAAAGGTTCTTCTAGATCGAGACAGTGAATCTCTGCACTGGTCATATCGTTGAAGATATATTTCTTGAAAAAAGCATGGTCATTGTGGAAGCCCTCGAGACAGTAAAAGATCTCTTTGTTGCTTTCAAATGCTTGGTAAGCCAGCTCCGATGTTCGATGGAAACCGTTGGTCGTGAAGACAATAACATCGGCATCAGAAACCCTGTCACCTGTCTCCGCAGCCAAGGAGCCTAGCAATACCGCAGCAAGAACATCTTCGTGGTCGATAAAAGCGTGATAGATCGAATCGACTAGGGCTTGTTGCAGCGGCAAGTGAGACAAGTTGAGTTGTGGCAGTGGCTGGGACATGTTTCTTACCTATTAGTAATGATGAGAATCTAAAATAAATTAATAATCGAATGAATACCACAATGCCATACGTAGGTATTTTCTGAAGTTTCCAATTTTTCATGATCGGTGTTCCATTATTTATTGTGGATAATGATATTAATAAATATTGAGGTATCTCGGAATAAATAAGATTTTAAATTATTAATGAGTTATTTGATAATAATTTATTGGATATTTATGAATAGATATCTATTTAATTAATGATCTTAAATTTATGAATTAAAAGATTAAATTAATATACGTCATGCGTTATATAAATGTTGATATTATTAATAGAATTTATCTCAAATTTTGAGCGATAAATATCTCTCTTAGTGAGATCTTATACTCATTTAATTGATTTTGTGAATGATCTTAATTGAGTTGCATTTTATCTTTTGTGCGCTTTGTAAGCGTATAATTAAATAGGATGTAACAGAATGATAAACGGATATAAGCTTTCCGCGCTTGTTGTCGCTATGATGGCTTCAGCGTCGGTTTCAGTCAGCGTCAGTGCTGAACCAGTTCCAGCAAACTCGCCTTTCATCAAAGATGTGAAAGGTAACATTGTTGAAGATTACTCGCCTAAGCCAGTTAAACCTTTCGCATTGTTCTCAATACGCATGATGAGCAACCCGTCAGATGATCGTGGAGACTGGTTTAATGCTTCTGCAAACTACTCTAGCCTGCAGGGTGTGGGTGCCGATTATGTTTATGAATCACTACTGCCACCTTTAAAGCCACAGCCTGTGATTGTTGCGGTTCTTGACTCAGGTGTTGATGTTGACCATGAAGATCTGAAAAACAAACTTTGGACTAACGAAGACGAAATTCCAGGTAACGGCATCGATGATGACGGTAACGGATATATCGATGACGTTCACGGTTGGAACTTCCTTGGTAACTCTCTTGGTGTCAATGTGGATCAAGACACACTAGAAGTGACTCGTGAGTACAAAAAATATTTGAAGCTGAAAGAAGGTAATCACTGGATCCCGCGTAAGAAGCGTGAATACTACAAGGGCGTAGAAGCAGACTATCTAGAATCAGTTGAATACAACCAGACTTCTCTTGATCAAGTGACGGCAGCGACTGAGCAAGCGAATCAGTACAAAGATCAAATCACTCAGTTGACGGATCACAAAGACTTTACTGTCGACGGCCTACAAATTTTACTTGAGCACTCAAACCCTGAAGTGGTTGCAGCCGCTAAAGGTCTGCTTGGCGTATTTGAATCTTGGTACTCGTTTGATTACCTAGAATCACGCAGAAGCCGCTACCAAGAGTCTCTGGACTACCACTACAACCTAGAGCTAGACACGCGTCGTGACATCGTGATGGATAACATCAACAACCCTTGGGAAAAGGGTTACGGTAACAATGATGTGAAAGGTCCAGTTGGTGCGCATGGTACTCACGTAGCAGGAATTATTGCCGCAGAACGCCGCAACGGTATTGGTATTGATGGCCTGGCAGATTACGCGCAAATCATGGCGGTACGTATGGTACCAAACGGTGACGAAAGGGATAAAGATATCGCTAACGCGGTACGCTACGCTGTTGATAACGGTGCGAAGATCATCAACATGAGCTTTGGTAAGAGCTACTCGCCACGTAAGTACATCGTTGACCACGCATTCCGTTACGCAGCACGTAAAGGCGTGCTGATTGTACATTCTGCTGGTAACAGCCGCAACGATAACGACATCAAGCCAAGCTTCCCGAACCGTTTTGCTAAGCACTCTTGGTCTAAGCCAATCTCAACATGGATGGACATCGGTGCATCAGCGAAATATGCGGATGACTCACTGGTTGCGAGCTTCAGTAACTTTGGTCAGGAGACGGTTGATGTCTTTGCTCCGGGTTACCGTGTTCTGTCTTCAACTCCAGACAACAACTACGCCGCGTACAGCGGCACAAGTATGGCAGCGCCAGTCGTTTCTGGTGTAGCTGCAATGGTATGGTCGCACTATCCAGACCTGTCTGCCGTTGAGCTTAAAGAACTGCTGAAGAGCAAAGCGCGTACTTACCCAGAACTATTGGTTAAGAAACCTTCTACTCCTGAAGAACTTGTACCGTTCAGCACACTGTCAATCTCTGGTGGTGTTGTTGATGCGGAAGCGATTTTCGAAGAGCTAGAAAGTCGCTAATAAGTTAAAGGAAAATGCTAAGGGCTACCATTGGTAGCCCTTTTTTTATTGCTTCATCGCGAATCAGCTATTTTCTAAGTCGATGACTTTACAACGAATAGGTAAGATAGACATCGCTGCGCCTGTTGAGAGGCTACGGGCAAAATCAATCGCTTTTGCTAAGTCTTCAGGTTCGATCTTAAGCTCGTTTTTGATTCGTCCATCATTGGTCATATCTGTATCTACAACGCTTGGACACAAGCAACACACTTGAACATTGTGAGGCAGTAGTTCCTGATAGAGAGACTGACTATAGCTTACCATTGCTGCTTTAGTGGCTGAGTAAGCCGCAATCTTTGGTACAGGAGATAGCCCTGCGGTCGACCCTAGATTATAGATTTCCCCGAACCCTTGTTGTTTCATTTTTTCTGCCACGGCATTACACACTGCAATGGTAGAAAGTAGGTTGACATTCATTAACTCAGACAACTGATGGAACGTCAGATCAATATGACCTGCTTTTAGGACACCAGCACTGTTTACCAAGACATCAATGGACTCATGCTGCTCTAAAATCTCCTTAAAAGAATTGGCAGTGACTTCAGGCTGCGCGAAATCTAGGCTGTGAGTTTTGATGTTGAGATGAGGAAACTCTTCACTTAACTCATCAAACACACGGTTAAGAGTTGCTTCATGCTTTGCAATCAATACCAAGTTGTAACCTTGTTTAGCAAAGTAGTGCGATAGTGCTTTACCAATCCCTCGACTGGCACCTGTGATTAAAGCCGTTTTTGTCATTGACGATGTCCTGTTTTTGTTTGTGCATACTGTACAGCGATTCTCAGTGCGGCGTAAGCGATGTCTCAGAGGTCGTAGCAGATTCTTAATTTTTTCGATTTTATAAAGTAACTCGTCCAATTGTTAATTACTTGTAAAATCGTGATGACCTTCTACGAATGACATTTCTATGTGACACTTTTTATGCAGCTAATTGTCTACTCATGCAACATCTAAAGGCAATTAGGCGTGCTTGCCAAAACATAACAGGATGTGTGAGGAGGACAATTTGCGACATTCAGCGATAACTCAGCAGCAAGCTCCAGCACTGGCTGCGTTACTTGATAGTGACTACCGACTTAATTTTCAGGAGCTTATGGAGCAAATTAAGTTGTCTAACAAACCACTGTCGCTTGCAACGATAAGATTCATACTTGAAAACGTGGCTTTGAATGACTCCGAAATAAAGGCATTAGCCAGCTTTGATGAAGACAGCTACTGTCGAAAGCGACTGTTTAAAAATGACCACTGTGAAGTGCTCATCTTGAGTTGGCTAAATGGTCAGAGAAGCAAAATTCATGACCACTTAAATACCGCCTGTGGCGTGCGTGTACTGCATGGTGAAGCGACAGAGACCTTATTTGAAACGGCAGCGAACGGCCATATTTACGCGTCTCAGTCATCCCATTACCAGCAAGGTAGCGTGACTGTCAGCAAAGACAACGATATTCACCAAATTTCCAATTTGCAGGCTGATGATGAGCCTCTGGTTACGCTGCATGTCTATTCTCCGCCGTTACAACAGTTTCATTTGTACCAACTTGAAGGGGGTGAGCCAGAGCTCCTAGATTTGCAGCAAGACTCTTGGTTCTATGAAATTTGATATCGAGCTGACGGCTAATGCAAAAGGCGAGCAATGTTGCTCGCCTTTACACTTCTACCGGTATTCTGAAATCAACATTGCTCGTGTATCTTCTTCCAGCGCTTCAAACATATGCGGTAAGTCTCCAGGGTACGAAATGTAATCCCCTTCCTCTAGTTCATGAGGGTCCGATTGCAACCCGAGTTTCGCTCGGCCTTTGACAATAACCACATGCTCTACAACACCCGGGTGATGAGGTTCCGAGATAAATGGCTGACCGGGTTTAACTTCAATCCAATAGATGTCGCGGCATGCATTCGCTGGGCTGGCTGCGAGTAACACGGCTTGGTAATCCTTTTGCTCCGAAAACACGCTGACTCCCTTACCGTAGCGAATGACTTTGGTCGTTGGAGCTGGTGTTTCGATTAGACGAGAAAAAGGAATATCAAGGACAACGCAGATGGACCAGAGCGTCTCAATACTAGGGTTTCCAATGCCATTTTCGAGTTGCGAGAGCGTCGATTTTGCGATGTTAGCGCGCCTTGCGACCTCGGCGATACTTAAGCCAGCATTCAATCTTTCGGCATTAAGAATGGCAGCGATTTGTTCGATTGGCGGTTTATTTTGATCCACAACGCTCTCTCTGGTCAGTGTGTTTCCGTTCATTATAAAAAACGATGGCATGATTTGACAAACGTTTTTCTGGTGTTCATTATAAAATTCATTCGTTCATTATAATGTTTGCTTTCGGTTGCATTCGGTGGTGGTAACCAATAAACGTCGAGGCTTTTATTATGGAATATATACTCTCCGTCGCTTTGTTTGCCGTTTCATCTTCAGTGACCCCGGGGCCAAATAACATCATGGTGATGACATCTGGACTGAATTTTGGAGTAAAACGCAGCCTGCCGCTGTTAACTGGTATTTGTGTCGGATTTACTTTGATGTTGCTATTGGTAGGGCTGGGCTTTGGCGAACTGTTTTCTTTGTTCCCTCAGCTTTCTTTGGCGGTCAAAGTCATGGGAACGCTTTATCTTTTATATCTCGCATTGCAGATCGCCATGGCTGACAGTGTGAGTGCTGAGAAAGGTCGAAGTCGACCGCTTGGTTTTCTAAACGGAGCTTTGTTTCAGTGGGTCAATGCCAAAGCTTGGGTGGTGGCAATTGGAGCGATATCTGCATTTACGACAATAGGTGAAGGGTATATGACTCAAAACCTGACCATAGCTTCGATGTTTTTTATTGCCTCGTTCCCTTGTGTTGGCGTGTGGTTGGTGTTTGGCTCTTCGTTACGCCGATACTTAGACAAACCAGCCTATTTGAAAGCCTTCAATAAGCTGATGGCGTTGCTACTCGTCGTATCCGTCATACCTGTGGTTGGAGAGATTATTGGGCAATTCTGAATGAAAAGCGCCAAGCGAAAAGCTCGGCGCTATGACGACTATTGATGAGAGGCGTGAAGCAAGTGCGAGAATCCGTTGTCTTTTAGGCTTCGCTCCATGAGAGCAATCACCTGGCGACTGGTTTCATGAGGAACGAAGTCCGAGCTCGATTTACCATCAATGATCAGCTGGGATAAATGAGAAGCTTCAAACTCAAATCCACCGCCTGCAGGTAAGTGTGAGATCTGGGTATGTTCACCTTTGTAAGTGACATCAATGACGGTTGGATTCCACCACTTATCTTGGATAACAATTTCGACCTCGGGCCCACGTATTGTCGCGACACGTTTTAGGTCTTGGCTGATTGAAGCGCCAATCTTCCCCTTGATACCGTGAGTAAACGTAAACTCTACAGTTTCATCGACCTTGGATTCATTGTTGTGCTTCTGATAGGACACCGATGGCGGTTGGATCTCACTTTGCTTGAGCTGGCAAAGATCCGCGTATAGCCAGAGCGCATAAACGCCGACATCTAAAGTCGCACCGCCGCATAAATTAGGGTTGAAAATCTGCTGTTGAACATCAAATTCATGCCAGTTGCCGAACGCTGCTTCGATTGATTCTATCTCAATACTGTTTTTTTGAATGAAATCCCGTAGCGCTCGGTAAGCTGGGAAAGTCACTGACTTCATTGCTTCCATGAGCACTAGGCCTTGTTTATCTGCCAGTGCCTTCATGTCGTCCCAGTCTTGGGTGTTAGTGAAAGCTGGCTTTTCAACCAGAACATGCTTGCCGTGGTTCAAGAACAGTTCAACCATGCTTTTGTGAAACGGATGGATAGTCGCAATGTATACGGCATCAACATTTGGGTCTTCTGCCATGGCTTGATAAGAAGAATAAGCGTGCTCAGCCTGATATTGCTGGGCAAAAGCATCAGCGCGTTGTTCATCTCTGGCTGCGACGGCATATAGACAAGCGTTGTCGACATGCTGAGTGAGATCGGCGGCAAATCGATGTGCAATTTTACCCAGTCCGGCAATGCCCCAACGTACTTTTTGTTCTGTCATATTAATTTTTATCATTCTAGTATTTGTGAGGCTGATACTAGCGATGAGCACGGGTTTACGTCAAATAGAAGTGGTTGAACTGAATGAGAAAGCCGCCGGTGTCGGCGGCCTTGCATTAGGTTGTAATTCACCAAACGGTGTATCACTCAATACCGAGTTGTTGATTGATGAGAGCAATCTCATTGCGCCACAGAGCCTGAAGCTTTGGCTTTTGATGTTTGGTTTTTCTAGATACATCTTCCTCCAGTTTCGCTTCGAGGTGATAGAGCTTTTCAATCAATTGCTCTTCATCATCAAGCCCGTCCGCTAGAGGTAAATGAGACGCTACTCCCGCTTCCTCGGTTATTGTTTCGTCTGAGGTAAGAGATGACTCTGAGCTCATTGCTTGATACAGCTGTTGTGGGTCTAACCACTCCTCCAGAGAGTTACCCTTGATATACCAAAAGCGATTGCAGCTTGCTTCAATTAACTCTCTGTCATGCGTGACGAGTAATAGTCCGCCTGCAAAATTAGTTAGCGTTTCTGCCAGTTCTTCTTTGCCTTTGAGATCCAAGTGATTGGTTGGCTCATCGAGCAGGAGAAGGTGGTAGTTCGCTAGAGTTAACCCGATAAGCAACAAGCGTGAGCGTTCACCACCACTCAGTTGATGAACTTTCTGATTGTGTCTAAGGTACGGGAATCCAGCGCTGATCAACGCCATCTTACGCTTTTCTTCTGGTACAGAAGTGAAGCTCGCCAGAGCGTCCAATAAGGTTTTGTTATCGTCCAGTTGCTTAAGGCTCTGATCGTAAAAACCAACGTTCGCCCTAGGATGGAAAACAATACCTTGTTTCACCGCGTCTTCCTGCTGGTAGCTTTGCCATAGCGTTTTCAACAAGGTTGATTTACCCCCTCCATTTTTGCCAACAATGGCCACTCGATCGCCACTTTTCAATTGGTTAGCCACGATATTGAATAAGCATGGAGCTTCGGACGATGGAGAGACATCTAGATCGGATATTTGCAGTAAGCGGTCCGCTTTTAAGCGTTCGCCTTTTAACTTCAACTTCCAGGGTGCCCCAGACGTGAGTGTCGTCTGATCGTCTTTGAGCTTCTCGACTCGCTTTTCCATGTTCTTGGCTTTTCGCGACAAGTCTTCATTGTCGTAAACATGCCCCCAAACAGCGAGGCGTTTCGCGCTCTTCTCAATACGGTCAATTTCTTTTTGCTCCGCTTGATGACGATGCATGTCAGCTTCATCACGTGCTTCAAGCATTTCCAAAGCTTCGGAGCAGGGCAGTTGAAAGAAGTGCAGGCTATTGTCACGCAGTATCCAGGTGCAATTGGTGGTGTTGTCTAGCAATCTTCGGTCATGTGATACAAGCACAAAGCTGCCGTTCCAACCTAACAAGAATTGCTCTAACCACAGCAATGTCGTCAGATCGAGGTGGTTACTGGGTTCATCCAGCAAGAGTAGGTCAGGTTCCACGATCAATGCTCTGGCTAACAGCAAACGGGTATGTTGGCCTCCACTTAAGCTAGAAGTAATTAATGCCCAATGTGATGAATCGAATCCCATGTCGGAAAGGATGAGTTCAGCACGCCAGCGCAAGCTGAGTCGCTCATTGTCAGGCAAACGATCAAGTACCGCATCAATCATCGACCGGTGCTTCAGAGATTGTGGAAGATGCTGCTCCACGCATTCTAACTGGCAATGACTGGCTGTTGTAATGGTTCCGGAATTTGCCTGAATCCCGCCATGAAGTAGATTTAGAAGGGTACTTTTACCGCAACCGTTGTGACCGACTAAGCCGATTCGATCGCCTTTTTTTAGGGTGAATGAGATGTCTTCAAGCAAAGGAGCTGAAGTCGTTTGATAAGAAATAGATTGTGCAGATAGTAAAGTGCTCATAACTTACTCAAGAATTACAGGCATGAAGATGCCTTTCGTCAAACATTGCTGACGATAACCCGGTAAGCCAGAGAGAAGAGACTCTAGTCTGTATGTATTAATCTTCGCTCAAGCAAAGGTTATCGCAGCACGATACCAATAAAACTTGAGCTTGCGTGATTGCTGAAGAAGCGCGCGAAATGTAATTCACACTTAGTCATGGGGTTCCTCCTTATATTAGTTTGATGGGCCCAATGTCGAGATTGTAGGAGAGCTTCTCCTTTGTGGTCTAGTGTAATCTCTCGAAAACATAGCCTGTCTGGCAATATTTTATGGCCCATCAGAGGAAAGCTTATTGATTGGGTGATTTTTGGAAGTACTGCTTAGCCGTTATACCGTAATACACTTTATCGTCGAATCCAGATCCAACCTTGTAGTAGTCAATTTGGCGACCTTCAAAGGTAAAACCGCATTTCTCCATCGTTTTGTACGAACCTGTGTTAGCGCCATAGCAGTCGGCACTGACTTTGTGGCTACCTAACTCGGTAAATGCAATATCGGTGAGCAAGCGACAGGCACGAGTAGCGATCCCTTTGCCCCATGCGTGGACGGGAAGTTGATACCCGACTTCGTAGTTACCTTCGAGAAACATCACCTTAGATAATCCGCACATACCCATGTAGTGGCCTTGTTTGTCCCGAATGACAAATGTTGGGCTGTCTGGCCAATTACTTTTGTTTATTGCGTGTTCAGTGTTTTCAATGATTGGGGTAAAAAACGCGTGAAACATGCTTTCCTCTGCGGGAGCAAAGAACAAGTAGGCGTTGACCTCTTGGTCGTTAAGCATTGGGATGATGTCGTTTAAATCTTCGCGTTGAATCAGTTTGATGTTTAGTGAGTCGCCAAAGGAGATTGATTCACCACGTTTTAGTTTTTTGTATGTCATTGTGTACCTCTCAATTTGCTCAGCATGGTAGATCAACATCTGCGCCGAAAATTGGATATTTGCGACAAGTGTTATTCGAAGTCCCCGTAGATGTCGATGGTGAGGTCTCGGTCTTTGAGGTATTTGGCCGGTGTGCGATTTAGCTGATGTTTGAGTTGGCGGATTAAATGGGACTGATCACTAAAACCAAATGCTTGTGCAAATTCAGCCCAGTCGGGATCGGCATCTTGCTCAAAGATAGACAACACTATTTCTTCCAGTTTCATTATCATGAGATATTGCTTAACGCTGAGCCCTGTAACTTGTTTGAAGTGCCTTTCTAAGGTTCTTCTAGAACATGTACATTGGTCGGCAATCTGCTCGATACTCCAGTCGGATAGGCGATTTTCTATCATTTTGGTCGCTTGCTGTGTAATAGAGAAAGCGCGGTCTTTTTTGCGGTTTAGGTTGAGCTGATGGAAATGATGATGAAACACATCAAGCAGGTGTGATTTGTCATTCGATTGCCATAGCTGGTTGTGGAGTGCGGGCCCGAAAAACGTATCCAACCAAGTAGGCCAGCTGCATTGGTTAAGATGATGACCGACAGAAGAATTGAGTAGGTACAGCCCCTCGGGCCTGAAAGTGACACCGATACGTTTTAGTGGAGCAGAGTCGTCTAATGACAGTAACTGATCGCTCACCGAAAGCAGGTGACTCCCTTTACCTTCAAATTTAGTTATGCCGCTGTCGTAACTGTACTTTTGTTCGTCCGGCGTAAAGAGTAAATGAGCCCTTGGATTGGGAATGAGCCTTGGTTGTTGCGTGATGACATCGTCTGCCTCTAGCTCCAGATACCAGACTTGATGTATTAACCATTCGAAATCTTGCAGCGGTTGTTTCCAAGTAATCATGGCATATTTAATTCAGGGGTTTACTAAACAGTCTACGTGATAACACGGCAACCTAGCAAAGTGCTCTTACTTATCAGTGTGGTATAAAAAGTCAATCATTCCGGATAGTTAAGCATTTCGTGGGTTGATCCTCATATCAGTAAAACATGTCGTTTTAGTGACACTTAAACGATAAGCAATAAAATTCATATCAATAGTTATTGTAAATCTGTCTTAGATCTCAAATTGTTAACATTTATGTGTTGTTTTTTTAACCTAGTGCAAAGGCTCTCATCGGATGAGTTGAATAAAAGAGAGCCGAAGACTAATCCTATTTAACGAGCAAAAGTGGTTTCGATGTTTGGAATTTTGCTCGCTGATGACAAAGCAAATAACGCTAATTTCAGGACGAAAAGGTTAATAACATCATGAAAATAATGACAAAGATTGCCTCCATTGCAGTGGCAATTGCGTTTTCTAGTTTCACACATGCTGCCATAGGAAACTACAAGGTCGTGCTGATTCACGGCTTTCAATCGGATCAATTACAGTCCAAACCTAATGCTGCTCAGGTTGAGCTGGAAGGTGAAGACTACTGGAAAGAGTACTGGCTCCAATACGCTGACGCTCGGATTGACTGGCCTGCTTATGAACGTGTTGAAGGCAAAATCTCCAGCGAATACGCTTGGCCTAAACTCCAAGAGCTGTCCCGCAATAGAACCTGCCAGTCAGGGTGTATTTTTGTGACGCACTCCGCTGGCGATCTTGTTGCACGATACCTGCTAGATAATCAGGAAAACTGGCTGACTAACGCTGGATTAGAGCCTCTCAATGTTGTCGCTACTTACGATTTTGCTGGTGCTGGTGGTGGCTCTGAGCTTGGGGATATTGTGGTCAACATCATCGAAGGGGGAGGCTGGGCAAACAGTGCGATGCGCTACGCTATTTCACTGTGGCTGGGGGAAATGCCTAATCAGGAAAACTCAGGTGTACTCAATGATCTAAAAGTCTCCAATGCGCGCCAGATAGCACGTCTGTCAGAGCACCGCATCCCACGAATTCGGTTTATTGGGAACGGGACTGACTATTTCAAAACGACGTCGGTTTTTCTTCCCGGCAATGATGATGGTGTTGTAGCTGCACATTCCGCTTGTGGCGCAGCAGAGTCAGGAAGTTACGACAGCTGTTCAACAAGTTTAGCGATGAACGGTAAGATAGCTTCTCAAAACAAAGGTGTTTCTAACTTTATGCCTGAGCACTATCCCTTGATCATGGGAGACGACTACAGCCACAGTGATGTTGTAGGCCCTAAACACAAAGGGGAAGTCACCTCCAGTGTGACGGATGTGACGCTAGCCAATGGCCAATCTGTCGGGGTTACAACTTACAAGGAAAACGGCTGGTGGGGAACCAAATACCTGTACGTACAAGGGTCCAACAAAGACACCATGTCTGAAATTGCGGTTGGCCTAAACTGATCGTATGCAGGGCTGGGTAAGATGTCTCAGTCCTGATTTTCTGGAGAACCTTATGAAGACTAAGTTATGGGTATTCAGCTTCATCACTGCGTTGACAGCAGCAGGCTTCATTTTCTGGCCAAACCCCGTTGAGACATCCGAATACGCCAAGCCTAGGGGAAAAGTGGGTCATGATGCAGCTCCCCTTCCTGAAGCGGACAATCGCTTTATTGTTTCAAAGCAGGCCTCGATAGGCGGGGGAACCCCCATCGAGACGAAGGCTGTGGCACTGAAGTTAAAGCAGGTGGCCATCAGACATCAACAAATTCTTCAATACCCATCATACTCTCAACCGATAGTTAATGAGAGCAGTCCCTACTTGAACTGGAATGCATTTGAAGTGGTTGAAACTCCGATACTGGATGGTAAATCAACGGCTTCGTTGGGCGTTAAAAAGTTCCGGCACTTCTACCCTGAACCGATACTGGTTGAGCTCAAAACGCAGCAAACCGTTCTTGGTGCTTCATTGGATGTCGTTTCTGTTGTCACGCAGCAAACCCTAACGACATTGCCTGCGGATGAAATGCAGTGGCAAATCATGCCGGGTAAAGATTGGCCAGAAGAACTGAGATTAATCGCACGTGTCGACTTTGAGCGAGGAGAAGATATTGTGAGTGCCGATGTGCGTTTGTATCATTCAGTAGCAAGTGTGGTGTCGGTGTCAGAGGGATATGCGCAGGGGCCTGATATGAAGATTCCGGTCACGTTACAAATCGATAAAGAAGGCATATTCAGACTCCGTGCGAACCTCTATCAGCAAGGCGGTAAAGCCATTGCATCTTTAGTTGAGAAGCAACGATTGTCAGAAGGTGAGCAAACAGTGGATTTAAAAGCGTTTAAACGAGTCTTGCCAGAGGGAGCTATTGATCTAGAGTTACGCGATGTGGTGATTGAACGTATGTCTGGTCATCCTGGAGAGAAAGCAGGTTATGGACAGAGCGATGCTGAGAGTTACCCTGTTGGTCGATTTGATTCCGGTACGCTGACGGATGAAGAGTACCAAATGACAGAGCAGGAAAAGCAGCAACTGGCTTTTCTGCAGCAACTGCTGTGAGGTATTTGGTTAATACACTGGATAGAAAGCAATTGTTGCAATACAATTGAACGATGTTTTATTGCTATAGAGCCGCTATGTTTCGTACTAAGTTCTTTCTTTTGTTTAGTTTCTGTTGTACCGCTACAGCCTGTGCAAGTACTGAGGATATCTCTTCAGATAAAGTGACAGAAGAACATATCGTTGAAGAAACAACGGATATCAAAGAAGTAACGACCGCAGACAAATCTGAGTCAAAAGGCAAGGGTATTGATGGACAAGCTCTGCTTGATAATGAGCCGACTCGGCAAATTCTAAGTTCACTGGAAAGTGTGACCGATACGCTCAATGTTCTGACTTTTGGCATCTTCGCTGGTGAACATCGTTAACCTAGACTCTTTGGCGCTTTACCGCTGACTTGTGTACACAGCTCATTAGAATCAGGTCTATGCTTTATTAACCGATATGCCAATAGCGGATGGTTATGCAGCTGCTTCAGACCTTTTTTCGTAAACTTTCTATTAGAAACCGACTCATGTTCGGTTATCTGCTACTGTTTTTGCTTGTCCTTAACATCGCCAATCTCTCGAATTACGTCTTGATGCGAGATCTTGTAGAAAAAGGCGTAGAGAAAGAGCTCACAACGGCAACTGAGTCTATCACCAATAATATTGCGACTACGGTCGATATTACGATCAGGAATTACTTGCGAGGTATCTCAGAGTTCAATCTGCAATATGTAGAGCAGCAGTATCGTCAATATCAGTCAGGCAATCTGTCTGAGCAACAAGCTAAGCAACGCGCCGCTAATTTCCTACTAAATCAACAAATCGGTGTTACAGGGTACCCTTATGTTGTCGACTCCGAAGGGATCATCCGAGTCCATCCAAAGCAGCCATTGCTTGACGTGAGCTTGATGAAGTACGAATTTATTCAGAAGCAAGTAGCGGCCAGACAAGGTTATCTTGAATATCAGTGGAAAAACCCTGATGAGCTCGTTGAGCGACCAAAGGCGCTGTACATGGTGTATTTTGAGCCGTGGGATTGGATCATCACTTCATCTTCTTATCGTGAAGAGTTTGCCAGTTTGGTGGATATCGAGGATTTCAGTGAGTCAATATCCAAGCTTCACTTTGATGAAACTGGGTATTCTTACGTGCTCAACGATCAAGGAGACGCCATTGTTCACCCCTATTACGATGGCAACTTCTATAACGTGCGAGACTCAAGAGGTCAGCTGTTCGTTCAACAAATGCTTAAAGAAAAAAACGGCACGATCAAATATACGTGGAAGAACCCACAAGAGCCGGAACATCGTGAGAAAATCGCAGTTTTTCGATATTTACCCGAGTACAAATGGTACATCGTCTCCTCTACTTATGTTCAAGAACTTAACCAGCCGCTGTTCGACCTTAAGGTTATTCATGCCATTGTGCTGTTAGTCTCCATTTTGCTCATCGTACCGTCTAACTTACTTCTCAGTCGTTCTATCGTATTGCCGTTGAAAAATGTCATGCAGTGGATAGGTAAGGCCTCTGATGGTAACTATAGCGTGCGAGTGGAAGATAATTCGGGCTCGAATGATGAGTTAGCTCAGTTGGCAAATTACTTTAATCACTTTCTCTCGGAGCTGGAAAAATCAAACCAAGAGCTTTATCAGGAGATTCAAGAGAGGGTCAATGCTCAGAGTAAGCTAGAAAATCTCAATGAGACACTAGAAGAGAAAGTCGCAGAACGAACTCTGGCTTTAGAGCAAAGCATGGAGCAATTGAAGAGAACGCAAGAGCAGTTAATCGAATCAGAAAAGCTATCAGCGTTGGGTGGGTTAGTCGCGGGGATTGCTCATGAGGTCAATACACCATTAGGTATTGCGATCACGTCATCGTCGCTAATCCATGAATCAAATACCAAGCTCAAGGCTGCCTTCGAAGCTCAGTCTCTGACCAGCGAACAGTTTGATAATTATGTGACGCAGCAGGCACAGGCCATCGAATTACTTATGGATAACTTGAATCGGGCTTCTAAACTGGTGCAGAGCTTTAAGCAAACGGCAGTGAATCAGGTTTCTGAAGATCGCACGGACTTCGAGGTTGATGAAGTGCTTCAAGCGCTTCTCGCAAGCCTACATCCAGAGACTCATAAAGCTGGGGTCGAGCCAAGACTGATTGTTGAACCAGGTCTTACGATGTTCAGTTTATCTGGTGCGTTGACACAAGTATTTTCTCATCTGATTCTCAATAGTATCCACCATGCGTTTGAACAGCAGCCTAATCCTCGGATTGACATAGATGTGCGGCTTGAAGGCGACATGGTGGTGTTTCAGTTTGACGATAATGGTTGCGGTGTGAAACAGGAGCTACACAAAAAGATATTTGAGCCTTTCTATACCAGTCGAAGAGCACGCGGCGGGACGGGCATTGGCTTGAATTTGGTGTTTAATCTGGTGACTCAGAAGCTCAAAGGAACGTTGGAATTTACTTCTAACCAAGGTGTGAGTTTTACGATCCGATTGCCAAAACGCTTGCCCTAGATTATCCGCCTATTTCATCCTGCGCCAGATTTGATAACCGCTTTCTTTCGTTGCCTTACCAAGCAAATGTGCAGCGACGGGAGCGGTAATAAAGATAAACAACATGGTCCCGATTACTCTGGAAATGACGGTGATATCCGGAATCGCTATTGCCACAGCCAGTAGAAGCGAGGCCAACCCGACTGTTCCCGCCTTTGTAGCTGCGTGCATTCTCATATAAAGGTCTGGCATTCGCAAAATACCCAGGCTTGCGATTAGAATAAACAGGGTACCGAGGCAAAGCAGTACACCAACGATAATGTTCATGATGCCTCTCCTTTTCTTTTGAAAATCAGTCTTGCAAACGCGATAGTTCCGAGAAACGCAACCAGACCGAGTGTAATTGCGACATCCAACAATGACTGTTGTCCACTATCCAACGTATAAACGGCAATGAATCCCACTGTGATAAATGCAATCAAATCAAGTGCGATAACTCTGTCTGCCAGTGTTGGCCCAAGAATCAAACGGATGAACGCCATGACGACGCTGAGTAGTAACCCTGTGTAAGCTATCGTCGTGCTGGCTTGTAGCCAGTCACTTATTTGTAACCATTCAGCCACGAGTTACCTCCAAAATTCGCTTCTCCAAACCATCTTTAATTTCCCTGATGACCTTTTCATGTTCAGGAGCGAACATCGCGTGCACCACCATATGCTTTTTATCTGCGGTGATATCTAGGCTCAAACTACCCGGTGTAAGTGAGACCATATTCGCCAGTAGGGATATCTCTAAATCGGTGGAAACATCCAGCGGTACATGAACAATATCTGGATCACTTAGATGCGTCGGAGTGATGACATCCCAACAGACCCTGGCGACGGATATCACCATCTCGTAACAGAAGTAGAGAAGTAAACCAACCAAGGCCCGAAAACGTCGGAAGTAACTGGTTTTCAAACCGAAAGGTTGGCTTAGTCTCAATGCAACGAAGCCGACAGCAAACCCTACAATAAAGTTAAGACTAGTGTAGTCGCCATTGAGTAACATCCATGCCAGAGCGAGGAAGAGATTCAAAAAAAGGTAAATCATTGGCTTCCTCCCGTCGTTTTCTCGACAAAACGTGTTAGCCCAGAATCATGTTCGACTCGGCTTTCCCCAAGGACGGCTTGAATGTAGTCTTGCGGCTCAAGTAGCTGTTCTGCTGCTTCAACAGCAAACTGATACAATGGCTCGGCAGCTAAACCTATGGTCAGACTCAGCGCTGTTAATATTGCGATGGGCGCGCAGTAGAGCCATTTTGTAGGCTGAGTTAGCGGCTTCTCTTCTACACCTTGTGGAGCGGCTTTCCAAAATACTTCGTTCCAGATTTTGGTCATAGAAAATACTGTTAAAAGACCAACTAAAAGCGCTGACCCTGCCAGCCAATAATGCTCGGTTTGCAAGCTGGCTTTGATAACAAGAAACTTCCCCCAAAACCCAGACAGAGGTGGAAAGCCCGCCAAAGAAAACGCAGATATAAGAAACAGAAAGGCGAGCCATGGCATCGCTTTATATACGCCCCCTAATTGTCTGAGGTCGCCAGAGCCATTTTTACGCTCTATGAACCCACCAATTAGGAATAAGTTCGCTTTAACTAATATGTGGTGGATGATATAGAAAACCGCACCCGCGATTGCAATCGGGGTATAGACGGCTAACCCCATGATCATGTAACCAATTTGGCTAATGATATGGAATGATAGGATCTTTTTGATATTTTGCTGACTCGCTGCGCCTAACACGCCAGTCAGCATAGTAAGCCCTGCAACCCACATCAACGTGGGTTGCCAACCACTTTCTGACAATGGGAAAACTAAAGTGAATGTACGGACTAGAGCGTACACCCCAACCTTGGTTAGTAAGGCAGCGAACAGGGCGACAACAGCACTCGGCAAGGTATGGTAAGAGGCTGGAAGCCAAGCAAAAACAGGGAACAAAGCCGCTTTTATAGCAAAAGCAAATAAAAATAGTGCCGCGAGTAAGGTTTTTGTATCTGGTGGTATAAGCCCAGTTTTGGCGTGTAAATCGGCGAGATTCAGAGTACCTGTTGCGCCATAAAGTAAGCCGATCGCCAGTAAAAAGACTAACGTTGAAATCAAGTTGAGCATCACGTATTTGACGGCTCCATCCACTTGTTTCTTTGAACCGTCCAAAACCATTAAACCAAATGATGCAATCAACATCACCTCGAACCAGACATAGAGATTAAAAATATCTCCTGTAAGAAACGCACCGTACACGCCTGCAAGCAATACGTGTATGAGCGCATGGAAAGTGCCGTATGAGCGCTTATCTTGAAGATCTGCCTTTGCATAAAACACACTGATAACACCAATGATGGACGTTACCATCACCATGGCCGCAGCTAGATAATCTGCAACAAAGGCGATGCCAAATGGAGCCGCCCATTGACCAAAAGCTACTGCTTGAGGCCCACTTTGAATCACGTCATGTGTCAGCAAGGCGGCAATCACTGGAACAGAGATTGCGCTCGTGCTACTTATCACATCGACCAGATCGTTTCTGCGCTTTGCGCAAAATATAGCGACAGCAGTGAGGAGTGATACTACTACGGGTAATGTCAGCCAAATCGTGGTCATTCATCCTCCTCTGAGCGTCTCATAGCATCGATATCCGCCGACCCTGCCTCTGAATAGGCGCGGTAAAACAGCATCAATGCAAAAACCAGCAGCCCGAAGCCGATCACAATTGCAGTCAGGATTAAGGCTTGAGGGAGAGGGTTTGCAGCTCCTTCTGGTGGCAGTACGGAATGCGCATCTATCAGCGGAGGCAATCCTGGTGTTAATCGTCCTGCGGTGAAAATTGCGATGTTTATAGCGCTGCTTAATAAGATCAAACCGAATAGTAAGCGCAGTATGTGTCGCTCCAGCATGAGGTAAATGCTGGCAGCAACGAACACACCCACAACGAGACTCCATAGTATTTCCATTACTCTAGCTCCTCATTGATGCGCAGCAACATACCCATGACGCCACCAAAGATGGCGAGATAAATGCCCACATCGAATATTAACGGTGTGCCGAGTGGCAAAATGTCTTTCCACCATAAACCGGTTAAGAAGGGTAAATTGAAAGCAAGGCTCATCAAGCCCGCAATAAAGCTAAGAAAGATACCAAACAGAGCAATCCTAAATGGTGAGTAATACAAGCGGTCTCGCACGTACTGTGGAGATTCTGCAAACATCAAGAGTGCAAAACCGATTACCGCAATCAGTGCACCGATAAAACCTCCGCCGGGTTCATTGTGACCACGTAATAAGAGATAAAGGGAGAACACCAACATCAACGCCGCTACGATGTGTGCCGTCGTTGCAAAGATGAGAGAGTGGATACGGTTGCGTTTGTGATAATGCGTTTTTACTAAGCTCACGGCAGCAATGCCAGCCATGACGACGACGATCACTTCCCCTAACGTATCAAAGGCACGAAAATCCACTAGAATCACGTTTACTATGTTGCGACCATGTCCGCCTGGTACGCTGTTCTGCGCAAAGAAGTTTGCGAGTGTCGAATCTAGAGGTTGTGATGTAATGTGGATGAGTAGTGCTGTTACTGATACACCAATAACAATCGCAATAGCACCGTGCAGTAGCTTACGATGGATTGGGTGCTGGGGGACGGTGAGTAAGCCTGGAATATGACGTATCAAGAGCACTACAAATACGACCATCAAGGTTTCGACCAGCAGCAAGGTCTTGGCAACATCTGGTGCGCTATAAAGCATGAAAACCAACGTTGTCATAAAGCCCACCACGCCTAGCGCTGAAACGGCCAATAAGCGAGAGGTGGTAAACGTGCATACTAAGGCTGCTGAGATGAGCAGCAAAGCTATGCTGCTCTCATAAAAACTGATGTTACCCAAAGCGGCGAAGCGTTCTTGTGGTATCGACAGCGGACTACTTAACAACACACCAGCCAATACAAAAAAGAACATTAGCACGTAGTGACTCAACCGTTTTGGCTGCAGTAACTGCGTTTGCCATTTCGCGAAGCGCATCATACTCGACATTATTTTATCGAACACAGACTCTGCTTTGGGCAATGGGGGTATTTTGTGGTGCCAATTTTCCAATAACCTTGGGTATACACGATATAAGGCATAACCCAGCAACAAGGTGAAAGCACTCAATACCAGAGGTAGGTTAACCCCCAGCCACAGTTTGGCCGCTTCTGGTGTTGAATTTGGCAAACTCGACAAAACACCAGGTATGACAATGTTGTTGTTGATCCAATCTAAACCCAGCGTCGGCACGAGCACACTTCCTATGGCAAGTAGCATTGCTGGTATCCATAACCCTTTGCTTACTTCTACGGTCTTCGCTGGAATAGGGTTTTCTTCATGGTTGCTGAAAAAGGGTTTTACGAGTAAAGCAAGCACAAGCGCCACCATAGTGATGTTAACAATCAGAAATACGGTGGTGATGAGAATATTTACTTCTAGCCCCGACTTGTACATGTACTCTTTGCTCAAAAAACCGAGCAAAGGAGGGACGCCTGACTTTGATAGTGCCGCGATAACGGCAGCACTGAAACTCAGTACCAACACAGCTTTCAAGCTGTGAAGTCGTCGAATGTCGCGAGTTCCGGTAGCTTTATCTATGTTACCCACGACCATAAACAGGGCTGCTTTGTAGAACGAATGTGCCAATATGAACAGCAGCGCCGTTGTGATCGCAAACTCGGTCCCCATGCCAATCAGAAGGACTAATTTTCCCAGTGCAACGTTAGTGCTATAAGCTAGCATCAGCTTTAGGTCGGTTTGCTTGAGTGCAAGTAGCGCACACCAAATGGCAGTGAATCCACCAACTATGCCCAGCGTATAAAACCAAATATCACTGTGTGAATAAACGGGCGAAACACGTGCAAGCAGGTAAACACCAGCTTTAACCATGGTGGCCGAATGCAGATAGGCGCTCACTGGTGTTGGGGCTGCCATGGCATTGGGTAACCAGAAATGAAACGGGAATTGTGCTGATTTAGTAAACGCGCCGAGCAAAATCAGTAACAGTGAAACAATAAACCACTCATGTTGTGCGATCACCGTACTGTTTCTCACAATCACACTTATTTCGTAACTGCCTGCCATCTCGCCGAGCAGGATCAAGCCAGCCAATAAGGCAAGGCCCCCCGCGCCAGTGACTATAAGAGATTGCAGTGCGTTTTTGCGTGATTTTTCTTTCTCATGATTAAAGCCAATCAGGAGGTAAGAGGTAATGGTCGTCAATTCCCAGAAAACAAAGAGAAGAAGAACGTTATCGCTCGTAACTACACCAAGCATTGCGAGCATAAATAGCGTTAAATAGACATGGAATGAAAACCGAGAGGGATTGTCCTTGAGGTAAGCTATTGCGTATATCTGAATAAGTGCACCGATAGCGCTAATCAAGCAAGCGAATAAGAACGATAATCCGTCCAACTTGAAACTGAAGTTTATACCCAGCCCAGGAACCCAGTTCGTTTGCCAGTTGACTCCTCCCGATTGATAGAAGCTGATGAGCGCAGAAAAAATGGCTATCGGCAGTAAGGGGAACAGCAACCAAACGAGAGATTGGCCTGTCAAACTATGAGTGTGATTACCGTTAATTAGCTTATTCAATAGCACCACCCGTTGAGTTGATGATGGAGATTAAGAACGTTTAATCTGCATTACCTCAGGGCCGCCGGAACGAGTTGCGGGCGGCCCAATTACGTTGTACTCCTCGCTAAGAATTACTTACATTCGGATACCGAGTACGAGCGCAATTCACTCAT
Organism: Vibrio sp. St2; assembly: GCF_947311885.1. Classification (NCBI taxonomy): domain Bacteria; kingdom Pseudomonadati; phylum Pseudomonadota; class Gammaproteobacteria; order Vibrionales; family Vibrionaceae; genus Vibrio; species Vibrio sp. St2. The sequence goes on along the minus strand of NZ_CAMZNA010000002.1, from coordinate 498,318 downwards.
GGCTGTTTCTTGATTGAAGATAATCGCTGGCTCATCCTCTTCCATACCAAGTGCATCATATGAGCAATCACCGATGTCATTTCTTGGACAGATGTGGATGTTTGAGCGTTCAAGCATTTCCGTATGGCAAAGTGGGCATAATGGTTTCATACCTTCCTCCTGAATAGCTTTAGTAAGCTAATGTTCAAAACACGAAATGGGTTGTTTTCATCAATAACAGTACTGGTGCGTTCTAACTTATAGGGGAAATGAAGCCTTCGGGCTTAAGTGCTACCAAAGAACAATTGATGGATTGCAGTATGTTCTCCGCGGTGTTGCCGATGACAAAACCTGAAATACCAGTTCTTGCCAATGTGCCCATGACTAACACATCGATTTCCTGTTCATCGACGCTTTCAGGGATTTTCTCGTCTGGCTTGCCGTGAATGTGGTGTATAACCATTTCTCCCGATATTCCTGCTTCGTCTATCAGAACTTGAAGAGCCTGCTCATGGTTTCTTCTCGCACTTAGCACGTCGCTGGCAAGTTGTGCTTCATCTACCTGGATCCAGACATGATTGTCGAGGTAACTCTCTAAGTAATGTTCCCAACATGAAATGATATGGAGTCGGCTATCACATGTATCTGCAATTGAACGGGAGAGTTCCAGCAATCGTAGTGAGAGGGCGTGATGATCTGCATCTAAGGTCATGGGATCAATTGCGACAGCTACCCGCCTTGCGCCTCTTGGCTTTTCACTTGGCCTTTGTAGCCAGACCGGGCATGGACACTTACGCAGTAGCGTCATGTCGATCGCTTTAAAACCTTCAGCGCCTTCGTTGAGAGGCTCTGCTTCCTTAATAACTAGATCATGATGTGCTGCAATGGCTTCTTTAATAACACAAACCGCGGGCTGTTCGCTGCTTCGGATGGTGAGCGGAAATGGAACCTGCTCAGCTGAAATGTCTTGTTGGTTTCGAAGTTGCTCAATGCTCTGCTGTACCGAATTGCGCAGAGCTTGCTGGTAGGTTTGTTGGTATTGTTGCATGTCATCTGGAAACTCAGGGCAGGCAACTAAGCCTGAGACACGAACCTGATTGCTGGCGGCAATACGAAGAGCTTGACCTAAGGCATCGCTGTGGCCGGGGAATCCCTGTGTAGCAAAAAGTATGTTCTCGAATCGTTTCATACATACCTCCTTGGTATTGGATAAATTTTAACCAATCAAGAAACGTATTCGCCAGCACACAATTGTAACGGCTTATTAGGGAAATGATATTTGTTCTCAGTCAGGTAGTTGCATCCATATTCAAATGGTTTTTATGCAAAAAACGAATAGATTTTCAGACCGGATGTAACAAAATAATACGGGATACGCGAAGAAATGGTGGTTACTTGAAGAGGTAGTGATCTGGCGTTGAGCTTGGTCACCTAGGTGACAGGTATTGAATGATATCAAGACCCAGTGGTAATCTCAGAGACAGTTCTCTCGCATAGTATGGTGAAAGCAAGCCTTTGCTTTTGACCTGAACTGCCCAATAACCAAGGCGTATTTATGCAAAGTGCTGAGCAGCATCAGACAGGTTCCACTCTTAATCAACAAACCAGCTCATCTTCTCAAGGAAAAAGTAAGAATCTCGGTATTCTTCTAGAACTGATTGAATTCATCAGACCGTATCAGTGGAAAGTTATCGCCGCGCTGGTGGCGTTGGTTTTCACAGCGTCATTAACACTGTCTGTTGGCCAAGGTGTGCGCCTGTTGATCGATGAAGGATTTGCTCAGCAGTCGACACAAGAGCTTAGTAGCGCCATTCAACTCATTCTTGCACTGACTGTGATGATTTCCATTGGCACTTTCTTCCGCTTTTACCTTGTTTCTTCAGTAGGGGAAAGGGTGAGTGCTGACATCAGGCTAGCGGTGTTTAACCATGTGATTACCCTTCACCCTAGCTACTTTGAAACCAATGGCAGCGGCGACATTATGTCGCGAATCACCACTGATACCACATTGTTGCAAAGCATCATTGGGTCGTCGTTTTCAATGGCGATGCGTAGCGCTTTGATGTGCGTTGGCGCAGTGATCATGCTGTTTGCCACTAACATCAAACTGACGCTTATCGTTTTAGCATCGGTACCCTTTATCCTTGTACCTATTTTGTTTTATGGCCGACGGGTAAGAGCTTTATCCCGTCAAAGTCAGGACTCAATGGCTGATGTAGGTAGCTATGCAGGTGAAGCGATTGAACATATCAAAACCGTCCAGAGCTACAGCCATGAAGCCCAGGAAAGAGCGTCATTTGCTACGGAAGTCGAGCGAGCGTTCGAGATTGGCCGACAAAGAGTAAAGCAGCGCGCGATATTGATTTCGGGTGTGATTGTCATCGTCTTCAGCGCGATCACAGGTATGCTCTGGGTTGGCGGTAGTGATGTCATCAATGGCACTATGTCTGGTGGTGATCTTGGTGCGTTTGTTTTCTACGCCATTATGGTGGCCTCTTCATTGGCGACTATCTCTGAGGTGTTGGGAGAACTGCAACGAGCGGCAGGGGCAACCGAAAGGCTTATTGAGATTCTGCAGGTTGAGAGCCACATTGTTGCTCCTAGTGATAAGGTGGTATCGACCCAACAACTCGCCAGCGAAGTAATATTTGATGATGTCACTTTCCATTACCCTTCGAGACCTGAACATGCCGCGATTGAGAACTTAGCTCTCAAGGCTGAAGAAGGAAAAGTACTGGCATTGGTTGGGCCTTCTGGGGCAGGGAAAACCACGTTGTTCGAGCTTCTGCAGCGCTTCTATGATCCGCAATCAGGGCAAGTGACTTTGGGGGGCGTTGATGTTCGCCAAATGGATCCTAATGAACTGCGTCAGCAAATGGCTTTGGTGCCTCAACAACCTGCTTTGTTCAGCAATAATGTCCTTCACAACATCCGTTATGGCAACCCAGATGCGACCGATGAACAGGTGATTGAAGCGGCGAAAAAAGCACACGCTCATGATTTCATTATGAAATTACCAGAAGGTTACGATAGCTTCCTTGGTGAGCGTGGAGTGCGCTTGTCAGGCGGCCAGCGCCAGCGTATTGCAATTGCACGGGCCATTCTCAAAGACCCGAATATTTTATTGTTGGACGAAGCGACCAGTGCACTGGACAGCGAAAGTGAACATCATGTTCAACAGGCGTTGGAAGAGCTGATGCGCAACCGAACCACCATTATCATTGCTCATCGCTTGTCGACAATTCAGCATGCCGATCAGATTGCCGTGTTAGACCACGGCAAGCTTGTGGATGTGGGTAACCATAATGAGCTACTGCAAAGCTGTGAGCTCTACCAGCGTTTGGTTGAATTGCAGTTTAAGCATATGGACCGATAACACTTAGCCATAGGTGACGGCAGAAGACATATACCTCTACAAACTCAAGGAAAGAATAATAATGAGCAGTCAGTTGAAACAGCTTTGTCATACGATTTTACCCGGTAACAAAGAAGATACGCCGGCAGAGCACTTTGCCAAAATGGCCGCATGGTGTGAAGAACACAATGTGGCTCACGACGTTTATGGCGAAGGAGAAACCATTCAGGCGTTTGAACAAAAAATTGCGGACTTGCTTGGTTACGAGGCGGCGTTGTTCGTGATTACGGGGACGATGACGCAGCCCACCGTATTGGAATTGGTCACTAAAGAGAAGCGCAACCTAGTGGTGGCAATGCATCCTTCCAGCCACATCTATATCCATGAAAGGCAAGGTTATCAGTTGCAAAATCGTTTCAGTATTCTTCCGATTGGTAACCAATATCAAACATGGTCACTGAAAGATCTGAAAGCGTGGCCTGATGAAATTGCGGCGGTATTGTATGAACTGCCTATGCGTGAAATTGGTGGGCAGTTGCCTGACTGGGAAAGTCTGGAGGAGATTAAGTCCTACTGCGCGACGAATGGCATTCATCTACACATGGATGGTGCTAGGCTATGGGAAACCGCTGCCTACTATCAGAAAGAGCACCATCAAATCGCGAAAGGTTTTGATACGGCTTATGTTTCTCTATACAAAGGTATCAATGGTTTAGGTGGTTCTATGTTGCTTGGCTCAAAGGAATTTGTTGAGCGAGCATCGATTTGGATGAAGCGTCAGGGAGGCAATGTTTATCATCGTACCCCTTATGTTGTCTCAGCGGCCATGCAGTTTGATCAGAGGCTTAAGCAGCTCCCAACTCTGTTTGAGCGCACCAAACAAATCTACCGAATCCTTGAAGAGTATCCGACGCTAGTCGCCAATCCACTGCAACCACAATCGAATATGCTGCATTTGATACTGCCGTTTAGTCATGAAAAAGCGTTAGAAGTGCAAAAGCAGTTGGCGAAAGAAAAGGGGATCTGGATTGGGCATCCGCAGGTTACAGGTCACCCACACCAGTCGGTTGTCGAGTGGTATGTGGGCGATAACCTGCTCAACATAAGTGATGAAGAGCTAAGAACAATCTTTGATGAGTTACTGAGTAGCTCTAGGTAGTATGCCCGTACATCTAATTCTCTATTGTTCAATCTGAGAGTGCGATAACACGCCTAGTTTGAAGCTTCATGTATTCTAGGCAGAGTCAGGAAAGAGGAATTCTATTAATGTCAAAAAGTTCAAAGCTTCACAATGAAGACAAACTGGTAAAGAAGGCACTGGAAATCGGTGAGAAAATGGCGAAGATGCAGGGCTTTGATTTGCCTAAGTCACCGCAGCCTGTCAGAGTGAAAGCGGTTTATCTGTTTTTGGTCGATGCCAAACAAATTGCTCCGTTACCTGACAGTAAACTTGATGGTGCTAATATCAAGCACAGACTCGCGCTTTGGATTCATAGTGCATTACCTGATAACGACCCGTTAAAGTAAATGCACTCAAGTGGCCTACATACCTATACGTTTTGTGGGTTCACAGATATTTTGATGATACTGGAAATCTTATCTCGAAGGGCAACAGGTATGTTGCCCTTACTTATCTTTGGATTCTTGAGCCAAGCCTTGTCGTAACTCTTGATGTAACGACTCGGGGTCTCTGCGCAGCTTGCGAATGAAATCAGAAGGGACTTCGGTTTTTGCATCGTATTTTTCGGACCAATCGATCATTGCCAGCATCATAGGTAGCAAATCGATGCCTTTATCGGTCAATGTGTAGACAAACTTAGAGCGCTTAACAGCATCGCGTTGTTTGCTGATCAACCCATTTGATTCTAAGTCGGCAAGTCGGCTGGCCAAGATGTTAGTAGAGATGCCTTCACCAGCCTCCAAAAACTCTTGATAGTAATGCTTACCTTTAAACATCAAGTCACGAAGAATCAGAAAGCTCCATTTGTCTCCAAATTGGCTCATGCCAAAACGAACTGGGCAACCTGACCATTCTTTAGTTTTCTTATCCACCATTCATTCATCGTACTCCTTTTAAAATTAACTTGCAAAATGAAAGTTAATTTCCTAGGTTTATTTTACTTGCAAAAAACAAGTTAAATTCAAGGGGGAAAAATGAAGCTGTACACAATTGTAGGATCGCCCAACTCTCGCAAGGTGTTGGCAGTGATCAATCATCTAGGGCTAGATATAGAAATCGAGTATCTGGGTTTGTTTTCTGGCGAACACAAACAACCGGAATACGTAAGCTTAAACCCCAATGCGATGGTTCCAACGCTTGTTGATGGTGATGTTTCACTGTGGGAGTCTAATGCCATAATTCAGTATCTCGCCGAAAATTCAGGTATCAATGATCTATATCCAAATGAGCTCAAAGTAAGGGCAGATATAAATCGCTGGCTATGTTGGGAGCTAGCCCATTTCAACCAAGCTTTTGGGACTTTAGCTTTAGAAGCCGTTGCCAAACCCGGGTTCTTGGGTGTGAAAGGAGATGACGCAGTCATTAATTGGGCCAAGCAGAATTTGGTTCGATTTTCTGAGGTATTGGAACGCCACCTAGAAGGGCGCAAGTTCATGGTTGGTGATGCAATAACATTGGCTGACTACGCAATAGTGCATGTAGAATTCTTTAAAGAAAGCATACCTTTTGATTGGGATTCCTATCCAAACATAAACGATTACTTTGCCCGAATGCGCAATGAACAGCATTGGGCCGCTACAGCGCCAAGCAAAATTGAAGATATTGGTAGGGCAACTCAAGGGTAAACCTGAAAGCAACGATACTTAAGGCGTTGAATAAAAAGGCGAACCACTTGGTTCGCCTTTACATGATTAGTTAATATGGCTTCTAGTGAACAAAGACTGGAAGCTGTTCTTCAGTTAAAGAACTTCTGTTAGAAAAGTTTTCATAACTGGTTACTTTACTCACATCCCAGCTCTTTAGATCTTGACTGAAACTAGCTGCGCCACTGAACATCTGGTCCATGTTAGTCACGTTAGCGGTAGCCCAAGCCCCAATATCTTGATTGAAACTAGCTGCGCTATTGAACATCCAGTCCATGTTGGTCACGTTTGCGGTAACCCAAGCCCCAATATCTTGATTGAAGGCTTTGGCATTAGAAAATGTGCTTTTCATATTAGTAACACTAGATGTATCCCATTGGCCTATATCTTGATTGAAGTCTGTGGTTCCATAAAATGTGCCTTTCATATTAGTGACATTAGACGTATCCCACTGGCCTATATTTTGATTAAATCTACTCGTCATGTGGAACATCGATTCCATATTAGTGACACTAGATGTATCCCACTGACCTATATCTTGATTAAAACTAAATGCTGCGTAGAACATTGTTTTCATGTTTTTGACTTTAGATGTATTCCAGCTGCCAATATCTTGGTTGAATTTCTCGGCAGAACGGAACATGCCCTCCATATCTGTAACACTAGAAGTATCCCAAAGCCCAATGTTTTGGTTGAAGTTAGATGCTTGGCTAAACATGGACCGCATGCCTGTAACATTGGAAGTATCCCATTGACCAATATCGTGAACAAAAGATACGGCTGAGTGGAACATGCCTCTCATATCCGTTACTTTTGAAGTATCCCATTGGCCAATATCTTGATTGAAATTAGTGGATGTATTGAACATATACGACATGTTTGTAACACTAGAGGTATCCCAATTTCCAATATTTTGATTAAATGCTTTCGCTTGACTAAACATATGGTTCATATCAGTGACATTAGAAGTGTTCCAAGAACCTATATCTTGGTCAAAAGATTCGGTTCCACCAAACATGGCTGCCATATTGGTGACTTTTGAAGTGTCCCATCGGCCAATATCCTGATTAAACGCTTTGGCTCCTCTAAACATGTACTTCATGTCAGTGACTTTTGATGTATTCCAGTAGCCGATATCCTGATTAAACGTCTTAGCATCCTTGAACATATACGCCATATTTGTGACATTTGGTGTATTCCAGTAGCCGATGTCTTGATTGAAATGGTATGCCCCTCTGAACATAAATTGCATAGTTGTCACATTTGAGGTATCCCAGTGGCCAATATCTTGATTAAAAGCCGTCGCATCAGCAAACATGAGTTCCATATTAGTTACATTTGAAGTATCCCAATGCCCGATATCTTGATTAAAATTGGATGCATCCATGAACGTGTATTGCATATTATTTACATTTGAAGTGTCCCAGTGCCCAATGTCCTGATTAAAAGCCGTGGCACCAGAAAATGTGAAGTACATACTAGTTACACTTGAAGTATCCCAATCACTAATATCGCTATTGAAAGATTCGCGGTCACGGAAGAGCCCTGACAGAGAGGTGACTTGGGTGGTGCAAAAACGGATATGGCCTTTTTCTAGGTTATCCAATAACGTCTTATCATTGATTAGTTTGTTATCAACCACTATGTACACGTACCCTTTATCGAGGATCACTGAGTTAACGGGTACATCGGGGCACTTTACCGCGATATCGATAGCATAGGCTGTGCTACTTATTCCAAGCAAAGCGCAGCTTAGCAAAGCTTTTCTGGCGAACGTTGATGTTTTCATTGTTATTTTTCCTGATAGATAGTTTTGAGTTGAAACAACACTAGTGAATAGACAAGGGTGTTTTTGCGAAAGAGAGTGTTCAGGTGAGAATCGAAAGTAATAAATAGACTTTCAATTTCATTATTCAATGTTTCTCTCAATATAAATTGGGTGGGATTATATTGATGAGATTCACTTTATAAAATAATGAGTTATGTGTTTTTATATGCAATTTGGTGAGTTTTAGCTCTAAAGCACAGAACTTATATATTTAAGTGATGAATGTGTTTTTAGTGGTGTATTGGCAGGGTGATGAAGAAGAAAATAAAAAGGCGAACCCAGAGGTTCGCCTTTGATTTATCTGTATAGGAAAAATGAACTTAGTCTTCGTAGTTCTCGATGCTAGGACAAGAACAGATTAGGTTACGGTCACCATATACGTTATCTACACGGTTAACGGTAGGCCAGTACTTCCAAGACTTAGTGGCAGGTGAAGGGAAACAGCCAAGCTCACGCGAGTATGGGCGATCCCATTCTGCAGCAGAAAGATCAACTTGAGTATGCGGTGCATTAACCAGAGGGTTATTCTCTAGTGGCCATTCACCATTCTTCACTTTAGCCATTTCTTCGCGAATTGCGATCATTGCTTCACAGAAGCGGTCGATCTCTTCTAGATCTTCGGATTCTGTTGGCTCAACCATTAGCGTACCTGCAACAGGGAACGACATAGTTGGTGCATGGAAGCCGTAGTCCATCAGACGCTTCGCGATATCTTCTTCGCTGATGCCTGTTTCTTCTTTTAGCGGACGAATATCAATAATACATTCGTGAGCTACGCGGCCGTTCGTACCACGGTAAAGAACAGGGTAGTGAGGGCGTAGGCGCTCCATCATGTAGTTCGCGTTCAGAATCGCAACTTTAGTTGCATCTGTAAGACCAGCTTCACCCATCATGGCGATGTAAGCCCAAGAGATAGGTAGAATAGAAGCGCTGCCTAGGTCAGCTGCCGAGATAGCAAAGTCATCACCTTCAACACCGTTCTCGATGTGACCAGGAAGGAATGGCGCTAAGTGCGATTTCACACCGATAGGGCCCATACCCGGACCGCCACCACCGTGGGGGATACAGAAGGTTTTGTGCAGGTTCAGGTGAGAAACGTCAGAGCCGATGAAGCCTGGAGACGTCAAGCCAACCTGTGCGTTCATGTTTGCGCCGTCTAGGTAAACCTGACCGCCAGCAGCATGAACCATTTCACACACTTCTTTCACTTGCTCTTCGTACACACCGTGCGTAGAAGGGTAAGTGATCATAATGCTAGAAAGGTTGTCTTTGTGCTTCTCGATTTTTTCCGCTAGATCGTCGATATCAATGTTACCGTCGTCATCACATTTCACCACGACTACTTTCATTGACACCATAGATGCGGTCGCAGGGTTAGTACCGTGCGCAGAGCTTGGGATCAAACAAACGTTACGGTGACCTTCACCACGGCTGTCATGGTAGCGCTGAATCGCGATAAGACCCGCGTACTCACCAGACGCACCAGAGTTTGGTTGTAGTGAGAATGCATCGTAACCTGTGATTTCACACAGTTTCTCTTTCAAGTCTTTCGCTAGAGCTGAGTAGCCTGCTGCTTGTTCGATTGGTGCGAATGGGTGAATTGAGCCAAATTCAGGCCAAGTCACAGGAATCATCTCAGCCGCAGCATTCAGCTTCATTGTACAGCTGCCCAGTGGAATCATACCGTGCGTCAGCGAGAAGTCTTTGTTCTCAAGCTGTTTCAGGTAACGCATCATCTGCGTTTCACTGTGGTGCGTGTTGAATACTGGGTGAGTTAGGTATTCTGAAGTACGACGAAGTGCTTCAGGAATTGCCGCGAACTCGTTGCCTGCGATTTCAGAAGAAAGCGCGTTGATTTCTTCATTTACGCCGAATACGGCAAATAGTGCTTCGATGTCACCTGTTGTCGTTGTCTCATCGAAGCTCACACCTAGCTTGCCGTCTAGCTTACGTAGGTTGATGTCTGCCGCTTGTGCTTTCGCGTACAGCTCTTCTGTCTTACCAGCAGTGTTGATAGTAATGGTATCGAAGAAGCTGTTGTGCGCGAGCTCAAAGCCTGACTTAGTCAGCCCAGCTGCAAGAATAGCTGTCATGTGGTGAGTACGACGAGCAATAGTACGTAGACCTTCTGCGCCGTGGTAAACCGCGTAGAATGAAGCCATGTTTGCCAGTAGCGCCTGAGCCGTACAGATGTTTGATGTCGCTTTCTCGCGGCGAATGTGCTGCTCACGAGTTTGCATAGCCATACGTAGAGCTTGATTGCCCTTAGTATCGATAGATACACCGATAACACGGCCTGGGATTGTACGCTTGTGCTTTTCACGTGTTGCCATAAAGGCTGCGTGTGGACCACCGTAACCCATAGGTACGCCGAAACGTTGAGCAGAACCGATGACAACGTCTGCACCCATTTCGCCTGCAGGCTTCAATAGTGCTGATGCAAGTAGGTCAGTGGCTACGGCAACTAGAGTTTTGTTGGCTTGTGCTTTGGCGATGATGTCCGTTAGGTCGCGAACTTCACCCGTAGTACCTGGGTACTGTACCAGTGCACCGAAGACATCTTGCTCAGGAAGTGACTCAAGAGAACCGACTTGTACGTCAAAGCCGATGTATTTAGCACGAGTCTTAACCACTTCTAGCGTTTGTGGGTGAACATCGTCTGCGACGAAGAAGACGTTGCTCTTGCTCTTGCCCGCACGCTTACAAAGCGTCATCGCTTCACCAGCCGCCGTCGCTTCATCAAGAAGAGACGCGTTAGCGATATCCATTCCCGTCAAGTCCATCACCATTTGCTGATAGTTCAGCAATGCTTCTAGACGGCCTTGAGAAATTTCTGGTTGGTAAGGGGTATAAGCTGTGTACCAGCCTGGGTTTTCCAATACGTTACGTAGAATCACGTTTGGCGTAAAGGTGTTGTAGTAACCCTGACCGATGAACGTACGTTTAATTTGGTTTTGATCTGCGAATTCACGCATCGCAGCCAGCATGTCTGCTTCGCTCAATGCTTCAGCCATAGTCATTGGCTGTTCTAGGCGAATTTGAGCTGGTACGGTTTCGTCGATCAGTGCGTCAAGACTGGCAACATTGATCGCATCCAACATTTTTTGTTGGTCAGATTTATTTGGGCCGTTGTGGCGAGCAACGAACTCATTTTGTGTGCTGAGGCTTTGAAGTAATTCAGTCATTGTCCTTTACCTACTCCATCATTCGGGTATCGGATATCATTACTGATATAAATAATTATACGTCCGAACTTTGAAAAAAAGCTGCCTCCCGTTTGGGGGCAGCTTTAAACTCGCCCTAATTACTCGTCTTCGATCGAGTTTAGGTACTCTTCTGCGCTTTTCAGATTGTCTAGCTCTGATGCATCTGACATCTTCACTTTAACAATCCAACCGCCTTCGAAAGGTTCTTCGTTGATTAGCTCTGGGCTATCTTCTAACTCTTCGTTGATTTCTAGAATCTCACCAGTGATTGGCGCGTAGATATCTGAAGCTGCTTTTACAGATTCAACCAAAGAGAAGCTATCACCCGCTTCGATTTCTGCTTCAACTTCAGGTAGGTCTACGAATACAACGTCACCTAGCATTTCTTGTGCATGCTCTGAAATACCGATAGTTACTGTGCCGTCACCGTTGTCACGTACCCACTCGTGGCTATCTGCAAACTTCAGTGTGTTGTCCATTGCTTAATCTCCAAAAATATAACTTTGATTAAATTGTTTATTGGTAAAGTGGGTAGCGATTACACAGCGCTTTCACTTCTTTGCGAACGCGTTGTTCTACTTCTGCATCACCTTCAGGGTTGTTCACCAATCCGTCCAGTACATCGCCAATCCAGTTACCGATGAGTTTGAATTCTTCAGCGCCAAAGCCGCGGCTTGTCCCCGCAGGCGTCCCTAAACGGATGCCCGATGTAATCATAGGCTTCTCTGAATCGAATGGGATGCCATTTTTGTTACATGTGATCCCTGCACGCTCCAACGCTTCTTCTGCTTTATTACCTTTCAAACCCTTAGGACGAAGGTCAACCAGCATCAGGTGCGTGTCAGTACCGCCAGTCACAATGTCACAACCGCGAGTTTGCAATACTTCCGCCAGAACTTTTGCGTTATTGATCACTGAATCAATATAAGTATTGAATTCAGGGCCTAAAGCTTCACCGAAAGCGACGGCTTTAGCGGCGATCACGTGCATCAGTGGGCCACCTTGAAGGCCTGGGAATACCGCTGAGTTGATTTTCTTGATGATGTCTTCGTGGTTAGTCAGAATCATACCGCCGCGTGGGCCACGCAATGTTTTATGCGTTGTTGTTGTAACAACGTGAGCGTGTGGCAGTGGGCTAGGATGAGCACCGGTCGCAATCAGACCTGCGATGTGCGCCATATCAACCATTAGAATCGCATCAACTTCATCAGCGATTTCACGGAATTTTGCGAAGTCGATGGTACGAGGAATAGCACTACCACCTGCGATGATCATTTTTGGTTTGTGCTCAAGTGCCAGAGCACGAACGTCTTCGTAGTTGATTTCTAGTGAATCACGATCCACACCGTACTGAACAGCGTTGAACCATTTACCAGAAAGAGCAGGGCGCGCACCGTGAGTTAGGTGGCCGCCAGCATCCAGAGACATGCCTAGGATAGTATCGCCAGGTTGAAGCAGAGCGAGCTTAACTGCGCCGTTTGCCTGTGCGCCAGAGTGAGGCTGAACGTTAGCGAAATCGCATTTGAACAGCTGTTTAGCGCGCTCAATCGCGATTGCTTCTACGGTATCAACATGTTCACAACCGCCGTAGTAACGACGACCAGGGTAGCCTTCTGCGTATTTGTTGGTTAGGCAAGTGCCTTGAGCTTGCATCACTGCTTTTGAAACAATGTTTTCTGAAGCAATGAGCTCGATTTGTTCGTTCTGACGAGTGTTTTCCGCTTGGATACCTGCGAAAACCGCGTCGTCTGTAGCAGCAAGATTAGTCGAGAAAAAGTTCTCTAGGCTGTGATTTTGGTAAGTGTTGTTCATGGTAGATGACCTTCCATTCGTGCTAACGAGATTATTAATAGGGTTATCGCTCTCGTTAGTCCTCTTTCTATTTACTGCCCTCAAAAAACGAAGACAGGGTGAATTCTATACCCCTAAGCGATGTGTCAAATCTTGGGGAAAAGCCGAATCTCACTGTTAAATCACTTTATCAGTCAGTTCGGAAATAGCATCTCTACAACTAACAAGTTGGTAACATAGCGGTTGTCGAAGGAACAATCAACCAAAAATTTCCTATTGGAAACATGGTTTCTAAAACTGTTACCGAGAGCACGCTTTATTTCCTATTGTTATCTTTCCTCTCTGAATGGGTTCGTGCACAATGAAAATGGAACAGGAAGTGGACGTTTAATAAGAGGGAAGCATGCCCGAAGATATCTATGATGAGTACCCATCTTTGACTCTGGCAAAAGAGGCCGTCGATCAAAACATCGAACCCCTAAAATTGGGTGAGAGAATCAAGGATATTCGCGGTAAGTTAGGGATTACTCTTGAAGAGGCAAGTCAACGCACTGGTCTCGCTCGTTCGACCCTAAGTAAGATAGAGAATGAGCAGATTTCTCCTACGTTTCAGGCGATGCAGAAACTGGCGCTTGGATTGCAGATAGATATGCCTCAACTCTTTGAACCACCTAGAAAAAAGGTGGCAACAGGACGTAGGGATATCACTAAGAATAAGCAGGGAAAACCACACCCGACACCGACCTACGAACATGAGCTCTTGGCGACTCAGCTTTCCAATAAGAAAATGATGCCTTTTAAAAGCCAAGTTCATGCGCGAAACTTTGAAGAGTACGGTGATTGGGTACGTCATGACGGTGAAGAGTTTTTGCTGATTTTGTCTGGCTCTGTCATGTTCTATTCGGAGTTTTACGAGCCGGTAGAATTGAGTGAAGGTGACAGTGTTTACTATGACGCGAACATGGGCCATATGCTCATCTCAACCAGTGAGCAGGATGCCAATATTTTGTGGGTGACCGCTAAATAACGCGATTTATAAAGAATTTCGTATAGTGAAAGCAAACGTTTGCTTTTGCGATTTAGATGAGTACAATAGCGCCATCTCGGACTTAATCGGTCTGAGATGGCGCTTTCTTTTTGCTCCTTTGAATGTGAATATGATGTTAAATGTCACACTTTAGACTGTTCCCCTGCTGTTAATGGTGCAAAAATTCTCCACTCGTGTTTATTATTGGAAACAAGGTTTCCTTGAACGGAAAACGAACCTGATTAAATGGAGACAACAATGACTCAAGATCTACTCAAAACACCACTTCATACGCTTCACGTAGAAGCTGGTGCGAAAATGGTTCCTTTCGCAGGCTACGACATGCCAGTCCAATACAAACTGGGTGTAAAGAAAGAGCACTTACACACTCGCGACGCTGCGGGTCTTTTTGATGTGTCTCACATGGGACAACTTCGTTTGCACGGTGAAGGTGCCGCAGCGTTTCTTGAGTCGTTAGTTCCAGTTGACATCATTGACCTACCACAGGGCAACCAGCGCTATGCTTTCTTTACTAATGAAGAAGGCGGCATCATGGATGACCTAATGGTGGCAAACCTAGGCGACCACCTATTTGTTGTGGTTAACGCGGCGTGTAAAGAGCAGGACATCAATCACCTTGAAGCTCACTTACCAGCGGGTGTTGAGCTAGAGATCATCGATGATCGCGCATTGCTGGCTCTTCAAGGTCCTAAAGCAGTCGATGTGCTTAAGCGCTTCAACCCAGAAGTTGCCGAGATGCTATTTATGGATGTGAAGAAGTTAGACATCCTAGGTGTTGAGTGCATCGTTAGCCGTAGTGGCTACACAGGTGAAGACGGTTACGAAATCTCTGTACCGAACACGCATGCTGAAGAACTTGCGCAGAAGCTAACAGCGGAAGAAGAAGTGGAGTGGATTGGTCTTGGTGCACGTGATTCACTTCGGCTAGAGTGTGGTCTGTGCCTATACGGACACGATCTTGATACAACGACGACACCTGTAGAAGCAAGCCTTCTTTGGGGTATTCAGAAAATTCGTCGTGCAGACGGCGAGCGCGCTGGTGGCTTCCCAGGTGCGGATATCATCCTTAAGCAGATTGAAACTAAAGACGTATCACGTAAGCGTGTTGGTCTAGTAGGCCAGACGAAAGCGCCAGTACGTGAAGGTGCGGAGCTGTTTGATGCCGATGACAACAAAGTCGGTGTCGTGACCAGTGGTACCGCGGGTCCAAACGCAGGTAAGCCTGTCTCAATGGCTTATGTACGTGCAGATCTTGCAGCAATCGGCACTGAATTGTTTGCAGATGTTCGTGGTAAGAAACTGCCTATGACCATTGAAAAAATGCCATTTGTTCCTCAACGTTACTACCGTGGCTAATCTTTCAAAATAAACAGTATTTGATTGAATTTTAAAATCCGATATTGGGCGACCAATATCGGATTTTTACGTTATGAAGAGGGAGGATTAAGTTGGCTGCCTGAGGTAGGTTTTTGCTCAGTACGCCGAAATGCCAAACTCTCTTAATTTGGCTGGGAGAACATCGTCAAGTTTGTCGATGTCATCAGGCTCGACTTCAATCAAATCAAATTGATGTTGCTCGTATATTCGTTTGATGTCGGCTTTTTCGTTCTCGGGGAATGCTCCGGTATCACGGCCCCAATATTGCAAGTAGACTTTGCCCGTGGGCAGATAGAAATCGCTGAGGACATCTTCTTCAATAGGTAACTGACGGTCATAGGCGTGAACAATGCCATTCATATAGAGCCAGTTATCAATCTTCAACTCTGCTTTTGAGCGTACGTAGTGCCCGTCTAACGTGCGGTGCTTAGCTTCGAACTTTTGCCGAAAACTCGATATGGATTTGTCTGTTGCGTGAGCTTCAGCATCTTGGCCGGAAAATTCTATGACTGACTGTTTCAGACGTTTGTTGCGGATGATGGAGTCATGCCAGACAGCAAAGTGATTGCCACTTTCTTTGTCTTCTCTCTGGTAGCCACCCACTTTGAGACCATTAGCTGTGACTTCCCATCCAGCGTCCACCTTTTGCAACCACCCTAGCTCCTGAAGGAGTTGATTGATCTTCTTCGCATTGAGCGAGAAACGCTCGCCAATTTGGGTCGCACTCAAAGACTTACCACTCGTTGCGGCGGTATCTATCAGGAGGTTTTCTGGCCAGACGATAAACTGACCAAACTTCTGGTGCTGGACATACTCTCCGCCAAACTTTTCCCCGAGCTCCGTCAATACCCACGCATCCTCTGAGCGATTGATATAACCCGCCAGCTTAAGTTCCTGAAACAACTGCTTAGCGTCAGTTTGACGTAATTTTGCAAGTGCAGTCGTAGAGATTTTTTCAGCCATGTGTCCTCCTTTGCCAGTGTTACCAGCTTAGGGATATTGTTGGAGAAAAAGGTTATCTAATCAAGTAGATAGTCGCTGTTCTGATGGTGACTTATCAGAACAGCGCAGGATTAGGCTTTCGCGTGGAAGATAGCCATTGAACTAGGAGCGATGAGGACTTGCTTGTGATCTATGGTCTGATGCAACTCGTGATTGTCAGTATTGCACACCATGGTCCACTGTTGATGATTCTCGCTTGGCAAACTGAAGCGTGCTGGCGCGTTGGTTTGGTTGATACAGTAGAACAACTCATCACCTTGTTTGCCGATACCCAACTGAAGGGCAACCGAACTAAGCTGATTCCAATCGTCGTGCTCCATGAAGGTGCCGTCAATACGTCGCCAATGGATGCGATTGTCGTTTCTGTTCTCCCCACTGAATGCTCGAATAAATGGCACCATGTAAGTTTGTCGTGCCTGAACCATATTCGCTAGCCAGGTTTTAAACTCGTCTTTTTCATGAGAGGGCTGCCAATTTAGCCAGCTAAGCTCATTGTCCTGACAATAGGCATTGTTGTTACCTTTTTGGCTATGTGAAAGTACGTCAGCGGTCAGTATATGAGGAATACCAAAAGCGAATAGTAGGCTGGCCATAAAATTACGCTTTTGCTTCTCACGTTTTTCGATGATGCTTGGGTTTTCAGTGTCACCTTCAACGCCATAGTTATCGGAACGATTGTCCCCGTGGCCATCTCGGTTTTGTTCACCATTGGCCTCATTGTGTTTGTGACGGTAAGACACCAGATCCTGCATCGAGAAGCCATCGTGATAAGTTATGTAGTTAACGGTCAGCTTGTATGGCCAGTTTGCAGCGCTGTACAGGTCACGTGAGCCCATCAGACGCGTCGCAAACTCTTTCAGGTAACCTTGATCGCCTCGCCAGAAGCTGCGAGTAATATCCCGTAGTCGGTCGTTACATTCATTCCAGCCAAATGGGAAGTTACCCACTTGATAGCCGTTAGGGCCGATATCCCATGGCTCAGCGATAAGCTTTACCTCTTTAAGGACAGGGTCTTGAGCGACCGCTTTAAAAAAGCCAGAACTTGGATTGAAGTCTTCACCTTCTCTCCCCAAAGTTGCCGCAAGATCAAAGCGGAAACCATCGATTTGATACTCCTCAACCCAATACCTCAGGGTATCCATCACTAGATTGAGGGCTGGTTGGTAGGATAAGTCGAGAGTGTTCCCGCAACCTGTAAAATTCGCAAAATGCTCACCGTGCTTAAAGTAGTAACGATCATCCAGTGCTTTTAAGTTAAACACTGGGCCTTTTTCATCGCCTTCTGCAGTGTGGTTATACACAACATCGAGGATTACCTCTATACCATGTCGGTGAAGTTCACGAATCGCTGTTTTGAGTTCAGTTACTGCATCTTGATCAGCGTAGCGAGGGTCCGGAGCCATAAACACATAAGGGTTGTAGCCCCAGTAATTGACCTTATCCATCTTGAGTAGGTGCGGCTCGTGCATACAAGCGGCAATGGGCAACAGTTGTAAAGTATTAATCTGCTGCTCTTTGTAGAACGCAAGCATTGCATCGCTAACTAAACCAAGATAGCTCCCCTGGTATTGCGTTGGTACGTTGGGGTTTAGTTTTGAGACTCCTTTAACATGAGTTTCAAACAACACCATTTCTTCGCGCGGGCGATATGGCTTCTCTATGCCCTGCCAATCAAACTCATTTTGAATGACCACACATTTGGATAAATCAAAGCTCTTTGCTGAATTAAAAGGGGTTTCGTAAAAAAGTGGTTTATCCAGCGCTTTTGCATACGGATCTGAAATTAACCGAAGGTTATCTTCGTCACCAATTATAAAACCGTATCTTTGCCCAGCCTTAACTTCGGGAATAAAAGTGTGTTTTATCCCTGCATATTCATTGGTGAGTGAAAAGGTTTGGTAATTATTGTTTTCATCAAAAAGCGCAAGTTGGAGATCTTTATTCTTAGGTGCGTAAATCGCGAAGTTACAGCCTTCGTGATTCAACGTAGCACCAAGAGGATAGGGGCGAGAACAAGGCATCGTTAATATTTGGTATTAGTTTGTAATTTAGTAACTACAAGTAAGTAAATAGCTTTGTCGAAGAGACGTCAAGAACCTTATGTATAAAATAAAAATGTAATTTTATTTCATGGCGGAGATGTTTTTTTGTTTAAAAGGTGAGCTATGTGACATTTTGTGAGGTAGCTATAAAAGAATCTTATACCTCCTCCCCCTTATATTTGTGACATAAGCCTAATGTACGGCGTTCGGTTATTTTTCTCCTCCCTTCTCATCCCCCCAAAATAAGTTTTAGGTGGAGGAAGTCATTCTTGAACCTTATCGGTAATCTTGTCAGCAGTTGAAGCAAATGGGGTTTAGGCAAAATAGCTTAGCCCATCTTACCTCTCTTTTTGATGGGTTCTGTTCCTGCCTTTTCAGAGCGAATCAACGAGCGAGTTAAAAGAATAATAAACCCTAAATGGAGTTAAAAATGAAAAAAGTAAGTGTAATTGCTGCCGCAGTGGCTGCGACATTAGCTGCTGGTTCTGCTTTCGCAGTAGATTTCAATGGTTACTTCCGTGCTGGCACTGGTATCAGTGACAACACTGGTGGTGATGTCTCTGTAAGCAAAAACGGTATTGGTCGTCTAGGTAACGAAAACGACAACTACTACGAGTTTGGTTTTGCAGAAGAGCTAAAAACGGGTGAACAAACTTGGCGCGTTGAATCAATGATTGCACAAGGCAACAATGGTGCGAACGGCTGGGAAGATGGTGACTTTAACGTTGCTCAGTTTGCTGTAAAAGCAAAAGGTCTGATTGCATCAGATAAAGAAGCAACCATGTGGGCGGGTAAAACATACTACCAACGTAAAGATATCCACATCACTGACTTCTACTTCCTAAACACTTCTGGTACTGGTGGTGGTATTGAAAACCTTTCAGTAGGTAATCAGAAGCTTTCTGTTGCGATTATTCAAGACGGCGAAGTTACGACAAACGACGTAAAACAGTCTGCTGGCTACATTCTAGATACTCGTCTTGCAAACATTGGCCTTTGGGAAGATGCATCTCTTGAGCTAGCACTTGCTTACAACTTCTCTACAGAAACAGCTGCTGGCTCTGAGCCTGCAGATGACGGTCTACTAGCGTCTGCAATTATCCACCAAGGTATGTCTAACGGTTTCAACCAGACTGTGCTTCAATTTGGTACAAATGGTTACGGTACTCAAGTTGCTAACTTCGGCTCTGGCGCATACTACAAGCGTGGTAATGACTCGCAAAATGATGCATCTGGTTACCGCTTGATCAACTGGGGTGTAATGAACCTAGGTGAAAACTGGGAAATGGGCCATCAGCTAGCATATTTAGCTGGTAGCGACATCGGTAACGATACCACCTCTTCTAAGTTTGATGTTGACCAATACTCTGTAGTTGTTCGCCCTATGTACAAGTGGAACGACACAATGCGTACTATCTTTGAAGCGGGTGTAAACTCAGGTGAGAAGATCAACTCTGCAGGTACTGCGACTGAAGACTTCGGCAACACTAAACTGACTGTCGCTCAAGGTTGGGCGATGGGTGACAGCTTCTGGGCTCGTCCAGAACTACGCGTGTACGGTTCTTACATCACTGATACAGAAAACGACAACGCATTTGGTACAGGCGAAGATTCTGAATACGTTGTTGGTGTTCAGGTAGAAGCTTGGTGGTAATAGACAAATTACTGTCCTAATTGTCTAAGTCCGATTATGATAGCCGACAATTGTCGGCTATTTTTTTAAGCACTTTTCCCCTGAGTATTTAAAAAAATAAAATAAGGAAAACCCTATGTATTTTCGTGCCCTTGTCCTTAGTGGCTGCGTTGCACTAGCAGGCTGCCAATCTCCTGAAGTAATCCAACAAGTTCAAACTGCACAAGCTGAGCAAGTAGACTCAATCTCTGCGTTGCAGGCTGTGACGATGAAGTTGCCAAGTAGCACCATCGTAGAAATTACCCCTAAGTCTCAGACGTTAAAGTACCAAGACATCAACAGCCCTGTTGCGATGTTTGAATTACCTGCAGACCGTGGTGAGTACTCAATCACCATCACTAGTATGATTGGGGACACGGCGTTTGTTCCTAGAGCGATAATTGTCGACAAAAATGGTCGTGAGCTAGAAAACTACGGAAGCGAAAAATTTGAATATACTAAGCCTCGCCTGAATCTTGGTAACCGCTTAGTTGCAGAAGTTGATTTCTTTCCACCAACTCATACTGAGTCTGTTTACCTGATTGTCTACACCGATAAGAGTGAACTGGGCAAAGCGACCATGGTTGCCCACCCAGCAAGATTAGATGCAGAGGGGCGCGGAAACTATCTACCAGAAGTAAAAGATATTGCCATTCCAAACTCTGAGTACGGCAAAGTGGAAGTTTCAATTGATCGCTTAGGCTTCTTCAAGCAGTTGGGCTCTTCAAGCTCAGCAGAGACCAACACCAAACCAGCAATGGCAAAGAGTGTTGAAGTTGTACAGCCTGAAACTCAAAAATACTACCATCAGGCGATTACCGCTGCGGTTGAGTCGAATGACTTAAACAAGGCAATCAGTCTGTTGGAAGAAGCGAAGGCACTTAATGTTGAAGGTGCACAGGAAATCTTCGTAAAAGCAGTGAACGCTAAAAAGTAAAAATAACCAACACTAAAAAGCCGCTGCCAGATTCATCTGGCAGCGGCTTTTTGATCGCGATGGATTAAACTTTAAAATATTTTAGTTGGTCTGTGAGGTGTTCAGCTGTGTTAGCCATCAGTTGACTGTCTTCAGCTAATGAATGAGAAGCCTGAAGTACCTCATTGGCGGCTAAATGAATACCAGACACATTTTCGTTCATTTCTGTGGCCACAGTACTTTGTTGTTCCGAAGCAGCAGCAATCTGTGCCACCATATCGTTGGCATTCTGCATCTCTGACACTATTACATCGAGCTGCTCGCGAGTTTTGTTCGATGCCGAGACACTTTCGTCAACTTTTTCATTGCTGCTTTGCATTGCCGTAAAGGTTCTGCCAGCTTGTTCAATGAGCTTTTCAATTGTCACTTGGACTTCGTTGGTGGAATTCTGTGTTCGGCTAGCCAAATTACGCACTTCATCAGCGACTACCGCAAAACCACGGCCTTGTTCACCTGCACGGGCTGCTTCAATGGCGGCATTTAAGGCGAGTAAGTTTGTTTGTTCAGAAACGTCTCTAATCACACCGACCACATTGCTGATTTCGTTGACGCCAGTTTGGAGATCCGTCACCAAATCATGAGCCGTAGAAATATTGCGAGACACCTCCGCAATCGTATTTGAAGTGGTTTGCATAGTTTGATCATTGCGATGAGCGTGTTCGACCACTTTGTTAGTACTTACTGCGGTGTTCTCTGCGTTGGTTGCAACATCTGAAATCGTCGCACTCATTTCAGTCATTGCTGTCGACAAAAGCTCTAACTGTGCATGTTGAGAATTTACGCTGGTTGCGGCCTCTTCACTGGCTTGAGCAATATTACATGCCATAGCACTGGACTGTTCTGCAGACTGGTGCGCAGTGCGTAAAGTATCCTGAAGCTTGCTCAGCATTTTGTCGATTTGCTGGCTCATTTCGCCCAGCTCATCTTTCCTCGACATATTCATACGTACACGAAGATCGCCATCCGCGATCTTGTGGGTGTTATCGATCAATCGGTGCAATGGTGTGATGATGTTGTTTGAAATTGTGTAGCCCATGGCGAGCAAGATGGCTGACAGGATAGAAGCAACAAACGCCTCCTTTAAGGCAAGTGCATAAAATGCCTCTTGAATATCAGCTACTAGTAGACCTGAACCGATAATCCAGCCCCACTCAGGGAAAAGTTGAACGTAGGAAATCTTATCTTTAAGCTCGCCTTGCGGGCTCTTCCACTGATAGTCAAGGAACCCTTTCTGCGCGCTTGTTTGAGAAATAGCGACCATTTCTCGCCAGTGAAATTTACCAGCACCGTCTTTAAAGTTCTCGGCATTTTGCCCGTTGAGTGCTGGTTTAATCGGATGCATGACCACCTGCATCTTCTGGTCGAGAATCCAAAAATAGTTGGACTCGTCATAACGCAGCGCTTTAATCGCATCCAATGCTTGCTGCTTTGCAGCTTCCTCCCCAAGAGTTTGTCTCTGATCGTAATAGTGCTGAACCAAACTCACGGTCGCTTCCACTTGAGCACTGAGTTTGTCTTCTCGTTCATTCAGGGAGCTTGTCCGTTGTTGGATCAAATTATAGGTACACGCCATCGCAATAAAAATTATTGCCAAGGCAACAATGGTCGCCAGTTTATATTTGACGGTGAGATCGCTGAGTTTCATCGTTAAGCCATTCTTATAGTTTATGTTTTGATTTTGAAGGTGAGTAGAAAGGCTATTCAATGTTCCAAAGTTGAAAATTGATTTCTGTCATGAATATTTTGTATTCATATTGTTACATATTTATATAGTGCGCTGGCTCAAAAGTGAGACACTTGATATTTGTTTACTTTGGTGTATCGGTTCACATATTTGGATATATCGCTGTTGTGAATGCAATTAAGCTGTTTCAATTAGTTATCAAATTTGGTGTTTGGGCATATTCCTACCACAATCTATTAATAAACTTGTTGATTAGGTCGTGCATATCTCCTAATGGAATGGTGTATGGAAAGTTTATGATGAATGAATTTAAGATGCATAGGGACGAAAAGA
Organism: Vibrio sp. St2; assembly: GCF_947311885.1. Classification (NCBI taxonomy): domain Bacteria; kingdom Pseudomonadati; phylum Pseudomonadota; class Gammaproteobacteria; order Vibrionales; family Vibrionaceae; genus Vibrio; species Vibrio sp. St2. The sequence goes on along the minus strand of NZ_CAMZNA010000002.1, from coordinate 475,202 downwards.
AATGAGAAATCTGGGTTTTAAAAAGTTATTGCTCATGTCCATTATTGCACTGGTGGTTGTATCAGTGTCTGTTTCAAGTTACGTAGCTTATGTGAAGCAGGAAGAGACACTTGTGGAGTTAATTACCGCTTCAAACCAGAGCTATGTGAAAGGGCAAGCGCAGAAAATTGCCGACCAGCTTGGAGAGAAAGTTGGTGGTTTAGAGAAACTGGGTAAGCAATTTGAAAATAAGGAAATCACAGGTACATCTGATGATTTTATTGAGCTCACTCATATCATCGCTAATGCAACCAATCTAAATAGCTCCGTTGTTGCGTTTACTAATGGCGATGCCTATTGGAACCAAGATGCCGCTACTTGGCCCAACCACAAATTTGAGGGTGATGTCACCACCCGAGGATGGTATCAGGCAGGTCGACAGAGCTCGACAGCATCGATTACTGAACCTTATCAAGGTAGCGGAGGCGGTGAGTACTGGGTATCAATAGTACGTAAGACCTTAAGTGGTATGATTTCCGTCGATATGCAGCTGGGTTTTCTTAATGAGATTGCTAAGAGCGCCAATAGTATCCCAGGAGCGGTTGCTGTTATCTTGAATAGCGATACGACAATTTTGGCTTCTTCAATGGATAATGTTGAGGCAGGCAACAAGACTGACAAATATCCTTGGCTCAACACGGTAGCCAACAAAGCTATTGGTCAGACGGATGTGGTTTATGATGGCCACCAAGATGATATTGAAAAACTGTTCTTTTCCCATGAAATCAATATCGCAGGTAAAAAGTGGTATTTTGTCGTCGGTCTGGACAAAGACATTGCATTTGCAGACCTGGCTTCCGCTAAGCAAGCTGCCATCCTGACCGCGGTGATTGCTACCATCATCAGTATTGTTGTCGCGCTGTTTGTCATGCAAATCCTTTATCGACCAATTCTGGTACTCAAAGAAACCATTGCTGGTTTGAGTGAAGGTAATGGTGATTTAACCCAGCGTATCACGGTCACGACCAATGACGACTTAGGTCAGATTTCAGAAGGTGTGAATAAGTTCATTGCCAGCTTACAATCAATGATGTTGGAGATTAGTGAAGCAACCAATCAACTCAATGGTAACGTAGACCGTATGCGGGATCAGAGTCAGCGTAACTCGTCTATTCTTCAAAGCCATGTTCAGGAAACGGAACAGGTGGTAACAGCTATAGAAGAAATGAACTCAACCGCAGAAGCGATGGCGACGGATGCCGCGAATACCGCTCAGCTCACTCACAAAGCGAACGAAGCGGGCTCAGCATCAAAAGTGACGGTGACGCAGGCACAGACTAACGTGCAGGATTTAGTAGATGATGTCAGTGTTGCATCTGAAAACGTGAATAAGATGGCTGCAGAGACCGATGGTATTAATACCATTTTGGGTGTCATTGGTGATATCGCAGAGCAGACCAACTTACTTGCACTGAATGCGGCGATTGAGGCGGCTCGTGCAGGCGAACAAGGCCGTGGTTTTGCGGTGGTTGCAGATGAAGTACGTAAACTGGCGAGTCGCACTAAAGACAGTACGGAAGAAATTGAGTCGGCGTTGGCCAGCCTCCTACGAGGCAGTCAGTCGGTGGTAGATTCAATGGATTCGACCAAAGACAAATGTGGCCAAACAGCCGAAGGTGCAGGTGAAGTTGCTGAAAGTCTCGACGTGATGACGGACTTCGTCACGGAGATTAATGACCTAAGCACGCAAATCGCTACAGCAGCGGAAGAGCAGAGTAGTGTGACCCAAGAGTTGAGTCGTAATATGAGTGCAATTAACGATATTGTTGGTGAGTTGGACAGCAACGGCCAGCAAGCTTTGGAAGATGCACACAGTATTGCGGACATTAATGCGCATTTATCGAGTATCGTGAATCGATTTAAGCTGTCTTAAATAATGTTGTTTAATCAAGAGCCTTGCTAGTCGCGAGGCTCTTTTTTTGGAAGCCTTTGCCATCCTAACAATGGGAAAACCGTTACCTAAACCATTTTCCTTCCTCACCAGTTCATCCACTTAACATAGTCCTATGACTCAGAGGCTATATGCAGAGCTAGCGGCGCTCATCACGTTATCTAAAAGTCCAAATAAAAATAAAAAATAGTCACTATTTACCTTTTTTATTTATCTTGTTGATAGGATTCTCACCGTTCTGTGCCATACGAGGTCCAGACGCTTCTGTCGTCGTAGGAGTGATGATTTATCGAAGTGAGGTTGCGTTATCGGGAAGAATAATGGCGGTCTCAATCCATTTCTGGAGCAGACTATGGCAGAGTTTTTTTGGGGATTTGGCGGTGGCTGTGTTGCCATGTATTTCTTGTTCGTTAAAGGGATGATCCAGGAGTTAAACCGCCTGACCCGACTTGCGTACGGCCTACCATCTAAAAAATAAACAGAGCCTGTTTTTGACAGGCTCGTTACATCTAGAACTAATAGGTTAACGTTGGATCAATGCACTGGAAAATCTGTCCGGTGCTACTGGCATCGTTTAACAACTGTTCGGCTAATCGAGCCACTTCTTCTCGGTAGATAAGGCCATGAACCTCACATGCCTGAGATAGCTCCCCCTTGCCTGTCTGTTCACCATTTTTTAAGCCACCCGGTCGTAAGATGGTGTAATCCAGCTGGCTGGTGGTTAGCCAAGCCTCTGCGAGTGACTTTTCTCGCACTGCAGCCCCGAAACCTTGCTTTGAACGCTCAGACAAGTATTGCCACGAATCACCACATCCAAGTGAAGTCACTAACAGGAATCGACGCAGACCATGTGCTTCCATAGCATTGATCAAGTGACGATGACCAATGTAGTCAACAGGCACATCTGCGCGATAACTGCCCATTGAAGAGACAGACAGTGCACCCTGAGGTAATTGGCGTACGACACTGTCGACTTGTTCTTGAATGGTGGCGTCGCAACGATAAGTCTTGATGCCCAGTTGAGCAAGGCGAGGGTTTTTCTCTGGATTGCGGGCGATGCCAATCACTTGGTAATCTTGAGAGTGGAAATGTTCAGCCATCGCTGCCCCCAGCCCACTTGCGGCGCCCCAAATAACGATCGTTTGCATCTGTACCTTACCTGATAATGAAAATTAATCGCATTATACAGTTTTCCGTACCTTAGACGATAGGTGAGTTCAAAAATAGAAGTAAAGTCACCATTGACCCGTCTATAGGTGAAGGCTTTAACCTTCCATTTTGTCCATTGAATGGAGGTTACTATGTTGTCCAGTCTTACCCATTCCTCAGGTCGGTTGCAGTCACTGCGAAACCGATTCTCATTGTTACCTAACACTTGGAAAGGAGTCCTGCTCGCACTCATCTCGACGGCGACTTTCACGGTTGTGGGGGTGATTGTTCGGATTTTGAGCGACTCTATGGAGGTATTTCAGATCCTGCTGTTTCGCCAATTGGTGTTCGTCGCGCTGCTCACCCCCGCAATCTGTAGCAATATTCAGGTATTGCTAAAGCCCAAAAGACTCAAATTGCATACATTCCGTATTCTTGGCGCATTCACCGCTTTGTATCTTGGGTTTGTTACCGTAAGCAACATTCCTCTGGCAGACGCAACAGCATTAGGCTTTACCCAAGTGTTGTTTGTTGCTTGTATTTCGAGGTTGTTCTTGGCTGAGAGTATTTCGGCATCACGCCTGTTTACGATTATGGTCGGGTTTATCGGCGTGATGCTGGTGGTACAGCCGAGTTTTGAACAAGGATCATTACTCTATGTCGGGCTAGGTTTAGTCGGCGCGTTAGGGGCTGCTGTCGCGGTGGTGTGTGTTCGTAAAGTGGCCCAAGTCGAACCCAAGATCACTTTGCTGGCCTATCAGGCTATTTTTGTTGGCTTGATGGCATTGATCCCTAGCTTACTTAACTGGCAATGGCCTTCGGCTTCTGAATTCGGGTTACTGATTTGTGTCGGTGTGTTGTCATCCTTTGCGCAATGGATCGGGATTACCGCCTACAAATATGGTGAGGCGAATGTGATTGCCAATGTGGAATACGCAAAAATCCTATACTCGCTGCTGCTTGGCTACTGGCTATTTGCTGAAATGCCAAACTGGATGGCTATCGTTGGCGCCATGACCATCATAGCCAGTGCTATCTTACCTATGCTATATAAAAACAAAACGATTTCATAAGGTTGCTTATGTTGACTGTCACTCAATTAGCCAAGGCGTGTAATGTCTCGAGAACCACAGTGCTGTACTACGAGCGTGTTGGTTTGCTGATGCCTGCCACACGCTCAGACAATGGCTACCGTTGGTATGGAGAGAAAGAGCGTCGGCGTTTAGAAAGCATCATGTCTTACCGATCATTTGGTTTGCCGGTTCAGGAAATTGAGCCTTTGTTGGACCGCAGTGATGAGCATAAACAAGAGCAGACGTTGCGCGATCAGTTTACTGCCTTGGAACGCGAGATCCAGACATTGCGCCAGCAACAAAAAGCGATTTTAGCTCTCCTAGAGCAGCCGATTTTGTTTGACCAGAACTTGCTGACCAAAGAGCGCTGGGTCAACGTGCTTAGAAGTTCTGGCATGACGGAAGAAGATATGGCTAACTGGCATAAACAATTTGAACGAATGGAGCCTGATGCTCATCAAGAGTTCCTTGAATCGTTACAGATTGACGCAGATGAGATTGCAGAAATACGTTCTATGGCACGTGCCTAGGAGGAAGGTTGGACAAGAAATTTGAACCATGTTCAGAAGCGGATTTGATTAATCGGGCCATCGAGGTTATTCGCGCTAAGTCATCAACCGTGAATACATTGTGTCCATTTCCCGTCACGATTAACTTTCACCCTGATCGAATGACCAAAGAGGGGAAGCCTATATTGTCCGCGATGGCGAAAGATGGCGTGCTCAAGTCTCAGTTTCAAACAGGCACCAGTAATGGTGGTTTGACCGCATTCCATGGTGGTGACCGTTGGAAGTGGGAGCAGCGTGTTTTTGAAGGCGTGTACGATCAGAGCAGCGATCATCTGCGCCCGAAATATGGCGCACTTCATTTTATCGAAAGCGTCGCTGGTGGTGCTCCCCGTTTTGGCTCTTCGTACTTCAGGCTGAAACCCCATGTTTTAGAACGCACCACTTTTTGTTATCCAGACAGTTTCTATGAGCCTGAAGATTTTGCTACCGCTGAGCAAGTCTCAGCCCTGATTGCATTAGCAGAGGGTGACATCCTGGACGAGTTGGATCGCTATGTTGAAGCACATATCCATGGTGAAATCCGCATTGATAGAGACGTTGATGCCCTTGTACTCGACCCAGTATACCAAGGGACAAGCATAGAAAATCTGGCGAATGAGTTACCTTGTAAAATCGAGTGGCATGAAGGCTATCGAGCAGAGGTGGATGTTTTTTCTGCTTTTCCGGAATACCGTGGTGAGGAATTTATTGAGTTGGCTAAGCAGATTGCCGTAAATAATTTGATCACGCCTGATGTGCTGGCTCATGCTATCTACCAGCAAGGGTTTGACGAGCAAAATGTGAAAAAGGTGTGGCACTATCTTGCTCGTTTTGGCTATGGCGAAAGAGGCTCAGTTTAATCCGTTCTGCTTAAAGGCATCGGTGTAAGCTTTATCTTCACGCATAATATGCTGGCTTAACCAGTTTTTGAGAAAACTCATCAGCTCTTCACCTATGTCTTCTCCGCGCTCAACACGTTTTTGAAACGCCAACACTTCATCGACGAGTTGAGCGTGTTTATCAATATGTTCCTGTGTCTGCTCATAGCCAATCTGAGCAAACAGAGTTTCTTCATATTTAAAGTGGTTAGCCGTGTAATCGATCAAACCTTGTACGACGCGTTTGATCGAAGAAAGACCATAGTTGTGTTTGAGTAAGTAATACAGTTCATTAATCAAATGCAGCAAGGTTTGATGTTGGCGGTTAATTTCATCCAGCCCGATATCGAGCTGCTCATTCCACTCCATCAGCTTGTCGCGTTTTGACTCTTCCTGCTGAATCTGAGTCTGATTGGTTTCGAATCGGTGCAGCAGTGAATCAATTTCTCCCGACAAGTTTCGTACTGTGATACTGGCTCGTAATGTTTCACGTGTTGACTGGACATTATTGTCAGATTCTTGCGTGATTTGCTGCAAACAGTTGTCGAGGTCATGTGTTTGCCTCAATTGCGTTTCTGATGAACGGGCTATCTGCTGGCCGTAAGAGCGGACTTCTTCAATTTGCAGATTTAGCGCCTTAAATGACTGTTCAGCAGTTGAAGCTAACGCTAACGATTTATCCATGCTGGTTTTGTTCTCCTTCATGGTTTCAAGCACGTCATCGGTCTTTGCTTGTAGGTTGTTGATCTTATCACGGATCTCTTCTGTTGCTTCCTGTGTTCGCATTGCCAGAGTACGGACTTCATCAGCAACGACAGCAAAACCTCGCCCTTGCTCACCAGCACGTGCACTTTCAATGGCTGCGTTTAATGCCAGTAAGTTGGTTTGGTCTGCGATGCTGCTTATGGTTTCCATTACCTGGCTGATTTGAGTGGTTTCTTCCATGAGCGACTGGAAGTGTTCATTGGAGTTTTCAATATGTTGGTTAGCACTGTTGAGTGCTTCCTCCAGCGCTACCATGTCGCGTGAACCCTGATCTGCTTTGAGTTTGGCTTCGTTCGCCAAATTCGCTGTTGATTCACAATGTTCAGAGACTTGCTGAGTGATGTCAGACAACTGATTGATGATGGTTTTAGCGCTGTCGACATCTTGCTTTTGACCAATGGCACCAGCTTGCGATATTTCTGAGTCTTTCTGCACGGTATCTGCAACGTCCAGCAGCCTTGCTGTTGATTTACCAAGGGCATGAACGGTACGCGAGATATCTTCTCCGATGCGATTAACTGTCCGAGATAATGATCGCGCTTCGGGATCTTGTAGTGGAATACGTACCGTTAGATCCCCCTCTGAGAGCTGCCTAGCCGCATTTCGGACTTGGTTTAGCATCTGGCTTAAGGCATAAAACATAGCCAGCATCAGGCAATGATATAGCACGAGTGCTAATAGCCCGATCCACGCTTGTGCAAACATTAGATAGAGGGCTGCAGGTGAAACCAGAATGGAGAAAACGATTATCCACTGGATGGGATTAAACTGACTGAATTTTTCGGCAAGACTGTCAAACATGCACCAACTCCTTGGTGGTATATTCAATGTTCTACCTAATAAATTTAGGCCAAAGATCCAGATATCCCTACTTATAGGCGAGTATTTCCATATTTTCTGTCGATACAGCCTGAAATTCTCAGGCTGTATCATGGTGTTTTAGTTCTGAACGATGATTTCTGGCTCTATATCATCGTGCTTATTGAGCTGATGCATCGTTAACACTGCGCCTATCATAGTGACTGCCGCCAGCATGAAGCCATATTGAGTGATTCCGTAATGGCTTAGTAAGGCAATTGCTGTGTAGCTGACGCTCTGTATCATGGTCGCAAACATCTGCAATCCACCATCGGCTCGACCTCTCTGCTGCACCCTAATTGTGTGGTGCATCCAATTGGTTCGGGCAATGCGATTGAGAGCGTTAAATGAACCGAAAAACAGAGTGAATATCAATAAGTATGCTGGGTGAGCAGAGAAACTCATGCCAATCAGCATTACGGACGCTATAGCCATCGAGTAGAGCATGGTGGACTGGTGAGATGCCAGATTGAGTAATCTGGCGACAAACAAACCTGTCATCAATGATCCTAAACCAAAGGCGATGTTGTAGCCTGCATACCAGTCTCCCGAGATTCCTGCTTCAGAAAACCAGATCGGCACCAGCTTGCTGAGGAAGGTCAGAATCGGATAGCTCAGTGCTGAGAGCAGCAAGAATGCGTAAAAGCGAGGCTGAGCGGTGAATATATCCTTACTCTCTTTCATTTGGCCAATAAAGGATGTGGTTTTGCTCTGACGCAATTTCTGACGATATGGCGTCACTAGATAGCTTAATGTCGATAAACCAGATGCTGCGGAGGCAAACGCCGCAAATTCGAGCATGCCCCAGATTTGCAGTAAGACAACGCCCAACGCACCAGCACCCAACGTAGTACCCTGTAGAATAATTTCCTGTTTGCCTGAAATCGCCGCGTACTCATGTGGGTCATAGTTTTCCTGTGTAAAAGCGTTGTTTGCAGTCCAAGCAAGGTTGCTTGAAACCCAGAAGACTAATTGTGCCATAGCCAGCAACCAGTTTGATTCAATGCCTAGTCCGTAGGCCAACATGACGATGGCAGCTGTCGATGATTGTAAAATCTGAACCAGTACTAGCAGCGATTTTCTTGAATGCCTGTCGATGAGAGTGGAAAACAAAGGGGTCAGGAAAAAAGAAATTGCTGTACACGCTAAGGCGACCATAGCCACAAAAGGGCCCATGCCTGGCGTTTCCAGCATGACCCAAGGTAAAGCCATCATAAATAAACCGGAAGAAATTCCATCAAAGAAACGGCCACTCAAGTAGGGCATGGTTCTGTTTTTCATAATTAATTGCATTGTTATTCTCCACTGCAAGCCAACTTGGTGTTACTCTAAAACCTCAAGTTAACTTAAGGTAAAGCGCTTTTTTGTGTTTATTTAACTGAAATAGCCAGAAAGGAGGGAGAGGTATATGGAAATGACTGTCGGAGAGGTCGCAAAGCGTGCTGGGGTAAAAGTCTCTGCGTTGCACTTTTACGAGCAGAAGGGGCTTATCTTCAGTTGGCGGAATCAAGGCAATCAACGTCGCTATCACCGCAGTGTGCTACGTCGAATCGCTGTAATCAAAGCGGCGCAGGAAGTCGGACTGACATTGGAAGAGATTGCCCATTCTCTGTCTCATTTACCTAAACATCAAGCACCCAATCGTCAGCAATGGGAGCGCATGGCATCAGGTTGGCATGATTTGCTGGATCATCGAATTCAACAGCTTAAAGCATTACAGGATGACCTTGGAGGCTGCATAGGCTGTGGTTGTTTATCGATGGAATCTTGTGCCATTTATAACCCACAGGACATCCGAGCTGAAACATTCAAAGGGAAAACAATGCTCACTAATCCCGAAGAATGGTCAGCCGAGGGACAGAGCGAAAGTCAATAATAGCGGTAAGGTTAGAATACTGAAGAAGTTGCCAAACAGTACCATGGATGCCACACGATTCGGCTCGATGTTAAATCGTTCTGCAAACATATAATTCATGACGGCGGGCGGTAGCATAGTAAACAGCACCATCATTTGTAACTGCATGGCTGGTAGAGGGATAAAGGTATAAATTACCCAGAAAGCAGACGCACCCGTTGCCAGAGATTGAAGAGTGCAGAAAATCCCCACTCTAAGCCCGCTCAATCGCATATTACACATCTGCGCGCCCAATGAGAGTAGCATCACTGGCACCGCCGCCTGTCCAAGCAACGCCGTCGCTTCATAAAGTGGATCCCATACGCCGATCCCGCTCAAGTTAAGCACCATGGCGGCAAATGCAGCGAGAAAGACCGGCATACGAATGACTTGCTTAAAAGGGTTTCCTTCACTGAGCAACGCGAGTCCAAGACTCACGTGGATACAGGCTGAAACAACGAACAATAGCACTGCGGACGCTAAGGCTGTATCACCGAAGGTATAGGTAAAGAGTGGAATCGCCAGATTACCACTGTTGCGGAACATGTGAGGGGGAGCCCATGCTTTATAACGCAGGCCTGCAAGTTTACAGATGGGGATCATTAAAACCCCCGGCAAGAGTACCGCGATTAATGAAGCGCTGAGCAACGGTACTTGTTCGGTGTCCAACGGCATTGAGACTAATGACGAAAACACTAATGCTGGCGTAAACGCATCCATATTGATGCGATTGATTGGGCGAAAGTCAGGTTTGAGCCAGCGTCCAACAGAAAAACCGACTAAAACCAACGCGAAGACCGGGAATAGAATCCCGATAACTTGCTCCAACATATTCGTCCTTGAATCCGATTGAGTACTTTAAGCAAAGTACCTGATAAATGGATAATTTAACGCGATGAGATTAACAAAAGCTTTGCTGCGTTAAGAAGCTTTGTTTCTGAGTGCGTATGTCGGATGAGATTCAATGCCTGAGCGAAGAGTTGCTCAGGCATTGAGGACTAATTATACAGAAGGGTTTAGGATTGCCTGAGTGCGCTCAAATACATCAAGGCCTTGTTGTTTCAGCCAGTATGGAAGATCAATCAAGACCCAGTTTTCAGATAGTTTGTCACCGTCACGGTAATACACGTCAACCACCTGCATGTCAGCACGGATTTCACCACCTGTCATTCCAAGGAAGCCTCCAATTGGCGTATTGGAAAGATTTGGCCAACCGAAGAAGCAAGAGAAGTTACCTTCTGCGAATCGACAAACGTGGCCGTTGAACTTCTTGTCCTTCAAGTTATTGCGGAATGGTAACTGGTGCTGTTGTTGGTAACGCGGAATTGTGTAAGAAGCGCCGATACCACACGGACCATACCAAATCATGTCTTTTGACCAACTCTTTTCGAGAACTTCTGGTGGGCAACCCATAGCGCCGCTATCGTTCAGTGAAGACAGGTCATCGACCATTTTGTTAACCAAGTCGAGTGTTGCTTGGCCTTCTTCCGGTTGGGCATCTTCAAATAGCAGGCCGTCATGATTACGTGGCCCTGGATAAACAAAATGCTGACCAGTTGAAGGAGGAAGTGGGTAACAGCCAGCTTGATCCATCGCGCCAAGCAGATCGAGGAACAAACCTGTTTTTGTGATCTTACCGTTTTCTACGCAGTTAAACTCAGCGTAGCGAACGTTCATGATCTTCCCTGTTGGGCGCATCCCGAGATACTCTGCATCGAATAGGCCCATAAAGTGCCCCATGCTCATTACCCAAATTTCATCAGGATTGATTTCGTTGTTACCGCCAATAAAAATATCCTGACGGCGCTGCATGCGTGTCATTGATTTCATCAACGGCGCCCAGAAAACCTCGGCGACAGCTTGAGCGCCTTCTTGCTCGCGGAAAGGGTAGACTCCGCGCCACAAGTAATCTTCTGAGGTATGTGCTTTTAGTACTTCTGCAACATTCTCATGAGTCGCGTTTTCCATTGCGTTGAAATAATCACGCACGATGCGTTTTGCTTCTTGATATTTAGCCATAATTTGCTCTCTTGATACGTCGAGCCAGATGTTGGAACAGGACTCGAAAAGTTTTTGGAACCGGCCTGCCCAGTGTTCAGGCCGGAAAATCTGATTCAGTTATGCTTGAGCGGCTTCCGCTCGTTTCTTCTTGTCGAATAAGCCACCTTTCAAGGTTTCTGGCAGTGATAGCCAGAGCAAGCCTGCGACAATCCATACAATCGGTGAGCCCCACATAGCAGTTTGTAGGTCGGTACGTTCCTGAATAAAGATCAATACCATTGGCGCCCACATACCGATGATTCGACCACCATGGAACAGAGCTGCGCCATAGCTGCGAAGGTGTGCAGGGAATAGCTCAGAGAAATAGCCACCCCATACTGCTGATGAAGATAAGCCGAAGTTGTAAATTAAACCGAGGATAGCCAGCATGTTCAGGCTCCCGATCATGACGTCACTCGGCGCAATAAAGAATACAGATGCCATCACGCCTGCGAGGATGAATCCGAATGCGTTAACCTTTCGTCCATATTTGTCGGCGATTGCTCCCCAAACCCAGGCTCCAAATAGAGACCCAAAAGCAGAAATGGAGAAGATGACTCCGATAGTGGCTCCATCAAACTGACGAACTTCTTTCAGGTAAGTGGTTACGAAGCCGCTGAAGAATTGGAAACCATAGAAATTAAGGCCCGCCAACAAAATGCAACTGATGGTCAAGGTTCGATAGGGTCTGCTGAGCATTTCACCCCAAGAACCTTGTTTAGCTGGAGTGGATGTGCCTGATTCAGAAACCTGCTCCTCTTCACCATAGGCGATGACCTTTTTGTCACTCGGTAGAACAAAAATCATCGCTAGTGCGGCGACTAATGGAGGAATACCGCCGACCCACATCAAGCTTTCCCATGGAGCATCAATGCTGGAAATGAACGCTGCATAAGCCCCCATTACCATCAGAGCGACTGAGAACATCGATGAAGCAAATGCCGTTAGCTTACCTCGGACCGTTGGGGTAAATAGGCCAATCATTAAGCTGACTGCCACCGTGAAGTAGCCACCCAACGATAATCCAATAATGAATCGCATCGCTGCCCAGGTTGTATAGTCGGTAAACATCATATTGATGATGGTGGCACCGCCGTTTAGAGCTGTGATGGTAATCAAAGTTGATTTTTTACCAAACTTGGTCGCAAACCCGGCACAGCTCAACGCCCCGATCAGCGCGCCTACTGACTGCCAGGTGTAGAATTGAGCAGTATCAGACAGGCTAATGCCGTCATAGGCTTCAACAATATATGGGCGTACGTAGTCAATAATTACAAAGTTATAACAATAGAAAAAGTATCCGACTAGTATCGCTAGATAGGCGGTGACCCTTTGAATTATAGGAACTTCGCTCATGTGTTTTTTCGAATTCATGACCGATAAACCTCTATTTTACTCGGTTCTTTAGTTTTGTAAGTCAGAATTAAAACGATCGTTCTCGGATCTGACCACTCTGTATTTCGCTGTGGATCATAGTTTTTTTGCTGTGATTGGATCCGTGATCAAAATCAACTTTAAAATGAGTACGTACCCATTTTGTTGTTTTTGGTGATCAAGATCGCCATTTTGAGTGTTCTAACAGTTACCGTGCGCAAAGTAATCAAATCAAGTGACAGTAATCACAGTAATGGTGAAGAAATGCCTGGTGTCAGATCCTTTTAAGTATGATGAGTACGTGATTTACGGCACTATGCTATCAGGTGAAATTTAAAAATGGTTACGTACTCAAGCTTTGCAATTGTTGCTATTTATATATTTATAACCATACTGATCAGCTACTTAGTTAATAAACGTGGCCGTGCTGGTGGGGATTTTTCTACTGGAGATAAGCAGTTTGGTTGGTTTACTGCTGGGGTTTCGATTCTCGCGACTTACATTAGCGCAATGACGTTTGTAGGAATGCCAGGTTGGGTGTACAGCTCAGGTATGGAAGCGATGAGTATCCACCTCAACTATCCCATCGTAATTTTCTTTGCGGTTATTTTCTTTGTTCCAGTGTTCTATAAGCTCGGTCTGACCTCAATTTATGAGTATCTAGAGCTGCGCTTCGGTGTTTATGCCAGAACGATCAACTCAATGGTGTTTCTGATTGTTCAGTGTATTTCTGCTGGCGTGATCCTGTATGCCGTCGCCCTGATTCTTGTCCAGGTTCTGCCCGTTTCTATTTCCGAAGCTATTATCTATATCAGTCTTTTTACTGCTTGCTACACCTATGCGGGTGGTATATCAACAGTCATCTGGACAGACATGCTTCAATCTGTGGTGTTAGTAATTGGAAGTATTGCCATACTGGTTATCTTACTGATGGATATCAATACCGCAGAGCATCTTTCGAAGCAGCACCTCAATATTATCAATGCAGACTTTGATCTGGGCATTGATACAACATTATGGGCTGGGGTGGTTGCTGTGAGCTTTCTACATTTAAGTGTTTATGGCACCAATCAGCTCATTATTCAAAGAACATTGGCAACCAAAAATGAACACACTGCGCAGAAGTCGATGCTGCTGTGTGGGTATGGCGCCTTTTTCATTTACCTCTTTTTTGCCTTGATCGGCGTATTGCTCAGTGTGTTTTATCAAGATCAAAGCTTTGATAATAGTAATGAAGTGATTCTAGATTTCGTTTTTAATCATACAAATCCAGTCGTCGTAGGTTTGATTATTTCGGCATTGGCTGCCGCTGCGATGTCGACGTTGGACTCTACTTACAATTCGATGGCAACAGTAGCTACATTCGATATCTATAAACGTTTTATTCAACGCGACGCAACAGCTCAGCACTACGAGTCAGTTGCGCGTAAGACGAGCCTTCTTGCTGCGGCGATGGTCGTCGTGCCTGCGTTACTGGCAGTATCCAATGAATCTGTTTTGAAAACTATTGCCAGCCTCACGTCCATTTTTGTCGGCATTCGACTAGGCTCATTTGTGCTTGGTTTGTTTTGGTCTAGGTCGAACGAGATAGGGGTGATTGTAGGCAGTATTACCAGTGTATTTGCCGTGTTTGCAGCAAGGTATGCAGAGGTGGCTTGGCCTTGGTTTGCGCCAATAGGCACTGTTGTTTTCTTAGTATTTGGCGTAATAGCGAGTCGATTCTGGGGGCGAATTACCTCTCAACAGGCGTCTTTTATTCGAAATCAAAAGCATCTTTTTGCAACGCCTAACATCAGCCATTATGGTTTGCTGCTGTTTGCCATCGTCTCTATTTCTGCTTGTCTAATTCTTCCTGACTGGCTTTATACTGCATTGTCCTAATGTTTAGATATCTTCAGACTGGTGCTGATTATCAGTGAACAGAGGTTATTCGCAGAGCTGCTGATTTATAATGGTAATTGGTCAACTTAGTAGTACTCATTGTCCAACAACAGAACCTCCAGAGCGTTGCTGGATCCTTTTGTAGGACCGCCCACCATCTCGTCATAGGCGCTTGTGTGTCGCAAGTATTGTTTAGTGACATTTAGCTTTGAACATTTCTTTTGCATTTCAACGACAGATAGAGCTTTCAGCATCTGCCCCCGCTCATCCGATACATAATATTCTTGCCCTTCTATAACGACAGATGCTTGATACAGTGACAAATCCAGAGAATGAATGATCAATTTATCGATGAAGAAGAATTTCTCTAGCTTACTCAAACTCATTTTCATGGTGCCCACCAGTAATTATCTAAAATAATTGATATTGCTATACAGATTGTTCGTACAAGTCTTTGATACGAGGAATCCTATGAAAAAGATTAACTTAGTCTGGTTGAAACGCGATCTGAGACTAACGGATCATGCTCCGCTTAATGCAGCATTATGCTCTGATACTCCAACTCTGATTTTTTATCTCTTCGAACCAGACCTTCTAGCAAACGCACATTACTCAGAACGACATTGGCGTTTTGTATGGCAGTCACTCAGTGACATCAACGGCCATTTAGAGTCTTTCAATGCCAAAGTGTTGGTTGGTGGATGTGATGTACTGAGTTTTCTTGAAAAGATGGCGAAACAATTTCAGATCGAAGCTCTCTATTCGCACCAAGAAACTGGTCTAGACGTGACATTTCAGCGAGACAAACAGGTTTTGAAATGGTGTGAAGGCCGCCAAATTAGTTGGTATGAGTTCGCTAATGGTGCTGTGGTAAGAGGTTGTAAGGAAAGACAACATTGGGATAAGAATTGGCAGAGGGTGATGCGCGCACCGATCGAATCTAACGCATTGAGTGCTGACGCTCTTCTTCCAAATCTCAACGATGATTTTGGCATTGTTTTCACTCCTCCTGAAGCATGGTTGAGTAAGGTGCCCGGTATTCAGACTGGGGGTGTTAAAGTAGGCTGGGCAACGTTGAATGACTTTTTTACTCGGAGGGGCAAGCACTACTATTTCTCTATCTCTAGCCCTTCGGCTTCCCGGGAGGCGTGCTCACGATTGTCGCCTTATTTGGCCTGGGGGAATTTGTCACTGCGTGAGGTGTATCAGTTTCTACTGAGTCACTGGAACGACAAAGGAATGAGAAGAAGCTTAATTGCATTCTCTTCACGGCTGCATTGGCATTGTCACTTTATTCAAAAATTTGAGTCGGAGCATCAGATGGAATTCAGATGCGTCAATCGAGGCTATGAATCACTGATCCAACATTCAGCCAAGACAAACAACGATCATCTCACAGCATGGAAAGAGGGCAATACTGGCTATCCTTTGGTTGATGCTTGTATGAGATGTCTCGCACATACTGGTTATCTGAACTTCAGGATGAGGGCGATGCTCGTCAGTTTTTTAACCCATCATTTGGCTCAAGATTGGCGTAACGGAGTCGCTCATCTCGCGTCTTTATTTCTGGACTTTGAGCCTGGTATTCACTACGCGCAATTTCAAATGCAGTCCGGCGTTACAGGTATCAACACAATAAGAATCTATAACCCGACCAAACAAGCAATTGACCATGACCCCGATGGAGTGTTCATTAAAAAATGGGTACCAGAACTTAAGGACATCCCGATTCCATTGCTTTTTGAACCTTGGAAGATGAGTGCAATGGAAGCGCTAATGTATGACATCGAAGGATCTAGCATTTACCTAAATCCCATCATTGATCTTGATACAGCAGGCAGGGAAGCGAGGGACAGACTTTGGGCATGGAAGAAGAAAGAAGACGTGGTTTTGGAAGCAAAAAGAATATTGTCCACTCATGTCAGAAGCAGTTGATCTAATGGGATAAATGAACCGTAAAAGTGGATTATATCTCTGTAATTCTTGGAGCACGTTATGTTGAAGCCAACCTTGATAGTGACTGCAATACTGTTTCTGATTCTTTCCTATTTAGCCGCTTAGCTGCGTGCCTGTTAATTCTGATGTCTTAAATGGTTTAGATAACGTTCAATGAAAGATAAAAATTTTACCAAATCTCAAATCACTGCCATGGATGAGCGAAAGAGAGCTAGGCTAATAAACAGTTTGTCGGGATTTAAAAGCGCCAACTTGATTGGAACCCAAGATAAATTCGGCAACAACAATCTCGCAATTGTCAGCTCTGTTGTGCATATAGGTTCTTCTCCTCCTCTTCTTGGTTTTGTCAGCAGACCAAACACCGTTGACAGGCACACTCTCGAGAATGTTTTGCAGTCTGGTTTTTTCTCTATTAACTCAGTCGAATCTGACATTGCAAGAGCAGCACATCAAACATCAGCACGATACTCGAGAGCACAGTCAGAGTTTGATGAGACAGGTTTAACACCGTATTTTTCTGAGCGTTTCCCCGCTCCATATGTGTTGGAGAGCAACTTAAAAATCGGTTTAAAGCTCAGTGAATACATTGATATCACTGCAAATAATACATGCTTAATTATTGGAGAAGTGGAGGAAATACTGATACCGGATCAGTTTATCCAACCAGATGGATACGTCGACATCGAATCGATGGAAGCGGTCACAATCTCAGGGCTGGATAGTTACCATGTAACTCAAAGGTTGTATCGACTGAGCTATGCAAAGCCCAATTTGTCGTTACATCCACTAACGTTAGAAGGGGATCCTTCTTCTTGGGCGGCTTTGAAATCGGAAACAGATTGAACAAATTCAATGATGTTATTAACACATCACTCAAAATAACATCGAAATTATATTCATCTTGTCAACTAATTAGTTAATAAGTATTAGATTGCTCCCATAAATGACTTTTATATAAGTTGTTAATATGTATAATCACCGCGTTTTATAACTAAATTGTCAGTTGTTGGAGTAACAATGTTTAGAAGCTCTATAGTTAGTGCTTTAGTACTAGTCGCACTAACTGGTTGTCAGAGCACAAACACGTCTATACAAAAGGATGCAAATAACCTAAATAAACAGTTCGAGATTGATGTCAATAATACTACTTATAATATGGCGTTCGATCAGTCTCAATCTATGGTGACATCTGTTGAGTATATTTCTCGTGAGCAATCAAAAGGGATATACACTAAAAAGGCGAAAAGTGGTCTGTGGTCGCAAGAGAAAGTTGAGCATCAAACTCAGCTATTAAATTCTCTTTATTCGAATGGTGCATTTATTGTACGAGTATACGGTGAAACAATTAACTCGGTTAGCCGCGATTTGTACAAAGTTAAATTAGTGCAAGATGGAAAAGTCGTACAGCTCGGTGTATTTGATGCTGTAGGAGATGTTCCAAATATGGATTACCCATCACGCCTGTGGCGTAACGATTCCAAACTTGCGACCAATGGTTTAGATACCAGTGAGCCTTTTGAAATCCAGGTAATTACTGGTGAAAACATCGAAAGGTATCATTATCAGCCGAATGCTAAAGGCTGATAAATAGCTTAAATTCTTGAGCACGGTTGAATGTGCTCAAGAATGTTTCACTTCTTTTTACATTCCATACTGAAATGGCTTTCCTGCCTCCACCATATCCCGATGTATTGGCTTTAGTGCATGTGCATAAGCGGATAACAGCTTCATCGTGTACTCACTACGAACATGAAAGTTCACATCATTTACGCTCCCGTCTGGATTGAACAGACTTTCCACGTTGCGAAAGATTAAGTGGTCCGGAATCAGGCACACGTGATTATTCTTACTGCCGGTTAAACGAAGCTCACTAATTGGATAAACCCCATTAACACTGGCCGAGATACTGACGGCTAAAGCAGGTTTGTGTGCCATCTCTTTAGCAGTCGATAGCATTAAAAAGTTCTTTAGAGCTGGTGTTGCCATACCGTGCCACTCTGGGGTGATGAAAACAAACGCATCACTGTCTTGTAGCTGGATGGCAATCTTTCGCCAAGGAGCCCATTCCTCACTACCTGTCCATACGCCTTCATTCCATAACGGTAAATTGAGCTGGTGGAGATCGAGAATATCGATATTCGTAAAATCAGCCTCTGCCAGTGTCGATAAATAATGGGCTGCTTTTAGGCTTTGTGAGTCAGCACGCTGGCTGCCTGAGATAATGGTAAGTTTCATGCGAGTTCCTTTTTACTATTAATAAATGATGTGTTTGTTTTAGTTGCTGAATAGGTCGGGGCTGAGGCTGCCAGCAAAATTGAAACTAATACGCTTAGGGCACCGATAAGCTGAACCCAGGTCAGAGTCTGACCAAGGATCAAGTAACCGAGGACCACAGCAGATACACTGCTGAGAAAGCCAAGGAATGAGACAGACACTGTGCTGAGCTTTTCAATTCCACGGAACCAGAGTGAGTAGGCAAGCATGGCGCCAACAATTGCCAGATAGCTGTAACCGACAACATTGGTTAACGTGATTTGTTGAGGTAGCCCCTCTGTACTGATGGCGACAGGGAGTAGCATCAGCCCTCCAAACAACAGTTGCCAGCCAGTGAAGCTCAGCAGGGACATGTTTGAAGGTCGCCCCCACTTTTTCGTTAACACCACGCCTAGCGCCATGCTAACGGTACCGAGCAGCCCCATGACAACTCCCGAGGTATTGAGTTGACCTGGGTTATTGACCACAAGCATGGCGATGCCACCTATCCCCAAACCACTAGCGATTATTTGCGTGAAAGTTAATGTGTTTCTCAACAAAAGCACGCTCAGTCCCATAACCAGAATAGGCTGGATGGACATAATCAGAGCCGCCATACCTCCGGGTAAGTATGTGGCAGCATAAAATAGGCAGTAGAAAAAAAATCCGATGTTGAGTAGGCCAAGTACGGCCAGTTTCGTCCACCAACTTCCATTTGGAATCGAGCGAGAAAACAACACCAATACTATCCCAGCAGGCAAAGCGCGCAGCATCGATGCTAACAAAGGGCTGTTGGCAGGCAGAAGTTCAGTGGTGACGATGTAAGTGCTTCCCCAGACCATGGGCGCTAATGCCGTAATGGCTAACGTCGCTATTCGTTGTGTGCGTGTCATTGGTGCCTCCTTTCGTTGTATTCTATCTTTATAAAAAGTATCTTTTATGAAAGATACTTTTTATAAAGTAATGGTGATTTGTCTTTTTATCAAGTATCTTTTTGAAAAGATAAATTAGTAGAGGGATGAGATATGCAAGATCCTGTCGACCACATCTTGAAGCAGTGGGGCGATGTGAAGCCTGAGTTGGATTGTTCTGACATGGGAATTGTCGGTAGACTGATGCGTGTTCATGGGCTCTGGCACAGTCAATTGGAACATGTGTTTAAGCAGCACCAACTGAGTATGTTGGAGTTTGATATTCTCGCGACATTAATGCGAAATCAGCAACCGCTGACCCCGACTGAAATGTACAAAACCCTGATGATTTCCTCAGGCGCTATGAGCACTCGGATTGAAAAGTTGGTCCAACGAGGCTTGGTTGAGCGATTAGCAAGTGGCGATGATAGACGCAGTTGTAAAGTAACGCTTACCCAGCAGGGTGCTCAATTAGTCGATGAGGCTTTAGCATCACACTTATCAAATATGAACGGAATGTTGAGCATGTTTGATGAGCAAGAAAAAGCCCAGCTGGCTAATATGATGCGAAAAGTACTGCTCGCAAATCAGTGATTGATGGAATTGAGGTGGTAGGGTAATCGCTACTTTGCCACCGGTATCGCATGAATCAAAATTCCCTTTTGTTTACCTGACATCAGTTTGGGTTAAAGATCCAATTTCTTAATATTGAAACGGCTTGTTGTAATCCTACAGCCGTTGGTTTATTCGTCACTACAAAGTGTCAGACTTCTCACTGATTGCACATCATCTGAGTAATTTTTAGATCGTTTTTAGGGTTGTAATTGTGAGCCTGATTCTAAAATTTTTTCTCCTCCCCTCCGTCTACGCCTACTCAATCAGTTTTATAGGATGAGGAAATTAACTGTTTTAAAAATATAACGTTAGCTTGAAGCGATTTAACCAAACAGAAAAGTTTATCGCTCGTGGAACGTGAATATAAATGGAAATAAAAATGAACATCAAGCTAACAAAACTGAGCCTAGCTATGGCGTCACTTGGGCTTTTGGCAGGTTGTAATGACCCGCTAGAAGTCAACGTGATGGATGGCTACATCGAAAAGGCATCTGTCTGGCTGGACGTCAACGGAAATGGTCGACAAGACCGTTATGAGCCGTCAGCCGTCACTGATAAAGACGGATATGCTGCCATTGACCTTGAAGGTCTGATCATCGAAGACGAAGACGTTTATCTTGTCGCTAAAACCCAACGAGGCGTATCGATTGACGCTGATATTCCGGGTGTCGCTGTGACAAGGGACTATACCTTGATGGCACCGAGCCATTACTCTTTGGTGACACCATTCTCGACTTACATTGCTGCGCAAATGCAGCAAGGTGTCAGCGAACGTAAAGCATTACGTAAACTGCGTCGACAACTCAAACAGCCACATCTTGACCTTGAAAGCGATTATGTTGATCAGCAAGAGATGGTCGTCGCAAGAAGCGCGAAGGCGTTAACGCAATTACTGCCTGAGACCATTGAAGAGAAGGATATGGAAGCGCTAGCGGATACGTTGGAGCTGGGTAGTAAAGCATTAGGAAAAGAGCTTAAACGTGGTCGTGATGAACTGCTTAACAAGACGTTAATGCTGGATGAGCGAGGTGTGCCGGTTATTGCGCAAGATAGCGATGGTGACGGTGTAGCCGACGCGATTGATCTGTTCCCAACCGATATTAAAGAGTCGGCAGATGCCGATAATGACGGTATTGGCGATCATGCGGATACGGACGATGATAATGATGGTTTCAGCGATGTTGTCGAGTTAGAACTCGCTAGCGACCCTTACTCATCGGCGAGCTTCCCCGCCGATCTTGATGGCGACAAAATCCCAGATGCGCATGATTCAGATATCGACGGTGACGGTTGGAGTAATGAAGAAGAAACTCGTTTAGGAACGGACCCTTACTCGGCATCCAGTCAACCTGCCGATCGTGATGGTGATGGCATCACTGACAGCGAAGACAGTGATATAGACGGTGATGGTGCCGATAATGGCGTGGACGCATTCCCTGAAGATCGATTTGAAAGTAAAGACACCAATGGCGACGGGCTAGGAGACTTTGCCTCTAGCGACGATGATGGGGATGGGATTCCAGACAGCATCGATCCAAACCCAACCAGCCCAGATAACAGTTCATCCGAGCCTGCGCCTGTCTATTCTGAATCGGTCATTTACTACAAACGAGATGACGGTAATTACGCGGGCTGGGGACTGCACCTGTGGAATAACGCATCTTGTGACGCAGTGTCGCCTGACGCCTTAAACGGCGTAGATTGGGGCAACCCATACGTTTGGGGAGAAATCGACCCGCAATATGGTGCTAAGTTTGTTGTACCACTCAAATCCGATCACGGTGCATGTATGAACTTCATCGTGCACAAAGGTGACGAAAAAGCGCTGGGCGGTGATGATCTGAAGGCTGAATTTGCTAAAGGTAATACACTTTATACGACACACGGCAGCTCAGTCGTCAAATACTCACCAGATGAGCAAATTGTGGTGAAACTTGACGGTGCAGCTGCTCACTGGCTCGATGTTAGTTCCATTGCTTGGTTTGATCATAGTGAAGCAGCCAGTTACCAAATCTGGAGTCGTGCTGCAGGTAACGGTGATATCAACCAGCCAGAACAGTTTATCAAATACGACATTTCATTTGCTGGCAACGTTGATAATCCTGACTTTCCACACTTGAAAGATCGTGTCGATTTCTATCTGGATGTTGATACTGAGACGGCTAAAGCGTTGCTGAAAACACAGCTAATTGCAGTGGCACTCGATGATGAAGGTAAACCGTTGGTCGCAACTCGTGTCCAGATTCCGGGTGTTGTCGACACGCTTTACACCGCAGGGCCAAATGATGCGGATGAAGCAAAACTGGGTAGCTGGATTGAAGGCGATAGTGCGAACTTTGCGCTTTGGGCGCCAACAGCTCAAGATGTTGAACTGTATTTGTACGATCAGGATAAAGCACTAATCGCACAATCGCCATTCAGTTTGACTGTCGACTCAGCAACTGGCATCTGGCATTACCAAGGCGATGCTTCACTGAAGAATGTGTTCTATCGTTACCGTGTGAAGGCTTACCATCCGAAAACCGACCACGTTGAGTGGATGATGACTACTGACCCTTATTCTCTCTCTCTGAGTACGTCCAGTTTGCACTCTCAACTGGTTGATCTCACCGATGATGAAACCAAACCGGCAGGTTGGGACAGTCAATCGATTCCAGAGCTGGAGAATCCAGAAGATCACATCATTTACGAGCTGCACGTACGTGACTTTAGTGTCAGCGATACGCAGGGTACACCAGCAAACAACGGTAAGTATCTGGCCTTCTTAGAAGATGAACGCGACAGTGTTAAGCAGTTGAAGTCGTTAAAAGAAGCTGGCCTGACAACGATCCATCTTCTACCGACTTACGATTTGGCTTCCATCCCTGAAGATCCAGCGAAGACGGTGAATCTGACCGATACCGTAGAAAAACTTTGCGGCATTAATCCTGATGCCAAGTTGTGTAGCGATGGCACTTCACGCGGTGCAACCATTCTGTCTTTGTTAGAACAAACGGATCCTAATAGCGGCGAGGCGCAGGAATTGCTCGCAGATGTTCGTCCACTGGATGGATTCAACTGGGGTTATGACCCATTCCACTACAACGCACCAGAAGGCAGCTATGCTGTTGCAACTGATGGCATTCCGCGTATTCGTGAGTACCGTCAGATGGTGCAGAAGCTTCATGATATGGGCTTCAGAGTGGTGCAGGATGTTGTCTACAACCATACCTATTCGTCAGGCTTGTATGATAAATCTGTGCTCGATAAAGCGGTGCCAGGTTACTACCATCGCCTGAATCCGATCACGGGTGCTGTCGAGAACTCAACCTGTTGTGATAACACTGCGTCTGAGAACCGCATGTTCGAGAAACTGGTGGCAGACAGTGTAGTGATGTGGGCTCAGGACTATAAGATCGATGGCTTCCGCTTCGATTTGATGGGACACCTGATGAAGTCGAGCATGCTGCACGTGTATGAGAAAACCAAGTTAGTAGATGAAGATACTTGGTTCTATGGCGAAGGTTGGAACTTTGGAGAAGTTGCTGATGGTCAACGTGGTGAAAACGCAACCCAATGGCCGATGGCGGGTACAGGCATAGGGACTTACAACGATCGTCTACGTGATGGTGTACGCGGTGGTGGTCCATTCGATAGTGGTGATGCCTTGCTTGAAAATCCGGGTTTTGCTAACGCGGGTAGCCGATTCAATGATGATCTGAAATCGAAGATGGATCTTATCCGTTACGGTATGACAGGTAATCTGCAAAACTACCCGTTAGAAACGTATAGCGGTGCCACTGTGTACGGTCGTGACTTCCAGTACGGAGGGCAGGGTGCGGCTTATACGCTCGATCCTCAGGAATCCATTAACTACGTTTCAAAGCATGACAACCAAACGTTGTGGGATTTCAACCAGTACAAAGCCGATGCCAGCGCTACGCCAGCGGACCGTGCACGTATGCAGATCGTAGGTCTATCAACTGTAATGCTCGGACAAGGTGTACCATTCTTGCACATGGGGTCTGAATTACTGCGCTCTAAATCCATGGAGCGCGATAGCTACGACAGTGGTGATTGGTACAACAAAGTCGATTTCAGCAAGCAGACGAATAACTGGAACATTGGTCTGCCACGTGCTGACAAAGATCAGGCTAACTGGAGTGCTATCCAATCAATCATTAGCAACCCGAATACCGTGGCAACTCCGGAGCATATTGCTTGGACAGACAAGGTCTTCAAGGAACTGCTGAAGATTCGTTCCGGCACGCCATTGCTTCGTTTAGTGAGTGAAGAGCAAGTCTTGAAGCGTGTACGTTTCCATAATACTGGGCCGTCGACATTACCGGGCATGATTGTGATGTCGGTGAATGATGGGGTGAGTGTAGGCGCAGACCTTGATAGCAACTTCGACTCAATTGTTGTTGCGATTAATGCCAATACTTCAGCACAAACCATTCAGATTGCTGGAGCACAAAGCTTTGAGTTGCATCCTGTGTTGAAAGCCTCGTCTGATTCAGTCGTTAAGCAGGCGAAGTTTGGAGACGGCGCTTTCACTATTCCACCATTAACTGCGGCTGTCTTTGTCCAGACACAAAATGGTGCGCAAGGAGAAGGGCTGAATATTGATAGTAAGCCAGTTGATGTCGCGCCTTACGGTTCTACAAAAGTATACGTTCGTGGCTCAATGAATGGCTGGAGTACCAGTGATGAAATGGCCTATCAGGGTGACGGTGTGTACGCCTTTGAAGGCTACCTCACTCCGGGAGAGTATGAGTTCAAACTGGCTTCTTCTGACTGGAGTACGATCAATCTTGGTTTTGGTGGCTTCTCAACTGGCAACGGTTCCGTAACACTTGAGGATGCAGGTAATGGCAATATCAAGGTGACAGTGACCGAGCAAGGCGTGTACAAATTTACGTTAGACGCTTCAGACCAATCCGCGTTGGTAGTATCTGTTGTAGATACAAATCTTGACTATGCCTGCTATCAGGATGACAGCAAAGCTTGTGATCTGAGGATCTATCAGGTGATGGTAGAGTCATTTGTCGATGGAGACCCAGACCATAACTATGGTGTGGGCTACGGCAATTCGCACCACAATGGAGACCTTCAGGGCGTCATTGACAGTCTTGATTACATTGCAAGCTTAAACGTGAATGCGTTGTGGCTAACACCTGTGTTTGATTCTTGTGCGGGCCAGGCTGGTGATGATCGCCTTGACGCCACAGGCTATTTTGCTTGTGACTACTTCAATGTCGATCCTAAATTTGGCACGAATGAGAAGCTGAAAGAACTGGTTGATGCTGCTCACGCTAAAGGTCTATACGTGCTTTTAGATGGGGTGTTCGGTCATACTAACCTTACTGGTGTGAAACCTTCCCCAACGGGTAAGCTACCAAGCCTGAGAGGGGAAGAGGGTTACCCGGGTATGTATGTGAATTACCCAGATGCAGCGAGTGAAGCCTTCTTCACAGAGGTGGCAACTTATTGGGTGAAAGAGTTTGGTATTGACGGCTGGCGTCTCGACCAATCTTATCAGCTTCCACTAGAGGCATGGCGCAACATTCGAGCTGCAGTAGAGCAAGCCTCACTGGACAATAAGAATGCTGGTAAGCAATGGGGAACACTGGGCTACATGGTCGGTGAAGTCTGGAAAGGTGCAGATGAGATTACGGCAACAACCTATGGCAGTGACTCACAACCGGGCCTTTCGTCGGCGTTCAACTTCCCGTTACGTTACGGCTTAGTTCAAGCTCTGGCGGTTGAAGAATCAGGGGCGAGCAACAATGCCCGTGTTTTGGATGCAGAGTGGAACAGCCGCGCCAAATCGCCTTACCATGCGATGCCAAATTTAATGCTTGGTAACCATGACTTGGTGCGCTTCGGTGACCTGATTCAGCGTGGCAATCTTGGTGAAGCAGTCAAGCGACACAAAGCCGCGTTTAGCTTTCTAGCTGCTTACTCTGGACCAATCACACTTTACTACGGTGAAGAGATTGGTGACGAAGTCGCTAACTTCTCGAACAAGGTTACATCAGATTGTGCTTCTCAGGGGCTGTGTGATGATCATGTCGCTCGCTCAAGCGCGAAAGTGCAAGGAGTGACTGGGGTGACGCTGACTGCTGAGCAACAAGATGTGAAAAACTATCTGACTCAAATTATGCAGGTTCGCAGTGAACATCCGGCGCTTTATGCGGGTGAACGGCGCAACTTATGGTTGGATGACAACCTGTATGCTGACCTGAAAGTGAATGGTGATGAGCAGATCATCTATGTGCTGAACACATCAACATCGGAACAAACACTCAATGTCGACTTAACAAGAGTCAAATCGACAGACGAATTTGAAGACTTGATGAGTGGTGAGCTGATTAATGTTCAGGCAACATCCGGTGCGGTTTCTGTTCCAGCTCTGACAGGGCGACTTCTTTTAATCAAATAGTCATTTGTCATAAGAAGTCGACTGAAACGAAAAAGGCTCTCCTATGTGGAGAGCCTTTTGTTTTAGAGTCCAATTATCAATGCAGCTGTTGATAAACATTTAATGGTTGAGTCTTTTGGTCATGACCAAGTCCAATGTTTTATTTCTGGTGAATCACTTGGTTGGTAGGTTTCTTATTCTGAAGTTCGTCCAGTAGTAGCTGTGTGTGAACATAGAGGTAGCTTATCGCCTCTTTTTTCTCTGGCTCTGCGTGAATCAACCGGCACCAGTAGGTTATCTCTTGAAGGCGAGACTCTAGGTCTTCTGTATTCATGATTATTTACCAACAGTAAAAGATACACTTTAGTGTACACATTATGCATGTGTGTGTATATTTAATTGTTTTTTAATATGATACTGATATCATTTGTTTTTTGGGAGAGGTCGGGCCTCGCTTTATGACCAAAAGGCACATAAATGAAGAACAACAGTGAGCAACTGGACATACTCAGAGACAACATACAGTTTGGCCTAAATAAGAGTAAAGAAACCAAGGCGTCATTAAGTCGCAAAACTGGTGTTACGCGTTCAACTATCTATAAAATACTTGATGGCAAGGTTGAAAGAGTGCAGACCTCGACGGTTGAACGCATTGCTAACTTTTTTGGAACAACCTGTCATATCATTCAAAATGAATCCCTAGAAGATCTTCTATCTGAAACACCTGTCGTGTCGGTATGCGGAAACAAGAACCCAATTGCTGTTCCGATTCTAAGTGAAATGGAGTTCATCCAGAAAAGTGAATATTACATCGGCGACCTGGTCACTGATTATCCCCTGACCTATCACTTTTCTGAAGGGAGTAACATCGTAGCGATTCGAGTGGGTCAGGTTTTGTCTAATTATTTTACCAAGGGCAATCTACTGATTATTGATCGCTCGAATCACAATGAAAAAGAGCTGAGTAAGCTCATTGTTCGCGGTGGTGCATTGCATTCTCTTCCCCCTAACACTTCTCTTTTAGAAGGCGATTTTCTTTTTGGAGTAATACTCGAGGAACGTTTTTGTGTTTAATAAAAAATATAAATTGATTGGCTTTAATGGTGCCCCTGAAATGATGGCTAGCGTGATGATACGGGGAACTGGAAAGGTCGTGAATATGCCCGCTAAAGATCTTATTTCCAGTGAAGTTGCTGATGATCTAAATCGAAATGAATTAGTTGAAGTATGTAAGAAAGTTTATTCAAAATCGAGCTTTGAAGGAGCATACGAGCTAGAGGACAGACATGAAAGTTATTGGATGAGTTACTCTTTTCTCGTACTTTGTCTGTGTTCTCTTTTTACATTGTCAAACATTACTGGAATTAAACCTGTAGAAATATTCAACACAGGCTTAATTGTACCTGCCGCAATATTTCTTTACCCAATTTCATTTATATTTGTTGATATATTAAACGAATACTTTGGTTTAAAGCTCGCCAGAAAAGCCATCATACAATCGACAGTGGTCAATGCCGGGATACTCGTTCTTCTCTATTTATCCACCACTATTCCTAGCATAGGCCCGTGGCAAGCGATGGATGAACAGTATACTTCGCTTGTCACGAGTATGACCTCAGTGTTCTTAGCTTCTTTAAGTTCTTACTTTATTTCTGAGAACATCAATGCTTACGTCCTGAACAAAATAAAGATCGCCACACAATCTCGATGGCTTGCCATTCGAGTCATAGCAAGTACCAGTATCGCATCTGTAGTGGATAGCGCACTATTTATTAGTATTGCATTCTTTAATGTACTACCAAATGACGTGCTGTTCGTAATGTTTCTCAGCCAGGTTACTATTAAGATCTTATATGCACTGTTCAGTGTCGCGCCAATTTATTTCGCAAGGAAATTGTTTTCCCGCTTAATCAACGTCAAGGAATTAAATAATAATGACAACCTATGATAAGAACCTAGGTAAAAAAAGCGAGTATATCTCTCAGTATCAACCTGAGTTACTCGATCCTATCCCAAGACAAAAAGGCAGAGATGAGATTAAAGACCTTAAGGTCGCCACTCATGCTGGGTATGACTTATGGACGGCTTTTGAAGTGTCGTGGTTGAACAATAAAGGTAAGCCGATCGTCGCAATCGCGGAGTTTCTTATTCCTCACACGTCCAACAACTTGATTGAATCGAAGTCATTCAAATTGTATTTAAATAGCTTCAATCAAACACGTTTTGAGTCGAAAGATATTGTTGTTGAGAAAATGCAGTCCGACTTAACTAATGCTGCTGGTGCTGAAGTGACGGTGTCATTTATGGATGTAGATGAACCACAACAAACCTCAATAAATAAGCAATTTGATTGCATTGATGGTTTGGATATCACCGTAGACTCGTTTGAGTATGATGCGGATTCGCTCTCCGGAAGCACTGTGGATGAGTATGTCTCTGAATCTTTATGTTCTCACCTCTTAAAATCGAACTGTTTGGTGACGAATCAGCCAGATTGGGGAAGCGTATACATTCGTTATACGGGAGCAAAAATCAATCATGAGAGTCTTCTCAAGTACCTAATTTCATTTCGTGAACATAATGAGTTTCACGAGCAATGCGTCGAGCGTATCTATTCTGATATCAAACGATGCTGTGCTCCTGAAAAGCTGACAGTTTTTGCTAGATATACGCGACGAGGCGGTCTTGATATAAACCCTTATCGTAGCGACTTTGAAAGCGAAATCTGCTCTGGTAGAAATCCGAGACAGTAACCAACGGCATAAACTAAAAAGCCTGCTTGAAAGAGGGACTGAACCCGAATTGAGCTTAACTTGCAGGTCCGTTGTTCAGAGCAGATGTCTTGCTTACATCTGCTCTACCAACACCGCTAAATATTTGGGCTAAGTGGTATTAAATCGTCAAAGCTTGCGTCCAGTTCGATGCCAAACGTTTCTTTTAAAACACGAAGATAGCCTTCGTCCTCAGCAATCTCTTTTTCCTCTGTATGCTCGTTTGTTTTTATCTTTAACGTTCCGTTAAGCAGCGTGATGATGCCGTTATCTGTGGTTATTGTTGCCACCCGCTTTTGCAAGAAGGTGGAGTCAGGGCTGGTCGAGGTGTAGAAATTGCTGCAAGCAATATCGCTTTCGCAAACGTGAGTGAAATCCAGGCTATAAAGATCAATCCAGTTATTGTCTATTTTTGCCTGAAGCATGGCACCAAACAGAACATGCTTTACAAACCGTAAGGTCTGTAAGTCGGTGGTGATTTCCCTGTCGAAAACAACGGGTATAGGCGCACGTGGAGTCTGAGCCCCGAAGCCAACATCGACAATCCATTCCTGCCCCTCAAGCACAACGAGCGATACCTGATGGCTGCGGCTGGATGGTTCTGGCCCAAGATGTACCCGACCAAGCAGCGGTTTTGCATCAAAGCCAAGACTCTTGAGAGCACTAAGAAGTAAGGCGTTCACTTCAAAGCAGTAGCCTCCACGTTCACTCAGAACCAGTTTCTCGAACAAAGCGTCCTCAGATAAATGGATGGTGCGACGTAGCGCTACATCAAAGTTTTCAAAAGGAATTCTGCGATGTTGAGCACGATGGAGGGCAGTGAGATCGTCGATTGTGGTTTGGGGTATGTATGACAGACCGATCTTAGAAAGATATTGGTTTAGTCTGCTTGAGTCCATTGAACAGCTCCGTTGTTAATGAGAAATAACACGTTAACAGAAGAGGTTTAATTAATTCAATCCGAGCCTTGATGATTGCGAGCTAAGTGACTGCCTAATAGAAACTGATAGGGAGGTAAAAATCGAGTTCAAAGTGCTCATCGTCATGTAGGAAGTGGTTCCTATGATAGTGAACATACGCTGGTGTTGACCCCAATTTAAAGCCAGATTCGGGTAACCATTGTTCATGAACCTTACTGATTTGAGGAAGCAGCTCTCCATACACTCCAGTGAGACGAAACACGGCATGTAGTCCACCTGGTATCACTAACTGATTAACCACACCTCGAACCTTGATTGGTTTGTCTATCTCGATACACGCTACGTAGCGACAGTTATCCAGTTCAACCAACGCTGGGTTTGAATGATGCAGACCGTATTGACGTGATGTGTCACGCCCCTCGCTGCTTGCCCACGCATTTAAGACTCGCCAAGCATTTTTTACGGTTCGGCTGTAACCTACATGGCGAACATAGGCAGCGAGGCGATCGGAGGTTTCGATAATTTTAGGCTCGGGAAGAGTTTTCTTTGCGACGCGATAATAGCCTGCGGCGATTTCAGGATCTTTGAGATAGGGCTTATCGATGTTTTGTTGCTCGTGCTTTCGCCATTCTCCTGGTGAGACACTGAAAGTGGATTTAAATGCGCGGCTGAACGAAGAAACAGAGTGAAAGCCACATTTGTTGGCGATGTCCAATACCGAGGAATGCGGATCAAACATTAGTTGATTTGCGGCGTACTCCATTCGTGTTCGGCGAATATACTGATGGATGGATTCTCCGACAACCTGCTTAAAAACGCGGTGAAAGTGTTGCTCAGAATACGCTGCGATGTCCGCTAATTCCTTGGCTGGTAAGGATTTACTGATGTCTTTATGAATGTGATAAAGCACGTCATTGATTCGGAATATGTGTTGTCGGCTCATAAAGAAAAATAGCATAAATGGACATGTTGAACAGCATAAACGGACATCCTATTTTCATCAATGGGTTATACACTTCATTAACGTCTTTTCGACGATAAAAATTCTAAAATTACACTCAGGAACTGTTATGGAAATCGCTCGCTCCCTGCAACAAATCTCGTCGTCTTATATTCGTGAAATTCTCGCTGCCGCATCGGATAAAAATGTCATCTCGCTTGCGGGTGGCTTACCAGATGAAAGTACATTTCCAATTGAACTAATGAAGCCAACACTAGAAAGCCTTTCATCAATGCCGGAAGTTTTCCAGTACGGGGCAACTGCAGGTTACGCCCCACTTCTAGAGTTCCTGACAGAGTATTTTGAGTTGCCAGAGACGCACTCAGTAATGGCGTGTACAGGATCGCAGCAAGGGCTAGACCTGATCGCTCGTGCTTATGTAAACCCAGGTGACAAAGTGGTCATGGAAGCACCTAGCTACCTTGGTGCGATGCAGGTGTTTGGTTTGGTTCAGGCGGATATTGTCACTGTACCTCAGACGGAGGCGGGCCCTGATTTACAAGCGCTTGAGAAGAGCTTCGCTGAACAATCACCTAAGATGTTCTACGCCGTACCAGATTTTCATAACCCAACTGGTGTGTGCTGGACGTTGGAAACTCGTCAGAAGGTCGGTGCGTTGTGTGAGCAATACAATGTTGTTCTGATTGAAGATGCACCGTACCGTGAACTAAGATTCTCAGGTCAAGCGATTCCATTGGTCTCTGATTTCTGTCCGCAACACTCTATTGTGCTGCGCTCTTTTTCAAAGATTGCGTCTCCGGGTCTGCGAGTTGGTGTCGTAAGCGGTAAGAGTGAATATCTGGAACCCCTCATCAAGATCAAGCAAGGTGCTGACTTACACTCAAGTGTTCCTATGCAAGCGCTACTTCTGGGCTTACTGAAACACCAAGGCTTTGAACAGCACATTGGTACGGTTAGAGACTTGTACCAATCTCGCTATGAGAAGCTATTTGCTGAGCTGCAAAAGCAACTACCAGCTGGCTGCGAAGTGAAGCCTGTTGAAGGAGGCATGTTCATTTGGGTGACGTTGCCATCTTGCGACACATTTGCACTGGCAAAAGCGTTACTAGGGAATGGCGTTGCGGTTGTGCCAAGCCCAGTGTTCTATCCAAATGCAGATGAAGCCAAGCCCGCATTAAGACTTAACTACACTAATGCCTCGCCAGAGGAGCTGACGGTAGCAGTCGAGCGTCTTGCTAAAGGCTTGAAAGCGTCCATCAGCGAGCCTGAACTCGAAAACGCGTAATGAATGCAAAAAAAGCCCCCACTCATTGAGAGTGGGGGCTTTTTCATTACTGAGCCTAGACTCTAGCCAGCAAGCAGTTCAAAAGACTCGGCTATCTGGCGGGCGGTTTCTCGGGCATGCTTTTGTACGCCGATAATGGTCGCCGAAGCGTAGCCAGACCATTCCCCATAACCAATCAGCCATAGGCCTGAATGCTGAGTAGAGCGGGTGCCTTGAGTCAAACTTTGTAGATCCGTATTTAGCTGTAAGCCTTTCAGGTGGTTGAGCTGAGTCTTAAATCCTGTGCACCAGATAACTGCATCAATGGCAATGCGTTTGTTAGCCGTGATAATCTCATGCTCGCTAAAAGATTCAATGTCTTCTTCACGAATCAACACTCCGCGTTCACGTGCTTCTTTGACCGAGTCAACCATGACGATTTTGGAGAAGTCATCGGTGTTTTCTAGCTTTTCACCCTTCATCGCAGCGTAATAACGTTTTGTAGAAAGCTCGAATAAGTAACGGCCATCCAGTTCATCATCGAGGTAATCGAGAGGGCGATTGGTAAACCAGTGCGTATTGGCGACTTGAGATACTTCAGCCAATATCTGAGATCCTGAGTTACCGCTGCCTATCACCGCGACGTTCTTACCAGCGAATATCGCATTGTTTTTGTAGTCTGCAGAATGTACCTGATCACCTGTAAAACGCTCTAGGCCGGGGAAAGTTGGAATGAATTGGCCTGAAAAGTTACCGGTTGCGGATACAACGGTTTTCGCGAGGAATTCACCGCTATCTGTTGTGATATGAAAAATGTCTTCGACCTTAGTGACATCCAGCACTTTCACAGGACGTTCAATACGAAACTGATAACGCTGCTCATATTTGCCGAAATAGTCGATCACTTCATCACGGCTAGGGTAAGCCTCGCGAGTTTTAGGCATCATAAAACCAGAAAGCGAGCTGTACTCCTTTGGTGAAAATAGTCTCAGACTATCCCATGCATGTAACCAAGCGCCGCCATGTGTTGGATTCGCATCTAAGATCAGTGGGTCAATACCATTTCTTTTCAAATAGTAAGCGGTCGATAGCCCAGCTTGCCCTGCACCAATAATGATTACTTGCTCGGTCATGTTTACCTTCCCACACCAAAATGTTGATGAAATCTAAATTTCCAGAATATTCGAAATTTAAAGTTTTGTGACTGGTTCGTCAATATATTTCGACAAAATTGGAAATTTAGATGTGAATGATGAAATACAAGCCTGAAGAAAGAGGGGAGTGTGATTCACTTAAAATGTGTTTATCAACATAAAGATAGCAAGAGCGATGAACAATAAACCTGTGGCAACCTCGATCCAATGAGTTTTCGCTTTAATAAACTGGGCGGCATAACTGCCAGCAAACGCGTAAATAAGGTGTACGGAAAATGTACATAGTAAAAGGATTACAGTGAGCTCTATACCAGTTTGTAAGCTATTGGCTTCAGTGTTGATGAAAGCGGGCAGTAGTGCGACAAAAAAGACAATAGTTTTGGGGTTAAACACAGATAACACCACCCCAGAAGTGAATACGGTAGTACGGTGAGTGGTTTGCGGAGCATCATCACCTTCACTAGGGTGGGAGCGCAGTAAGCTCACAACACCAAGATAGAATATGTAGACAGTTCCTATGAATTGAACGGCTTTGAACAGCGATTGTGAACTTAAAATGATGGCTGATAACCCAAGAATCGTAGCTGTAGCAACCAGCGCCATCCCGGTAATAATCCCGCACATAAGAGGAATGGTGCGTTTGGTGCCTTTAATAATCGAAGAATTGATGACGGCAAGAGTGCCGGGGCCTGGTGTACCTGCCGCGATTAGGCAAGTCATGATATAAGCGAGCATGTCAGTGTGTTGAAGCATCTTGGTTTTCCTATCTCTTTTTCCACCATTTTTCTGTGTTTCATGCTTTCGAGATAGGACGATATTGGCGTTTTAAGCTCATTTTATTGCTTGGCTTTCGTTCAAATATAAGAGCTTTCTTTGTTATTTCTATAATTATTAGATAGTTAGGTTAACTGTGAGTAGAAAAGTAATAGGATGAAATTGACTTGAAGCCTTTCTCAAACTCGATTAGCGTTAAGTAATAGAATGATCAAGGAGGGAGTCTGGGTGAATTCAACGTATTCGCAAATCAAATGCTTTGAAGGCATCGAGAGTGTCTATGCCCATTACAAAGATGAGCACTTTTCTCCTCACGTTCACGAAGGTTATGCCATCGGCATCATTGAACGTGGTGCACAGAAATTCTTCTACAAAGGTGGCAATCACTTGTCTGGTGCTGGCTCTTTAGTGGCAGTAAATGCGGATGCCATCCACACTGGGCAATCAGCCAGTGACAATGGGTGGAGCTATCGTGCCATTTACCCAACCCCTGAAGTGGTGAACAAAGTGTTGGCTGATTACACCGATGGTCGCCACTACAGCCCTTCGTTTCAGACGCCAACAATTGAAAATCCGGCGTTGACGAACCACTTACGCACCTTATTTGAATACTCGGATATTGATGCGCCTGCTCTGGTGCTGGAATCCTTGTTGATCACTTTTCTCTCCAATCTTGCCCGTGCCTCCGGTTCTAAGTTGCCTGATAGCGAGGCGACCAGTGCAAAGGCAAACATTGAACGAGTGCGTGATTATATTAGAGAGTATTCACACCAAAACTTAACCATCGATGAGCTGGCAAATCTGGCTGGCATTAACAAATACACATTATTGAGACAGTTTAAGCAGGCTTACGGTTTGGCACCTCATCAATATCAGATACAGCTGAGGATTCGCCATGCTCAGACACTTTTGCGTCAAGGTGTGGCACCGTCGATTGTCGCGACAGATTGCGGCTTCTACGATCAAAGCCACTTGTCTGCTCACTTCAAAAAAGCCCTCGGCGTGACGCCTAAGCACTATCTCAATGGCATGCAGGTGTGCCGCCGTTAGTCAGAAAGCGTAATCAAAAGATCAATAAGCGTGTCCAATTCTTCTTTTGCACGCCCTTCAAGCGGGTAACCCATATTAATTCTCACACAGTCGGAATAGAGATCGAGAGTGGTAAAGAGATGCCCTAGGCGGATATCAATTTTGTGAGTTTCGATTTCGCTCTGTAACTGTTTACTGTCCAAACCCGGAGCTTGGATCCAAAGCACCATACCGCCTTGTGGGTTGCTGATCTTTATGTGCTCGGGCAACTGCGCGGTTAGATAGTCGAGATAGTCTTTTCTTAGCGAAAGTAGCTTTTGCTTTCTGCGTCTGAGTTGCTTGGCGTACTGGCCAGAATCAATGAAGTCAGCCACGGCTAACTGAACCGGAGTCGATACTCCATAGCAACTCGCTCCAAACTGACCTTGATAGGTTGACTGGTAACGACCGGGTAAGCACCAGCCTAATCGATAACCCGGAGACAGGCTCTTTGAAACTGAGCCGCACCAGAGAATATAACCAGCTTGATCGTAATATTTTGCAGGCAAAGGCGTATGCTCAGAGTAGGAGAGCTCTAGGTAAACGTCGTCTTCAATCACGGGAATCTGGTATTGATTTGCTAAGTGCGCCAGCGTTTGTTTTTGCTGAGCCGACATGCTGATCCCCTGTGGGTTCATATGAGAAGTACAGAAAATACCCGCCTTGACATTGCTTTGCTGAAAGTGTGCTTCCAGTTGTGCTAAATCGATGCCGTCGTCTAAAGAGGGAATCTCGACAATTTTTCGTGCCATCTGACCAAGTAGTTCGATGATGCCGTTGAAGCATGGTGAACTGATTGCGATGGCATCACCTGTCTCAGTGCAGGATTCAATCGCTGCTTTTATCGCTGACATACAACCAGCCGTGACGACAAGATCACTGGCAGAAAAGTGTACGCCTACTTTAGAAAAGTGAGTCGATAATGCCTGACGCAGCAAAGGCTCTCCCTGAACATCAGGATAGTGGTTGAGTCGGTCGCCCATTCGACGCAAAGCTCGGCGAAAACTGCGTTCGAGCTCTGTTACGGCTTGTTCATCATTAGCGGTACTGGAAACACCTAATGGGCCTCGCAGTGCAGAATGTACGGAATTGAAGTTGCGGACTGTTGATACGGTGCTGACAAACTGTTTGAGCTCGGGGGTCTGATGGGAGTGCTGGCGAGGTGCGACGAAGTAACCCGCTTGAGGGCGGGACTGGATCCAGCCTTGTGACTCCAACTCCTGATAGCAACTAACGGCGGTCGACATACTGACAGAGTGCTGCTGTGAGAGTTGCCTTAAAGAGGGCATTTTGTCCCCTTCACACAGCTTAGCGTGTTGAATATCTTCAATGAATTGATTGGCTAACTGCTTATAAATGCTCATCATCATAACAACTGTACTGGTTTTTATTTGAAAAATTGTATCTGTATCCCTTTTTGCTCGCAAGCGATACTCATATTCACAGAATGAATGGAGGGATAACAATGAAGAAAAACGACCTAATACTTGCGGTATTCGTCATGGCTATTTGGGGATTCAACTTCTCGATGATCAAAATGGGGATTACCAATGTTCACCCACTGATTGCGACAGCCGCCCGTTTCGCGCTTGCGGTGATCCCGGCGATCTTTTTCATCGCCAGACCAAACGTGGCTTGGCGCTATCTGGTCAGTTATGGGTTAGTGTTTGGCGTCGGGATCTGGGGCATGGCGTCTTGGTCGATTACTGCGGGTTTGTCTTCCGGAATGTCTTCGGTTTTGCTGTCGAGCAACGTATTGATCGGCATGGCGGTCGGGCTTTTTGTCTTTAAAGAAAAGTCGTCACCTCGAAAATTGATGGGGGCTTTGCTTGCTATGGTCGCGCTGCTGGTGCTGGTGTCTGCGACCAACGGTAATATTACTGCTTCAGGCCTTATGCTGATTATGATTGCGGCAATCAGTTGGACCTTAATGGGAGTCATCGTTAAAGCTTCCAAAACCAAACAGGCTTTTGCATTTAATGTATGGGGAATGTTGTTTGCGCCTGTACCGCTCGTGTTGTTCGCGACGGCATTGCACGGTGAACAAATCCTTTGGCAAGCGTATGAAAACTGGGATATGAACACGACAATTGCAGTGGTTTTTCAAGCTTACCCAACAACCTTGTTTGGTTACTGGGTCTGGAATCGAACGCTGATTAAGTACCCGTTAAGCACCGCAGCACCTTTGACTTTGCTTGTTCCAGTATTCGCTTTAGTCAGTGGCTATTTCATGTATGACGAAGTGCTTTCTATGCCGCAAGTCATCGCGAGTGTGTTATTTCTGCTAGGCATCGGTTTGATTGTAAAACCTGCCACGGAAAAACACAGAGCTGCAAGCGCTAAGTTAGCAGGTCAAAGTCGATGAATGGATTTATTCATTGAGCAAAGATCAAGATGGGTGAGCAGAATTTTGCTCGCCCATTATTTTTGTGAGCGAGAATATTGGTAAGGCACGTTACGTCGTTTGACGGGTGTTGATTTCACAATGGAGGTATTGGTTTCAGCCAGAGAGGATACTTTGTCTAGGATTTCATCCAATTGCTCCATTGTGCCGAAACGCATCCGAGCATAAAAACAATCTTCACCAGTGACTTTGTCGCATTCAATAAACTCTGGCGTTTCGATGATCATGGCTTCCAGCTGTTTTATCTTTCCTGGTAGTTGACGCATACGTACGATCGCTTCAAGTGGGAATCCTAAATTTTCTGGTGCGAGTTGAACCCGATATCCTGAAATAACGCCGAACTCTTCCATACGTTTGAGTCGCTCGTTAACGCTCGGAGACGACATTTTCACTTCTCGGGCTAGCTCTGCGACTGGCATTCGCGCGTTATCGTTAAGTAAGTCGAGTAGTTGGCTATCGATGGCGTCCAGCGTCCAATCTTCGTTTTTAAGGTTCTTACGCATATTTGTCTTCCTTTTTTAAGCCTCACTGATAAATGAGCTTCATTTCGCCATGCCTTTGTGGGGGATTACTTCTTAATCTATGTGTATTACTTAGTAGATTCAAGGGGATGAATTATGTATAGGAATGATACAGAAGCAGGCACCATCAAAATGATTACCGCTATGGTGTTATCGGGAACCATAGGATTGTTTGTGATTGAGTCAGCTCAGTCGTTTTGGAATGTCGTATTTTTTCGCTGTTTGATCGCAGGTCTGTTTCTGGCTGGTTACGTTAAATGGCAGTATGGTTCGTTTACTGCAGGCCTGAATAGAAAAGTACTTGGGTTGATTTTGGCGGGTGGTATTACTTTGGTGGGTAACTGGGTTTTGCTCTTTGCCTCTTTTGATTATATCCCTTTCTCTATTGCGACGATTGCTTACCACATGCAACCAATTATGTTAGTTGTTGCTGGTTCACTGATGGCAAGGCAA
Organism: Vibrio sp. St2; assembly: GCF_947311885.1. NCBI lineage: Bacteria > Pseudomonadati > Pseudomonadota > Gammaproteobacteria > Vibrionales > Vibrionaceae > Vibrio > Vibrio sp. St2. The sequence goes on along the minus strand of NZ_CAMZNA010000002.1, from coordinate 436,384 downwards.
CTACCAAGCGTGAATCTCATTGTGTGGCTATCAGTAGCAGTGTTGGGGTTGGTGTTAGTGACTGATCTGGATCTAACGCAGCTAAGTACTTTGCTGCAAGGTGAAGATGTTGGCAGCCAGCAAATATTATTTGGGCTGTTATTGGCGCTGGGTGCTGCACTGTTGTACACAGTGACGACATTATTGACCAAAGAAGTCAGCCAAGTATCGCCAAGCTTGATTGCACTTGTTCAGGTCAGTGTGGGTGTTGTCTTACTATTACCTATGGTGGATTGGTCGGCGCTGCCGAAGGTTCCAGTTCAGTGGGGAGCGTTACTCACACTTGGTTTGGTAAATACCGGATTTATGTACGTCATCATGTATGACGCCTTTCAAAAACTCACCACTCATCTCATCGCCATTTTATCTTTCGTGTACCCCGTGACCGCTTTAGTGGTGGATTACTTTGCCTTTGATAATGTGATGAATCTATCGCAAGGTTTGGGAGTTATTGGGATATTGTTGGCTGTATGTGCCGTAAAATTTGACTGGCGGATTGGCGCATTGATGCCAACCGTAAAAAGTCAGCAAAAAATCTAAGCAATTCTTTTCCATATACTTTGTGTGGCTATTGGTGGCTTTAACCACATTGCAATTGCATATTGCGACTTATGTTGCAATATGCAATTGATAATATGCACTTGATGGATATTATCATGTGTTTTCACTCAAATCTCACAGCTGTTCACGCTTTCTCATCTGGCATGTAAATTGTAAGCATATTGTTAATGTTTGGTTACCTATTAGGTGATAAGGTTTTAGTGCAGAGTCTTTTGAAAGTATCTCAATACAAGAAACACTTTTGATAAGAATCTGTTATCAAAGCTTTATCTGTCGTCTTGATGGAGCAAAATCAGTTCAGAACAAGTTATGCCCGAGTCATAAAAATTGAACACCCTGGCTTAGGACATAAAAGTGATGGGAGCCATAAATGGAAATGATTGAACTCGTGTATGTCAGCAAAGCGGTTCAACGGCTTAAGCAAGATCAATTGGAAGCGATTCTGTCGAAAGCACGTAAGAATAATACGGACAACGAAATTACTGGCCTTCTCCTTTATGACGGTTATGGCACCTTCATCCAAGTTTTAGAAGGGCCTGAAAACAGCGTCGAATCACTATTCAGTAAGATACAGAAAGACACTCGTCACACCAACATTAACCGTATTGGTTTTCATCATATAAGCACTCGCAGTTTCCCTGATTGGAAAATGGGCTTCAAAGTTCTTGACCAGCACCTTGGGTCGTCGATTCCTGGATTTAGTGATTTTATGGATCACAAAGGAGACTTCGATTACCTGCTGGAACATAAAAGCTTTGCCATGCGAATGATCAAGCATTTCGTTAAAAAGGATTGAGGGGGATAGGCATGTTATCTAGATTAACCATTGCCCAGAAAGTGTATTTGCTCGGATTGTCCCAATTGCTTGCCATGATGATTATGGGCGGTTTTGCCCTTTATCAAATGAACAAGATTGGTAACGAGCTGGTTGATATCGCAGAAGAAGATATCCCGTTAACTAAAATGTTGACGGTGGTGACAGAGCATCAGTTGGAACAAGCGATTCTGTTCGAAAGAGCACTCATTAAAGCGATCCGCGTTGAGCAAGGATTGGCCCAGATGAGTGTATTCGAAGAAGCTAAGAAAAAGGTTCATGACCTGACGGTCAAAACCGAAAAAGAACTCTATGAAGTTGAAGAATTCATAGAGAAAGCCATACCACTGTTGCACTCAGTTGAGGCTCAAGGAAAATTCAAGAAGCTTCTTGGCAAGCTGAAAGTTGTCGAAAAGTCTTACAGCACGCTTGTTGATGAAGTTGACAAAACAATGGACTTCGGCAGCAATGGTCAAATCGAAGAGATGCTCGAGTTCTCTAAGAAAGTGGAAGCACATGAAGATGAAATTGATAAATCGTTGATTTCGATTCTCGATGAAGTGCAAAACTTTACTCTCGCCAGTGCACTGCAAGCTGAAGAGGATGAGAAATACGCAATCAAGTGGATGACGATCATTGCTTCAGTGTCGATAGTTTTAGGTATCCTGATGCCTTTCTTGGTCACACGTGCTATTCGTACCCCAATAATGAATCTCATCGACAGACTTAAGCAGGTGGCTGAAGGTGATGGCGACTTGACCATTCGATTGGATGACTCGTCCCGCGATGAAACGGGTACCGTGGCAAACGCATTCAACAAGTTCTTGGGTGTGTTGATGGGAACCATCACTCAAATCAACTCTAAGGCGGAAGAACTTGGGCAGTCATCAGAAGTTGCAGTTTCAGCTATGCAGCGTACGTTGCAGAACGTTGAAAAGCAGCGTTGTGATATCGAGCAGGTAGCGACAGCGATTAACCAAATGAACGCGACGACACAAGAAGTGGCGAACAGTACAGCAAACGCGTCTTCGGTGACTGATGAAGTCAGAAAGCACGTAATGGAAGGTCAGAAAGAAGCGCTAGCCACTCAAGAGGTTATCCAGGAGCTTGCGAATGAGGTGACCACATCATCCGGTGTGATTGAAAACCTTGTTTCTGAGACCAACAATATCGGCCAAGTACTGGAATCTATTCAAGGTATCGCTGAACAAACTAACTTGCTTGCTTTGAATGCTGCCATCGAAGCGGCTCGCGCAGGTGAAACAGGGCGTGGCTTTGCGGTGGTTGCGGACGAGGTTCGTTCACTCGCTCAGCGCACTCAAGAAGCAACCGTTGATATTCAGAAGTTAGTCGATACATTGCAGTCGGAAGCGAAAAATGCCGTATCAAGTATGAAGAAAGGAACAGATACCGCAAAACTCTGTCTAGAGAAGAGTTCGGAGTCTGCCAATACCTTCTCTGTTGCTGCTGAATCGGTCAATCAGATCGCTGGGTTGAACTTACAAATTGCAGCTGCTGCTGAGGAACAATCGACGGTGGCGCAAGATTTGGACAATAACCTGACCAGCATCAAGACGTTAGCAGAAGAGACCGCGGAAGAAACAAAGAATACAGCGGCTGCAAGTGAAACCATCGCGATGAATGTGATTGATTTACACAAAAACCTTAACAAGTTCCAAGTGTAAGAGCTGTTTGAACTTGCTAACGAGAGGCCAGAGCATTGCTCTGGCCTTTTTGTTTATTGGTTTTTGTATTTGTGCAGTAAATCTATCGGAATGTGGCAATAATCGTCTGGGTGGAAGGTTAGGCGATCCTGATGTTCATCATCGCTTTTAACATAGTTGGTCAGCGGAAGTATCTCTACCACAATACGTTCGCGATCTGAACGAGACTCAATAAAGCCCTGAGCCTGAGTTAAATGCTTATGGTTTATGCTATATACGCCAGTGCGGTATTTTTTACCGATATCTTCGCCTTGCTTGTTGAGGCTGTAAGGATCGATAATTTCAAAGAAGAAATCCATCAATTCCAGAACTGATACTTTTTCAGGATCAAACTGAGTGCGGACGCATTCCGCATAGCCATCATATTCCCCTTTGGTATCCTGATTAGTGCCATTGGCTCTCCCGGCTTCAGTTACGATTACTCCGGGCAGATGTTTCATAAACTCCTGTACACCCCATAAGCAGCCTCCGGCAAAATAGATTTCTTCCATTACATGATCTCTTAAGATTAACTGCCATGTATTAGAGCAAAACTGCTCCAATTGCTCTATGCCTTTTTACTTTTTAAAACGGTCATCTGAACAGTAATTTAAAGGTTGAAACTTTTTTCTCGATACGCGCCTTCGAATTTCAAAGTAGCACACCCTTAAATCGCCATTTTGATGCCTTAAATTGGCGATTTTGGGGTGTTTTAAGTTCTTGATGTTTAAGGTTTTATTTTTGTGGAAAAACAAAGGCTTAGAGTGCTAGTCTTGCGCCAACTAAGGAGAACACATGTCTATAAAAGATCAGACGTATCATCAGCAAGACTTCTCTCATCAGGACTTACAGCAGCAGGTGTATGAGGGTTGTCAGTTCATTAAATGCAGCTTTGACCGAGCGGATTTACGTGATGCAAAGTTCATCAACTGCAAATTCATTGAAGCGCAAGCGCTGGAAGGGTGCAGCTTCCAATATGCCAACCTCAAGGATGCCAGTTTTGAAAACTGTATGTTAGCCATGAGTCAGTTTGTTGGTGCTGATTGTTTTGGTATCGAATTTAGAAAGTGCGATTTAAAAGGTGCGAACTTTCAGCGAGCGAATTTTGTTAATCGTATTAGCCATTCAGCTTACTTTTGTTCTGCATACATAACTGGGTGTAACCTGAGTTACGCCAACTTTGAACGTGCATTGCTAGAAAAGTGCGAGCTGTTTGAAAATCGTTGGAGTGGTGCCAACCTGTTCGGAGCCAGTATGTTGGGCGCGGATTTGTCACGTGGTGAATTCAGCAAAGAACAGTGGGGCACATTCAACTTGGAAAGTGCAGACTTAACTCATGTTGACCTGGAAGGTTTAGACATGCGTAGGGTCTCACTCAACGGTGTGAAGATCTGTGATTGGCAGCAAGAGCAGCTACTGTCGAAGTTTGGTTTGGTTGTGATTGGTTAAACCTACTCCTCTAAAAAAGTATCCAACGAATTGACATCGAAATAACGGCGAGTGAAAAAACACTCGCCAACCAGATCAAGAAAAACCATCCAAATTGTTTCATCAGTGGTACCCCTCACCGTGTTTTAGCTTTCCTCTGAATACCCAGTATGAATAAGCGCTGTAGGCGATGATCATGGGCAGCAAAATAGCCGCTCCGACCAACAAGAAAGCAAGGCTTGAATCTGGGCCTGCGACCTCTTGGTATGTCAGTGCAAATGGAACTAGGTAGGGGAAAGTGCTTACGCCAAAACCAAGCGCAGAGATAACAAACAGCCCTATACCGCATAGGTACGCCTTGAGTGCCTTGTGTTCCAACAAAGCGGAAAATAGTGTCCATATACACAATGCTGCAGCAATTGGAATGAAAAGGAACAGCAGCGCGTTAGGGAAACTGAACCAACGCTCGAATACCAAACCATTACTGAGTGGTAACCATAAGCTAGCGATTGCGATACAAATAACGAGTGCCAACCCCCAACGTTTTGCGACTGTGTAGTAACGGTTGATCAGATCATCGGGCAATTTCATGATTAACCAGCAAGCACCTAACAGTACATAAGCGCAAACTAAGGCCACAGCACAGAACACGCTGAATGGGCTTAACCAGTCAAACCAGCCGCCAGCATACGAACGTCCATCCACTTTGATACCTTGAAGAAGGGCACCGAGCATAATGCCTTGCATCGCTGTTGCTAGTAATGAACCCAAAAAGAAGGCTCCGTCCCACAGGAATTTGCCTCGTTTGGTTCGAAAGCGGTATTCAAACGAAACCCCTCGTAGTATGAGCCCTAAAAGCATAAGGATCAGCGGGGCATAAAGTGCAGGCATGACGACGGCGTAAGCCAGCGGGAATACCGCGAACAAGCCGCCACCACCCAACACCAGCCATGTCTCGTTACCATCCCACACAGGAGCGATACTATTCATCATGAGATCGCGTTCGTTTTTACTGTGAGCGCTGGGGTAGAGAATACCAATTCCCAGATCAAACCCATCCAAAATTACATAGATGAGGACAGCTAAACCGATTAATCCGTACCATATTAGTGCGTAATCCATATCGCCTTCCTCACGTTAGATGGTTGGAATGAGAAGCAGGTGGAGAATCTGTGCCATCAGGGAGGCGACTGTCCAACGACTCTTCATATTTTGTTGGTGATTTACGCATCAAGCGCAACAGATAAAAGAATCCAGCTCCGAAGACAACAAAATACACAACGATAAACGCGGTTAAGGAAACGCTTATCGCTGCGGCGTCAATAGGCGACGCAGAATCGGCGGTAGTGAGCAGTCCATATACGGTGTATGGTTGGCGACCCACTTCAGTGGTTATCCAGCCAGCTAGTACAGCAATAAAACCTGCCGGGCCAAAGAGTACGCACAGTTTGTGGAACCAAGGCGTTTTAAACAGAGTTTTTCTCTTTCTTAGCCATAAACTACAAAGACCTATGAATAGCATGCCAAAGCCAATACCGACCATAATCCTGAAACTCCAGAATACGATAGCAACAGGAGGGTGTTCGTCGGCTGGAAACGCATCTAAGCCTTTTACTTCACCATCCCAGTCATGTGTCAGAATCAGGCTGCCAAGTTTGGGGACTTCGACTTTATATTCCACTTCCTGAGTTTCATCATTGGGGATACCAAACAAGATTAGCGGCGCACCTTTGTGTGATTGGTAATGACCTTCCATAGCCGCGACTTTAGCTGGTTGATGCTCCAAGGTATTCAAACCATGCATGTCACCGGCAACAATCTGTATTGGCGTGACAATGGCCGCCATCCACATAGCCATTGAGAACATTGTCCTAGCCAGAGGGTTGTGGGGAGCCGATAGCAAGTGGTAGGCACCTACAGCAGCAACGACAAAGGCTGTGGTTAGGTAGGCGGCGAGTAGCATGTGAACTAATCGATATGGAAAAGAAGGGTTGAACACGATTTCAAACCAACTTTCTGGGATGAATTGACCCACTTCATTGATTGAATAACCTGCGGGTGTTTGCATCCAGCTGTTAACGGAAAGTATCCAAAATGCAGAAAGAAATGTGCCGAAAGCGACAACACACGTCGAAGCAAAGTGCAGCTTTTTACCGACCCTGTCCATTCCGAATAGCATCACGCCGAGAAAGCCTGCTTCAAGGAAGAAAGCGGTGAAAACCTCATAGCCCATCAAAGGTCCGAGTATTGGCCCTGTCTTGTCTGCGAAGACACTCCAGTTCGTGCCGAATTGATAGCTAAGCACGATGCCGCTAACTACCCCCATACCGAAACTGATGGCGAAGATTTTCAGCCAATACTTGTACAGCTGTAAGTACTTTTCGTTGTTTGTTTTAAGCCACAAACCCTCTAACACGGCTAAATAGCTTGCTAATCCAATGGTAAAGGCTGGAAAAATGATGTGAAAAGATACTGTGAACGCGAACTGAAATCTTGCTAAGTCCACTGCCAGCGTTTCCATAACATGCTCCTCGCGACGAATATGCTGTTATGTACGATGTCTGGCAGTTGATTGTTCACAACGTAAGAAAATTAGTAGTGCGCCAAACGGCAAAAATGCTCGTAGATAAGATTGAAAACTTAATTCGGAAGTAAAGATATGAGCTTGAAAAGTAGACTGGATGCCATAGCCCCCGATTTTGAACCGGGCGGTAAGTATGAGAAGTTTTATCCCGTGTTCGAGGCCGCTGCGACCATATTTTATACCCCAGGTTTAGTGAATAGAGGTGTGACACATGTGCGTGACAGCATTGATTTGAAACGCATTATGATAATGGTGTGGCTGGCTACTTTCCCTGCCATGTTTTGGGGGATGTACAATGTTGGTAACCAGTCCTCCATGGCTCTGTTAAGCGTATACTCTGTGGCTGAATTGGAGACAGTTGTTGCTGATAGTTGGAGACTAATGTTGGCATTCGGCTCCGCTCAGGGTGTCGCCGATGCCGGCTGGATGAGTAAAATGCTGCTTGGGGCAAGTTACTTTCTACCAGTTTACGCCACCGTTTTTGTTGTCGGAGGCTTTTGGGAAGTATTGTTTGCAGTTGTGAGGAAACATGAAGTAAACGAAGGTTTCTTCGTGAGCTCTGTACTCTTCTCTCTCATTCTCCCTCCCACCATCCCTCTTTGGCAAGCTGCACTCGGTATCACCTTTGGTATTGTCGTGGCAAAAGAGATATTTGGTGGCACAGGTCGAAATTTTTTGAATCCTGCTCTGGCTGGGAGAGCGTTTCTCTACTTTGCCTATCCTGCCAACATGTCAGGAGGCGCGGTATGGGTTGCCGCTGATGGTTATTCTGGAGCAACACCGCTGAGTCAATGGTATGAAGGTGGTCAAGGTGCTCTGATAAACAATATGACTGGTGAAGTGTTGCGTTGGAGCGACGCGTTCTTGGGTAATCTTCCCGGTTCGATGGGAGAAGTTTCTACGTTGCTGATCATGCTCGCTGGCTTGCTTCTCATAGCGATGAGAATCGCATCGTGGCGGATTGTCGCGGGGGTTATCATAGGCTTGGCTGTTGCTTCAACACTGCTTAACGTGATCGGCTCTCAAACTAACCCGATGTTCTCGATGCCTTTCTACTGGCACTTAGTATTGGGTGGTGTGGCATTTGGCACTTTCTTCATGGCCACGGACCCTGTCTCGGCTGCGTTTACTAACAAAGGTAAATGGGCATATGGCATCCTCATTGGTGTTATGACAATAGGTATTAGAGCGCTTAACCCTGCATACCCGGAGGGGATAATGCTGGCTATTCTATTTGCTAATTTATTCGCGCCGTTATTCGATTTCATGGTCAAAGAAGGCAATATCAAAAGAAGACTTAAGCGTAGTGAGCGCTAACTGCATGAAGAAACAGCATTTACCTAAAAAAATGTGTGTGGTCTGCTGCAGACCATTTACATGGCGCCGTAAGTGGCGCCATTGTTGGGAGGAGGTTAAGTATTGCTCGGAGCGATGTCGAAGAAGTCGTAATCACCAAGGCAGTTCTTCGCCGTTATAAGCAAGAAAGCTGCCGCTGATATCTGAAGTTGCTTCGGAAATGATTTTGACGAGATCTGCGGCCACTCTATCAGGTTCAAACAGTTTTCCCTCCGGCACATTGGCTTGAAAAGGTTTTGATAATTTGGTGTCCGTTGTCCCTGGATGCAGTGAAAGAACGCATGCTTTGGGCATAGTTCTTCCCCATTCAATACTGAGGGTTTTGAGTAGCATATTGAGTGCCGCTTTAGATGAGCGATAGCTATACCAGCCTCCCAATTGATTATCTTTAATGCTGCCGACTTTGGCTGAGATAGTTGCGAGCTTTGGCTGGCTACTATGCTTCAAGGCGCTTTGAAAGTGTTTGGCGATCAGCATCGTCGGCATCGCATTATTCATGATGTTTTTCAGGTAAAAATCGGGATCAAATGATTTGAGGTTTTTTTCGGGCCCGTGGTGTTCATCATGCAACAATCCAACCGCGTTAATAATCCAATCTAGGTGCTCTATCTTATTCGCTAGTAATTGCAGTTGCGCTTCATTTGTCACGTCGAGTTTGTGCCAAATGATTGTTTTATGAGAATGGGTTGGTTGCTGATTTCTATAAGTAGCGTGTACTTCAATATCAGGACTATGTTGGGCTAAATTCCGGCAAATTGCGTGTCCAATACCGCCGTTTCCACCAAAAATAAGTACTTTCATTAGATACCCTAGAGTTAAGCTGTTTGAGAGATATTCAAATGTATAACTATGACTTATAGTTTGTTTTACGACCTAGAAGTTGAGAGAGATTACTGTTCGAATACTTTTTATTGAGCGCCGCTTTTTGAGAAACGTGATGCTTTAGTCGCTGATTTATGTGATTAATTTCACGCAAATGATAAAGAGTTACACAGATTTCTATAAAAAGTCGTGTTCCCTTCCAAAGTCACAATTCTATAAGCTAACTTTATATGTGCTAGGTTTCTTATTTTAGAGTGTGTATGTTATGCCACTTGTTAAACGGAATTTAATGGCTTTAGGTCTTGGCTCCTTACTCATTGGAGTAGCAGCTTTGTTTGCCAGTCAGTATGAGTCGCGAAACAAGACCAATGATACCAAAATAAGAGTCGGTGTCTCTTTGACGCCGCTGGCTTCTCCCTTTTTGATTGCTGAACACCTTGGCCTTTTCGATGACTATGATCTTGATGTCACTTTGTACCCTTGTGCTAGTGGAATAGCCTGTACCCAATTGATGTTAAATCGAGATGTCGAGTACGCGACCGCCTCCGAATCGGTAGTGATGTTTCAGAGTTTTGAGCGTAAAGATTTGGCATTGCTGGTGAGCTTTGTTGAGTCAGATAATGACCTTAAGCTGCTTACGCTAAACCCCTCTGAAATCGGAGACGTGGGAGCGCTACAAGGTAAGAAAGTAGGTGTAGTAAAAGGCAGTGCCAGCGAGTTTTATTTTGATTCTGTGCTGATTGCCAACAATCTCAAAACCCTCAATGTAGAAAAAGTCTATCTCCAGCCTCATGAGTTGGTTCCAGCGTTGCTGTCCTATCGTGTGGAAGCGATTTCAGCTTGGGAGCCAATGGGTTACAAAGCCGACATCTTATCTGCTGCCGAAGTGAGTAATCTGGGTACTCCGGGGATTTATCAACAGTCCTTCAATTTACTGTCGACCACTCCTTATCTTGAGTTTGCCGGTAATGAGCCTACGCAATTATTGGGCGCTCTTGATGAAGCTGTGGAATGGATCAATGCAAATCCGGACAAGGCTTTGGGCATCATTACTAAACGCCTCAATATTCCTGCCAATCAAGTTAAGTGGTCATGGGAAGACTATGTTTTCCGTTTATCGCTGGGCAATTCGTTGCTGTCTAATCTGCAATTACAAGCGAGATGGGCGGTAGAAAGCGGACTGGTCGGGAGCGAGCAACCCGATTTCAGAGACTTGTTCTTTACTCAACCCTATCAACAAATCATTGCTTTGCGAGAGTAAGCTATGTTGGATTCACTGTTTAAAAAGCTGTTTGTACTATCAACGACAACCCTGATGCTGACGTTGTTCATCATCATTTCTTTCGCGAAAGTGGCGGGAGAACAACGTGAAACAAAAGCCGAATTGGATCAGATCATTGATTTACAATTGTGTGTCGATTTACTCAGAAGCCAGTTGTGGGTCTTCCTTCAGTTTGGTGATGAATCCAGTCTCAATCAAGTGGAATTGGCTCAGGCGGAATTAGCGACCAAATTGACAGCTTATAAGCAGAACAACAGTCAGCTAGGAAATATTCAGCGTATGAATCACAGCTTAAATGCGCTGCTGAACAAAGAAAAACAAGTGTACTTTTTATCCATCAATGGGCTCGACGAGCAGGGGTCCGCAAACATCAATGCGCGAGGTTTGCTCCACTCTCGTTACAACATGATCGTTCAGAACATGACAGAAGAGCTGGCTTATGTTCATCAGTCTGTACTTAACCGTAATGCAAACAGCCTGCATCAAGTTATGCTTTATGCGGCAGCATGGTTGATCATCTGTTCAGTCTTGGTCAGTGCGACGGCTTGGTTGATTTCGTTCCGCTTTAAATCAGGTGCCGAAGCCATGAAGAATGCGATTATCGACTTGGCTGAAGGGAAATTAGACTCAAAAGTCGAAGCAGTGAAAATGGATACTGAGTTTCGAATCATGGCGCAATTTTTTAATCAGATGACAATGTCATTGTGTGAAACAACAGTGACTAAGCAAGAACTGGAAGAAGAGGTGATGCGCCAGACTCAGCAGCTCAAACATAAGCAGGAGCAGCTGATCTTTTTATCTGAGCACGATCCTCTGACGAATCTCGTCAACCGCCGAGCCTTTGATAAAGCATTAGAGAATGCGATCGTTAAAGCGAACCGTACTCAGTGCAAACTGGCTATTTTCTTCATTGATTTGGATGACTTTAAGTCCGTCAATGACACATTTGGCCATGAAGCGGGAGACGCCATTCTTATTGAGGTGGCAAGTCGTATCACAGCGGCAATCCGTGAATCTGATTTTGTTGGTCGTTTTGGGGGGGATGAGTTCGTTATCTGCCTCGATCTTTTGCATGACTTTGATATTGTTGCAAAAAAGGCTGAGCAACTGCTGGATGCGATTAACGCACCGATTGAGTTCAACGGCCGAACCCTCAAAGTAGGAGCCAGTATTGGCGTCAGTTATTTCCCTGATCAGACTAAGAACAAAGAAGTCTTATTAAGTATTGCCGACGAGGCGATGTACAGAGCGAAACAGATGGCGGGATCCGCGTGTTTTGATGGGAAAACTACAGTCTGCAAAAAAGGTTCTAAGTCTGTTCGGTTAACTTCAATCAATGATTGAAATTAAGGCAGAATAGATTCAAATCGCCTTTAAATTCACTGGCCTTTCTAAAAGGTTGTACATTTCTTTAAACACCCGTTTATTGATAGATTTAACGCATTATCTCGACATTATTGTCAATTATCGACATCTTATCCGCGTTTGATTCACGCATGGTTTTGTGAATCGTATTTGGATAGGAAGCCAACATGGATAAAGAACACAGTTTACGTGAGAATTTGCTCGCACTTATCTTAGGGAGCGCTTTGGTCTCTCTCGGAGTTATTTTCTTCAATAAAGTTGGGTTGCTGACTGGTGGGACTGCTGGCTTGGCGATTTTCCTGACGAAAGTCAGCGACTTTAGCTTCGGTCAGGTATTTTTTATGCTTAACCTGCCGTTCTATGCTCTGTCTATCGCTCGCATGGGTTGGCGATTTACCGTCAATACATTTGTCGCTGTCAGTATTGTTTCCCTTGCTGTTGATCATCTGCATCATGTCATTGAGATAGCTCGTATTGAACCTTTATACGCTGCTCTGCTGGGTGGAGGCTTAATAGGCATGGGGATGCTAGTTATCTTTCGCCACAAAATGAGCCTAGGAGGGTTTAACATTCTGGCGTTATTCCTTCAGGAGCGCTTTGGCATTCGAGCGGGTAAAGTTCAGATGGTACTGGATTGCACAATCGTTGTTTTATCTCTGTTTATTGTCGATCTTTCTCTTATTCTGCTTTCAGTAGTTGGCGCCATTGCCACAAATCTAATCTTGGCAATGAATCATAAACCGGGTCGTTATCAACCCCAGCAATCCTCAGCATCATAGATAAAGCAGTCAAACGGTTTAATGCTATGTTAAGCCGTTTTTATTTGTCTTCGAGTAGCGCTTCTAGACTTTGAATACTGTGAACGCCTTTTGGAACAGGAAGATTAGTTGGGTTGTACCAAATGGTCTGCAATCCTGCTTTGTCGGCGGGGTAGATATCTTTCTCAAGAATGTCGCCGACCATCACCAGTTCAGAGGGGTGATGGCAAAGTGATTTGGCAATTTCGAGATAAAACTCAGCACTATTCTTCTCTAGGCCTAAGTTAGCCTTGCAGAAATAGCCGTTAATGTAGGGATCTAATCCGACTCTTTGAAAGGCTTGTTGGATTTCACGTTCGGTTGAGTCTTGAGCACTGGTTGCTACGTAGACTGGGAAATGGCGGCTGAGCGACTTAAGCGTCTGTTCTGCTTTATCCACGGCCTCTACGTTCGGCCATAGATACATTTTCCCCTGCTGATCTGGGAAGTCGGCCATGAGCGTGTTTCCCCAATCAAAAAGATAAACCTTATTCATTACTCTCTCCGTTTAACATGGCTGATTTCATTATTTTAAATCGGCTGCCATAAATCCAGAGGTAAATTTCGCCAACATATAAACATATTCACCTAATCTATTTATTTCGATGTTTGACTTGTTCTATTTAACTGTTTGTATTTTATAAACTTTGTTGTTGGCATTCTCTTTGCTCACGCCTTTAGTGCAAGCAATTCGTCATCGGTGAAATGAGATCACCAATTAAAAGCACTAATTTTATGGATATTTCATATCTTTATGATGTCGAAGCTATAGCTTACTCGTATAAAACAAAGCCTGCCTCGTAAGAGCAGAAAAATAATAGGCTGTCATTCTAATAAGGACTTTTTATGAAAACTAAGCCGTTACGTTGGTTGCTTCCCGTTGTCATTCTCGGAGGAGCCTACGGTGGCTATGCTGCAATTGCCTCAAGCGCAGCAGAAAGCACAGAAACAAAACCAGAGAAAAAGCCGTTAACTGTGACTGTAGCGTCAGTGAAATCAAGCGACCATAAAGTACTGATCACCAGTCACGGTGAACTGCTGCCCGTTGAGGTGACGCAAGTTTCTGCTCAGGTATCTGGTGAGGTAACGAGCTGGCACCCCAATTTTGTTGCAGGTGGGGTCGTTAAACGTGGAGAGACGCTGTTTTCAATCGAGAGCGATAACTATCAGGCCGCGGTATTACAGGCAGAAGCAAATCTAGCCAGCGCTCAGGCATCTTTAATTGAAGAAAAAGCAAAAGCGGAGGTGGCGAAGCGCCAGGCGAAAAACCTGCCAGCTAAGCAGGTAACAGATCTTTATTTACGCAAGCCCCAGGTGCTGAGTGCCATGGCACAGGTTAAATCAGCGCAGGCTGGTCTGAAGCGGGCAAAGCGCGATCTTGAAAACTGCAAAATCGTTGCACCCTATGATGCGCTGGTGGTATCGCGCGATATTGGTGTCGGGCAATATATTTCAGCTGGCGCACATGTCGCGACGCTTAACAATATTGAAGCAGGTGAGGTCCATATTCCGATTGCTGGCTTTGACAGCGCTTTCTTGCCGGAAAACTACGCTGGAGTCTCAGCCACAGTGGTGCAACGAGGTATTATTGATGCGAAGCGAGAGGGAGTAATTGAGCGTGATCTTGGCGTAGTTGATAGCGCTACTCGAATGATCAATATGGTGGTGCGTGTTGATGACCCATACGCCATTGAATCCGACGCTTCACCGCTCAAATTTGGCTCTTATGTGGAAGTGCAGTTTATCGGTAAAGAACTCAAACACATTTACCGTTTACCTCAGGAGTTGGTCAACAACCGACAGGTTTGGGTTGTCAACGAAGATAACGAATTGGAACCTCGTATCGTCAACGTGTTACGCGCCGAGCAAGAGTTTATGCTGATCAGCGAAGGCTTGTCTGATGATGACCAGATTGTTCTGACGGTACCTGAATATCCGCAAAAAGGTATGCGGGTAGAAGTTGCCGTCACTGAAAGTGAACAGTAGGGGTTATAGCATGGACGATTCTAAACAAAAGGGCTTGATTGCCTACTTTGCTCACAATCCTGTCGCCGCTAACCTGCTGATGGTATTTGTCCTGATTGTTGGAACGGTGAGCTTCTTCTTCATTCAGCGACAAATGTTCCCCAATATTGAGGTTAACTACATCAATGTTAGCGCGCAGTATCCTGGCGCTTCGCCTCAAGAAATCGAAGAGAGTATTCTCATTAAGCTGGAAGAATCTCTAAAAGATGTAACGGGAATAAAAAAGGCAGTCACTACAGCTTCCCGTGGTAGCGGCGCCATTGAAATTGAGGTCGATGTTGATCAAGACGTCGAAGACGTGCTAGATAAAGTCAAACAAAAGGTCGACTCAGTATCTAACTTCCCAGCGGGGATGGAGCCGATTCAGGTTTACCAGTTTGAGTTTAGGCAGGATGTGATTGAAATGGCGCTGGTCGGTAACCGTTCGCTACTGGAACTCAAACCGATAGCTAAGCAGATCGAAGATGAGCTGCTGCAGTTGCAAAATGTTGCTCTGGTAGAGCTGAGTGCGCCAGAGTATGAGATTGCGATTGAAGTAGAACCACAGGTATTACGCAAATATAGTCTCACTCTCAATGATGTGAGTCAGGCGATTCAACGCTATTCCGCTAACTACTCGGCGGGCGAGGTCAGGACCAACGCAGGGATGATTTCGGTTCGCATTGAGAATCAGTATTACAGCGGTGAAGAGTTTCGTGATATTCCGGTCAAGATAGGTGCTAATGGCAGTCGGGTCTTGCTGCAAGATATTGCGACCATCAAAGATGGTTTTACCGAAGATGATCGCTACTTTAAGTATTCTGGCGAGAATGCTATTTACCTGTCTGTAAAAGCGACCAAAGACCAAAATATGGTCACGGTAGCGGAGTCAGTAAAGGCTTATATAGAGCAGAAGAATACAAGCTTACCCGCAGACCTGAAGATCAAAACGCTGGTCGACATGACCTATTACCTCAACGCACGCCTCGATATGATGCTTAAAAACCTGCTGCAAGGTGCTGTTCTGGTTGCATTGATGCTCAGCCTTTTCTTGCGTGTCAAATTGGCGATGTGGGTAATGATAGGCTTACCTGTCTGCTTCCTTGGGGCGGTGATGTTAATGCCTGCGATTGGCGTCAGCATCAATATTGTCTCATTGTTCGCTTTCATTATGGTGTTAGGGATAGTCGTCGATGATGCCATTGTCATTGGTGAGAGTGCTTATTCTGAGATAGAGAAAAGCGGCGGTGGGGTTGATAACGTGGTACGCGGCGTTAAGCGTGTGGCAACTCCTGCAACCTTTGGTGTCCTGACCACAATTGCTGTATTTGCGCCATTTTTAATGTCTAAGGGAATTGAGCGTGCCTTTTTCTTTGGTATCGCAGCGATAGTGATTCTGTGTCTCATCTTCAGCTTGATTGAGTCCAAGCTGATCTTACCGTCACATTTGGCACATTCGAACTTTAAGCCGATTAAAAAGGGAAGCTGGCGAGATAGATTCAACCAGCGCTTCTTTAGTTTTGTTTATGGCCCGTACAAGCGCTTTGTTACCACTTGTACTTACTGGCGCTGGAGTGTATTTGCGGGATTCGCAGCGTTGCTTGTGATCAGCATTGCTTTGGTTATGGCGAACTATGTGAGAATTATACCGTCACCGAAAGTGCCGCATGACTTCCCAAGCATTAAGCTGGTGATGAACGACAATGTGTCGAGTGAACAGACCATTGAAGCGCTCAAACAGATCGAAAGTACTGTGTTACGTATCGATAGGGAAACGGAGCAGCAAACCGGCCAGAAGATGATCCGGGATATTCTGACTTTCAGCCAGGGTCGCAAAGAAGGTCGATTGGTGATCCCGTTAGTTGACGAAGAACTGCGTCCTTTCAATACCTTTGAGTTGGCGCGTCGTTGGCGTGAAGAGATGCCGAATATACCGGGGCTGAAGATGCTCAATGTCTCTGACAACGTCAATGACGATGAGAAAGGGGACGAGTTTGGTTTCCTTCTTTACGGCTCAGACATTGACACTTTGAATGAAGCGGGACGTGCGCTGATTGTGAAACTGAAGCAAGAAGAAGGCTTATTTGATATTTCGTCTTCTATTGATGCGGGTAGTCAGGAAGTTTTACTGTCTCTGGCACCTGTCGCTTACGACCTCGGGCTTAATTTGTCTGATATTGCCTTGCAGGTCGGTGGCAGTTTTTACGGTGGTGAAGCACAACGGGTGTTGAGGGATGGCGAAGAGATCAAAGTCATGGTTCGTTACCCTAAATTGACGCGAGAAGCCTTCGCCTCTCTACGATATGCGGTGATCACGACTCCTGAAGGCAAAAAGGTGATGCTGGGAGACGTGGTGGAAATCAACCAGAAGCCGGGAGTGAGTAGCATTCGCCGAGAAGGTGGCTTCCGCAGTGTGTATGTCTACGGCTCTATTGATGAAGAGCTGGTGGAGCCAAGTGAAATTGTAGGTCGGGTCCATGAGCAGATCATTCCGGATATCTTATCTGGTTACCCTGGGGTGAAAAGCCAGTTGGGTGGAACCATTGAAGAGCAACAAGCTCAGCAAGATGAGCAAAAAATCTTCTTTGTTGCAGGAATGATCATCGTCTACATCTTATTGGCTGTGCCGTTGAAGAGTTACACTCAGCCGTTGATCATTATGTCAGTCATCCCGTTTAGTCTCACTGGCGCCATCTGGGGGCACTACTGGTTTGGTTTAGATCTCAGCATGATGTCGACCTTTGGTTTGATAGCGGCCGCAGGGGTAGTGGTGAATGATTCCTTGGTCATGACCGATTACGTCAATCATGTGCGTGCTCGTGGGGTAGCAATTAAAGAAGCTGTGATAGAAGCTGGTTGTGCAAGGTTCCGTGCAATTACACTGACTTCAATCACTACGTTCGTTGGGGTCTTGCCGATTATGTTCGAAACGAGTTTGCAGGCAAGATTCGTGATTCCAATGGCGGTTGCTTTAGGTTTCGCTGTGCTATTTGCAACCTTGTTAACTTTAGTGCTCGTTCCTTGCTTGTACCTGATGTTGGATGACATTAAGGGTATCTTCCGCTGGATAAAACAGAAACTGACCCGTCGCTCAACGGCGGAGGTTGTTGAACAGTAATTTAGACACAAGGGGGCAATTAGGCTCCCCTTTTCTTTAGTCCACCTAAAGCCAGTTTTCTCTGTTGACCTGTCTAAAGCTTCATAGTTTATAGTGTTGATATCAACATGAGGATGAAGCATGTATCGAATTTCTCAACTCGCAGAACAAGTCGGCTTAAGCCGTTCCACTCTTTTGTATTACGAAAAACTGGGTTTGATTCAAGGGACCAGACAAGCTAACGGATACCGGATGTACACAGACAAAGATGTTCAAAGGGTGCGTCTGTTGCAGCAGCTACAGGCGGGTGGTTTGACATTGGAAGAGTGCCTTGAATGTCTGGAGTCGAAAATCGACAGAAACAAGTTACTGCAAAGGCTTAACGCGCTGGATGAGGAGATCCAACGTAAGCAGAAAGCCAAAGAACTGCTGTCAGCCATGTTGGGAATTAATTCAATGCGCGATTGGCATCAGGAGATGGAGGAGAACGCCCCATCGGCTCACATGGAATGGTTGATAAAACAGGGCTTCAGCGAAAAGCAGGCATTGAGATTGAAATGGTTATCAAAAGATATGAATGAACACGAACAATATATGGCAGATTTCGAGCAGATTTTTGCGGGTTTGAAGAGACTTGGACCAGGCTCTGAGCAGGATACATTGCGAGCATTGAGCGCGTTATCCCAAAATAAAGGGGCTTTACTGGAAGTTGGCTGTGGTAAAGGCATCGCCACCGGGGTCTTAGCGTCTCATTCGGAATTCCGTATTACCGCATTGGACAATGACGAAGCAAGCCTCAGGAGCTTACAAGAAGGAATACCCGTTGAAAAACAAGTGAATGCGATTTGTGCCAGCATGACGGACATGCCATTTGAAGCCGCTCAGTTTGATGTGATTTGGTCTGAGGGCAGTGCTTACATCATGGGAGTAGAGAATGCGCTCAAAAGCTGGAAAGCCCACCTAAAACCAAGCGGTTACCTTGTCGTGAGCGATCTTGTGTGGTTAACAGATAACCCTGACTCCGACGTCTCGAATTTCTATCAAAAAGAGTATCCGGATATGGTGACCGTAGATAAGCGCATCGCGCAAATGCGTCAGGCAGGCTATGAAGTAGTAGAGACGTTTACCCTAAGCCAACAGTCATGGAATAACTTTGTCGATCCTCTCGTGTCTAGAGTTGATGAACTGGAAAGCTCTTTACAAGCTTCTCAGGCACTAATCGATATGAAGTCAGAATTACATATGCACCAGAACTACTTACATCAATACGGCTACCAGATGTTTGTTCTAAGAAAAGTGTAAGTGAAAAGGGCTGTGAACTTCACAGCCCTTGCTTGTTAATAGAGGTTGTTAAATCTCCTCATGCTTACGCACTACGCCAAAATCGGCGAGGATAGCGTACGCGGCAGGGATCATAAACAGAACCAGTAGAGTTGAAGCGAAGATACCAAACACAATTGAAATCACTAATGGCTGGATAACTTGCGCTTGCAAGCTGGTTTCAGTTAATAGGGGCAGTAAGCCCGCGGCTGTGGTCATAGAGGTGAGGAAGACGGCCCTGAAACGTTCCCGGCTTGCTTTGACAACGGAGTCATGAACATTGTCGCCTTCGTCCACATGATGTCGGATGTACTGAACCAGTAGAATGGAATCATTGACGACAATCCCTGCAAGGGAAACAAAGCCCATTAAACTAGGCATGCTGAGTGAGTGACCGAGCAGGATGTGCCCCCAGACGACACCAACAAACGCCAATGGAATGGCTAACATCACCACGAATGGTTCGAGGTAGCTTCGGAACTGGTAACTAAGGATGGCGAACACACCAAATAGCCCAAGTAAGAAGCCTTTACCCATTGAAGCGCCCGTTTCTGCGGTGTCTTTTGCTTCGCCTTCAAAATCGAAGCGTAGTCCCGGATATTTCTGCATCAACTTAGGCGCTTCGTCTTTTTGGAATTGGGCGATGATGGCTGTGGAATTGGCTTTGGTGTTATCAATATCACCGAATACGCTGATGGTACGCAGCCCATCAATACGTTGGATTCGCACATAGTTACGTTGGAAATCCAGAGTAGCGATAGTGGCCAGCGGGATCTGGCTGCCATCAGATAAAATGATGGGGAAGTTGGCCAATTGTTGTAGATCCCCAGCTTGGACTTTGTCCAAACGCACTTCGATCGAAATGTTCTCCACACCTACTTGAATTTCGTCTGCCGTTTGGCCAAAAAAGGCAGCGCGTAACTGATTGGCGATGAGCTGGCCGTTAACGCCATAGGTTTCGGCACCGGGGCGAAGTTTGACTAACACTTCCTCTTTGCCCATTCGCATGTCATCCAACACTCCGTGCACGCCATCAAACTCATTGAGATATTGCTGAATTTCGATAGAAGCGGCTTTAAGCGCGTCGAGATCATCATGCTTAGCACGGATCTCAATGGCACGCCCGCCAGGTCCCATTGTTGGTTGTTTGTAGACCAAAGATATTGGATCAGCGAGCTCGCCGACGTCTTCACGCCAAGCTGCAATGAACTCCTCAATCAATGTGTTTCGGCTTTCAGCACCGAGTAAATCTAAGCGCACAGTGGCGATGTGAGGCCCAGACTCATTGGCGTCCGCGTTGGCGTTGAACTGGCTAGTGATGTGTTGAACTAAAGGGGTGCCATTTTCGACTTTCTCACTCCATTCTTTGTCCAGCTTTCGGGCTGAGGCGACGATCTTATCGACCACCGCTTCAGTCTGAGAAAGGGAAGAGCCGGGAGGAAGAATGATTCGTGCTTCAGCAATATCCCCATCAAGCTCAGGAAAAGGCTGAAATTTGAGTAACCCGCCCGCTAACGTAGCAGCAGAAATCAGAAGTAACGCAAAGACACCACCAATAAAGGCGTAACGGTATTCTACGACTTTCTCAACCGCACTGACCAATTTGGTATTCCGGAAGTTTTCAAATCCATCGAGCAATTTCTGTTTGAATTTTGCTGGTGGCTTTTCCTTTTTCTCTTTGTGTAATGAGTGCGAAAGGTGGTTAGGTAAGATCAGAAATGCTTCGACAAGACTGAGTGTCAGTACCAGGATCAATACCTGCGGTACGGCTTTAAGTACGGCGCCCATCTCCCCTTGTAAGAACAGCAGGCTACCAAAAATACACACAGTGGTAAGGAAAGACGAAATTACACCCGGTAGAACTTTTTTCACGCCATTGGTCACTGCATCGTCGACCTTTTCTCCTCTATCCAGATGCGCAGCGATAGATTCTGCAATCACAATCGCATCGTCCATCATAATACCGATGGCCATGAGCAGACCGACAAGTGACATGATATTGATGGATAGGCCCAATTGAGCCATGAGGAACAAACCACCGAGAAATGCAACAGGTAATCCCGCTGCCACCCAGAATGAATAGCGCAGGCTAAAGAACAGCCACATGGTTGCAAACACCAAGATGATCCCTTGCCAACCGTTTTTGACCATCATGGTCAGTCGATCCCAAAGTACCGACGACAAATCATTGGTCAGCTCAAGCTTAACGCCGTCTGGTGCTATTGCTTGTTGGTCT
This sequence comes from Vibrio sp. St2, assembly GCF_947311885.1. Taxonomy (NCBI): domain Bacteria; kingdom Pseudomonadati; phylum Pseudomonadota; class Gammaproteobacteria; order Vibrionales; family Vibrionaceae; genus Vibrio; species Vibrio sp. St2. The sequence continues at coordinate 414,976 of NZ_CAMZNA010000002.1, read as the reverse complement.
TCAACAAACTGAGCAACACGCTCTTTGATCCTCAATGCGTCATCTTCTTTGTTTTTGCTCACTTTAAGCAGCGCGGAAGGGTGTCCGTCAAACAGCACCTTTTGTTCGTCCAATTCAAAGCGATCGGTAATGGTCGCAATATCGCGTAGACGAATGAGCGAGCCATTCGGGCCGGAACCTACAACAATGGATTCGAGTTCTTGTGGGGTGACTCTTCTTTCGTCAAAACGGATCAGAAAGTTCTTATCTGGTGTTTCGACATTACCACTCGGAAGTTTGACGTTCTGGCGACCAATCTGTTCGGCAATGTCGCCGACACTCAAACCAAGCTGTCGTATAGCCTGATTATCCAGCTCCACACGAAATTGATGATCAGAGAAGCCCGCTACTTCTACTAGAGAGACGTCATAATCTAGCTTTAACGTTCTTTTAAGCTGCTCTGCATAGGCTTTCAGTTCTGGCCAAGTGGTATCCGCGGTAATCGCAACATCAACAACAGGCTCATTCCAGTCCAGTTCCTGAACCACGGGAGATTCAATCTCCTGAGGAAAGTCGTTAATGGCGTTAATTTGAGTCTGAACATCGACTAGCATACGGCCGATGTCTGCTTTTTCATTTAGCTTTAAGATGAGACGAGCAGAGCCTTCGATGGCTTCACATTGGGTTTCTTCAATGTTGGCCAAGCCGTCAACGGCATCTTCTAATCGTACACAGATGCTTTCCTCAACTTCTTGTGGTGAAGCGCCTGGATAGGTAACCCCAGCCATAATGTAAGGCGGATCAAACTCGGGGAAGGTTTCGCGTTTAATATTAGGCAGTGAAGTGATACCTAAAATCAGCAACGTCAGCATTAACAGATTGGCGGCTGTCGGGTGTTTAGCAAAGAATCGAGTCATGATTCAGCCCCCTCTGCGTCACGGTTCTCTTCCTTAAGCAGCATACCTTCAATCGCAGGCAGCAGATCGTTAATGATCAGTTTTTCGCCTTGCTCCAGATTGCCGTCGATAATGACGTTATTGTCGCGGCGATAAAGCACTTCCACTGTGCGTATCTGCAGCTTGTTGTCTTGACCTTTGATGTAAATTCGGTCGCCATGCAGTGCGCGTTCTGGTATGACCCAGCTTGGGTTTTCCTGACCTTCAATTTTAGCTCTGACAAACATACCGTTAACTAAAGGTGGGACAGACGTTGGGTTAAGGTTACGGTAATCCTGCTGCACTTCGAGGATGACGCCGACGGTGGCCTGATTTGGGTCAACGGTTTCGCTGATACGTGCCACTCGCGCGGGCCAGCTTGCATTAAGATTACCGCTGTTCAGTTCAATGGTTGCACCAATGAAAATGGTGTCAGGCTGTGGAATCCCATCAGAATCACGACCGAACTCACCAAGGCTCGACGCCAAGGTGTGCATATCGTGGATCGAGAGTTGTGCTTCCACTTCCATTACTTCAATGCCGTGCGCTGTAACCATGGTTTGTTGAAGGTTCACGACCTGATTCTGCTCAATTTCTATATCAGCAATTCTGAGATCGTATGGAAGCGTAATAATGGTTTTCTCCAGTGCTCGCTGTGCTTCTTCAACTTTAGAGGCATTGACTTTAACCAGTGCTTCCGCGACTCGTTTTTCATCTGGCATTAGGCCTATCTGATTGTCGATGTCGAGGACTAATTTGCGCTGTGACAGCGCACTCTGCTTTTGCTGGTCGACATCAGATTGAGAGGTTAGCCCTTTCTTTCTCAGGTTCTGTTTGCGTTCCAGCTCTTTGTTAGCAATGTTCAGACGATTGGTTTCAATCTTTAATGTCTGCTTAAGGTTTTCTTCTTCGAGTGTCAGTTTGGCTAAAGAGGTTTGAGAAGATTTAAGGTCAGCCTGAGCCTGCACAAGTTTGAGTTCATAATCGAGTGGGTCAATTCTGAGAATTTCCGTTCCCGCTCTTAACACTTGCCCTTTGTTGAGCTGGGGGTGGCGATAAACCACTTTGCCTGTCACTTCCGCAATTGCCTTCCATTCTAGCTTCGGTGCCACTTTGCCAAATCCGATGGCGATGGGGGCAACCGATTTTAGTTCGAGTGACATAGTTTCAACCAGTCGGGCTCGGTCACCAGCAGGTTTGACGGGTAACTCAGGCTTCATTTTAACCGCGAGAACTAAGATGAGTATTCCGACAGCAAGTGCCGGGAAAAAGAGCAGCTTTCGATTGAGTTTCATAACGTCATTCCGTTGTGTGTGAAGGTTGCAGAAAACCTTGCGTCATAAGTTTGATATTGTGCTCGAACAAGCGGTTCAAGAACTCTTCATTGAGTTCAATGCCGTGGATATTGAGTAGGGCTTGCGGAGCAATAAAGGGAAAAACCATTAAGCTAACGTAGGAAACGCGGCATAAGGTCGGGTCAACGTCTTTACGTAGTACACCACTATCAGCCAGTTGATCGAAGATGACGTGCTGCATCGGTTTTCCAATGTCGTCAAAGACTTTCTCCAATAGCTTTCGTTGTGTTTCAGACGGTGGCATGTTCATGACTTGCGCGACCAGCCGAGGAAACTGGGGTATTTTGACCATTTCACGATAATAGGTGCGCATTAGGTCGAGGAAGTTCTTCTGATTGCTATCCGCAGCCAGTGTTTTGAGCTGTTGCTTCATTGGTTCGAGCGTTTCTCGAAGCATGGTTTCAAACAGCCCTTCTTTGCTACCGAAGTAGTAGCGAATCATAGCGACATTCACGCCCGCACGTTTAGCAACTAACCGGGTCGACACTTTGTCATAAGCCATTACGGTGAAGAGATCTCTGGCGTGTTCAATGAGTTGAGTCCGAGCATCGATGTCTTTGCTCGGCCTGCCTGCTTTACGGGGAGAATCAGCCACGAATACTGCCTCTAATATTAAACGTTTGATTAATTATAGATTGGTGTATTTGTATCCGATATGTGAAAAATTCAACACTATTTAATCAAATGATTAATTAAAGCAATATTGTGAACAGAGTAGAGTTTTTAGAGTGGGGTTGAAAGAAAATACCCGCACAGTGGGCAGACTGTACGGGCAAACAAGGGCAACAATTTAAATTTTTTAGTTTGGAGATTGTTGGTCTAATTTCCGTATCCAAACTGTTATAAAGTATTCGTGGTCTTTAGAATGACTTTGTATCAGTGTAACCAACGCCGTTTAAAGTAACATTAATGTAAATTTAATTTAAATGATAAATATGAAATTATAAATTCCATTTATGAAAAATTCGTGCGACAGATTGCAGCTAGAATGGCGTGATGTGAATGCACAATGGCGTTAAATGAATCTCGGATACGAGTAAGGGGAAATATAATTCATAGGCTGCCCTGAATCAGAGATTTCTTATGAACATCAAACCTAAACTGACGACTCTATTCATACTCACCAGCCTATTGTTGGGCTGTACTTCCACACCAATGTATTCGCCTGATACGCCACTTGTTGTTGTCGCTCATGGTTTAGGTCGCAGTGACTTCGCGATGCGAGGCCTGAAAAACAGTCTTGCTGACGCAGGGTATGCGGTGTGTCGTCTCAATTATTCTTCCATTGGTCAGTCTCTACAGAAGTGGAAAGAAGAAACCACCTCCCAGATTGATCAATGTGTATCAGGTTACTCCACCGTTCACTTTGTCGGTCATTCACTTGGCGGCTTGGCGATTCGCTCATATCTAGCAAACGATGAACAACTGGCGCAAGATAAGCGACTCGGTAAAGTTGTGCTGCTTGGCACACCGAACAAAGGTAGCGAAGTGGCTGACAGCATGAAAGGGCATTTTCTGATGTCGATTGCGGGAGAAGTCAGCCAGTCGCTGACAACGGGAGAGCAATCCCTTGGGCAGAGATTGCCACCTCCTTATTATCCAGTTGGAGTGATCGCTGGTACTTCAGAATCATCGGGAACAGCCGAACTTTTCCATTCACTCAACGATGGGCTGGTGTCTGTTGAGTCAGCGAAAGTAAGCAATATGGCAGATTTTATCACCTTAGACGTGAGTCACACTGCGATGCGCTATGATGCCGAGGTCGCGAAACAAACGATCAGCTACCTTCAAACCGGGCATTTTCTCCACTAGATAAAAGCGGTATTCGCCGCTCTGTTGTCATTGATTTGGATTGGCCTGCCACTTGATATTTCGATCAGTACTGAGTTGTGCCAGTACAGACTGAGCCGGGAGCGTAATGTTAGCGTAGGTGATCGGTTTCGAGCTGAAATTGGCGGTGATCGTACTTCCATCGCTGAACGTCGTTTGCTGCACCAACCCAGACTTGTCGAGCCATTTGAACTCGGTAAGCTGTTTATCCCAAAGCTGTTCATGCATGGGGGTATAACCTTGCTGATAATGAGCCAGTGCTTTGAGTCTTGGGCTATCAGGAGATCTCGCTTCATCTCGTGTCAGGTGTACCATTGGAGGCGTGTTGTAGAGCATTGAGATCAAATCGCGTTCTGCCTGCACATTACTAAACTTGAGGCTGTCACTGTGCCAATGATGACTGTTGATCACTTCGTCGTGGAAAACAATCTGGTACAGAGGTACTCGATATTGCGGAGCGAAGAGCAGGGTTTTATAGGGTTCTTTTACTTTTGCCTGTTTAAAGAAAAAGTCCGGTTTGTGGTCTGGATACCAGCGGCCCAGAAAATACGGTGAACGAGCATCGTTTTTCATTTCGTTGTCTGTCCAGCCAAAGCCGACAGTTTCAAGACCATGAGCAAACGCGATGCCTCGGGTTGTCAGGCTGTTGCCATCTTCTGACCCCAGTACGAGGCCGTCTTGTTTCGCTATCCAGTCCATGCGTTGGTTAAAGGCTTCAAGCATATCGTTCTCGCTACTGCCATCGCTGTAATCTTCTCTTGCCATCGCGGTGGCATCGACGTCGAGAAATAGGCTGTTGAAGCGACCATATTTGACGATATCCAGCACTCGCTGTTTTACGTAATCCAGTTCGCAGTTTGGGTTAAGGTAGTAACCGTTGCCTCGGAAGCCTTTTTTCTTTTCTCCATTAGCAAGCTCTATTGAGCAATGTTGTCTCATTGGTTCGGGTAACTGAGCCGTCAGCCATCCGTCATTAAGCCCTAGAGGAATGGCAGTGTTGTAAGAGTCGTAAGTGGCGACCAGATAGCCCGCTTGCTTAGCGTCGTCCACGACGTTTGGTTGATAAAACGCCGGCATCCAGTTATCAAAACCGAGCCAGAGTTTGGTGAGCCCAGCTTGTTTTAAGTTGGTCAACATATCTGTTGATAATGCTTGCCCCCAGCGCTCAGGTTTGAGCAGATAATACGCCGCATTTTCTTTCAGCCACAGCTTTTGCTGCTGGGCAGCGTGATATTGAGCTGCAATCGCATTGTTGCTGAGTGTCGGTGCCGGTGAAGGAAATTTCAGGTGTAGCGAATCATTGAGCGAATCAACCAGCAACTGTTTGTGGTAGCGACTTAGCCAGTCCTTACCTTTTTTCAGTGGTTGAATCTCTTTGAGTGCTTGTGGAGGAATAGTCAGGTCTGCCTGCTCAAAATACCACTGCTTCAGTCCCCACCAGTTGGTGACATCTTCGGTGCTCAGCAAATCCTTACCAAACAGATACACTTGGTTTGCCCCAATCAGTTGCTTTAGCTGAGGGGTGTGCTTCATTCTTTCTGCGAGTGACGTTGACTGATTATGATCAATGCGCCATTGCCTGTACGCTTTGGCTCCATCCATCCAATCATTACCAAGCTTGATCTGAACAGTAAAATCTTGGTGTTGATTGAGAGGAGTGAATTGATGCTCCGCCAACATGTCAATTTTGGGGTGAGTATTCGAGAAGTTTAGCGTGTTGTTAGTGGCATTTAGTAACTGATAGCTGATGTAGCGATTGTCTTGTTGTGCTGTCCAGAAGGGCATCTTGAGGCCTTGGGTGGTATTAGAACCAGAGTGCTCTTCGGCCAGATAATCTGCCCATACTTGATTGTCTGTCGGGATGCGCATACCTTCACTGAAAGGAAGGAAGAGTGTTTTGGTTCGCTCCTGAGGCAAATCAAACCAGCTTAACGTGAGCGGCTGGTTACGTTTAATTGCTGGCTTACTCGGAGCGGCGAATCTTATTGTTAACGCCTCCTTAGCTAGCTTTGTCGATACACGAATACCACTTGGCTGAAGCGTCCAGCGGGCTTCTGTTTTTGAAACTGATACCACATCAGAAGCTACCTGAGTATGTTGATTCACTTTCATCGCTTGGCTGTTAACAATGAGATCATTCCAGCTAATTTCTAAATCCTGCGGTGAAATAGAAATCTGATTGTTTTTGTCACTAAGAGCGATGGATTGAGCTTGAGCACTGGTTGCTAATACCAACAAAGGCAATGCAGCATATCGCGTTAAAGAACTGGCTTGAAAAAGCATGATGAATTCCTTGAAAAACTGAGGAGCCCATTACAGCTGAGGCGGCTTAAATGATTGTCACCCAATTGTCTCTATTCGTAGCCATTCGTGGATTTAGGGAGCAAAAGGAATGGCTATACGTTGAATGTACTCAATCTTTAAGCCTTGTTGGTATTCAAACACAGACACGGTGGCACTCAGGTGTTTGGCGCCGTCAGGGATCTGCGTTGAGCGAGGAACAGGAGCAACAATTGACGAAATCGGTTTTCTCATTCCCAGCATCAAATATTGGCTGTCAAACCATTGCCACGTAGCAGTGGGCTTGGTGCAGCTGCTTTCGGCTACTGGAAGGGTTAGATGTATCTGTTGCATCGAATTGTCTAGGCGGATCCAATTTTGATTCTCTGGCATGGCCACTAGCAAAGGGTAAAGAGTGTTCCCTAACTTGAGCTGATACAGGCCGGAGACGGGTTCGATCAGCAACTCGTCGGTTTCAATTTCCTGATAGTCACGTTGTTGAGACAGTTTGCCGCTTAACAGGCGCTTGGCTGACGGGTCAATCAGCTCAATCGTTAAGTCATTCTGAGTGCTTTCAGCCGAAATTTTGATTTGAAAACCTTGTGAAGACAGGCCTGAACGGCGTACAAAGCTGACGCTCAGATCTGCGGGCAGCGGTGAAGAGTTAGCTATAAGTTGCTGACCACACTGAGACTGGTTCAAAATCTCTTGTTTGACCGGTAACCAATATTGACGTTCGATATCTTGCTGGTTAAGGGCCAGATGTAATTCCTGCCAGGCCAATTGAGGCTGATTGTTAAGCAGCGCTTGATAAGTGCGCGCAAGTGGCGTGTCTTCAAACCAACTAGCGTGAGCGGATAGCGGAAAGATGAGACAGGCCAATATACTCAAAAGTCCACGTTTCATAGCGCCTCCTCACTGAGACGATAGCCTACCCCTCGATGTGTTTCGATGTTAAGGACCGGGAGCTTTTGCCTCAGTCGCAAAATATGGTTGTCTATCGTTCTCGTACTCGGGAAGGCTTGATAGCCCCATACTTTGTTGAGCAGTTCATCACGGTGGAACACTCTTCCCTGATTTTGAATCAACAGCACCAGTAACTGAAACTCCTTGGGTTTTAACGTGACAAGTTGATCGTTGAACATGGCTTCACGTTTCGCTAGATGGAGTTCAATTCCGCCATAACAGAGAGAGCTCGCGCCTAAGGGCCTCAGCTGACTCACTACTCTGGCAAGCAATTCAGCATGGGAAAATGGCTTAGTAACGTAATCTTTGGCACCAGCCATCAGGCCTTCCACTTTTTGCTCGGTGTCGATTTTGGCTGTCAGGATAATGACAGGTACGGCCTTGAGAAGCAGCCAGTGTGGTAAATGTTTCAGGCTGTCTCCATCGCTCAGTTGTCGATCAAGGATAACCAAATCCGCTTTAAACCAGAGTTGTTCTACTTTTCTGGTTTCTTGTACCCAGACGCATTGGTAGCCATTGGATTCAAATAGAGAAACTAATCCCTGTCCAAGTAGTTTGTCATCTTCGATCAGCAATAAGCTCTTCATAGCGGTAGCTCCAAAATACAGCGAGTGGGGCGGCGTCGTACAATCAACTTACCTCCCATGAGTTTCATTAAATGCTCGACAATGCTCAAGCCTATTCCCATGTTTTCATGGTTTGTTTTCCCTTGGAACTTAGTGAAAAATTGAGCCATGGCGGAAGGAAAGTCGCCTTGATCGGTCACTTCAATGACGAGCTCATGGGTGAGAGTGGCACGAATTTCAATCTTGCCATGCCCGTGCTGTTTGGCATTTTTAATCAAATTGTCTAAACAAATCGACAACCAGTAAAAGGGTAAAGTGAGTTCTCTATCTTGATTGAGCTGGTAGCTAAGGGCGTGCTTCTCACAGGTATGTTCTAGCCAATCATCCAGAGAAGCCGTTTGTTTGAGCAATTGTTGAGAACGCTGTGTGCTGAGGTAGATCTTACTGTTTTCAGTCAGTTGAGAAAGCCGTTGGTGATCAGACATTAGTCGCCACACGGCGTCTTGAGTGTCGTTTGGTAAGCGATCAAACTGACTGCGGAACATTTCCACGGTTAGGCCTAGGCTGGTGATCGGTGTGCGCAGTTCATGGGTCAACAACTGTAATATGAAGCGTTTCTCACGGCTTTGCTGGCGTCTCGTGTACAGGGTTTTGACCGTCATAAAGAGAATCAAAATCGACAAACCTGCGACAAATAAACGTAATGCGAGCACGTTCTCAGCAACCTCACTGATGCAAAGGTTGCTGTAGCGGAAGGTGCAATTTGGGCCTGATAGCGTGATGTCCAGTCTCTTTGCAACAGGCTGCCACGTTTCAGCGGTCACGGCTTTCCAACCTTGCTCTCCACTTAGCCATAGCGTGTCTTTTTCCATCCATGCACGGTATCCGTTCAGCAGGGCTTCACGCCCTTCATTGGACAGAGTGGATAATGCCGCATGCAAAGGGTGCTGAGGATTATCGATGGTTAAGTAGCGACGTACCGTATGGCTAGGTTGGTAGTTAGGTTGATGATCCAGGTAGCGGTCTGCAAAGCTCCCGCCAGCTGGGTGCAACAGCGTGTGCGCCTGAAACCAATCATCGGTGAGCAACTGATCATTGCACATTGCCAGTTCAAACTCGATGGCATCATTAAGGTTAGCGTTGTGCTGCTCATTTTTCTGACAGGTTTGAGACACTCGATAAACCTGCTCGATCTCTTGCCAGTTGTATTGTTTGAAATCTGGGTAGCGAGCCTGCTGTTTGAGTAATTCAGCAGGGTACTGGCTGAGCTGCTGCTGTGTGACTTTGAGTTCGGTAGCCTGCCAACTTTGCTGATAAAGCGATTGCCAATTTTCTTGGAGACTCTGCGCTTGTGCGGCTAGAGGAAACAGAAACAAAAAGCACGCAGCCAACTTACCTAAAGGCATCAATTTACTCATTAAATATAGGGTTCACTGTGATTTTAGCGGCTTTTGGGCTTGCTTTGTAACCTGTATGTCAACATTAGTCGGTTGAGAAGTTTTGTCGCCTAGCTTAACAAAGGTTAATGATTATTGATGAGGTGAATATTAATTTGGCTTCCACAAATGTAAGGAGAAATGCAATGTTAGAGTGGCGAGTAAAGAGGTTTGCCGAATTATCCGTGAATGAACTGTATGATTTTCTGCGTCTACGAGTTGATATCTTTATTGTTGAACAACAATCGCCCTACAGTGACTTAGATGGAAAAGATACTCACCCTGAAACGCGACATGTTATGGGTTATGAAGACGGAAAGCTGGTTGCGTATAGCCGATTGATGCCGCAGGGCCTAGGTTACCCGGAAGAAGTGTTAGAACTGATTGATACCAGCGCCAATGATGTATGTATCGGGCGAGTGATCGTTGCGATAAGTCATCGTGGCCGTCAGATTGGTCATGAACTGATGAAATTGAGCTTTGATACGCTGAGGGAGATACATACTAGCAGCTCTATTTTCATTTCATCGCAGGAACATTTGAAAGACTATTACGGTGCTTATGGGTTTGAAGTAATCACGGGTCGTTACTACGAAGACGGGTGCACCATGCTTGGGCTGAGGTATACACCCTGAATTGAAGGCGGTGCAACCGCCTAAATTGACATTATCAGTCCCAATGTAGAATGGTCCAGTTTGGACGATCAGCGATGGCTTTTAATCGAGGGCAAGGGTTGACCAAGTAGGCGTAGTCAGCGCGCTCACATAACGGCAGGTCATTGATTGAATCAGTGTAAAAGTGGATCTCTGTATAGGCTTCGTCTCTGGCACTGAGCCACTGTTCTAGTCTAGTCACCTTACCCTCTCGATAGCTTGGAACACCGGACACTTTTGCCGTGTAGCGATCGTCCTCGGTGACCAATTCGATCCCCATGGATTGCTCAACGCCCAGATGCCGTGCCACGGCTTCGACAATAAAGCTCACGGTAGCGGAGATAATTAATGTATCGACGCCTTGCTTATTGAGCTGTTCTAACAGCGGGATAGATTGTTGAAATTGCTTTGGGGCAATCCATTTATCAACGCATTCGTTGACCAGCTTCTCAACTTCTCCTAAAGAGAGGTGAGTAATAGGGGCCATGGCAAACTTAAGGTAGTCATCCATGTCTAGCTTTCCCTGAGAATACAATGCCATCAGTCGCTGATCTTCTGTGAGGAAACTTGCATCATCGACAATACCTTTCTCGACTAAAAACTCATTCCAAATCATCGCACTGTCTGCTTTGATTAATGTTTCATCTAGATCGAATACGTACAAAGGTTTGGTCATGGAGCGTCTCTCAGTGATGTAGGTTGTGTTCGCAAGGCAGGGTAACGACTAATTATGACAGTTTATTTTCACTCAGAGCGCTTTCTATAAGTCGGATGGATCAGAGACAGAAATTTGATTTTCTACACTGATGATCTTTTGGTATTCACCCGATTGAATCAATTGTTGGATGCCTAAACTGAGTGCTTCACTAAGGCGTGCACTACGCTCATGATCATGCTTAGAGAACATAGTGTACATGTCTTTTTCCATTATTGGCTTAGGGTGAATCCGGATCTTATTTATCTGTATCGCAGAAAGTATCGTGCCCATCATGTAGTAACCACGTTCAACCGCCGCTGGGTAAGCGTCTATGCGTTGTTTCCCTAGTTTAATAAAATTACTTTGGTCCTCATTGGCAACCTCGACTTTTACGCCCTGAGACTGGAGCAAGCGGGTCACTTCATAGGCTTGTGTGGCACCAATATGGTAGTTGTTTAAATCCAAAGATTTTTGCCAATCAAAGTTGCTGTCGACATGGTAGAAAAAGACAATTTTTTGTGTGAACAGGGATTCTGAGAAGATGAAAAGGGATTGTCGTTCATCGTTCTTAAACCAAGGGAATGTTCCGTCATATTTGCCTGACTCAACGTAACGGTAAGCTCTGCTCCAAGGATGATAGTCGATAGTGACACTATAGCCTTGCGTTTGGTAAGCAGCGATGACCAGGTCTTCGGCAATTTTATAATTTGGGTTATTAAGGCTGCTGGTATAAGGTTCCCAATCACCGACAACCAATTTTACGACTTTGTCACTATTTTGGGCGACAGATAAGGGTGAGCACACGAACAACAAAATTATCGCAAAAATCCTACTCATAGCTCGTCCCTTGATCACATCTACCTTCAAATTTAGATGATAATTCGATTAATAAGTAGTCTGACTCATGAAGATTAACTATTTGTGAATGCTTCTATCTCATCCTTTCGTATGGCCCCTCTAGGTGCTTCAAGGTTTTAGCTCTCATACTAAGAGCGCGAGCTTGGTGTGTCCAAACTATTGCCATTGGCGACTTTGGCTCTGTTCTGTGCACTCTGATAAGCTGGGACGTAATCAATTAGTGCTTCTTCTATTTCTTTAGGCTTAACCGGTTTAGAGAGAAAACCATTCATACCGATTTCAAAACAACGCTCACGATCCTCCTTGATCACGTTAGCTGTGACAGCAATTATAGGAACATAGGCCGCCCAACCTTCGAGCTGACGAATTTTCTGTGTTGCTTCGTAACCATCCATGACAGGCATATGACAGTCCATCAAGATGGCGTCCACCTCATTCTGCTGACAATATTCCAAAGCTTCGACACCGTTATTCGCTATATCTACCTCCAAACCAAGCAAATTAAGCATGACTTGAATCACTTGTTGGTTTACTCGAGTATCTTCAACAACCAGCACTTTGAGGCCAGTTTTGTATTTCGGAGACAACTTCTTCATCTGGGTACCAGAAGAAGCTGGAAACTCAACCAGATTTGGTGACGATTGAACAATACCCCCAATAGCCGTTGATGGAGTATCTATTGGGATAGAAAAATAAAAGCTGCTGCCAAGATCAACTTCACTGGTCACCTGGAGCTTACCACCCATCAACTCAACGATTTTTTGGCTTATCGCCAGCCCCAACCCCGTTCCTCCGTATTGTCGGGCTGTGCTGCCATCGGCTTGTTGAAACTTGTCAAAGATTGAGTCGAGTTTGTCTTTGGCGATACCAATCCCCGTATCTTTGACTTCAAACTGAAGTTGGTTGCCTGTCTCGTTTTCCAACAGCTTGATGTTGAGCTCAACATATCCACGATGGGTGAACTTAAGGGCGTTGCCGATCAAGTTATTGATGACCTGCTTCAGCCTGACAGAATCAGCCTCTATTTCCTGAGGTACAGCTGGGTCTATATTGCAGTCGAAGAACAGCTCTTGTTGTTTGGCGCGGATGCTATATTCGTTGGCTTGCTGTTGGATAAGTGATTTGAGGTCAAACTTGGTAGGATCCAATTCGAAGTGGCCGGCTTCTATTTTCGAAAAATCGAGGATGTCATTGATAATATCGAGCAAGGTATGGGACGACGTCAGCAAAATATCGACGTAGTTGCGCTGAACTTCATTCGGCTTGGTTTCTTTAAGTAGTTCAGCGACGCCGACGATCCCATTCATTGGGGTGCGAATTTCGTGGCTCATGTTGGCTAGGAATTCACTTTTCTTAACATTAGCGATTTCTGCCTTTTCTTTTGACTCGATGATTTGCTGGTAATTGACTCGTAGCTGCTCTGCACATTGATTGTATTTGTCTGTCAGATGGCTGATCTCATCGTGGAACAATCGCTTTGGCATCACCAGTTTGTCGGGAGTCGGGCTGGTATGGAAATCAGCCATTGCAGATGAAAGGTGAGAAATGGGTTTTAAGATCAGTTTCATTGTTAGCCATAATAAGCAGGAAACAATGAGTAAGGTCTGTATCAAGGTCATCACCAGCAGAAATAAGAACTTTTGCCACAATGCGTGATAGACAGGAGCTAAATCGGTTTCAATTCTTAATTGCCCGAGCGTAAAGCTCTTGTTGCCGAGTTGGTAGGTTAAATCCCAGACGTTAATCACCTTTTTACCTGTGATTTCGTTACCTAATTCTATAAGAGTACTTTTGCTGTCGATGATGGTTAATCGATCGACTGCAGGCAACTGGAAGATGCTTGAGGCTTGAGTCGTGAGTTGCTTTTGGTCTTCAATCCACAGGCTGTTTTGCAGGCTTGCGACGTAGCTGTCTTCAATTTGAAGCATTTGTTTATCTAAGTTGTTTTGCTCCGCTTGGTAATCAACGTAGAAGTTTACTCCCGCCATAACGAATGCGAGAACGAGACTCACGAGGAGCGTGACAATGACAAGTTGCTTGTCGATGCCAAGTTGACGTTGTTTATTCATAGCAAGTTATTATGTGTGTAATTGCTTACTAATAGCCTAGTATTAATTGTGGCATTAGGAAAATCGATATCCGGACATTCAGTCAGCTCATTCACGATTATTCCATTTATCTTGTTTTTTCAGTCAAATTGATGAGTGAGTTCAGGCATACATTAACACTCGTCTCAAAGTACTTCGTCAGTCTAGAAAACTGATTGAAATAATAAAAAACCATATTTAGCCAGAGATGGTACATACTTAAATAAAGCTCCACTTTAAAAGGACTTACAGTGAGGCGTTGGAAAATCTGGTTGATCGTTTACAGCCCAGCATTGCTGTGGGCAGGGCTCTCTTTAAAAGAAGCAACTTGGTGGGTGGAAAACATCGTTGCTTACCCAAGTCTGTTTTTAATCGTCTACATCGTTTTCGCACTGATTTTTGCCTTAAGATTAAAATGGGCACCAAGTGCAATATGTATTGTTCTGGCAGGTGCGTTTACCTTGATGGCTCCAAAGTCCAATCAAAATTTGGTGTCTCGCTGTGCGAATTCTGTCTCAGTAGTGCAGTTCAACCTCTACTATGAGAACCCTGATGTAAATGCGTTCATCAATTACTTGCTTACCAAGCCTGCAGACTTAGTTGTGATGCAAGAAGTCGCGCCAGAAATTGGTGAAAGGCTGAAGATGCTCAGTGACATCTATCCCTACTTCTATGGCGGCCAGAAAGGTGTGGGTTATCCCTCAAGCCAGATGATTCTGAGTGTTTCTCCGTTAAAAAATATGTCGGTGTTTATGACGCCGGATGAACAAAATATTATTCGTGGGACCTGGTATCCCCACAATCAAAGCGCGATGACGCTCATTGTGGCGCATCCGACTTCACCAAGGACTAAAGAGTTGTGGTACAGGCGAAATGCACTAATTAGGACCATTGAGTCGCTGATAGAAATCTATCCCAGCGATGAAGTTATGGTATTGGGAGACTTTAATCTCTCCTCCGCTAGTTTACGTTTTGCCAAACTGTTTCCAACTTTCCAGAAAGCCCCAGTCGCAAGCTGGCCCAATTGGTCTCAAGCGTTCAATACGCCGCCGGTTTCCATGATCGCAATTGACCACTTGTGGCTACAATCTGTGAATGCAGGCAGAAAGATCTGTCAGCGCCAAAGTTCACCTAATCCTGCTGGTTCAGACCATTTTCTAGTCAAAACTGAGATTGGTTATTGATTATTATTCTCAACTTGTTGTGTGAAGATTTTAGCTAGGTTACCCTCCAAATAACTTAATCAGCCTTTGGATGGTAACTATGGCAAATCTGGCGATTACGGAAATTAAATCCTTTATTCCCAGCAAAGACTTTGAAATTTCGCAACGATTTTATCAGGCGTTGGGATTTGAGGTTGCTTCAGTCTTTGGTGACGTTGCTTACATGCGAAAAGATAACACCGCTTTCCTGCTGCAAAACTACTATCAAGTTGAACATGCAGAAAACACGATGATGCATTTACTGGTAGAGGATGCGATGGGTTGGTTGGAGCATGTTAAGGCGTCCAGTGTCGAAAAGGACTTTGAGTGCAAAGTGACAGAGCTGATTGAACAACCGTGGGGCATGTTGGAGTTTTGTCTGATCGATCCTTCTGGCGTGCTATGGCGAATCGCGCAAAATATCCGTTAATGTAAAAACGCCCCTCATCATCGAGGGGCGCTTTCCTTTAATCCAACGACTTCTTGAACCTCGTTGAGGCGATCAATAGACCAATCACAGTAAAGCAGGCCAGCCATAATGTGTCGTGCCACATACCGCTTAGATCAGAGCCCCGTAGTACAATACCGCGAATTAAGCGCATAAAGTGTGTGGCGGGTAAAGCTTCAGAAATCCATTGAGCCGCAATAGGCATCGCTTCATACGGGAACATAAAGCCAGACAATAGTATCGACGGCAGCAAGATAAAGACGGTCATCTGCATGGCCTGTAGCTGTGTTGACGCTATGGTCGAGATCACCAAGCCAAGAGTAAGGCTTGCGGAGATAAACAACAGCGTTCCTAGAAGGATCTGGCTAATGGCTCCGTTAATCGGGACATCAAAGATGAAGTGACCTAATCCCAGAATAATGAACACCTGAATCAGGCCGACAAAAATATATGGGACGATTTTAGCGACCATCAATTCGAAAGAGTGGATGGGTGTAGTGATTAACAGTTCCAGATTGCCACGTTCTCGTTCTCTTACAATCGCTGCGCTGGTAAACAGAATCATCGTCATTGTCAGAATGACACCAAGTAGACCCGGTACGATATTCACCGCAGAACGACGACTTGGGTTGTAGAATAAAGCAACTTCAAAGGTCTTTTGTTGTTCAGGGCGGATATCAAAATCAAAGTCCGTTAATGGCATATTCTGCAGTGCCAGAATCGCAGAACTGATCATGGTATCGGAACCATCAACCACCCATTGCCCTAGCACACGATCTTGGGTCATTCGTTGCGTCAGGTCAGACGGAATGATTAGAGCCGCACGTATTTCACCGTTCTGAATCGCTTGTTCTGCCTGTTCCGCGGTTGGGTAAGTGGCTTTGACGTCAACCACCTGAGTGACCTTGACCGATTCCGTGATGACACGTCCGGCGGTACTCTGACTTTGGTCTACAACACCGATAGGAATATTGCGTACGTCGGTGTTTATCGCAAAACCGAATAGCAGCAGCTGAATCAGGGGAATCATCACGACCATGCCAAAGGTGATGCGATCACGGGAAAGCTGACGGATTTCTTTAAACATGATCGCCTTCATGCGAGCGATAGACTGGATCATTGTCTTCCTTCTCCTGTGACAGTGACAAACACATCTTCTAGGCTCGGTCTGGCTAGATTCATTTCCGCTTCGATGAGTTCAGGAAACTGCTCGCGCAACCATGCAATCGGGTCTTGGATATGTTGATGAATTAAAACCCGCAGGCGAATTCCTAATTGTGCGGCAGAGCGCACTTCCTCTCTGAAAAGAAGGGATTCCTTCAGTGCCCGCAAATTGTCTGCTTTGACTTCGACAATATTGACACCCATATCGGCCATTAACTGTTCTGGCTCGCCGTCAGCACGAATTCTTCCTGCCTCCATGATGGCTAGTCTGTGGCAACGTTCCGCTTCATCCATGTAGTGAGTCGTAACCAGAATCGTAGTGCCTTGGTCAGACAGATCAAAAAGCTGTTCCCAGAATTCGCGGCGGTTTTCTGGGTCAACGGCTGAAGTCGGTTCGTCAAGAAACAAGAGTTCAGGTTGGTGCATAGTAGCGGCAGCAAGAGAAAGGCGTTGTTTCTGGCCCCCACTCATTCCACCGACACGTTGTTTTCGTCGCTGGTCTAAGCCATAGGTTTTCAGTTGTTCATTGATACGTCGCTTGAGGTGTTTGGACCCCATACCAAATATTTGACCGATAAACTCTAAGTTTTCCTCTACGGTTAAATCGTCGTAGAGAGAAAACTTTTGCGTCATGTAGCCAATTTTGAGGCGCAGAAGTTCAGATTGGCGTGGTATTTCTAACCCCAATACATCGACGTCACCTTCACTTGGGCTTAGCAAACCCGTCAGCACACGGATGGTGGTGGACTTCCCACAGCCGTTAGGTCCAAGAAAGCCGTAAATACTGCCCTTGGGTACATTGAGCGTGATGTCGTCGATGGCGGTGAAATCTCCAAACCTCTTTACTACATTCTCTGCTTTAATCGCATATTCCATTGGCACTACTCTCCAGACAAGTCGATTTGTGCCGGGATGCCAGATGGTAGTCGCTGTGCCGAGGACTCAAGGTCAACTTCCGCCAGATACATCAAGCGAGAACGCTCGTCTTCGGTGAGCGCATAATAGGGTGTAAATGAGGGCTCGCTGGCAACCCAACGAACTGTCCCAGAGATTGGATTTTCAACGCCGTCTACAGTAACCGAAACTGACTTCCCCGGTACAAAATCAACGCGATGGTTAGCTGGCACATAAACACGCGCATACGGCACGCGACTAGCCTGTATGACGGCGACCACGCCATTGACGGGAACACGTTCGCCCAAATTGTAAGGTAAGTTATCCAATACCCCATCACGGGTTGCGGTAATGGTGAGCTCGCTAAGCTTCTGTTGCTGGAGAGTCACATCAGCAACAGAAGCCGCGAGCTCGGCTTTCGCTTGTTCGATATCTTCAAGGCGTGAACCAGCTGTCAGCTTGCTAAACTCTTCTTTGGCTGAGTCCAGTTCGGCTTTCGCGGAGTCGCGTGCGGCAAGTGCCGTGTCCTCTTCTGATTGGCTGATCAGCCGCTTTTCAACCAGCTCCGCTTTTCGGGTGTAATTCTTCTGAGCTTCAGTTAATTGAGCTTCAGCACGTTTAACGCGAGCTTGGGAAGCCGCGATGTCTTCTGGGCGTTCACCATTGGTCAGTTTGAGTAGGTAAGCTTCTGCTTTGGATTGTTCAGCAACGGCACGTGCGAGTACCGCTTCTTGGCTGGTGGTATCAAGCTGCACCAACACTTCGCCTTGCTTTACTTGTGAGCCTTCTGTCGCGGGTAACGCAAGGATGATTTCGTTGGCTGTAGCAGTGAAGGTGACACGGTCTCTCTCCAATGTACCAAGTGCTTGGGATGAGTCATCTTGTGTACAGGCCGTTAACAGCGAAATCAGAACAGATCCGATCAAGAACCGTTTCATAAAGTACTCCAAATCAGCAAGTTAAGGGAAGGTGTCGCTAAGCGGAGCGATACCATTGACTGTGTAAATAGGATATATTCTCGATTAACTATAGATACAGAAACTTAATTCATACAAAATTAATCTAGTGATTAATTTATCATGGTTTCTTCTTTCCCTTCATACAGTTACTACAGAGGTCGAAATGGACTTTGAGCAAATGAGTGAGCAAGCTCTTTGGGACCTAGCCAATCCACTCATGGATAATTTAATGCAGGCATCGACGGAGATAAATCATGCGAAACATGTGCAGGATTTTACCCCGCGCTTGCGCGATATCGTAAAGCCCGATTATTTCGAGCGTGTCGTGAAACAGTATCAGTCACTAAAAGGCGTGTTCACTGACCGTACTCAGGTGGCACTGTTCAAGCGCCCTGACTCAGCCGCTTT
The DNA here is from genome assembly GCF_947311885.1 of Vibrio sp. St2. Lineage (NCBI taxonomy): Bacteria > Pseudomonadati > Pseudomonadota > Gammaproteobacteria > Vibrionales > Vibrionaceae > Vibrio > Vibrio sp. St2. Next base: position 396,259 of record NZ_CAMZNA010000002.1, on the reverse strand, counting down.
TGTCTGGAGGCAAGGTTTCAGTCGAGTTGAAGGAGATTATGTCGCGGAAATGGTCTTGGTTTATCGTGAAGGGAAGATCATGGTGGATCATGTGATGGTGTTTTAACCGAACTCTGACGGCTATAGGCATTGTGGTCCCTCAGATAAGGCTTTAGAATTGCGCCTCCACTAACATAAGTGCATGTTTGAGGAATTATGAACAATGCCCAAGCGATAGTGGCGCATCAGGCGAAGTACACGGTATCACCTAAGCGTGAAATTGTACTTCGCGAGATGTTGTCACTGGCAAAAATGGCATCAATGATTGCTGTCCCATTTTTGCTTATTACTCTGGCTTGGATCTAAACCAGAGCACACAGCACAAGGATGTGTGCTATCGGGTTTATTCTGCAACACCACCTTGAGTCAGCTTCGCCGGATCTAGCAAACGCTCTAGCGTAGCGCGATCAAGGTCCGTCTCTTCTTCTGCCACGTCAATAATGGCACGTCCTTGTTTGTATGCTTTCTTAGCCACTTCAGCTGCTTTCAAATAGCCAATAACAGGGTTGAGCGCCGTCACCAGTATCGGGTTTTTCGCTAATGCGACTTGAAGGTTGTCTTCACGGACATTGAAGGTCGCGACCGCTTTGTCTGCCAGAGCAATTGCGCTGTTGGCTAACAGTTCGATGCTTTCCAGTACATTGTGAGCGATCACAGGCAGCATGACGTTAAGCTGGAAGTTGCCAGATTGGCCGCCTACGGTGATGGTGGTGTCGTTGCCGATGACTTGTGCGGCTGCCATGGCTGCGGCCTCTGGGATCACTGGGTTTACTTTGCCCGGCATAATAGAAGAGCCTGGCTGTAGGCCTTGAAGTTCAATCTCACCCAAGCCAGCAAGTGGGCCGGAATTCATCCAGCGCAGATCGTTCGAGATTTTCATGATGGCTACGGCAGCGGTTTTGAGCTGACCAGAAAGAGCGACCAAGGCATCCTGACTGCTTAGGTTGTAGAAGAAGTTTTCGCTAGAAGTGAACTGTAAGCGAGTTGCCTGAGAGAGGTTATCTGCAAAGGCTTTAGCAAATCTTGGGTCAGCATTGATGCCTGTGCCCACAGCGGTCCCACCTTGGGCCAGAGCTTTAACGCCAATCAGGCTTTGTTCAATTCCTTGCTTCGCTTGTTCAAGCTGGAATTGCCAACCGCCAAGCTCTTGATCAAATGTGATTGGCATGGCGTCCATTAGGTGCGTTCTGCCTGTTTTCACAACATGACCGATTTCATTACGCTTACTCTTTAGCGTCTCAATAAAATGATTTAACGCTGGGATAAGCTGTTTTTCGACTGTTAGTGCTGCGCTGACCTGAATCGCTGTTGGAACAACGTCGTTGCTGCTTTGACCCATATTGACATGGTCGTTAGGGTTCACGTCACCGCCCAGAATATCACTGGCTAAAGTCGCAATCACTTCATTAGCATTCATGTTCGAGCTGGTGCCAGAGCCCGTCTGGAAAACGTCAATCGGGAAGTGCTCTAAGTGCTGACCATCAATAATGGTTTGCGCTGCGTCGGCTATCGCATTCGCAATATCACCCTCCATCAGACCCAGTTGAGCATTCGTTAAAGCGGCTGTTTGCTTCACGTATGCCAGCGCCTGAATAAACGCGGTTGGCATCGTATGTTTGCTGAAATGAAAGTTGTCGACTGCGCGTTGTGTTTGCGCTTGATACAGAGCGTTCGTGGGTACTTTCACTTCTCCCATGCTGTCTTTTTCAACACGGAATGTCTGTGGGGCAGAAGATTGAGTCATTGATGATCCTTTTGAATTTAATCGTGCGGCGTCTGGATGCGCTGCAATTGTTGTTGTAGGTTTAAAAACTTAATGTCGCCATCTTCCCACTGGTAGTAGTAGCGCTTTAAGCATAGTAGGGGAGTATGAATAGCGTCGAGGCAGACCCGTCGGAACGTGCGACTTCTCACTGGATCCTGAATGGCTTCAATCAAATGAAAATAAACCTGACGTAGGTAAAGTTCACACAGCAGTGGGTTCTCATTCTCGGTACCTTGTTCATAGAACGAAGACAAGGTCATCGCCCAATGAATGTAATCGTGAATGATATCGGGCTCGAACCCACAGGGTGTGTAACGTTCAACAAATCTGTCTTGTGCTTTAAAGAAAGCATTATAAAGCGGTTTCTGGCTATCCATACTGACCTCAAACTTTTTGTAATGATAATTATTATCGTTTTCAATAATCGAATCAACCCTGTTTGATGTATGGATGTCAGACAGTGCGCTGGCGCACAATCAGGCGCAGTTTTCTTTTAATGCTGTCGGCGACTAATGAGGCACTTCAAGATAAGAGCATTGCTGAAAAGAATAAACCGACGCCATAGGCGGAGTGGGTGAGCAGACTTAATGTTCTCGCTAGCCACGGCTTTGGTTTTTTGCTTGCAGCTATGCCAAACCCAAGGCAAGGCTGAATAATGAAGTAAGGGAAGAGTAGGGTTACAAAGCCAGTAAGCCAAGCTTTTGCAACCGTTGGAGAGGTAAGCCACGTTTCTCCGGCCCAATAAACATGTCCGATTGCGAATATCACCCCGATGAGATAGTGCAGCAGCCAGCCAAGAACGTTTTCTCCCCAAACCGATGGAGTGTTCATAATGGTCTGATGCATCCATTTCCCTTTTGAAATCCAAACCACCCACCTCGCCACTAATCCGTAATTTAGAGGCGGAATGCCCAGAATTCGTTTCTGTATGATTCCCCATAAGTCCATGATGACGGTTGCGCCGATTCCGATCAGAGTCGCCTGAAGCAAGATATGAGTTTCCATTTGAATATCCTCGTTGTAATCGCTGATGGTTTTGATAGATTGCAACTAGGCTACAACTTAAAGTCGACTTTAAGTCAAGGGTGATTACCATGGATATCGCGGATGTGTCTCGTCAGTCTGGGCTCAAGCCTTCTACACTCAGGTACTATGAGAAACTCGGTCTGATTCGTTCAATTGGCCGGAATGGTTTACGAAGACAATATGCCCCAAGCGTACTGAACAAGCTCAATATCATCTGTCTGGGTCGCTTAGCAGGTTTATCGCTTGATGAGATATCAGCCATGTTTGATGATAAAGATGAGCTGGCGATAGACAGGGCTCTACTCACGAAGAAAACGCATGAAATCGATGCTCAGATTAAAAGACTGCAAGCAGTGCGGGATAGTCTCAACCACGTTGCGAATTGTCCGGAGCCGTCACATCTGGATTGTCCTTCATTTCAGAAAATGATGAAGTCGGTGAAACATTACTTGTGACGGTTAAAGTCATCTTGGTTTGCTTAACAGGCTTATCAGTCAGCAGATTGAAAGAGATGTGGTTACACTAAACACTAATTATAACCAATAAGGTCGCGCTTTGCTTACCGACAAAAGACTTACATTTGCCACTGCCAATTTGTTCAATTTCATCGAACCACCCGGTGCGTTTTATGACTTTGAAAATATCTATGACGCTGACGCTTGGGAAGCTAAATGCCAATGGACAAAAAATGCCATTCAGAGCCTCGATGCAGACATTATTGGAGTTCAGGAAGTATTTAGTCTCGATGCTGCCCGCCAGCTATTCGAAGAGATGGGGTACTCGTATTTCGCCAGCGTGGATAGCCCTAACATAGAAAGTGATTACATCTATTCCCACCCCGTTGTGGCTCTGGCTTCTAAATACCCGATCTCGCATGTTGAAGCGGTCACGTTACTGGCATCATCGCTAGCAGGCTATTCAATCCCGCAGCCGGAGTTTAGCCGTCAGCCAGTCTTTGCTATGGTAGAAGTGCCAGATATCGGTGAAGTCGCTGTTTATGTTAGCCACCTAAAATCTCAGAGAGCCACCGAAGCAATAGAAGAAGGTGAAGGACAACCGCTGGTGGGCCAATGGCTTTCAAGCCAGCAAAGAGGATGGGAGGCGGTGATGTTAAGATTAGCGATGGAACAACAATACGCGAAGCATCCGATCCCGACTGTTCTGATGGGGGATATGAATCAGCCGATCAGCAGTGACATCACAGGTTTACTGACCAAAACTATCGAAGGCGAATCTGGCTTAATGCTGCGAGACAGCTGGGACATTTTCGCTTTAAAACAGCCAGAGATAGAGCGTCCACCCACACACTATCATTTTGCGAAAGGCAACGTGCTCGACTACATCTTATTGTCGCAGGAGTTTCAGCCCGACTCGCAGTACTCAATGGCTGATGTGACGTCCTATTCGACGCTCGATGCTCACCTTATCAACCCAAGTTTTGAACGGGACAAGCAGGCGAGTGACCACGCGTTTGTCTCGGTGACAGTTAGGTTTGTGCTGTGATGTGTTCGACACCGATTGCTAGCTAGCCATCTTAAGTGAACGGCGGTGCTTTCAAACGTGCAAAAAAATCCCCTCGCAAAAATGCAGAGGGGATTGAATTCAGAACGAGTAAGCTTTACTTAGATTTTCTTTGCTGTTCTTTACGTGCAATCTTTTCTTTTCGACGTTGGGCAATCACCTGATCGGCCTCGCCTCCAACGTGCGTTTCGCCGCGTTTGTTAGCGAGTTGAACTTGCTTTTCACGCTCACGGAAGCGTGCTTTTTGCTCATCTGTATGCTTGTCGATACATTTAGGGCAGCTAACGCCTTTCTCAAACGCTTCAGATTCCATGTCTTCCTGAGTAATCGGCAAACGACACGCATTACACATCTCGTAGCCACTTTTCTCTAGCTGGTGGTTTACCGCGACACGGCCATCGAATACGTAGCAATCGCCTTCCCACATGCTTTCTTCTTCAGGCACTTCTTCAAGATACTTCAGGATGCCGCCTTCTAGGTGGTATACCTCTTCGAAGCCTTGTTCCTTCATGTAAGCCGTAGACTTTTCACAACGAATACCACCAGTACAGAACATAGCGACTTTCTTGTGCTTTGCTGGGTCCATGTTTTCAGCGACGTATTCAGGGAAGTCACGGAAAGTATCTGTTTTCGGGTTAACCGCATTTTTGAACGTACCAATTTCGATTTCGTAGTCATTACGAGTATCGACTACGAAAACTTCTGGATCTGAGATCAACTCATTCCACTCGTCTGGCTTAACGTAAGTACCGACGACATGACGAGGGTCGATGCCTTCTACACCGAGCGTCACAATCTCTTTTTTCAGCTTAACCTTGGTACGATTAAACGGTTGGTTTGCGTCGAATGACTCTTTGTAAACGATATCCGCAAGGCGAGAATCCTGCTTGAACCAGGCGAGAAGAGTGTCGATACCTTCTCGGCTAGAAGCGACCGTACCGTTGATGCCTTCGTTAGCAAGCAAGAGCGTGCCACGGATTTCATGTTGTTCCATCAGCGCTTTTAGCGGCTCACGAAGTTCCACATAATCTTCAAGACGCACAAACTTGTAAAGTGCGCATACTACGTAATCTGTCATGTTTTTTCCTTTTAGCGAACTGGAGCGTAAATCCAGAGCTTTGAGTTAAATCGGGCGAAGTATAGCGGAGAGTACTAGCGACAAATACAGACAGTTTTTAGGGTTTAATCGACGAGCTATGTTTTGCCATATTCTGACGACAAAAGGTTTATCTAAACCGTTAGCTCAATTCGGTTTCCGTCTGGATCAAAGAAGCAGCTTTCGTAGTAGCCGTCCCCCGTCGTTCTTGGGCTACTGAGGATCTCGTAACCATCTGCAACTAAACGTTGAGTCAATTGATCTACCGCCTGTTCTGAACCAAGTGAAATGGCAATATGGATAAAACCAGTGAACTGGTCATAAAGGTCATCTTTTGACTCTGGAATGCTGTCCATTTGCATCAGCTCTAGGCGGCAACCACTGCTAAAAGATAGGAAGTAAGAAGAGAAGTTCTTTTCACTGTTATGGTATTTTTGATTGGGCGTCGCGTTGAAATACTTGATGTAGAAATCTTTTAGTAACTCTAGCTGTTTGGTCCAGAGCGCAACGTGCTCAATTTTCATAATTGCATCTCAGTCGGTGTGTTTGATAGGAAATGCTAATCGTGAGCTAGGAAGGAAAAAAGAGATGATTTCTATCGGTGATTTTTCCTCATTGTTGACGATATTGATTGGGAAAAGCGAGATGTGGCTATGGATTCGTGACACTTAACTCTGGTGGAGTTGTAGTGCAAGAAAAGAGGATGTGATTGCCGACGGCGTTTTCCTAATTAGTGGATCTTGTTGGGGCGGTGGAACGAAATAAATCCTCTCATTTTGAGTGAGAGGATTTATTGTTGTGCTTTATAGCTTAAGGTTTGAGCTTAAGTACCTTATCGATATCTTCAGCGCTGTGGCGTTCTGGAACCTGTTCCCACTCTTCGCCCCAAGCGCGGTTGACGATACGACCACGCTGGACTGCTTGGCGAGCTTCAATGGCTTCAGCCCAACGCTTAAGGTGTTTATAACTGTCGACATCTAAGAACTCACCTGCATCATAGGCATTTCCTAACACTAAGTTTCCGTACCAAGGCCAGATAGCGATGTCTGCAATACTGTACTCTTCACCCGCGATAAAGGTGTTGTTTGCCAGCTGCTTGTCCAACACGTCCAGTTGACGCTTCGCCTCCATTGAGAAGCGATTGATAGGGTATTCAAACTTCTCTGGCGCGTAGGCGTAGAAATGACCAAAACCACCGCCTAAGTACGGTGCGGAGCCCTGAAGCCAGAACAGCCAGTTCATGACCTCTGTTTTCGCTGCAACATCTGTTGGTAAGAAATGGCCAAATTTCTCGGCAAGGTAAAGCAGAATATTACCTGATTCGAATACATTGATTGGTTTGTCACCTGAGCGGTCAACTAATGCTGGGATCTTGGAGTTTGGGTTCACCTCGACAAAGCCAGAACCAAACTGATCACCGTCGCCAATTTTTATCAAATAAGCATCATACTCAGCTTCACTGACACCAAGCGCGAGAAGCTCCTCAAGCATAATCGTCACTTTCTGGCCATTTGGTGTGCCCATTGAATGAAGCTGGATTGGGTGTGAGCCCACAGGGAGCGCCTGCTCATGACGGGCGCCTGAGTCCGGTCGGTTAATGCTGGCCCACTGGCCGCCATTTTCATCTTCCATCTTCCAAACTTTTGGTGGTACGTATTGGTTAGTCATTGTTATTCCTTATCCAAAATTGATATCCGGCACTTCCTTATCTTGGGACAGATTCAAAAAGATAAAAGCCCCAACGGGTATTCTCATTAGAACCAAAGGTTCTGAAAAATTGTTTCTGGGTATAAGAATAACCTAGAGAGTCACTTCCGTATTACAAAAGTATTTTGAGCGGGTGCCAGCAGGTATTTTAGTTAATAACGCGAGTGGTGACCTTGCGGAAACCGAAATGAGAGCGCATTTAGAAGCGGTAATGCGTATCGAAAAATAACGCACATGATACAAAACAGCCCTGCAAGTGATATGCAGGGCTGTTTTTTATTGGGCTTTCAATTCTGCCAGTACGTTAAGTAGTGACGGTTGAATGCTATGTCCCAATGCTTTCACTTCTTCACAGGGTTCGAGCAAATCGGGGATTTGATAGGTGGTCATGTTGGCGGCGACCGCACTTTTTACCCCGTTATTGGAGTCTTCGAATGCGATACAGTGCTCAGCTTCAACATTGAGACGGTCGGCAGCCAATAGATAGATTTCTGGGTCAGGCTTGCCGACAGATACTTCACAGCCGCAAGTCAGGCTATCAAAGTACTTGTCTAAACCCGCAAGGCGCAGTTTAATTTCTGCGACGTCACGGTGAGTAGAGGTTGCCACTGCGGTTGGAATTTGCTGTTCTCTAAGCCATTCCAACAGTTCTACAACGCCTTCTTTTACTGGGATTGGTTGGTGTTTGACAATAGCGTCGTAGTTGCGACGCCACTCATTGTGGAGTTTGTCGAGATCATCCCCATAGGCAGCTCGAAAGATCTTGTCTATGCCCGCGGCGTTACGCCCGATGATGGAGAGATAAACGTCTTCATAGAAAGGCAGGTTGACGTTTACACAGGCTTGTTTAAAGACTCGCATGCATACACGCTCGGTGTCTAACAGTAGGCCATCCATATCAAAGATAGCGGCTTGAATTTTCATGGGTACAGCATAATCCTTAACGGTTCGGGCGCTCATTCTTGCACACTTCTAAATTATAGTAAAAGCGCTGATATGACGTGGATTTATCGATTGTTAAGGTGAGGTTAGGGGAAGGTCACAATCCGATATTTGGAGTGATTGAATCGTTTGCTATTTATTGTTTTGTTATTTACTTTATCGTCAACTGTTCTATACCAAAGTACTCTCATGAAAAACATTTTCACTATAGCAGCGTTAAGCGCTGCATTGTCTGTTCCGTTTGCAGCAATTGCCAAACCGGTTGAATTTCAAAACATCCCTGAAATCATGAACAAATTTGAGTCTGCGGATTTGTACGTGAAAAAATCCGCAACATTGGGCCGTTTGCCTGAGGCATCAGAGCTGGGAAGCGATTTCCCTACCTACGTCTCAGATGGTAAAGACGGTTATAGCCTTGAAACGCGCAACGTGATGACGGACAGCGTGGTGATAGCCAGTATGCCAGAGCCGATTGTGGGTGAAGTCTATAATCAGTGGTTAGTGCCAAAAGAAACTTGGCAGAAAACCTACGGAAAGCTGCCAACGTCGACAGAATTTAAGCCGTTCAAGCGAATTAAAACCATCAAAGCCATCAAGATTGATGACGAGATGCTGAAATTACTCGGCAGTGAAGATGGCAAAACCGCCATTATCAAAGTGAGCTGGGATGAGCATGGAATGAAAGTCTACAAAGATGGTTATCTTGCTGATTACGAATACGGTATTGCTCCTCAGGAAATGCAGGAAAACTACGAATTAGCCAAGTAATATTAAAGGTTTACCAATAAAAAAGGTCTGGTATTCACCAGACCTTTGTCATTTCAGCGGAAACTACAGCATCCACATTCTTGCTGTGCGTGCCGGAATGTTAAACGTATGGTTACGTGAACTCACGACAGTTGTATCTCCCGTTAGCGTATCTTTGTACGAAACGTTCCAATTGAACTCGTGTTGGTACGTATCCACAGTAACGGATTTCGCATCGCCACACTTGTTGATGCCGACTACGCCTTCCTTACCACGTTTGAAGACCAGCGTGCACTGGTCGCTGTGTAAGACGGTCATTGATTTACCCTGCATCGAGTTGTGGAACTTGAGCATGTTAATCATAGTGGCGTCTTTCCAGACGTCAGCCCAGCGACCATTATCTCTATCTTCGCTATCTGGTAGCTCATCACTATAGACAAGTGGCGTACCACCGTCTTTACCCAAAACGTATGCGTAAGCTAGCTGCTCATCCTTAGGATCCATGATTTGATAACGGAAGCCATCATTGGTTGGAATGTCATGAGTCACGGTGAAGGTAATGGCGCGTGAGTTTTCTAACGCTTGACCGTAGGCTTGAGGATCATGAAGTTGGTTTAATCCGCCACCGAAAGAGAAAGCGCCGCGAATAGAAGCGAACAAAGGGAAATCGTAAGCAGCGTGATTGGTATTGTTCAGGTAAGGGGCCAAAAAGGCTTCATAGCCACTATCGCCCTTACCACCACTGGTAATGACTTCGCCAAATACATGCATTCCAGACGTAATGTCTGATGTGAAAATCTGGTCGATCTGGTACTGACTCATGTGTTTGACAGCATCGATGCGGAAGCCTTTAATTCCCATCGACTTAAGTGCCTGAAGGTATTTCTTCTGCTGTGACACCACCCAATTGTTTGGATCCAAATCTGGTAATCCGGTATCGCCATTATCACCACAAAGTCGCCAGTACTGAACGTGACCTGGGTCGTTCCAGTTGGTGATACAACCGGCAGGGTGGAAATCATTGCCAGAGAACAGGTTCTGACTCAAGTCGCCAAACAATGTCTGGTTGGCGTAATAACTTGAGCGTGCAGAGTAGTCGTTAAGCACTTCAGTACCAGGGTAATTCAGGTCGCTACGCTTTGACGCTTCGTTGGCCATATGATTCAGAACGACATCGGCATAAACGTCTACACCTTGCGCTTTAAGTGCAGCAATCATCGCTTCTAAATCTTGCTTATTGCCCAGAGGAGAATCGATAACACGAAAATCCTGAGGCTGATAGCGTGCCCACCATTGGGTGCCACTAGATTTCATAGCGGGTGAAATCAGAACCTTTTTGAATCCGTTCGCAGCGATTTGCTGGGCGTTATTCGTTACATCCGAATATTTCCAGTTGAATGCATGCAGGATTGCATCGGCATAAGTGACTTGCGGTACGCTGAGCGCAGCGGTGGCAGCGAGTAAAGTTGTTATTTTTTTCATAGGGTGTTTCTCGTTATTGATATTCAGGCTAATGATATTTTTATGGCTTGCTATTAGTAGTGCTCGAAATAGAAGACTGAATTACGGTCACATTCTGTAGGGGTCCAATTTATAAAATTTCTAGTAGAGTAGAACTTTGCAGGGATTAAGGTTGTTTTTTGAACGAATTGTTCGAAAGTTGTACAAAATGTCAGCTCGAGCACTTTTTTATAACGTTGACGAAACCGTCATTTATTATTTGTTGAGTTAAGGTGGCCATTGAACGACGTAAGCTTACGCAGACTCCAGCTACTGCTTATAAAATATGAGGCAGGGAAAACATATCATCTGTCGATCGATGAACTGGAGATAGCATTATCAACTTCGAGAAGAAACACTTCTAATATTCTGAAAAGCTTGTCTGAGATAGGTTGGATCAGTTGGCTTCCCTCTAAGGGAAGAGGAAAGCTCAGTCAGTTTAAGATCTTGCATAATCTGCAGGGAGCACTAGAGCAAATCTTTTATAAAGAGCTAGAACAAGGGCGCTTTTCTTGTATTTCTCGCTTGATGGAGCTTTATGGGCACCTTGCAGTAAAAGCCATGGCTGAAGCAACAGCAACTCGTGCGAGTGCCAATGAGCGTTGCGATAGCTTGCTAATCACTGAATATCCATGGGTAGACACACTGGAACCAGCCAAGACGTACCGTATCGCTGAAATGCAGGTAATCCGCAGCATTTATAGTACTTTGTTGGTGCAAGATGAATCAGGACGTATTCAAGCGGGACTGGCGCATTGTTGGAAAGTGGAAGGACGTTTTATTCATTTGTGGCTGCGTCAGGGGATAGTTTGCCATGACGGGGAAAATTTAGAAGCCACTGATGTTGCTGAATGTCTTAACAAGCTCAAGGTTACCGATGGACCGGTGAAGTATCTCTTTGAGCAGGTCGTTGAAATACGCATCCTTGGTGCAGGGCAAGTAACTATTGAGCTCCAGCAACCTAATGCTTTGTTTTTGCATGTTTTATGTTTGGTTCATGCTTCGATTTATCGCCTCAAATCAGCGTATTTCTCAAGTGGTCTAAGTACCTATATAGGAAGTGGTCCTTTCTATCTGAAGGATTGGGATCGAGAGCGCTTGGTATTAAAACGACATCGTAATTACTATGCGCAATCTGCCTTACTAGATAAGATCACCTTGTCGTCTTCTTCAGAGCTGAGTGACTTTAGCATCAGTTTCAATAAGGATGGAGATTGCGAGGAGAGTACTATCAATGCCTTATCTTACCTTGCCATCAACACAAGGCCTGATGCAGGAATCAGCCGAAACGACCTCCTTGAACTTGTTGAGTACTTACGTCGTTGCCGAGCTAATTTGGACTCAGAAACTGTTGTTAATGATATAGGTTTTGCGCCTTGCTTTGACAGTGCTTCTGATGACGCTCCACCGCGCTTAAGTGGACACTTAGTACTGACCATGCCTCGTCTGACGATTCCTTGTCTGCAAAAGATCGCTGGGTGGATACAAAGTACAATTCTAGAAACCGGACTAACCCTTGAAATTCTCGAGTTAGAGGATATCAGTAATCCAAGTTCAGTCAGCGGTCATGCCGATATTCTATTTATTGAAGAAGTCATAGAGCAGCCTGAAGAGTTTGGATTGTATGACTGGCTTCTTGCTAGCTCCGGCCTGAAATTCATTTATGATCAAACAGAAATGGATGTTCATTATGAGCAAGTGAAGCACGCAATGAGCGATATTTTGTACGTCTACTCATTGCGGAAAGTTGAGCAGGCTTTGTATGACAATAACCTGCTTTTGCCTCTGTTCCATGGCAAAGAAAAGATTTCACGTAGCCTTGAAGTTCATGGTGTTGAAACGAATAAATCTGGACTGAGTGAGTTCTATAAGCTTTGGATTGATAAGGGAAAACAATAAGTTAATATCACTTTTTTGATAATGGATGGTTAATAAAACATGCATGGTTTTCGTTAAACCCTTTCATGTTTTATGCCTATCAAAGCCTATACCATCGGCACGTGTTACCAATGATTACACATCAGGATGCACTTGCTCTGTGCGGTGCAGTTTTACCCATAGGAAATATGTGTCAGGGCTTATTATCATGACTTCCAAAATTATAACTATCGCGACTGTTTCTACACTTTTGACAGCCTGTGGAGGTGGTGACGGAGGAGCAACCTCGTCATCCACTTCACCCTCCTCTCTTCAATCTAAATCAATTCAAGGTGTCGCTATTGATGGCTACATCTCAGGTGCGACTGCATTTCTTGATCTGAACTACAACGGTGAGCTTGATAGCGGTGAACCAAAGAGTATTACCGATGCCAATGGTCGATATAAGCTTACTCTATCCGGAGATAATGCAGATTGTGTTGATTACGTGCCAATCGTGGTCGATGTACCTGTTGGTGCCATTGATGCTGACGATCCAAACAATCCGATTGAAGAACCGTATCAGTTGTTCTTTCCTCCAGTAAAGATGACGACTTCAGGTTCTGAAGTTAGATCAACGACTCCATTGACTTCCATGCTTTGGAACGAGATGAAGCTAAAACTAGATGTAGAAGATAATGCTATGAGTAGTTGTGCAGACCTAAAACTTGCGATTCAGTTGCAAGGCATTACAGACAATAGCATTCAGGAATTAGAAAACGGTGTAGCGAGCCGGAATAACGTTAGTGTAAAGCAACTGTATAGCGACTTCATAAAAGAAGATGACAGTGAAGTAAAAGCGCTTACACAGAAACTAATGCCAGTAATTAAGCAGTCTTATCGTGAATCAAAAATGTTAAGACAAGAGAACCCTGCAGCCGAAGAAGCTTACGTTAGTTACATTGTGCGCAGTGAAGAGGATACCAATGGTGAGCAGAACGACCAATGGTACAAAGTTCAAGTGACAAAGAGTGATTCAAAGGTAGAAACAAGAGCATATGAAGTAACGAGCGAGCTTGTTGACCCTAAATTGCTTGAGCATCTTGTGACATATACAGCCGAGAATAGTGATCTGTCTTATACGAGAGAGTACGGCCTGCGTCGAGAAACTCAGGGCAATCAAGAGTCTATCGAGAATCTTTCCTTTAATTGTTCAATTAAAGAAACCATTGAGGAATCTCATTGGATCGATGCAAATTTATGGCTTACTTATGTTGTAACCAATCAATCTGGTACTGAGAAAGAATCCGAGATGGATGATTGTCTCAAAAATGATTTTGCTCGAGATGATTATGAGCAAAACATAGAAGTGATGGCGATTAACAGCAGTCAGGATCAAGGGACAGTCATTACTGGGCACCGTTTTACTTTTGACCAAGATACGACGCCTTATGATCAATGGGCCGACTTGAATCGTAATTTGGATAATGTTGGTGGAAACTTGCTGGGAAGTTTTTCTCATATAGATATCGATTTTGGTGAAGAGCAGGGTTACGGTTCGTTATCTTGGGTGAGATCGAAAGCTGAGTTTAGTCAGGATGAGTCGCCGCAAGTTTTAACCATCAAGTACTCAGACGGTACCTGGTTTAAGGAAACTGACTACGATGATGGCAATACAGTCTATGAGTGTTCAGAAAGTGGCTCTGGTCAATGGAATGTATGTGGGTATCAGCTTGCCTTTACCAATAAATATAAGGTCCTTAACGATACCAGGCTTCCGGTGTTTAAGGCTTTAGCAGCGTCTTGGCAGCAATGAGTCACTCAAAATTGTGGGTTAAGTGAGAAAGTAGGCTATTTGAATGAAAAAACATGCACTATTTTCCTCCATTTCTTACATGTTTTTCCAAGTGCATAGCCGTTAGTATTCTCAATGCGTTAACCACTGCTATAACGCTACGCGCCATTAAATCCTTAGTGGCGCGTTTTTGCCTTTCACTTTTCATCGGAAATTTTGCAATGAATCTTAAACTTCTTGCTGTTGTCCCCTTCTCTATAGGCATAGTCGCATGCGGGGGAGGCGGCGACGGTGGCTCATCTAGCTCTAGCGCTTCATCACAAACACGAAGTCTTCAAGGTGTGGCTATTGATGGATACATCTCTGGAGCGACGGCGTTCCTAGATATCAACTACAACGGTCAGTTAGATTCTGGCGAGCCGAGTGCTGTGACTAATTCTGAGGGCAGCTATCGCTTATCCTTGTCTGGTAGCAACTCTGATTGTATTGATTACGCGCCTATTGTCGTAAATGTCCCTGTCGGTGCGATTGATGCAGATGCTCCTAATACGCCTATCAGTAAACCGTATCAGCTTGTTTTTCCTCCAGCGATGACACTGAGTTCTGAGCATGAGATAAAATCCACAACTCCTCTAACGACGGTATTGTGGAATCAAATTCAGGAAGATCTGCATGAAAGCGGTATCACCAGTTGTACGGCGTTGAGATCAGCTGTTAACACCCAAGAAAAGGTTATTCAAAATGTGAAGGAGCACGATCATCGTATTGCGGCCCGTTACAACATCGCAGTAGATAAAATTTACGGCGATTTCATTAAGGATGATAACAAAGAGCTGTACGAATTAGCTCAGAAGATGATGCCCGCGATTAGACAGTCGTACAGTGATACCAAAGCACTTCAACTGGAGAACTCAGGGGTTCATCAAGCCTACATAGATTACTACTGGAAGTACTGGGACGAAGATACAAAGCAAAAAGTCGATAAGTGGTATAAGGTCAAAACGGTCCTCACTGAAACTAAGCTGGTACACACAGAATATGAAGTGTTAGAAGACTTAAAGACCGAAGTGCTATTAACCCGCCATACAGAGCGAAATACGAAAAAGAAAGCAGGGTTTGATTACACTAAGAATGCTTCATTATGGATCAACGAAGATAACGCCAGCTACAGCTGTTATATCACGGAGTCAATTGAGCAGCTTGTTCAACCCAACTCTCTGAAAACTTACCGTGTCAGTAACAGCTCAAGCACGCAAGAACTGGATTGGGATAGCTGCAAAAACAATAATGTGGGAAGTAATTTCACCCAATCTTTGGAAGTGACAGTCGTTAATAATTATCGTGATGGTATGTTACGTGCCCAGCATATTTTTAGTTATCATCCCGATCCTAAATATCCAGAATGGGTAAACATTGAACAGAAGATCGATAGTTTTAGCCGTAGTACATTGGATCAACTAAGTTATATATCCTCAGATTTCAATGACGACTCAGATTACGGGGCACATACATGGGTGAGATCCAAGTCTTCTCAAGTGGCTGTAACACCTTATAAATTCGACGGTATCTCAATTTCAAGAAATGCTATTGGTGATTGGTGGAAGAATACTTATTACCACAATGGTACATCTTCGTTGGAATGTTCCTTGGACAAAGGTAAGACTTGGTCAAAGTGTAAATGAGTGTTGTCTTTAGAGATTGAGCCCCTTAATGGGGCTCTTCTTTAACTGGATAGTGAGTATTTGTAGTAAACCAAAGAGAGAATGTTTAGTAGACTGTGTCCCTAATTACAAAATCATAAAGGGAAATCAGAATGAGTCAGCAGAAAGTCGCGTTTATTGGCCTAGGTGTGATGGGCTATCCGATGGCGGGCTACTTAAGTAAAGCCGGATATTCTACTAAAGTGTTTAACCGCACTAAAACTAAAGCAGACAAATGGGCTGAGGAATACCAAGGTATTGCGTGTGAGACGCCTAAACAAGCGGCTCAGGATTGTGATGTTGTGTTTGTTTGTGTGGGTAATGATGACGACGTACGCAGTGTTATTTACGGTGAAGATGGCGTTCTTGCTGGATTGAAGGTAGGTGCCGTGCTAGTGGACCATACGACAACGTCCGCTGAGTTAGCGGTTGAATTGGCGGCTGCATCAAAAGAAAACGGCAATCAGTTTATTGATGCGCCTGTTTCTGGTGGTCAAGCGGGTGCGGAAAACGGCGTGCTGACCATTATGTGTGGTGGTGACCAAGCGGTGTTCGAACAAATCTCACCAGTGATGGATGTGTACGCTAAACAAATGACGTTGCTGGGAGAAAATGGTCAGGGTCAACGCTGTAAAATGGTTAACCAAATCTGTATTGGCGGTATTCTCCAAGGGCTTAGCGAAGCGTTGCTACTCGCTCAAAAATCTGGTTTGGATGTAGAACAAGTGGTTGAAACCCTCAAACATGGTGCAGCGGGTTCATGGCAAATGGAAAATCGTGCCGTGACAATGTCACAAGATAAGTTTGATTTTGGTTTTGCCATTGATTGGATGCGTAAAGACTTAGGGTTCTGCCTAAAAGAAGCGGAACGAGTCGGACTTGATTTACCGTTAACGAAGAAGGTCGATGAGCAATACGCTGAGCTACAACAAGATGGCTACGGACGTATGGATACTTCTGTATTGATGAAAGCGGTGGCGAAAAAACAATAAGCGCTGAATAAAACAATACGCCGATGCGTGCAGGTTAGCGATCGGCGTATGGATTTCAGTACTGACTCAAGCGGGTTGCTCAGTATCAGTAGAAGATGAACAGCTCTTTGGTGTCAAATAACTTAAAGAATTCGAATCCTTTCATAGCCAACTCTCCTCATTTGTAACATCTAAGGTTAATGGATTGGTGCAGCTGTATATGCGCTTCTTTTCTTAACTGCTGTTACATACTTAAAACTAGTGCAACCTACAGTTTTTTGCCAAATTGTTGATGAGTTAAACATCTGTCCAGATCGATTCCCTGTTACCCCACGGACTCACAAAAACCGTGGGGCGTCGGTGCAAGTTACTGTTTCAAATCGAAGCGGTCAGCATTCATTACTTTGGTCCAAGCGGCTACGAAGTCGCAGACGAATTTCTCTTTGTTATCATCCTGAGCGTAGACTTCAGCGTAAGCGCGTAGGATGGAGTTAGATCCAAACACAAGGTCGACTCGGGTTGCTGTCCATTTTTCGTCACCGCTGCTGCGTTCGACAATAGAGTAGGAGTTACGCCCTGTTGGTTTCCATGTGTATCGCATGTCTGTCAGGTTGACGAAGAAATCGTTCGTCAGCGCACCAACATTATCTGTGAATACACCGTGGCGAGAGCCAGAGTGGTTGGTCCCAAGAACACGCATACCACCAATTAGAACCGTCATTTCTGGTGCTGTTAAACCCAATAATTGTGCATGGTCTAGCATCAATTCTTCAGGACTTACTGCGTAATGCTGCTTCTGCCAGTTTCGGAATCCGTCAGCGACAGGCTCTAACACATCAAATGAATCGACATCCGTCTGCGCAGCACTTGCATCACCACGTCCCGGAGCAAAAGGAACGGAGATGTCTACACCAGCGGCGCGCGCTGCTTGCTCAATGCCAACGTTACCTGCAAGAACTATGGTATCGGCAACACTCACCCCTGACTCAGAGGCGATACCTTCTAGTACCGAAAGTACTTTAGCGAGCTTTTCAGGTTCGTTACCTTGCCACTGATTTTGCGGCGAAAGACGGATACGAGCACCATTCGCGCCACCACGTTTGTCTGAGTTACGATAGGTACGAGCACTGTCCCAAGCGGTTGAAACCATATCGCTAACGCTTAAACCACTTGCGGCGATTTTAGCTTTGACCGCTTCAACATCGTAATTGCTTTGACCAGCAGGGACAGGGTCTTGCCAAGTTAGCTCTTCAGCTGGAACATCTGGGCCGAAGTAGCGGGACTTTGGCCCCATATCGCGGTGAGTCAGCTTAAACCACGCACGAGCGAAGGTGTCGGAGAAGTAAGCAGGATCGTTGTAGAAGCGCTCTGAGATCTTGCGGTATTCAGGATCAATCTTCAGCGCCATATCGGCATCCGTCATGATCGGGTTGTGACGAATACTTGAATCTTCGACATCAACAGGTTTGTCTTCCTCTTTGATGTTGTCTGGTTCCCACTGCCATGCACCTGCAGGACTCTTTTGCAAAGACCAGTCATAGCTGAACAGAAGATGGAAGAAGCCGTTATCCCATTGAGTTGGGTGGGTTGTCCATGCACCTTCTAATCCACTGGTCACGGTGTCACGGCCAATACCGCGAGAGGTGTGGTTGTTCCAACCAAGACCTTGTTCGTCTAGCTCTGCGCGCTCAGGTTCAGCACCGAGTTTAGCAGCGTCACCGTTACCGTGTGCCTTACCAACCGTGTGGCCGCCAGCAGTCAATGCGACGGTTTCTTCGTCGTTCATTCCCATACGTTCAAAAGTGACACGCATGTCCTGAGCCGTTTTCAATGGGTCTGGTTTGCCATCGACACCTTCAGGGTTGACGTAGATTAAGCCCATCATGACAGCGGCAAGCGGGTTTTCTAAGTCACGCTCACCCGAATAGCGACTGTTTTCACCACCGCTTTCTGCTAGCCATTCTGTTTCTGCACCCCAGTAGATGTCTTTTTCTGGATGCCAGATGTCTTCACGACCAAATGCAAAGCCGAAGGTTTTCAGACCCATAGATTCATAAGCCATGTTGCCAGCAAGGATCATCAGATCAGCCCAACTGATTTTATTGCCATATTTCTGTTTAATAGGCCAAAGCAAGCGACGAGCCTTGTCCAAGTTCGCATTATCAGGCCAGGAATTGAGTGGAGCAAAGCGTTGGTTACCGGTATCTGCACCACCGCGCCCATCGCCTGTACGATAAGAGCCTGCAGAGTGCCATGCCATACGAATCATTAAGCCACCGTAATGGCCCCAGTCTGCCGGCCACCAGTCCTGACTATCAGTCATCAGTGCTTTAACATCATTTTTTAGTGCTTCAACGTCGAGCTTTTTAAGTTCTTCACGATAGTTAAAGTCCAGGCCCATTGGATTCGATTTCTGGTCATGCTGATGCAAGATGTCGAGGTTGAGCGCGTTTGGCCACCAAGCTACGTTAGATGAGTCTGAAGAAGTTGCACCGCCATGCATGACAGGACATTTACCGCCAGTATTCACGTTTTTGTGTTCCATGATTTGCTCCTTTAGTGTCGCTTATTCACGGTCGCCACTTTGATTTTTCTTATGTCGGTGGCAATCGAATTATTCGTTATTTGCTTAAAGCCAAAGACGACTTCCATTGGCAAAGCGTCTGATTGAATGTCCGTCATTGGACTGACTTTCTAGCATTGAGAATAGATGGCGAGTGGATTTTTATAAAACTGGTTGTAGCTATGTTATTGATAGATGTTTTCTATCTCATGGGATATCGATGGCGTAAGAGGAAAAAATAACAGGGGAATTTTTAAAGGGGAAGCAGGGCTACCATCTCAGAATGGTAACCCTGTACAGGAGTGGTTAACCGAACTTGATCTCAAGCTGTTCGGCGGTCTTCCAGCTGTCGTGGCTCGCAAGTTGTGAGGCATACCGGGCAATATTGGTGTAGCGCTCAAGCAAGCCAAAGTTAGTTAGAATATCAACAATGAATGACATCATAATATCAGCACCAGTGAGTTTATCGGCGACTAGGTAACGCTTACCTTCCAAACGATGGTCGACATAACTCATGACCTTATGCAGCTCTACCTCGGCATAATCCGGAAGAAAGTTCATTTGAGCGCCATCTTTGGACACGAATATTTTTAGCAATAACGGCAGGGCAGCAGAGCTTTCTGCAAAGTGCAGCCATTGTAGGTAGTCGAGATGGTCATCAGAGCCTTTGGCTGGCGCAAGCTTTTCTGACGCATACTTGTCGATAAGATATTCAGTGATTGCGCCAGACTCCGTAATGACGCGCCCGTCTTCTTCAATCACCGGAGATTTACCCAGAGGGTGGATAGATTTAAGCTCTGGTGGTGCGAGAAAGGTCACGCTGTCGCGGTGATAGGGCACGATGTCATAATCGATACTCAGCTCTTCTAACAACCAGATAATACGCTTGGAGCGAGATTGATTAAGATGATGCAGTTTAATCATGTTGACCTCCGATTACAGTGGGCTATTGGTTTTTACAACCAGCTTGCCAAAGTTCTTACCTTCAAGCAGGCCGATAAATGCTTCTGGTGCCTTGTCAAAACCTTCCACCAAATGCTCGCGATAGTGAATTTTGCCTTCCGCAAGCCACTGGCTCATATCGGTTGCAAACTCTTCATAGCGGTGAGCGTAATCATCAAAGATGATAAAGCCCTGCATTTTGATTCGCTTGATCAGCAGTTGAGCCATCAACATCGACATTCTGTCAGGGCCTTCAGGAAGAGACGTTGCATTGTATTGGGAAATCAAGCCACACAGTGGAATTCGAGCGCCTGTGTTCAGAAGCGGCATCACAGCGTCAAAAACTTTACCGCCAACGTTTTCGAAGTAGACGTCGATGCCTTTATCACACGCTTTGGCTAACTGATCTGCAAAATCTTCTGCTTTGTGATCGATACATTCATCAAAGCCGAGCTGTTCTTTAGCATAACGACACTTTTCCTCACCACCGGCAACACCAATAACACGGCAACCTTTGAGTTTACCGATCTGTCCGACCATCGAGCCTACCGCGCCTGTTGCGGCTGCAACTACCAAGGTATCGCCAGCTTTAGGTTGGCCGATATCCAGCAAGCCCATGTAAGCGGTGAAGCCTGGCATACCCATTACACCCAGTGCATAGGAAGGGTGAGTTGGGTTCATGCCCATTTTAATCAAGCCTTCACCACCTGAAATGCCATAATCTTGCCAACCAGTGAAAGCCAATACCCATTCGCCCACTTGGTAATCTGGATGATTCGAAACTTCAACCTGACATACTGTGCCGCCGACCATTACATCGTCGATAGCAACAGGGTCTGCATAGGATTTCGCATCGTTCATGCGGCCACGCATGTATGGATCGAGCGACAGATAGACGCTTCGTAGCAGCAATTCACCTTGAGCAGGCGTCGGTTTCTCCGCTTCTTCTAAACGGAAGTTTTCGGTAACAGGAGCCCCTACAGGGCGTGAAGCAAGGACAATGCGTCGGTTTACGTTGTTAGTCATTGTGTTTCCTATTATTAGACCAGTCGTCTAGTTGTAATTTCAAAAAATTCCCGTTGGTGTAGCCAAACGGGAATAGGTAACTTAAGCGCTAAGTAGAGACTGAGTGGTCTCTAAGCTACGTTCAAGATGTGATTGATCCTGAACCAGTTTATTTAGGAGGCTTGCGCCAAGCCATTGTTGGTATAGCTGGGTCGCGACTTGCTGCGCATCCAATACCTTTATCGAACCGTCTTCGATACCGGATTCTATGCACTGAGCAATGGAATCAATGACTTGTCCCGCACCGCTTGCAAGTGTGATTCGCATCGGTTCAGACAAGTCAGAAACCTCGGCACTGAGCTTAACCACTAGGCAACGGTTGGCATTACAGACGCCATTTTCTACGTCTAACCAGCGAGAGAAGTACCCCATTAAACGTTGGTTGCCAGTACCTTCATCAGCATTAAAAATCGCATTGATGCGAGCTAGGTAGCTTCTGAAATAGTCTTCAATAAGTGCTTCACCAAATTGCTCTTTGGATTTGAAATAGTGGTAAAAGGAACCTTTTGGCACATCGGCAGTTTTAAGCAATTCAGATAAGCCGACGGCGGTGAAACCTTTGTTCACTACTAATTCGTAACCCACATTGAGAATATGTTGGCGAGTGTCGTTTGTTTTTTCATTCATGGAGCGGACTATAGATTAAATTAGACCAGTCGTCTAGTGGTTATTGATCCTTATAAAACATGAACGATCGATGGAGTGGGAAATAGCGCTTGCTCCTGTGAGAGGAGCAAGCAGAGTAAGTAAGATGAAGCCCTAGAGTTTCAGTGGTAGCACGTCTCTGCTTTCAGAATGAGCGCCAGTCTCTAGCTGTTTAAGATATTCTTTTGATTGAGTATGTACCGCTTGGCTCCGCCCGTTGTCTTTGGCCTGATAAAGGGCAGTATCAGCCGCTTTAATGAGTTCGGTGGTAGAGGTATTTAAATCCGGGAAGGTCGTTACCCCAATTGAGACACCAAGCTGACCTAGAGATAAGCCTTTCATGTCTAAGTGCAAATCTCTGACAGAGTCGACAATCTGATTCGCTAGCTCCATCGATTCGCTGATGGAGCAATTAGGGCTTATCACCGCCAGTTCTTCACCACCAAGACGACAGGCAACATGTTCGTCGCCAATTTCGCGTTTCAGCAAGTTTGCGACTTCCTTGAGAACATAATCTCCCGCGTCATGGCCGAAGTTATCATTAAAACGTTTGAAATGATCTAAATCCAACATCAGCAAGGACATTGGGCAATCATCTTGAGAGGCTTTCGCCCATTCTTTTTCGAATATCTCCTCAAAGTAACGGCGATTGAAGAGCCCCGTTAACGGATCGCGCATCGCCTGCGAGCGGAGTTTCTCTTGAAGGCTCAAGTTAGCTAATGCCAATCCGAGATGCTCAGCAATCGTGAAGGCGAGTTGTTTGATGTCTTCGGATATTTCTTCAGATTGTTCATCAAAATAGAGATGGAACATGCCGACAGTATTACCATGAGCGGTTAGCGGAACGCACAACGTGAGCCCTTCAATGGAAGAACTACTCATATGGGTGCAAGAGAGGTTATGGTGTTTTTCTTTCGATAGGTGGTATTTACCTTTGCGTAATGCCCAGCAGTCATTGGGGGCGTAGAGTTTACTCGCGGGCCATTCTCCTCCCCAGTCGAGTTTAACTTCGAGTTGATTGCGTGAGTCACGCATGATGGAAACACAACCGTTCACTTTGCCTAGCACTCTTGGAATGATGTCTGCGACGACAACTTGTGCCTCTTTGACGCTGTTACAAGCGGCGAGCATATTTGCAAGTTGGTGGAGTAGCTCGATCTCCTGAGTACTTTTTTGAATACGGTACTCCTGTTGATCTCTTTCTTCTTTAACAAGCTTGTAGATTTTTCGGTTACTCAACCAGGTTAAGAGAATCAAAATGGCCAGCGAAAATGCCATTAGCGCGTGTTCAATTAATTTGAGGTCGGCGGACATGGCATAAAGCGAAGTCATTGGCATCGCGAGTCTGAGAACATAAGTTGAGTCGTGGCCATGGTCGTCTTCAGGAAGTTCAAGCTTCTTAGCGACATAAAGTAACTCTTGGTTTAAGGACTGGCTAAATCGTTTCGATAAACCAGTTTCACCGGACAGAGCCGCGATTATCTCGGGTCTGCTACTGTGATCTTCCAACTGGGAAATCTCCCTGTTGGTAAGCTGTGAGTCTCCCAACACGGCTCCCGAGCTGTGTATGATGGTAAATCTTTGTTCAAAGCTGGATTGCGAAAGGTTATCGAGGAAGTCGTCTATTTCAGGCTGGCTCATGTCATAGAGGTCGAGCTCTTTTTCTTGAATCTGATGCGAGACGTCGTCAAGCAGATTAGACATGTAGTTACTGACGATATCAGTTACCCAATTGTCTAGGGTTTTGTCGTAATAGTAACCACCGACTACCATAGAAAGAGCAAGGGCGAGAATTGGGAAATATTGAAAACGACTTAAAGAAGAGCGAACCATAGAATCCTCGTGTTAACTGCTACAAAAACTGATGATTTACGTAAAAAGTCAAACGATATTGTCTAGTGATATTAATATTAACGATATGTAAGTGTAGAAGGTCTTAAATGTTATGCAATTACGTTATTGCTCTATGGTTGCATAAAACTTTCTCATTTAATCATTGGCTTATGTGAAGGAGACAGGATGAAGTGGTTGCGTTTAGGAACAATCATTCTTGCTCTAGTGGCACTAAAACCTTGTGCTGCAAGGCCAGTTGATTTAGTCACACTTGAATACCCGCCCTACATAGAAATGCAGGGGCAGCAGGTTTCCGGGGTTGCTGTAGAGCTAGTGAGGTATGTGTTCCACCAGCTGGAAACACCAGTCAACATCACCGTATTGCCTTGGGCTAGAGCCCTTACACTGGTAAAGCGTGGCCGTGCGGATGGCATTTTCACCGCCTTTAAAAACCCTGAGCGTGAAAAATTTGCAGATTTTAGTCAAAATGTGCTCTTCGTCCAAAATATTAGTTTGATGGCGCTCAAAGGTAGTGACTACAAACCTGAGGAAATTTTAGCGGGTGATGTATCCAAAATCGCTTTGTGTGTCGTCAATGGTGTGAGTTACGGAAAACGCATGGACGCTAAGATAGAAGAGGGCCGTTTTCGGCTTATTTTCCAGAGAAACAGCACTGTCGAATGCGCTCATCTCGTCCGTACAAAACGCGCTGATATTTGGGTAAACAATGAATTTGGCGCCCGAAGCATTTTGGTTAGAGAAGGGCTAGATAGCGACATTGATATTTTATCGCCTCCTATTGAGGCAACGCCCAGCTATATTGCATTTTCCAAAGACCGCAGCCATGCCGAATTGCTCCAGCGTTTTGATCAAGTATTATTCGATATGAAGCAAGATGGGCGTTACGAAGCACTCATATATGATTATTTTGAGAACATGAGAGTTAAATGAGAGGCTCTCTTTCCATGTAGACAAAAGCGTTATCTTCGGACGTGAATTGGAACCCGAAGCGTTGATAAAGACTGCCCACACGGTTTCCTTGCAAGTAACACAGTTGGATCGGCTTACGTTGGGCGTCGGCTAGCTCAATACAGTATTGCAGTATTTTGCTTCCCATCCCTTTACCGTGGTATCGGGCCAGAAGGAAGAAACGACAAAAATACAGATGCTCGCCTTTATCTTGCAGCAAAAAGCTACCAGCGGGCTGGCCGCCAACAGTCACGATGGTAGGCTGGTCTTCCTGCCATTCTTCATGATGAATACGCTGTTGTACTTCTTCATCCCAACCAAATACGGCTTTTATCGCTTCGTATTCTGCGTTCTTTTTGAGAGAGAATAAGAAGCCGAAATCGCCCGGTGTGGCCGGGCGAAAATCAAAGTCGATCATGCATCAACTAGCTCATAAGTAATCATGAATAGCTCGTCGGTGTTTGGGTAGATTTCGCGAATCAATTGCTTAAGCTTTGGCAGCTCGATTGCTTCTTGCTCAGCGTGAAACTCGTTGATGTCGTCAAAGTTAAGGGGCTCTACCGCTAGGATCTTCACCTCACACACTTTTTCGTCTTTCTCCAAAGTGAATACTTGAACCTGAGTACCCGGCACGTAATGAGATTCTGACTCATCACGAATGGTAATGGTCTTCTTACCAGAAGTGATCAGTGGAGTAAGAAACTCAAAAAAGAGAATTTTGGTAGGTGCGCTCATCATGAATCCTTGTTTTGACGCTTGTGCTTAGGCACGTAATTGAGAATGGAAATAGGCACAGGTTTACGCGGTTCAAACCCTTCAACTTCGCGACGCTCAATCAGGTGGCCGAGTCGGCTTTCGATCATGCACAAATTCTTGAAGTTATCTTTTGAGACAAAGGAGATGGCCTCGCCTTGTGCGTCCGCACGACCTGTTCGACCAATACGGTGCACGTATTCGTCAGCAGGGAAAGGCAGGTCATAGTTAATCACACGAGTTAGCCCTTCAATATCAATACCACGAGCGCCGACTCCAGTGGCGATCATGTATTGGATTTTTCCAGCTTTGAAATCTTCGAGTAATTTAGAACGTACCGCTTGGCTACGACCGCTGTGGAACGCCTCTGCTTCAATACCGCGCTTTTCCAACTGTTGAGCCAATTTCGCAGCACCGTGTTTAGTCTCGATGAAGATCAGCGCCTGATCCCAGTCATTTTCTTTGATCAAGTGGCTTAACAGCGCTGACTTCTTGTCTTTATCGACCGCAATTAGCCATTGTTCGATGTTCTTTTTCGACGCTTGGTTGGCCGCGATGGAAATCTCATAAGGGTCGTGTACTGCCGTTTTCGCCAAATCACGAACTTTGTTCGACAGAGTTGCGGAGAACAGCAAGTGCTGGATATCGGTTGGCAGTCGGTCAAGGATTTTGTTGATGTCGTCAATAAAACCCATATCGAGCATGCGGTCGGCTTCATCCAGCACCAACATTTCTACTTCCTCAAAATGTACGGCGCGTTTGCCATACATATCGATCAGTCGACCGGGTGTCGCGACCAGAATATCAACGCCTTCAATTAGGGCCTGTTTCTGTGCCTGTTCATCCACACCACCGTACATCGCAAGTGAAGTAAGAGCGAGGTGTTGGCCGTAATCTCGAATCTTCTCTTCAACCTGTACAGCCAGCTCACGTGTTGGCGTGAGAATCAAACCACGAATACGTTTCTTACGCTGAGTTTCGCCCTGACTCAATTTTTCGAGCATTGGTAATACAAAGCTGGCGGTTTTACCTGTACCTGTTTGTGCGGCTGCAATTAAATCTTCGCCACGCAGAACCACGGGAATGGCTTTGGTTTGAATTGTTGTGGGTTTGTCATAACCCAGTTGCTGAATGGCGTCGGTAATTGGTTGGCTTAAGCCGAGCTTAGAGAATGGCATCTGTACACTCTGAATCTGAATAGTGAAGCGGGGTAAACCCTGTGTTTGGCGCAGAGTTTAGCATGAATACACCCATCACGGGATCTCTACCCGCCTTAATTCTTGTCGGATCAGCAGCGATTTAGGGAGTAAGAATTTCTGTCACGATTTCGGTTTTAACAGAGTTGGCGATGAAACAGTGTTGATGAGCGAGGTGATGCATCTTCTCTAACTGGGTGTAATCAGGTTGCTTGCTACCAGAAAACACGATGTTAGGTCTTAGGGTTACTTTCGTTACCGAGGTTCGACCTTTGTCATCTTCTTCCATAATGCCTATGGCTTCATCAACATAAGAGTCGATGACGTAACGACGTTTAGCAGCGATGCCCAGAAAAGTCAGCATGTGGCAGCTTGAAATAGCGGCAATAAATGCCTCTTCAGGATCGACATTTTCTTCGACCGAATAAGGCAATGGAACCACATGAGGTGATGCTGAAGCGGGGACACTGACACCACCATCGAATTCCCACTGGTGCCCACGGCTGTATTGATTGTCACTAAATTTTTCGTGCTCGGCTCGTTGCCAACGAATAGTTGCCCTGTAGTCTGACATCTTTCCTCCTTGAATATCGCACTGGGCATCTTTACATACTAAGCCGTATATGAATACTGATTTCGGCCACCACTTTTGCTTCGATAAATTTGCTCATCAACGCGGTTGATGAAGGTTTCCACATCTTCACGACTTCTTGTTACTGCGCCGAGGCTTAAGGTGATGGCAATCGTCTTATTTTCAAAGAGTAATGGTGTCGAACGGATTGCATTGGTGATGTTCGATAGTAATGTTTCTACCTGCTCTGCATCTGTGTGTTCCACCATCATAAAGAATTCGTCCCCGCCCAAACGATAAAAACTGTCTGCGTCGCTGAGTAAAGGTGTGATGAGCGAAACAACATGCTGAAGTGCTTTGTCTCCAGCGGAGTGTCCGAAGGTATCATTAATGCCTTTAAACCGGTCGACGTCAAAACCAATCAGCGTGAATATTTCGTCATTAATGACTTTGTATTTGAGTGTTTCATTAAACGCACGCCTATTTTCAACACCAGTCAAACTGTCGTGATATGCCATGTAGGTGAGCTTTTGTGTTTTCTTTGCGACAATGGCGTTAAGTCGTCGCCTGTCTCTTGTTTGTTTAAAGGCAAGAAAGCTGACTAAGAAAGCGGTGAGGTGGCCGAGTGTAAATGTTGCCGCCAGTGTCACCATTTGGTTGTAATCCAGCTGGTCAGTGATGGTGACACGAATATCCCAGCTGCGATTGGCCACGTTGACGGAATCAACATAAATTTGGCCTTCTGATTCCGACCAGTATTCGCTCTCATATAAGATTGGTGCGTCGCTGGCGTCAAAACCTTGATCGACAATTTGATATTCAAATCGCTTGACCGGTAGTCGAGAGGCTAAGGCCTTAAAGTAACTTTGTAAGTCAATGGCCCCGACAATAACGCCTGACAGCTGCGTTGCATCTGATTTGCTGTAAACCGGAAAATAAACCAGAGCACTGTCTTTATCATTGACGGACTGAAAATCGTTTTGCAGTAAGTGAATTCGGTCAGAGATGAACGCTCTTTGTGTGGTTGTAATGATATCTAAAGCGTGGGCAAAACGCGCATCTCGGGGCTGATAGCCGATGAGCTTGGCATTACTTGCATTATTGGGGAATACTTCGGTTACGACAAACTCTCCGGGCTTAGCTACCTCTCGCGAGCCGGGATTAGATTCTGTTCTTGGCATCCATTGAAGTGACGTGATGGAGCCAATATCGTCTTTCAGTGCACTTTGCACGAATAATGGGAAGTTTTGCCACTGCTCGGCGTCGGTCGCGTAGAAGAAATGTACGCTTGAGCCAATAATGCGAATGTCTTTTCGGATCAGATTGATAAGTGCTGCATTCTGATCTCGGGCAAAACCTACGCCCAAGTCATAAATGTTGTCTTTCTGCACGCGATAGAGGGAGTAGGTGACAAAATTAACGATCAGCAACACCAGAATCAGCGTTGCGACTGAATAGCCATACAGGTCAAAAGCTTTACGCCATTTTCCTTTGTCCATCGCGATACAGCCTCCCTATTCAGCACTTACTACGTGGCAATGCATACTGATAACTATAGGTTAGGCTGATGGCTTGCGTTAAAAGCAATGGATTGGTTCAGTGCAATCAATGCTATCCCAAAACTCTGATAGTGACTATTTTTCACTAAATCCAAGGACTTGTTAGGCTGTGCGTTAAGACAGCCCCTATACTGTGAAACGTTAGGGATGAATAACAAGGAACCCAAGCCAATGAAACGCGCTTACACTCTGACGCTACTCGCGAGTCTCACTATGACAGCCAATACTTACGCAGCGGATTCCGCCGACATGGTGCTAACTAATGCCAGCATCTATGGCTATCAAACTGCGGATTCAATTGCCATTTCGAAAGGTAAAATTCTTTACGTAGGCAAAGCCTCAGACATGCAGAGCTTCACTCGCCCATCGACGGAAATCATAGATTTAGACGGTGGCTTTATCGCGCCTGGTTTTATCGACAATCACAACCATGTCTTCGAGGCTGCATCAGAAGCAGGAGGCCAGTGTGAGCTGAGTATGGATGCGGGATTAGAAGAACAAATCCCTTACCTGAAAGCATGTCGTAAAGACGCGCGTCGAGGGGAGTGGGTGATGGGCTACGGTTTCTCGATCGAGGCATTACTGGCAGAGGACAACAGACGTACGCCTCTGGAGGTCATTGATTCAGTCTTTCCTGATCAGCCAGTCATCATCATGGAGCAAACTTCTCACTCAATGTGGGTCAATTCTGCAGCACTAGAAAAAGCAGGGATCAACAAGAATTCGCCAGAGCCGCAAGGCGGGAAAATTCTCAAAGACGAATACACAGGCGAGCTCAATGGTATCTTGATGGATAATGCCGGCGATATTGTGATGGAGATAGCGTGGAACAGCCTTGAAGAGCAATTCGATCAAAGCTACGAAGGCATGATGACTGGTTTGGATGAAGCTCGCTCACACGGTATTACGACCATCGGTGATGGCCGACTTTACTGGAAGCGTGGGTGGTATGAAGTATGGAAGGAAGCCGAGAAACGGGGTGACCTCACCGCGCGTGTTTCCTTAAGACCTTGGATTTACCCGACGGATTCAATGCAGCCGCAGTTATCGTTTTTGTCTGAGGTATTAGCGACTGACAAATCTCAGCTACTGCTGGTGGATCAGGTCAAAATGTATAGTGACGGCATTTTAGTTAATGGGACAGCGAAGACGCTTGCACCTTATCTGGATACTTACATCCCAGATGAGCCTTACGGCATCAACTACATCCCACCCGAGGCGATGGAAGAGTGGCTCAAAGCATTGGATAAGATTGGCTATGGTGCCCACATACATGCGATAGGTGATGGTGCGATTCGTGAATCACTCAATGCGATTGAAGCGATGCGTCAGCAAGGCGGTGCAAAGGATTACACACTGACACACGTTGAGTTGGTGAACTCTAAAGATGTAGAACGTTTTGCGAAATTGAATGTGACTGCGGATTTTCAAGTCGGCTCTGATTACGTTGCTTATCATGATCATCAATGGGCAGAAGCGTTTCTTGGAGCCAAGCGTACACGTGCTTTGATGAACCTGAAAGCCATCTTCGACACAGGGGCTAACGTCTCCTTAAGCAGTGACTGGAATGTACACGACATCAACCCACTGGTGGGCATTGCCAATAGCCTAATCATGGGGAAAACGGGCCTGCCAAGTGTTGAAGATGCGATAGACGCCTATACTATCAATGCGGCAACAAGCTTAGGTCTTGATGATATTACAGGGTCAATAGAAGTGGGTAAGGCGGCGGATTTTGCCATCTTGTCGCGTGACATTACCCAATTGTCTGCCGAGAAAATCAAAAAGACAGATATATGGATGACGATTCTTAACGGTCAAATCGTCTACGACATCGACGAATAAGTCACAACGCCGCACGTTAAACGTGCGGCGTTGTATTTTGAGGGACTAGCGTGTTGAAATCACCGATATTTTTAGCCGAAGTTGCTGTTAAACAAGCATTCATTCTAATGTTAGCGGTACCGATGTTATTTGAGCTGACGTTTGATGCGATGCAGGAGATGGATAGAAGCAATCAGTCGTCCATTTTAGCGGTGGTCGGTCTGTTGATGGCGGCGGCGATTGTGGGAGTATTTGAAGCTACGTATCAGAAAACCAATATCCATCAGCAATCCCATCGCTTGCTTGCTCATCTTACTAAAGCGTTGCTTTTTATAGGTATTTCAGAGCTGATGATGTTAGCCGTCGCGACGATTGGCACGACAGAAAACGTTTACGACGACCCACTTCTTTGGGCTTTGGTTCCAATTTATATTGCGTTATACCTTTATGACTGGTGGGACGCATTAGTCTCCGATTAAGCAAGAAACTCGTGGCATTGCTTCAGTGACTCGATGATCTGATGACCTGTTTTAGAGAGAGTCAATCCCGGTCTCCAACTCAATTCCACCCTTCGGGGGATATCACTTTGTTCAAATTCAGACGCCAATCTAACCAAAGTACCACCTTGAATTTGCTGAGTGATGTTCGCAAGTGGTAGAAAAGCAAACCCTTGTCCAGCTTCGAGTAGCTTGATTAACATGGTTAGGTCATTGATTACCGCGTAATCTGGACTGTATCCTTCGCCTTCCTCGTCACCTAACTGTCCCCAAATTAGCTCTTTGTACTCGCTTAATACATCCACCGATATGGGCTGAGCTGAAGTAAGAGCGAGAGAATGGTGGCAAACCAGACCTTCAAGATAATGGCCCAATTTTGTGTATTCCACATCGGCCTGATGCAGCTGATTCGATTCATGTTGGACAACAATATCGGTTTCGCCATTAAGTAAAGCGTCTCGTAAGCCTGCTTGTTCATCGCGATAGATTTCTACATGAAGGTTAGGTAATAGGAATAGCTGTTGAATGGCATTTAACAAAGGGGCCTCAGGTACGTAATGCTCAATACCAATACGAATTGTTGTAGGCTCTCCTGCGCTCAAAGCGGAAGCTTTTTCAGCCAGCTTTTCTAGCTGTGCCAGTGTATGAGTCAGTGATGGAAGCAGTTGTTCACCTTGTTGGCTAAGCGTGCTTTTGTTTCCTGTGCGGTCAAAGAAACTGACGCCAAGATCAATCTCCAGATCGGAGATCCATTGGCTAACTTGAGACTGCTTTTTGCCGAGCTTTCGCGCTGCTGCGGAAATAGAGCCTGTTTCGATAGCTAGAAGGAGCGCTTTTAGGTGCGTGGTGTTCATCCGTGAATTCCAAGAGAGAAGAGCAACAGGGCTTATTGTAAAAGATACCAAATTTGTTGTGAATGGTTGATTAGGGCTCTGATTATCACCGTGAATGTCTCTCTTAATGTCGAGTGCGAGCGATGAGATGTTGCTCCCATACAGATGTTTCCCAGCGGCATGCAACATCGACTTTTATGCTCATACCGCTCAATCTACAAAGCACTAGAATAGCATTCTGATAGCTGTTTTATCGCGCTTGTCTAAAATTATTTAAGGGATCAACTTCATCAGAAATGAAGGAAGTGACGTATCGTAAGGAGAAACGATGAGAACACCATTTGCTTTAGCCGCGCTACTGCTTAGCTCGCCAGCGTTATCTGCCGACTGCAGTGACTTTTTTCAAAGCGTTTCCTTTGGCAACATCGCCCGCCTAAATGCTTCAGAGCACCCTCAGCAGTGTGTTAATACGTTGTCTAGCAACGGAAAAACGGCCGTCTATATCGCGACAGAAAATGATGATCCTGCAATGATTGCTTGGTTGGTCAAGCAAGGGGCCGATCTCAAACAACGTTCTCGCTATGACGATATTAACTACACGCCGTTTCTAATGGCAGGCGCTAAAGGCAAAAATAAAGCGTTGGTTGAGCTATTAAAGTATGACATCGATTTTGCTTCGACCAATCATTACGGTGGCACAGCTTTGATTCCTGCTGCTGAGAAAGGTTACCTTGAAACCGTTAAAATTTTGCTCGAAGATGGCCGGACTAACATCAATCATGTTAATGACCTTGGCTGGACAGCATTAATGGAAGTGGCGGTACTGGGTAAAGATACGGAAAACTATCAGATGATCGTCAAAGAGCTTTTAAAACATGGTGCCGATGCCAATATCAGAGACAACCAGGGGGAAAGTGCTCTGCAACACGCTGAGAGTCGTGGATTAACGCATATTGCTGAAGTTCTTAAAAAGTCGGGTTAAGTATCCAATGAAAAGCTGGCTATGAAGCCAGCTTTTATGTCTGTGATTAGTGAATTGAAAATCGAGTCACCACAGCGCCGTGATCGGATGGATGCATTTCACTGTGTCCATCGTCCAATAGACAGTAACTCTCTTCTGGATTCAGATTATCCCCCTTGTATAAGATAAAATCGATTCTCCCAGCACCTGAATTTCCTTTGAAGAAAGGTGTCCATGTGATGCATTTATTGTGTAGAACATCCGGGTTTACTTCGCGATAGCTATCAACGTAGTTGTGGCTATCTGCCACTCTCATGGTAGGTAAGTCGATATTACCGCGACCAAAGATATTGGTTTCCGCCGTTGTATCTACATAGGACAAGGTATTAAAGTCACCTCCAACAATAACTGGAATGCCTTGTTCAGAGTCTTTTTCGATTTGCGTCAGAATGCCTTCGAGCGGTTGTGCTCTCGCTGAATCATCTTTGGTGATCAATTCTTGATTAGAATATGCAGGATCCGGTAACAAGTTGACGATGTCGTCGCCCGAAGTTAGCCAGATTGAATAAGCGTCTACAAGCTTACCGTTGCCCATATCAATCCTGACACCACAAATGTGGCTATCACAATCTCCTAACTCGTCTTCTATCGGATAGCGACTAAAGATAGCAAGGTTACCATCAGCACCGGATGTTCTGTATTCGAAACCTAATCGGTTAGCTAAGGCTCCTTGGTAACCATAGGCTTCTTGCATGAAGACCACATCAGCACCAGACTGGATGATCTGTTCATAAACGTATTCTTGGCTACGCAGAGGATCCGGCGCCGACCCTGCATGCCAGATGTTGTATGCCATGGTTGTCAGCTCGTCCGGATTCTGATTCGCCGCTTCTGTGGTGAATTGCCAAACGTCTCCGGTTACTTTGTCTGAAGACGATTCAACATCAACTCGCCAGAAGTATTGGGTCTCTGGCAGCAAACTGCGGGTCTGAAGTGCTTTGTCTGTTGTCGTCCACTCATAAAGTACGTTCGAAAAATCTGAGCGGTCGGAAACCAGCACTTTGTAAGTGACGTCCTGCTGTGCCTTAAACTCATCAGGATGCGACCATTGCAGCAGCGTATCTTTGCCGCTTACACCTGTAACCCCTGTGGACGGAACAGGGTTATTGACTGGCAGTGTACGTCTTTCGCCTAAATCATAGCGGTAGAGTGCTCTAGCATATTGTGCTCCCATAGCCTGTGAATAGACACGAATGTTATCCATTGTGACATCAGCAGAAGGGATGTCTTCCAAGTGGCTGTCATACCCTGGACTTGCCCCGAACGCGAGGTGCATAGAAGCCAAAGCAATTGGTTCACCTGTCGTTACTCGCTCACCATTGAGATAAACGCTGGTTGAGTGTTGGTTGCTCGACATAGTGAGTTGTACCCACTCTCCGCGGGGTACCTTAACTCCAGAAAACAATTGGCTTGGTAATTGAGTATCTGGAATTTGCGTACCTTCGTACTTACGCCATAGCTCTAGCGTGTCGTCTTGTGTATTCAGCAATAAGACGGGCTCTCGGCTTCTCGCTTCACCGTGTGAACCGTTCATTAGTGAGAGAACTTCCTGCTCCGGCTGGGTTTCTTCGAGCTTAAACCAGAAGCTGACTGTTCTGTGCTCTGACGCTCTTAGATCGGAAAATCGAAGCGCGTTAAGGCCAGTCAATGATTTCGCTATTGAGCCGTCAAAGGAGGGGACGTCTAGTAGAGAGCCTAGCTCTTCGATAGTAACAGGGTATGTCTTGCCTACATTCTGCGGGCTCACCTTAGAGCCTGTTGGCGGATTATCGAAATCCATACCAATAGTAAGATTGAAGTTGGTCGCTCGTGGGTTAATGTCAAGATCGCGAGTATCTTGCTCAACAATGACCTCCTCATCACAACCTATGAGTAGACCAATAAGTGATATCGTCACAAAAGAGCGTTTAAACGATAATGAAGTGAAACGTTTGGGAAGCAGCATAGCCTTCTATCCTCAGTAAAATGTGAATCTGAGAATAGAAATGGAATATTAACTTTTTGCTTATTGGCTATTAACCTAAAATAACGACCTTCATTAGTTTTTATTTTGATCTCAAACATGAATATCACGGTTATTATTTTGGTTGAATAGCATAAGGATTATTTATTGGTTCTGAGATGAATCATATTAAATATATTCCCTGAGCGTTTGAGTTAGTTGGTTGTGATAAATAGGAGAGTTTAATATAAATCTTGTTTATTGATTTTATTTATTGGCAATGAAATAGCGATGTTTCTGAAATAAAAAAATAATATTGGTGGAGAAGAGCATCCTTGCTGCAATCTGAGACTCTGTTCTAAAGCGTATTGTAATTTACTGCAACATCCCTGAGTGAACTTGTAACCCTAGTTGGGAGAGAGAATAAATTTTCCCTTCCTCTTTCACGACCAAACCACTGTTAACCAGTTGCTTGAGGTGGAAGTTAAACTTGGTGTGATCCTCAATACCAACCACACGACATAAATCCATGAATTTGAGCTTGCGGTGCACTTTGAGTTGTTTGATGACACTGCGACGTATCGGGTTCGACAATGCACCGAAAATCAAATCGTTATTGCGCTCTTGCTTAGGTGTCTTCGGAGAACGTTCGGCGTGGACACGTTTTAATGTTACCGATAATGTCGGCAAATTAAACGGCTTAGTCAGAAACTCATCCGCGCCTTTTTTCATGGCGTCTACTGCGACATCTACTGTGGCAAAGGCGGTGGTAATCACAATGCCGATATTAGGGTGAAGACGGCGCAATGCGGTTAGCGCTTCAACTCCTGTCATACCGGGCATCACAACGTCAAATAGCGCCAAGTCAAAATGGCTTTCTGAGGCGGCGTCTAAAGCATCTTCTGCGTTATCGAAAGCCGTGACTTCAAAAGCCTCGAGAGTCAGTGCTTCAATCAACACTTCTCTCAGTTCTTGGTCATCTTCGGCGAGTAGGAGTTTCAATGTCATTCGATATTCCTAGGTAAGCGAATTTCCACAGTGAGGCCGGTGATCTGGTCACTCTTTTTAGAGTTCCTGAGCAGTAGCTCTCCACCATGTTGTAGTATGATTTGGTTGCTAATGGCGAGCCCCATCCCAGTCCCTTCTCCTCTTGGTTTCGTAGTAAAGAAAGGGGTTTTAGCTTGCTCTAGCTTTTCCTGAGGCATGCCAGTACCCCAGTCAGAGATGGAAAGTATGGCGACGAGCTTATCTTGATACGTTTCGATATAGAGCTGCTTGTGAGTTTGGCTGGCGTCAATTGCGTTACTGATTATATTGGTAATCACTTCTTCCAGTTGCCCTGCATCGCCAGTGACACTCAGTGCTTCATCGAGGTTCAACCCTACCTGAAAGCCTTGCAGTCGATATTGATTCAGTGATAACGCAGACTGAATGACGTTTGCTACACACACGCTTTCACGTTCAATTGGCTTATGGTGAGCGTAGTTCAATACTTCGTGACTGATCTCCGCTGAACGTTCCAAGCCTTGACGAATACGCGTGATGTGCCGTTTATAAGTGTCACCTTCAGGCAAGCTATTCTCGAGTAAATCGCAGCTCATCATTGCGCTACTGAGCGGGGTTTTTATTTCATGGGCAACCGCAGAGGTGAGTTCGCCCAATTCTTTAAGTTTGGCATCCTGCTGGGTTTGTTGAATTGCGGCTTCGATTTGCTTGTTTTTCTCATCATCAAACACCCGTAATGCGGACCAAAGCGTGACCAAAATGGCGAGTGCACAAGCGGTACGCAATATCAGTACCCACAGACCATAATCGACAGTCAGTAAACCAGCGCTGAAACCATACAAGATGAGAGCTAGGCCCGTAAGCTTGAATGGCGGCGAGGCGCCATGGCCTTCTTTTTCCAGTATGTTGGCGTAGCTCATCATGGCAAAACCGGATAAGGCACCGGCGCCTAAGCCGAATACCCAACGTATCTGGTTCGCAGTGTTGTTGAGATAAGCAGCAAATTCATTTTGACCGTAGCGATAAAACAGGCTGAACACGAACAGAGTAACGACCGCAAGCGTGCCCCCTTTGAGTATGCGAGTATGACGCCAGCGGGTAAGGTCGAGCATCTTCCACGCAAAAGCGCCCAAGGCGATGTAAGAAACCCATAGTTTAAACACAATAAAGATGTGTAAATCGCGGGTGAGGGGAAAATCGTACTCATACAGGACTAGGTACAATTCCGACCATTCGTGAAAACCGTGGATTAGGCCGAACAGTGCCAGTGTAGGAAGCGCAGAGGCAATAGCAATACGGCTCTTTTTAAGATTGCGAAACAGGATCGCAAAGAAGATGGCAAAAAAAGCCAACCCGTATAGCAGGTAGATCTTGAAGATGAGCAACATGTCCATTGGTTAATCTTAATTGAGCATGAACCCTTCATCAATGCTTAATCTAAGTATTTTATAAATAGCATTGAGTATATATTTTATTACATTTGGAATTTACCTAAGAATATTCTGTGAAGTTTTCTTATCAGATTATATTTGATTTCTATAATTGTTATTCACGCCTAGTCGGTTGACATCGTTTTTTAATAAATCTGTCATATTGTATTTCTAATCTCCGCTTTGTTGATTGGTCAGCATCGATCGACTGTTGAAATTATTTCAATATTTTTAGTTTTACTTGAACACTAAAACTAATACGGGCTAATTAGAATTCATTTTAATTAGCCCTACCTTTTGCTTATTTATATCGGAGATATATTGTGAAATTCATCAAATCAGCTCTAGTGACTTCAGTACTGGCGGCCGCATCCTTTGGCGTAGCTGCCAACACGACGATTAACGGCGCTGGTGCGACATTCCCTCACCCTATCTACGCTAAGTGGGCTGAGCAGTACCAAAAGGAAACGGGCGTTCAGATCAACTATCAGGCGATTGGTTCAGGCGGCGGTATCCGTCAGATC
The DNA here is from genome assembly GCF_947311885.1 of Vibrio sp. St2. Classification (NCBI taxonomy): domain Bacteria; kingdom Pseudomonadati; phylum Pseudomonadota; class Gammaproteobacteria; order Vibrionales; family Vibrionaceae; genus Vibrio; species Vibrio sp. St2. The sequence continues at coordinate 358,421 of NZ_CAMZNA010000002.1, read as the reverse complement.
ACAGCAAAAACCGTCGACTTTGGCGCGACGGATGCCCCTCTGACTATCGAAGAGCTGAACAAAGAAGGAATGATTCAATTTCCAATGGTAATGGGGGCTATCGTTCCTGTTGTTAACATCCCTGGCATCGATGCCGGTGAAGTTAAGCTAACAGGTAAAGTGCTGGCAGACATCTACCTAGGTAACATCAAGAACTGGAATGACCCAGCGATTGCAGCCATCAATGAAGGCGTTGAGCTACCAAGCCAACCTATCTATGTGGTTCACCGTTCAGATGGTTCAGGCACAACCTTCAACTTTACTGAGTACCTTGACCAAGTTAGCCCTGAGTGGCACGAGCAAATTGGTGTTGGTAAAGACATTACATGGCCAAGTAAAGCGACCACTATCGGCGGCAACGGTAATGCAGGGGTTGCGAACTTCGTAAACCGTACGCGTGGTGCAATTGGTTACGTTGAGTATGCGTTTGCCAAGCAAAACAATCTTGCTTACACCCAGATGCAAGCGCACGACGGTGATTTCCTAATGCCAACGATGGAAAACTTCCAATCAGCGGCTGCAAACGCGGATTGGGATAATGCTCCGGGTTACCACTTGCTATTGAACAACCAGCCGGGTGCACACTCATGGCCAATGACTGCTGCGACTTTCATCCTAATGCACAAAGATCAGGCTGATGCAGGCAAAGCGAAAGAAATCGTTAAGTTCTTTGAATGGAGCTACACACAAGGTAAAGCTGCGGAAGAACTCGATTACATCCCGATGCCAACCAAGGTTGTGAACATGGTGAACGACACTTGGAAACAAGGTCTGAAATCTGATGGTAAAACGATCATTCGCTAATGAACTTATGCCTCACCAGCTCGACTGGTGGGGCTGATTAAATTGTTATGACAGCATTAACGTTAAAAAATAAAGTCGATGGCGACTCAATTTTCAGCAAACTGAGTTTTGCCAGCGCTTTATTGATTTTTATTACTCTGACGGGGATTGTTCTTTCTCTAATTGAAGGTGGTTGGCCTGCATTTAAAGAATTCGGTCCGGGATTTGTTTTCAGAGATATTTGGGACCCTATTGGGGGTCAATTCGGTGCAGCGTCGGCGATTTACGGCACGCTGGTCACTTCATTCATCGCTATTGTTATCGCAACGCCTATTGCACTAGGTACTGCAATCTTTCTTGCCGAGCTGGCACCAAAATGGGTAAGCCAACCGGTCAGCAAAGCTATTGAACTGCTCGCAGCTGTACCAAGTATTATCTACGGTATGTGGGGCTTGTTCGTGTTTGTTCCTTGGTTCTCTGAGGGTTTCCAACTTTGGGCTGGCACGCATCTGGTGGACATTCCATTGATTGGCCAATGGTTTAATGGACCACCGATTGGTATTGGTCTTTTAGCGGCGGGGATCATTCTGTCGTTTATGATCTTACCAATCATGACGTCTCTGACGCGAGATGCATTGAGATCGATTCCGGATGTCCTACGCGAAGCCGCCTACGGAACGGGTGCAACACCGTTCGAGGTCATTACTAAAGTACTTATCCCGAAAGTGAAGAATGCAACGGTCAGTGCTGGCATTCTTGGTTTGGGCCGAGCACTGGGTGAGACCATGGCGGTCGCGTTTGTAATTGGTGGAGCGAGCCGTATTGAGTTCTCGTTCTTCATGCCAGCAAGTTCAATCTCATCAACGATTGCTCAGCAGTTCAATGAAGCAACAGACCCGATTCATATTGCATCATTGATTGGTCTCGGTGTCGTTCTGTTTATCATTACCTTCATTGTTATGGGCTTTGCTCGTCGTCTTCTGAGGAACTCATAATGAATTTCAGAAAATTCAAGAACCAACTGTTTCTGGCGTTCTGTGCGTTGTCGGCAGCGTTTGGCGTCTTCGTTTTAGCCAGCATTCTTTACACGCTCGTTGGTGAAGGTGTTAAAGGGCTAAACATCATGACGTTTACGGAGCTGACTCCTGGGCCAGGTAGTGAGGGTGGGCTTAAAAACGCTATTATTGGTAGCTTGATGCTCACAGGATTAGGCATCCTGATCGCTACGCCAATCGGTATTCTGGCAGGGACATGGCTTGCAGAAGCACAACCAGACAACAAGATTGCCGAATCACTGCGTTTTCTCAACGGCATGTTGATGAGTGCACCGTCGATTCTGGTTGGCCTGTTTGTTTACGCGATTATTGTGGTACCGACTGGCGGTTATTCCTGCTGGGCGGGCGCGATTGCGCTGGCTGTGTTGGCATTGCCAGTGATTGTTGCTTCAACAGAAGAAATGCTGAGATTGGTTCCGCCAACGCTAAAAGAAGCGGGTAGTGGGGTGGGGGCGCCGAAGTGGCGAGTGATCACTCAGTTGAGTTACCGTGCAGCAGCACCAGGTATTATTACCGCGATACTACTTTCGGTGGCACGTATCTCTGGTGAAACAGCGCCATTACTCTTTACTGCGCTAAACAGCAGCTTCATGACGACAGACATGGGCAAACCGATGGCGAACCTCCCGGTTACCATCTATCAGTTTGCGATGAGCCCATTTGCCTCGTGGCAAGAACTGGCGTGGGCAGGCGCACTGATCATCACAACATTTATCTTGGTAGTTAATGTATTGGCGACGTCGTTGCCGCAGTTACTGAAAGCGAGAAAAGCATGAACACGGCAACACTCAACACGCTTAACGGATCGTCTATGAATACAATGGTTGATAACTCGGTATCTCTTGAAACAGTGTCGAACCCGACACATCGCATGGATATCCAAAATTTAAACTTCTTCTACAACAAAGGCCTAGACGCAGCGTTGAAATCGGTTTCTATGCCGATTTTCAAAAACCGTGTGACGGCGCTGATTGGCCCATCGGGTTGCGGTAAATCGACGCTACTACGTACCATGAACCGTATCTACAACCTCTACGGCAATCAGTACGTGGAAGGGGAAATTTTGCTGGATGGTAAGAGCATCTTCAAAGACACCGATGTAAATGAATTGCGCTCTAAAGTCGGTATGGTCTTCCAGAAACCGACGCCATTCCCAATGTCTATCTATGAGAACATGGCGTTTGGCCTGAAGATTCAGGGCTGTTTTTCTAAAGATGAAATTAAACAGCGTGTAGAAAAAGCACTCAAGCGTGCTCATTTATGGGAAGAAGTGAAGGACAAGCTGGACGCTGATGCGCATGGCTTGTCTGGTGGCCAGCAGCAACGCTTGTGTATCGCACGTACGATTGCGTTGGAGCCAGAAGTTATTCTGATGGATGAGCCTACTTCCGCTCTCGACCCAATCGCCACCGCTGCGATTGAAACACTCATCACTGAGCTACGTGAGAAGTACACCATTGTTATCGTTACGCACAATATGCAGCAAGCTATGCGTATCTCTGATTACACCGGCTTTATGTATCTGGGTAAGCTGGAGGAGTTTGGTAAAACCGATAAGATTTTCCACGCTCCGGAAAAAGACCGCACGAAACGCTACATCTCAGGTGACTTTGGTTAATTTGCCCTGAAAACGTCGCTAAGACTCAAGCCCGCTTCTATTGAAGCGGGCTTTTTAATTGCATTAAGACCCAAGTTTAATAAGTGAGTGTATTGATTATTTCTATGACAACAAGCTTAAATTACGTAAATCATTCTTGATATTTTCGTTGGGGTGCAGATAATGAACGTAAATTTTACGTTTTGTGGTAGGAGAGCGCCGTGAGTGCACCAAAAACAGATGCAGAGCTCAAGAAGGCTACGATACATGAAGCGGCGAAAATCGCTGGTGTATCAATAGCTTCTGTTAGTAGGGCTTTGAATAATAAGCCCGGGATTAGCGAGAAAACGAGAAAGAAAATACTCGAGATATGTAAAGAATTGGGTTACGTCCCTAGTACCTCGGCGCGAGAACTTACCGGAAGCCACAAGAATACAATTGCTATTTCTCTGGGACCACATGACTTTTACGCGTCTCGTTACCTCGGAATGCTTTGGCCATCTTTGTCGGCGGCTATTCGTAATTCAGGTCGGAATCTTTTACCAGTCAGCTTTGGCGAAGTGGAGCTTGAACAGGTTGGCGGAGCGGTGCTCCTTGGTATTACCAATGACGACCCGAGAATTGAAGCGTGTAAGAAAATGGAATTACCCTTCGTTTGTATTGGGATGAGTGAAGGTTCGTTTTGGGTTGCACCTGATGACTTCAATGGTGGTCGAGAAGCGACACAACACCTTGTAGATAAAGGTCTGACCGATATTTGCTTTGTCACACCAACCACTTATGGCGATGGTTATCAGTTCAGACATCAAGGTTACATGTCCGTCATGGCAAGCAACGCTTTACCTGTCAGAGAGCTACGGACTGGTGCAGAACCGTTGGGAGAAATCGCGGCGTATCGCTTCTTTACGCAAATGGAACGTAAACAGCTTGAAGGCTATCAAGGTTTTGTATGTGAGTGTGATGAAACCGCTTTGGGCGTGATTGCGGCATTAAAAGACCGTGGTTACTCGATTCCTGAAGATTTTTCCGTAGTTGGTTACGACGGGTTACCGGGGATCTCGAAGGAGCTGACAACCGTTGTTCAAGATACGGATAAAATTGCTGAACGCGTAGCGAGCATGCTAGAACAAGCGATTTTGCGAGAGCAACCTGTAGGTTCTATCGTTCCTGTAGGCTTAAAATTGGGTAAAACGACGTAAAAATAGATCAAATAATTAACAGAACACTCAAAAAGCATGACTTAAGTCATGCTTTTTTTATTCTTAAACGTCATGAAAGCGTAATGTGATCAACTTAACGTAAGCGCTTACGTAAAATGCGCATAATACTCTCAGATTTAAAGAAACGAGATTTGAGGGCACGATGAAAAAAACAATATTAGCAGTATCCCTACTTGCTGCTGGCCTTTCTGCAAAAGTAGTCGCAAATACAGAAGTGACCATCGCCGGATGGGGTGGTAACGATGTTGTGGTTCTGAACAAGTTAGTGAACGAAGTTCTGACCGAAGATTTTAAGAAAGCAGGGCTTACTGTTAAGTATCAAGCAGTGGAAGGTGATTTCTCTCAGTTTATCACTAACTCTCTTTCCGCAGGAACCGCGCCAGATGCTTTCTACATCGATGTTGTAATGGCCAACGCGTTAGTTGGCTCGGGTAAGGTTGCTGTTAATGCGCCACAACTCGACAAAGTCAGTACTAACATTATTCCAAGCCTAAACTCCGCGTTTACTCTCGAAGGCAAGCAGTACGGCGTCGCTAAAGATTTCAACACCATTGCGCTGCAATACAACAAAGACATCTTTGATGATGCGGAAGTTGCTTATCCAACGAATAAAGATTCATGGGAAGACTTACGTAAAAAACTTCTTGATGTGAAAGATGCTTTAGCGGATGAGGTATCAGGCATTTGTGTCATGCCTGATTATGCCCGTTTTGCGCCTTTTGCACTCTCAACTGGTTGGAAGCCATTCAATGAAGAAGGCAAAACCATTCTGGATGAAAACTTCGAACGTGCATTTAACTTCTACACTGGATTAGTAACAGAAGACAAAGTGGGCATTCTGGCAACGGACCTTGGTCAGGGTTGGGGTGGTGGTTGCTTCGGTACCGAAGAAACGGCTATTGCGTTAGAAGGTAACTGGATAAGTGGCTACTTACGCGATAAGGCACCGAACCTGCCTTACGGCACGACCTTGATGCCAAAAGATCCAGTGAGTGGTGAACGCGGCAACTTATTGTTCACTGTCGCTTGGGGCGTTAACGCAGATGGTAAGAACGTCGAAGCAACGCAAAAAGCGGTAGAAATTTTGACGAGCCAGAAAGCGCAGGAATGGGTATTGGATTCAGGCCTTGCTCTGCCAAGTCGTGAAGCTCTTGGTAAATCAGAGTTCTTCGCGCAGCAGAAAGCAGAAAATGAACTTGCAAAACAAGTGTTTGATGGTGCTCTTGAAGGAAATGTAGAGCCATTCGCATTTGGAAATTACGGCACGGCATGGATGACTCCGATTAACGAAGCATTGAATTCAGTGTTGCTTGGTCAGATGACGCAAAAAGAAGCGATCAAAATGGCACAAGCGAAATACGATGCACTGACAGCGAAGTAACGGGGCGAGTGATGAACTCTTTACGTTTACGCCAACAAGTTTATGGATGGCTCCTTGCTGGGCCATTTGTACTGACTTTGGTGGTGTTCTTTCTTTATGCGTTGGTTAGAACGGTTTACTTCAGTTTTACTGAGTACGACTTGTTCAGCGATGCAATCTGGGTTGGTCTGGCAAACTTCAAAGCACTGCTGACCGATGATCTGTTTTTACTTTCTTTGGCTAACACCGTTTGGTTTTCTCTGATTGTAACGTGTGTGCAAACTGTCTTAGCACTCGGCTTAGCAATTTTAGTCAACTCAAAAATTCGTGCCAAAAGCTTCTTTAGAACGGCATTTTACTTACCGAGTATTTTGTCGAGTGCCGCTGTCACCTTGATCTTCATTTGGTTCTACCAAAAGAACGGTTACTTAAATGGCTTTGTGACGGATGTTGTCAATCACTACCCGCACCTGAGCTGCTTTGCGCTTGTGGCCATTGTGACTCAGTTTGTTTTGGTGACGAAAGACCGGATGAAAGGTCTGCCTGTCGGTTGGTTTGACCCTGCATGGGCGATACTTTCCTTCATCATTGCGGGCGTAGCGACTTTTGTGGCGAGTGCAGTGGGTTGGATTGAAGTGACGAAAGACGTGGTTGAGGTCAACTGGCTCAACACTCGTGATAACGTCGGTCCAATGCCTTTGACTCTGTGGGCAATTGTCATTCAGAACATTTACACCACGATTCCAACTTTCATGTTGTTGTTCTTAGCCGGTTTACAAGGCATTCCGGGTGAGCTTTATGAAGCGGCTCATATTGATGGTGCAAACAAATGGCAGCAGCACTGGAACATTACTATTCCTCAGCTTGCACCAGTGACATTTGTTGTCGTGACTTTCTCAATCATTGGTACGTTGCAGATGTTTGACCAAGTGGCACTGCTTGGCTCGGCAGCACCATTAGAGTCTCGCATTACTCTGGCGTACTACGTATATCACAATGCGTTCCCACCAGGTGGCACTCCGCAAATTGGTATGGCAAGCGCAGCGGCATTGGTATTGGCGTTTATCACGCTGGCAGTGGTTTATCTGCAGAAAATCTTTGGAGTGAAGGAGAAAGCAGATGGCTAACCAAATGTCAGCAATCAACCATGAGGATGCAAAACCTATGGCATCTATGGAAGAGATTTCAAAGTTTCAAGCGCGTCGTCGCTGGGCGAAAGTAGCTTGGGTTTACAGTGCCTTACTACTCGTGACTACAGTGATGTTAGGGACCTTCGTGGTGGCGTTCTTGGCGAGTCTGAAAGATGACCCGTTGGAGCAACCATTTAAGTTCAACTTTGCTCAGGTTCAACCAAGCAACTGGGGCGCAGCTTACCAGCTCGGTAAGGAAGGTAACGATGCGCCAATGTTCGGTGGTTTCGCTCCGGGAGCAGAAGTGAACTTCACCGTGACTTACGCGGTGGAAGACGGTAAGGAACTGAAAATACCTGAAATTGAAGTGCCACGTCGTCGCCCTGGTACAGGTATGGCTGCGGCTATCGTGACCGACTTTGCTGCTGATTACGCACAAGTCAGCGAGCCAGTACTGGTAGACACCAATGACAACGTGACGTTTGTAGAAAAGCGTGGTCGCCGTGAACTTACTAAGCAAGGCCACAGCCAAACGTGGGCATTTTCCATCAAGTATCAAGGGCAAGGTCCTGAGATTGCAACGCTACCGCTAACAGTAGAAGCGCCGCGCGGCCAAGTGCTGATTGATAGCACGCTAGCGCCAAGCAAGATGGAACGTCGTGGCCGTGTAGCGGCTTGGGATAACGCAGCACCGGGTGTGATTGGTTACGTGTTTAAGTCTTACGTTCGCGTGTACACCGAGTCAGTCAGCTTAGAAACCGGTAAGAGCCTGTTCATGAGCTGGACCATCAACTCGTTCTTCATTGCGATTGGTAAGGTAATTCTGACCTTGTTCTTTGCATGTACTGCTGGTTATGCCTTAGCTCGATTGAAGTTCACTGGTGCCCGTGCTGTGTTTGCCTTCATGTTGTTCAGCATGATGATTCCGGGACAAGTAACCTTCATCTCTAACTACCTAATTTATAAAGATATCGGCTTATTGAATACGTCATGGGCGGTCATTACAGCGGTCGTTGCTTCGGGTCAGGTTCTGATAATGAAACAGTTCTTCGAGAATATTCCGAAAGAACTGGAAGAAGCGGCAATCGTAGATGGCGCAAGCCCTGCTGTGATTCTTTGGAAGGTATTTATGCCACTGGCGAAGCCAGCCATCTTGTCGGTGACCATCCTTGGTTTCCAAGGTGCGTGGAACGACTTCTTCTGGCCACTGGTGGTGATCAACAGCCCAGCTGATGCATTCACGCTTCCCGTTGGTCTATTGAGTTTACGTAACGCCTATGGCGTAGCAGGTGACTGGAACCTGATCTTGGCGGGGGCTTTCCTGTCAACAATCCCAGTACTAATTGTATTTATGGTTTTCCAACGTTACTTCGTGGGTAACGACATTTCTTCCGCTGTTAAAGGTTAAATTTCGGGGATATTTAAGATGTTTATGAACTACAACGCTGGTCAAGGCGAACTAAAAAACTGGATCGTTGAAGAGACGGCTTTTGACTCAGCTTTCCAAGGTAAATGTGAAGTAGTAATGAGCCAAGGAAATGGCTACATGGGCGCGCGTAGTGCAACGGAAGAAAAATACGTGGGACAGGTTCGCAACCTTTTTGTTGCGGGTACTTACAACAAGTTTGACGCAGACGAAGTGACCGAGCTGCCAAACTCTGCAGACATGAGTGCGATTGAAATCTTCATTGATGGCCGTCGCTTCCACCTAGAAACAGGCGAGGTAAGCAACTACTCTCGTCGTCTAAACGTGAAAAACGGTGAGTTAATCCGTGAATTCACTTGGACAAACACAGAAGGCAAGAGCTTCGAAATGCGCTTCCGCCGTTTCTTCTCGCAAGCAAACCTTCATCTAATGGCATTCGACGTTCAAGTTAAAGCTTTGAACAGCGATGCGAAAATCGAAATCCGCTCTGGTGTGGACGCGCAGCTTTCTAACTCAGGCGCACAGCACTTCCACGAAGGTGAAAAGCGTATTTACGACAAGCGTTTTATCGAGCTTCTGCAGCACACTACAGAAAGCAAAGTAGACTTTGTATTCCTAACATCTCACCGCTACCTTGTGGATGGTCAGGAAACTGAGATTGACCCAGGTCTGCAAATGGACCGCCGTAAAGTATGGCTAAACATCCACCACGATCTGAAAGCGGGCGAAACGTTCGGTACAGAGAAAGTTGGTGTGGTGCATACGTCTCGCGATAAGCAGTTCGACGTTGAAGGATACGAACTTCAGGCTCTGCGTGACCATGCGTTGACTAACCTTAAAAACAATGCAGACCGCAGCTTTGATGAGCTTTTAGAAGAGAGCGCAGCAGAGTGGGATAAGCGTTGGGCAGGCATGAGCATTCAAATTGGTGGTAGCGATTTCGACCAACTTGCGATCCGTTTTGCGCAATACCAATTGAACATCTTTACTCCAATGCATGACTCTCGTTTCGGTATCGGCGCGAAAGGTCTCTCTGGCGAAGGCTACAAAGGCCACTCATTCTGGGATACAGAAGTCTTCATGCTTCCGTTCTTCATCTACACCATGCCAGAAGTGGCGCGCAGCCTACTAGAATACCGTTTCAAAACACTAGATGGTGCTCGTAAGAAAGCAAAAGACAACGGCTACATCGGTGCACAGTTCCCATGGGAATCAGCACTAACGGGTGAAGAAGTAACGCCAGTATGGGGCGCAGTAGACATCATCACGGGCAAGTCGACCAAGATCTGGTCTGGCTTTATCGAGCAGCACATCACATGTGACATCACTTACGCATTGTGGCAGTACTACCAAATCACAGGTGACCAGAAGTTCATGGACGACATGGGCTACGAGATCATGTTCGACACAGCAACGTTCTGGACTAGCCGTCTAGAGTGGCTAGAAGATCGCGACATGTGGGGTATCTGCAATGTTATCGGTCCTGATGAGTACAAAGAACACATCGACAACAATGCGTTCACTAACTACATGGCAGTAGAGAACATCAAGCTGGCGATTCGTTACTACGAAGATCTAGAAACGTCTAACCCAGAACTACTGGCTAAGCTTTCTGACAAGCTAAACCTAATTGAAGCTCGCAAGATGTGGCTAGAGCGCGTAGACAACATCTACCTGCCACAGCCACGTGAAGAAGATAAGGTTATTCCACAGGATGACACTTACCTGCAGAAAGAAATAATTGACCTGACCAAGTACAAAGAGCAGCCATTCGTTGGTGGTCTGTTCCAGGACTACAATCTAGAGCAGGTTAACGAGATGCAGGTTTCTAAGCAGGCGGACATTATGGTGCTGTTCCTTCAGCAAGAAGATAAGTTCGACCTTGAAACTAAGCTAGCGAACTGGAACTACTACGAGCCGAAGACGCTACACGATTCATCGCTAAGCTTGTCTACGCACTCGGTATTGGCGTCAGATGTGGGTAACCCAGAGCTGTCTTACGATCTGTTCCAACAGGCTGCATCTATCGATATCGGCCAGAACATGAAGAGCTCGGATCACGGTATTCACGCGGCGTCTATCGGCGGCATGTGGCAGTGTGTAGTTTACGGTTTCGGTGGCGTACGTATGCTAGGTGGCAACCTGCGTATTAACCCTAACCTTCCAAAAGAGTGGGACAGCCTGAACTTCCCAATCTACTGGAAAGGTGAGCGTTTGGAAGTAACGGTAGATCAAGAGCAAGTTCGTATTGAACGCCCTGAATTCAACGGCCAAGCGCTAAACATCGAAGTTGCAGGCGAGCCACGTGTTATCGATTCAACAGAGGTGACTTTCAATGTGTAAGGCATTCATTTTCGACCTAGATGGCGTCATTACAGATACCGCAGAACTGCACTACCAAGCGTGGCAACGTATGGCGAACGAAGAAGGTTACTACTTCGACCGCGAAATCAACGAACAGCTGCGTGGTGTATCTCGCCAGGCGTCTCTGAACATCATCCTGAACGGTAAAGAGATCAGCGAAGAGAAGTTTGCAGAGCTGATGAAGCGTAAGAACGATTACTACGTGGATCTGCTGAATACGATTTCTGCAAAAGACGTTCTACCAGGTATTGAGCAATTTCTACTTGAGTTAAATGCACGTGGCATCAAAGTCGCGTTGGCGTCAGCAAGTAAGAACGCACGTCCTATCCTACATCGCCTTGGCCTAACGCCTCTGTTTGATGCGATTGGTGACGGCTGGTCAGTGCAGCGCTCTAAACCAGCACCGGACGTGTTCATCCATGCGGCGGGTCAAGTTGGTGTAAACGCTGACGAGTGCATCGTGGTTGAAGATGCAGAAGCAGGTGTAGACGCGGCAAAAGAAGCGGGAATGCGTGTTGTCGGTATTGGTCCTAACGACCGAGTTGGTCACGCGACATGGCGCTTCGATGATACTGCCAAGCTGACTTTGGCTGAAATCCTGTAGCAACAATAACATTGGGCGAGCTTGCTCGCCCTCATTAAAGACGTAGGTAGAACAATGGCACGTTTAGAACTGAAGAACATCAATAAAATCTATCCTGATGGTGCACACATCATCAAGGATGCCAACCTGACCATTGAAGACGGAGAGTTCACGGTATTCGTTGGCCCATCAGGGTGTGGTAAGTCAACCATGCTACGTATGGTGGCTGGCTTGGAGGAGATTTCATCAGGAGAGATGTGCTTGGATGGTGAAGTGGTGAACAACCTTTCGCCTACAGACCGTGGCATCGGCATGGTGTTCCAATCTTATGCGCTTTATCCGCATATGACGGTCTACGAAAATATTGCTTTCGGCCTGAAACTGGCAAAGAAAAGCAAAGAAGACATTGATTCAGCAGTTCGCCAGGTAGCGGAAATGCTGGAACTGACTAACCTGCTGAAGCAGAAACCTAGCCAACTATCGGGTGGTCAACGTCAACGTGTGGCGATTGGCCGAGCGATCGTGCGCAACCCTAAGCTGTTCCTGCTTGATGAACCGCTATCAAACTTAGATGCTTCGCTGCGTGTTCGCATGCGTCTACAGTTGGCGGAATATCACCAGAAACTGAAGTCGACGGTTATTTATGTCACGCACGATCAAGTAGAAGCGATGACGCTAGCGGATAAAATAGTTGTCCTTCGTGCCGGAGTGGTAGAGCAAGTCGGCTCGCCTCTGGAGCTGTACTACTTCCCACAAACTCTGTTTGTCGCCGGTTTCATCGGATCACCGAAAATGAACTTGCTGCCCGCAACATTGGTTGAGGCGACTGGCGATCAGGCAAGGGTAGAAGTGGGTGATTACACATTTGAAGCCGATGTTGACGCGACTGCTGCAACACAGGGCGCGCTAATGACTTTGGGAATCAGACCAGAAGATATCCACCTCGATGAGAAGGGAGTAGGTGTTATTGTTGAAGGTCTAGAACGTCTGGGAACAGAGTCGCTGCTTTACACCACACTAGTTCGTGGCGGTCAGGAAGTCTTGGTGCGTGTGCCGGGGACTGTTCACGTTGAAATCGGTCAAAGGCTAAATATCCGAATTCCTGCTGAGAAGTGTCATCTTTTCGATAGCAAAGGGCTGGCGTTTAAGCGTGGTAAAACCATTGATGACCTGATAACGCTTCCACCGCAAATTAAGCAAGCCAGCTAGTTACCCCTAAATCATAACAACAATAAAAAAGCCCGCTTGGCGGCGGGCTCTGGATTACTGCATTCAAAATTCAGCTTTCGACTGATTTGAATGTGCACTTAATGCCTGTTGGCGCAGGCATCAAAAAACTATCCCGTTGGCGCGGGACAGACAGTAACACTGAGATAATAAGGTATACCTCATGAAAAAGACAGTAGTGGCATCCTCTGTACTTCTTGCACTCACACTTTCTGGCGTGGCAATCGCCAATGAAAAAATTAATCCTGAAGAAGCTGAGCTGAAAGCCAAGCTGAGCGCGCTAGAGAACGAGTATTCGAAAGCTGAGTTGTTAACAGCATTGAATGCTGAGCCACGTGAAGACAGCAAACTGCACGGTACGATTGGCACCAACGTTGAAATCGAGCAGTGGAAAGAAGTCAAAAACGGCGAAGTGCTGAACAATGGCGGTAAAGTCAAATACTCACTGGCGAACGGTAACTTCCGCCACGAAGACTGGGCAGGTGTGGATTTTGGCTTCTACATGGCTCGAGAGTTTAACTACTCAGGAGAGCTGTTTAGTGCCGATCATGATGGAGTGAATGACATTACAGAGATATACCTGAATAAATCTTACGCCATTGATAATGGCAGCATCGGTTGGGGTGTGAAATACGCTCAGGAAAGCGCGGATAAGCGAAGCACGCCTGAAGGTAAAGTATTTGGCTCATACCAGATTAACGATTGGCTAGATTTTCACGGCTACGCTATGTATCACGTCGAGATTAAGCAAAACCTCGGAAACTTTGACTACTACGAGCTAGAACCTGGCTTTGGCTTCAAGATCGCGGAAAACATGGGAGCGTGGATTAACTTCCGCTACCAGCAAGGTGTTTGGGATGCTAAAGGTGACGCCGATAAAGAAGTTGAAACGGAAACCATCATTAAACCGGGGATGTGGTACAGCTTTGGTCACTGGAGCGCGGCTCTCTTCGCTGAAATCGGCAAGTTCGATAAAGAAAATGATCGTACTGGTGCCAGCCTACACTCTGAAGATTACGTCAAGCTAGGTGCGTCGGCTAACTATCCTATTTCGAAAAACTGGAGCGTATTTGGCGAGTTCAGCTACAAAACAGTTGATGTGGTCTTCGGCGATGGTCAAGACGGTGAAAACACCCTGCCATTTGGCCTGATTGGCGTGAACTACAGCTTCTAAAATGACCTCTCCTCCTGATGCTCAGGAGGAGAGTTTCCACTGCATTTAATATTTCTGGTTTTGGACTGACATTGGCAGCTTTGAGTCCGTTTGGAGCCTGTCCGGCTCCTTTTTTTGAACCAAACCCAGACGTATTCAACGACTTTACAGGTTGGAAAATGACAGAAAAATACCGCCCATACCTTCACATGACACCGGATTCGGGTTGGATGAATGATCCAAACGGATTAGTGTTCTTCAATGGTCATTATCACCAGTTTTACCAGTATTACCCAAGCGACACCGTTTGGGGGCCGATGCACTGGGGGCACAAAATCAGTACCAACCTGATTGATTGGCAAGAGCTTGAGCCCGCACTTTATCCCGATGAATCTGGCATGTGTTTCTCGGGAAGTGCGATTGTTGATTGGCATAACACATCAGGCTTATTCGAGACGGGCAAACCAGGCTTATTGGCGTTCTATACATCGTTTATTCAACCTAAAGTAACATTGGCCAATGGCACTGAAGTGGAAGACCCAATTCAGCAGCAGTCACTTGCTTATAGCCAAGATGGCTTAACGTGGAAAAAATACGCTGATGGAGCACCGATCATCTCTGCACGTGGTAACCCAGATTTCCGTGATCCTAAGGTGATTTGGCATGAGCAAAGCCAAGCGTGGGTGATGGTGGTGTCTTGCGGGCAACATATTGAGTTCTACCGTTCAACCAACTTATTGGACTGGCGTTTGGTGAGCGAGTTTGGTTACCGCCACGGTGCCCATAGCAAAGGCCCTTGGGAATGCCCAGACTTGTTTGAACTGCCTATCGAAGGCTTGCAAGAAAAACGTTGGGTGCTGGTGGTTGGCATTGGTGAGGGCGCACACTGTGGCGGTGCAGGTACACAGTACTTCATTGGTGATTTTGATGGTGAAACCTTTGTGAATCATAACCATCCTGAGACCGTATTGTGGCTCGATTTCGGTCGTGATTACTACGCGACTCAGTCATTTTCAGATATCCCCGAAGCAGACGGTCGCCGAATTGTCAGCACATGGATGAGCAACCATCAGTACTCACTTGAGCTGCCAACTCAACAGTTCCGCAGTTCGATGGCTATGCCTCGTGAACTCTTCCTGTTTGACGGTAAAGCAGGGCTACGCGTAGGACAACGCTTTGTTAAAGAGCTTAATCAGGCGTTAAGCCTTGATGTACAAACGCCAGAGCCAAGTGATGAACAAGCGATGAGCCTCTATAGCCAACAAGAAGTCATGAAGTTCAGCGCGGATGTGGCTCTACAAGATACACAAACGTTGCACTTGAATGCTTACCAAGATAATCCGGTTTACTTTGAGTTTGTTCTTGTAGAGCAAGGGGTTGAGGTGCGATCAGTGCGCCGTGGTCAGTTTGGCACTGAACGGATTGATAAACACTTCCCACATGACTATCGGGTGACCTTACCGATTGATAACGAATTCCAAGTCGAAGTGTTGATCGACAAAGGCTCGGTCGAGCTACTGATCAACGCTGGTCAATTCAGCTTTACCAACCTTGTTTATGCCAAAGAGACGCAAGCAAGTATCGCCCTAAGCGTGGATAGCGGCTCGCTAGCACTTCGCAACGTTCAAGTCTCTAGCTTGGCCGGAGAGAAAATATGTTAAACGAATTACAAACTAAGCAAGCACTACAACAAGTGCTTGATTCAGTAGAGCTGCCAAAGCTGACCAAGAAAGACGAGAAGGTGTTTCTTGAACGTCTGGCGCAGCATTTTCCATCCTTAGTCGGGCAACTGCACACGCTTTACGGCGAGCGTTATGATTTTTTCTTGCACCTACAAAATCTGGTGGTAGTGCTTGCCAAGGCCTTTTCTGGTCGTAAACGTAAGTGGAAGAACCTTGATGAGAAACGACTTAAAGACCCAACTTGGTATCGCAGTGAAAAGATGCTCGGCATGGCTGTATATGTGGATCTGTTTGCTGGTGATTTGAAAAATCTGCAAATGAAGATCCCGTACCTCAAGTCACTTGGTATTAATTATCTGCACCTCATGCCGCTTTACAAAGCACCGGAAGGTGACAGCGATGGCGGCTATGCAGTGTCTGATTACCGCAAGGTAGACCCCAAACTGGGCACGGAGAAAGATCTGGCGCAGCTCGCTGAGGCGTTGAGTGATGAAGGCATTAGCCTAGTGTTGGATTTCGTGTTCAATCACACCTCAGATGAACACTACTGGGCAGAGCAAGCACGTAAGGGTAACCCTGAGTTTGAAGGTTTTTACTACTTCTTCACCGATAAAAAGGAAGTGGATGAGTACAACCAAACCTGCCGCGAGATCTTCCCAACCGTTCGCCGTGGCAGTTTTACATTCTTAGAGGATGTAGATAAGTACGTTTGGACGACATTCAACAGCTTCCAATGGGATCTCAATTATTCAAACCCAGCGGTGTTTAACGCCATTACCGATGAAATGCTGTTCCTCGCCAACATCGGTTGTGAAGGCTTACGCCTTGATGCGCTCGCGTTCATCTGGAAAGAGAAATGGACTCAATGTGAGAGCTTGCCGAAGGCACACACCTTGATTCAGTGTTTCAACACTTGTTTGCAGATCGCAGCGCCTGCTGTGTTGTTCAAATCAGAAGCGATTGTGCACCCAGACGAAGTGGCACAGTATATCGACAAACAAGAATGTCAGTTGTCCTACAACCCATTAATGATGGCGCTGATGTGGGAGAGCTTAGCTACGCGTGAAACCAAGCTACTGACAGCGTCTCTAAAGAAAAGTTTCGAGATCTCAGATCAATGTTCATGGGTGAACTACATTCGTTGTCACGATGATATTGGTTGGACGTTTGACGATACTGTAGCTGAGCAGCTTGGCATTAACGGCTATGATCACCGCCGCTTCCTAAATCAGTTCTATACCGGCAAGTTTGAGGGTTCATTCTCTCAGGGCGTGCCGTTCCAAGAAAACCCGACTACGGGCGATTGTAGAGTGTGCGGCTCGTTAGCATCTCTAGCGGGCTTAGAAAAAGCGATTGAAGCTGACGATTCACAAGCAATCGAATTTGCACTTAAACGTATTCGCCTATTGAACAGCATCAACCTTAGCATCGGTGGTATTCCGTTGATTTATCAGGGAGACGAGCTCGGCATTTTAAATGACCACAGCTACCTAGGTGATGAATTCAAACGCGATGACGCACGTTGGGTGAACCGCCCATCGATTACCGATAAGGCGATTGAACAAGCCAGAGAAAAAGGCACGTCTCAAAACCGAATCTGGACTGATTTAAATCAGCTGGTGGCAATACGCCAATCTCATCCAGAATTGGGTAATGCAAAGACTGAAATTCTTGAAACTTATCGTTCGCAACTTTTTGCTTACTGCCGAACCAATGCAAAGGGTGAGCAACTTCTCGCTCTCTGCAATTTTGGTGAAATGGAGCAAACAATCCCAGCGTCAATATGCGATATTTTGGGCACTCGACAGACGAAGGATCTGCTTTCTGGAAAGCATTTCCTCGGCGATGAGATTGTTTTATCAGCCTATGATGTGCTGTGGTTAAAGGTAAGTGCGTAATGAGAAGTGAAAAAGAGAAAATGCTCGCTGGTGAGCCCTATGATGCATGGGACAAGCAACTTTATGGCGAGCGTATTGAATGTCGCAAAGTGTTGCAAAAGCTCAACAATAGCATTCCTGATACGGATGAATGGCGCGAGGCAATAGACACCCTCATTCCAGATTCCGAAGGTGCTTTTTTAGAGCCACCGTTTCGCTGTGATTATGGCTCCAACATTAAGTTGGGTAAAAACTTCTACGCCAACTTTAATTGCGTTGTGCTAGACGTAGCGGAAGTCCATATCGGTGACAACGTATTGTTTGCACCGAATGTACAAATCTACACCGCTGGTCACCCATTAGATGTTAAAGGTCGAGTGGAAGAGGGTGTAGAGTTTGGTACGCCTATCACGATTGGCGACAATGTATGGCTGGGCGGTGGTGTAATCGTCTGTCCGGGCGTGTCCATTGGTGAAAACAGTGTGGTAGGTGCAGGCAGTGTTGTCACAAAAGATATTCCACCTAATGTAGTAGCAGCGGGTAACCCTTGTAAAGTAATAAAACCAATAGAGCAATAAAAATAAGTAACATTAATATTATTTGACTATATTTAAACTGCTGAATAAATATAGGAGGTAATATGAAGGGAATATTTATTTCTTTAGCTTTGTTGTTTTCGCCATTTGTATTTTCATCGAATAGTTCGCTTCCAAGCTCAGACCGTTATGAGCTCTGCTATCTTGATGGTAAAGCTATCATGCTCCAGCCGAACATGTGCTACGCACTAGGCGGTATAAGGGGTGGCTAAGGTTTTTCTCAATCTAGTTAGGCCGCTTACGCGGCCTTTTCTTTATTATCTTCTACGTAAAATAATAACGTAAATATCAAATGGTATAATTACTGTTACGATGATTTTTACTCGATATATAGAAGGTTATTGTTTACGTAAAACTACTTATTTAAGAGTAAATGTTTGAATTAAATGGAGCTAATCTATAAGCGTGTATTTATATTAGAATTAAACGCGAGATTTAGCTATAGAGCTTACTTTAGGGTTACCACGTTTTGAGTTGGCACTTGTGCAAGCCGCTTTCATCCATTCTCTTGCTTCATTGCATTCCCCAAACCCGCTTCCTTTCACATATTTTAAACTCAACTCGATGCGCATGTTATCAGTTGCTTATTTTTGAGATCTCCATACTCATTCACCATAGTTATGTTTGTTATATTCCTTTCATAGGGTTACTAAAATACCAAGCACGTAATTGCGTAAAGAAGTTGCAGGTGAGCACTTTGGAGGGAAGTGAGGACGTGCAATGTAACATTGTTAGTCCTTTTCTTCAAATTAGAGGTTTAGATGGAATATCCTAATGTCCAATACTTGTCGAAATATCGAACTCTTCGACACCCTGATGGTTCGATTAACGAGAACACGTTAAATATTCTACGCAATAAAGCTGTGTGGTATGCGGCTCCACATACGTTTAATGATCCGTTTGACTGTAAGATTCGACCTCTCAAAGTACCAATGGAGGGTGAATATATTGGTGATTTTAGTGATATGGATAATCTCGAATATTATCTAGCCTCCAGATCCAAAGAAGCATCAGAAAATGGTGATGGTAAGGAGTTTCATGAATTTCTTTACAAGCTGACACAACGAAGAAATGACAAGTTAGAGGAGCAATCTAAAAACTACGCGGTTATGTGTTTCAGTGAAATTCATGACCATGGTTTGATGTGGTCTCACTATGCAGATGAACATAAAGGTATCGTAATTACATTTGAGAGAACTGAAGATAATATGCTTGGCCGTTCTAGTTGCCGTCCGGTGAGATACAGTCGACATTATCCAAGAATATCCCATGTAGAATATTGGAAAAGTCGAATGTTTGCATCAGATGAACACCCTCAAGATCACGATGTGTTGTCAATGTGTTTATTTACAAAATATGAAGATTGGTTTTATGAAAAAGAATGGAGAGACATCATCCATAATTCTCAGGGTAATGGTCAGCTAGTCGAGCTTGACGCTAAAATTAAAGGTGTATTTTTTGGGTGTAGGACACCAGAAGAAGATAAGAAATTAGTAAAAGACATTCTCGGCGACACAGTAGAATACCTCCAAATGTTTCAAGATGACTCCGGCTTTCAACTCAGACCAATGCAAGAGGAACAATGGAAAGCTGAAACCGAGAGATTAAGATTATTAGGTCAATATGATAACTTTGACGGACATGAAGTAATGACTAGGTACCATGGTAAGCCTACATATTTTATAGACCCTAAAGTTGCTGAAAACTTTCTAGGTAATATGAAGTTTAAGTAGCACAGGGCTAACAAACTGTCTAGAGGGATTAGTAATGCGTAGCATTTTTACAACGTGCTGAATTTAGGGGTTAAGCTATGAGAGTGCTTTTGTTTTTTTTACTTTGTTTTTCTTCAACTATAGTTCTCGCATCAAGTTCAAAACCGAGCTTGTATGACAACTGTCACGATATGCTATCCGTATTCATCAGCGACAATAATACTTACAATTCTTTTCTAAAAGATGAAGAGTTTGAAAATTACTTAAGTCTTAGTAAAGGACAAGGTATCAATATATCTGAAGAAGACTTTGGAAGTGAAAAGTTGAGTAGGCTGATGAAAGAATCGAAAGGATTTTTATGCCTAACAGGTAATGAACGAGATCTTCGAAAAATTCTTGATAGAAAAATTTCTCATGAAAAGATAAATGTTATGGCTGCAATACCGAATGATGGTGAGGGCATTCGGGCTACATGGAGCCACCTAAGAGATACATACAGTGAAGATAAAATAGATAAACATGTCAAACAGATGGTAAGGGCTACTAAGTCATGGGGAGATGAAAATATTTTAAGACCACCTGATGGAAAAACCATAGCTCAAACTATTATTGATGCGATCAAATCTTCCGATAGTGAGCAACTGGATGTAATTTTTGCCCACAACGAGAATGGTATTCTTAGATTTTCGGATGGCTCTGTTATTGATTCTACTTGGTTTGGTAGGTTCAACCTAAGAAGCAACATACCAATTATCCTGTCGTGTGAAACATATAAGTATATAGATAATTATTCTGGGATAGTAACTTCCAAAAGGCTGGATTTTGAAGATACAGGGTGGGTGGTAAATCAAGCGATTGAATCCTTGTCAAATAAGGAGGATATAACAATAAGAGACTTTGTTATGGAGCTTGAAGTTCAGTTTTCTTACTTAGATGAACTAAAGAACAAAAAAGTAAGGGTTGCTCTAGGTGTAACTGCTACTGGTGGCATTTCTTTGACATTATTAGCAATATCTGAAGAACAATAAAATAAAGGAGAGTTTTGTGAGTCAGTTATATGGGCAAAAAATTAGAATTCTACTCGATACTATTGAAAAATCTAGAAAACCTTTAGATGCTGGCGTTGGTGATAGCAAGTCGAAAAATATTGCTCTATTTATGCAAGTCGTAATTTCAATTGTCGCTTTAGTTTGGGGGACGTTGATTATCTTGGGTATTGGCGAAACAAATACTGAACTAAAAATGGCAGCCTGTGGTTGGGTCGGTATGGTTCTTGGCTATTGGTTTGGGTAAATATTAAAAAGGTGTATAGCAGTTTGTGTAGATGATCACGACGTTAAGCATTAGGAGGGTAAATGGCTACAGGTACAATTTCGGGAAGAGAATACTCAGAAGAGGACATTTTTGATCCTCGTGTTTATCCAAGAATGAAAGAAGAACCACTACTCAATGAAGATGATTGCTTGGTAGTTCCAGTTAGGAATGAAAGTGCACCTCACTTTCGTCGCGTTGGCAGCCCGTCGTTTGGAACAAGGTTAGGGCGTGATGAGGCTAACCCAACTCATGATGAATGCGTTCAATATATTCATAATGAGTTGAATGATATTGAAATAAACAATGTTCAATTTTCAACGTATGTGTTCAATGATAACGGACAACGTGAAGAACAAGTAATATTTAAGCCAATTGATGGTGATAATTACTCATGGTTCATGGAAAACGATTGTCGCACTGCATTTAGTGACAACACATATATAAAGCCGGATTTAGCTGGGAGAGATATAGCAAAATTTTCACCGACATCCGCATATCCGAATGTCATTTTGGAAGTGATAAGAACTCATATCCCAGAACAAGGCACATTTAGAAAGCTCTTTGAGCTTTCAAGGTGTAATTATCATATCTATTTTTATTTTATTGCTGAAGGCAATAGTAGCTCCAGGATAAATCATCTACGCAATGATGGTCAGATTTTGACTGTCAGAGTATCTCACTACTTAATAGGCGGAAAATTGTTTAAAAATGGTCGCGTGTATCCTTCTCAAGAGGAAAATGAGTCATTTGAACACTGGTACAATTATCTGAGAAACAGTTACTTTTTAAATGCACAGGAAAATGCCTAACATACTGTTCAAGAAGGATCTGCACATTTAGCATTAAAACTCAAATTCAGCAAAGGATGACGATGAGTAGAGATTTTACAGAACTTTTAGGAACTGAGTTGGCGATTATTCAGGCACCGATGGCAGGCGTACAAGGGAGCGCCCTTGCCATTGCGGTTAGTGAGGCTGGTGGGCTAGGTTCCCTGCCTTGTGGAATGCTGACGACTGAAAGCATTGTCGGCGAAATTGAGTTAATCAAAGCATCTACGCGCAAACCTTTTAACCTCAACTTCTTCTGTCATGCTCCAAAACATTACGATGAAGATCGTCAGGTGATATGGCGAGACACACTTAAGCCTTATTTTGATGAGCTGGGGTTACAAATAGAGAAATCCGCTGGGGGCAGCCGAGTGCCTTTTAGCCATGATATCGCTGATGCAATTGAACCTTTCTCACCTGAGTTCATAAGCTTTCATTTTGGGCTTCCTGACAAAGACTTATTACAACGTGTGAAAAGCTGGGGAACCAAAGTTGTCTCATCTGCAACCACAGTAGAAGAAGCGATTTGGCTGGAGTCACATGGTGTGGATGGAATCATCGCTCAAGGGGTAGAAGCTGGCGGACACAGAGGAATGTTCCTATCCGATGATATTTCTACTCAAATGGGGCTAGTGTCACTTGTATCGCAAGTGGGTAATTGTGTTAAGGTGCCCGTTATCGCCGCTGGTGGTATTAGTGATCGCAACGCAGTGCTAGCTTGCATGAAATTAGGTGCTTCGGCGGTACAAGTTGGTACTTCTTACATGCTATGCACAGAAGCTAACACATCAGAGCTTCATAAGCGGGCAATAACGAGCGACAAGTCTTCGCATACCGCATTAACGAATATCTTTTCTGGTAAACCCGCTAGAGGGATAGTGAATCGCGTTATGGATGAGCTGGGCTGTATGACAGAGCTAGCACCAGAGTTCCCATACGCTTCAATCGAAATGTCTCAATTACGTAGCCGCGCAGAAAAGCAGGGGCTTGATGACTTCTCGCCACTATGGTGTGGCCAGAATACGCAAGGATGCAAAGAGATTTCAGCAAAAGAGCTCACATTGCAGCTGGCTGGGGAATGTTAAGATACCTGCTTAGCATTGACGTCTAATACTTGGTATTTTCCTTATGACCCGAACACCTAATTGCACTTTTCTTCCGTCTTCCATCAATGAGAACTAATTGTTATAGAGACAGGGTGATCGCTCAGAGGCTAGGTAGTAGTCACATTTTTGACTGTAATTTGATATTTATGTTACTAGTTGCTTATTGTGCGATGCTGCTTTTAATTGCTGCTGCGTATGTTTGTTATTGTTTTGATTGTCTTGGGTTATTTTTATGGCGCCTCGTGAGAAGTTACTTAGTCGCCGTTTGTTTTGGTAGCCCGGAGCCAAAGATATATTAGAGGGAATTACATCATGGCGAAAAGAATAATTTTCATACATGGGCGTGCTCAAAAACCATCTGAATCAGACCTTCAGCAATTATGGTATGACGCAATCAAGCATGGGCTAAAACGAGATTACGGTGATCAGGGCTTACAGAGGTTTGAGTCTGCTGCAAAAGAGTTTGTCTACTATGGAGATCTATCAAACAAGCTTTTGAAATTGCCCGTTGAAAATGCTACTAGTCGATTTCATGCTTTAGAGGAACTAAAAGCTTATTCTAAAGGGCAGTTCACCAAGAAAAAATACAAGGAGTTAGCTAAGGCTGGGTTTTGGAAAGAAGCTCTTGCAGATATCTTCTCTGCTCCTTTCGGAAAATTGGGTGTGGCGACTTCGTTAATTAGCGTTGTTGCTCCGGACATGGAGCACTATTGGAATGGAGACTCTTATTTTGGGAGTGATGTCAGGCAGAAGCTGACACCGGTTTTGAAATCAGCATTAGCTGCTGAAGACGATATTATGCTGGTAGGCCATAGTCTAGGTTCCATGATTTGTTACGATAACTTGTGGAAACTATCGCACTATTCAGAGTATCGCGAAGACTTTGGAGCAAATAAAAAGGTTAACCTATTTGTTACGCTTGGTTCTCCTCTCGCTGATGAAAATGTGAAAAAGAGACTTAAAGGCGCGAACAACGGCGATTATACAAAATATCCAACTAACATAAACAGATGGTACAACATTGCGGCTGAAGACGATTTCATCTCTCATGATAGTCGGGTGAGGAACGACTATAAGCAAATGATGAAGCTGAATTTGTTGAGTGAGCCAATTCAAGATTTCAAGATTTATAACTTAACTGTAAGAAATGAAAAATCCAATCCGCATGCTTCAATTGGATACTTAATCCACCCCAAATTCATATCTATCCTAAATGATTGGATGAACTCATAATTTTGTGCGAGCCAGATTTGGCTCGCTTTTTACTTTAAAAAGCTGATAGCCTTAGCCTCTCATATGAGTTTTTGAGAAACACAACATGGAATTTTGGAAGTTACTGCTATTTATCCCTGCGTGCTTTGCACTCAATATGACACCGGGGCCGAATAACTTATTGTCGATGAACAATGCCCGCTGCTACGGATTCAAAGCTGCGTTGGTTGCAGGGTTTGGGCGCATTGTCGCCTTCTCATTTATGATTGCTCTGGCTGCGTCTGGGTTAGCCGTGGTTCTCTACACCTCTGAGGCGTTATTCTTCATCATCAAGCTGGTGGGCGCTCTGTATCTACTCTGGATTGCATTTAACCTTTGGCGCTCTGAAGCCAGCCCAGTCGCAGAGTTGGATAAGACGCGTAGCCACTTTGGGCTCGCGAAGCAGGAGTTTGCACTGGCAGCAGGAAACCCGAAAGCGATTCTTATCTTTACTGCGTTTTTGCCTCAGTTTGTCGATGTGACGGCGAACGTGGATCAGCAATTCTTTACGTTAGGTATTACGTTCTTAACTCTAGAGCTTGCAGCAATCAGTATCTATGCATTATTTGGTCTGTATCTGAGAAATTGGTTTTCACGACCAGCGATGGCTAAACGATTTAATCGAGCGTGTGCTGCGTTTCTTGCCTTTTCAGGAGCCAATTTACTGATTAGTAGACAATAGAATAGCTACTGCCATCTTTACTTTTTCTAAACAATAAAACCATCAGCATCACGCTAGTGGTTTTTTATTTTCCCCATGGGAATCTAAATATTTTAACCAACTGTTTATATCTCTCTTTTTCGATTCCTATTTTTTTGGAATTAATCTCTCATTGGATTTTATTGTTAAATATGTTGAAAGTGGGCGGAATATTAAACTTTCTTGAATTCTTATTAGTGCTATTGCTTAAAATTGCGACACAGGTTTTAGTATTTCAATGGATAAAATTTAATCTATATTTCGGACTTATAAAATAAAAAGGAAACAAGATGAGTTCTCCGTTGAATAAAAGCGTCTTACTGGCGTCTCTATTTCTTACCCCTACGCTTGCTCTGGCTGAAATGACCAATGGTGATTTCGAACAATGGAGCAGTTCCTCTCCAACAGGGTGGAACACAATCGACAGTGGCATTTCGGTGTCACAGGAAACCAGCATTGTAAAAAGTGGTAGCAATGCAGCAAAAGTGACGGTCAATACCGGTACGCAAAGCAATACAGACTTTCAGCAGTCTGTAAGTGTGGTATCAGGGCAGACGTATAATTTTTCTGTGTCTGTTTATCACACTGAAGGCAATGTTAAAGCACGCCTGTATGTGGATGGATACCAAAATTACAGCGTACCTAGCCAAACCGGTCAATGGCAGGATATCGCTTATTCGTACACGGCCAGCAGCACCAAGAGCATTAATGTTGGTCTGCGCTTCTATGATGAGTCTGGTTTTGATGGTTCCGAAGTCGTCTACATAGATAACTTCCAGCCATCTGATGGTGCTGTAACACCGCCTCCGACAACTTGTAGCAATCATGAAGTCACACTCAACCTGACGACCGACAGTTATGGATCTGAAACAAGCTGGACGTTGAAAAACAGCAGCAATCAGACTCTATTCTCTGGCTCTGACTACGGCAATAACACCAGCTATGAAAAGGCGATGTGTGTTGATTCAGGCTCGTATGTGTTTGAAATCGTTGATTCCTATGGAGACGGCATCTGCTGTAGCTCAGGAAATGGCTCTTACACGCTAACGTCTAACGGCCAAACTCTTGCGTCTGGTGGCGACTTTACCAACTCTTCTCAGCACTCCTTTACGCTTGGTGGTAGCGACCCTGATCCAGAACCACCAGTGCTCGGTGACTACTACAAATCAGCCGAAGGTAAGACAGGCTATACGCTGAAGACTGCGCTGTATAACATCATCAATAGCCACAACTCGCAAGGCTACTCTGCCGTTTGGGATTTAGTCAAAACCGCTGATATCGACAACTACTATGAGAAGGACGGGACGATTCTCGATATCTACTCTGAGAAGGTATCTGGCAGTGATTCGATTAACTTTACTAAAGTGACAGACCAATGCGGCCAGTACAGTAAAGAGGGCGATTGTTACAACCGTGAACACTCTTTCCCTAAGAGTTGGTTTGGTGGAAAAGTGGAACCAATGAACTCGGATGGTCACCACTTGTATGCGACAGATGGTTACGTGAATGCGAAACGCAGCAACTGGCCATTCGGTGAAGTGGGTAGTGCGACGTACACGTCTTCTAATGGCTCAAAAGTTGGCTCTGCAGCTTCTAGTCTAGGGTACTCTGGTACTGTGTTTGAACCTATTGATGAGTTCAAAGGTGATTTGGCCCGTGCGTACTTCTACATGGCGACACGCTACGAAAACGAGATCGCTAATTGGGAAGGGAATAGTGATAACTCCAACGCTGTGCTCAACGGTACTAATACGACGGTATTTGAACCTTGGGTTTTGGCTATGCTAAAACGCTGGCATGCCAATGACCCAGTCGACCAGAAGGAAATTGATCGCAACAACGCGGTGTACAATTTCCAAGGTAACCGTAACCCATACGTTGACCACCCAGAGTTCGTCAACATGGTTTGGGGAGACTAACTTAAACAATCAAAGGCCTAACATATGTTAGGCCTTTTGGTTTGTGCGAAAGTACTAGTCCATAAAGGCTAATTCAAATGTGGTTCCACCTTGAGTCACGTACTCAACTTTTACGTTTTCGCCTGAGAGATCAGCAGAGTAGATTTCTGGTTTTCCGATCTGTACCCAGTAAAGCTTACCTGCATCGAAATCGACTTCCATATCTACAACGCCTTCAAATCCGTTACTTTCGTCAATTGAAAGGATTTTTTCGACCTTTCTTGACTCTCCTTTGATGTTTGCGCGATAAATGCCATGTTCGTTAGCAAAGTAAAGGAACTTGTCTTTCGGATCCAAATGCATTGCGATGATTTTGTGCCAATCCTCGTAGTGGTCGATACCGTCTTCAACCGATAATTCTTGGCGTCTGTCTACAGTTGAGTGTTCACCTAATGGGAAGCTGATGACTTCCGTTTCTTGATTGACGCCCAGTGCCATATACATCCGCTCGTTAGCGTTATCGATAGCCAATGCAGTGTTGTTCGCACAGTAGGCAATACCACACTCTTCCATCGTATCTCCGAATATAAATCGGAAATCTTCTCCCTCAATTGGCGCTCCTGGCGAGTCTGTGTAGTCCGGATAAACCTCAACCACAGTGTCTTGAGTGATACTGGAGGTATACACTTGCCCAGTTTCTTTATCGACCACAACCGGAATGTCACCAGTCATAGGAATTCTGTTCACCATCCGGTATTTTTGACCGTCCAAAGTGACACGCGACAAGGCTTGAGTACTCGGAGAACTTGTCGTCACATAGATTGAATTCTCTGTGACTGCCAAACGACCGCCATAATTAATATCTGCTAACTTACTCGTTTCTTTGGTATCGAGATCGAGTATCTGCAGCTCATTGTAAGGCTTATCATCATAGCTGCTGACTAAGTAAAGGTCTTTCGCGAGAGCGTTGTAGCTTAAAGTAATAAGCGCTAAAGCGGAGAGAGTTTGTAGTGTAGGTTTCATTGTTTCCTCGTTTAAAAAGTTGTTTAAAATTGAGTGTTAGTTCAGGACGCGTCGAACATGCGTTTAAATCTAGTTGCATATAAATTGTTTTCTAGATGATTAATAATCATTAAGTGGGCTTGAGATTGTTTTTGGAGATTTGAGGCGAGGCGTCAGGACTGCTGACATTTATCGTGTTTGTTTACGCTTGATGCATCAAGGGAATTGGGGACTGTATCAGGTGAATAAATAGTCAAAAACGAGTTTTTGGGTGAAAGGTAAAGAAAACTAAAAGGGATGGCACTAGCCATCCCTTTTTAGAAATATCGATTCGTATTGCAGTCAATAAGCACTATTTATACTCGCCTCGGATTGATGCTTCACGATAGGCATCCAGTTTGCCTTCTGCTTTGAGTTTCGCCAGTCCTCGGTTGAAGGCATCAACCAGCTCTTGTGAACGAGGGGATTTTTTCGAAATGATAACGAAGTAGTCTCTTGCGGACAGTGTTTTGGCATTCGGCTCAATTTTATCGGTTAAATTGAGTTTGGTGATGGTCTCCATACCTACATCCATATCTTCCAACACAATGTCTAGTCGGCCTGCGCTGAGTTTTTTGTAGTTGTTTTCAGCACTGGCGATACGCTGTATGTTGATTTCTCCGGCTTTTTCCATATCCTCGACCCCATAGGCATAACCTGTTACGCCACCGATTTTGAAGTTCTTAAGGTCTTCTTTGCTGCTCCAGCTTACAGGTTTACTTTTTTGTTGGAACAAGCCGGTACTTAACGTAATAACGGAGTCGGTATAGTGGAAAAACTGCTCTCTGTCAGGGTTTTTACTCCATATTAATGAGCCATCAAAGTTACCAGCTTTGGATTCTTCGAAGCCACGCTTCCACGGCATATAAGTAAACTCAACTTGATAGCCCTCTGCTTCAAAGGCTTCTCTGACAATTTGAGTCATGAAGCCGCCGTTTTTAAGTGATTTGGATTGATACGGCGCCCACTCACCATTGGCGAGTTTAACGGTGTTAGCTTGAGCAAGGCTGGCAAAGAGCAGAGAAACGGTCAGACATAAAAAGGTTTTAATTAAGCTGCGCATTTTTTCTTCCTTAAACATGCAAATAGATTCAATAAAAGAATAGTTGCTGATAAAGATATCACCAAAAAGTTTAAGGGTATCTGTGCTGGTAAACCTAAGGTCTATTAAGGAAGGCAAACCAAAAAAGCGCCACTATATGACGCTTTTGGAAGGATCAGAACTCGCATTCCGCTTCGAAAGTCATGGGCTGCTTACTGTAAGGATGTTCGATCTCTAATCGCTGTGCATGTAAGTGCAATCTATCGGCACGTTGGCCATAGAGACCATCACCAACCATAGGTAAATTAAGCCCAAGATGATGAGCACAGTGCACTCTTAGCTGATGCGTTCGACCTGTTTTTGGGTAAAGGTAGAGCTTGGAGCGACCATCACGAGAATCAATCAGTTCCCAATAGGTTTCAGCTGGTTTCCCATGTTCAAAACAGACGAGCTGTCGGGGGCGATCATCAGGATCGCCACGCATTGGTAACTCTATCTGACCACTGGTTTGGTTTACCTCTCCTTCAAGCAATGCTACATAGCGCTTTTGCACTGAACGCGAAATGAATTGTTTCTGTAGGCTCTTGTTCGCACGTTTTGTCAGAGCGAAAACCAGCAACCCTGATGTCGCCATATCCAGTCGATGAATCACGAAGGGGCCTTCTACATCTGGGTAGCGTTGCTGCAGGCGTGTGTACGCCGAGTCCTTGATGGTTTTGCCAGGGACTGACAATAGTCCTGAAGGTTTGTTGACGACCACCATCGCTTCATCTTCAAATAAGATCTCTAGCTCTTTATCTTCTGCCCAGTTTTCTTCCAGTGGATTATCATCAACGGCCATTCCTTCCAGCATGTGGCCCAAAATAGGGAAGCACTTACTATGGCAGGAAGGGTAGAATTTTCCGTGCTGGCGAACTTCTGATTTAGGCGAGACACCCCACCAGAACTCGGCTAATGCCAGCGGCTTAAAGCCATGTTTAAAGGCAAAGTGCAGCAGCTTTGGCGCGGCACATTCGCCAGCGCCTGCTGGTGGTACGGGAGCACTGGTCGGTTTGAATATTGCATTGAGGGATTTCTCTTCCCCTCTGATATTCAGAAAGCGGTAGTTATCAAACAGCTTATTTTGCAACGTATTAGACAGGGTTTTACGCTGCTCTTTCAATGCATTTAAGTTGGTATTTAATTCGTCTAGCTCGCGTTGTAAGACGGCGATTTTTTCGTCCCACTCGAGCTTGAGATATTTAAGTACGTTTTTTTCCGCAACGCTCTGCTTCGCCAGTTCATCGAGCCTGCTTTTTAGCGCTTCTCCTGCCAATGAGGATTCAGCGAGTTTACGTTGTGCTTTGCGCTCTGCTCTGCCTGCAATCATTGTCTCGCGTTGTAACTGTTCCTGCTGCTGATACTCAGAGTTCAGCAAGCTTATCTTGTCGGTCAGCTCGGCAATGCGAGGGTTGTTTTTTAATTGATTGAACTTCTGATTCGCCGCCATGATCTCAGCGGTTTCTGCCCGAAAGAAACTTTCTTCTGCCAGCATATCGAAAACGGGTGGGACAAAGCCAGGTAGTAAGTTTTGGTCTGCTATCTTGCCCGAGAATGCTGAAAGGTAACCCACTTCACCCTGAGGGGACTCGACTAGCAATACGCCGAACATTTTGCCTGTACCACTTTGGTTTCCATCGATACCGAAGTCATGCTTCCAATCAGTTTGCTCTACTAAGTGCTGCTGCAATTCTTGTGCAGCAAGTTCGCACAAGGGATGCGGCTGATAGAAAAACGGGAAGGTGAACTTGTCAGGCAAGCTATAACCATCAATTGGGGTGTTGAACGGAGTAAAAAAATTTTCAGGTTGATGCATTTCAGCTTGCCGTCGTGACGAAAAAACAGAAGGCGAGATTGTACCTGTTTGGAGTGTGATTACCAGTGTGGGAAGGGGAAGAAGCTTCAGCCCAACTCAGGCTGAAGCTAAAACACTAAAAGACTATCGAACATACTTGATGGTGGCGCTGATTAACCAGTGATGTGCTGTGCCGTCAGCTTTGGTGACCCATAAGTCGTTGTCGAAGGTTTTTACGCGGCCAACGATGGTGACGTCCAGCTTATTGTCGACAACATTTTTCACACGGATAAATGGATCCGAAGAAATAAGGAAAGGTTGTGCTTCTTTCACAGATTCACCCTGTGCGACGAGATAGTAGTGGTTGAGTTTGCCATCTGTTGGCTCAGTAGAGATGGCTTTGTATCCGACCAATTGAAATCCGTCGCCAATGGGTTGATTAATGATCTCTTGCCCGAGGCGGACGTGCGTAGGGATAAAAACGTAGGCAAGGAGAATGCCCAGAACAGCGATAAGAGAGAGTAGTGAAAGTTTGACTTTAGACATGGTGTTGTTCTTTATCCAATATGAAGTGATAGCTTATCACAGGCAATCGCAAAGCGTGGATAGTAGCTTGAAACTCTACTTTCTAAGTTGATATTGATTAAATCAAGTAGAGTTAGCATTCAAAATCAGTTGGAGAAGGTAAGTTCAACTTCTTATTCGGATTTATATTATTTATTATATTAAACTAAGCACCATATTATATATGATGAATGTAGTTTATTTTTCGATTGGTTTAATTAAATTGATTATCGTTATTTATTGGTTGAGTTTGTCTAAAAAATAATTAATAAATTAAATATTCACTTTGGTTCCAAAGACTCATTGGTTTTTATTTCTTTCTTTTAAATTAAACACAAATTTAACAATTCATGCCTATTAATAATTGCCACATAGGGAGCAAATGCTCGAGTAATAGATAGCAAATAAAAGGCAGTGTTATGAGTCGTTGTACAACTACCGATGAAATTTTTAATAAAAGTAAGCAGACACCACTTTCTGAAATTATGTCGAAAGCGTTATCAAGACGAACCATGCTTAAAGGAACTGGCGGGGTAGCAGCATTTGGCGCCATGGGCTCTATAGGCTTGACGGGTTGTGGTACAGACGAAGCTACAGTAGATGTATCTGATCGTGTTAACTCACTGGGTTTCGATTCCATAAGCGCAGAAAGTAAGGATGCGTTTACTGTGCCTGAAGGCCACTTTGCACAGGTATTAGCGCCATGGGGAACTCGATTATTTTCAGTCTCATCGCATGGTGACATCATTCATCCCTTTAAACAGGATGGGACGAACAGTCATATTGACCAGCTCCACTCCGTAGGTCAAATGCATGATGGTATGCATTATTTCCCGCTGGATGATACCCAAGGTATTTTATGTATGAATCACGAATTCATAAATAATAAAAACCTTCATGAAGATGGTTATCCAGAGGTAGATGCCCAAGGTCGTCGATTACCTGATTATGTCCGTAAAGAGTATTATGCTCATGGTGCTTCGGTTGTTCATATTAAACTTGAGCAAAGTATTTGGCAGGTAGTGATAGATAGCCCATATAATCGCCGAATTCATTTATCAACCGAAATGGATGTAACAGGTGATATAGCAGATAGTGGCCTATTAACGACCAAATTTACGGATGAAAATGGCAAACCTAATGTCACACACGGTACATACAACAACTGTGGTAATGGTTTTACCCCATGGGGTACGTATCTAACCTGTGAAGAAAACTGGCCGGGACACTTTAAAATCACCTCGGAACCTGATGATGTCCAATCTCGTTATGGCACGACTAGCAAAAATGCGTTTAATGACTGGGATACGCCTGAAGAAAGTGAAGAAGCTTTTATCGGCGAATTTAAACGTTGGGATATTTCTACTCTAGAGGCTACCCCTGAAGAGGATTTTCGCAACTACGATAATGGCTTTGGCTACATTGTCGAGATTGACCCGTACTCGCCAAATGCTAAGCCTGCTAAGCGTTCTTCATTAGGGCGTTTCCGTCATGAAGATTGTACCTATGGAGCAATCGAACCAGGCAAACCAGTTGTATTCTACAGTGGGCATGATGGTAAGTTCGAATACGTTTATAAGTTTGTATCGGATGCGCTGTGGGATGAGAACGACGCAAGCGAAAACTTGTCTGTTGGTACCGATCGCATGGCTATTGGGGCTAAATATATGGATCACGGCACCCTTTACGTTGCACGTTTTGATGAGCTGGGGAAAGGTGAGTGGTTGCCATTGACAGAAGACGCTATCGGTTTAGATGGAAATCGTCTTGGGGACAAGATTGGTAATCGGGCTAATATCATTCGAAACACGCTTGGCGCAGCAGATGCTATGGGCGCAACGCCAATGGATCGACCGGAATGGACGGCAGTAGATTACGCCACCGGACTGGTTTATCTCGCTCTGACCAATAATGACAAACGAACACCAGACGATGTGAATGCAGCCAACCCGAGGCCTGACAATGAATTCGGTCATATTATTCGTTGGAAAGAAGGTGAAGTCGTGACGGAGTTTGAGTGGGAGTTCTTTGTCTTTGGTTCGTCCGCCGAAGCGGATGCTTCTAGCATCAATATGTCAGGATTAACGGATGAGAATGAATTCTCGTCCGCTGACGGTATTTGCTTTGACCAGCGCGGTATCTTATGGCTGCAAACCGATTCCGGTAGCAAAGAGGATATTAGTGTGGACAACCAGATTCTTGCTGTTGTTCCTGATGGCCTTGGTCAATCGGTTGATGGGTCGCCAGTAGTCAATGTAAGTAACCAAGATCAGCTCAAGCGGTTTGCAGTGGTGCCAAAAGGGGCTGAGTCGACGGGTATCACCTTCACACCAGATCATCGTCATATGTTTACCAATGTTCAGCACCCTGAGAACTGGCCACATGAAGCAATGAATGCTTCCGTTGAGACGCCACAAGACGGTCGTATTTGGCGAGCGCGTTCGAGTACTGTGGTTATCTCTCGCTATGATGGTGGAAAGCTAGGTATTTAGACGCATCATTTACATTCAGGTGCGATATATCGACAAAGCTAAATTTGGCGATATAGCGATATGAATAGAAAAATCCCCTCAACTGAGAAGGCTGAGGGGATTTTATTTGGTGACTTATGTTTATTTGAACATGTGTTTCGCGTGGAACATCAGGTGTTCATCAATAAAACTAGAGATGAAATAGTAGCTGTGGTCATACCCAGTCTGCATACGCAGTTCTAAGTCTGAACCGTGGGTTTCCGCTGCGGCTATCAGAGTTTCAGGCTTTAGTTGCTCAACAAGAAAATTATCTGCATCACCTTGATCGACAAGAATTGGTAAAGGTGACTTGGCTAGTTTGAGAAGCTCGCTAGAGTCGTATTCTTTCCAGCTTTCAAAATCGTTCCCCAGATAAGCATTGAAGGCTTTCTGACCCCATGGGCATTGCATTGGATTACAGATTGGACTGAAGGCAGAAATTGATGTGAATTGCTCTGCGTTTTTCAAGCCGATAGTTAGCGCACCATGCCCGCCCATGCTGTGACCAGAGATAGCCTTGACAGTTGAGACTGGGAAGTTAGCTTCAATGACGTTAAGTAGCTCTCGAATGATATAGTCGTACATACGGTAGTGCGTAGACCACGGTTTCTGGGTCGCATTGAGGTAGAACCCCGCGCCTTTGCCCAGATCATAGCCTTCGTCGTCAGCAACGTCGTCACCACGTGGGCTAGTGTCAGTAGCAACGATTGCCATGCCAAGTTCTGCAGCCTTCTTGAAAGCCCCTGCTTTTTGCATAAAGTTTTCATCGCTACAAGTCAAGCCGGATAACCAGTACAACACAGGAACGGGAGACTCCTTGCTTGCATTTGGTGGCAGGAAGATAGCAAAACGCATAGTGCAGTTTAGTGTTGCAGAATCATGGGTGTACTGCTTGTGCCAACCGCCTGCGACTTTATTCTGACTGATGTTGGATAAACTCATTGATACTCTCTCAGATAAAGTCGCCACATCGGATGATGTGGCGACTTATTAATGGCTTAATCTAGGATTACTGATCCATATGGATAACAGTACGGATGCTCTTACCTTCGTGCATTAAGTCAAAGGCGTCATTGACGGCATCAAGGCCCATAGTGTGGGTAATGAACTCCTGAAGACCAAACTCACCCGCCATGTAGCGTTCAACAATTTCAGGAAGTTCAGAGCGGCCTTTAACACCACCAAAAGCACTGCCACGCCATACACGACCGGTTACCAGCTGGAATGGACGAGTTGAGATCTCTTGACCTGCCCCCGCAACACCGATGATTACTGATTCACCCCAACCTTTGTGACAACATTCAAGCGCTTGACGCATTACGTTGACGTTACCGATACATTCGAATGAGTAATCTACGCCACCGTCTGTCATCTCAACGATGACTTCTTGGATTGGTTTGTCGAATTTTTGTGGGTTGATACAGTCAGTCGCGCCAAGCAGCTTCGCTAGATCGAATTTGCTTTCATTGATGTCTATGCCAATGATGCGACTTGCACCAGCCATACGAGCACCGATGATTGCAGATAGACCAATACCGCCTAGTCCGAAGATAGCAACCGTATCGCCTTTTTCTACTTTAGCAGTGTTAAGAACTGCGCCCATACCGGTTGTTACACCACAACCTAGAAGACATACTTCTTCAAGCGGTGCTTCTTTGTTTACTTTCGCTAGTGAGATTTCTGGAAGAACTGTGTACTCAGAGAAAGTCGAACAGCCCATGTAGTGGAATATAGTTTCTCCGTTGATGGAAAAACGGCTTGTTCCATCTGGCATCAGGCCTTTACCTTGAGTTTCACGCACTGCTTGGCACAGGTTAGTTTTACCTGAAGTACAGAACTTACACTCGCCACACTCAGCGGTGTATAGAGGAATAACGTGGTCGCCAACTTCAACGCTTGTTACGCCTTCACCAACCATTTCAACAATACCACCACCTTCGTGACCAAGGATTGAAGGGAAGATACCTTCTGGATCGTCACCTGATAGTGTGAATG
The DNA here is from genome assembly GCF_947311885.1 of Vibrio sp. St2. Lineage (NCBI taxonomy): Bacteria > Pseudomonadati > Pseudomonadota > Gammaproteobacteria > Vibrionales > Vibrionaceae > Vibrio > Vibrio sp. St2. Next base: position 322,535 of record NZ_CAMZNA010000002.1, on the reverse strand, counting down.
CGTCCGTGTGACAAACACCGGTTGCTACGATGCGTACTAGCACTTCACCTGCTTTTGGAAGTTGTACATCAACTTCTTCCATTTTTAGTGGCTCGCCAGCAGCCCATGCCACCATTGCTTTTGATTTGATAGATGTTTGACCTGGTTGGATATCAAGTGCCATTGGATGTTCCTTTATGTGTAATTGTTTTTGACGTTCTAAGCGTAGACGAGGAACTCTCTTCTCGCTGTTTCGCTTGGTTGGTGACTATTCTAAATATTTCTTAAAATTTGATAATCCCTTTAATTTGAAAATGATTTTTACGTATATGTAATAATAGAAAGTGATTAGGTGTCAGGCTAACTCGTCGAAGTGTTGAAGTGTTGAAGTGTTGAAGGTGTGTGTACCCCCTGAGTAAATAAGCCAAAAAGTGGGTTTAAATAGCAATTACCAATCTTTAGCTGGTGTGATGCATCGAGATTTATATTCTTAATTTCGATGCTTTTTCCTATCGGGTTTGGGATGTTTATATATTTAATTACCTAAAAATCAATAAGTTGAACTATTGTCACGAAATGACGCATTGAATCGAAAAGTGTCATTTGTCAGTAACGGAATTGTCATTTATTGCTCCTACTCTCCTCGCCAATTTTGGTTAATACATTTTGGGAAGAGTAAATGAGAAGAGTGAAGCATGCATTGGTTGCAGGAACAGTCGCAACTGTGCTCACGGGTTGCCCATTGGATTCATCAGATGATCAATCCAATGGTCTGGACAATACAGTGGAAGTCGCCTTTATGCCCGATATCCACTTCCATGATGTATACAGTGATTTCCAAGACGGTTCATTCGAGGGGCTTTTCAATGCTAAGAGTGGCGATAATGCCACTATTCGCACCATGCAGTCTCAAATGGAATCGACTCGATTGTTTAACGAAAACTACTTCGCAATGATCGCAGCACTCGATGATATTGTGGATCGAGGCATTAAGTACGTCGCGCTTCCTGGGGACTTTAGTGACGATGGTCAGCCTGTAAATATGCGTGGTTTAGTACAGATTTTTGACTATTATCGTAGCACTTATGGGTTGGAGTTTTTCGCAGCGCCGGGAAACCATGATCCTAGTCGACCATTCACTATTCCAGCAGGAAAGTCTGATTATTTAGGGGAAGAGGGGCAAGAGCAACCAATCTACAGCCGTGGCAAGGATGTGTGCGTAGATTACTCAGGAGATACGGCTGTTATCGATACTGGCGATGGTCTTCCTACTATCTGTACAGAAGAAGTTCGCTACTGGGGATACCGAGAGATTATGGATATCTTGGGTACCCATGGCTTTTATCCTCAAGAGAGCTATCACTACTTTGAAACTCCATACACCAGCGATGAACTAAAGGCGAACTACTCCTATGAGCGTGCGGCTTTTGAGTCGACCTATGACAAACGCATGTTCGAGATTTGTCACCAAGGAACTGGTGGAGAGTACAAGCAAGATAATTATACTAACTGTTCGTACGTTCCTGATACCAGTTACTTGGTTGAGCCGGTCAAAGGGCTTTGGCTACTGGCTATTGACGCTAACGTTTATCAGCCGAAGCAGGATTCAGCCTCAGGTTCAAATGATGGGGATGATTTCGAAGGGTCTAGCAGTGCTGGTTACAACATGATGCTGACCCATAAACAGCAAGTCATTGAGTGGATCAGTGAAGTGGTTAAAGCCGCAAAAGAACAAAATAAGACACTGGTGTCGTTCAGTCACTTCCCGATGACTGACTTTTACAATGGCGCATCAGAAGAGATTGAAGATCTATTTGGAGAAGGCAGCCATCAGCTAGCCCGTGAACCCGACAATGAAACCAGTAAAGCTCTCGCTGCGACAGGTCTTAATATTCATGTTGGCGGTCACATGCATTTCAACGATACAGGCAAGAAGACATATAACATCAATGGCGTAGAGCATACTCTGTTTAACATCCAGGCTCCTTCATTGGCTGGCTATATCCCAGCATATAAAGTTCTCAAGATCCGTCCAGATCAACAGATCGAAGTCGAAACGGTCGTCATTGATGAAGTTGCACGTTTTGACGAGTTGTTCGAGCACTATGCAGTGGAACATGAGCACTTAACCGATGTTGCCGGCAATGATGAAGAGGCGAAAGCGAAAATATGGAACAAAGAAATCTTAGACTCTGAGAGCTACTACCAATTGGTTGATTGGCACATCAAAGAATTGACGCGTTTACGATTCTTACCAGATGATTGGCCACTTGGAATGCGCAACATGATTATGCATATGGACGGCAAAGAAATGATGATCATGTCTCAGCTAGAAACAAACTTTACCGTGTGTGCATTGGCGGACGAGTTGGACGTTGATGTTGCTAAGTGTCAAATTTCACCTGCGGCAGATTTTGAACAGTTCGAAGAGGATTGGGAAGACGCAACAGCAAAAGCGGAAGTTATAGCCAGCGATGCAGGTCTAAGTCTCGATGATTTTGCTAGCTGGCAAGGTCAGGACTTGGCAATTGACTTCTACCGACTACGTAATGCTGATGAGCTGGCATTCCGTGATATTGAAACTTTAACACTTCAACAATACGAATTATTGAGTCGTGAGTTGTCTGAGTTTGCAGGGACGGTAGAGTCGGACATCGGTGATATTGGTGATTACACAGTGGGGCAAGTGTTCCGCTCTCGCTTTGGGAGCCTATTCGTCATATTGGACAAATTTGCTACGGGGCAAGCGAGCGATCATTTCCTGATTAATATTGAACAGCAATCGCTAACCGATCTTAAGCAAGCGGTAGAAAGAGAAATCATGCAGTAATGCAGAGCCAGCAGGTGAGCAACCAATAAAGCGTGAATTTGCGCTTTATTGGTTCACTGCATTGTGTTGACCGCTGCAAATTCATAAGCACGTACCTGTTGTGGGTTAACTGAATGTGGGACAATGAGCGCGAGTCAATCAGCTAGGAACCACCAGTATGGCCAATTGGGACGGTGTGAGTGAGTTTGTCGCAGTCGCGGAAACGCAGTCATTTACCGCAGCAGCAAAGAAACTAGATACCTCTGTCGCGCAGATCAGCAGGCGGGTTTCTGCGCTTGAAGAGAGGCTGGCTGTTAAACTGCTTAACCGCACGACGCGAAAAGTCTCAGTTACCGAAGCGGGGCAGGTTTACTACCAACAGTGTAAGCATTTGGTCGAAGGCTTAGAGTTGGCGGAGCTGGCTGTGACTCAAATGCAATCTACACCCAAAGGGCTGCTTAAAGTGACGGCGCCGGTGACATATGGTGAAACGCATTTAGCGCCGTTACTGCTCGACTTTCTAGAGTCTTACCCTCAGGTTGATTTGGACCTTAACCTGACGAACCAAAAAATCGATCTGATAGAAATGGGTGTGGATGTGGCGATTCGGTTGGGTCGTTTGCAAGATTCTAGTTTGGTAGCCAAGAGATTATCCAGTCGCCAATTGTATGTTTGTGGCAGTCCTGATTACTTAGCGCGCTTTGGCGAACCGCATACTTTATCTGAACTGGAGAATCACCAGTGTTTAGTTGGCTCTATTGATTATTGGCGCTTCAAAGAGAGCAAGCGTGAAAAATCTCTACGAGTTTCCGGCCGTATTCATTGCAATTCTGGCTCCGCTTTATTGGATGCTGCAAAACGAGGGTTGGGGCTAGTGCAGCTTCCCGATTATTACGTGCGAGAAGGCTTGGATTCTGGTGAGCTGATTGAAGTATTGTCTGACTATCGGGATGATCGAGAAGGGATCTGGGCTTTGTATCCTCAAAACAGAAACCTGTCACCTAAAGTTCGTCTGTTGATTGATTTTCTGGCCGAAAAGCTAGGTGGGAGTACTGGAATCTAAGTCTGCATCTTGAATGGATTGCTCGACCATTTCGGCTATTTCCTCGGCCTGTGCAGGGGCAGTTTCAGATACTGCATTGACCCATTCTTCAACCGATTCCGTCAGGTTAGCGTCGTCACGGTCAGCGGGTCTCAAATTGCTGCTGTTTTCTACCATGTTGGCCACCAGCTCCTGACTCACTTCGACTAGTTTGTCAGGGTCATGCTCTGCGAGCGTTTCAATTACCTTGGTTGGGTCTGATTCCATTGATTCAGTGATAGCCGCGATGATCGACATTGCATTTTCAGGTTCTTTCTCAACCAGCCATTCTACTAGCTCTTCTATCTGGTTGTCGTCAGATTCAGCGAGGCGCTTCGCTATATCCACTGAAAGCTCTGGGTTGGTCAGAGTCATGGCTCTGAAAAGCAGGACGGTATCTATACTTTCGATTTGTGCTGCGCGTTCTGCAATTGTCACAGCCCATTCGGGTTGCTTGTTAGCAAGGCTGCGAATAAAAGTAATTGCATTGGAAGGGTGTGATGCTGCTAGTTCTTCTACCTGTTCTAAAGCCTCTTCTACATACAACGAGTGTTCCTGATACTCAGTTCGAGGATCCAGTTCACCATGAATAGAGGCGGGCGTGTGCATGACAAAGCTTTCTTGCTCTTCGACTGGCAGAGCCTCGCGAACCGACATCCGATAAATGGTGAATACAATAAGGCCTAAGTCCACCATGATTAGGAACGTAAATAGTGCACTGTTATCGAGTCGCTCCATTAATATGGAGGCAGTGTAGGGGCCAGCAATGGAGCCGATCGCATAGATACAAAGTAAACCTGACAATACTGGCACAAGCTGCGCTTTCGTAGCTCGGTCAAAGGTTTCGGAAATACTCAAAGGATAGAGACAGGCAATGAGGCCCATGGTCAGCGCGACCAAAATCAGTGGAGTGATCGACCATTGCCATTCAATCGAAACAGGCAGCGCAAAACTGACAATAGCGAGTACAAAACAGCTGCCAAGAATAACTTTGCGCCGCTCAAATCGATCAGATAAATACCCCATTGGCAGCTGTAATAAGATCCCGCCGGCTGTCGCTGCGCCCATAAAGACAGAAAGCTGGAAGCCAGTGATACCTATGCCGTCTGCGTATATCGGCAGCATGTTGGCAATGGTGGAGTATAAGATGCCACACACGAAACAGGTGACAAAGCCCAGCGGAGAAAGAATGTAAATGGACTTGAGGGGGATGGAGTCCGATTGCTCGATCTGTGGCTCGAACTGGGAAATGAAGACCACTGGGGTGACTGAAATACTGAAAAGCACACCGCATACAATAAACAGGGTGGTTTCATTTGGCGGTGCAATGGCGAGGCCAAACTGGCCGAGTGTAATTGCGCTGAGAATAACCACCTGATTGACCGCAAGAATTTTCCCGCGGTTGGATTCGGTCGACACACTATTGAACCAAGTGTCTAAAGTGGTCGTTGCACAAGCGATACAAAAGCCCATCACAGCCCGCATTATTGCCCACATCCAGACATCGGAATTTAGCCCCATGATAAGAATCGCACTGGCTCCGAGGCTGCCGCACATAGCAAAAGTCCGCACTAAGCCTATGTTACGTAGAATACGTTTTCCTAGGATTGCACCGAGCAGAAATCCGACGGAATACATTGAGAGTACGAAACCTATCGACTGGATGCTGATATTCGCTTCCGCAAGTGAAACCGGGAGTAGGATACCGCTCAAGCCATGACTACTCATCAGCAAGAATGAGCTGATGAAAAGTAGTGCTAGTGGCCGGAGTGTCGCTGCGATAGTCATAACAATTGATTTAAAAGCAAAAAAGAGCCATTTACAAGAGGGTTGTAAATGGATTGTTATGGTTTGGTGGCTTTATTGGCTCGATGATTGTATGACTAATATCGCATATCGAGATTGCACTACTTCGCTTTTTTACATCATCTTGTTTAATTATCATGCCAATTAACATTGACAATCGCCTGTCTCGCTTCTGACATTGAGTGTTTATTGCCTCATTATCTTATGCGCAATGCGATTGGTTCCTACCAGACAGAAAAGGTACAGATGAAACTTAAAGTAACGGCTTTTTGTATTGCCACTGTTGTTGCCCAGCCAAATGCCTTTGCGGCCGAAGAAGTGACAGAAGAGCTTAATAGCCAAACTGTTTACATCGATGAAAGTGACGATTGGGTGAAATTGAAATCCGGTGAAGTGCTAAAAGGTGAATTGACTGGAACTGTTAAAAAGGAATCTAACTCATACGATCAGGAAATCGAATTCGACAGCGATGACCTTGGCGATCAGGAAATTGAACTTGAAGATGTCTCTGTCCTTGAGACAGCAAGTTATTTCACCATCCGCACGGCTAGCGGAGAGATCCATGACGGCTATTTATCAATCCGAGATAACAAGCTCTATCTGAAAAAAGGCGATCAGGAACAATCATTCCCGGTTACTCAGGTGGTTTCTATTTACCGAGGCTCTGAGAAAGATTCGGATTATTGGACTGCGGATTTATTCTTCGGTCTAGATATCAGCAAAGGGAACACTGATGAGTTTTCGATGCTGGGTGAAGTCGAAGCTGAGCGAAATACGGTGGAGTCTAGAACCAAGCTTAATGCACGCCATGAAGTGTCTGAATCCAACGAAGAGAAAACGGCTCAGAAGAGTCAGTTTGACGGCTCTTACGATATTTATATCAACAATCGACTGTTTTTCAGGCCGATCAAGTTCTCAGCGTTGAGTGACGAATTTCAGAACTTGGATTATCAGGTAAACGCTTCGATGCAGGTGGGTTACTTCTTTATCGCCAACTCTGATACAGAGTGGGATGTATCGATTGGTCCGGGTATGCAGTACAGTGAGTTCTCAACAGTAGAAGAGGGCGAAGACTCAAGTGCCAGCAGTACGATTTTGACCTTAGAATCAAACTTCGAATACGAGTTGACCAAGGACATCGACTTTAGTTACACCTATAACCTAGATTGGGCGAGTGATGACGCGGGTGGTATGCGCCATAAAAATGATCTTGGATTTGATATCGACTTAGTCGGCGATCTGGAATTCAGTATCAAAGCCACTTGGGATCACGTCTCGCAAACCAAGGCCGATTCGGATGGTGTCGTACCAGAAAAAGACGACTACAAAATCAATTTCGGTCTGAGTTACGAAATCTAATAAAACGAAAAAGCGAAGCTATCGAGCTTCGCTTTTTTGATTATTGATTTTCGTCGGCGTCTTGTCGCTTGATTACCTTATGGCCGTCTTCTGACACACCTTGTTTCCAGTAACTGCTGATGTAGATATTCTCGCGAGCCACTTCCTTTTCATTACGGAAGTACTTCCTTAGTTTGCGCATTGAATCAAATTCACATGCACACCAAACGGAAGCGTTGCCCTCTAACCAAGGCAGGCTTCGTACTTGCTCTTCAAGAGATTGTGATGCAGTGAGCCAGATAACCTTGACGTTTTCTGGAGCCTCAATTGGCTGAACATCTGCTTCTGATTCAACCTGAATAACAGCGTAACCTTTTGCCTGTTCAGGTAGGCTTCGAACTTTAACACTTAAAGCTGGCAGAGCCGTCATGTCGGCGACCATAAAGAACCAATCTGCTTCCAGATTTAAGGCCGAAATGGACCCTGGCCCTGCAATAGCGATGTTGTCATTAACCTGAGCTTGCATTGCCCAACGTGCAGCGAAACCACACTGTAAATCCTGAGTGATGTGGCGAACAAAATCGACTTCAACTGTACAGGCTACTGGGTCAAAATGGCGAATTGTGTAAGTTCGCATCACGGGGCGTTCTTCTTCACCTAGTTGACTTAAATCTGTACCACCTTCTCGATTAAACAGGAGCTTGATGTAGCCGCCAGTGCAATCGGCTGGAAATTCAGCTAACTCTGAGCCATGCAGCGTAATACGTTGCATGTTCGGAGTGATTGCTTGTGTTGACTGGACGGTAAGTGATTTTGCTGATGGCTTCTTCATACTTCTACTCGATAATTATTCTCTTTCGCATTTAGATTAACAGCACTTTCGTCAGCGAGACAGTATCTTTAACATTATTTACATTGAAGCGCTTGATCACAGCATCGGCAAGGTTGAACCGACTAGCAATGCCGCCATAAGCACATTAAAACTCCTCACTCTGATATTGCTTGTTAACCAGCGCTGGAGCTCACGACCAGCAATGATCCAGAAGCTTCCCGATGGAAAATTCACCAGTAAGAAGGTACAAGCGATGATCGAAAGCTCAAACCAGCCGCCGCCGTTACTGTACAAAGTGACTGAGCTAAGTGCCATTGACCAGCCTTTAGGGTTTACCCATTGGAAACTGGCTGCGCCTAAAAAGGTCATTGGCTTGAAGTCTTCAACGTCTTTCGCTTTACCACTGAGGGCAATTTTAATCGCCAGATAGCCAAGGTAAGTTAGGCTGACATATTTGAGAATTTGGTGAGTCACTGGATAAGCTTCAAAAATGCCCGTCAGACCAATACCGACCAACATCACCATAAAAGCAAACCCAAAGGCTATCCCTGACATATGAGGTAGAGTTCGTCTGTAACCTACATTTGCTCCTGAGGTCATCAGCATAATGTTGTTAGGCCCCGGAGTGAAGGTCGAGACAAAGGCAAAAAGCACCAGAGCGCCAAGTTGTTCTAATTCCATGATGGACTCCTGTTCTTGCTTGGAGAAGCAAGATTATTGCGTTGAATGAATTGTCTGACCGGTCGAGTTCTATATTAGGTGGATTGGGGCGCAATTTTGTGTTTTTATTCGAAGGTTAACCTGAAATTGCACAATATAGAGGCGACATGGATAAGTTTGACGAAAGAATATTGCACGAGCTGAAATTGGACGGAAGGATCTCTAATGTTGATCTCGCTGAACGGATTGGTTTATCACCTTCAGCAACATTGCGAAGAGTGCAGGAATTAGAAAAACAAGGCGTTATTAAAGGCTATCGTGCTGTATTGGATAGCAGCCAACTTGGTGTTGGATTTGCTGCCTATGTTTCCATTGGTTTGGCGAGTCACAGAAAACAAGCTCAGTTAGAGTTTGAAGAGCATGTCAGATTTGTTGACGAAGTCGTAGAGTGCCACAACATTACCGGCTCAAATGAGTACCTGCTTAGAGTTGAGACTAAGGATCTTCCTAGCTACAAGAAGTTTCACGCCGATGTGCTTGGTGAGTGCCGACAGGTGAACTCTATTACCACTATGGTGGTGATGGACACACCTAAAGATGAACGCTAGTAACATCAGTTTTTCCGAATAATACCACTCACCAATTTCATTAAGCTGTAAAAGTCACCCCATAAAGAGCTAACGCTATGAGTTGGCTCTTTTTATTGTCATTAATCAGACATTAGTTCGCCACTTAAACGTCATCGCTTAGCCATCAAAGCTTCACGCCGTTTATCTAGCTTAACCGTATCTCATATTTCGAGCATTGTGCTCATGGAAAATATAAAGGTAACTAAGATGAAAAAAGCAGTGTTAGCTTCAGCGGTAATCGCAGCTATGGCGTCGGGCTCTTCTTTAGCAGCAACCGTTTACAGTTCTGATGGTACCGAGTTGAAAATCGGTGGACGAGTTGAATTTCGTGGTGATTTTATTGGCACTTCTGATGGTGCTGAAATCGAAGGATCTATGGATGACAGCACACGAGCTCGTATCAACCTTAAAGGTCAAACCCAACTTAGCGAATCTTTGACTGGTTTTGGTGTTTACGAGGCTGAGCACAAAACTGGTGCTGGTGCTTCAAACAGTGACAACTCGGACACTGAAATTGAAAACCGCTACATGTACGCGGGCATGAAGGGTAACTTTGGTGAACTCTCATTTGGCCGTCAAGATATGGCGTCAGTTATTGTTTCTGACATGACGGATATTACTGAATTCTCTGGTATTCAGCAGACTATCGGCTCTTCGAGCGACAAAGAAGATAGCGTGATTGCTTACTCTGCTTACCTAGTCGAGGCTTTGCAATTAAAAGCGACTTTCCGTGCGAACGATGAAAAAGACAAAGATGGTTACAGCTTGGCAGGTTTCTATTCATTGCCAATGGGGCTTGATCTTGGCCTTTCGTTCTCTGGCGCAGATCTGGGTACAGGTAGCGGTAGCGAATCACAGATCCTAGCGGGTTTGGGTTACACATTTGATGCTTTATACCTAGGTGCAAGTTATTCAACGGGTGATTTGGATGACAAAGCAACAGGTGCGACTAATAAAGAATTCACAGCAATGGAATTTGTAGCTCAGTACCAATTCACGGATCAATTCTCAGCAGCGGCGCTTTACACCAATCAGGAAAATGAAGCGGCAAACGGCACGAAAGCTGATGCGAGCGATGGCGTAGAAGTGGTGGGTTACTACAAATTCAATGGTAACTTCCGTACTTACCTTTCTTACTACCTGAATGGTTTGACGGAAGTTAAAGACGCCAGCGGCATCGTGACTGCTGGTGAAGATACCCTACGTTTAGGTGTACGTTACGACTTTTAATTAAGGTGTTTCCATCTAAATCGAAGCCAGGCATCAGCCTGGCTTTTTTATTACAGGTAATTTAAATAAACATTAATTAATCTCGGCGTTTTCTTTAACTAGATATATTTGTTTTGTTAATGAAATTTCATTGATTTATATGTCTGTAACTATATGAAATTAAACAAATAATATTGTGGGCTTGGTCACATTTTGTCTCTAGAATTGCCGCCTGATTTTATATGGGAATATTCCCGAATCAAGGAAGACGCTAACTAATTGATTGAGATTAATTCAATGCAACAATCATTAAATAACTTGTCTATTCGCCGTCAGGTCTTATTACCTGTATTACTAACAACGATTACTCTGCTCGTCGCACTTTGGATTACAAAGAACAACTTGCAAGAAGAGCAAGCAACGACTGCCTCTAACACAGATTCTCTAATCTTTTATAAAGATACGCTGGCAAACATCGATGATCAGGTATACCCGCTGAGAATCAGTGCCGTGTATGCGATTTATGATGCATCTCGTCGCGAAGTCTTCCTGAACGAATTGAGAGCTGGAATGGCTCAGATTCAAAAAGACCTCGACATGATGGCATCGAGAAAAACATTTCGTGATGATGTGAATGTGGTACGCCGTGCCATTGAGAGTTACGTCAGTTTTTCCAACCGCTCGGTTGAATTGTTTACTCGTCGTGATAACGGTGCGGTCAGTGAACAGGAATACAACAACTTCATTGCTCAGTACCGTAACGCGGGTAATGAAATGGTCGGTGCAATCAATACATTATCTCAAAAAGTGAATGAATTTGCTGGTAAAGCAATGGAACAGAGCACTCGCAATAACGAGAAAGTTCAGAACACTGCGATGTATACGGTATTGGCTGTTTTGGCGGCTTCTCTTTTTGTCGCTTGGCTGCTATCAGGCATGATCGTAACGCCTATCCAAAAGTTACAATCGGTGATGCGCGAAATTGCTCAAGGTAACTTGAGCGCTCGTGCGGATTCTGAAGGTGAAAACGAAGTCGCTCAGCTAAGCAAAGATGTGAATTCCACGGCTGAACAACTGCACATGACGGTAGACGAGTTGATGCGTATTAGTGAAGAAGTAGCATCGGCATCTACTGAACTAGCGGCAGTGATGACGCAAGCTGAAGGTAATGCTCAGCAAGAGCTGGCGGAGATTGAGCAAGTGGCTTCTGCTGTCAACGAACTGGCTAGCACAGCAGATAATGTCAGTGACAATGCTCAGCTCGCTGACTCCACGGCACGTGAAGCTGATCAATTGGCAAAATCAGGGCTACAAATCTTCCAAGAGAGTAGTGAAGCCAGCGCACAGATGAGTCATGCACTGAATAATGCGGCTCAGGTTGTACTGACTCTTAAAGAGCAATCAGAGCAAATTAGTGATGTGATTGAAGTGATTCGTGGCGTCTCTGAACAGACAAACTTGCTAGCGCTGAACGCAGCGATTGAAGCGGCGCGAGCAGGGGAGTCTGGTCGTGGTTTTGCTGTAGTCGCGGATGAAGTCCGAATGCTGGCAGCTCGCACTCAAGAGTCGACTGGCGAAATTCAAGCGATCATTGAAGAGTTACAGAAGCAATCCGGCTTAGCAAACGACAGCATGCAGGTGAGCTTGGAAATGTTAGATAAAAACAATCAACTGGCGAAACAAGCTAACGAAGCGTTGGTCGGTATTACCGAGTCAGTGGTTAATATTAATGACACCAATACTCAGGTGGCCACGGCAGCCGAACAGCAGTCTCAGGTCACTCAGGATATCAACCGAAACGTGGTGAACATGTCTGAGTTGGTTAACCAAAACGTAACGGGCATTAGCCAAAGCGCGAGTGCTAGCTCGGAGCTGTCACAGTTGGCAGAAAAACAGAAAGCGCAGCTTTCGTTCTTCAAGCTTTAAGTTGTCATTGTTTTCATTCCAAAGGGCTGTTGAGCGCTCATCAGCCCTTGTTCTTATTTAAGACATTTCTGTGACATGGATTGTTATTTTATTTGATTTGGTTACAATGCTCGTTCGCTCCTGAATTGTGCATTCGTATTTGCGCAGAAAAGGACAAAACTCTCGTCTTTAACCTTTTGTTTTCTCAGTTAATGACATGATTTTAAATTGCATGTGTTGCTTGGTGTGCAACACCACTGTAAAGGACAGTTAAATGCCTATTATTACTCTTCCTGACGGCAGTCAGCGTCAATTTGACAACCCAGTTTCTACTCTTGAAGTCGCTCAATCTATCGGTCCTGGTCTTGCGAAAGCAACCATCGCAGGTCGTGTAGATGGCAACCGTGTTGATGCATGCGATCTTATCGAACAAGATGCAAGCCTAGAAATCATCACAGTTAAAGACGAAGTAGATGGCCTAGAAATCGTTCGCCACTCATGTGCTCACCTACTTGGTCACGCGATCAAGCAGCTTTTCCCTGAAGCGAAAATGGCGATTGGTCCAACTATCGACAATGGCTTCTACTACGATATCGATCTAGAGCACTCTCTAACGCAAGAAGATCTGGATAAGATCGAAAAGCGCATGAAAGAGCTGGCTAAGACCAAATACCAAGTAATCAAGAAAAAGGTTAGCTGGCAGGAAGCTCGCGATGCATTTGAAGCTCGCGGTGAAACGTACAAGATTGAAATCCTTGACGAGAACGTATCTCGTGACGATCGTCCAGGCTTGTACCATCATGAAGAATATATCGATATGTGTCGTGGTCCTCACGTACCACATATGGGTTTCTGTCAGCACTTCACGCTACTTAACGTAGCTGGTGCTTACTGGCGTGGTAACAGCGACAACAAGATGCTTCAGCGTATCTACGGTACTGCATTCCACGACAAAAAAGCGCTGAAAGCGCACCTAACTCGTTTAGAAGAAGCGGCGAAGCGTGACCACCGTAAGATTGGTAAGCAGTTAGACCTATTCCACATGCAGCAAGAAGCACCGGGTATGGTGTTCTGGCACCACAATGGTTGGTCTATCTTCCGTGATCTGGAAGTCTTCATCCGCGCTAAGCTAGATGAATATGGTTACCAAGAAGTAAAAGGCCCATTGATGATGGACCGAGTGCTTTGGGAACGTTCTGGTCACTGGGACAAATACGCAGATGCGATGTTCACGACGTCTTCTGAGAACCGTGAATACGCGATCAAGCCAATGAACTGCCCAGGTCACGTTCAGATCTTTAACCAAGGTCTTAAATCATACCGTGATCTACCGCTACGTATGGCGGAATTTGGTTCGTGTCACCGTAACGAACCTTCTGGTGCGCTACACGGTATTATGCGTGTACGTGGCTTCACTCAGGATGATGCACACATCTTCTGTACTGAGAGTCAAATCCAAGAGGAAGTGACTAGCTGTATCAAGATGGTTTACGATACGTATCAAACATTTGGTTTCGATAACATCGTCGTTAAGCTATCGACTCGCCCTGAGAAGCGTGTGGGCTCAGATGAGATCTGGGACCAATCTGAAGAAGCGCTTAAGCAGTCTCTTGAAGCAATGAATATTGAATATGAGCTTCAGGAAGGCGAAGGTGCATTCTACGGCCCTAAAATTGAATTTACGCTGCATGACTGTTTAGACCGTGCATGGCAGTGTGGTACGGTTCAGCTAGACTTCAACCTACCAGGCCGTCTAGGTGCGACTTATGTGGATGAAAACAACGAACGTCAAGTTCCTGTAATGATTCACCGTGCTATCCTAGGTTCACTAGAACGATTCATTGGTATTCTGATTGAAGAATACTTCGGTTTCTTCCCGACTTGGCTATCTCCGGAGCAAGCAGTAATTATGAATATTACTGATAAGCAATCGGATTATGCTCAGGAAGTGGCCCAAAAACTACAAAAATGTGGAATTAGAGCTAAAGCAGACTTGAGAAATGAGAAGATTGGCTTTAAAATCCGCGAACACACTTTGAAGCGTGTACCGTATATGCTGGTTTGTGGCGACCAAGAGATGGAAGCTGGAGAGATTGCAGTACGTACTCGTAAAGGTAAGGATCTCGGCAAGTTTAAAGTGGATGACTTTATTTCATACATCCAAGACGAGATTTCAAGCCGTAAGCTCAATCTGGAGGAATAAACTATTAAAGGCGGAAGACGCGGCCAAGTACCGGCCAAACAAAATGCTCATCGTTTAAACGGTGAAATTCGTGGCGTTCGTGAAGTTCGTTTGACTGGCGCTGATGGCGAGTCAGTTGGCGTTGTTTCTATTCAAGAAGCAGTAGCAGCAGCTGAAGAAGCGGGTATGGATCTAGTAGAAATCAGTCCAAACGCTGAGCCACCAGTATGTCGAGTAATGGACTACGGTAAATTCCTCTTTGAGAAGAGCAAATCTGCTAAAGAGCAGAAGAAGAAGCAAAAACAGGTTCAGATTAAGGAAGTAAAATTCCGTCCTGGAACTGATATTGGAGACTATCAGGTAAAACTACGCAACCTGACGCGTTTCCTTGAAGAAGGCAACAAAGTGAAGGTAACAATTCGCTTCCGTGGCCGAGAAATGGCACACCAAGAGATCGGTGTTGACGTTCTAAATCGTCTTAAGGAAGACACTGTTGATTTAGCAGTAGTGGAATCTTTCCCTAAGAAGATCGAAGGTCGTCAGATGATCATGGTTCTTGCCCCTAAAAAGAAGTAATTAACGGCTTACAAGTAATTAAACCCTGCCGTTTTTAAACGGCGGGGTTTTATTCGCCCTGATTACATGTTTATTAAACTACTACAATGCGGAGTTATTCATCATGCCTAAGATGAAAACCAACAAAGGTGCTGCTAAGCGTTTCAAGAAAACTGCTGGTGGTATTAAGTTCAAGCACGCTACTAAACGTCACATCCTGACTAAGCGTACTACTAAGAACAAGCGTCAACTACGTCCAAACGCAATCCTTCCTAAGTGTGAAGTGGCTGCAGTTGTTCGTATGATGCCATACGCTTAATTCTTTTTAGTTTATTTATCGTTTAGTTTAGGAGAAGCATAATGCCTCGCGTAAAACGTGGTGTACAAGCTCGTGCACGTCATAAGAAAGTTCTAAAACAAGCTAAAGGTTACTACGGTGCACGTTCACGTGTTTACCGCGTAGCTTTCCAAGCAGTTACTAAAGCTGGTCAATACGCTTACCGTGACCGTCGCAACAAGAAACGTCAATTCCGTCAACTATGGATTGCACGTATCAACGCGGCATCTCGTCAGAATGGTCTATCTTACAGCCGTTTCATCAACGGTCTTAAGAAAGCATCTATCGAGATCGACCGTAAGATCCTTGCTGACATCGCGGTATTCGACAAAGCTGCATTCGCAGTTCTAGTTGAAAAAGCGAAAGCTGCTCTTTAATTAGAGTTAGTTATTAGGATTAAGAAAAGGGGAGCTTCGGCTCTCCTTTTTTGTTTCTGCTATTCCCACATTTCGTTCAAGATGACCAACCCCTACGGTATTGGTCAAATGTTTCAATCCATTTATTACTTTTCTTCTGCCAATATATTGGATAGCAAGTCACAAATCGCACGATTAATCTGGCTTAACTATTAGACATTGCTGTGACTGTGCTCCATCTATGCGCAATTAGGCACAATTGAGATTAAGATGCTGTCTTGATATGGGCTAAGAGAAAGGGACGTCGTGCACGATTATATTATTGTTGGTGGAGGCATTGTGGGTGCGTCTACTGCATGGCAGCTAAAACAAAAATACCCAGCTAAGCGAATACTTCTGTTAGAGAAGGAAGCCGATTTTGCGCAGCATCAAACAGGTCACAATAGCGGTGTGATTCATGCTGGCGTTTACTATCAACCCGGAAGTCTCAAAGCGGACTTTTGTAAGCGTGGCGTGCAGGCGACCATCGATTTCTGTCAGCGTCACGGTATCGACGTAGAAAACTGCGGGAAGCTCATTGTCGCAACGACAGACGCTGAATTAGAGCGGATGGAAGCTCTTTTTGAACGTTGCCAGCAAAATGAAATTGATGTTGAATTGCTCGACCAAGCTCAACTGAAGTTGGCAGAGCCCAATATTACGGGCTTAGGTGCTATCTACGTTAAGCAGACAAGCATTGTCGATTACAAGAAAGTTGCTCAATGCATGGTTGAAGAATTCACGGCCTCTGGTGGGTTGATTGGGTTGAGAACGAGAGTCGTAGCCGCGCAAGAGCTTGAAGAGGAGATTCAGCTTACGTGTGTCGCAGATGGGCAAACAATGCAGCTTAATACCCGACATCTGATCACTTGCAGCGGTTTAATGGCAGACAGAATGACGCGAATGTTGGGGATTAAAACTGATTTTCAAATCATCCCCTATCGAGGCGAATACTACCAATTACCTGAGAAACACAATCAAATCGTTAATCACCTGATTTACCCCGTTCCTGACCCTGAGTTACCGTTTCTTGGGGTACACCTTACTCGCATGATAGATGGTAGTGTGACGGTAGGGCCCAATGCGGTGCAAGGCTGGAAGAGAGAAGGGTATTCGAGGTTTAACTTCAGCCTACGTGATACGTTGCAAATGTTGTTGTTTAAAGGCTTTTGGCGTGTCTCAGCGAAACACTTAAATACTGGGCTAGAAGAGTTTAAAAACTCATGGTGGAAGCCGGGCTATCTCAAGTTAATCAATAAATATTGCCCTGCAGTGGCATTGGAAGATTTGCAACCGTATCCAGCAGGTGTGCGTGCTCAGGCTGTGCTAGAAGACGGTACACTGGTACATGATTTTTTGTTTTCTGAAAGTGTTCGAAGCCTTCACGTCTGCAACGCACCTAGCCCTGCAGCTACTTCAGCCATTCCGATTGGCGAATATATTTGCAAAAAAATAGAAGAGAAGTTCGAGTAAAGCAGTAGTGCTTCAGGTTATCTATTAATCATAAAGGGCAGAGCCGGTAATGGCCTCTGCCCTTTTTGATTTATGTAATGAAGTTATGGACAAAGCGGCCCAGGCTTGGCAATTCGCTCAATCATATAATCATCCCGAAGGTTCCGATTGACCACGGCATGCCACACTTCGCCATTTTCGAGGGTAAATTCAATGGCGTAATTCATCCCGCTGACCACTTGGGTCCTCACCTGATTGATTTGTTTGACGGGGGATTCGGTGTTCATCTGGCCCAGAATGGTATCCATCGCCCTCATGACTTCAGGCGTTATGCTTGAGGTCGACCATCCACCAGGCAACCCTTTTTCCATGCATATTGGATTTTGAGCGAGTTCCTGTTCCGGCTCGGGCTGCGATTGTGTAGCACAGCCTGCAAGTACCAATACAGAGATCACTGACGAAGCAAAAATTCTGTTCATTATTATTGTGCCTTGATGTTAAGAATGTAAGCGAAGCTTAGGTCAATCTATTACTTAGAGTGCGTGGCTTCCGTTCAATTAATCATAGAGATTTAGACGTTCAACAGGTTAAATTTAGGTCAGAGTTGGGCATGAGGAAAGGTGTTGCCGCTTTTAAGTGCGATACGAGCTAACGCGTGAAGTCAGGATAGATGGTTGTCAGAGGTTTCTATGGAATATCAGCCAGCTAAAGCGCATTCAAAAATTCTGGTATTTAATTTGCTGGTAATTTAACCAGCGCACACTCTCTAAAGGTGTGGGAGCTATAATTATAATGTTCTCAGCAGTGTTGGGCAGAGGAATGGATGATGGAAAAATGGGGATTGTTAACAGCGCTCTGTTTTGCTTTAACTGGCTGTAGTACCAAGTTTGTTTATAACAACATGGATTGGTTGTTGGTTGAGTATCTGGAAGATTTTGTTGAATTAAATGACGAGCAAGAAGAACTGGTCAGTGAAAAAATTGAAGTGCTCAGCGATTGGCATCGACGGGAAGAGATTCCAAATTATATCCAGCATTTGGATCAGCTCATTGCGCTTGATCCTAAATCGTTTACTGAAGAAGACTTAAAGCAGCAAGAAGCGCAATTCCAGAGCCATACTCAAAGACTGGTCAGCCAGATAGCGCCAGAAATGTTTGCATTAGCGAGTGAGCTGTCTGACGACCAAGCTGAAGAGCTAATGGATAATATTCGTGTTCGACATACACGTTATAAAAAGAAATATCAGAAGCTCACTGAAGACAAAATTCGTGAAAACTATGAAGAAAAAATCACCGAGAATTTTGATGACTGGCTAGGTTCTGTAACGCCTGAACAAGAACGAATGATTCAGGAGTGGACCTCCCAACTCTATGTAACTTCATATGACTGGATAGATCATCAAACCAAAATGCGAGTGGAAATGAATGCTTTGCTTACCAATCGTATGCAAGTCGGATATTTTCAACCTCATTTCCAACAGCTGATGTTTAATCCCGCTAGTTTTTATTCGATGGAGTTGGAGCAAAAGATTGGCCACAATAAAGCGGTTGCCGATAAGTATTTGGTTAAAATAATAAACTCAGTGACAGACAAACAGACCGCGTATTACCGACAAGAGCTGCGTGATTGGAAAAACATCGCACTCGATATTCAGTGATCTAGTTGGCGTAGTAAGCCATTTCATCGTATTCCAAAGGGGCAAAAAATTTGCCCCTTTAGTTTACCTGAGGAGAGAACGCCGCTACATTGGGCTAATAATCCTCAACTGAATCAAAAAGATGGAATGGATTCTATTGTTTGTAGCCGGAGTGCTTGGCGGAATTCTTAACAGCGTTGCAGGTGGTGGTAGTTTCATCACGTTTCCTAGTTTACTGTTTGTTGGCGTGCCTCCTGTTATCGCCAACGCAACTAATACTTTTGCCGCTTGTGCTGGTTACGTCAGTGGTGCTTACGGCTTTCGCCAAGACATCGGTAAACATCCTCAAACCATTCTGTTTACAGTTATCCTGAGCTTAATCGGTGGCGCTTTAGGGGCTTACCTATTGCTGAGCGTGTCTGAATCTCTGTTTCTAGAAGCCATCCCTTGGTTGCTGTTGTTTGCGACGGTGTTGTTCTTATTCGGCAACAAAATCAGTGAGTGGTCTGGAAAACTGGTTCGTAAGGGCTCTGTAAGCCCCGTTTGGTCGACCATCGCACTTTCCTTGTTTTTGGTTTTGGTCTCCGCATATGGAGGCTTCTTCAACGCTGGGCTAGGGGTCATCGTACTGAGTTATTTGGTTCTTGCTGGGTACAAAGACATTAACCAAATGAATGGCCTTAAGCTTTTGGTGTCTTCCTGCGTTTCTCTAACGGCCATCTTAGTATTTGTTCTGGATGGCTCAATTGACTGGCCTAGAGGGATTGTCGTGATGCTAGGGACGCTATCTGGAGGTTACGCCGCTGCACGGGTATCGCGTAATGTGCCTCAGCAATACGTCAAAGGTTTTGTGGCGGTATCGAGCGTTTTGATGACTACATACTTTTTCTACGATGTTTATTGGGCGTGAATGAATCGACAGATCATAGTTAGTCATGTTGTGTCTCATAAATAACCACATAAATTATGATGAAATTCTAAGTTTGCTGATGTGTTGGTAAGCAAGTTGTTAAATATTTGATACGTTTAGTTTCTATACTGAGAAACTGCTTCAAATTATCACAACAACAAAGGTTACTCATTGCATGTTTGATTACACAGCGTTCAACCAGACGGCTGCTCAAAATCAGGACATCATCTCCAAGCTGAACGAAATCTATGCTCTGGCAATGAAGTCTTACCCACCGCTCTCCCGTTTTTCCATCGCCTTGATTGGTAACAATACCGTGTCTAATTATTATGTCAGAGACAAGCTGGCAGACATCGGTCGATATGATTATCTTGAGCAAGAACTAAGAGAAAACTCGTCACTTACCAGTATTGCATTTACCGCTAATATTCGAATTGTCGACTGTTTGCGCGACATGCTTCAGACAGAGCGAATCAAGGAACTGATTAAACTCGGTCATAGTAGCAGCTACACCTTTCCCATTTCTTATCAGGGAAAAACGATTGGCTTCATATTTTTCAATGCTTCTGAAGATGGTTTTTTCAGCCTTAGCAACAGTCAACGAGACTTTGCCTACCTGTCGCAGCTCATCGCAGGCTTGTTTGTCCAATTGTATGAAAACCAGAAACATTTTCAGTCTACCTTGGCGGTTGCGTTGAATATGGGGCACGCTCGTGATCCCGAAACGCAAGAGCATCTGACGCGGATGGGAATGTACAGTGAGCTGATTGCCCGTTTACTGTCAGAAAACGTTGCTGAAGTGACACACCCATTTATTCATCGTATCCGTTTGTATGCGCCCTTTCATGATATTGGCAAGTACATGATTCCTGATGAGATTCTGTACAGTAATCGTCGATATACACCTCAGGAGCGAGAAATAATGAACCGCCACACGGTTTATGGTGAAGGTATTATCGACGATGTAATTTCGCTATCGAGTGTGAACTCCGTTTCGGGTGAAGAAATCGCGTTTATCAAGAATATCGTCCGTCATCACCATGAACATTTTAATGGAAAAGGGCTCCCTGATGGTTTGAAAGGTGAGTCGATTCCGCTCGAGGCTCGGATTGTCACACTGGCGGATGTCTTTGATGCATTGCTCAGCAAAAGAGCCTATAAGCCAGCGTGGTCAGTGGAACAGGTGGTGGAATATATCGAAGAAAATGAAGGTGTTATCTTCGATCCACAGTGCGTCAGGGTTCTAGTGTCTAACCTCGAACTGTTTCTTGATATTCGAGCGACCTACGTTGATCGAGCTGAAGCGGTAGACGCTATAGCTTCGTGATCGAAGCGCAATTATGAATCACATTGTTAGATGTTTTGATAAGGATTTAGGTTAATTTTTGCCCGAAAGTGCCACAATGACTGTGTAGAAAAAGCGCGCTCTACCTACCTCACTTTTTCCCTTTCTTTTCTCTTGGTAGGAGGAGTTATGGACAGAAAACTAGGTCGTGTGATGTCAGGCAGCAGAATGGTAACATTTATTGCTTTTCTGGCGGCAACCTTTGCCTGGATTTTAAAGATGCCGGCTTTGTTCACCGTTTCAGTGGTAGCGTTGATCGCCAGTGGCATGTTGTATTGGAATGACAAGCGTAAAGAAAGCGACAAACACGAAGAAGCCTGACAGTAAAAGAGCGCCCTAGGGCGCTCTTTATGTTTAGAAGAAACCGAGTGGGTTAACGTCATAGCTAATAAGTAAGTTTTTGGTGTTCTGGTAGTGATCCAGCATCATCTTATGCGTTTCACGGCCAATACCTGACTTCTTATAACCACCGAAGGCAGCGTGCGCTGGGTAGGCATGGTAACAGTTCACCCAAATACGACCCGCTTCGATGTTGCGACCCATGCGGTAGGCTAGATTGGCATCTCGCGTCCAGACACCTGCGCCTAAGCCATATTCGGTATCGTTCGCAATGGCAAGTGCTTCGGCTTCATCCTTAAACTTAGTAATGGCGATGACTGGGCCAAAGATTTCTTCCTGGAAGACACGCATCTTATTGTTGCCTTCAAGAAGTGTTGGCTGAATGTAGTAACCCGATTCGATATCGTCTTTTTGCTGAGCGACTTCACCACCGAACACAACTTTCGCGCCTTCTTGGCGGCCTATCTCTAGGTAGCTCAGGATCTTGTCAAATTGTTCCTGAGAAGCTTGTGCACCTACCTGAGTGTCTGTATCCAGCGGGTTACCTTGCTGGATGCTCTTTGCACGTTCGGCCACTTTGGCGATGAACTTGTCGTACACGGACTCATGCACCAATACACGTGAAGGGCAGGTACAGACTTCGCCTTGGTTGAAGAAGGCTAATAGCGTACCTTCGATACACTTCTCCAAGTATTCGTCTTCATGGTCGAAGATGTCCGGGAAATAGATGTTAGGTGACTTACCGCCCAGTTCCACAGTTGAAGGAATTAGGCTATCGGCTGCACATTTAAGAATGTGGTTACCGACTTGAGTCGAGCCTGTGAAAGCGATCTTGGCAATACGGTTACTGGTGGCTAGTGCTTGACCCGCTTCACTACCAAATCCGTTGACGACGTTTACTACGCCTGCTGGAATCAAATCACCGATCTTTTCCATCAAAAGCAAGATAGAAGTTGGGGTTTGCTCAGCCGGTTTCAAAATCACACAACAACCTGCCGCGAGCGCTGGAGCCAGTTTCCAAGCTGCCATCAGCATAGGGAAGTTCCATGGAATGATCTGGCCGACAACACCAATAGGTTCAGGGAAATGGTAGCTCGCGGTATTCACATCAAGCTCGGCAGCGCTGCCTTCTTGAGCGCGGATACAGCCCGCAAAGTAGCGGAAATGGTCGACTACAAGAGGAAGATCCGCTGCAAGAGTTTC
Organism: Vibrio sp. St2; assembly: GCF_947311885.1. NCBI lineage: Bacteria > Pseudomonadati > Pseudomonadota > Gammaproteobacteria > Vibrionales > Vibrionaceae > Vibrio > Vibrio sp. St2. The sequence continues at coordinate 299,933 of NZ_CAMZNA010000002.1, read as the reverse complement.
ACGCACTGGTTTGCCGTTTTCCCATGTTTCTGCCACGGCAAGCTCTTCAAGGTGCTGCTCAATGCGATCGGCAATCTTGAGGAGAATATTGGAACGCTCTGTTACACTCGTGGCTGCCCAGCTCGCTCTGACATTATGCGCCGCATCAAGTGCCAGGTTGATGTCTGCCTCACCTGAACGAGCAACTTTACAGTAAGCTTGCCCATTGACTGGTGAAGTGTTGTCAAAGTATTCGCCAGACACAGGTTTCACCCACTCTCCACCAATGTAGTTGTCGTAATGGGTTTTGAAGTTAACCACCGAATCCTGACTGCCTGGTTGTGCGTAAATCATAGAAATATCCTTATTATTTTCTCGTTCAAGTTATGTTTGAAGCTGTCACCAACAGGTGAACACTTCAGTTACCATTCATCTAACTAACGCAAATCACAGACCAATTGTTAAAAACTTGTTGTGACTTTGTTCTGGCGCTAGAGTGTTCAAGGCTTAGACTGTGTTGTTTTAAACGCATGGAGATGGAATTGGGTGTTAACAAAATGTTCACCTGTTCCAAAATGGCACACCCCAAATGCTCAAGAGTGGAACAGGTATGGAACTACAAACCCACCAACCAGACAGTTGGCTCATGTCCTCATGGCAGAGAAGTACTAATGCGGGCCTCAAACAGGTAAAGAAACCTGAAGACATTAACGTGTCCAACGCATTGCTCAAAGAGCGACGTTATAAGGCTCAAGGCGTGATTGAAGCTGTGGAGCAGTGCGCTTTGCCTTTGTTTAATCAAGTTCTTTCTCGAACAGATAGCCGGTTGATTTTGACGGATGATGAAGGGGTCATTCTTGCGAGTTGGGGGCAGGAAAGATTCCGAGAAAAGTTGATGTCGATAGCGCTGGATTCAGGCAGTTGCTGGCAGGAAAGGCTAAAAGGGACGAATGCGATTGGAACGGCACTGTTCGAAAAGAAAGCAGTGTCTATTATTGGAGAGCAGCACTTTATCAAACAGCATCGCTTCATTAGTTGCTCAGCGAGCCCGTTATTTAACCATCGTGGTGAACTGGTTGGCATTCTCGATATAACCAGTGAGCAAAGCAAACATGATGTGACTACGCAGCTATTAGTCCAGAATATGGTGCAGCTGATTGAAAACTACCTGTTGACGCAAATCCCTGAGGGAGTATTGCAAATTAACCTTGCGCACAATGAGTCAGTTTTAAAGAGTGGCTGGCAAGGCATAGTGATTGCTGATGAAAATGGTCAGGTGGTGGCACACAATCAGGTCGCCACTCAACTTATCCCTAAGGCAGCACTTGTTGGAGAGCATGTCGAGAGCCTTCTCAAGCAGCCAGAGCAGAGCGCGCAGTTCGTCTTTGAAAAACGGACCTTAGGCCAGAAGCCGGTCCAGAAAAAATGGCTCAGCGTATCGAGTGAACTTCACTATGGTGATCACCAAGTTGAACAAGCGTGGCAACAGGCAAATAAAGTGTTGGGCTGTGATATTAGTCTGTTAATTCTCGGAGAAACGGGAGTTGGTAAAGGCGAATTCGTCAAAGCGCTACACAAACACAGTGCCCGATGTAAGCAGCCGCTTGTCACTGTTAATTGCGGGGCACTACCTAAAGATTTGATTGAATCTGAGCTATTTGGTCATGCGTCTGGAGCGTTCACCGGGGCGAGTAAGCACGGCTATTCAGGGCGGGTGAGACAGGCGGATAAAGGCATCTTATTTCTGGATGAAATCGGGGAAATGCCGCTTGATGCGCAGTGCCGTTTGCTATCTGTCCTGCAAGACAAAGTGGTTATGCCTGTGGGTTCGGCTCAATCCTATCAAGTGGACATTCAGGTGATTGCCGCAACGCATCAGGATTTAAACCAACTGGTCGCTCAGGGACGCTTTAGGCAGGATCTCTTTTATCGATTGAATGGCTTAGTGATTACTCTACCTTCACTGTATCAGCGCGAGGACAAAGCCGCCTTGATTCGGGCAATTCACGCAAAACACCAACAAAACTCCCAGCAAATCTCGGCGTGGCTAATGCAGTTATTGCTCAATTATCGTTGGCCAGGCAATCTGAGAGAGTTGGATAACCTTCTCAAAGTCACCAGCTTGATTGCTAGCGATGTAGAAGAAATCAGTATTGAGCATGTGCCTACTCACTTTGCCCAGCCATTGTTAGAAAACACTCCGGTGCAAAGTGAAGTGGTAGAACAAGATTTGAAATCAACGCTTAATAGCACATTGGTCGATACATACCATGCGCATAACGGAAATGTTAGCAAGGTGTCCCGAGTGCTGGGAATCAGCCGGAACACCGTTTATCGAAAGCTCAAAGCATTGGGGTTGCTCAAAACTAAATGATGGTCTGGTGTGAAATCTCGGGATGATAAAGAGGCTGGATGACGTGACCTTCCGGATCGCGGCAATGGAAGCTTCTCGCACCATCGCTGTGATCATGAGGCGCGTCGAGCAGTGTGACTCCTTTCTCTTGCATGAACTCATACCAATGATGGAGCTCATCTTTACTTCTAACAATAAAACCAAAGTGATCGACGCTGATGGGCGAGCATACCCGTTGTGACTGGGCGCGACCAAGTGAGAGGTTATCGCAGCCGTTAGTCAGGTAAACCAGATTATCACTTGCTCGTCTCAACACTGACATGCCCATGATATCAGTGTAAAAAGCCTCGCACTCTTCGAATTTCTGAACCACTAAAGCAATATGTCTCATACCATTAAATGGAGCAGGTCTGTCCATAATTACACTTCCTTGTATTTTATTTTAAGTTAAATTGTATACAATAATGTGATTGTATTGCAATAATGATGGAATTTATCAAGGAAGGTAGCTAATTATGTACTGCATAATCGTCTCCAATCGAGTAAAGAAAGGTAGGGAAGAAGACTACATCACTATCATGAATGAAAACGCCAAAGCGTCCTGTCAGAATGAGTTGGGTTGTGTACAATTTGACGTAATCAGAGATCTCAACGACCCGCAGCTCTTCCATCTGTACGAGATTTATCAAAGCCAAGAAGCTTTGGCTGTGCACAAACACACTGAGCATTATCTGGCAAGTCGAGTTCAGTTAGCTGATATAGTAGTTGAACAGTCAGTCATTCGTGCGGATGTCGTAGCAACAAATTCAAAATAACAATCAAAAGGAAACAATGTGATGATTTGGAAAGTCTATCTTAGCGGTGAAATTCATACCGATTGGCGCGAACGTATTGTGGAAGGTGCTCAGAAACAGGATCTGAATATTGAATTCTATTCTGCGAATACCGATCACGACTCCAGCGATGCAGCGGGTGACGTACTCAGAGAGAATGAGTCAGGCTTTTGGCGTGACCACCAATCGTCCAAAGTCAACGCCATTCGAACGTCTACTCTTATCAAACAGTGTGATATTGGCGTGGTGCGCTTTGGTGATAAATATCGTCAGTGGAATGCCGCATTTGATGCAGGTATGTTAGCGGCACTTGATAAGCCGTATATAACGCTTCACGAGGAGTCTTTGATTCACCCGCTTAAAGAAGTCGATGCTGCGGCAATGGCGTGGGCGGAGTCACCGGAACATGTCGTCGAGCTCCTAAAATACGTTACGAGTCAGAATTAAAAAAAGAGCGCCAAAACGGGCGCTCTTTTTACTGAAACCTAGCCTTTACAGTCCGCCCTGTTGCTGCGCCTGTTTTACTAATGCCTGACGTTGAGCTTCCTTAGTTTTTACCACTTCACTTTCCTTTTTCGCTTTAGCTTCTTCAATAGAAGGAACAAAGACAAAGTACTTATTAATAGTCATTTCAAGAACCTCAATTTAGATTGTTATAAACCATCCAGGTTAAGCTATTCACCAATGCCGTTGTGAGAACTCACACGACTCCTTGTTGTAGGTTTCAAAAAATAGAGGATGCGAGCTAGGCTAACATCCTCCATAACGTCTTAATTGTAGTAGGAGTTTCGGGTATTACAAAATACCGTACTAAGCCCCTTTAAGCATATTTATACGTCGTAAGTAGTAGACGCTGTGTCGCCGCCTGTGCCAGTCCAGTTCGTGTGGAAGAATTCACCACGTGGACGATCAGTACGCTCGTAAGTGTGAGCACCGAAGTAGTCACGTTGAGCTTGAAGTAGGTTCGCTGGCAAACGCGCTGTAGTGTAACCATCTAGGAACGACAGTGCAGAGATAGTACAAGGCATTGGGATACCTGCTTCTAGCGACTTAGCCGCGACTTTACGCCATGCGCTCAGGCTGTTTTGCAGAATGTCTTTGAAGTAGTCATCTGAACCTAGGAACGCGATGTCTGGGTTTGCTTCGTACGCATCACGGATGTTACCTAGGAATGCAGAGCGGATGATACAACCACCACGCCACATTAGCGCTACGTTACCGTAGTTTAGGTCCCAACCATTCTCGTTAGATGCTTCGCGCATTAGCATGAAGCCTTGAGCGTAAGAGATAATCTTAGAAGCCAGTAGAGCTTGGCGAAGTGCATCAACCCACTCTTGCTTGTCACCTTCAACTGGTGTGATTGTTTTGCCGAATAGAGATTCAGCTTCAACACGTTGATCTTTCAGGGCAGATAGGCAACGAGAGAATACAGACTCAGAGATTAGAGTCAGTGGAATACCTAGGTCTAGCGCGTTGATACCTGTCCATTTACCTGTACCTTTTTGGCCAGCAGTGTCTAGGATCTTCTCTACTAGTGGCTCACCGTCTTCATCTTTGTAGCCAAGGATGTCCGCTGTGATTTCGACTAGGTAGCTGTCTAGCTCAGTTTTGTTCCAGTCAGCGAATACCGCTTGCATCTCGTCTGCAGACATACCGAGACCATCTTTCATGAACTGGTACGCTTCAGTGATCAGCTGCATGTCGCCGTATTCGATGCCGTTGTGAACCATCTTAACGAAGTGGCCAGCACCGTCGTTACCAACCCAGTCACAACAAGGCTCGCCAGCGTCAGTTTTGGCAGAGATACCTTGGAAGATAGGCTTAACCGCTTCCCAAGCTTCCGCAGAACCGCCAGGCATGATTGAAGGACCGAAACGAGCACCTTCTTCACCACCAGATACACCAGTACCGATGAAGTGGATGCCTTTTTCACGACAATGTGCAACGCGACGGTTTGTGTCTGGGTAGTTAGTGTTACCACCATCGATGATGATGTCGCCTTCGTCTAGAAGCGGGATTAGGTTGTCAATGAACGCATCTACAACAGCACCAGCACGAACCATAAGCATCACTTTACGTGGTGCTTCTAGTTTCTCTACTAGCTCTTCCAGAGAGTATGCACCAACGATGTTAGTGCCTTTTGCTGGGCCTTCAAGGAATTCGTCTACTTTCGCAGCAGTACGGTTGTGAGCAACCACTTTAAATCCGTGATCGTTCATGTTCAGGATAAGGTTTTGACCCATTACTGCTAGGCCAATTACACCGATATCACCTTTCATTTTTCTCTCCAATTTCTCTAAAAATGGACGCTCGCATTACGCGATTTTTGCTGCTGCGTCTGAATCTAAGTACCACTCGGTCTCACCAGCTTTAGACTGGATTTTCGCAGCTGGATAAGGCAGCTCGCTTGCCGGAGTAGTATGAATTTCGTTTACGATCTCAACTTTGCCTGCACCAAGTACAAGGTAGCTGATACGTTTAGCGGCTTCTAAAACTTTCGCTGTTTTAGAAACACGAATCTGGCCTGATTCAGGATGAGAAGCTAATACCGATAGGTTCTCGTCTTGATAATCAGTTTGACCTGGGAACAGTGATGCTGTGTGTCCATCTGCACCGACGCCTAGCAGAATCCAATCGAAGACAGGCGTGCCGTTTTCCGTTGGAATCACATCCGCCATCTCTCGTGCGAATCGCTCAGCTTCTGCTTTTGGCTCTTCTTCACCACGGATGCGATGGATGTTTTCAGCTGGTAGGTTCACTTTGCTAAATAGCAAAGCGTTCGCTTCACCGTAGTTACTTTCTGCGTCGTCAGGTGCGACGCAGCGTTCATCGCCCCACCAGAAGTGTAGGTTATTCCACTGGATAGACGTAGCGTATGTATCGGTTGATAGCAGCTTAAACAGCATTTTAGGTGTGCTACCACCCGATAATGAAATATGAACAGGTCGACCAAGTTCGCTGAACGCTTTCATGTCGTTCGCTAAGCTTTCTACTACCTGTTCTGCTGTTGGGAAGATCTTATGGTTGATCATAGTTCGCAGTAGTCCGTGTCTGTTAGGTTCTTACATGGGAAACGCCAAGCGCGGTTTGCGCGCTGAAGTAGATCGTCTGCTTCTTTTGGTCCCCATGTGCCACAGGCGTAACCAAATAGCGCTTGTGGGTCTTGTTTGAAATCGAGAATTGGCTGAACGTACTTCCAGCAAGCTTCTACCGCATCAGTACGTGCAAATAGAGTAGCATCGCCATTCAAAGCATCAAGTAGTAAGCGCTCATACGCGGTTAGCATCTGAGTCTCTTCCAAGTCATTGTAAGAGAAGTTCATCTTCACTTCTTTGGCTTTAAAACCAGCGCCTGGCTCTTTTAGGCCAAAGCTCATCTGAATGCCTTCATCCGGCTGAATACGAATGATGAGTTTGTTTTCAGGCGCGTTCTGACCAAACACTGGGTGCGGCGTGTTCTTAAAGTGGATAACCACTTCTGTTACGCGTGTTGGCAATCGCTTACCGGTACGTACGTAGAATGGTACACCGTTCCAACGCCAGTTGTTGATGTATGCTTTTAGGCCGATGTAGGTCTCAGTCCGTGAATCGTCAGCGACGCCGTTTTCTTCTCGGTAGCCCAGTAAGTGCTCGCCGCGAACGTCAGATGCGGTGTACTGCCCAAGAACAAGGTCTTTACGCAGTGACTCTTCGTCTAGAGGTTTCAGACACTGTAGAACTTTAACCACTTCGTCACGCATAGAATCTGCGTTAATTTGTGCTGGTGGCTCCATACCAACCATTGCGAGAACTTGCAGTAGGTGGTTTTGGAACATGTCGCGTACCGCACCAGAGCCGTCGTAATAACCGCCACGTTCCTCTACGCCAAGGAATTCTGCACCGGTAATTTCAACGTATTCGATAAAGTTACGGTTCCAAAGCGGTTCAAACATCGCATTTGAGAAGCGCAGAACCAGTAGATTCTGTACTGTTTCTTTACCAAGGTAATGGTCGATACGGTAGATTTGGTGCTCTTGGAAGTGTTCGTGAATTTCTTTATCGAGCTTTTGAGCAGACTCTAGATCGTAACCGAACGGCTTTTCGATGATTAGGCGTTTCCAACCATCCTCTTCGTTACTTAGACCATGTGTAGCAAGGCTTGCAGGAATAACGCTGTATAGGCTTGGTGGAGTAGCTAAGTAGAATAGCGTGTTACGTTGCTCGAAGTTGTACTGTTCGGACAGTTGGTCAAGACGGGTAACCAGTTTGCTGTAGTCTGCGGTATCAGAGGTATTGATCGCTTGGTAGTGCAAGTGATTAATGAATGCATCTAGCGTTGCAGGCTCAGTTTTTTCCATTTCCTGAAGTGAGTGCTTCAGTTTTTCGCGGTAAGACTCGTCGCTATATTCTGTGCGGCTGACACCCAGAATAGCGAAGTTTTGTGGAAGCTGCTTACTCGCATAAAGGTGGTATAGAGCAGGGATTAACTTACGATACGTTAAGTCTCCCGAAGCACCAAAAATAACGATGCTGCTGTTTTCTGGTATTACCATCATCTTTCCCTTAGAAACGAGGTAGTTATCATGTGCCGTCAATGCTGGCCTTTGGAAGAGCCAACCCTATCAACGGGACTTCAAAATTGATAATCGGTGATGCCTATTACTTTGATAGCCAAAACCTTAATCTTCTTGAGCTATAGAGATAAAACTCAATTCGGCAGCGTATTGTCTATGAGTATTTGATATACATCAACCTTTGTGAAGGCAATCGATTAAATATTGACTAGCGAAAACTTCAGATCATTGATTCTATGAGATTTATTTAGAATTCTGATGAACGTATCTGTATGGAGTTAAAACTCTATTTGTTTACATAATTGAAACGCTTAGGGTGGGTTTAGAATAAGGTTTTGAGGTGTGCTTTGACGGTTTGCATATGTTCTTCTCGTTCGACAGGAACGATTTGCTGCGGCGATAAGAACATCTCAGCGTATTTCTGATCAATTTCGTGCTCTAAGAAGAGCAAGTAAAGCTTAGGATCGATATGACCTGAAGTGGCCATGTGAGTCATGATGTTGAGTGATTCCTCCAGATTCTTCGCTTTTTTATAAGGTCTGTCACTGGAAGTGAGTGCTTCAAAAACATCCGCAATGGCCATGACTCTGGCTGGGATAGAAAGTTGGTCTTCGTTTAACCCTCTTGGGTACCCTTTCCCATCCATGCGTTCGTGGTGTCCGCCTGCTATTTCCGGAATATTTTTCAAATGCTCAGGGTAAGGAAGACGACCAAGCATCGTAATCGTTTGAATGATATGGTCATTGATAATAAACCGCTCTTCATCGTTTAGAGTGCCGTAGCGAATCGAGAGGTTGTACAGCTCTCCGCGATTATATTTAAGGTTTCCGGGTTGAAGGATAAAGTGCTCTTTCCAGACATCCTGTGGACTCTCTCCCTGTTTCCATGGGATATGATGAACCTGCTTGTCACTTAATATTGGTTCCATCACTGGCAACGCCAGTGCCTCACCAGCTCGTTGTTTTTCAACCCAAGATACACCAGCTTGATCATCCAAGGTTCTCTTCCACTGCCTTTTTGCTATGTTGTTGAGCCGCTCAATGGCAGATTCTTCCATTTGTTCACTACCGACATTACATTGAGCGATAAACTGAAATTCCTCATCCAACGTTTTGTGTGTGTCTTTCAGGGTGCGTTTTAATTCGGTCGCGCTACCTCCTTGGTAAAGGCCTTGCCAATAATCCACTTCTGCTTGAGTTTTAAGCAGTTCAAAGCGCATTCGAATCTCATGAATTCTGTCGTAGATGGTTTCAAGCTTCGTCGCTTTATCAATGACATACTCAGGGGTAGTGACTTTACCGCAGTCGTGGAGCCATGCAGCAAGGTGAAGCTCTTCCCATTGTTTTTTATTCATACCAAATTGCGGGAAGTAATTGTCATCGTCCTGAGCGACCTGAGTCAGCATTTTTGTCAGTTCAGGGACACGCTGGCAGTGGCTACCAGTGTAGGGTGACTTGGTATCAATCGCTGAAGCAATCAGCTCAATGAAGGCATTTAACATGTCTTTTTGTTGCTGCATCTGGTCGATATTTTCTTTGGCGATTTCAGCAAAGCTGAGCAACTCTTTTAGGAATGCATGTTTATCGCTTTGTTCTTTGGTGATGGCGCGCTCATACCCAAGCAACAAAATACCAACTAAACGTTTCTCCCGGTTGAGCAACGGGAAGAAATAGACGTCAGAGTTATAGAAATATTCTTTATGTCGGTTGAGCGCATTATCACTTCGATTGAGGTGCATAATCTCGCCTCGACGCAAATCGGTCTCTAACCAAGCCGTCTCAGTCAGGAACTCATTCAGTTCAATCTTAAATGGAATGATGGCATGGTTCGCTGCAGTCTCAAATGTTTTATGTTGTTCCGAGTAGGTGTAGAGAACAATGGTCTCTGCTTTAGTGACGAGGTAACTTTGGTGTGTGATGGTTTTAGCAAGAACTGAGAAATCCTGATTACTAGCCGTGTCGCGCAACAAGCGCAGCAAATCATGCAGAGTATGTTCCATCAGCTCAATCGACTCGGTCAGATTGGCGACTTCTTTGATGACACTTTTAGGGTAGCGGGTTTTTTTGAAATCAAAGCGAGCGATATTATCAGTGAGCAAGACAAGATTTTGCAAAGGTGTCGCCAATTTATTCGCCACGACCCACACAACGACAAAACAAATAGCGAGCATAGCCATCGCAACGGTGATCTGTCGGTCACGCATCGAAAGTAAATTGGCTAACAGATCATCTTGTGGGGTTGCCTCTGCGAGAAGAAGGCGCACATGTTCATTTAGCACCACTGGGGTTAATGTTACCGCCCAGTTTTTACCATCGTCGACGACGGGCTCATAAAGAGTCTGGCTGCTATGACGATCGAGGATGGGTGAGAATAGACTGTTCTCAAGTTTTTGTTGAATTTGTTCATTATCTAGAGCGAGATCGACACCTGTCTGATGCTGAGCTAACACTCTGAATTGATTGTCAAAGAGCATAAGCTTGGTATTGTCAGAAAAGCCAATCTCACCAATTTGTTGCGATAAGGAAGATAGCGTGAAATCGGCCGCTACTACTTTCCCGCCATCTGCTGAGCGGCGAGATAAGGTCACGCCGTTGGTTTTCAGAAAGTAAAAAAAATACGGTTCGGTAAGGCGAATATCTCCGTCAGGATCGGCGTTGGTAAACCAAGGCCTGACTCTAGGGTCGAATTCGTTGTCGTTGGTTTTTTTGTATCCGATACGTTTGTGATTGCCATCCAAATAATGGAACTCATTTGAACCATCGACCTTTGTGAAATTGATCATCATGCTGGCTTTGGGAGGGGCGCCAAATCGTTCGCGAGATTTGTTGTCGCGCAGTGGACGAAGCATCGTAAACTCACCGTGCTCATTCGCATAGAACAAGGCGACTAGCCCCTGATTTCGTTGAAAAATTAACTCTAATGAAGAGAGGAATCGTTTCGCTTTGAGTGGAGCTTTACGCTCATCGATAACGGCACTCAGTGCCATGAAGTCGAGAGTCGTGAGTATAGGGCCTGCTCGCACCCTGAATGTGGACTCAAGTTTTCGACTGTTCTCACTGCTAAGTTCTTTAGCGCTGCCAGTCAGCAATTCCTGAGAGTGTCGATAGCTAATCGCAATTAACACGGTACCGACTAAGGTAGTCAGCACTAAAAACAAGCTTGTTATATGGATACTCAGCGAATAGCGACGTTTCTTCATGTCTTGCCCATTAACTAATTACTTAATAAGTATTGGTCAATATACGAATCATGCAAAAGTTGTCGTTAAGCTTTGCAAGACTAATGCGCTAGTTTTCTGATTTACAAAGTAATATGTCGTTAAATCAACTATAACTAATAGAGGATGGGATAAGGAAAAAACAGGATGCTAACGCTAAATTATCAGATTGAGGTGGCGACAACGCCAGAAACTATCTGGAAAGTGCTTACGGAAGTTGAGCTGTATTCACAGTGGGCGAGAGCATTTTCACCTCAATCCCAGTTCGAAGGCGAATGGTTGGAGGGGAGCAATGTGTCCTTCTTCGATCCAGAGCTAGGTGGGACTCGAGCTATTGTTGACCGTATTGAGAAGCACAAAGTAATTGAATATCATCATATTGCTATCTTCAACCCAGATCATATACAAGACATAGACAGTGATTCTGCTAAGAAGTGGATTGGCAGTAAGGAAAGTTATCAGATCATGCCGCTGGAAAATTCAGTCTTGCTTAAAGTGACAATTGAAACTCATCCTGACTTTGTCAGTATGTTCAATAGTGGATGGGAGAAGGCGCTGCCATTGATCAAGGTAATATGTGAGCAACAAGGAAGTTAGACTGGTAAAATATCGACCAGACTTTGGGAGATTTAGGAAGCTGACATTATGAAGCTTGTTGTTGACACTCACACTCACACTTATGCGAGTGGTCACGCTTACAGCACACTCATTGAAAACGCTAAACTGGCAAAAGAACATGGTCTGGAGATGTTTTGCACCACTGATCACGCAGAATCGATGCCGGGAGCGCCACACTACTGGTTTTTTTCTAATCAGCGGGTCTTGCCTCGATTTATAGAAGGCGTTGCCGTCATTCGTGGTGTTGAATCCAATATTCTAAACACGAAGGGGGAAGTGGATATCCATCCCTCAACAGATAAGAATCTAGATTGGGCGATTGCCAGTTTTCACGAGCCTGTATTTCGCCCTTCTAGTAAAGAAGAGCACACTGAAGCCCTCATCAATACTATTCGTGGCGGTCGAGTTGATGCTCTAGGGCATCTAGGCAATCCGAACTTCGACTTTGATTTTGAATCGGTTCTAACGTGTGCCAGAGAGCATAACGTAGCAATCGAAATCAACAACACCACATTAAAAGGCAACAGCAGAGTGGGAAGTGTTGAACGCTGCCACGAAATCGCCCAGATTGGTAAAAAACTGGGAGTGTATTTTACCACGGGTAGTGATGCTCATTTCTGCCAGGATGTTGGTAATCTCAGTTTAGTGTCTGATTTGATGGATGATGTCGGTATCGACAGTGCGCGGGTTATCACGTATTCTGCTCGCCAATTCCTCGATTTCCTTGAACTACGTGGTCGAGCACCGATAGAGGATTACGTCAATTTATAAGTTGATACAATTTTCATCTCAAGTGTGCTGACTGAATTCAGTACACTTTCCCCTCCTATTCCAAGATAAGAACAATACAATGAGAAAGTTAATTCCGGCTCTTGCACTGATGGTATCAGCACAGGCTTTTGCGTCAGATTTCGACCTGAAAGCAACAATGAAGCAAATGAAAGTTGAATTTAAACACGCTGCTGAAGCAACTGAAATTACCGATATGAAGACAGCGGTGACTAACCTGTCTGAACTGGTAGAGCAGTCAAAGCGTGGCGACTACCCACCAGAAAAGTTTGATATCTACTTTGAAGGTTTCAATAAGCTATCGGGTGCGTTGGATAAAGTAGAAGCGCAATTGGACGCTGGCGATATGGCGTCGGCAAAAGAGTCTTTGCGTCAGGTCGATGAACTTCGCATTGAATATCACGACAAACGTAACCCGAGCATCTGGAGCAAGCTATTCGGCTAGATTGATGTTTGATTTGGGCTGTTGCTGAACTGAGCTTGCAAGAAGGGCAGGAGTAACAGTCCAATAACCGCTGAGCAGATCGAAATTGTGACGAAAAATCCAGTCCAGTGGAAATGCTCCATAATGATAGCCATAGGGTAGCCTGCCAGCGCCGCTCCCATATACGCAAATAGCCCGACAAAGCCCGTCGCCGCACCCGCTGAGTCTTTGTGCGAACATTCTGCAGCGGCCATCCCAATCAGCATTTGTGGTCCAAACACAAAGAATCCAATGGCAAAAAATCCAGCTGCCTGAAAAGCGAAATTCGTGACTGGCATTAGCCATAAAGCGGCCACTGACAAGAAAACTCCCATCGCAAAAATCAGGTTCATTGGACCACGATTTCCACCGAACAATTTATCTGACCCCCAACCCGCAACCAAAGAACCGATGAAGCCACCGATTTCAAACAAGGATAAAGCGGCATTTGCGTTGATCAAGTCGAAACCGTGCTGTTCGGTAAGGTATAGATTACCCCAGTCATTGACCGCTGTTCTAACGATGTACACCAACACGTAGCTAAACGCCAACAACCAAATATATTTGTTGTTTAGGACATAAGTACGCAGAATTTGGTGGGGTTTCAGTCCTATACCGTCGTTCTCTTGTGCCAGCTCAAGCTTGTCGTTTTTCCATCGGCCAATGGTGGGTAGCCCCATGGTGATCGGTTTATCTCTTAGCCTCCAGCAAAGGAAAAGCCCGATGATTACACCGATAATCCCCGGAATAACAAAGCCTTCTCGCCAGCTGTAATGTAGTACCATGTAACCGACGACAAGAGGGATTAAGGCTCCGCCAACGTTATGAGCGGTATTCCAGATAGCCCAGAAGAAACCGCGTTCAGAGCGTGAGTACCATGTCGTCAGGAGTTTTGAACAGGAAGGCCAACCCCAGCCCTGAAACCAGGCATTGAGTACCCAAAGCGTGAACAGCGCATAGAGTGAGCTGGATAAGCCAAACAGAATGTTAATGATGCCTGTCGCAATTAATCCAAGCCCCATGAAGTAGCGCGGATTAGAGCGATCGGAAACGATGCCGGAAATGAACTTAGACAAGCCGTAGGTCAAGTAGAAGAACGTGCCCATCAAACCTATGTCACTTTTATCTAAACCTAAGTCTGCGATCAAAGCAGGTGTCGCATAGTTAAAAGTCTTGCGGGTGAAGTAAAAGCCGGCATAGCCGAGATACATACCGACCATGATATGCAGCCGCCAGTACTGGTAAGTCGATTTCATCTCATGGGTTGTGTGATTAGGTTGAGCGATAGAATCTGACATAAGTTACACCTCAAATTCCCGGTAATTCGACACGAATAGAAGTACCATGCTGCTCTGATTCATGCTGGCTATAGCTGCGAATATTAAATCGCCCGCCGAGGGCTTGCACTCGCTCTTGCATGCCTTTTAAGCCAAAGCCTTTTTGGCTGTCCTGTAGTTTGAATCCAATGCCGTTGTCTTGGATCTTGAGTTCGACTTCGTCTCCCAGTTTGATATCAATCTCTAAACGGCTCGCCTGAGCGTACTTTTGTGCATTGTTAAGGGCTTCCTGACATATTCGATACAAGGTCGCACTGGTCGCATCGCTTAGCGTAGATACATGCCCGCCTTCCAGTTTGAATGAGACGTTAACGCCTTGCTGCTCAAACTCCATTTCACGAACCAACTGCTGCAGAGCTTCGACCAGATCAAGGTCATCCAGCGCTTTGGGTCTGAGTCTAGTTAACAGCCCTTTGGTGGTGTCATACACATTCAGTGACAGGGATTCGATTGTTGTGGCGCAATTGGCGCTCATCTCCGGGTTTTCGACGCGCTTAATGATGCTGGCTTGGGTACGAATAGCAGTAATATTCTGGCCAATTTCGTCGTGCAGTTCACGTGCGACTTCCTGACGCACGGATTCCTCAGCCTTCACCAGTTGGCGTGACAAGTTTTGGTTGCGACTTAACTCGTGGCGCAATTTTTGGTTCAAATCTCGTTGGCGCTGGACTGCCATGCCTAGCAATATCCCTGTTAAGGTCTGTGCAGTAATCGACAATAGAAGGTCGGTGACTTCAATTTGTGACACGCCACTGCGTGCTGCGATTAACGCAATACTATTAAGCAGTGTGCCAAGCATGGCACCTTGCCAGCCGTAGCGGAAAGCGAGCAGGATGATAGGAATAGCAAGGCAGAAGGGGGCAAAACGACGTAGTTCATCGGGAAGCCCAATTTGCAGCGCGATGCTGACAGAAAACACGATCACGAACAGAATAATCGGTTTGACATTGAACTGAATAGGCTGGCTGATCAAATTGGATGTCAATGGCAGCCAAGTGCTTTGAAATAGGTAATTCCAGACCAGATAACAGGTTGGGACCAGCATGAGCCCACCAGTGACGCTAACCAGCCAAACCAAGCTAGGTGACTCAACGTGACTACTTACGGCGGCAACATTGATCAGCGACGATACTATAATTGCAGCTGCTTGAACCAATAATCGCTGAGATTGCGCCCCGTAGTTGAATCGTACCGCCATAGCAGTAACTGGAATACTGGCGGCACTGGCTGCTAAAACGGTAAGCCATTGAGGTTGGTCTAATAATAGCGCTAGAGAAATCGTTAGCAGCCATTCGGCCGCATAAATTGCAGGCCAATGTTTCTTGGCTGTATGCAGGGTGACCCCCAGTCGCAAAGCGAAGGGGAAAAAGAGAATAGCCAACTCAGCGTCATTAACGAAATAATAAGAAATGACCCATAAGCAAAACCAGCTGCACAGGGTAATGAACCAAGCACAGGCAGAAGTGACCAGGTAGTTGCGCATTAGAGCGGGATTTCCTGACTGAACAGCTTAGCCAGCTCAACGTTGTTTTTGACCGCGAGTTTGTCCATCGCATTAGCGCGATGTACGTGAACCGTCTTATGGCTCAGGCCGAGCTGGTTAGCCACTAACTTAACATCCATGCCTGTCGCAAGCAGTTCACAGACTTGTTTCTCCCGCTTAGTTAGCTGACTTAATGAAGCGGTCGCTTTTTTAGGAGAGGCTAACTTCAAGGCGATTTCTGGGGTTAAATAGCAGCCTCCAGTAGACGCGGTTCGTACCGCTTGAACCAGCTCTTCCGGGCTACATCGTTTAGTCAAATATCCAAGAGCCCCAGCTTCAAGCGCTTTTTCTACCATCGCGGGAGAGTCATGGACACTCAGCATAACGCAGGCGATGCCAGAGGGTAGCGACTCAAGTAGAGTGAGGCCACTTTCATCAGGCATCGATATATCGGTAATGCACACATTGGCGCCGCTACCGGGCAAGCCTTGTTTTGCATCGGACACAGAGTTGAATTCACCAACAACGTTAATGTCACTTTCCAAGCTTAGAAGCTGGGCGAAACCGGATCGGACGATGACGTGATCATCAACGAGAGCAACATTAATCATGGCAATTATCCAAAGCAAGGCAGAGTGCGGGGTAAGTTACCGTTAAGTTTACCAATAGGCAAATAGCGTTTGGAACTAAAAAAAGCGCTATCTATATCTCTCTGATCCAGGCAGAACAGCGAGTATTAGATAGCGCTAACTGGGGGTATTAAGCGTTTACTTGAGCGAGTTTTTTCTTAGCTTTACGAATCTTCTTCTCTTCAGCAATAGCGACGAACGCAAGTAAGCCGATACAGATAGCCGCAGAAGTATCGAGTGCAGCAAAAGTACCTTGCCAACCCGTTAGGCCAAAAATAGGCGTGCCGTCTGCAATCATACCTAGACCAAGTTTTGCAAAGCTGTCACCGATCAGGTACGCAAATGTGCCTTTCACACCGTCAGCAACACTGATGGCTTTCTTAGGTACAAAGCCAACGGCTGCAACGCCAATCAACAGTTGAGGACCAAAGACCAGGAAACCTAGTACGAACAGTGACGCTAGGTACATGAACTCGCTGGTGGCATGTTGGTAGAACTCGAGTGACACAATAATCAAGCCAAGTGATACACAAGCAACAAGCGCACGGCGACCGTTAGCTAAGTCTGACAAGTAGCCCCACATTAATGTACCGACCAGTGCACCTACTTCGAATAAGGTGAAACCAGAAATTGCCGCTTCTTTAGATAGACCAAGCTCTTGGTAGGCATAAACCGTTGACCATTGGTCGATACCAATACGCACGATATAAAGGAAAATGTTGGCGAAACACAGTAGCCAGATCACTTTGTTTTTCAGTACATATTCAACAAAGATTTCTCGCTTAGACATTTGCTGCTCTTCCGCGGCATTGTCTTCTTCACTGACAGCTTCATCGAACAGCTCTTCCACTTTACCCAAGCCGTAGGCCTCTGGAGAGTCGCTACCAAAACGCATCCCGATAAAACCTACAATCAAAGCGATGATAGATGGGAAGATGAACATACCAATCACGTGACCATCGAATAGGTAATTCGCGCCAAATAGAGCTACACCTGCAGCACCCGCACCACCAACGTTGTGCGACATGTTCCACAGACCAAGGTATGAACCGCGCTTGTTACGTGGTGTCCATTTGGTGATGGTTGAGTAGCTAGAAGGGCCGCCCGTACTCTGGAAGAAACCACTTAACGCATAAAACGCAATCATGAGGAATAGGCTGATGCTACCGCCTCCCATGCTCATACTGAAACCCAGCATGGCAAGGCCTGAAAGGATCAACATGAATGGCAGAAACTGCTTGGTGTTTTTGCCGTCGGCATAATAAGACACCACAGTTTTACCAATGCCGTAAGTAATCGAAAAGCCAAGGCCGATCATACCTAGTTCAGTCATTGATAGGCCGTAAGTGGAAATCATATCGTTCTGAGCGATATTGAAGTTCTTACGGATCAGGTACATGGTCATATAGCCGATGAATACAACCAAGTAAGATTGCAGGAAGGGTTTGAACCACATTTTTCGGCGAACTTCGACTGGCAGGTCCAGTGTTGGTTTGCGCACTTGTTCTAGAAATTTCAACATAGTGAATCCTTAGAGCCCGGCTTAGCCCGTTGGGCAAAGCAAATAAAAAATTCGGTTGATTTAGCTGACAGGCAGTCAGGAGTAAATCGATGGCGCTAAGTGTATTCATCGCGGTGCGTTGTGGCTTGAGAGATGCTCCTAGGCTGATTAGGAAAATTTCCTAGATCGAGTTGGTTAGTGAGTGTTTCGTGAATAGTGTCACATGATTGATTGGACTCGTTTCGGTTAGTTATTGTTCTTTTTGTAGAAAAGTTATGACTAAGCTTATGTTTTGCAGCACAACTGGCTGAGTTTGTTAACTTCACATTATATAGTTACAGCTAACAAATCGAGAGTGATCATGTTACGCGCAACGAATTTTAACCGGACGATGTTATTGGCGAGTGCCCTGAGTTGGCTGCTCGTTTCCCTGATGCCGGTCATAAATGCGCACGGCTCAAACGCTGGAGTTTGGGCAACGTTATGTACCATCAATGGTTTCGAGCTGGTCCAAGTCGAAGAAGGCAAGCCAGAAACTCAGCACGGTAAACCTTGTCCATTCAGTCACTTTTCCTCTTTCCATCAGGATTCACTTCCAACACCACCTTACTTTACACGACAGTCGTATGTGAGTGATGAAGCGTATGCTTTTTTGGCTCTAAGCGTTCGCTATCAGCTTGCACTCCCACGTGCGCCACCCCTGTCTATTGCTTGATATAAAAATAAAATTATTAAATAAGGCATAGCGCCTCACTGTAAAGTCTACGTTCAGCAAACACTATTGAATGATCAATTCGGATTGAATCCGAAGGGTTTTGCTGCGCGCAATAAAAAGGAAATTGTAATGTTGGGTAGTCAAACTCAGACTTCACCTAAGGAATCTTCACGCCTATCTTCAGAGAAGGCTCGAACCAAATCACGCTACTTCATGACATGGCGCTGGCACTTTTATGCAGGCCTTTATGTTATCCCATTTATGCTTATGCTCAGCCTGACAGGGCTTGTCATGCTGTTTGGTGATGAAATCGAACAAGCTCGATATCAGGATGAGTTGGTTGTTATGCCTGAATCTTCAAAAGTTCCGGTTTTGCAGCAGCTAGAAAGCGTTCAAGCTAGTTACCCAACTGGGCAGGTTACTCAGTATATCCCTGCCGCTGAAGCAAACTTGGTCAATAAGTTCAGTGTGCGTCTGGAAGATGGTACCTCGGTGTTTGCCACCGTGAACCCCTATAGTGGTCAGGTATTAGGTGAAATAGATCGCAGTGACAGCTGGTATCAGCTTGCGAATGAAATCCATGGAACCTTGTTGATTGGCCAATGGGGTGATTACTTAATCGAGGTTTCTGCAAGCTTGAGCATTTTACTGTTGGTAACGGGCATCTATTTATGGTTACCACGGGACAATGCAAGTAAAGCGGGATTTCTGAAACTGCGCTTTACATCGGGTACACGGATCTTGATGCGAGATCTGCACGCTAACTTGGGTGGTGTGTTGTCTGTTGTGTTGCTGTTTTTTGTCATCTCAGGCTTGGCTTGGGCTGGCGTTTGGGGCAGCAAGCTGGTTCAGGCGTGGAATACGTTTCCTACTTACTACACTTGGGGCGATAAGCCAGAGTCACTGCTGACTCACGCTGACCTCAACCACGGTAGTGAGGAAGAAATGCCATGGAACTTAGAACAAGCTCCGTTACCTGAATCTAAGGGGCATGTTCATGGCAGCGATGATCATACTCATCATGAACATAGCTCGTATGATATCAGTCAGAGTGTTGGTATCGATTCGATAGTCGAGCAAGCACAGCGCCTTGGTTTTACTCAGTTTAAGCTCTTTTTGCCTCAGTCTGAAACGGGTGTGTATACGCTAGCAGCGAATTCTATGGCGGGCGATATTAACGATCCAAGAAAAGACAAAACCACTCACATAGACCAGTACACAGGTGAAGTGTTGGTGGATGTGACATGGGAAGACTACAGTTTGTTCGCTAAATTTATGGCAGCAGGAGTGTCTTTGCACCAAGGGGATGTCAGCGTGGTTAACAAGATACTCAATGTTTTGTTTTGTGTGGCGTTCATCGTTATTTCCATTACTGGTATTGTGATGTGGTGGATCAGAAGGCCGTCAGGCAAGACTCGAGTCGGTATTCCGCCTCGCTTTGAAAGTGATGGTATCTGGAAGGTGGGTGCAATTACACTCTCTATGGTTGCAGTCTTTTTCCCGCTAGCAGCGGTGACTATCGTGCTCTTTGGTGTGATTGATTGGTTTGTTTTCCGGCAGAAAATGGAAACGTCAGCAGCCTAGTACAACAACAAAAAAGGCCACCTATTGGTGGCCTGATTCACGTATGGCTCGGTTATTTTACTGACCAGTCGATGGTCTCACCAGCGCGAATTGGCACGACAATGTCCTGACCAAATGGCATTGATTCTGCAACTGCCCATTCTTCTTTAGTGAGCGTCACGGTATCTGAGTTACGCGGTAGACCATAGAAGTCGGGGCCATTGTGGCTCGCAAATGCTTCAAGGTTCTCTAGCTTATCCTCTAGCTCAAACACTTCTGCATAAAGCTCTAGCGCTGCGTGAGCGGTATATGAACCAGCGCAGCCACACGCTGCTTCCTTCATCCCTTTTGCATGCGGAGCGGAATCTGTACCTAGGAAAAACTTCTTGCTACCGCTCGTAGCTGCTTCAATCAGCGCCTTTTGGTGGGTGTTGCGCTTAAGAATCGGCAGGCAATAGAAGTGAGGTTTAATTCCACCAACCAACATGTGATTGCGGTTGTATAGCAGGTGGTGAGCTGTGATGGTTGCTGCAACATTATCGTTAGCGTTTTTAACAAAAGTTGCCGCATCCGCCGTTGTGATGTGCTCAAGTACGATCTTCAATTCTGGGAAATCATTGACGATGGGCGCCAAAACCGTATCTAGAAACTCTTTTTCACGGTCAAAAATATCGACATCATGAGTCGTCACTTCGCCGTGGACCAGAAGCAGCATGCCGACTTCCTGCATTGCTTCAAGCACATGGTAGATGTTTTTAGCAGAAGTCACACCAGAGTCAGAGTTGGTTGTTGCGCCAGCAGGGTAGAGCTTGGCTGCCACCACTTTGCCTGAAGCTTTCGCTTTGCGAATTTCATCGGGTGAAGTGTTATCCGTCAGATACAACGCCATCAAGGGCTCAAATTGTTCGCTTGGTTTTTCTGCCATGATGCGCTCACGATAAGCGAGTGCCATTTCAGTGTCGGTAACTGGTGGGACTGTGTTTGGCATGATTAGCGCTCGACCATTGTAGCGGCTGATGTCGCGGACGGTATCTGTTAGCACATCACCATCGCGTAAGTGAACATGCCAGTCGTCAGGACGAGTGATCGTAAGTGTTGTCATTATTGCTCCCACCATAATAATAAGTTGTCTGATTGGAGCCTAAGCATCAACGAAAACTGTGAAGGCAAACGCTTACGCTTAGGCGACAGGATGATAGTGCAAAGTGCCTTTTAATGCATCTGTTTTTTACTTTTGAAGTGGGTTGGATGAAAGAAAAGGGCTAATCCGTTAACCCTGAAATATCGGATTTTCATAATCCGTTATACAACACAACAATGTTTGGAGTACCGCACCTGGGATAATGCGGTAAATCCATACTAGCGAGGTGGTACATTAGAACAAGTTAATTTAATGGATTCTTACATAAGGGAGTGGGGGTGTTAACAGTTTTCAAGACAAAGACATATTTCGATACGCTTTATGATGAGGTTTCGAGTTAATTATCGGATTCACAAAGTTTGAAGTGAATTTTATGATTGGAACTGACATCTTCATGAAACATCTCGTTAGAGAGTCGGGTATAATCGCAGCAAATAACAAAGCTCAGGATTAGCAATGTCAGCTCCAACTCTTTCTCAAATCAACGTTTTCCCAGTTAAATCCTTAGGTGGTATCTGCCAATCTTCTGCTTGGGTAGAAAAGCAAGGCCTGATGTTTGACCGTCGTTTTATGCTTGCTTTGTCTGATGGTTCCATGGTGACGGCGCGTAAGTACCCGCATATGGTTAAAGTTCAGTCGAGCTTGACGCCAGACGGTTTAATTTTTGTTGCAGAGGGCAAGCCGCCACTTCGCTTAAAGTACTCAGATTTCAAAATGCAGGAAGCCCCTGCTCAGGTATGGAAAGATAATTTCACCGCGTATACCACAACGGACGAAGCGGATGACTGGTTCAGCGACGTATTACAACAGAGGGTAGAGTTGCTGTTTTCAGGCGAGCAATCGAACCGAGTACGGGAGAAAGTCGGACACAACGTCAGCTTTGCCGATGGTTACCCAATGCTCGTGATTGGTCAGGGCTCTTTGGATGAGCTAAACCGCCGCAGCCCTGAACACCACTCTATGGACCAATTCCGTGCCAACCTGATTGTTTCTACGACTGAGGCGTTTGAGGAAGATAGCTGGAAGCGAATCCGTATTGGGGAAGTGGAGTTTGAAGCGGTTAAAGCGTGTGAACGCTGCATCCTGACAACGGTTAATGTCGATAAAGGCGAATTCAGACCAAGCAAAGAGCCACTCAACACACTGTCTCAGTTTCGCGCGAATGAGCGAGGTGGCGTTTTCTTCGGTCAAAATCTAGTCGCTAAGAACGAAGGCATGGTTCGTCAGGGAGACGTTGTTGAAGTTCTCGAATACAAAGAGAAAGAATTTTATCCAGACAACACTCCGGCACAATTGGTGATGACGTGTGTTGAACGTGAAGAGATTGCTCGTGACTTTGTGACATTTTGGTTAGAACCAGAACACGGCACCGCTCCTGTCTATCTACCTGGTCAGCACTTACCGATTTCATTGGATATTGATGGTGAAAAAGTCGCGCGTCGTTATACGCTTTCTTCTAGTCCCTCAAGGCCTGGGCGGTTGGCTATTTCTGTCAAACGTATTGACGGCGGGCGAGTATCTAACTGGCTCAACGACAATCTGAAAGTCGGTGATACGTTAGCTTGCGAAAACCCTGATGGCAGTTTCCATCTTGGAGATAAACACGACCAACCCATTTTACTTTTGTCTGCGGGAAGTGGCGTGACACCAATGCTGTCGATGCTGAGATACTTATCTGATTACGATCAAGCGGATGATGTTATCTTTTACCATCAGTGCCGCAGTGTAGAAGATATACCTTGTAAAGAAGAGTTAGATACCTACAAACGTAAACACCCTGGCTTGAGAGTGCTGATTTCGTTGTCTCAGCCACCTATCGACTGGTTTGGTTTAAAAGGGCGTTTAACGACCGAACACCTAAAACAGATAGAAAATCTTGAACAGCGTCAGGTGTTCGTATGTGGGCCTGATGGTTTTATGCAGAAAGCTAAGAATCTTCTGTTGAAGAAAGGTCTGCCAGAAGAGTGTTACCACCAAGAAGCATTTGGTGTTTCGCAAACCAGTACACAACCTTTTAAAGAAGTACAGATCAGTGTTAACGGCCAACTGTTTGTCGGTAATAACCAAAAGCCACTGTTGGAACAAGCTGAGGACGCAGGTATTCCGATTGCGCACAGTTGCCGTGCTGGTTTGTGTGGTGCATGTAAGGTGACGGTTGAATCAGGAAAAGTTCACCAACCAGATGTGCCAGGATTACAAGATCATGAAATGAACATGGGTATTGCTCTAGCTTGTTGTTGTGTCCCTGAAACTGATATCGAAGTGGTGAATTAAACACAACTTAGGACAAGTCATCTGAAAGGTAAAAGCCCCAGACCAAAGGCCTGGGGCTTTTTTTAGTGTGAATACTTTGTTTAATTTGTATTTAGGACGTATTCATCAGTCTGAGCCAACTGACGTGTCGTAACTCAGTCGCATAATGATATTAAAAACAATAGGATAGTGTAACTGTCCGATCGGACAGGTTTTGTGTTAAAATTGATACGATTTGGTAGATTAAAGCAGAAAATATAGACATAACTAATCAAATTAACTTCGATTATTTGTGTTGAAATTGAGAAATACTATTTTCTGTTACTGGTACGGTTTAATATGTCCACCTAATAGCGCTCTCGTCACTGCTTGGCAGCGATTGGTTGCTCCGAGCTTCTTACAGGCATTACTGAGATGGAATTTTACGGTTCTTTCAGTGCAGTCGACAATATCAGCTATCTCAGAAGCGCTCTTTCCATCGGCGGCCCAAGTTAGGCACTGAATCTCTCTGTTAGTCAGCATGGCTTGCGAATGTTCGGTCTGCGATGCGTGAGATAAACGCGAAAGGTTTTGCACAATAAGAGGAACAATCAGTTGAGCAAATAGCAATACGTCGGTGTGGGTAGGGTAGGCAATAACATCTGATGTCGCGAAACTGAGCATACCCACTTCACCATTTAATCCATGGATTGGAATGCTGATTCCTTGTTCAATCCCCTGGATATGGGATAAAGAAAAAAGCTCCTGACTGTGGATGTCTATTTGTTTGGAAGATTCCCAGACACTGGGCATACAGTTTGATGCGCCAAACTTGCAAATAGGATCTACGTACATCAGCCCCAAATTACATGAATCTTCTCGGCAATCGGCGGGGAAGTTGTCTACGACGATAAAACGACCATTTTTAATATGCGGGTCAAACGATACACCAAGTACAAAATACTCACTGTTAACTATATGGTTTAACTGCTCAAGCAACCTTCCCATTGATTCAATAGAATCAATGGTTTGGTAGTCATCTATCAGACGTAAAATTTCTTTCATTGAGTGCCATAAACGCGACTTTTTATTACTTATAACAAATTACAATCGGGTTATGTAATATTTTTCTCACGTTAAAAGTGAGATTGAAGGATTTTTGAACATACTGATAAGTCGAAATAGAAAAAGGCGCCCAATGGCGCCTTTTCCTATTTTACCACCTGAAGAACGGTGTCATTTTCTTTTGCGTAAGATTCAATTTCTTTAGGTGGTTTTCTATCAGTAATAATTAGATCGACGTCAGCGATAGTGCCAAGTTTTACCATAGCATTGCGACCAAATTTACTGTGGTCAACACCGAGGAAGACGGAGCGACTGTTTTCTATGATGGCGCGTTTGACGCGAACTTCATGATAGTCAAAGTCGAGCAGTGAGCCGTCATAATCGATCCCTGAAATACCCAGAATGCCGAAATCGAGACGGAATTGAGAAATAAAATCTAATGTCGCTTCACCAGTGACGCCGCCATCTTTGCCACGAACCTCTCCACCTGCCAAGATCACTTTGAAGTCGGGCTTCGACATCAAAATAGTCGCGACATTAATGTTGTTGGTTACGATACGCAGATTCTGATGTTTGCCTAGTAGTGCTCTTGCGACGGCTTCTGGAGATGTTCCGATATCAATGAACAAAGTCGCGCCATCTGGAATGTGCTTGACCAATTCCAGCGCGATCTGGCCTTTTTCCTTTTGATAGGAAATCTGGCGAGTCTGATACGAGGAGTTCTCTGCACTAGATGTGATAGTCGCTCCACCGTGGTTGCGGCGAATCTTGTTGTCATCAGCTAGCTCATTGAGGTCACGACGAATCGTCTGTGGGCTCACGTTAAATCGTTCAACCAATTCGTCAGTACTGACAAAACCTTGAGTTTGCACCAGTTCAATAATTTCCTGATGACGCTTAATGGCTTTCACTAACAATGTCCTTGTCTGTTGGAATGGAGTAATTCTACGGTTTGCGTGAGGCAAAGCAATGATTTGTGAGCGAAACTGGCTGGTTAAAGTTCGTTTTAAGAAAATGTTCACATAAACGAGCATTAATCATTAGGGTTAGAGCTTCTGGCTGCGATTGCGTCCTTTGTTTTTCGATACATAGAGCGCTTTATCAGCACGACGGTACAAATCAAAAAAATCCTTATCTTTTTCTGTTAATTCGGTGACTCCGCAACTGATGCTGAAATTGTTGTTGTCAGTAAAAAAGGGAAAAGAATAAAAGTCACAACGCAGGCGTTCGGCGATCTGGAGTGCTTGCTCTGCGTTCGTTTGATGCAGAACGATGAGGAACTCTTCCCCGCCGATTCGCCCACAGGAATCGGTTGAACGTATATGAGAGCGAGCAATATCTGCCAACTGTACGATGACCTCGTCACCATGGTCATGGCCGAAGGTATCGTTAATATGCTTGAAATGGTCGATATCAATAACGATGCAAGAAAGAGATAGATCGTGGGTTTGAGCATGAGCAAACTCTTCAGAGAATTGGCGCCACAACTTCCGGCGATTGTACAACTTAGTAAGATCGTCGGTATTGGCTAGCTCAGCCAACTTTTCACGCATTTCAACAATGTCAGTAATATCTGTTGAAACACCGATCAAGCCAATAACTTCGTTAGTTACAGAGCTGATGATCGGCTTTTTAATCGCTCTGTAAACTCTTAACTTGCCATCTGGAATAGCTCGAGCGTGTTCTTCATTGATCACCGTTTCACCAGTTTCGAACACAGATTGGTCGGTGTGGAGAATATCTTTAAGAAGATCGGGCTGAAAGTAGTCGTAGTCAGTTTTGCCTTTTAGTGACTCAAGATCGGTTTTAAACAGTTCTAGAGTGAGTTGATTAGCATAGAGGTACTCTCCTTTGCGATTCTTAACGAAGACGTAAGAGCCGATTTCATTGAGTACTTCTTCATGCAGTGCAAACTTATTATCTTCGTATATCTCTTCGATATGCTCCAATTCGATCATAAGACCTCCCTGTAGTGTGAGGTCTAGCCTTATTCTGACGTCTTATTGATGTTGTTTAATATAAACATATACTCTTTTGCCGGACTCCACCTATACCTGCTTAACATTTTGCAGACTTTCATCCGTTCTTCGCACACGTTTTATTTGTGAGAGTATGACTCCAGAGATCACCATAATTCCGCCCATGACGTGGTAACTCTCAATGTTCTCTCCCAGTAAAGTTGCTGCCAGAGCCACCGCTACAACAGGAAGCAGGTTCATGAACATCGCACTCGAGTCCGCACCTATAGCATCAATCGCTTTGACCCACATCCAAGGCGCGAGGAGAGAGCCTGCCAAGGATGCATAAGCAATCAGAGAAACAGAACCTGGCGTTGGGGCTAAATGCTCACTCGATAGCCAAAGTGGAGTCAGTATGAGTACGGCGAACAGCCCTTGCATATAGATGAGTATCCAGTTAGACAAAGGCATTCTCCATCGCTTTATAAGCACACAATATGTGGCGTAGCAAATGGCTGCCAACACCATCAGGGCGTCGCCTTCAGTGACACTTTGGTGGAGGAAGAAAACCATATCTCCTTGTCCTAGCATGAAAGAGAGACCAGCCAGAGAGATAATGCCACCGATAATACTGAGCGGTGAGATGCTTTTTCCAAGGAGCGGTACGCTCATAAATACACTAAGGAGTGGAACCAGTGAGGTGATTAACGCCATGTTGGAAGCCGTGGTGGTTACGCCCGCGTAGTACCCCAGAGATTGATTTAATACCATGCCAAGTAAAGCGAGGAAGGCTAGTTTGTTCAAGCGAGGCTTGATTACAGTCCACTGTATGATGACCTGAGGTAAGCAGAAAGGGGTGAGTACCAACATGGCAAAAAACCAGCGAAAGAAGCTCATTGCACTGGGTTCAATTACTGAAGCGGCCATTTTGTTGATGATGGCATTGCCTCCCCAGATAAAGACAGTAAAAAGTGGAAGTAAGTAGATCATGTGATCTCAATCTCAAAGTGAACAGTGGAAGTGAGTTTGACAGGTCTGTATGATTGTAGATATCTCTTGAAAGACATCGAGCGCGATAGGAAGACAAATTTGAGAAAATCGGTCAAACACCTCCATCCTTCCTTATCAATCGATAAGGCACCATCAGATGTGTTTATGAATTTTGAAGCGTTCCTGTCGAACACGGAAACGAGAATGCATAGTCATCCGTGGGGCCAAGTTCAGCTCATTAGTGGTGGTATCCTGGAAATGGAGGCGGAAGGTACTCGATTTCTTGCACCACCGCATCTTGCTATCTGGGTGCCCGCAGGTGTTATGCATACCAGCTACAATCGCAAACCACTGTCGTATTGTTCACTGAACGTAGCACAAGATCTGACCACACACTTTCCCGACTGTACCAGTTTGATCAAAATTACGCCTATCGTGTCCTCAATCATCGATGATTTTCGCCAGCGAGGGATCAATGTGGCGCAAACAGAGCAAGATAAACGCTTAGTGCAGGTTTTACTGGATCAACTGGCGACACGAGATACTCAGCATCATTTTCTGCCATCTTCAGATAATAAATATCTAGCAAGAATATTGGCCGAAGTAGAAGAAAACCCGATTGATAATACCAGCCTGTCCGAGTGGGCTGAGAAGGTACATACCACAGAGCGCACCTTGGCAAGGCACTGTCAGTCAGAGTTGGGGATGAGCTTTACTGAGTGGAGGCTGAGAGTACGCTATTTATACTCAATGGATTTACTGAGAAAGGGTCATTCGGTGAAAGAGGTCGCTTTGACGTTAGGCTACAACCAAGCCAGTCCGTTTATCGCGATGTTCAAGAAATACTCCGGGCAGACCCCGGAGCAGTATAAGAGTAAGTTGTTATAGCTTTTTGATTACGAAATCCAATCCGCCTACGATGGCCGCAACTTGAGCATCGTTACACTCTTCGTCGGTTACTTTAGGACTATCAGGGTAGACTTCAGTAGTGGTGCCGTAAGTGCAGTTGGTTACACCGCCACACAGGCCAAGTTTTACCATCGGGTAATTGATGACGCCATCCTGTACAACGGCTGAACCAATGATTTCGCCTTTTTCATCAGCGGGAGCAATATGAGTCACTTTTCTAACTGACTCAATCACCGCTGCCTGAAACTCAGGTTGAGGGTTTTCAGTATCACCTACCGTGTAGAAGCCATCAGGAATCATACCTTCGATATACTCAATGCCATCACGCGCAGCCAGAGCAGGTCTGAACTCAGTTTCATCTGTGTCTGTAGTTTCATGCAAATCAATATGAACCAGTACTTCTTGTCCTATTGATGCCACAAGTGCTCTTAGATTGGCGGATTCTTCTGCTGGGCTGTTCTCATAGAAAGAGCGGTTCGGGTCAATCGCCAGTGGGTTCCAGCGATTGATCGTCTCGTAACCCCATGGGCTGACACATGGTGCGACGATGATGTTGAAGTGCTCAGCGTATTTTTCCATCTGAGTGTCAGCAAATTTGAGTGCACCATGAACGCCGCTGGTCTCGTAGCCATGAACACCGCCTGTCACCAGAACAACGGGTTTTGCACTGTCCCAATTCTTATTTTTAATGCAAAAAAGTGGGTAGCGGCTTGGGTCGTAGGAGAGCGCACCATACTGTTCGATATCGAACCTTTCTTGTAGGGCTTGAATCTTTGGAACCACTTCTTGTTGGTATTCACGTTTGATGGTGGTTTGTTCGCGCCAGGCTATTCGCTCGGCGTCTTGCCATTTTTGACCAGGTGTTCCGATAGGGTAAGAGTAAGAGCTGTGCATTACTTTGCCTATGTTTGTTATGGGATGTGGGCGACAGCATAAAACGCCCATTTTGGGGAAGCAATCAATATAAGTTCAACCAATAACCAGAGTGTTGTTATTGACGGATTACTGACAAGAATTCGGTTTAAGTTCGATGTGGTCAATGTTACATTTGGTTACATGTCTTATTTCTAAGAGAAAACAAATGGCGGGTGCGAGTCTGTTAACCCTGTTAGATGACATCGCTACGGTGTTGGATGATGTTGCTTTGATGTCCAAAGTGGCTGCAAAGAAAACCGCTGGTGTGCTGGGTGACGATTTAGCGCTTAATGCGCAGCAGGTCTCTGGTGTGGCGGCGGAGCGCGAAATCCCTATCGTTTGGAGCGTTGCTAAAGGCTCTTTTCGCAACAAATTAATTTTGGTACCTGCGGCATTATTAATGAGCTCACTCGCGCCGTGGTTGATTATGCCTTTGTTGCTACTCGGTGGATTGTTTCTGTGTTTTGAAGGTGCTGAAAAGCTAGTGGAGAAGTTGTTCCATTCAGGTGAAGAAATAGAAGTCGAAGAGGAGGAACCGACAGGCTCCATTGAGGATTATGAGAAGAGGAAAGTTGCTGGTGCGATTCGCACCGACTTTATCTTATCCGCTGAAATCATTGTGATTGCACTCGGCACCGTTCAAGGTCACTCCATGTTGACGCAAATTATTGTTGTCAGCCTGATTGCAGTCTTAATGACAATCGGTGTTTATGGCTTAGTTGCTGCCATTGTTAAGCTGGATGATCTCGGTTTTTATCTCAATCGTATTTCAAAAGGACAGGGTATCAGGGCGTCAATCGGTAAAGGTTTAATTGTGTTCGCACCAAAGTTAATGAAGTTTCTCGCGGTCGTCGGTACAGCGGCCATGTTTTTAGTCGGTGGTGGCATAGTGGTACACAATGTTCCAGCGATCCACCACTGGATTGAGCCGGTTTTACTAAACCTACCCAACCTGACGCTGGCGAAAGCCTTGTTTCCATCGATACTAAACGGTCTAATTGGCGTTGTAGCTGGTGTGTTGATTGTACTGGCTTGGGGCGTTATCGGTAAGATTCGCCAACACAGCTAGTTTTTAGTCTATATCGCTCTTTTGATGAGTGATTTCTCTTAGCGCTTCAACCAAAATATCACTATTCTGAGCGCCAGAAATCAGGTGCTTGCGGTCAATAATGATAGCAGGCACCGCATTGATCCCAGCTTCTAGCCACTGTTGTTCCGTGGAGGCGACCGTCTCTTCCCAACTGCTGTCTTCCAGAACGGCCTGACAGGTTTCTCGATCTAGTCCAAATGACTCCGCTATATCGAGTAACACATTTTCGTCACTGACGTCTTTACCATCGGTAAAATATGCATGGAACATGGCTATTTCGAGATCAAGCTGCAAATCCTGCGATTGTGACCACAATAGAAGCTGGTGGGCTTTACGTGTGTTGTAGATGCGCATTTCATCGGTGAAATTAAATTCAAAACCGAGTTCTTCACCTAGTGAGGCGATAGTTTGACGAGCCGATATACTAGCTTCTAGTGACGTGCCGTATTTCTCCGCTAAGTGTTCACGCAGGTTCTGGCCTTCTGGCTTCATTGCGGGGTTTAATTCGAATGGATGCCAATGTATTTCAGCCTCAATGCTGTCTGATAGCGTCATCAAAGCTTGCTCCAGTCGTTTGTATCCTATGATACACCACGGGCAAACTACATCTGACACTATGTCTATGCGGACACTCTTCATGATTGACGCCTTTTTCTTGCTTCATATTTCATTATAGCGAGTGAGGATAATTAAATTTATAAATAGTTCAAATTCTACGCCTTAGAACTACTACACCCATTCCGCTTTCTAGGGGTGAAGAAAAAAAGTCTTGGGTGATTATAATTGTTTCAACTCTTCATCTGTGGATGAACAGATGATTATGGAAATTGAATTTAAGGAACATGACATGACCGTTTTTAAGACAGCCAACGTCATTCTTCATGCCTTCGACTGGCCGTATGCATTAGTTGCTCAACGCGCTGATGAGATCGTTGCGGCGGGTTATAAATCTGTGCTGGTTTCTCCTCCAATGAAGTCTTTAAAACAAGCACAAGATACAAAGTGGTGGCAGCGTTATCAGCCACAAGATTATCGTGTAATTGATAACCAGTTGGGCAACACACAAGACTTTACACGCATGGTCGACGTTCTGAATCAGCGTTCTATCTATGTGTATGCGGATGTGGTGTTTAACCACATGGCGAACGAAT
This sequence comes from Vibrio sp. St2, assembly GCF_947311885.1. Classification (NCBI taxonomy): domain Bacteria; kingdom Pseudomonadati; phylum Pseudomonadota; class Gammaproteobacteria; order Vibrionales; family Vibrionaceae; genus Vibrio; species Vibrio sp. St2. Next base: position 268,450 of record NZ_CAMZNA010000002.1, on the reverse strand, counting down.
CTCATCAACGGTTGGATCTTCAATATCCAGCGAAAGACGTTTTGGAATCCTACCAAAGCGACTCTGATTACTACGAAGAGATAAAACTATTCGGCGATCTCAGCAAACCTCTATTTATTGAGGATGATTTTGTTGAAGCGTTTGGTATTGAAGATTGGCAAGACAAGTGGCAGGTGCAAAACGGTCGCATTACCGGTGGTCCAACGGATCCGGGATTGCCAACTCTGCGAGTGCATAAACGCGTCGTTGAACAACAACAGCATTACCTGAAGGCGCTGAAAGCACTGGGTGTGAAAGGGTTTCGAATCGATGCGGCCAAGCACATGACACTAGAGCATTTGCAGAAGGTTTGGAGCAAAGATATCTGTGAAGGTATTCATATCTTTGGTGAAATCATCACAGACGGTGGAGTTACCAAGCCCGAGTATGACATTTTTCTTGAACCGTTTTTGGCTGAAACACGTTTGGGCGCGTATGATTTTCCTCTATTTCAGACTATGTTTGATGCATTTGAAGCCAAAGGAAGTCTCAAGAGCTTGGTCAACCCTTATTGTTTCGGCCAAGCACTTTCTGAGAATCGAGCCATTACTTTTGCAATCACTCACGACATACCTAACAACGATGTGTTTGCTAATTTAGTGATGCCAGACAAAACAGAATGGTTAGCGTACAGCTACATCTTAGGTAGAGATGGTGGCGTTCCATTGGTTTATACCGATCTTGATACTAGTGGTTTGACTGGAGTGGATGGAAAGCCGCGCTGGGTAGATGCTTGGAACGATGAGCGAATGATTGCTCGTATCCGTTTTTATAACTTAATGCATGGTAAAACTATGCAGGTTATAGAGGCATCGGAAGACTTACTGGTATTCGCGCGAGGAAAGGAAGGTATCGTGGTGATTAATAAATCGAAACGTTCGCAGAAAGTAGAAATAGCAGTAAGTGGTGAATGGTTAGATTTGCTTTCCTGTGAGAAACATCAAGCTGAGAAGGGGACGCTAAACCTCACAGTGCCCGGAGAAGAAAGTTTGATGCTGGTGGCGGAATAAAAAAGCCCTCCCATTTGGGAGGGCGAGAGCGTTTACACTTTAAACTTGTTGAGAATGGCGTCCTGTTCGCGAATGTTTTCAGTTTGCGCCTGCATGGCAATGTTAGCGTTCTCTGCTGCATCGGCAACCTGAACAGACAGGTCTTTGATTTTGACCGTATTGTTGTTTATTTCCTCGGCGACTAAGCTTTGTTCTTCCGCGGCCGAAGCGATTTGAATGTTCATATCGCTAATGCTCTGGATTGCATCGCGGATGCTGTTTAGAGCGGTGTTGGCTTCTTCTGCACGAAGTACGGCACCGCTGGCTGTTTCCTTACTCATGTTCATCGCATTTGCCACTGCAGTTGCACCAGACTGCAGTTGTTCAATCATATTGCGGATTTCTGTCGTAGATTCTTGAGTTCTCTGAGCCAGTGTTCGAACTTCATCAGCGACTACAGCGAAGCCTCGGCCAGACTCACCAGCACGTGCTGCCTCAATGGCTGCGTTAAGGGCCAATAGATTGGTTTGGTCGGCTATGTCATTGATTACTTTCAAGATGGTTTCGATGTTGTCTGTCGCCGATTCCAGAGTTTTCACTTCTTCTACTGCTTCATCAATGCGCTGTGACAGCTCAGTAATTGAAGTTGTCGTGTCACCTACCACGCGTGTACCCACTTCTGTGGCCTCGTCAGCATCTTTTGCAGCAGAGGCTGCCCCCTGAGCGTTATTGGCAACATCACCTGAGGTTGTTGCCATCTCATGCATCGCGGTTGCAAGTTGTTCGAGCTCTCTCAATTGATCTTGCATTGCCGCAGCAGATTCTTGTAGACCCATGGATGTCATTTCGGAGCCACGTAAGATCTCTTCACCAATGGCTTTTGACTGAGTGATTTGCTGTTGAAGTGTGCTGGTGAAAGTATTGAAATTTTCTGCGAGTGAAGAAAACTCTTGGTCTGTACTCGTATCTAAGCGTTGAGTTAGATCCCCTTCACCAGATGCAACATCTTGAATCGCGGTATTTAGTGTACCAAGTGGACGCATTAGCGCAGCCATCAATACTAGAAGAATGACGATACTAATGGCTAACGCAACGACGGTATAAATAATTGAACTGTTGCGTAAGTCGGCTAAGGATTGGTACGCAATCTCCTCATCGAGAACGACGCCTATATACCAGTCTTCTCCTGGGACTTTAGAGAAATCTAGCGTGTAGTCTTTGCCATCAATAGAGACCTGCTGCGGGTCATCCTGAATACCGGCGTCACCCAAGAAATCCTTCATCGGCTTACCGTTTAAGTCGGTTTGTGGGTGTGCGATGGTTGTGCCATCACCTGCAACGATAAATACGTACCCTGCATCGAAGAGCTGTACCTTGTTTACAACATCAGCCAAACCCGCAAGGCTAACATCGTAGAAGATTGCGCCGATGAACTTACCGTTGTCGTTCACTGGAGTGGCAATGGATACCAGAATTTCGCCAGTCGCAGAGTCGGCATAAGGGGCAGTGATAATGAGTTTGCCTGCGTTTTTGGCGTCGATATACCAAGGTCGAGCTCGGGGGTCCCAGCTGGAGCCGGGATTCCAAGAAGGGTCATTGTTTATATTAGAGCCATCCTTTTCGAATCCCAAACCGACCAAAAGGAATGTGTCCTTTACTATAGGACGAGTGATGACGGTAGAAATCGCATCGGGAGACAGGTTGGCTTCCAGCATACTAGTCGCGTAATTGGCGATGGCTTTTCGGCCATCAATTTCAGCGGCTGTGGTGTCTCGAACGCCATCAACGATTTCCGTTACGCTCGATGTAACCTGAGATTTAATTTCGGATTGAACGGTGTAGTACTGCTGTAGGGTGAGCAACGTTACTGTGGCCAGTAAGAGAAGAGAGGATGCTGCCACAATCTTATGGCTGAATTTCATATTCGCCTTCCTATTTTATCTACAAATATAGAGGATATTTATAGATTTATAGTTACGAAATCGACAATCAGCCAGTAACTTAGTTAAGTTTTCTGCTATTTACCCAGAATTGCATGTTCAATTTGTGAGTACATCGCCTCATTGTTGTCGAACAGGTCTGAAATGATCTGCTCTTGCTTCTTACCAGACTTCATTCTCTTATAGGCTTCACGAACCGTCAAAACGAGCTGTTGCTCTGCCAATAGTTTGCTGTCGGTATTCGGTGACCACTGGCTAATTAATCGAGTTAGCCTGCTCTCTTTTAACTGAGGCTTTAAGGCGGACAGCTCGGCCTGTAATACAGTCAGAATATCTCGTTGGGCAACATGAGTTTCGTCCATCACCTTCAGTCTATTTAACAAAGCGTTAGTCAACTCATTAAGGGTAACGAATCCACCTTGTTTTGGCAGAGACGTTGTGACGCGACAAGAGACTTCTACTTGCTGAACTTGAGTTTGAGGGAAGAAGGTCAATGCGCACAAAACGTCAAACGGAATCCAAACTGTCTGACCTGCTTCAATCGCATACTCAGACTTTCCAAGTTTCATTAGTGCTAAACCTTGTTCCACCTTGAGTAACATGTGCTTGATACTCTTTTTTCGTGGAGTCATGGTTAGATACTGAAAGTCACTCTTGTTATGCGAGATTGCGTAGTGCATGAAATTGCTCATATTCTTGTATGCTCAAGGGGCGCTAAGGTTAACGTTTCTTGCAGAAAAAGCCAACTTAACTCCGACTTTCTACAGAAACGGTGATTTTATGCTGGTCTGACCTTTTTGATTATGAGAGAAGTATAGCTGTTAATCCCCCCATCTCCGCGTAGAATAGGCCAGCTTTTTATCAGATGTAATAAGAAATGACTTCTAAAAACGACCCTTTTGTTGAAATTCGTCCATACAATGACGAAGAAATTCCAGCGGCGATTGACCGCCTGATTAACGATGAAGAATTCATCAGTGCGATTCTACAACATAGATTTGCAAACCATGCAGGTTGGTTTAAAGCGTTGATGTCACCAATCGTTAAAGTCTACCTCAAGATGAAGTGGTCTAAACTGAACTCCGTTGAAGCGATTCAGATGGAAGTGAAGAAGTACCTTGAGCAGACATTGAATTCAACAACTAAGGGCGTAACGTACTCAGGTTTAGATAAGCTGGATAAGCAGACGTCTTATCTATTTGTCTCCAACCACCGTGATATCGCCATGGACCCAGCGTTGGTCAACTACGGTCTACACCAGAGTGATCATAAAACAGTGCGTATCGCTATTGGAGACAACCTACTGAAAAAACCTTGTGCGACTGAGTTGATGAAGCTAAACAAGAGCTTTATTGTTAAACGCTCTGCAAAAGGCCCTCGTGAAATGATGAAGGCGCTAGGTACTTTGTCGGGCTACATCAAACATTCGTTGGATACGGGGAACTCTATCTGGATTGCGCAGAAAGAAGGTCGTGCTAAAGATGGCAATGACTTTACTGATCCGGCGATCCTAAAAATGTTCCACGTTGAAGGTCGTAAGCAGAAGTTAGAGTTCGCAGAGTACATCAAGTCGCTAAGAATTGTCCCTGTTGCTATCTCTTATGAGAATGACCCTTGTGATATTGCTAAAGCGCGTGAGCTTTTTGAGAAAGCTACAAGCGGTACGTATGAAAAAGGCGAATTTGAAGATATTGAGAGTATTATTCAGGGAATCGTAGGTGACAAAGGCCGTATCCATGTCGCATTTGGTGACGTGATTGGTGATGAGTTCGAATCACCGGAAGCTCTGGCAGAAGAAATTGATCGTCAGATACACGATAACTACAAGCTGTTCCCAATTAATGAATTGGCGGCAGGTGATGAGCAAGTCGAACAGCAGGTTAAAGACATTTTGGCAGGTAAACTTAACCAGCTTCCGGAAGGCGCTCAGTCTTATTTGGTCGCAAGCTACGCCAATCCGGTTAAAAACCAAAGTTAAATAGATTAGAAAGGACGCGATTAGCGTCCTTTTTACTATTGGTTAAGGTGCCACCGCACCACCAAGGTCGAGTTGAGAAGGCCACTTGGTTATTCGGTTTCCACCTAAGAATATGTTGCCTTTGACTGTCATCTTGTCCGGAAACTCAGTGATTTTTGACCCGCCAATATAGAGATCTCCCTCGACTGTTAAACCCTCCGGTAAGGATTCCAATGGTGTTCTAATCACACTTAAATCCCCTTTCACTTTAAAGCGAGGAGGTAGTTTGGTTAAGGGGGTATCTGTAAGGTTTACGTATCCACCGACTTTGATCCCTGCTGGCCATCGAACGATTTGTGACGCAAGTAAGTTGGCATAGCCTTTAATATTGACGCCTTTTGCTATCTTTTTTAGCTGACTGTTTGAAGCGTCTAGACTGCCTTGAATATCCACTCCTTGAGGAATCTCTTTAATGCTGGTTTTGGCAATATTGAGGTTACCTTTTACAACCAAACCCGATGGCAGCTCTTTATAAGGTTTATTACGCAGGTCTAGATTCCCGTAGTTATCCAGATGATTGAGAATACGATAATGATCAATCGGCTCACTGAGAGCAGGTGCAGACAGCAGTACAACGAGAGAAGGCAGAAGCCAGTGCTTCATAGGACAATCCAGACAATGATTTGTTCTAAGTATTAATGAGGAGTTTGGTTAGGGTCAATAAAGAGATGATGGAGTGAACAAAAAAGCGGACTGAATGTCCGCTTTTTAATAGCTTAGCGAGCTAGGGAGCGAGTCTTTAGTTCAAAAATCAGTTTTTCCGCGCTGACTTCGAATTTGAATCGAGCTGTTAGTTCACTCGAGTCTTCTTCAATAGAAGACATTTCATACTCTACGCCTTCGCAGACCTGTTTTGCCAAATCGATGTACTTATTCAGCTCTGCTTCGAGAAGGGCTTTACCTTGGGCAAAAATCGTCACTTCTGCGACATCGTCCCCTTCTTTGATAATAAAGCCCATTTCGCCAGCGCAACCACATGCTTCACATACGTCAGCTTGTTCTCGTTCTGTGCTCATTACGACAATCCTCTTACAAAAATTATGGATATTTTATCGGGTTATTTGAAGGTGATCCATAAAAATACATCAGCTCCCAAAATGGGCTCTGAACAAGATGCTATGTTATAAGAGCGTTAAACAAATAGGTGAGAATTGATAAACCTGTCAAATAATGTGACGTTAGTCATGTTGTTGCGAAATATCATGTCATTATCGAGTCAGGATGGTGTGCAGTTAGTTGTAAGCAAGTTCGATTTGTATGATTATCGTGAGCCAAATTATATAAATGAAAGATAATGCTTATTGCTTTTATAAATCGAGCTGATGTTGTGATTTATGAAAAGTTATCTTACACGACATTGTGTGCTCCATCTAAGACGCCGTTCGTATTATATGGTACGATGGTTTCATTAGGTTCCCATAGGGATCCTCTGAGGCCAAAGCAGGTGTCATGTAAGATATCTAATAGGCGTCATTATTGACTCGTTTGAGTTAGATGGATTTACAGAGAGAAGAGCCTGAACATGCCAAAGCGTAGTAAAGAAGATACTGAAATCACGATTCAGAAGATTATGGACGCAGTAGTGGATCAACTTTTGCGTCTGGGTTATGACAAGATGTCATACACAACCCTAAGTCAACAGACAGGTGTATCGCGAACAGGTATCAGCCACCACTTTCCAAAAAAGACAGATTTCACGGCAGCGTTAGATGGTCGAATCTTTAAGATGTTTGTAGAACATCTGAATTTTGACAATAGTCTGCAAGATTTCTCAGACAGCTGGGTAAAAGCGTTAGACAACGCTGAATTTCTAGCGATTCTACGTCTGCTATTCCACCATATTGTGACATCTCAAAGCACACACGAGTTTGCAATGAACGGGATTGAGCGTCTTTACAAAACGACTGAAGCGCAATTCGGTGCAGACAGTGCCAAAGAGCTAGAATGGTTAATTGGTAAGTCACTGGTTCGCATGGCGAAGTAAACGAATATATCGTTGCAGTGTTAAAAAAGCCTTCCAATTGGAAGGCTTTTTGCGTTTAGAGTTTCCGGAATTGATTGACCAGCTTACCTTGGGAGTCGAGATTGTTTACTAACCCTTCGCATTCATCACGTGTGTCACTCGCTAGGATGTTGGTGGCGGAGCATACTTCACTGATAGATTGAACGCTTGAGTTCATGTCTTCGGTTACCCTGGCCATTTCTTCAATCGCTGTAGCTATTTGACTATTTCTATCTGAAATATCTGTGACTTGGCCAAATAGTGCGTCCAGCTTATCACCAGATGTATTTGCGCAGTCAACACAGATGTCAGACAACTTGTTTCCTTCTTCCATGGCTTGAACCGCTTTATCGGTGCTGGTTTGAATGAGATTAATAATGTTCTGAATTTCTTCTGTTGATTCGTGACTTCGCTGAGCCAGCTTGCGAACTTCGTCAGCCACTACCGCAAAGCCTCGCCCTTGGTCACCGGCCCGTGCTGCTTCTATCGCCGCATTCAGTGCCAGCAGATTTGTTTGCTCCGCTACGCCTTGAATGACCACCAGTACTTCACCTATGGTTCGGCCATGTTCTGACAATTGCTGAACAACATCCGAAGCCACACCTAATTGCTGAGAAAGCTCGTTCATGGATGAAACTGTTTGTTCAACTGAGGATTTGCCTTCCACAACGGCTGAGTTAGCTCGTTCAGTCGCATCCGAGGCGCTCTGAGCATTTTGCGCAATTTCGTTTGCGGTTGAGTGCATTTCATTGATTGCAGCCGCCACTTGCTCTGTTTCAGAGGTTTGCCCCACAAGGTTCTCTGCTGTGGTTTCACAATTATTAGCAGAAGACTGAGCTGCGGTTGCGATTTGCTCGTTGGAGTCCTGAATCCGGCCGACAACAGCGTTTATCTCTGATTGGCGCATTTTCAAAGCTAGCGAAATCTCAGAAATATCATCGACTCTCTGATTATAAACCAGCTCCATCAATGGGTTATCAAACACTTTACGCGCTTGTTCTGATAAATCTTCTAAGCGCCGAGTGAGAACATAGCCAGACAAGGTGGCCAATAAAAACAATGCCCAAACAGCAGCACCGGGTGCAAATGCCCCAATGATTGACGAAATAATCGCAGAGCCTAAAAAGGCTCCGCCTAGGCGTTGCCATAGGCGGGTGCGCGGCATTTTTAGCTGAAAGGGTGTTGTTCCTGCTTTTAACTGAGCGTAGATCTTTTCTGCATTCTTAACATGCTGACGGTTCGGGCTAAGACGCACTGACTGATATTCGACGATTTTGCCATTTTCTTTGATGGGAGAGGCGAACGCATCAACCCAGTAATGATCGCCATTTTTACAACGGTTCTTAACCACTCCCATCCAAGATTTTCCTGACTTGAGAAAATCCCACATGTCCTTGAATGCCTCAGGAGGCATGTCAGGGTGGCGAACGATATTGTGTGGTTGTCCAACAAGTTCATCCAAGGTATATCCAGCTACGTCACAGAATTCTTTACTGGCATAGGTGATATGGCTGCTGGTCTTGGTGACGGACAATAAATTGTATTCCGGCGGGTAGGTGACTTCTCTCTGGGTCACTGGTTCATTTACGCGCATCGAGTTAACCTCGCATCGACAAGATAATGATAATGGCTCGTTACTTCTCAATCAGTATAAGTACAATTTTTAAAACTTGAGAGAATTACCCAATCATTTATTGATTGAATTGTTATTAATTTGCGTTCTTATTCAACTTGTAGCTCACAAGTTGATTTTATTGACTACCCTAATACTAATAGGTTGGGTTAGTGGTTTTGGCTCATTCTCGAACAAAAGTACTTAAACGCAAGGAGGCGGGAATGTCGCTTAGTTCTTCGGTAGGGAGTTATACCAGCGCACAAAGCTTACTCAAACTTCATGATCTCAATGAGGCGGATCTGGCATTGATTAGAAAATTTGGCAGCATGATGGTGCCCAAGTTGGACGATTATGTACGCCATTTCTACGACTGGCTTGATAAACAGCCCGAATACGTACAGTTTTTTGGCGATGAGAAGAAGCTCAAGCGTGTGCAAGATTCACAGGTGCATTATTGGACCGCATTTTTTGAAGCTAAAGTGGACGATGTATATGTCAAGCAGCGTCGTGATGTAGGTGAAGTGCATGCGAGAGTCGGGTTGCCTCTGCCGACGTATTTCGCAGGCATGAATATCTCGATGGTGATTTTTACTAAACGTATGTATGACGGCAGTTTATACAGTGATGAATACAGCTCCCTAGTGACTGCCTTCACCAAGCTGCTTCACCTTGATACCACGATTGTAGTCGATACCTATTCTCGGCTGATCAATAAACGCATCGCCGAACAAAGTGAAGCACTCCTCGCCATGTCGACGCCTGTTACCATGATTTGGCGCGATATTCTGATGTTACCTATTGTCGGTATTATCGATTCCAAACGAGCTCAGGACATCATGACGGCTGTGCTCAATAAGATTTCCGAACACAGAGCCAAGATATTCATCATGGATATTTCAGGTGTCGCTGTTGTTGATACAGCAGTGGCGAATCACTTCATTAAAATCACAAAGGCGACCAAGTTAATGGGGTGTGATTGTCTTGTGTCAGGGGTGTCTCCTTCAATTGCGCAAACCATGGTTCAACTAGGCATTAATGTCGGCGAAGTCAAAACGAATGCTACCTTGCGTGATGCACTTGAAAATGCATTCAAAATAGTGGGCCTCAATGTCGAAGGTCTGAAGAAGTTCTCAGACGAGTAATTAACAGGCCTAACTATGCATAAGTCGATTTCGATAAACCGATTGAAGCACGCGCTCATTGCTACCATTCAAGTGGACCTGAGTAAAAAGGTATTGGATGAATTTCGACAAGAGCTGCTTGATACGATCGTTATGTCGAGTACGGTGAAAGGTGTTTTGATTGATCTGTCCGGTGTAAAAACGCTCGACAGGCAAGACATGGATTCGTTGATGGAGATTGTCAGTGCTGTTGAGGTGATGGGACGTATCTGTCTGTTCGTTGGAATACGACCGGGTATTGCGATGGCGTTGGTCAATATTTCATATAAAACAGAGCAATTGAATTGTGTAAACAATATTGATGATGGTTTAGCAGTTTTGGAGCGCTAGGAAATGACGGCTTTTAATATAGTTGAAGATATTATCGAAACTTATGAGGTGCGTTCGGAATCCGATGTAATGAGCTCGGTGATTGCAGTCTATACATTGGCAAAACAATTTGGGTTTAGTACGCCTTCTGTCAGCGAGGTTTCCACAGTCGTCTCTGAACTGGGGACTAACATAATTCGATATGCGCAGTCTGGGGTGATATCTGTTTGGAAGTTAGAAGGCGAGGATGAACTCGGCATCAAAGTGATTGCACAGGATAACGGTCCAGGGATTGAGGATATTGCTAAAGCACTTGAAGAAAACTATTCGACTGGCCGCTCGCTAGGTCTTGGTTTACCAGGCGTAAAGAGAATGGTGGATGAATTTGATATAGAAACTGCCGTTGGGAAAGGAACCCGAATTCAAGTAGTGAAATGGAGAGAGTAAGATGGGATTTGCTTACAGCTCTCGAACTGTGCCGTATTTCGGGGAAATAGAAACTGGAGATGGTTTTTTTATACAGGAATTCAGCGATGATTTACTTGTCGTCATCATTGATGCTCTCGGGCATGGAAGCAAAGCAGCGAAGTTAGCACGCGGTATAGAAGGTTTTCTTGAAGGGCATGGATGTGAAGATGTGGAATGGCTTATTACTGAGATTCACAGATCGTTTCTTGGTTCAATAGGCGCAGCAATCACAATTGTTTTCTTCGACGCTGCTAAAAAGTCAGCTTTTGGCGTTGGAATAGGTAACACGTTGGTTCGCCAGATTGCCAACGAAAAACGTTCGTTCCCTGCTCAACCGGGCATAGTCGGAGAGCTATTGCCTACGCTTCATCCCTTCCAGTTTGCCTTCGGCGACGGTGATGTGTTCATGTTCACAACCGATGGAGTCAAAGAAAATATCAACTCTGAGCTTTTATCCAATGCTAGTAATGAAACGGTCGAGTATCTATCGTCAAAGTTCATTGAGTCGTTCAGTAAGCCTTATGATGATGCGACGGCGATTGCTGTGAGGTATACAGATGAATAGCCCGCACGCGTTCCGTTTTACGAATGATGACGAGTCTCGCATTGCGTTACGGAGAAAGCTGATCTCAGTACTCGATATCATGGGCTACGACAGGCATTACCGCGACCAAGTGGTGTTTCTCTGTGGTGAAATACTGTTTCAGTTGTTTTCTGTACTGGACTCCATTGAGCTCAAAGTGAAAATACACGACAACGGCATACAGACCTTGTGGTCGTCCGCTGAGGGTAGCGAGTGCCTGCCACGTGTTTCGATCCCTTTACTGTCAATTTCTCAGTCAGAAGATGAGCTTATCTGGACGTTAAATGCAAACAAGCAGCTCAGCGAGAATGATTTCCTCAATATTAAAAATGTGCTGTCTGAGAAAACACGCGATGATCTTATGCATGAGTTACAAATTAAGAACCGAGAGCTGGCGATTCATCAAGAAGGTTTAGAGGAGGAGATTGAGCGTCGGACAAGGGACCTGCAAGCTAGCGAAGCGTTATCACGTACTATCATTGAAGGTGCACCTTCTAGCGTTGCCATTTTAGATACACATAAAAAGATAGTCTTGTGGAATAAAACGGCGATAGAAACATACGGTTATAGTGTTGAAGAGGCGACAGGTCAGAACTTGTTTGACCTATTAAGAGCAGAGCTTCCATTGGAGCTATCTGAGCTACTTTCTCAAGACATCACGATTGAAGACCAAGACAAGGTCAGCGGGGCTTTCTTTGAGGTGCAGACTTACACTCGTGAAGATAAACCGATTCCAATAGATCTTGGTATGACAGTGTTTCTCTTCGATGACGAGTGTCGGATTGCTATGTTTCTTCGAGACGTCACATCAAGAAAGCAGGTCGAAGATGAACTCAACGAAGCTCGAGCAAAAGCAGAAGAAGCGGTTGAGATTAAGTCTATGTTTCTTGCCAACATGAGCCATGAAATTCGCACACCGATGAACGCCATTATTGGTATGTCACATCTGGCATTAAAGACCGATTTAACGCCCAAGCAGCACGACTACATCTCTAAAATCCACAACTCAGCTTCTCTATTGCTGGGAATCATTAATGACATTCTTGATTTCAGCAAAATTGAGGCCGGTAAACTCTCCATTGAAGAGATTGAGTTTTACCTTGATGACGTTCTCCATAATGTCTCCATGGTGACCGGACAAAAGGCATTTGAGAAGGGGCTGGAGCTACTGTTTGACATACCAAGAGATGTGCCTAAAACCCTGTATGGCGATCCACTAAGGTTGGGGCAAATCATTATCAACCTAGTGAACAATGCCGTGAAGTTTACTGAGCAGGGCGAAATCTCGGTTTCAGTCAAAGTGATCCGATCGCTAGACGACAAAATCGAGTTAGGTTTTTCGGTTAAAGACACCGGCATTGGTATGAGTGAAGAACAGTCGAGTAAGCTGTTCAATGCATTCACGCAAGCGGATGGAAGTACAACGCGAAAATACGGTGGTACGGGGCTCGGATTATCGATCTGTCGCCGATTAGTTGAATTGATGGGCGGCGAGATTTCCGTAGATAGCGAACTCGATGTGGGCAGTACTTTTCGCTTCAACATCTTGGTTGGCGCAGTGATGGACAGTGGCTACACCCCAGTCGTTGTTCCAGATTTGCTCAATCATGTTCATGCGTTGGTTGTTGATGACAATGAACACGCGCTCTTAATTATGGAAGACTTGCTCGATATCTTCCTGTGCAAGCCGACGTTTGTCAGTAGTGGCGAGCGTGCATTAGAAGAGCTTAAGAAAGCGTCCGATGCGGGACAGCCATACGATCTGGTCTTTATGGACTGGAAGATGCCCACTATGAGTGGCATTGAGGCCAGTCAACAAATTCGTCAGCAAGTCATCAGAGAGCATCAGCCCAAAATCGTGATCGTGACAGCCTATGATAAAGACGATATTTCAAGCGAAGTAGAAGAGCTGGACATCGCGGGCTTTCTCTCAAAACCAGTTGGGCAGTCTTACCTATTTGACTTGATTATGGATTTGTTTGGGCCAACCAACAACCACTCAACGCCTGGTGTGCAATCCCGTAGACATAAACGAGATAAAGAGCTGGACGGGCTTAGAGTGTTGCTCGTTGAAGATAATGAGATCAATCAGCAAATCGCTGTTGAGCTAATGGAAGAGAAGGGTATTACGGTTATCGTTGCAAATAACGGTGCCGAAGCGATAGAGACTCTGGAAAAAAAGATTGGCACTTCAGAGATGTTTGAAATCATCTTTATGGATCTGCAAATGCCAGTGATGGATGGTTATGAAGCCAGCACGCGCATTCGCAGTGATGCTCGTTATGATGATATCCCACTGATCGCGATGACTGCCCATGCAATGGTTGAAGAGCGAGAGCGCTGTTTGAATATAGGCATGAATGATCATGTATCTAAACCCATCGACCCTGAACATCTGTTTTCTACTATCAAGCGTTGTTGCCAAAATGACTTCACGCAAAATTTTACTCCAATCAGTATTGAAAGTACGGAGCGAACGGAGGAAACACTGGTTGAAGAAGGCGCTAAATCGGTCTCTTCAAGCCTCCAAGAGATTGAATCACTTGATACTAAAAATGGGTTATTGCGGGTTGCCAGTAATGAAGCACTCTATCATCGTTTACTCTCACAGCTAGTAGACAAAGAGTACGATTATGATAACCGGCTTGATGTCGCTTTAGACAAAGGAGACTTTGAATACGCAACATTGATCACCCATACGCTTAAAGGGACTGCCGCCAATCTTGGGGCAATTCGCTTGTCCGACATTGCGTCAAGGTTAGAGCAAGAGCTAGGCCGAGGTGAACGCACAGAGTCACTGGAGCAACTCAAGAGTGAGATGTCCGACTATCTCATGCCGTTTTTCAACGCTATTTGTGATGCACTCAATCGCCCACAACCATTGAATACCAAGGACAAGCTCGACAATGACAGTGTAAAAGTTATCCATCAATTAGACTTGCTTCTTCAGGAGCTTGACGCTCGCGCCATCGATTACCTTGACGAGCATTATTTGTACCTCAATACTTTACTAGGGTCGGAGGAGTTCGACACTTGCTGCAAGTGTATTCACGATTGTGATTTTTTGTCTGCTAGTGTCGCCTTGAGAAAAGCAGCCAGCATTTATCCGTTAGATATGGATAAAGTGTTTGGGGGGAACAATGGATGACCACCTAACCAGCGTCTTAGTTGTCGATGATAATGCTGAGAACCGAGTGTTACTCAGTGGCTTACTTAAACCTCACCATCGCGTATTGGTCGCGACGGGGGGCGTTCAAGCGATAAATATTTGTAAGCAGAAGAAACCTGATATTGTTCTGCTGGATGTCATGATGCCTGAAATGGACGGCTATGAAGTCTGTGAGCGATTAACTTCGGACCCAGAAACTCATGATATTCCGGTGATTTTTTTGACAGCTAAGTCGCAAATAGAGGATGAACAACGTGGTTTTGCTGCCGGAGCCGTTGACTACATTCTCAAGCCTATCAGTCCACCGATTCTTATCTCTCGTATCAATACTCATTTGAGACTGAGAGGAGCTATGGATGCCCTAGCAGAACAAAATGAAGAGCTTGAAGAGCGAGTTAGAAAGCGAACTCGAGAGCTAGAAATGCTTCAAGATGCGACGATTGGTGCAATGGCATCGTTGGCCGAAACGCGTGATAACGAAACAGGAAATCATATTCGACGTACACAACACTACGTTAGAGCGTTGGCGGAAGAGTTAGTAAGAACTGGTCATTACACGGAGTCTTTGACGCCAGAAGCGATTGACCTGTTGTACAAATCGGCACCACTTCATGATATTGGCAAAGTAGGCATCCCTGACAGCGTATTGCTCAAGCCAGCTCGCTTGACTGATGAAGAATTTGATTTAATGAAGTACCACACAACGCTAGGTCGGGCCGTATTAATGACCGTTGAAGACTCAATCGATTTCAAATGTGACTTTCTAACTATCGCCAAAGAAATCGCATATAGCCATCAGGAAAAATGGGATGGCAGCGGTTATCCGGAGGGTATTTCTGGGTTAGATATCCCATTGAGTGCGAGGTTGATGGCGCTGGCAGACGTGTACGATGCATTGATTTCTGAGCGGGTTTATAAGCCTGCATTTCCTCATGATAAGGCAGTGGAAATTATTGCAGAGGGCTCTGGAACGCATTTTGAGCCAGTGATTGTCGATGTTTTTCTTAGTATAGAAAGTACCTTCAAAGAGATTGCTTCTAAGTACAAAGATGAAGGTTTTGATGAAGATTCGTTTCAGTTGAAAGCTAGTGGAGAAGAATAATTTCAGGCTTTATTGGTTGTTGTTTTGTTTAACTTGTTGGTAGTAGGTTCAGCGTCTTTTGGCAGCATTAGTGTGTCTGCTCGGAGTTCTCAAAATAGATACGTTTAATCTCTTTAGATTCATGCCTGATGAGCTAACTATCTGTTACACTGAAATTATTAGCAACACGAATAGCAGTAGGTATATGCATGTCTTTTCCTGTCCTTATTTGTGACGACTCCGCGTTAGCTCGAAAGCAAATGGCGCGTTCATTACCTGCTTCATTGAATGCAGATATTACTTTTGCTGTTCATGGTTTGGATGCCTTAGAGCAGTTAGAGCAAAATGATTTCAAATTAATGTTCCTTGATTTAACCATGCCAGAATTGGATGGTTTTGGAACCCTCGAAGAAATAGGCACGCGTGGTATCGATATCCAAGTTGTCGTAGTGTCTGGTGACATCCAACCCAAAGCGAAAGAGCGAGTGATGACGCTCGGTGCAAAAGCGTTTATCCAAAAGCCGATTGATAAAGATGCTCTGAACGCGGTGCTGAAAGAACTGGTTGAAAAACCAAGCCAACCGCAAATAGTGACGCCCGTCACTGTCGATTTACCCATACTTCGCAGACGCGATATTTATATGGAGGTGGCGAACGTTTCCATCGGCCGTGCGGCCGACGCTCTGGCTCGCCATTTTGATGTATTTGTTCATCTGCCGTTGCCGAACGTCAATATCTTTGAAGTGAGTGAGCTGCACATGGCACTGCGTGACCTAGCGGAAAATGATCAGGTCTCTGGGGTGTGTCAGGGGTTTAGTGGTGAAGGTATTGCTGGTGAAGCCTTAGTGCTGCTAAGTGACTCGAGTGTTTGCGACCTTAAAAAACTCATGAAGGTTCCGGCAGACAGTGAGGAGCTGGAAGAACTGGAACTTCTAATGGATGTCTCAAATATTCTTGTCGGTTCATTTTTGAATGGTTTAGGTAAGCAAGCGGAAGTCCGTTTTTTCCAGAGTTCCCCCGTGCTCTTAGGCCAGCATATTTCAATTGACTCCGTGATTCAGTCCACAACGGGGTCGTTTAAAAAGACTATGACATTTGAGGTCAGCTACAACATCGATGGCACTTCAATCCGATGCGATTTATTGTTTATGTTTGTTGATGAGTCCCTTCCTTTGCTCGACAACAAGTTGTCTTATTTGATGGAGGACTTTTAATGATAAATCTTCCTGCAGAGTTTGAGCAATTCCACTGGATGGTGGATATGGTGCAAAATGTTGACCTAGGATTGATCGTTGTGGATCGTGAATACAAGGTTCAGGTATGGAATGGCTTTATGACTCACCATAGTGGAGTTCAGGCTCACGATGCGATAGATAAGTCACTATTTGAACTGTTTCCGGAGATTCCAGAAGATTGGTTTAAACTGAAAACCAAACCTGTGTATGACTTAGGTTGTCGAAGCTTTATTACGTGGCAACAGCGCCCATATCTTTTTAAGTGTCGAAACGTACGACCTGTGACTCAGCAGGCGGAATTCATGTACCAAAATATTACACTTAATCCAATGAGAACGCCGACAGGCGAAATTCGCTCACTGTTTCTATCGATTCAAGATGCTACTGCGGAAGCATTGGTATCAATCAATCAGCACAAATAGTTCGACGTCAATCTTCAGCAATAAAGCCAGAAATTATCTGGCTTTATTTTTATCTTAGGAGAATCAATGCCTTCACCAACCCCTCTTTATACAGCAGAACAAGTCAAAAATGGTGAGGTTGATGCGGCGAGAGCCAAATCGATCCCCATGTATGAGCTGATGACTCGTGCTGGTCAGGCGGTATTTGATGTCATGATGCATCAGTATACGGAATGCCAAAAAGTATTGATTGTATGTGGTGGTGGGAATAATGGTGGTGATGGCTATGTTGTCGGCAAACTTGCGTTGGAAGCTGGACTGCAAGTAACACTTTGGCAGGTCGTTGAGGAAACAAAATTAAAAGGTGATGCCTTAACGGCTTATCAAGATTATTGTGCTGCTGGTGGCGATACTAATGAACCGGACTTATCGTCTGAGATCGATTATGACTGCATTGTCGATGCACTTTTCGGAACTGGGTTGAGTGGTTCCGTCAGACAGGATGGAATCCACCTCATTAACAGGTTAAATCGGGTTAACGCACCAATTGTTGCCGTTGATCTACCCTCTGGTTTATCAAGTAATAGTGGTCAGGTATTGGGGGCGTGCGTAAAAGCCGACCACACGGTGTCGTTCATTGGGCTTAAACAAGGCTTGTTTACTGGACAAGCTCGCGACTATACCGGAGTCATTCACTTCAACGGGTTAGGCGTAGAGGACATCTTTGATCAGCAAAATACGCCTTCTGCTTTGCTTCTCAATAATTTATCCGATTGTGAGCCTTTTGTACCGCGTTTAAAAACCTCACATAAAGGCATACACGGTAAAGTCGTAATCATTGGCGGTAATAGAGGAATGGGCGGTGCAGCTTTGCTTTCCGCTCAAGCATGCTTGAGGAGTGGTTCCGGTCTTACAGCATTGCTCACACATCCAGAAAATACGCTGGCGTCTCTAGTAGTATGCCCCGAAGTGATGGCGTCGTCATGGGAAGAGGGTTTAGTGAATGAGCAAAGGCTAGCACACTGGTGCGATTGCATCGCTATTGGTCCCGGTCTTGGCACTGATTCTAGCGTGCAGAAGATGTTTCATTCGGTATCTCAACAACAACTCCCCAAGGTGTATGATGCTGACGCACTGAATCTACTCGCCAACCATGTCCACAAAGATGCGCAGCGAATTTTAACGCCTCATCCGGGGGAAGCTGCGAGGTTACTTAACTGTTCAGTCAGTGAAATTGAATCTGAACGATTCCTCGCAGTAAAAAGATTGCAGCAGAAATTCGATGGTGTAACCGTGCTAAAAGGAGCAGGTACGCTAATCTGCGATGGTCAACAAACGTATGTTTGCAATGCTGGAAATCCGGGAATGGCGACCGGAGGAATGGGGGATGTGCTCACTGGTGTCATCCTTGGTTTGTTAGCTCAAGGTGAAAGCTTAACCAGTTCGGCAGTGAAAGGGGTTATGGTTCATAGTCTGGCAGCCGACATAGATGTAGAAAAAAACGGCGAACGTGGACTTTGTGCAAGTGATTTGCTTCCTCATATTCGTCATTTGGTTAACGGAAAATAGATATTAAGATGCCTTTAAGAGACGTTTTACAAAAAAATACGACGTTAACGGTTTCGGTAAACGATTGCTTTCTAGTTTTGATAAACGAGGCTATTGTAGTTAAGTCTTTGTTTACTATGAACTGTTTGAAGTTTGGTGCGTTTGGTGGGGAATTAGGTTTGCAAGATTTCAAAATGGTATCACAAAAAAAATGCAATTATCAGTCTTGCGAGAAATAAATCACGACCTATAATGCTGAAAACCGGAGCGTCTGCCAACGCTCCGGTTTTTTTGTGTCCGAAACTCAGTAAAGCGTCTGCCAACGTTTACCGAAAACGCACGACACGTAAATTTGCTTACAGGAAAATTTATCATGCGTATCGAACAAGAACTTAAGTTAGGCTTTAAAGATGTACTATTTCGCCCGAAGCGTTCTACTCTTAAAAGTCGTTCTCAAGTTGAATTAACCCGCGAGTTTACATTTAAGCATAGCGGTCGTCAATGGTCTGGTACCCCAGTGATTGCAGCAAACATGGATTCTGTAGGTAGTTTCGCAATGGCGAAAGCGCTAGCTGAACATGGTGTAATGACGGCTATCCATAAACATTACACAGTAGAGCAATGGGCTGAATTCGTAAAATCAGCAGACAAGAACACACTGAACAATGTGTTTGTTTCAACGGGCACTTCAGAAGCTGATTTCCAAAAAACAAAGGACATCATGGATCTGAGTGATGACCTTATCTTTATCTGTATTGATATCGCCAACGGTTACTCAGAGCACTTAGTCGAGTACGTAGAAAAAGTACGTGCTGCATTCCCTGACAAGGTAATTTCTGCAGGTAACGTTGTGACTGGCGACATGTGTGAAGAACTTATCCTCGCTGGCGCAGACATCGTTAAAGTAGGTATCGGCCCAGGTTCTGTGTGTACTACCCGCGTTAAAACTGGTGTTGGTTACCCTCAGCTTTCAGCAATTATTGAATGTGGCGATGCTGCGCACGGTTTAGGCGGTATGATTATCGGTGACGGTGGCTGTTCTTGTGCTGGTGATGTCGCTAAAGCTTTTGGTGGCGGTGCGGATTTCGTTATGCTTGGCGGTATGCTGGCTGGTCACGAAGAGTCAGGCGGTGAAATTATCGAAAAAGATGGCGAGACATTCATGAAGTTCTACGGCATGTCTTCTCAGTCTGCTATGGACAAGCACTCAGGTGGTGTTGCGAAGTACCGCGCAGCTGAAGGAAAAACCGTACTATTGCCATTCCGTGGCAGTGTTCACGGCACTATCTCAGACATCCTTGGTGGCGTGCGTTCAACCTGTACATACGTAGGCGCAGCAAAGCTTAAAGAGCTAACTAAGCGTACGACTTTCATCCGCGTACAAGAGCAAGAGAACAACGTTTTCGGTAAAGAGAAGTAATTCAACACTTCGGAAAATTTGAAATATTAAGAGCCGCATTTCGCGGCTCTTTTATTGCCTGAAAACATTTCAATATTACGAAGGTGTTATTTAATTTTGGTTACGAGTGGTCGCATATATTAGTTCTTAAACAATAACAAAGAGCCAGTACTATGCGAATATTATGTTTTGCCTTTCTTGCGTCTTTTACGCTCTCGGTTCATGCCGTTGAGTTTGATCCAAACTTAAACTCTATAGGTGAAGAGCCGGAATATGGTCCATATCCGATTATGTCCGATTCAAACTCTAAACCTGCTACAAGTAGCTTGGTTAGTGCTTCACGCCCTCGCTCGGCTGCAATGACTCGTGATAGTAAATACATAATTTTTGAGGCCAATAGAAATGAACTAGTTTCTGATGGGGTTGAAAGGGAGTGGTTTATTAAAAACACTGAGACTTACGAACTAGAAAAAATCGGTAGGCCTTCTTCTCTTGATCCAAAAGTTCATATGAATAAAGCGACGATATCGCCAAATGGGCGGTACATCGGCTTTACATATTATGTTAGCTCAGTGTGGCGCAGTGTCGTGTGGGACCGTCTAACGGGTGAGATGAAAGCGGCAGAATATGACGAGAATCATCAACCAATTGAAACAGCAAATACAGCTCCAAGAACCCCTTATCAGATTAACGATAGATTAGTTATATTATCGGATTATATGGGCAAATTTTCTATTACTGATCTGACAGATAAAACAACCAAAATAATGAATATAGATATACATGGCAATGAGGCTACAAATTGGCTTAGCTATCTACGCCCCTTTAGTGATGATGGTCGCTATGTCGTATATAAAACTAGTCGAGATCAAATGGATGCTGAGAATATCAGCGAAGACCCATCGAAAGAGACCGCTCTTTACATCTACGATAGTGTCAAAGATAAACACACGAAGATATCTCACTCTAGAAAAGAAAACCATGCATTTGCTGGCAGCAACCAATATGCATTTAGCATAAGTGCAGATGGCAAACACGTTATCTACACTGCACGACGTCCAAGTGAGCCAGAGTACAGTCACTATGAGGAATTCACCAGTTACCTTGTGGTGTATAACATTAGTGCTCAAACCTATGAATATGTAACGGATGTTAACGGAAAGCTAATTCAAAATATCGCCACTCCTTCTATTTCTAATGATGCAGAAAGCATAGCTTTCACCACTAGAAATGATGATTACCTATCTGTTGGAAGTAACTCTAACTACCAGGTAGTGTATTTCGATCGTGTTAACAATAAAATGATTCAACCTAGTATATCTCAAGTGACGGGGGCTCCGACTTCTCAGACGGTTCATCCAGTTGTATACGGCAATGGCAACGGTGTTTTTTGGACTGGATACGGTGCGCCATTGCTGGAAGGAGAAACATCTGGCATGCATTACTACATCATTGGTGAGCCTGCTGAACCAATCATTCCTGAAATCTGTTTGCCATACATCAATTAAACACCCTTCTGGCTTGTTTCTGTACTTGATATATGGAGAACATCAGAATAGTGCTATCCGCGTATCAGGTGAGTAGCTAGTTATAAAGAAAAATACCGAGCTTTACGCTCGGCATTTTGTCTGTTTTAAATAACCCACGAGATCTAGTCACATGACCGGACAGGTATCAACCTTGTATTTGATGCTAATGACATTGTGTAGGGAGTGAATGTTCCACTTTCGCTAGCTTCAATTTGGATGCAGAGATCTGTTCGGCGCTTCGTTTGGACCTGTAAGACATTGTGAATCCCTTCGCTGCGGTCTGACTGTATCTCATATCTGCTGTTGTCCTTATATAGAGTCATATCGACAGAGAGCAACTTACTGGCATCATCGAAATTTTTGTGTTCCCAGACCAGAGTTGCCTTAAAGTTCTTGTCATTGCTGGCTACTCGATACGACTTCGATCTAGACCACGGGCGCAGCTCAAATTGTTTGGTGTTCTCGTACTCGCTGTATGCTTGAGTCAAATCCATGTAACCCCAGCCGCGAGAAGGGCACCAGTTGCCATTAGAATCACAGTACTGAGGGAAATCTTCAGATAACACATTGCGTGAGTTGTTATCTGCACTGTTGATCAGCACGGCTTTTACCAAAGGAGAGAGTTTTTGGTATTGGTGGTTGTTTGACTCTTCTAGTGCTTGTCTTACAAGTACCGCGGCGCCAGCAACGTGCGGAGACGCGAGACTTGTTCCTGTAGCAAGTCGTGTAATTGTATCTTCGTCATATTCTTTGTATTCGTCCTCTACAAATCGGTCTTTGTAAGGCCCTTCATAAGTGTATGCGTTGGGATCTGGCGCTGCGGTTCGAGTGTCATGACCCGGAGCGGCGATATCTGGTTTACGCCTACCATCAGTAGTTGGCCCTCGGCTGCTTGTTGCACGTATTGAATGTTGGTTTCTATCTGTCGTCTTTTCAGTTGGGCCATCTATTAGGGTGGTGTCTACGTTAGCTACTGTTAAGCCGTTATAGTTATCTCCGGGTTTACTAATGGAATAAGGTTGTGGCTCTTCAGCACTACTACCATCGGGGTACTTTGAACCATCATTACCGGCAGATTTTGAAAGTAGAAAATCATTTTCGTAACTGACCGCATCGAAGTATCTTGCCCAGAAAGACCACGTTTGCCATTGGTTTAGTGAGCTTTGTTCTACAGGAGTGAGTATCCGTCCATTACCAAAGCTGTAATTAAGTGATACAGCATCGTAGTTTGCCAAGTAGGATAAACTCGACATGGTCAGATTAGCGGATTTTAGCTCCCTAAGTATTTGTGCGAACTCGCCATCCCCACCTGGCAAGAGGGTATCTGAGGCTGAACCCGCATAGCCACTAATAACATCAGCGTCTTTGGCGATACCGTCATGAGGGCTGATTGAAGAATTCCCTGCCATTGCGCCAGCTACAGCTGTGCCGTGCGTACTCCTTAGATGTCGACTGCCTGCTGTTTTCAGCCATTCTCTTTTCATTGGCCAGTTATAATCTTCTCCGTTAATTCCTTCACTCCCCATCACCAACACATTTTTATCAACAAATGCAGGGTGCTCAA
Source organism: Vibrio sp. St2 (assembly GCF_947311885.1). Lineage (NCBI taxonomy): Bacteria > Pseudomonadati > Pseudomonadota > Gammaproteobacteria > Vibrionales > Vibrionaceae > Vibrio > Vibrio sp. St2. Next base: position 245,381 of record NZ_CAMZNA010000002.1, on the reverse strand, counting down.
GATCGGTGCCACTGTCGAGCACAGCCGCAGTGTAACCAGTACCAGTAATTCCGTGCTCCCAGAAGCTGTTGATATAGGCATCGCCGGGTTGTGTTTCTGAACGAGACAATAGGACTGATTCCACATTAATATCGAGCTCTTCCTCACCTGCTTTTATCGGTTCAATAAGTCCTAGGCTAGCATTTTGTTTTTGGAAGCTCTTAATGTAAGAAAAATCAGAAGGAAACGGACCCACCAAAAATGTGTAGCCCGCCGCTTGGTAGCGGGTATAGAGAAGAGCATGGTCAGTATAATTTTTAAAACCTTTTAAATGATTCAAGACAGTAGCTTGGTGATTCAATTTTGATTCAACGTTCTGAATGTCATTTTCAGATGCATCATTTTTGAAAACAAATCCAGTCACGACCCAAGATTGGGGTGCCAACGCTTCAACTTGTGCGGTTTCTGCATGAGTTGGCGCAACATAGCCTGCGACCAACATAGCTGCGAACAACGCAGTGTGTTTTATCATTTTATGTCCTTATACAACAATTGTTTTTGGGTATGGAGTTCCATATGCAATGTTGCCAAGTTTCCTATCGGCCTGCGCTGAAGTTTTGACAGAGTGATGTCAAGAAGAGAGGAGGTGTGAGTCTATACCCAAAATACCGAGTGATAATTATTAACTTTATAATTTTATTATGGTTTTCAGGGTGGGTGTAAGCTCATAGCTATAGTTGCCTCTGTAAGTAGCACGAATAATTCAACCAATTATTGAATGCATCTCTCATCATTGATTTAAGACTGAAATCATTTGGCAGTCGGCAAGGTCTACTCGTATATTGGTAAATTGATATGCCAGAGTGGAGTAATAAAAAGCATGTATGAATTTTTAGTACGAGACTTCGATAGCGAAGGTGGATACATAAAAAAGACGACTCTGGACGGTCGGCTTCCACGCAGTCGAGAGGAATCTTATGTACCGTGGGGAGTAACATTAGACTCTAAAGTCGTTTATGCCAAAACAGGTGAACACACCGGCTTCAACGCGGGTAAGGGAAAATTCCGATTAAAACCTTATGACACGAATATAAGTCAGGCACGCCGTGCAGAAGCACAGTCGGTTCTTGGTGTAATGGCGCTCAATGTTGCAGAGTATACAGAAGAAGCGGTGAATAAGGTTTCAACTGGTATTAAGCAGTATCTTCAGGCTCATAAACGTAATGATTCTGAGGGTGTCACTGAAATGGTCAAAGCACAGATTGGTCATTATTTCTTTACTGGTGGAAGAATGGGATTTGGCCGAATCAGTGAGGAAAAAGCCAAAGATATTTCTGCCTCGGTTATTTGGGAAAAACTGATCCTAGCACTAGATAGTGGAACGCTGGAGCAAAAGCTCGCGATTCATGATGCGGTTGGGCGTAAAATTCTGCCAAAACTCAAAGGGCCTGAAGAAGTCAAATACGCGGTGTTAGCTAACAAAGTTCGAGAAGCTTGGTTTGATGACAGCCGCTATCGTGGCCGTCGTAAAAAACCTGGATCAGCAGCACCAGCAAGCACAGTAGGGGGAATTGTTCCTGCGTCGAGTCAGGATATTGTCGGAACCGTTACCCAGAGCCGCAACCGAGGTGTCGATATGTTTGAGCGAGACCCTAATAGAGAAGCCCATGCTACCGCGGATAGCTTCTATGATGATGTTGATGTTCGTAACCTCTTATTTGGGGCAGGTATTTCGGGAACAACAGGTACATTGCTTCAAGCAGCGTGCGCGTTTGGTGGTTTGCACACTTGGAATACTGAACTATGTAAACAATACATGCTGGCGATTGTTGGCTATCTAATTGGAGGCGGGATGCACAGTTTTCACGAGTCTATGGCCATTGCCCAAAAGGCCGGGATTGTAAATTACAACCCTGGCTCATACGTCGAAGTGTTACCAACCTCGTTCCTACACAGTATCAAAGGGAAAGCTTGGGTCGCTAGATATTATGATGTCTCTGTACTAGGTGCGATCCATTGGCGCTATAACTCTGGAAGATTGCCTTCTCACATTCAACGAAGTTTAGTGTCAGATTAAGCCGCTTGCGCTGAGTCAACGATTCGCTTGTATACAGGGGCTTGTCACCTGTCTTTCTGATAGCGTGATGTTGATTTTATCTATGTGCTTTTTGGCTGCGCTATTTTCTTTGCTTGTCGCAACATGTAAAGGAATACAACTGAAATGAATCGTGCTGATATGGAAAAGGTCGCGGTTTACCCGAGCCTTTTCTAATGTGTAGGTCAGCACGTTTTTGTCGACTAATATGGCGTCAACGCGTTGCTTTATCAGCTTTTCGATGCCTTCTTCTGCACTGCTGACTTCATACTTTTTGAAATTGGTAAGTTGTTCAAAATCGTCACTGTATCGGTAGCCTCTCTGAACACCAATGGTGAGCTCAGTTAAACTTTTATGACTGCTATACTGCAGTGGGCTTTCATGTCGACTCAGTACCACTATTTCATTCCAGTAGTAAGGTTGGCTGAAATAAAGAAAGCGCTCTCTTTCTCTTGTTCTCCACGCGCCCAAAATGACGTCGTTCTCCATTGTTCGCTCGCTCTTCAAAGCTCGATTCCAAGGTTGCAGCTTAATGTCGAGTTGAAAACCTGAATGTTCAAAAATATCAATCAGAATTAGCTGCGCCTTTCCTGTGTCTGGCGCTTCTTGAAAGTAAGGTGGCCATACGTCTTGTGTCCCTTTTACGGTGATTAAGGAACCCTGTGCAAGAAATGGAACAAAAGCCAGTAAAAACAACCTCATACCTTTTCAGCCCCACGTAATGAGTAAACTGTTCTTAAAATAGTCAATAAAGCGTTGATTGACTAGTTTCAAGTTGATGCCTATTTCACCAGCTTGATTTTTACAGAACGAAAGAATTCTTATCTTTAGTGCTCTAAATAATAAATTGGAGAATAGCAAAAGCCATAGCGTTGGGTGAGTGATGTTTGTGCGTTTATATAAAGCCTTGTGCTTAAGTGTTTAAGCATTTGGTTGTATCTTATCTAATTGATATTTATTACTTTAATTGTGGACTGCTCTGCGGGTCGGATGTATTTTCTGCTTTGTGGATTGATTGGTTTTGACTAAATTGATTGATCGAATTATTAATCAAAATTCTCTAAAATTTAGGTTTAATGTATCGGTTTTGTGAAAAATAGTTTGAGTACTAATTAATTTTCAGGCATTTTATATTTAATTGAACGTTCAATTAAAAAAGGAAATACGGTAATGCCTAAGGTAGGGATGCCAGATATCAGGAAGCCTCAACTGGTTCAAGCCACCATGGCAGTGATCGACAAAGTCGGCTTGCATGCTGCGAGTATTTCGCTAATTAGCAAAGAAGCAGGTGTATCGACGGGCATTGTTAATCACTACTTTGGCGGAAAGCAGGGTTTACTTCATGAAACCATGAGAGAGGTACTTCGCCAGCTTTCCACTACCGTGACTGAGCGTTTAAGTAAGCTACCAAAACATGCCCATCAACAGCGTATTAACGCCATCATTGATGGCAACTTTGTTGGCTATCAAGCTGAAAACAAAGTGGCCAAAACATGGCTAGCATTCTGGTCCTATTCTGTTCACGAACCTGAGCTCAAACGCCTTCAACGCGTCAATGAAAAGCGACTTCTCTCTCACTTGAGAATTGAGTTGAAAGCGCTGTTTGAAAAGGATCAGGCGGAAATTATTGCTCATGGTATCGCTGCCTTGATCGATGGGATATGGCTTCGCGGGACAATGAACCCAGATGGCATAGATGCCGATAAAGCCAGATTGATCATCAATGATTATCTGGACAAACAACTTACTTTCTATTCTCAAAAATAACAAAAAGTCAGAATTATCAAATGGATATGAAATCACTATACATCGATGGCAGCGCATGTAACGCAACATCGGGTGAAAGCTTTACAACTTACAACCCTGCCAATGGCGAGCCGCTGGCTACTATTGGTCAGGCGAGCCCTCAAGACTTAGAGCGTGCGATCGAATCAGCCAAGCAAGGCTTTAAAGTTTGGTCTGCAATGACTCCAATGGAGCGAAGCCGCATTCTGCTTAAAGCTGTTGCAATCTTGCGTGAGCGCAATGATGAGTTGGCTGCCTTGGAAGTGGCTGATACAGGTAAGCCGCTTCAGGAAGCGATTGAAGTGGATATCGTTACAGGTGCCGATGTTATCGAATACTTTGCTGGTCTGGTACCTGGAATGCAGGGTGAGCAGCAACCGCTGAGTGAGAATCAGTTTTTCTATACACGCCGTGAGCCACTAGGCATTTGTGCTGGCATCGGTGCATGGAACTACCCAATCCAGATTGCAATGTGGAAATCGGCGCCAGCTTTGGCAGCAGGTAATGCCATGATCTTTAAACCGTCGGAAGAAACACCGCTGACTGCTTTAAAACTAGCGGAAATTTTCTCTGAAGCAGGTCTACCTGATGGTGTGTTTAACGTTGTGCAGGGAGATCACCGTGTCGGACAAATGCTAACGGCGCACCCAGAGATTGCAAAAGTCTCATTCACGGGCGAATCGGGCACAGGCAAACTGGTTATGTCGGATAGTGCCAAGACACTGAAACAAGTCACGATGGAGCTCGGCGGCAAATCTCCAATGGTGATCTTTGATGATGCCAAGCTCGACAATGCGGTTTCTGCTGCGATGGTTGCAAACTTCTATACCCAAGGTGAAGTGTGCACCCATGGCACACGTGTTTACGTTCATGAAGCGATTTACGATGCGTTCGTTAGTCAGTTAAAAGAACGAACTGAAAAGCTTATTGTGGGTAACCCAATGGATATGGACACCCAAATTGGTGCCCTGATCTCCAAAAAGCATCTGGGCAAAGTCTTAGGGGCTATTGAAGAAGCTAAACAAAGCGGCGCGACGCTACTGACGGGCGGTTATCAAGTCAAAGACAATGGGTTGGAGAATGGCAACTTTGTTATTCCGACGGTATTCACTGATTGCACCGATGACATGTCACACGTTCAAAATGAAATTTTTGGCCCCGTTATGTCTGTTCTGAAATTCTCAGAGGAATCGGATGTGATTGAGCGAGCTAACGATACCTCTTATGGCTTAGCTGCCGGTGTATTTACACAAGACCTGTCTCGCGCGCACCGAGTGATTCACCAATTGCAAGCGGGTATTTGCTGGGTTAACACTTGGGGTGACTCTCCAGCTGAAATGCCGGTAGGTGGCTATAAGCATTCCGGTATCGGCCGTGAAAATGGACCGGAAACGCTTCGCCATTACACTCAGACAAAGAGTGTCCTAATTGAACTTGGCGATTACGCCAGCCCTTACGCTTAAGCAGCAACGGAGATAGAAAATGGAGCAACGCTACGATTATATCATCGTTGGTGCAGGTTCGGCTGGTTGTGTGCTGGCTGACCGGTTGTCTGAAAGTGGCGAGTATCAAGTGCTTCTGCTTGAAGCTGGTGGCACGGACAAAAGTATTTTCATCCAAATGCCGACCGCACTGTCTTACCCGATGAATACAGAAAAGTACGCGTGGCAATTTGAGACCATCGCTGAAGAGGGCTTGGATGGGCGCAAGCTACATTGCCCTCGAGGTAAAGTGCTGGGTGGCAGCTCTTCGATCAACGGAATGGTTTATGTCCGTGGACATGCCTGTGATTTTGACGAGTGGGAAGAACAAGGAGCAAAAGGTTGGAACTACCAGTCTTGCTTACCTTATTTCCGACGCGCTGAATCATGGAATGGTGGTGAAGATGAGTATCGTGGAGGAAACGGTCCGGTCGGAACCTGTAATGGTAACGACATGAAGCTAAATCCACTGTACCAAGCCTTTATTGAAGCGGGTAAAGAAGCGGGTTATCCGGAAACTGCGGATTACAATGGTTATCAGCAGGAAGGTTTTGGCGCTATGCACATGACGGTGGATAAAGGTGTCCGTGCTTCCACCTCTAACGCCTACTTAAGGCGCGCACTGAAACGTTCTAACCTGACACTGATTAAAGGTGTTGTCGCCCACAAGGTGTTACTGGATGGCAAAAAAGCGATTGGCGTAGAGTTCGAACGCTCTGGAAAAGTCGTCAAGAGTTATGCCAATAAGGAGGTGGTATCGAGTGCAGGCTCAATCGGCTCAGTTCAACTGTTGCAATTGTCTGGCATTGGACCTGAATCAGTGCTCAAAAATGCCGGTGTCGAAGTAAAGCATGATTTACCGGGAGTAGGTGAGAATCTTCAAGATCACCTTGAGGTGTACTTCCAGTACCACTGTGAAAAACCGATTACGCTCAACAGTAAACTAGGTCTCGTAAGCAAGGGGATGATCGGTGCAGAGTGGATCCTGACCCGTAAAGGCTTAGGCGCAACTAACCATTTTGAGTCATGCGCATTTATCCGTTCTCGCAAAGGACTGAAGTGGCCGAACATTCAATATCACTTCCTGCCAGCGGCGATGCGCTACGATGGTCAGGCGGCGTTTGATGGTCATGGCTTTCAGGTTCATGTAGGTCCGAACAAACCACAGAGCCGCGGAAGTGTAGCTATCACCTCTGCTAATCCAAGTGACAAACCAAAGATCGAGTTTAACTACATTTCAACGGAGCAAGACCGCCAGGACTGGCGTGACTGTATTCGTCTGACCCGTGAAATCCTTTCTCAACCTGCCATGGACGCCTATCGCGGTAATGAAATCCAGCCGGGTGAAACCATAGTTTCTGATGAGGCGATTGATGAGTGGGTGAAACAAAATGTGGAAAGTGCCTACCACCCATCATGCAGTTGTAAGATGGGAGCAGAAGATGACCCGATGTCGGTATTGGATGAGCAATGTCGAGTCCGTGGTATCGAAGGACTGCGAGTTGTGGACTCTTCTATCTTCCCAACGATTCCAAATGGCAACCTCAACGCACCGACCATCATGGTCGCGGAACGTGCTGCTGATTTGATATTGGGTAAGCCTCTGATTGAAGGGAAAGAATTACCAGTATGGATTGCTCCGGACTGGGAAAAAAAACAGAGAACCAAGACACCGAAAAGAGACGTGTCGTCTATCTCGTAAAGTCAGCAAATATTATAAGGAAATTATTATGTCTATGATGACAAAAACGCTGTCGACTATCGCTCTTAGTACGATGGCAACAGCGGCATATGCCAACCAGTGTGAAACCGTTCGATTTGCGGACGTAGGCTGGACTGATATTACCGCTACAACAGCAGTAACCAGCGAACTACTTAAAGGCATGGGTTACAAAACGAAAACAGATTTGTTGTCTGTACCCGTCACTTACTCATCAATGGCAAACGGTGATATCGATATCTTCCTTGGCAACTGGATGCCAACCATGGAGGGAGATATCGCTAAATACCGTGAAGCAGGAACAGTAGAGACAGTTCGAGCAAACCTTGAAGGTGCGAAATACACGTTAGCCGTACCTAAATATGTTTATGACGCGGGCGTAAAAAGCTTTGCTGACATAGCAAAAAATGCCGACAAATTTAAAGATCGTATTTACGGCATTGAACCTGGTAATGATGGCAACCGCCTGATTCAGTCAATGATTGATAGTGATGCGTTTGGCCTTAAAGATTTCAGCCTCGTTGAGTCTAGTGAGGCGGGTATGGTTTCGCAGGTATCACGAGCGGCTCGTCGCAACCAGTGGATTGTTTATCTCGGTTGGGCCCCACACCCAATGAACAGCAATGTTGATATGGAATACCTAGACGGTGGCGATGACTTCTTCGGCCCGAACTACGGTGGTGCGAATGTATACACCAACGTACGTTCTAACTATCTAAATGAATGTCAAAACGTGGGTCAGCTGCTTCAGAATCTAGAATTTAGCCTAGAGATGGAGAACGAGTTGATGGAAGCGATCCTTAACCAAAACGTCAAACCATCAAAAGCGGCTCTAAAGTGGCTGCAAGCGAACCCAGAGCAAGTGAAATCTTGGCTTAAGGGTGTGAAGACTCTTTCTGGTAGTGATGCAGTTGAAGCTGTAAACAACTACGTCAAATCAAATGCATAAAGTGACTAGGTGGGCGTTTTCGCCCACCTAACAACGTAAGGTTTTATTGTGAATTTTATTACCAACAACAAAATCCCTGTGGGTGAATGGATGGAAACGGGCGTCGACTGGCTGACAATGAATGCAGCAGGCTTTTTCGACTCTGTTTCTTATTTTCTGGAAACCATCATTCTTTTTGTTGTCGATATTTTTAAATGGATGCCACCGGCGTTGCCTATTCTTCTTACCGCGGCTATTGCTTGGTATCTACATCGCAGCATTCCTTTAGTGCTGTTTATTATCGGTGCACTTTTAACGATTCTGAACCTTGGCTACTGGCAAGAAATGCTGGAAACCTTTGTCTTAGTATTTGCTGCGACAACGATTTCCGTATTAATTGGCGTTCCAGTTGGCGTAATGGCAGCACATCGTCCGTGGTTATATACCTTATTGAGGCCAATATTGGACTTGATGCAAACCGTTCCTACTTTTGTGTACCTGATACCTACTTTGGTGTTGTTTGGTTTGGGCATCGTTCCTGGGCTAATTTCGACCATCATTTTTGCGATCGCTGCGCCTATCCGCCTGACTTATCTGGGGATTACCAAAGTGCCGGAAGAGTTGATCGAAGCAGGGCAGGCATTTGGTGCCAGCAAAATGAAACTGTTATTCAAGGTGGAACTACCTGCGGCGCTACCAAGTATTATGGCGGGTATCACCCAATGTATTATGTTGTCGCTTTCTATGGTGGTGATTGCTGCTCTAGTCGGGGCAGATGGTCTGGGTAAACCCGTTGTTCGTGCTTTGAATACAGTGAATATTTCTCAGGGCTTTGAAGCCGGTCTCGCTATTGTGCTGGTTGCGATCATCCTAGATCGCTTGTGTAAATCTCCAAATCAGAAGGAAGTGTAATCATGGATGCGATTAAGATTCAGAACCTTGATGTTGTATTTGGTGATCAGCCGCAGAAGGCCTTATCTCTACTGGATGAAGGAAAAGCACGTCAGGAAATTATCGATCAAACAGGGCAAGTCGTGGGTGTCGATAACGTCACCATGAGCGTTAAAGAAGGCGAAATCTGTGTGTTAATGGGTTTATCTGGTTCAGGTAAATCAAGCCTACTTAGGGCGGTGAATGGCTTGAACTCTATCAGCCGCGGCTCGTTACAAATCAAGGATGGCGATAATCAGGTCGAGCTCTCTTCTTGCAATGAAGAAACGTTAAGACACCTGCGCACTCATAGAGTATCTATGGTATTCCAGAAGTTTGCCTTAATGCCATGGCTGACCGTGCTCGACAACGTTGCATTTGGTCTTGAAATGCAAGGAATGCCAAAAGCTGAACGACGAGCGAAAGCACGTGAGCAGCTGGAAATGGTCGAGCTTTCAGACTGGGAGCACAAGTATCCGCATGAGTTATCTGGTGGTATGCAGCAGCGTGTTGGCTTAGCAAGAGCGTTCGCCATGGACACCGATATTCTCTTAATGGACGAGCCGTTTTCAGCGCTAGACCCATTGATTCGTGCGCAATTGCAAGATGAGCTTATCCAGTTGCAGAAAAAGCTCAATAAGACGATTCTGTTTGTCAGCCATGATCTCGACGAAGCACTTAAAATTGGCAACAACATTGCCATTATGGAATCGGGAAAACTGATTCAGCACGGTAAGCCCGAGCAAATCGTGCTATCTCCAGAAAACGACTATGTTAAAGACTTTGTCTCTCACACGAACCCGCTTAACGTGCTAAAAGGTCGTTCTCTGATGCAACCCGCGAGTGAGTTAGAACAGGAAGACGCGAGATGGCAGATCTGTCCGATGAAGAAAGTCTGGGTTGAAGAACGTAATAACCAACTGCATCTAGACAACAAAGCCGACCTTAAATTGGTTGATTGGCGCGATGATGAGATAGAACTGAGCGACATCGATAAAGAATCTGTGGTGATCGCTAGCCCAGACATCGGTATGCGCGAGGCGATCAAATTAAAACAGCGAAGTGGTCAGCCAATTTTGTTAGTTGAGAATGGTGAGCTAATTGGCGTGCTAGACGACAGCGATTTTTACGCAGGCTTGTTGGGAAAGCATTATAAGCCACAAGCAGCGTAACGGTGCAGTAGAGAAAAGTAGGTGAACAACGCACAAATCACGGTGATGAACTTACCGCTCTTCTCTTAGTTAACTGTACCGTTCAGCGAACACTCAAACGAATAAATAATGGCTAAGTTATCTGAGCTTAGCCATTAGAGCTAAACCTCAGTGGCTGAACAGATCCGTGCGAATAAACTGATCAATTTGTTTTGGCACGAAAGAGGTGTAGATCATACTCGTGTGAGCACTATGAACTTCAATATGATCGGTCATGCCGTCTATCGTGGTTTCTTCAACCGTCACCGTTCCATCCGATAATGTCTGATTCCCCATCATTAACAAGGCTCTGGCTCCTACGGCCATAGTACCAGCAATGCTGCCCAGCTTTTGTGGGAAGCGCCAGACGTCGTCGTGTTCTTCCAGTCCAAAGTCTGCTGCGTTACCCAAGACGGCCCCGATCCCTAAATCTTGAATACGACTAACAATCGATGCACCCCGCAAAGGTGAGCCAACGGCAACAACGTGTGAAATTTGTTTTTCGTCTGGTCGCCGAGAGGCAAGGTAATGTTTGATTATCAGGCCACCAAGGCTATGGCCGACCAAAACGTTAGGCTCGGTGTGAGAGAGTGCTGAGTCTATGGTGCTGAAAACTTTATGCTCATCAATAGACACACTGTTGTAGCTAATGGTTTGAGTGTTATAGCCATAAGAACGCAGCTTTTGGCTAAGTGGCTGCATCGCGATTCCGTGCATGTACAGACCATGAAGAATGATTATTTTCATCGGATTCCTCACTACAAAATCTATGTTTTATTTTGCCAACTCTGCTCAATGTAAGCCAGCGACAGATTGGATATATGATGCTCAGCTGACAATAATCGTGCAGTGATTTAGAGAGAGTACTCAGTGATAAGCCGCTAAATCGACAACGTGGTGTTTAGCGGCAAATGATTAGATCGCCTGATTAAGTGCGAGTGAAACGGAAAGTCTGTAATTTGGTTTGCTGACCATCGATGAATGCGTAGCTGTCGATAGTCCAGATATTGTTTCCGGCGAAGCCAAGCTCAACATGAATGTCTGCCGAATTCATCCCCTCGTAAATAACGTCATTTACATTGGTCGGATAGAAGTTGTAACGGTTTGCTTGTGGTTGAAACTCTCCCGCAAAATTGACCGCGACGGATTTTGCGTTGTTAACTAGGTTTAACTGGTAGCCTGATTCCGGATTGAAAGAGAACTCCGCGGTAAAGTTGATGCCTTGTTCATTAACTAAGGTCACATCGGCTTGAGTGGTTCTTGCGAGTTTTCCCTCTGCATTAATTGGCTCTAGACCAGAAAGCTCCTGATGATGGTTTTGGATGTTTACATTCCAGTTTCCAACAAAGTTATCCAACTGCTCCCAATTTTGTGTTTTGCTGCTGTCGTTGTTCCCGTTGGCTATATTAGCAATGGCTTGATCCCTGCTTTCTGAACGAATCCCTTCGCGGTTGTTTTGAATGTCGGCTGATGCACCAGTAACGCCACCGGCGACCCCTCCGGCCACCGCGCCTTTCATTGCGAGTTCAGCGTCACCAGTTAAAGCCCCAAGTGTTAAACCAAGAAGCGCACCGCCAGCAGCTCCTTGTTTTGTGAGCGCGTTTGGATCATCTTCGCCCGGGGTGACACAACCAGCTAAAAGAGGTAGAGAAATTGCCGCAGCCAGTGAGGTCTTCAAAAATGTATTCATAATATTTGCCTTAAAAAACATCGTTCAAAATGATTAAGACAGACTATCTACGAAATGTCAGAGAACGGTTATGAACAGTGTTCTATTGTGTGTCGAGATGTTTCTTTTACATGCAGGAAGTAAGCTTTAGTAGGGTAGGCAATAGTTGCCTACCCTGAAAGTACTTGGATTAAATATAGATTTTGCTTTTCGAGTAAAGGACGGCGTCGCCGGACACAATTACAGACTCGTCTTGTACATGGCAATAGAGTGTTCCACCTCGTTTTGAAGCTTGATAGGCCACGAGATTGGATTTGCCAAGTTGCTCAGCCCAGTAGGGAGCCAGTCCGGCATGAATGGAACCCGTGACGGGATCTTCACAATCACCAACATCGGGCCAAAAGTAGCGAGAGATAAAATCATACTGTTGGCTTTTGGCTGAAATCACCAAGTCATAAGGTGCCAGCTTTTCTAAATATTCACGGCGAACCTGAACCTCAATGATATCTTGCTCACTCTCATAGAAAGCGAAATAGGCCTGTGGGCTTTTTAGTACTTGGCTTGGTTGAATAGAAAGTGCTTCCATCACTTCCGGCGGTACTTCAGATTCGAATGGCTTCCGATTTGGGAATGTCATTAATATTCGCCCAGACAGGTCTTTTTCAACTTCTAGTGAGCCTACATGTCTTGTTTCAAACTCGATTTTTCCATTCAGAGCGAAAAATTGATAAAGCACATACGAGGTGGCGAGTGTCGCGTGGCCACAAAAGTCGACCTCTGCGACGGGAGAAAACCAGCGAATCTCATACCGGTTAGCACCTGTGGGTTTAACAAAAGCAGTTTCAGAAAGATTATTTTCTGCTGCAATGTTTTGCATTATTTCATCGCTGAGCCAATCAGCTAGAGGAACTACTGCCGCGGAATTCCCTTTAAAGCGTTGAGTTGTAAATGCATCGCAGGTGAACATCTCCAGTTCCATACTTCTCTCCAATCATTTTTATGTATGTATTATTTAAACTATATTCCCATGAATGATCATTTGTAATGGTTTACACACCGTGAGTGGGAGTGTCTTCGCAAAGGATAATACTTTTGTTACATGCTGTTAATAGGAACTGGGATGGACGTAAGAATTAGGAAGGGAGAAAGTTAGGCAGCACAGCATGATGAATGTGCTGCCCAAGTTGTTATTTGAAGTTAACCAGAGATTCCCTAGTCAGTTCTTGAATATTTTTCGCGCCAGTGAGTGTCATGGCAACACGCATCTCCTTTTCGTACAGATCGAGAAGGTTTTCTACACCTGCTTGCCCTTGTGCTGCGAGTGCATAGATGTAAGAACGGCCTAGCATGGCGCAATCTGCACCCAAGGCGAGCATTCGGACTACATCAAGGCCAGTGCGAATACCAGAATCAACAAAGATCTTCAGATCACCTTTTACGGCATCAGCAATACTTGGCAATGCTTTAGCAGATGACATAACTCCATCTAACTGGCGACCGCCATGGTTGGAAACTACAATGCCATCAGCGCCAAATTTAACGGCATCTTTTGCGTCCTGCTCATCTAGAATTCCTTTGATGACCATGGGACCGTCCCAGAAGTCACGAATCCACTCTAGGTCTTTCCATGAGATGGAAGGGTCAAAGTTTTCACCTAACCAGCCAATGTAGTCTTCGAGTTTTGTTGGCTCACCGCGGTAGGTTGAAATGTTGCCTAGATCGTGCGGCTTACCAAACAGACCGACATCAAATGCCCAAGAAGGATGACGCATTGCTTGAAAGACTCGGCGCATTGCGGCATTTGGTCCGCTCATACCAGAATGCATGTCACGATAGCGAGCCCCCGGCACTGGCATATCAACCGTAAAAACGAGCGTTGTGACTCCGGCTGCTTTCGCGCGTTCAAGTACGTTTTTCATGAACCCGCGGTCTTTCAAAACGTAGAGCTGAAACCACATGGGTCTTGCGAGCTCTGGTGTGACTTCTTCAATAGGGCAGACGGACACTGTCGACATCGTAAATGGGATGCCTTTGTTTTCTGCAGCAATGGCGGCCTGCACTTCACCACGTCTCGCGTACATGCCAGTTAGACCAACTGGAGACAGAGCAATAGGTAGAGCGAATTTTTCACCAAAGATTTCGGTTTCCAGATTCAGATCAGACATGTTTTTGAGAACACGTTGTTTGAGGGCAATATCTGCGAGATCTTCGGTATTGCGTCTTAACGTGTGCTCTCCATAAGAACCACCATCAATATAGTGGAATAAGAACGGCGGAAGTTTAGATTTAGCCGCTTTGCGGTAGTCTGTTGAAGCTGAGATGATCATAAATTCAGTCCTACATTTACATATTGGGGGCCTAGATAAGGCTGGAACGACATCTTTATTAGATTAAAAAGGCGTTAATACCCGCAATTATTCGACACTAGTGTCCAGTCTTGTCATGGACAGGTATTAACGCGAAAAGGTTTACTTCATTAGAGCATCGGTAATTTGGATACCATAAATGGCAACCAGACCAATAACGCCAGTCACTACAAGATAGTAGAACGTTGGGATAACGGTCTTGCGCAGCGTCGCACCTTCACGACCCAGAAGGCCGACGGTTGCTGAAGCCGCTACAACGTTATGAATCGCAATCATGTTACCTGCTGCCGCACCAACGGCTTGAAGAGCGACGACGACTGCACTTGAAATAGATAGCGTCTGAGCAACTTCAAACTGGAACTGGCTAAACATCATGTTAGAGACGGTGTTTGAGCCCGCGATGAATGCACCCAAAGCCCCAACTGTGGCACTGAGTGCTGGGAACGCTTCACCCACTAAACCTGCAGCGAAGTTTGCGGTAGTAACAGGCATACTTGCTAAATCAGCACCGTTGATTCCAGAGTTGATAAAGATACGTACCATTGGGATGGTAAACACAAGTACGAAGCCTGCACCAATCAGTGTCTTACTCGATTCACCAAACGCTTTCGTCAATGGGGTAGCACTGCGTGCTTGAAGAAGTACTGCAATCAAAGCGACAAACACTAAGATGCCACCAGGCAGATATAAAGGTTGGATAGCAGTACTGATACCAGCTTCACCAAGAATGTTGCCAAACGACAAACTTACACTACGCAGCATGGCTTTGAACTCAGCGCTGACGCGACTTGCTACTAGGACGACAGCTAGAAGCACGTATGGCAGCCACGCCATAACCATGCTCATCGGCTTGTCTTTAGAATCCGCCAGATCAATCTTAAGAGAGCCTAACCATTCAGCAGGCCATTTCTTCTCGTCTTCAAAATCCCACGTTGATTTAGGAACAAGGAAGCCACGCTTAGCAGCAGAAACCACGATCGCTAAGCCAGCCAGACCACCGATAAGTGATGGGAATTCTGCGCCCAAGAACACACCCGTTAATGCGTACGGAATAGTAAAAGCAAGGCCTGCGAAAATGGCAAATGGAAGAATGTCTAGGCCTTCTGTCCAGCTTCTGTTCTTGCCAAAGAAGCGCGTTAGCATCATCGCCATCAGTACAGGAATCAGAGTACCCACAGAAGCGTGGATTAGCGCAACGCTGGACGTTATCTGCTGAAGGTATGCGTCCCAGTTTGAACCGTTAGCCACAAGCGCTTCAGTAATGTTGTGTGTGTCTAAGCCTTTGTTCACGCCGACAATGATCGGGGTTCCTACAGCACCGAAAGACACGGGTGTAGACTGAATCATCATGCCCATTAGAACGGCAGCAAGAGCAGGGAAGCCAATCGCGACCAGAAGCGGAGCAGCAATGGCAGCTGGGGTACCGAAACCAGAGGCGCCTTCAATGAATGAGCCAAAACACCAAGCGATGATGATCGCCTGAACTCGACGGTCTGGCGAGATATTGGTAAATCCATTGCGGATGGTTGAGATCGCACCAGTATGCTTCAGCGTGTTGAGCAGGAAAATGGCGCCGAAAACAATCCATAGAACAGAGACAGTGATGCCTAATCCTTGGAAAATAGAGGCAAGAACTCGGGTAGTAGACATATCCCAGAAGAATAGGGCAATAACAACCGTCAATCCGAAAGCGACAGGCATTGCGCGTTTAGCTGGCCAGTTGAGACCGACTAATAATATAGCCGCAACAACTATCGGCGAAAAGGCCACTAAGGCCAGTAAAGTTTCACTCATTGGTACATCCTCGTACAGGCTTTTACTTTTACAAATCAGGATTCTCTAGAATCTCTTGGATTTTATAATTGTGATATTTGTGTTAATTCGAGGTGAATTTACCCCTTTCTTTTTTATTGATATAGGGAAATAATGAAAATAATTAATTCCAAAAATGACATAATGGTATGCGTGCGGACGATATAATCTTGTTTTCTCAGGTCGTAGAACTGGGTAGTTTTAGTAAGGTGGCAGAGATAAATGACCTTACAAATTCGGTAGTTAGCAAAAGAATTGCTCGATTAGAAGAAGAAATTGGCGTTCAACTATTATATCGAACTACGCGTAAATTGACGTTAACTGAGGCTGGCAAGGCGCTGACCCACGGCGCGAAAAATGTGAAGCAAGCCGCTCAGGAAGCAATGGATGCGGTATCCGGGTTCGGTGAGAATATCAGCGGCCACATCAAAATGTCGGTTCCTTCAATCTCTGGTGACCTAATTTTGGCTGATGCAGTGGCGGAGTTTTGCAACTTACATCCAGGCTTAACGGTTGACATGTCCCTCGATAATCGCTTTGTCGACTTAGTCGAGGGCGGTTATGACTTAGTGATTCGCACGGGGTATCTTGAAGATTCAAGCCTGATTGCTCGTCATATTCTTGATTCTCAGTGGGTGGTCTGTGCATCACCTTCTTACATCGCACGCAACGGAAAACCGATTAAACCTGAAGACCTTGTCACTCACAACTGCCTGCAATACGCCTATCAAACAACAGGTGCCTCTGAGTGGGAGTTTAAGTCAAAATCGGGCAACTATATTGTGAAGGTCTCTGGCTCGTTCTCGACCGACAATGCGACGGCATTGAGGAAAGCGGCATTGGGGGGACATGGGATTGCGTATGTACCGCGATGCTTGGTTTACCACGATATTCGTAATGGTCAGCTGGTGGATCTGTTTCCTGAATTGGTCGGTAAAAGGTTAGGGATTTACGCGGTGTACCCGTTTACTCGTCAACCACCCAATAAAGTTAAACTACTGATCGAACACATTCGGGCGCGTTATCTGGCTATTTCACACTATTTCTAACCACTTGATCAGCTTAAGCAGCATGACACACAAAGTTGCTGTCTTCACTTTGTGTGTTATTGAAAAGATAAAGATAGCTGCCCTCAATATAGTAATTAATGTCTATGGACATCCCCTCTAACCTGTTTATGCTGTTCACAAAAACGTCTACGCCGCTTGGTTTATTAGCCCACATGATTTTGTCGTACAGCATCCTGAGTCTATTACCAGATAGGCTGTAGTGAGTTGTATAATTGACCTCGAAAGAGCGAGGTTTTTCTCCATGGATATGTATTTGACCTGAGTGATATTGGGTCATCATATCATCGGAGGTAAATAATAAAGTATGTGTCTCATCAATCTCGGAGTATTGACGAAACGAACCGCGTAAAAAATGGCTTTTTCGTTCTGTACATATCCAACGTGTACTATTGAAAACGCTATCAGCTTGCTGTGTTTTGATCAGTACCGAGATTGCGAGTGAAGCAATCAAGACTATTGATATGACAACAAGTTGCATTGGTTTTTCCTACTAATCGTTATACTGTTTAAAACCTCGGCTATAGAGTCTGCAGTTGCGTTCAAATGGTGATAGGTTTGGCTCTCTTTTGGAGCTTTTGTAAACACAAACATTTTTGAAGCAAGTCGGCTTTCATCATATAACGAGCGATAAACTCTTATGTAAATGCTGATACTACATTGTTTAACGTTCCCAAAGTTGCGAGTATCTAAATTCTTTATCACTTTGCTGATATCAAAATTCTCTCCGCTGACATCACTAAAGTAGAGGCTTAGGTGGCTAATCTCGAATTTAGAGTAGTTGTTTTTATTGATAAAATTCGGCTTTTGAGATGATTGGAATGTGTTAAAGATAGTTATAAAAAGCACAGTAGAAATAATGGCAAATAGAATCACCTTGAAGTGATTTGCGGATCTAAAAATCTCAAATAGGTTCCTCTGAGGTGAACTGCCTTTGGTAACACTAGGCAGTTCAAACACCTCGGTCTCCAGCGGATAAGTGGGAGGTTCGTAAAAAGCCGGCGCGTTAGATTCTGGTAAGCTCAAATAATAGCCTACCTTGCTCACTGTTTTGACCTCTATGTTTGTCGCTTTTAGTGAAATCAAGACCCTTCTTAATTCCGAGATTACGTTTGTAAGCGCTTGATCGGTGACGATACGGCCAGACCAACACTCTTCGTAAATCTTCTCTCTTTTGACCGGTGTTCCATGGTTTTCAATTAGCAGGTTAAAAACGCTGAATGTTAAAGGGCGCAGTTCAATAGATTGACCATTTTGATTACTGAGCGTCCGTGACGAAGTGTCCAATTGCAAATTGGATATTGTGACTATGTTCATTTCTACAACTTAAGCATTGACTCTACACGGCGAGTGATTCTTACCAAAAGCGGATCAGTTTATAAATTGAACTTATAAAATCAATGCTTGTATTTATAAAAATAATTACACAAAAATATTTGCAACAAAAACAATTACATAAAAAACATGTGAATTAAATCATATTTATGGTGTGAGCAGTTATGAGGAAAATCTTTGGTCGCTATTTATTTTTATGTTTTTTGCTTGCTTACAGTAGGAGCCTCTTGTCAACACATGAAAAGAAAACTATGAAAAAACTAATTTTAGCAACAATTATCTTCTCCTCTTTCACTTCTGCTCAAGGTGTTCTTGCTCAGGATTTTAAAGGGTTTTATTTTGGAGCAGGTGTCGGTTCGACTAGCTTTTCGGACGATGGTTACACAGAAGATATGCAGAAATACTTGTCTGATACACCTGGTAACTCCTCAATAACTACAAGTAATGACACGGATGGTCAGACCTACAAGCTGATTGCTGGTTATATGTATAATCGAATCGTCGGTCTAGAAGCCCAATATACTAAATATGCTCCTATTAAGTTCAAGACTCCACAGTCCGCGCTAACCCATGAACTTGACTTATCTTCATTCACGCTTAATACGAATTTGGGTTACACATTTGACAACGGCTTGAGACCATTCACTACTGCAGGTTTGGGTAGTATTGATTTGGGTGAAAGTGGTTCAGAAGCAGGCGTGGCGATTCGAATCGGAGCTGGTATCGAATATTTTGTACCTCAGCTAGCAGGGCTTTCCATTCGCGCTGCATATGAGGCTGATCTCTTTGCTCTAAAAGCTGCCGGTAAGACGTATAACCAAACTGTCGGTAGTTTTTATGCATCCGCGAGTTACAACTTCTAAATATTCAAAATAAAAAAGCCGATGCATCCTTGCATCGGCTTTGATTGGCGGCCAAACCAATGTGTTTATACTTATTAAGCTGCGACGATCTCTTCGTCTAAATCGAAAGACGCATCAATAAGCATCTTAGTATAGTCGTTCTTCGGCGAGTGGAAGATTTCATCGGCCGTACCTTCTTCCATTACTTCGCCTTTTTGCATCACTAATACGCGATCAGAAAGTGCTTTCACTACGCTCAAGTCATGACTGATGAACAGGAAGCCGATGTTGTGCTTTTTCTGAATATCTTTTAGCAGGTCGATAACGGTCAACTGTACAGAGCGGTCGAGTGCAGACGTAGGTTCATCCAGCAGAATAAATGAAGGTTCTAGAATCAAAGCGCGAGCAATTGCGATACGCTGACGTTGACCACCAGAGAACTCATGTGGGTAACGGTTGATTGAGTGAGGATCCAGTCTCACTTCTTCCAATGCTTTGCGAGCGCGCTGCATACGTTCAGCACGGCCCATCTGAGGCTGATGCACTGTTAGACCTTCAGTAATGATGTCACCGACTGTCATACGCGGGGAGAGAGAACCATAAGGGTCTTGGAAAACCATCTGAATGTCTTTTTTAAGCCCAAAGCGTTCTTTCTCACTTAGCGCCTTCACATCCTGACCTTTGAACTCAATCCCACCCGAACAAGGCAGTAGGCCGATAAGCGCACGGCCGAGCGTCGATTTTCCTGAGCCAGACTCACCGACAATACCTAAGGTCTCGCCTTGTTTAAGCTCAAGTGAAATGCCTTTAACCGCTTCAAAGTACTCATTTTTACTCTGAATAAAATGAGACTTTATCAGGAACTTGACTCGAATATTATCAGCTTTAAGTAATGGCGGAGCGCCATCCTCTACCGGATCTTTACTGCCTTTCGGAATCGAGTTGATCAGCATTTTTGTGTAATCATGCTGAGGGTTTCTAAACAATGCCTGACACTGGCCTTCCTCAACTACATCGCCTTTACACATAACAATAACGCGATCAGCAAGGTGTTTTACGACCCCTAAGTCGTGCGTAATGAACAGAATGGCCATGCCCATTTTAGCCTGAATCTCTTTGATCAGATTCAGTACTTCTGCTTGTACTGTTACATCAAGTGCAGTAGTCGGTTCGTCAGCAATAAGAATGTCAGGTTCGTTGATCAGTGCCATCGCAATCATAATACGTTGCAACTGACCGCCTGAGAATTCGTGTGGGTACTTGGTGTACGCTTGCTCCGGGTTTGGAAGATGAACCAGATTAAACAGCTCAAGCACTTTTTGTTTCGCTTGAGAACGCGATACTGGGCGATGACACATGATGGCTTCTGCCACCTGAATGCCGACTCGCATAAATGGGTTGAGAGAAGTCATCGGTTCCTGAAAAATCATACCAATGCGGTCGCCACGAATGGACTGCATATCTTTTTCAGGTTTATCGACCAGTTGCTCACCCTCAAAGATGATGCTGGACTGGGAGTGAACAATGGCATTATTTGGTAGTAACTGCATCAGAGCGTTAGTCGAAACGGACTTACCACTACCGGACTCTCCTACGATAGCGAGCGTTTCACCCTGAAAGAGTTCGAAGTTAACATCCTTTACCGCGTCTACAATACCGTCGTTTGTTGTAAAGCTGACCGAAAGGTTTTTAACCTCTAAAATTGGCATCTGTGACATTTGCATTCCTTGTTTTAATTTATTTGATGCGAGCTTTCCGTTGCATTGCCATAGCTCTTCAATGCTGAGAAGTGGTGATGAGCTTTTTGAACTTGTTCAAACTCTAGCATCCACTGAGCATTACGTTGAGCACTACAAAACGCGCCCATATGGCGCAAAAGATCCTCACAGTTTTTATCAAGAATGTGGTGAGTAGCCTGAACCAATTCTGCCGATTCAATCGACATAAACTGAAGCAAAGCATAGCTTTGGTTGAGCAAGTCGAAGGCACTTTGATGCTGACCCATCTTGTTGAGGATCTCTGATTGAGAGACAGCAGCATCACGTAAGCCAGTTAATAAGCAGCTGAATTGGCAAGGTTTGGTTTGGTCATCACTTAGCGCGCTTTGGATATGCGTCGGTAAATGATGCAGAACTTGATCGTACAAGTAGTGTGCCTCTGGCCAATGACCTTGTTCTAATAACTGCTCAGCTTTTAGGTAATGTGTCCAGCACTGTTGTAGATCCATGTTCAATTACTCCACCAAAATCGTAACAAGGCATATTTAAATGCAATTCATTAACCATTGCAAATAATTATCATTTAAATGATATTTGACAGCATAATTGGTGAATATTTAGGCAGTTGAACCCGAATAATGCCTAAGTCACTAAAATATAAACAAAACTGGCCTACACTAGGTCGTTATAGAGTTGATGGAAAATAACAATAAGGAAAGAAAGATGGCAATTCAACGGCTAAAAATGAGCCAGCTGTATCATGCTGCGGAGCTGGAAATGCTACCGAGTAAGTCTACAAAAGAGCTGGCACCCATTGACGAAATCGTCGGTCAAGAACGTGCTCAAAAGGCAGTAGAGTTCGCTATGTCCATTAAGGAGAAGGGCTACAACATCTATGCTATTGGTCAGAATGGCCTTGGTAAGCGAACAATGATTTTGCGTTATCTCAACCGTCACCAGCACGATGCGAAAGCACTTTATGACTGGTGTTATGTCGCAAATTTTGAAGATATCAGGACACCGAAGGTACTGGCACTCCCATGTGGAATCGGTAGCCAACTTAAACAAGACATCGAGAAATTGATGTCAAAACTGGTCAACGCCATTCCTCTGGCGTTCGACAATGAGCTCTACTACAGCCGAGCCGATAAGCTTAAAAATCAACTGGCGCAAAAGCAGGAAGCAGAGTTAGCCGTCATCACCAAAGAAGCAAAAACCAAAGGCATCAGTCTTACTATTACTACTCAGGGTGACTACCAGTTTGTCGCAATGAATGGTGAGGAGATGCACACTGAAGAGTCTTTTGAGGAGCTGACTAAGAAAGAGCAAGAGTATTTTGGCTCTACCATTGATGAACTTGAAATCAAGTTGAGAGATATGGTTCGTCAGTTGACGGAGTGGGAAGAAGCGTACAGTGAAAAAATTAAGAAACTGAATGACGATGTAACATTGGATGTCATCACTCACTTTATCAAACAGCTGAAAAAGGACTACTCCGGCTACGCAGAAATTAAAGCTTATCTGACAGAACTTCAGCAAGATATTGTTGAAAACGCTGACATCTTTTTAGAGCAAAGTGCAGAGCAAGGAGAGGTCGCCACAGCATCTTTAGATAAGAAGCTGCCACGTCGTTACAAAGTTAACGTTCTTGTAAGCCGTAAGGACGATGAGTTTCCTATTGTGGTCGAAGAGAACCCGAACTATCACAGCTTGTTTGGTTATATTGAAACAGCCACCTTTAAAGGTACTGTGTTTACGGACTTCTCATTGATTCGCCCTGGTAGTCTGCATAAAGCTAATGGCGGCGTACTATTGATGGACGCTCAAAAAGTACTGGAACAGCCTTATGTCTGGGATGGATTGAAGCGTGCACTGCGAGCTCGCAAACTAAGCTTTACCTCGCTGGAGAAAGAAGTCACGTTAACAGGTGCTGTATCGCTTGACCCTGAAGCGATTCCACTGGATGTTAAGATTATCCTATTTGGTGATTACCGCACCTATCAACTACTTCAACATTACGATCCGGAGTTTAGTGAACTGTTCCGCGTAACGGCTGACTTCGAAGATGAAATGACACGTAGTCCGCAGTCTGAACTGCAATATGCGCGTTTTATTTCCAGTGTCGTCAACGACAACAATATGCTCCATTGTGATAAGAAGGCCATCGCTCGGATTATCGAGCATAGCTCTCGATTGTCAGGCGATCAGACCAAGCTTTCGTTGCACTCAGCTAACATCGCTAACCTGATCCGCGAGTCAAATTACGTTGCTCGTCAGGCAAACTCGAACATGATTCGCTCTAGCCATGTTGAAGAGGCATTAGCTAATCAGGAGATGCGAGTCAGTCGCCTTAAAGATAGTGTGATGGAAGGTTTCATCAACGGAACCACCCTAATCCAAACCGAAGGGGAAGCCATCGGTCAGGTCAACGCGTTATCTGTTTTGAGTACCAGCGAGTACATGTTTGGTGCACCAAACCGTATTACAGCGACGACTTGTTATGGTGGCGGTGAAGTGATCGACATCGAGCGTAGTGTTGACTTAGGTGGTAGCATTCACTCAAAAGGTGTCATGATATTAACCGCTTACCTCTCTTCAGTATTTGGTAAAACGGCCAAAGTACCTTTAACAACGACAATCACTTTTGAGCAGTCCTACGGTGGTGTCGACGGTGATAGTGCAAGTATGGCGGAGTTTTGTGCGGTGGTGTCGGCCTTTTCTAAGCAAGCTAACCGTCAAGATATCGCAATTACAGGCTCGATGAACCAATTTGGTGAAGCCCAACCTATCGGTGGTGTTAACGAGAAAATTGAAGGCTTCTTCGATGTGTGTACGATTAAAGGTCGCAGTGAAAATCAAGGCGTGATCATACCAAGAGCCAACATGCACAACCTCATGTTACGTCCTGATGTTGTGAAGGCGGTTGAACGTGGCGAGTTTCAAATCTGGGCTATTGACCATGTGACTGAAGCCATCGAGTTGTTCATGGGTAAACCTGCGGGTGAACCAAGTGATGAGGGTAGTTACCCAATCGATACGGTATTTGGAATTGCTCAAGCTAAGCTAAATGCATTAAGAAAATAACCAAAAAGGGCTTTCAGATGAAAGCCCTTTTTAATTTTATAGTTCTACCAGTTCATTACCAGATGTTTGGCTTTTCCCAAAAGCGTCAATATTGCCTAGGGTAGTGTCAGCTATGTTGCCAAGTGCTTCATCGGTTAGGAAAGCTTGGTGACCAGTGAAGAGAACATTGTGGCAGGCGGACAAGCGACGGAATACATCATCGACAATGACGTCATTAGACTTATCACGGAAAAAGAGTTCTTTCTCATTTTCATAGACATCTAGCCCAAGGGCACCGATTCGCCCAGTTTTTAAGGCTTCAATCGCAGCGGCAGCATCCAACAATCCGCCACGGCTTGTGTTGATGAGCATTACGCCATCTTTCATCTTACTGAAGGCTTTTTCATCTAGGAGGTGGTAGTTTTCTTCAGACATCGGACAGTGCAGCGTGATGATGTCACTTTTCTCAAACAACTCTTCTTTTGAGCAGTAGATTGCTCCCAGCTCGATGGCTAGAGGGTTCTCAAATGGATCAAAGCAAAGGATGTTCATGCCTAGGCCTTTGAGAATACGCATAGTAGCGATACCAATTTTACCTGTGCCGATTACACCCACTGTTTTACCGTGAAAGTTAAAGCCAACTAAACCGTCTAACGAGAAGTTTGCATCTCTGGTACGCTGATAAGCTTTATGAAAACGGCGGTTTAGGCTCATCATTAAGCCAACAGTGTGCTCTGCGACGGATTCTGGTGAGTAAGCGGGAACACGAACCACCTGAAGACCAAGGCGCTTAGCCGCGTCTAAATCAACGCGATCAAAACCAGCACAACGCATTGCAATCAGTCTTACGCCTTGTTCTGCAAGTGCTTCTAGCACGGGTGCAGATAAGTCGTCATTAACAAACGCACAAACCACCTGGCAGTCATGGGCCATTTTGGCGGTCTTTTTGGTTAACTGGAATTCATGGAAATGCAGTTCAAATCCATACTCTTTATTTACTTTAGCGAAGGACGCTTCGTCATAAGACTTAGCACTAAACACAGCGACATCTAACATGGTAGGCCTCTCTCAAAATATTACGGGAGGAAATAGAACGGGCTCTATTGAACCGTGATTCAAGAAAAAATTAAACCACAAATTTGCTATGGAAAATTAAACACTTATATTCCTCAATTGTTTACAGTGATGTTTTTATTATTAATAAAGTGCCTCGCAAAATTAGCTCAATTTTCATCTCAAGATCACTTTTTTACTGCTAAAGTGGTATTTATAAATTAAATAGCTCTTAGCTTATTAATCATCGACTTAAGTGGAGGTGAGGCTAAGGGCAGATGGAATTTTGTTCTCTGGCTAGGAAATATGGATATGATTAAACAAAAGCTTTCTGAAGTGTCCATAGCAGCACGAGCGTGGTCTATATTAGGCTTGTTTGCTATTGGTTTATTTGCGAATACTCTCCTCAACATTGCCCAGTCCCGCGAGCACATGCGTGAAAACTATGAGCGAGGTGTGTCAACTCTGGTCGAATCTGCATCAGGTGTTGCGAAACACTACTACCAGCTCTATCAATCGGGTCAAATCTCAGAAAGCGAAGCTCAAAGTAGAGCGCTACAAACCATTTCCGCAATGCGATTTGATGGTGACAACTATATATTTGTCGGTGATTCTGATGGTGTGCAGTTAGCCAGTGGTGTGTTGTCTTTACTTGGAAAAAATATCCTTGGTTTGAAAGACAGCGAAGGTAAGTTTTTTGTTCAGGAACTTTATCAGGTGGCCAGAAATGGTGGTGGCTTTGTCGACTACAGCTGGAAGAACCCAGATAGTGAGAAATTGGATCCTAAAACCAGTTATGCGTTAATGTTTCAGCCTTGGGGTTGGATGATTGGCTCTGGCATGAATATGGTCGCGCTTCAGGCTGATATGCACCGCTCTGAGGTTGCATCTGCGGGTTACGCCATTGGTATTCTTGCTGTTCTTTCTATCACGATCGGTTTTTTCATCAAAACAATCACATCTCCTATTAAGCGTACCGTGCGAGCTATGCAAACCTTATCTAAAGGTGAAGGTGATCTGACCCAAAGGCTTCCAGAAGAGGGCAGTAAAGAACTCGTGCTTCTCTCTCGTTACTTCAACCAATTTGTTGCTTCTGTGCAAGGAATCATGCTCAGCATCAGCGATGCGGGTAGCCAAGTCTCTAGTGCTGCTAATCAGCTTTCTAATTCTGTTCATCATATCGACGACAGCCTTAACCAACAGCAAAGCGATGTGGATATGCTCGCGACGGCAATGACCGAAATGCTAGCAACAGTTGAAGAAGTAGCCGCACGCACTGTCGAAGCAAATGACGCTAGTCGTTTAGCTGCTCAGGAAGCCAACCACAGCCACAAGATCATTGACAAAAACGTTCAAGAAGCCAATGAACTTGCGGAGCAAATACAGTCTGCTAGTCAGGTTGTTCAGAAGCTCGCATCAGATGCTCGTAACGTTGACACGGTTCTTGAAGTTATCCGCGGCGTTGCCGAACAGACCAATCTACTCGCTCTAAATGCAGCAATTGAAGCGGCAAGGGCAGGTGAACAAGGACGCGGCTTTGCGGTAGTTGCGGATGAAGTAAGAAGCCTCTCTCTTCGTACTCACGAGTCTACTTTAGAGATTCAGAACATTGTTGAGAAACTTCAGGTTGGCGCTGAAAACGTGGTGAAAGTCATGGACCAAGGCACAGCCAAAGCGACTAATGCATCAGAGCTATCAAGTCAGGCCGGTGAGGCTTTGAACAAGATTAACAAAGAAGTACACACCATTGAGGAAATGAACCAGCACATCGCTACTGCTGCGGAAGAGCAAACCGTGACGGTGAATGATATTAACCGCAATGTGGTGAGCCTGAGTGATATGGCATCTACCGTGTCTGGAGAGTCTACCCAGATGGCCAGTTCTAGTAAGGAGCTTGGCCGAGTTTCAGATGACCTAATGGCAATGATTAATCGCTTCAAACTGGCTTAGCTTGAGGCCTCAGGGTGATATGGTAGAATCGCGGCAAATTTTTTAATCGTGAGCACTGAATGCGACACCTAAAAACTGCTATTCACCCTGATATTTGCCATCTTGATGACAAAACGGTCTTCCAACGTAATGCTGCAAGAGCCATTGTTGTAGATGGTGAAGACATCCTTTTGTTATACACCGAGCGTTATCATGATTACACCATCCCCGGTGGTGGTATTGATGATGGCGAGGACATTATCGCAGGTATGGTACGGGAGCTTCAGGAAGAAACAGGTGCGCAAAACATTCACAATATCAAGCCATATGGTATCTACGAAGAGTTTCGCCCTTGGTACAAAGACGACGCTGATGTCATGCACATGCACTCTTATTGCTACACCTGTAAAGTCGATCGTGAGTTAGGTGAAACCGCGTACGAAGATTATGAAATCAAAAACGGCATGAAAGCCGTATGGATGAACATCCATCAAGCGATTGCCCACAATGAAAAGACTATTGCAGAGAGCCCGAAGAAAGGCATGAGTATTGAACGCGAGACGTTTTTGCTACATATGATCGCTAAAGAAATGCTCTAAAATAAAGCCCGTACCTTACGGGCTTTATCCTTTTATCAATTGGATCAAATTATCTTTGCTATCAAAATGGACGCTGTATTCATGGCGATGGTTGATGAGTGAACGTGCTCTCGCCAGTTCCATGTGCTCATGAGCTAGACCTAACAACTCATCACCGTCAATGTCACTATCTGATGAATAACTCGCTCCGCCAATTTGTAACGTAATCGGTAATTCTGACGAGCCGTCTACGGCGGAAATGAGGCGTTCACAGATTGCTTTCCCATCCTTGTTCGTGGTGTCTTCTAATACGAAATAGAAGTTGCCGCGCGAACCTCTGGCAATCAAATCAGATTGACGAATGAGTTCTTGTGCAGTGAATGCGAAGCTCTGCAATAAAGTATCACCAGCTTCGTAGCCCAAACGACGGTTTATCGCGCCTAAGCCTTCCAAATGAATGTCTAACACCAGCGCACTGGTTTTGTGTCGCTTACAGCGCGCGAGCATTTTTTCTAGTTCGTTGGGAAAGGTGTTGTGATTGTAGAGATCGGTTAGAGGATCTCTTACTTCCATTAGTGAGGTGTAACGACGAGAGTCTTCTATCGATTTGATGTGTAAAAACTGAAGTAAAATAGATAAATCCAGCTGCAAACGGCGCTCAAGCGAGTTGGAGTTCTCTAGGAAACGGCAGTGGCTCGCTAAATTGTCGATGATACATCGATGCAATACGTGGCTCACAATTGAGTAGTACTCATGCACCTCTTCATATTTGGCAATGCCAAGAATGTGTTGAGCGAGCCCTTCAATATACCCCTCTTCTAATTCTTGAGTCAGCAGCGTATCGAGATAAGCATCTAAGGACTGGTGAATATGGAAGTGGCCAAGTATTTGGCTAACCACGTCAGAGTGTTCAAAATGCTGAAGGAGCTGAGTGTAGACCGCCGTTTTAATCTCTTCTCGGCTTTCTGTGGTGAGTGAACTTTGCCATGCCTGACTATCGCCATATGACAAGGAAAGCGCGTCCAAGCGCTGGTGTAGTTCAAACGGTCCAAACTTAAACAGGTCACTAATCTGTGGCATAGCGCATCCTTGACGTGAACTCTTCGATAGGTTTTTAGCGAACACCTATACTTATTCAAGTATTTGAATTATTAATGTTAATTAATAGTATAGTAATAAAAGAATAGCGAATTCAGCTGAGGACACAGGGAATGACCAAAATGCGCAACGTTCTATTAGGTGCCATGATCGCGAGCATTAGCTCGATCGGTTACGCCAAAGTTATCGAAACGACCAGTTTAGTCGGTTTTGGTGAGGCTAAATACCCAAACAACTTTACTCACTTTGATTACGTAAACCCTGACGCCCCCAAATTTGGCAAAATTACTTATGGCCGAGTCGGGACGTACGATAACTTTAACCGATTTGCCTCCAGAGGTGTCGCCGCTGCCGCAACAGGGGAGTTGTATGACACGCTCATGTTTTCCCCTAGTGATGAAATCGATGCCTATTACCCTCTGATCGCAGAGAGAGTGAGATATTCGGATGACTACACCTGGCTTGAAATAGACATCAATCCTAAGGCACGTTTTCACGATGGAGAGCCAATTACTGCGCATGACGTGGCTTTCACGTTCGATAAATTCATGACTGAAGGTGTACCGCAGTATCGCGTTTACTATAAAGACATTAAGTCGGTAACGGCCAAGGACGATCTGACGGTCCGTATTGAAATGGCAACGCCTAATCGTGAAAAGATGTTCAGCTTTGCTCAATCTACCCGAGTGTTGCCGGAACATTTTTGGAAAGACAAGAAATTTTCAGAGCCTCTTTCAACTCCTCCTATTGGCAGCTCAGCGTACAAAATTGCCGATTATAAATCTGGCCAGAGTGTCACTTATTCGCTAGTAGACGACTACTGGGCGAAAGATCTGCCGGTAAACGTCGGTCGTAATAATTTCAAGGAAGTGCAATACGACTACTATCGGGATGACACTGTAATGTTGGAAGCTTTCAAAGCAGGTGAATTTGATTTTCGTTTGGAAACCTCGGCGAAGTTCTGGGCAAATTCGTACACGGGTGTGAACTTTGATAAAGGTTACATCACCAAACAGGAAATCCCTCATCAAAAACCAGAAAACACACAAGCTTTTGTATTCAATACGCAAAGTGATGTATTTAAAGATGCCAGAGTCCGTGAGGCGTTGACCTATGCGATGGACTTTGAGTGGATGAACAAGAATATGTTCTACGGTCAGTACACTCGAACACGTAGTTACTTCCAGAATACCGACTATGAAGCGAAGGGCGTACCGAGTGCTCAAGAGTTGAAAGTTTTGGAGCCGTTTAAGGACGAGATTCCACCTCGTGTGTTTACTGAAGAGTTCCAACCTCCGGTTACCGATGGTTCAGGGCGTATTCGTGCTCAGATGCGCACAGCGTTTAAACTGCTTAAAGAAGCGGGTTGGGAGCTGAGGAACAAAGTACTCACCAATACCAAAACGGGCGAACCGTTTAGCTTTGAACTGCTAATCTATAGCCCAACTGCGGAGCGTATTGCGATTCCAGTACAGAAAAACATGAAGCGTATGGGTATCGATATGAAGATCCGTTCAGTTGACACCACACAGTACATTAAGCGACTTCGTGATCGCGACTTCGACATGGTCTCTTCAGCCTACTCCGCGAACCCATATCCAAGCCCGAATTTAATGATTGTCTGGAACTCCAACTACATTGACTCGACCTACAACACGGCGGGTGTTATTGATCCAGTCGTTGATAGCCTGACGATGGAAATCTCCAAGAAACAGCAAGACCCAGATGCATTACTTTCTTTAGGACGTGCTCTCGACCGCGTGTTGCAGTGGAACTTTTACATCATTCCACAATGGCACGTGAGCGAATATCGTGTGGCGATGTGGGACAAATTTGAGCGTCCGGAAAATATGCCTAGATATGACTTAGGTATTGATACTTGGTGGATATCAAAGGATAAAGCCGCCAAGTTGCCTGAAAAACGACGTTAACAGAGGGATAGATGGCAGCCTATATATTTCGTCGCTTACTCTTGGTGATCCCCACGCTGTGGGCGATCATCACCATCAATTTCTTCATTATTCAGGTAGCACCGGGAGGGCCGGTTGAGCAGGCTATTGCGCAGCTAGAAGGGCATAGCTCTGGCATTATGGAACGTTTTGCTGGGGGCGGCAGTGAAGTTGACCTCGATGTAGGAAGCGATGCTAACTCGACTGGCTATAAAGGTTCACGGGGTCTAGACCCGGAAGTAGTTGAAGAGATTAAAAAGCAGTTTGGTTTTGATAAGCCTCTGCATGTGCGTTACTTCGAGATGCTCAAAAACTACGCCACATTCAACTTTGGTGAAAGCCTGTTTAAAGGCGGTAATGTGATTGATTTGATTATCGAGCGCTTACCTGTCTCTATTTCATTGGGTTTGTGGAGCACGCTGATCATTTATTTGATTTCCATTCCTTTGGGCATCATGAAGGCTATCCACCATGGCTCCCGATTTGATGTTTGGTCAAGCGCTGTAGTGATTGTTGGGTATGCGATCCCCGGTTTCCTGTTCGCCATCATCTTGATTATCTTATTTGCGAGTGGCAATTACTTTAGTTGGTTTCCGCTTCGGGGGCTGGTATCCAGCAACTTTGAGCAGCTCGTTTGGTATGAGCAAATCATCGATTATTTCTGGCATCTGACATTACCGATACTGGCAATGGTGATTGGTGGGTTTGCAACACTGAGTATGCTGACGAAGAACTCTTTTCTCGATGAGATCAATAAACAATACGTTGTAACGGCACGAGCGAAAGGTCTGGATGAAAGAAGTATTCTTTATAAACACGTGTTTCGCAATGCGATGTTGATCATCATTGCTGGTTTCCCTGCGGCGTTCATCAGTATCTTTTTCACTGGCTCCATGCTGATTGAAGTAATGTTCTCACTCGAAGGGATTGGCTTACTGGGGTTTGAGTCAACCATACAACGAGATTATCCAGTCGTATTTAGTTCCCTTTACATTATGACCTTGCTTGGCCTAATTCTGAGCATAATTTCTGATTTAACATACACCTGGGTTGACCCAAGAATTGATTTTGAGGCGCGTTAATGCTGACGAAAAGAAGACGTAATCCGTTAAATGAAGCGCGCTGGCTGAGGTTTCGAGCAAACAAACGTGGTTACTGGTCACTGTGGATTTTCATGACGCTGTTCGTGTTTAGCTTGTTTGCAGAACTGATAGCCAACGATAAGCCATTGCTAGTGGAGTACGAAGGTGCGTGGTATTACCCGATCACGACTCAATATGCGGAAACTGAGTTTGGTGGGGAATTTGAGACCGAAGCGGATTACACCGATCCGTATGTCATTGAGCTGATTGAAGAGAAAGGATACATCATCTGGCCTCTGATTCGTTTTAGCTACGACACGATCAATTACAACATCTCTGGTTCGGTGCCCTCTGCGCCCGACAACGTTAACCTACTTGGTACCGATGACAAAGGACGGGATGTACTGGCACGAATCATCTATGGTTTCAGGATCTCTGTTTTGTTTGGTTTTGTGCTGACCATTATTTCCAGCGTGATTGGAGTGATTGTTGGGGCTTCACAAGGCTACTACGGTGGCTGGCTTGATTTGTTAGGCCAGCGCTTTATCGAAGTCTGGTCAGGAATGCCGACGCTTTTCTTGTTGATTATTCTGTCCAGTTTCGTCGAACCCAATTTCTGGTGGTTACTCGGTATTATGGTTTTGTTTAGCTGGATGAGCTTAGTTGGGGTCGTCAGGGCAGAGTTTCTGCGTTGCCGTAACTTCGATTATGTGAGAGCGGCGCAGGCAATGGGCGTAAATGATAGCCGTATTATGAGACGCCATATGTTACCAAATGCGATGGTCGCCTCTTTGACTATGATGCCTTTCATTCTTTCTGGCTCCGTAACCACATTGACTTCTCTTGATTTTCTGGGCTTTGGTTTACCGGCTGGTTCACCTTCATTAGGTGAATTATTGGCCCAGGGGAAAGCTAATTTACAAGCACCATGGCTAGGTTTTTCAGCCTTCTTTGTATTGTCGGTAATGTTGACTCTGCTCGTGTTTGTTGGCGAAGCCGTTCGTGACGCCTTTGACCCTCACCATCAGGGGAGATAATCATGACCAAACCAGTATTAACAATTGACGATCTATCAGTAGGGTTTGGCCGCGGAAAAGATGTCGAACAAGTGACTCATCAGGTTTCGCTGTCTATCAACAAAGGCGAAACGCTTGCACTGGTTGGAGAGAGCGGCTCGGGCAAGTCTGTCACCGCTAATTCAGTGCTGAAGTT
The DNA here is from genome assembly GCF_947311885.1 of Vibrio sp. St2. Classification (NCBI taxonomy): domain Bacteria; kingdom Pseudomonadati; phylum Pseudomonadota; class Gammaproteobacteria; order Vibrionales; family Vibrionaceae; genus Vibrio; species Vibrio sp. St2. The sequence goes on along the minus strand of NZ_CAMZNA010000002.1, from coordinate 212,500 downwards.
ACTTCCTAAGGGCTCGTCCCATTATTTGGAGGGTAGCATTAATTTTGATGGCATCGACATGCTGAGCTGTTCGGAGAGGCAACTACGGGGTATTCGCGGTGGCCGAATCGGAATGATCTTTCAAGAGCCGATGGTTTCCCTTAACCCTTTGCACAAAGTTGGAAAGCAGTTGGTTGAAACGCTGTCCATTCATCGTGGTGTGCGACAGAAAAAAGCGGAGACCATAGCGATTGAATGGCTAGGTAAAGTTGGGATCCGTAACCCGGATGTGAAGATTAATGCGTACCCTCATGAGTTGTCGGGCGGTGAAAGGCAGCGAGTGATGATAGCCATGGCCTTGATTAATGAGCCTGAGCTTCTGATTGCTGATGAGCCAACTACAGCATTGGATGTGTCTGTACAGGCGCAAATTTTGGATCTCTTGAAGGACCTTCAACAAGAACTGGGTATGGCGATGCTGTTTATTACCCATGACCTTAGTATTGTACGCCGTATCGCTGACCGAGTCGCAGTGATGCAGAATGGAGAGTTAGTCGAAGAAGCGGATTGTCGATCTCTCTTCTCGGAGCCTAAGCACCCATACACGCAAAAACTCATTAACTCTGATCCTAGAGGCTTGCCAGTCGAAACTCCGGTTGATTCTAGCAGCTTGTTGTCAGTCGATAACCTTAGAGTCTGGTTCCCGATTACTGGGGGGCTGTTTAAGCGTGTCGTTTCTCATATTAAAGCCGTTACGGATATGAAATTTGACCTAAAGCGAGGGCATTCGATAGGGCTGGTCGGCGAAAGCGGTTCCGGTAAGTCGACCACGGGTATGGCCATCTTACGTCTTGTTCACTCCGAGGGTTCAATCTTTTACCAACAGCAGGAACTGCAAGGCTTGGATCGAAAGCGTATGCTGCCGTATCGAAGTAAGATGCAGGTGGTGTTTCAAGATCCGTTTTCCGCGCTTAACCCGCGGATGTCTGTCGCACAGGTAATTGGAGAAGGGCTGCGTGTTCATCATGAATATGACGATACCACTGTAGACAAGATGATCTGTGAGGTTATGGAGGAAGTGGATCTCGACCCTGAAACTCGCCACCGTTATCCAAATGAATTCTCTGGCGGGCAGCGTCAACGTATTGCGATAGCCAGAGCGTTAATTCTTAAGCCTGAGTTTATTCTACTGGATGAGCCAACATCGTCATTGGATCGTACAGTTCAGGCTCAAGTCTTGGATTTGCTGAAATCGCTACAGGAAAAGTATCAGCTTACATATCTGTTTATCAGCCATGACTTGAATGTCGTCAAATCGTTATGCCACTACACCATTGTCATGAAGCAAGGCGAGATTGTTGAGCAGGGCGAGACAGCGTTGTTATTTCAGCAACCAGAACAGTCGTATACCAAAGAGTTGGTCGAGCTTTCGAGTTTTTAGACGCTGAGAAAGACAAAGGCTGCAAACAGCAGCCTTTGATTTTTTATATGCTTTTTAGTTTGTGAGCCCAGATCTTTTCAAACTCTTTGTTAATGTCGATTTCACTTAAATGTGCCACGTGAAAGTCGATAAGTTCTAGCTCAAAGGATGGTGTGGTGTAGACCGAACCATTATCAATCGCGTTGATCATGCGATCTGCAATAGCGGCTGGTCCAGCTTGTCTAAATACAACTAATTCTGCTTGTTTATTCAAGCGAATCTCACTGACTGCCGCCTCATATTCAGAATGTGTAAAGCCTACCGCTAACGCTGTTTTGATTTCTTGCTCAACGATCTGTTTTGTGGCTTGCTGCTCACCATCATGAATCTTTGAAACCAGTACTTGAGATAACAGTTTCTGGTTAAACAAAATTTCATTCTTAACGGAAACGGTCGCCGAAGAATGGCCATCAGCGAGCGCAGATTCAATTCGGTGCTCTAGGATCTGATTGGTAATAGTGGCGAGCAATAGGTCTTTTCGCATCAGTTTGCTATCGACGTCGTCCGACACATGAGCTAGTGCACTGAGTGAAACACTATGCTTTCCTTGAGTACCTGAAATTCCGTTGTTACCCATACTTAGAGCAGGCTGCTGAGTTTTTGTCAGAGGTGTTGGGTTATGCCATTGAGAGAATGCCTTTTGCACCTTGTTTTGCAGCGTACGAGCTTTGAAATCTCCCACGATAACCAAAGTCATGTTTGTTGGTACATAGTACTGAGAAAAGTAGTGCTCTAGATCTTCCAACTGCACTCGACTGGCTGATGTTTCGGTTACTGGTGAAGTACTTTTCCCAAGCTCAAGAGAGTCAAGTTGGTTCTGACTGACGACAGTTGGGTAATCGGTCAAATTTGCTGACTGTTTCCAAGCTTGTTGCACAAAACTCTGCTGCGAGAAGCTTGTCTCTATGAAGTCCAAAGCGCCTTCTAATGACTGTTGGTTGTCGTTTGTTGTGCTCAGGCTGTAAACAGTTTGCTGGTAATCCGTCGTTGCTGACCACTTTGAATCGCCAATTATTTGATTCGCGAGAACACGAGAGACTGGAAGGTACGAAGGCTCCTGAGCAACACCTGCTCCAACTCGAAGGCGCAACTCTAATGCTTGTTGTTTGTTAGGCGTAGCAACTAAAACCAAGCGAATACCATTTTCAAGAACCGATGTCTGAATATTACGAGGCATCGTAATATCGGTATGTTCGAACCAAAGAGGAGAGGTTGGTTTTGCGGTTACAGGTAACGCAGCGATAGCAGTAAAAAGTGCTGTCAACGTTATTGTTAAAGCGCGGTTATAGATAGACACAGCAAACTCCTGAAGAAGACCTTAAGTGTTTCCCTGTTCATCAATCGACCTGCATATAGCTATTTAGAGGCGGTATTGAGCGAAAATCGTATCCGTGATTGAGAAAGGATGGCCTTTCTTCGCATTGCTGGCTTGTTACAACCAGAGCAGAACATATTCATTTATAAAATGTGGCGGGATTTTGTACAAATTCACGCTATTAGTCAAACTGTATTCGATTTTGAGTAGTTTTTGTCTCGTTATTGAAACAGCCCAGCAGTCGGACTACTGGCAATAGATAACGTTGCGTCCGCTTTCTTTGGCTTTGTACAGAAGAGCATCAGCCTTCTTTAAGGATTGAGGGATAGTACCGACGACCGGATGTATACCGCCCGATATTGTTACGTTCGGAGCCTGAGTGAATTGTGATACATCAATACGAATTCTATTCATCACCTGCTTGGCATCTTGGACTGAAGTTGTATTGATTAGGACGACAAATTCCTCTCCACCTATACGAAACGCGTAATCAGCAACGCGAATGCGAGATTTAATGATAGCTGCAACACGTTTGATGACTTGGTCGCCGACATCGTGACCGTATTTGTCATTCACGGCTTTGAAATGGTCAATGTCGAATATTCCGATAAAGTAGCCTTTACTGGCTAAGCTCTGTTGCTCTACTTTCTGCAAATAATGGCGGTTATGTAAACCAGAAAGTTGGTCTGTGTAGGTGATCTTATTTAACTCACGACGCTCTTGCCTGAGTTTATAAAGATAGTAGGACGCTCCAACACTGATGCACAAAAGTGCCAAGATCAAATACAGATATTTTGGAATAAACTCGTCTTTAGGTAGCACTTTTAGAAGGAAATATAGTTTACCACTAAAAAAGCCAATATCTCTATAAACAAAATAATTGTCGCCTTGTTCGAGTATACCTTCCGAGCGCTGACTGCGATTTAAATCATTCCAGACTTTTGAGTAAGCATCGGGTAAATACTGATAACTGTTGATGGCTGGGTATGAGCTTGAGTAAATAAAGCCATCGTCATCCAGTAGTAGAATGTTATCACGGCTCGTGTTATTAAATTCGCTCATATCAACATCTAGAACAAGGTAACCAAGATGTTGGAGCCCTTGATACACAGGTGCAATCTCAGTAAATAAACCTAAGTCAGGTTGATAGAGTATTTGGTGCGCTTCTTGGTTAAGGCTACTAGCGTAAAAAGAGTTATAAGAATCAATCAGATGCTTGTATCGATAATGACGAGAAGGGGTTCTGCTGACTATCTCAATACTGGTAATTAAGTTCTGATTCTCCAGTAAATGCTGAGTAAGATCATAAAACAAATCGGGGTGTGTGAAGTACTGCTGAGCAATCTGGGTTTTGCTGAGCGCGGCATAGCTGCTGATTTGCTGTTTACGCAAATTCAGGGTTTCGTCAATCGCTTTTAGCTGGAACGAAATGTCTTTCTTCTTAGCATCTTTGATGAAGCTTAGAGGCGTGTTTACAATGAAAACAGCGAAAAGCATGAGTGCCAGACAACGCAGTTCTATGTTGGCAGACGAGCTGAGAGGCCTGCTGTAATGTAAAAACATTTCCTATGTTTATCTTGTTTATATATTCATCAAGGACTCAAATGTTATGGAGCATTGTCACAAAAGTCTATTAAGACGGATGAAACTTTTGTGACAACACACCACTAAGCGAGCTGAATCAAACGAGAGTGTACTGGCTGGCGCTGGCGATAGAGAGCGGTTTAGAGAACCAGTAGCCTTGAAGGAAGGAGGCCCCCATGTCTGTGAAACGCTTTTGCATTTCAGCACTTTCAATACCTTCTACAACAACATCCACATTGTGAGCTTGGCAAAGGCGAGTGATGAAAGAAAGGTATTCCAAGGTTGCAGGGTTGTCCAAACATCGCCACGCCATCGATTTGTCCACCTTAATTTGGTTAAGAGGCAAATCAAAAAAGCTGTTTAATGAACTATAACCAGAACCAAAATCATCCAACGAAAGTAGAAAACCGTAGTCGCTTAGTCGACTTAACTGGGAAATGGCACTTTTGTTACCATCGAGAATAATGGTTTCGGTTAACTCCAATACAATGTTTTTAGTATCAATGCCCAGACGGTCAGCTAACCGTTTTAGTCGGTCTGGAAACTGGTGGTTTAACAACTGAAGTACGGAAACATTAACGTTTACCCTGATATTCGTGCCATGAGTCTCTAGGTATCGTTTTATGAACTGACAAGCCTTTGAGAAAACTAAATAGCCGAGTTCAACGATCAATCCCTTTTTCTCGGCCACCTCAATGAATTCGTCAGGATAGATCTCGCCGATTTCTTCACTGCGCCAGCGTACCAGTGCTTCGAAACTAGCGACTCGATTTTTCTTGGCACAGATGATTGGCTGAAACTTAACGGTCAAGGTCTCGTTGTGGATCGCGTTAGCTAATTCGCGTTCGATGTAAAAATGCCGATCAACTTTGCTTTTGGTTTCTTTGCTGTAAACGCCGACTCTATTGTGCCGTTTTTCACCAGCGAACTGACAAGTGCGTGCTGCGACTTTAATTACTTCTTCAGCGGCAAGACCAATATCGAAACTAGGGAATATACCAATACTGATATCTGTTCCATACATGTAGCCATTTGCCTGAACCGATTCTTGATAAGTTTGAGATATACGCTCGCCAAGCGTCATTAACTCTTCGGCTGTATAATGGCCTCTGACGAGAATAGCAAAGTCATCAGAGCGCACACGGTATATATCAATAAAGTCATCGTTAAAGGAGTTTAACGCTGTGATAAGGTGTGACATCACGTCACGTAAGATATGGGGTCCGTATGCGCTTAGGTAGGAGCGAATATCACCAATCTGAATGTAGATCAGAGAATGCTGGCCAGGGAGTTGGTCGACTAAAGCATCGATATCGATAATCAGTTTCTGGCCATTCGATAAGCCAGAAGCGTTATCTCTAAATGCGGCTTGCTGGACATAGGTTTCCATCAACTTGCGATCGGATATATCGCGATGGCACCCAATCATAAAGCGGGTACCATTGATAGTTTTCGTCACTGCAGTCCCTTCAATCCAGACATATTGGCCGGTCTTGTTTCTTACTCGGTACTGAGTAGAGATCTTTTGTTCGTCTTTCTGAATGTGTGCATCTACTTCACCTTTGAGCATCGCTTTATCCAGAGGGTGGACCAAAGATAGCCATGCATCCAAATGACATTGGCCAGAGGCAATACTGTAGTTCTCGTAAAACGTAGGGTTGTAAAAGAAGATGCGATCATCGTCTGTCATATAGAAAATACCATCGTTAAACACATCAAACATGTGCTTAAAATGGTTATCCATAAGCTCATCTAGCTCCGCGCCACTTAGTGCGATGGAGCTATTTCCCTGTGATTCTTCACCTGCATAGCGACATTTCGAGACCGACGAAGCGTTCGATTGCGGCGGTATATTCTTGATTATCTGTGACATTTGATTCGACGTACCTAATCCAACACGCGGTAAGCCTTCCATGAGCTTTATTTTTTGAATTTATAAATATCTTCCGTGTAACCTATATTTGTAACATGAAATATTTATTAAGCTCCAGCAGTGAGCCAAGTATGAGACAGTAAATGTGAGCTTTTATTGACGTGTGTTCATATTTTGAACTGAAATATCCTTTTTACTCTCACTAGATGAGAGAAATGAGATCTTCCTCTTTATTGGGGTGAATAAAAATCCACTGAGTTATTTAATTTCTGAATTATTTGGGGGCTGGTAGCTCGTCTTAATTATGCTCAATAGGTGGCATATTCCTTGTGCGGAGTACCGCACAACCTATTTGAGTGTTAAATGTCACTTTCTTATATATTTATCAATGTTTTAATAGCGGCTAATTTTGACAAAACTCTGATATATCAGGCGTTTTCATCCGCTTTCTCTTTCTATACTCTAGCGACCAATTTATCCAAAATAGCGCAGTTGGAATAATGCTCGGCCAAATTCAAAATGTCAGTCAGGCGGGTGTGCTGATCGCAGACGATTCTCCTTTGGTGGTTGCTAACCTAAAAATTTTACTAAGAGAGTCTGGCTTCAGTGATCGTCTAATATTTACGGCCAAAGATATTCGTTCGGTATACAAAAATCTGCGAGAAATTTCGATTGATCTGTTCATTTGCGATTATAGGTTTGGTAAGGAACTGAATGGAAAACAGATCTTAGAAGAGTGCCGTCATTACGGCCTTATTCGCCCACAATGCGCTGTTATTATGTTGACCAGTGAAACGACTGGTGAAGTTGTACGTTCAATATTGGAAGCAGAACCAGATGAGTACGTTCTTAAGCCGTATTCGTTGTATGAGTTTAAAAAGCGGGTTTTACGCGTATACAGACGCAAGCAAACTCTGTCCGCGCTGCTGAAACAACCAAAGAATGCAAGTTATCAAGATATCGCGGAATCATTTAAAGCGGCTCTAAAGGCATACCCAGAATATACCGCTCATATACAGCGTCTTCAGGGAGTCACGTATTTAGAACGGCAATTTCATACTCAAGCGATTGAGCATTACGATTCATGTTCGACTCTGCGTAAAAGCCATTGGGCTATTGTGGGTAAGGCATCGGCTTTACTCGAAATGGGTGAGGTGAAGCAAGCTCATTCATTGTTAGAGCACTGGATTGAGGAGTCGGGTAGAGTCCCGTCAAGTGTCTCTGACATGTTAGCGTTAACCAGCCTAGTGCAAAGGAATAGCACGAGCGCTAAGAACGCATTGACTGACGCTATTAAATTTTCGAAAGGTAGTGCACCTCGTTTACTTGCCTATATTCGACTCTGTGAGATAGAAGAGAATTATGATGGCGCTTTAAGTGGGTTGGCTATTTATCGTCATCAAATTGCCAATACTCACCGCAATACCGTCGCGAACGCTATTCACTTGATGCGACTAAAACTAGTTGCGGCGTCTGCTCAAGGCAAGTCGATTTCCATGGTAGCGCATAAAGAGCTACACAATCTGATGAAATCCGATTTAGCAGAAAGTGAAATATTGGCACTGACGCTTGTGGACGTTCATATCGAACTGCACGACGAAAATTATAAAGTTGCGCGTATCAAATTGGCCAATTTGCTGAAAAACTATCAGCAGTTGCAATTGCCCCAATTGCACTACCTTTTGTACCTTCTTTTTGTAACGGACAACTATCACTGGTTCGATCAAGTCGCTGGTTTTGCTCGCTCCCATACTGACTACAGCAAAGTATCATTGTCGGCGTGTTCTATGCAGATGCAATTAGAACATCAGATAGAGCACGGAATGAGACGAAAATCTGCGTTAGTCAGATTGCTAGCGCAAGTGGATGAATACTCGCTTCAATCGGTGGAAAAAGCTGTCGCGCTTGGCTTGGAAATATTCAAATCCCGTAAGCAGTGCGTGTTGGTGGCGAATAAAATGCTATCGCTTCTGAATCGTGAAATTCCCCGCGCCATCAATCCCGCTGAAATTAGAAAGGTTATATTCGATTGTGAGGCGGCGATTACTTGTACATCCAGTCTCAGAAAAACCGAACGAATAGAAGCGCAGAAAAAACTAAACTTGGTCAAACTCAACTTTAATCGTGCGTTAACAGCGGTGTAGGGTGGACGAATGAGACCTCCACTTGATCTTAACTTATTGAAAGTTCTTGTACTGATCCATAAGCACCGCCACCTTAAACCAGTTGCCAAAGAATTGGGCAAAACGGAGAGCGCAGTCAGCAAGCATCTAGCTAAGCTGCGAGAACAGTTAGATGACCCACTATTTGTGCGTGGTGTTCATGAATTTGAACCAACAGAGTACACGGTTGCTTTGCTTCCAAAAGTGACAGCGGGGCTGAGAGTTATTGAAGATGCCATTGTCGGTGACACATTTGACCCGCTAACCTACGATAAAGAAATCTCCGTGGCTATCCCAAATTTGGCGCAATATCTGGTTGGCAAGTCACTTCTGGTCGATCTAATTAAAACCTTTCCTAACGCTAAAATCACGCTGACCAGCTGGTCTGATACGTCCGTTGAACAAATTATGGATAATCAGTTGGATATTGGTGTTCAGTATTTCAATCCGGAGATGAGTAAGGCGATATATCAACATCAATTAGGTCGATACAAGGGAGCGATTGTCACAACCGAAAAGCACGCCTTACTCTCGTTAGAAGAAAAACTGGCTCTGCCTTTCGTGTTTATGCAGATGAAAGGATGGCAGGAGAAGAAGACGGTGATCAAAATGGCGCTCGAAGAGAGTGGAGTTTATGTCAATAAGATAGCCACAGTAGACAACGTCCTATGCTTATTCGAACTTATGAAAGAGCTCAATTGCGCGACCTTATTGCCTGCAATTAAGCACCTCAATCGCCCAGGCTATACGATGTGTGTATTACCTGATGAGCTTCAAATGACTCAGCCACCTGCCATAGTCGCCTACCATAAACTTTCTAACCAAGGTAACCCGCTTCACGAGCTACTCATCAGAAAGCTCAAATACTACCTTTTTGACTGAGGAGTTGATGCTCTTTCATCTGTATTAGATCAAACATGGTATCAACTTCATATTTGCTCAATATGCGTGATTTGTACGTACTGATCGTTTTTGCGCTAAGAGACAGTAATTCTGAAATTCTCTTGTTACTATAGCCTTGAAGTAAATAGTTGAGCACAGTTGTTTCACGGCTTGAAAGGCAGACTATTGGTTTACTCTGAGCATTGTATCTGAACGCCGAGCCGTCTTGGATTATAGCCAGTATGGCTTCTTTGATGATCTTTGAAGACTCTAGTTTGGACAAATACCCATCTGCTCCTAATTTAAAAGCGGCTTGCGAAAACATAGTGTGTTTACTTCCAGAGAAAAATAAAACCTTGCCGCTATAGCCATGAGCTTTCACGCGTCTGATAAACTCGAATCCGTCTGAAACCTCCAAGTTTATTTCTAGGATGATCAAATTAATCTCGTTATCGCGAAGTATTGTCAGAGCGGAAGTTGTGGAGTCCGACTGAAAGACTTGAGCGTTACTGATGACGCTGACGACGAGACGTTCAATGGAATCTCGCATTAAAGGTTGGTTGTCGAGAACGAGAACTTTATAGGATGGCATGATGATAAACTTCTTGGTAACGTCGCATCATTATTGGGATGCACTTATCACTGTTTCGAATAGGAACAATGTAAGTCAAAATTGAAGGAAAGAGTGGAAAACCGGACTTTCCAAAATGGAAAGTCACATGCTGAGTACGTTGGCGGGTTACATACCGTTATCGAAGTAAGCTTTGATTATTTTGTCGATTTCGCCTCGTTGCTGAAGTTTCATCAGCGTATCATTAAAGTTCTTAACGAAATCCTCTTTGAAGGGATATTTATCTGGCTCACGGTTGGTGAATCCTAAGTAGCCTTTTTCGGCGCTTACTACCGCGCCAAGGGTTAGCTTCCAATCTTCAGGCAACAGTCCTTCTTTGGCCATTCTTTTCATTTCCCAAAGAATAGATAACCGGTCGTTCATGTAACAATCTATTTTCTTGTCATGAAGGTTAATTAGATTTGGACGGTTGCCTTTGGCCTCCAATAACGTGATTTTGCCGACTTTTACGGCATCCCAGAACTGAGTGCCTCCAAGAGCAAAGGCCTCATTGACACCAACGGTTAAGCCTAGGTAGTCCTCTGGCCATCGTTGCAGTGAGCGATCTTTGACGCTATCAGGGTGGCAGAAGACAACAACCTCTTCATCTAATATAGGTTTTGAATAAGGGGAAATATACAGGCGCTTATCTGGATAATAATACGGTGGATATAAAGCTAGTCCCTGACCGACTTTGAGCATTTTTAGGCCACGCTTCCATGGGATAGGGACAAGTTTAACTTCATAGCCAGGCATTTCTTCAAAAACTCGACGAAGAATGTCGCTGTAGATTCCTTTTGCAACACCTTCTTCACCATAACTGTAGGGAGGGTAAGAGTCGTCACCATATACCAGTACTTTGACTGGTGGATGGTATGCCATTGCCTGCGACGAGATAAGAAGCAGGATTAGTGTCCATTTGAGCAAAATCAGTACCTTTAAAGTGCCCATTCTATGATTAACTTTAGTTTATTTATTAAAGGATAGGGATTAGACTCAGTTTTTTTACACATGCATTTGAAGCAAAACATGACAGACGACTACGAAAACGAGCAAGAGATTGAAATTGAAGCAATCGGAATAGAAGTTTCAACACAACCAATTGAGCTTTACAAGGTATTCAAAATTGCCAACCTAGTCGGTGGTGGTGGCGAAGCGAAACACCTAATTGCGGAAGGCTACGTTGCTGTTAATGGTGAGCTGGAGACGCGTAAGCGTCGTAAGATGTACGATGGCGATTTTTTTGAATTCAATCAGGAATATTACGTCGTGATTTGCGATGCGCCAGTCACTGAGCCTGAAGAGCCCTCAGTCATGAAGCCTGAATCAAAGCCAGAAAAGAAAAACAAATCAAAGAAACAAAACAAGGCAAAGAAAGACGCTGGGCAGAAGAAAAAGGAAAGCAAGAAAAACGAGATTGGCCGCTCTAACATAGACTTTCTATAACAGTAAAACCTCACCGCGCACCTGCATCTAGGGTGCGCTTCATTATTTTAAGTATCAGAAATCAATTACTTTTTCCTTTCTATAACAAATGTAAAAAACGTAAAGCATTGATGACATCTCTATACATGTAAATGATAATGGATTTCATTTGTAAATATGGAGTCCGAATAATGAGATTGTCTGCAGCCGCGTTAACGGCAGGTTTATTGGCATTTAACGTCAATGCTGAGATGGTAGTGATTGAGCACGCGCAAGGTGTGACCAAGTTAGAAACAAACCCAGAACGAGTTGTCGTTATTGGCTTGGGCGCGTTAGATACTGTTAAAGCTTTTGATGTCAAACCTGTCGCCGTTTCTACAGTCAGTATGTTCCCGGACTACTTATCGGAATACCGTAGCTACGATTTTGTCTCCGCTGGCAGCCTTCACGAACCTGACTTTGAAACCATCTACATGCAAAAGCCAGATCTGATCATCATTGGCACCCGTGCAGCGGCGAAATACAAAGAGCTGTCCGAAATTGCGCCGACCATTGTCTATGCTTCAGACGCGAATAAAGGCTATTGGGAAAGTACCAAGGAGCAATGGCGCAATCTCGCTCAAGTATTTGAAAAACAAGATTTCGTAGAGAGTAAGATTGAACAACTAGACAGTGAGTTCAAAGCGATTCAGGAATCGAATAAGCAAAACGAACTGGATGCACTGACTGTGATGAGTGCGGGCGGAAACATTACCACGTTCGGCGCTCAGTCTCGATTCTCCGCTATCTACAAAGATTTTGGTTTTAAGGAATCCGTGGAAGGAATCAAAGAAAGCCGCCACGGCGATTTGGTTTCCTATGAATTCATTCGTGAAACAAACCCATCCGCATTACTTGTTATAGATAAAGACATCTTGATCAATAAAGGCAAAGGCAGCACTGTAAAACGTGATTTCGAAAATGATCTGGTCAAAGCGACCCAAGCTTACCAGAACAAAAAAATGGCTTATCTAGACATTAATGCTTGGTACCTGTCGATTTCAGGGATGCGTGCAACGGAACAGATGATTGAAGATGTGAAGACGGCGTCTAGTTTGAACTGATAGTCTGAACATGATTACGCAACCTCAAGCTGAATTGGCTTGAGGTTTTTTGCGTTGTAAGGGTTTTACATTGAAAAAGTTGTTATTTGTTCTGTTGGTACTGAGTGCAGCGTCGATTTTTGTAGGCGTTGGAAAACTAAATGTTGCTTCTCTGATCGCCGGAGATACAGCCAGTTGGCATTTGCTGTTTGCTAGTCGAATTCCACGTTTGGTGGCGGTACTGCTGGCGGGGGCTGGGCTGAGTATTGCTGGTTTGATTATGCAGCAGATCAGTCAGAATCGATTTGCTTCACCTTCCACGTCAGGAACGATTGAGTGTGCCATGCTCGGTTACGTACTGAGCTTAGTATTATTTGGTAATGGTCAGCAACTGTGGCTTATTTTCTCGGTGTCTATGCTAGGTACGTTGCTGTTTGTGCAGTTCATCAATCGTATTCAGTTTAAGAACGCGGTATTTGTTCCATTGATTGGGATTATTTTCGGCAATGTTGTTGATTCGCTCGCGACATTTGTTGCGTATAAGTACGATGCGCTACAAAACCTTTCTAGTTGGACGGTCGCTAACTTTGCGAATTTGCTACAGGGCGATTATGAGCTGCTTTACATCGCCATTCCCTTTGCCATCTTCAGTTACCTGTATGCAGCGAGAATTTCCGCTGTCGGTTTAGGTAAGGATTTTGCCGTCAACTTGGGGCTGAACTACCAGCAAGTGCTGATCATTGGTGTGCTGTTAGTCTCTGTGATGTCTGCTTCCGTTGTGATGATCGTGGGGATGTTGCCGTTCCTTGGGCTGATTGTCCCTAATCTGGTCAGTCGGTTCTATGGAGATAATCTTCGCCGCAATATTCCAATTACCGCGATAATGGGTGCCCTGATTGTCCTTTGCTGTGATTTGGCAAGTCGATTGATTATCTTCCCATACGAGATTCCAATCTCGACCATTATCAGCATTTTAGGTGGTAGCGTATTTATTTTCTTCATCTTAAAGGGGCAGAAAAATGCAGGATAGGGTGAAGATCATTGGACTGACTGTCATCGTATTGTTGTTTGGTTTTCTGTTTATTGGCATTGGCTTAAATGTTGATAATTACCAGTACTTCCTTTCACGGCGAGTTCCCAAAGTGCTTGCCATGATTGTGGCAGGCATCGCGATAGGTCAGTCGTCACTGGCTTTTCAGACCATTACTCATAACCGCATTCTGACACCAAGTATCATGGGCTTTGATTCTCTGTACATGTTTACTCAGGTGCTGGTGGTTGTGATGTTTGGCGGGCTGAGCAGTATCGCGATGAACGCCTACTTTAACTTCAGCGTCTCTGTTGTTGTTATGCTGGCGTTCTCACTGCTGCTATTCAGCTTTTACTTCAGAGGCGAGCGACAAAACTTGATGGTGTTATTGCTGCTGGGCGTGATACTCGGTCAGTTGTTTGGCAGCATCTCCTCGTTTTTCATTATGTTGATGGACCCGAGTGATTTTGCTTCTGTCCAAGCGAATATGTTTGCCAGCTTCAATAACGTCAGCGTTGAGCTTGTTTACTTATGTACGCCACTATTGCTATTGATCAGCGCGTTGCTGTATCGCCTGAATCGTTTGCTGGATGTGTTTTGGTTGGACAAAGACAACGCCACCAGCTTAGGGGTTAACGTAAAACGCGTTACGCTTTGGGTGTTGGTGCTGTCAGCGGCGCTTATTGCCATTTCAACGGCACTGATTGGGCCAATTATGTTTTTCGGGCTTCTGGTGACCAACTTGACTCGTGAGTTTTTTAAGAGTTACCAGCACCGAGTATTGCTGATCGGAGTATCACTGCTTTCAGTGGCGGCCTTACTAAGTGGTCAGTGGCTGGTAGAAAAGGTGTTTGGATTTTCTACCACGCTAAGTGTTGTCATCAACTTTGTTGGCGGAATTTATTTTTTGACTATGTTACTGCGTAACCGAGTCGTCTAGAGGCTTTATGATTAAATTACAGAATCTAACCAAGTTGTTTGGTCAATCCAAAGTGGTTGATGACGCGAGTGCGGAATTCGAGAAGGGCAAAGTAACCTCTATCATTGGCCCCAACGGCGCAGGTAAGAGTACTTTGCTATCCATGGCGAGCCGATTGATTGATAAAGACGGTGGGCAAGTGTTCATTGATTGCCGCTCTTTGTCTGAATGGGACACAAAAGAGTTGGCAAAGAGATTGGCAGTACTTCGCCAAGCAAACAACATCACTATGCGTTTTACAGTAAGAGAAATGGTGTCTTTTGGGCGTTTTCCATACTCACAAGGTAAATTGACCGATGAAGACCAACAAGTAATCGATAAGTCCATATCTTATTTGGATTTATCCGATATCCAGAACAAGTACCTCGACGAGTTGAGTGGAGGTCAGCGCCAGCTGGCATTCATTGCAATGGTGATGGCGCAAGATACGGATTACGTGTTCTTAGACGAGCCTTTGAATAATCTGGATATCAAACATTCATTGCAAATCATGCGTAACGTAGGTCGGTTGGCTCATGAAATGAACAAAGCCGTGGTGGTGGTGATTCACGATATCAACTTCGCGGCCTGTTATTCAGATCGAATTATCGCGCTCAAAAAAGGTAGGGTAGTCGCTCAGGGCCCGGTGAGTGAGGTGATTCAATCAGACATACTGGAAAGTATTTACGAAACGCCATTCAACATTATTGAAGTGAATGGCAAGCGGATGTGTACGTATTATTAAGTGATTTGGCGCTATCACATGTAAATCATGCGATAGCGCGCAATGAACTGTGTTAACTCAGACCAATGATGTTTCCATCATCATCCAAATCGAGGTTCATAAATGCTGGCTTTTCCGGTAAGCCCGGCATTGTCATGACATTGCCACAAAGGGCGTAAACGAACCCAGCTCCGGCACAAAGCTTCAGTTCTCGGACAGGAACATCAAAATGCGTAGGCGCGCCTTTAACAGAGCTGTCTGTGGAAATGGAAAGAGGCGTTTTAGCCAGACAGACCGCAAGATGATCGAAACCCTGCTGTTTGAGTTCTGCTAACTGCTGCTTAGCTTTCTCACTCAAGGTGATACTCGCTGCACCATAACCCGATTCAGCGACAGCCATCAGCTTCTCTTCTGTTGTCTGTTCAAAGCGGTAGAGAGGGCTAAACTGAGAACCTTGCTGACATTGCTTAACCACTTTTTGTGCGAGTTCAACGGCACCTTCGCCACCTTGTGCGAAACCTTCGCTGATGGCAACTTCAACGTTGTTGGGTAGATTTCGGAGCATCTCAGCCAGTTGCTGGAGCTCTTGTTCACTATCTTGTGGGAATCGGTTGATGGCAACCACAGCAGGGGTACCGTATTTATTCACATTGTTAATGTGCCATTTAAGGTTTTCGAACCCGGCAACTAAGGCGGAATCATCTTGCTCAAACAATGATTCAGGCAGAGCTTGGCCCGGTTTAAAGTTGTAAAGCCCTGAGTTGGCTTTTAAACCTCGCAATGTCGCCACAACCACGGCGCAGTCAGGCGCTTTGCCAGCCACTTGCGCTTTGATATTACAGGCTTTCTCAAACCCCATATCTGAACCGAATCCGCCTTCTGTGACTGTGTAGTCGCACAGTTTAGTCGCGATGTTATCCGCAATGATGGAAGAATTTCCGTGCGCGATATTCGCGAAAGGACCAGCGTGAACCAGAGTAGGAACTCCTTCGAGTGTTTGCATCAATGTTGGCTCAATAGCATCTTTCATGCATACGGTCATGGCCCCAGCGACTTCGAGGTCTTCTGTTGTGACAGGTTGGCCTTCAATATTGTATGCCAGCACAATACGCCCTACCCGTTGACGCAAATCTTTTAAATCACTGGATAAGGCTAGCACAGCCATAAGCTCAGACGCCGCGGATATATCAAAGCCATCTTCACGTTCAATACCGTTGGTCTGTTTCCCGTCTTCATTTTGCCCGATGGTGACCATACGCAGAGCACGATCATTGTGGTCCATCACACGTTTCCAGACTACGCGTTCTGGGTCGATGCGCAGCGCTTTTAAGCCGGAACGTTGCTCAAAGTCTTGGTAGCCGTTTCGCTGCTCGTGATAGATTCTCGCGTCGATAGCGGCAGCTGCAAGGTTATGTGCTGCAGTCACGGCGTGAATATCACCAGTTAGGTGCAAATTAAGCTCTTCCATTGGCGCAACTTGAGAATAACCACCTCCAGCAGCCCCGCCTTTAACGCCGAAAACAGGGCCCATGGAAGGTTGACGAATACAGGCCATGACCGATTGATTGATTTTGGCTAAGCCCTGAGCCAGTCCAATGGTCGTCACGGTTTTACCTTCGCCCAGAGGCGTAGGGGTGATTGCGGTAACGAGGACCAGTTTTCCGGTGTTATTGTTTCCGAGCCTATTTAATGCATTAAGCGATACTTTGGCTTTGTATTTTCCCTGACTCTGGTATTCCGCTGGAAGTAACCCCGCATTTTCGGCGATACGGTCGATGGGGTGCAAAGTTTGGGAACGACAGATTTCGATGTCCGACAGCATAAAACCCTCCACTGATAAGAGTTTAAAGAGAGGTAAGCGCCTTTAAGCGTTAGGTGTGTAGGCAAACACTAAATGTAGGCCACTAAATAGTGGAAAGGATTATACGTGTTATTTTGGATGGAAGGCAAAAGAAAGCCCCGCATAGCGGGGCGTTCATCGTTAATACCAATCGTCTTCGGGGATTATTTTGCCCTCTGGTGCATAGGGATCATCATCGAAAGGGTGCTCGGTCTTACCGCGCAGGCTTTCGAGCTGATGCTCAAGCATTTGGACAGTGTCGTAATCACCCTCTGAGCAAGCAACGTAGATTTGTTGCTCGATAGCGCGAATACTATCTCTAATACTCATGCCCACCTCCCGCGTTAATAAACGCTCGGTTGAACAGTTCTACCTATTCTCAAAACGATTATAGTCAAGCAGACCGAATTCGACAGGCTGATTTTCCTTGTACCAAGCGTGTACTTTGTCACTGAAAGGCCAGAATCTATCTGAGCTTCTGCGGATTGCGAATCGATCCAATAACTTAACGTAATCCTCTTCTGAATGGATATTTTTTAGCATGTCGATGAGTTGGGAAATCTCATTTTCATGTAATGACAGATACGTTGCTGGGTAACTTCCGATCACCCCTCTAACTAACGTTAAATCGTCGTTTTCGTAGTCGCGGTTTCCTTCTTCATCGAACAGGCTTGATATATTCGTGTGAGCATTGTTGTGCAGTAAGGTGAACAGTTGCTCTTGACCTGACTCGGACTCTATCAATAGCATGACTATCTGAGGGATGTATAACAGCCCTTTTCCTTTAATGTCGTCCAATGTTCTCAAGCGAGCCTCGTTGGAGGTGCTAAACCCGGTCTGTTCTATCGCGTAACGGTTTTTCAGAACGGGGCTAAGTTGGGTTTTCAAGATGTCATACAGCTCTTGCTTGGGGTTATCGGTCTGATAGGGTACCTGAGTCGGTTGATCGAACGGCTTAACGTTGCGCTGTAAGAAATCACTCAGCTGTGTACTTTGATTTTGGTACCAACTGGATTGTTCAACATGTCGAATATCTCTTGGAAGAAGTGCGACAAAATTACTCTCACCTTCGAGTCTCAAAAAGTCCATAAACATTCTAGTCATCAGTTGGTGGCCAAAGTTTCCGTAGACATCAAACCCAGCGACGAGTAAGTAGTGGATTCGTTCAATCAGAGCATAATCGAGAACCCAAGCAGTCTTCGGTGGTTTACCTACTAAACCTTGGACAACAGAAGCGCTGTCAAAATGGCGAAATACGGTCAAAGCTGCATTTGAATTGGTGCCATTGCCCGTCCAGATGACATCCGTAGTCAAATGCTTTCCATCTTTGAACCAGCTGTTGATGAAATCGGACTTTGCTGTCAGGTATCGTGCTTGCTGACGGGAGTAAGATACCCAGTTTGCGACAGGTAAGGTGTTGCTCTCCAACTCGCCTGGGAGTTTTAAGTTGTCAGCTTGTGAGTGATAAAACTCGTTAACTTCTGGTATGTCCGATTTATCGGGGTCGAGAAAGAAAACCCAAAAGCGATCATTGATGACATTTAACGCTAACTGCCCACGGCATACAGGGCCTTTGATAAAGGTGTTGATGGTGTTTTGTGCGTTGTCCAACATGAATTTGAAGCGAGATTTGACTGGTAACTCAATGAACGCCGTCATTGGGTTGGCGGCGACTTCAGGCTCGTATCCTGGTAACTGGGCGACGTCATAAGTGGTGTCGATGAACCACGCTTTCCAGTTGTTTATGCGCTGCGAGTTCAGAGCGAACGGCATGTGGGTTTTGTCCACGATAGTTGCTTGCTCAGGAACAAAGCGATAATAAACACGGTTTACGTTTGGGTCATCGTAGGGCCTGCGAGTCGCAATACGTTTAACGGGTTGACCTGGTGGTGTTTCAGAACGAACTAAGGTGAAGAATCGTGGCGTGGTCTCGTTTAGCTCCGAGAAATACAGGTGCGACAAGAATAAGTGCTCGTAGATGTAGCGAGCGGTGAGCTGAGCTTTACGAGAGCCGTTGTTGAGAAACTGTTCGTATTCCTCTACCAGCGCTTGTTGTTCAAGTGTTAGTGGGATTGACGCATTCATTATGGCGCCGTTCTGTAGCCAACTCATTAGAGTCGAATATTCGTTAGATGAGAGATTTGGCATCCCATAAGGCATGCCCCAAGTGGGGTGTTCTTGGGCGTAGCTGTCGTATTCTTCAATGGTTGGACACACCTGCGAGCGATCAATAGAGAAATCGAACCCCTCAAGCTGAGTCTGATTCGGTAAAGGGTGTGCCTCTTTTTGCATCAACATTTTTGCGACAAGGCCAGCTTCGATGTTCGCTGTGCGCGTTTGGTCACGCTCATTCAGCACCGGATGAAAGCCCATTGAGCGCCATTGTTCCGTGGTCTGAGCATCTTCAAATAATCGGCTAGGGGTAGCTGCAGTTAAGCGCGTGCCTTGGTAAACCAGTTCTTTACTCGCTCCTCGGTCAATCCCAGCAACGGAAGACATTTTCAATTGGCAAGGGGCGTCGTAGCAGGCATGGCAGACGACGCAGCGATTATCAATAATAGGTTTTACTTCGCTAAGAAAGAAGTCGCTGTGCTCTGTGGTGAGAGATACCTGCCTGTCTCTTACCTGAGCTTCACCAAATAGCTGGTCATAATTAAGGCCAGCAAAGGTTGCACAGCCAGCAAAGGTTGTGACCAAAAAGAGAGTGAAAAAGGTACGTAAATTCATTTGGATAATAACTGTATTGCCGAGGTTTGATAATTGCAGCAGAAGGATAATGAATTGGCAAATAAAACACTATTCAAAATATGAGAAATTGATGAAAAGTGGAGAAAACACGGCTACTTAACTATGCTCCAGATAAACCGATTGCATAAAAAGTGGCGACTTTGGATATTATAGTTACGGATAACGACACCATCGCTATTACGTGGATTTTACTCTGTACTGCGCTAGTTCTGCTGATGCAGCCGGGCTTTACTTGTTTTGAAAGTGGGTTGGTCAGGAATAAGAATAATATTAATGTCGCGCTCAAAAACGTGGCTGATTTTTGTGTTAGTGGTGTCTGTTTTTGGTTGATCGGCTTTGCGTTTATGTATGGTGACAGCTGGAAAGGGTTAATTGGCTTAGACCTATTTGCTATTGGCCACCAGCATCCGCCAATAGTGTTAGCTTTCTTTCTTTTTCAGATGATGTTTTGCGGAACCGCCGCAACAATAATGTCAGGCGCAGTTGCAGAACGGATGCGCTTCTCAGGCTATCTAATCTGCTCATTTATTACCGCGACACTGCTTTTTCCAATCATTGGTCACTGGGTGTGGAACGGAACACATTTGTCCGTTGGTGATACAGGCTGGCTAGCCAAGATGGGTTTCATAGACTTCGCAGGGGCAACGGTCGTGCATTCCGTTGGTGGCTGGGTTGCCTTGATTGCCATTATGATTGTTGGACCGCGGCTAGGCAGATTTTCGGATGATGGAAAAACGCGAGAAATGTACAGCCAAAACTTACCGCTTTCGGCGTTAGGGACTTTTCTGTTGTTCATTGGATGGTTTGGCTTCAATGGCGGTAGCATTATTGATCCTACTGCCGACTTGGCGAAAATCTTTTCTAATACTGCCATGTCGGCCTGTGCTGGTGGCTTTAGTGCATTGATGCTGTCGTGGAACATCCACTCTATGCGTGGGATCCGCTACCTTCTCAATGGATTACTTGCTGGTCTGGTGGCTATTTCAGCCAGTGCTAACGTCGTCGATTTAAGTGGCGCTGTGATTATTGGTGCCACTAGTGGTTGTATCAGCGTAGTTTTGGTATCAGTGCTAGAAAAATCAAAGCTTGATGATGTCGTATCTGCGGTTCCAGTTCATCTTGGCGGGGGAATATGGGGAACATTGGCTGTTGCTTTGTTAGCCCCAACGGATTTTTTGGCTTCTGGTAGTCGTCTAGAGCAACTCTATATTCAAATGAGTGGAGTTGTTGCAACCGCAGCTTGGGTCGTTGGCCTCGGATACCCTTTGTTGAAGATTGTTAATCATTTCCATCCGCTAAGAGTTTCAGCACAAACGGAGACCATCGGCCTTAATTTCGGCGAACATGGTATGAAAGATGAGTTAGTTGACTTGATGGACCAGTTCGACCGGATAGTCAAAGCACATGATATGGAATCCCATCTAAAGGTTGATCACGGTTCTGATTATTCCAATCTTTCAATGACATACAATTATCTGCTGGACAGCACTAATCGTCATTTTAGGGAAAAGGAAAGGGAATTATTGAAGATGGCGAGCTTGGATCCTCTTACAGGAGTTCCTAACCGCAGAGTGTATGAACAGGCGATAGAGAATACAGTCAAGAAAAGTCATGAAGATAACAAAGACTTTGCTTTGCTTATTTTGGATCTCGATTACTTCAAGCAATACAATGACCACTATGGTCATCAACTGGGTGATTATTGCCTGCAAAATGTGTGTCAGGCACTGAGCAGTGTGACGCGGCGTCAGCACGATATATTGGCAAGAATAGGTGGAGAGGAGTTTGCGTTTATATTACGCGATACTAATCTGCATGACGCTAGACGAATCGCGGAGTTATTACGAAAAGAAGTCGAGATGCTTGAGATCCCCCATGTTCATTCGGAATGTGATTTTGTCACGGTTAGCATTGGAGGAGCTGTGTGGGATATGCGAATAAACTTGCCACATACGGTGTTGTTTGATGAAGCAGATGCGGCATTGTTCAAAGCCAAAGAGCTGGGTAGGAATCAAGTGGTGTTCTTTTCTGATCATTCAGACTGGTAAGGAGCAAAGAAGAGGCGCATTACTGCACCTCTTATCATTTCTAATGAAAGAAGCAAAGCTACTTAACCGCTTGACTCATATCATCAATCATCATTTGAGTTGCTTGAATGCCACTGGCAGAAATATACCAAGCATGAGGGTTCAAAAAATGAATCCGGTTGTTTTTCGCCGCCTGAGTTTGCGACATTAAAGGATTATCGAGTTTCTTAAACGCTTCACCAGAATCCCTTCCGATGGCTTGGTCTCTGTCCAGTATCAGCAAGTGCTCAGGGTCTGACTGGGCAATATATTCATAACTGATTAGGTCGCCATGAACCTTATTCGCATTATTTGAATCAGCAGGTTCGAAGCCGAACAGAGTAAATATGGCTCCGTAGCGAGAATCTTGTCCAAACGTCGTGAGCTTGCCGCCGTTTGTCATCACCACTAGGGCTTTTGGCTTAGTGATTTTTGTCTGTTGCCTTATCTGATCGATTCGTGCCTGAGCCTGATTGATCTTGCGTTCAATGTCCTCCTCACGTTCAAAAACTTTCCCCATCATTCTCCAAGCCGCCTGAGTGGTTTGCCAATAACGTCGGGCATCTGCCATAAAAACGATAGTAGGGGCAATTTTGCTCAGTTCAGGATAGGACTCAGAGCTGCGATTACTGGCTATGATTAAGTCAGGTTTGAGAGCAAATATCGTTTCAAAATCAGGCTCGAAGAGTGAACCTGCCGAAACATAGCTATCATCCTGATATTTGCTCAGATAGTGTGGCATCGGTGATTTTACGATGGCCACGGGCTCAATGCCTAAATTGTCGAGTACGTCTAGCGTATCCATCCCAAGAACAATAACTCGCGCAGGTTTGGATTCTAGCGTGGTCTCACCCAGCGGATGCGTCACTGTTATCATCCCGGCATGAACCAAGCTCGCTGCTAACATAAGGCAGAGCGCAACCCATGATTTAATCAGCATTGTCTTTCCTTAGTTAAAATGCGTAGCTAACGTTCATTCGAATATCGCGACCCGCGCTAGCGTAGCCTTGAGCGACGCTACTGCCGATGTAAGCCATGTATGAACCATGGTCAAAATAGTATTTATCGAACACGTTTTTCACAGAAAGCGTGAGCGTCAGGTCTTGCTCAGCTAGTGGTAACCATTGAGCATAGACATCATGGACACCATACCCCGGCTTTTCTGGGTATGCGCTTGAATCCGCTACGTCCGTCAAACGTTCCACAAAGCGCGCATTCCAGCCAAACTCAAGCTCGTCATTGGCTGCATAGTTAACATCTAAGACCCAAGTGTCGCCAATTGACGTTCCTAGTGTAGAGTCACCATCACTGAGTGGTACGCCATTAAGCTCAGGATTAGACTGGTTGTAGCTCAATCGGGCTGATACTTGCTCCAATGTATAGCCAACGTAGGCGCTAAAACCTGTTGTCGTTAGCTCTCCGACATTGGTGTAGACGTTATTGCTGGTTGTAACAACATCTTCGATTTTGCTATCGAAAAAGGTGAAGCCCGCAATGAGATTGTTTTTGCGATAGCTGGCACCGATTTCCTTGTTTTTTGCACGTTCTGGAGCACGATCCGCGGCATTGTTGCGATAGTCGATGACAAACAGTTCTTTGATCTGCTGGCCGCGAAACGCTTCAGCATAGCCCGCAAACAGTTCAAGACCATCAAGCAATTGGTAAGTTAAGGAAATGTTGGGGCTGAAGCCGCTGGAGTCGAATTCCTGATTAATATTGTCGGTTAGTTCATACCAGTCGTAACGGGCACCAGCAGAAAGTAAAATCGCATCATTAATGTTCCAGTCATCCTGCACGAATAGCCCGTATACTGTGCCTTTCTCTTCGTGGTTTTGCTGGCCTGAATAGTTAGTTTCGAACTCAGATTTGTCCCGTTTGTAATCTGCACCCGTAATCAGAGTATGCTGAGCTAGGCGAGCAGTGTTGAACACTTTCCCGCCTATGGTGTTGATAGTACCATCGCTGGTGTTCCATTGCGGGTGATCTTTCTGAGCAATACGATTAGCAGTGCTGTAAAGGGTGGTATCTAAGTTGAGCAGGTCGCTGTATCGGAAATTGTGATTGGCCGTAAAGGTATGGCGATCCGCTTCCTGATCCAGTGGAACATTCTTTACACTTGGTTGAAAGTGAGGTCGATTCAGTCGAGTATCATCATCGTTACGATAGTCGTAGCTCAGAGACAGATAGTGCTGCTCGTTAAGTTGGCCTGAAAGTTTAAGAAGCGCAACTTGCTGTTCGATTGCTGTGTACTCTTGCTCGGTACCGCGACCATCTTCAATGTTGTCTCCTTCAACATAGCCAAATGAAGCCAGCAACCCTAGCCGCTCGGTGACTTCACCATACAAGCTGGTTGAAACCTTGTAGCCGTTGTTGTTGGTGTAGTAACCCGCTTTCGCCTGCGCACCAAACTGCTCTTCATGTTGCAAAAGGTCATGCGCATCTTTGGTTTTAAACTGGATCGCACCGCCTAAAGCGCCCGGACCGTTAGTGGCTCGACCCGCACCCGCTGAAACATCAACTTGCTTAAGAAGCTCCGGTTCAACTGAAAGTCTGCCTTGATGGTGGAAAAGGTTGCCTGACTGCTCAGCTCCGTCGATAGAAATGTTCATCATAGTATCTTCTAATCCACGGACATAGATCTTTTGAGTGATGCCTGCCGAGCCGCCAACGGTGACTTCCGCATCTTTACGAAATACATCATTGAGATCTTGAGCCTGCTGTTTGGATAAGTCTTCAGCGGTGATGATGGTATCAACCCCTTGAAGTGGGTTACCAATGACTTCAACGATTTCTGCGGTTTCTTGATTAGCGAAAACCAACCCTGAAGCAAGGGCGAGGGCAATTGGGCTTAACTTGAATACGGTATGCATTTGACCGTAACCTCCACTGTTAATGAGAATTATTATCGAGTGGATTTTGTCGTCTCGTATAGGGTGAGTAAATGACTTTTACAACTGTTACATCTTGAGGTGATATCTAGAGAAAACAAAAGGCAACGGAATGCATGTCGCCTCCTGTATGAGATATTTAAGTAGGTAGGTTGATTACCATATCAAGCCCTCTTTCTCTGCGATTTTTTGCACTTATTGAACCGTTTACGGCTTGTATGTGTCTTTTGGCCAACGCAAGGCCAACGCCAAACCCTTTACGTGAACCAACCTGGTTATCAGCTTTAAAGAAGGGCTGGAATATTCGTTTAGTTAAAGAAGCGTCTATACCCGGACCAGCATCGGATATGGTCAGCGTGACATTGTCTTCATCAAATGAAGCTTTAATGGTGAGGGTTTCTCCCTGCGGCGTATATCTCAGCCCGTTTCGGACGATGTTCTCTATTGCTTGAGATAGGGCCCTTTGATTAGAGTGGGAGAGCGGAAGCTGCGAAGGGAGATCTATGGCAATCTGACGATCGGGATACTCAAATTGCGCATCTTCAACGATGGCTTCCACCAGCTCAGTCAGATCAAAGGCTTCGTCTCTTAAGTCTGGTCGTTCGTTCTCTAGCCACGCGAGTGTCAGCGTATCTTCTGCCATAACTCGGATAGCCTGAACTTCAGATCTAATTCGACTGACCATTTCTTCAGTATCTATCTGCTTTTCGACGCAATCCGTCGCCATTTCAACTCTAGCGAGCGGTGTTCGAATTTCATGAGACATATCTGCTATCAGATTGCGATTATGGTTAATCACACTAGCTGTGCGCTCGGCCATCATGTCAAACGTTCGAGCAATCTGGCTTAACTCGTCATTACCCAGTGTCATGTGATGTGAGACTCGAGCGCTATAGTTACCTTGGCTAAATTCTTTGGCTGTACGGTGAAAGTGCTGTAATGGTGTCATGACGTAGCGATAAAGGTAGATAGTTAGCGCCAATAGAGCTAAGAACGGAATGACGACTCGGAAAGTCCAGAATGCGTGCGACATGTAGGTTCCGGGGCGCATACGAGCAGGCAATTTAACCAAGAAGTGATAATCAGAAGGAGTAAGAGCGACTTCCATTATAGGGTTCTCAGGAAAATAAAGGTGAATCTTCCACTCGACGTTTCTACCTATGCCATAACCATCCCAAAATCGCTTATTGAGAGGGTTACCGCTGACAACGGAGACATTGGAACGTACCACCGTTGCCCACGTTTCCTCTCGCAACGCTAGCTGATTTACCCACTGATTCATTTCATCATATTTCCCTTGCCCGAGCAGCGACTGAACGTGCTCACCCCAAGCGAGAATTTCTTGCTGATGGTTTTTATCGATGTAACTCATTTTTTCATTGGAGAGTAGAGCGACGCTATGGAGTAGGGAGAAAAAGATCACTCCTCCCAATGAGAGTACGACAAACAGTCGCCAGAAAAGTAACTTTTTCATCGTAATAAATAACCTTTGCCGTGAACGGTCTGAATTCGTTCTGAGCTCATACCCAAAGCGACTAAGCTTTTTCTCACTCGACTTAAATGCATGTCTAAGCTTCTGTCGTATGAGCTAAAGTCGCGTTCTAGTACAACCTGGTACAAAAACGGTTTGCTTTGTACTGCGCCGTGGTTGGCTACAAGTGTCCAGAGCAATTTAAACTGAATTGGTGTGAGGGTGATGGGAGCGGACTCGTTGACGGTTACAGTCAGTTCGTTCTTATCAAGCTTGAGTTCTTTATATTCTTGATAACGGTTAGAGCTCGATGCTTGATTGTGACCAGTTCGGCGCAAAATCGCTTCGATCCGTAAACTCACCTCAGTAAAGTTACATGGTTTGCTGATGTAGTCATCCGCGCCATAACGCAGCCCACGTATGCGGTGTTCTTCTGCGCCGTATGCGGTCAGCATGATGACCGGTGTATTTGAATGAAAGCGGATAAAGTTCAACAAACCAAAGCCGTCGACCTCTGGCAGGTTAATGTCAAGAATGATTAGGTCAAAGTTGGATTGCTTTAGGCAATTCAATGCTTCGGCACCACAATCCAGATTGGTAACCTGGTATCGACTGTCTTGAAGAAGAGAGGTGAGTTGCTGATTCAGATGTCTATCGTCTTCAACCAATAGTATTGATGGCTCATTGCCTGACAGTATTTGGCCATAAGATTTATGATCGTTAAATGATAATCTTCCTCCACCTTCAAACATGGAACACACCTCTTTTATTGATAATAATTGTTATTATCAATAAAAGAGGTTGAACTTTCAATGCCAATAAATGGGTGAGCTTATTGGTTTGGGCATTATCAATCGTATTTAGTTATGAGTTGGCTACATAGCAAACCGAAAACGGCACTTTCAGTTTGATGAACTCATAGAACCAGCGCCATTGGTTATCCTGCAAACGATCTCCGGGGCCTTTAACTTCAACCCATTCGAAGAGGTCGTCTTTAAAGAGAACCAGATCAGGCATACCACTACGGAATAATTTGAGGTCTTGTAACATGACCTTAAACAACTGGCACAGTAACTCAGAAGAGATACTGTGGATCGCCTTGTCCAAAAGTTCTGGAGTGAAAGCATTCCAGACAACAAATGGATTACTGAGCCCTACTTTTTCCAGATAAATTTGCTTCAGATAATGGCTACCGTTTTCTTCTAGTCGAGTGAAAACATCATCTATCATTGACTGACGTTTGGAAGCAAAGTCGTGATGATAAAGATCCAAAGGGCGATATTGATATCGGTTGATAAAAGCGCCTTCTACAGGGCTGAAAATGACTTCCCAAAATGCTAAGCCAAACAATCCATTTAGCAGAATATTTTCTGAGTAATAGACGTCATAACCTTGTTGCTCAAAATAATCTTTGACCACCAACTCGACGCGTTGCTGTTGCAAATCAAGTGTAAGGTGGTGTTCCTCTATATTAGGTTTCTTTACTCTCGGGACTTTTATACCTTTGAGACGATCCAAGCGTTGTTGCAATTTCACACCCACTTCTTGTTCTGACGTATCATATGGGGAACTTAATATTGAAGTGACAATGTCACTCATGGCATTTATATCGCTTTGTTTGTCATACATGCGAGCTCGGCGTTCTCGTGAAGGTGGTAATACTGTTTGTTCGAACCAGAAAGTCGAGAGTTCGAACTCTTGCAATCTTTCTAAGTCACGCGCCATGTCATTGATCAGATGTTGGCGTTTACGCTGTATGTAGTTGTGGTCAATAGGATGGGTAAGTTGTTCAAGGTGGAGGAGTATTGTATTTACGCATTTTCGATCAGCGTCATGATAACTTTGCTGCAATAATGATAATGAAAGCAGTTGATCTAGCTCATCACGTGAAGAAAAGAAACGGCATTGTTCGCTGAGTTGATAGTTCTCAAATTGATGCAAGCCAAGATCGTCTAATACAAACTGGCTTAAATCCTGATGAGTATTAGCAAAGAAGAGTGTCAGCAAAACATCGATCACTTGCGGTGATTCAAGCTTAACGATGGTGAAGGGCAAAGTGCCGTATTGTGAGAATGGGCTCTCTTCTAGCTGACTTACAATTGTGTCCTTTTTCGCCTGTTTGTTGGTTACTCTAAAGAGGTTAACCATTTCCGGTTTTGTCAGAAGCTTGGCGGCTAAATCTGGGTTGGAGATTTCAGGGTTGAGCGAGATGAAGCTCAGCGCATTGAGCTCATCTAATGCGACATCTTTTTCAGGGATCTCTTCATAGTTCAGCTTATCGCTTCGAAACCATTCCCCTTTGCGAGAAAGCAATCTCACTAACAAGCACTTTGCCGGAGTAGATAACTGAGAGAAATGTTGCAGCCACTTGTGCTCCAATTCAGACAACAGATCTGGATACATTTCTTGAGCATGACGTGTCAGTTTCAAGAAGTTGCTCAGGTAGTAATCTGAGGGTAAGACGACAGGTTCAGACATGGTTAATAGATACAAAAAAGGCCTAACCACAAGGTTAAGCCTTTCGAAGAGGTTTTCAAAGCGTTAAGCGTTTTTAAGCTGAGCCACTTTTGCTTCGCTAATTGGTTTGGTAATGAAGGCAAGAACGATACACACCGCCATCATTACGGCTGAAATAGTGTAAGCGAGACTGTAGCCTTCACCGTTTGTCATTGAGAATCCAACAACTGCAGCACCAATTGCGCCACCAATACCCCATGACGTATAGAGAACGCCATAGTTAGTGCCGTAGTTCTTCAAGCCGTAGAACTCTGCGGTTAGGGTTGGGAACACAGCAAGCAAAGTACCGTAACCGATAGCTGCGATAGCCGTACCGATTATCAGTGTAAATTCGGTTTTAAACGTAGCGAACAGAACCATGTTGATGCCTTGCAGGACAAAGGCTAATAGCAGTGTACGTACGCCGCCAATCTTATCAGCTAGCATACCTGCAGCCACACGACCACCAGAGTTGAATATCGCTAGGATAGACGCTAGGTAAACAGCATTAGGTAGATTAGCCTGAACGCTGGCAATTGTAGTGATGTTGCCAATGATCATAAGGCCAACCGACGCAGCGAATGCGTACATGATCCATAGTGAGTAGAACTGAGGCGTTTTAAGCATTGATTTCCACGTCAGATCTTCTGTTTTCTTAGCGGCTTTCGGTGCTTGACCTGCTTTTACTGCTGGTTCAGCAGGAGTGTAACCCGCTGGTGGGTTGTTAATAGTTGCTGCAAGAGGCACGGCAATGGCCAATACGCCAGCACCAAGAACCATAAAGCTGGTTTGAATACCCATGCTGTCAATCAGAGCGGAAGTCACTGGTGCAAGGTAAATAGCGGCTAGACCAAAACCAGCTGCAATAAGACCGTTGACCATGCCTTTCTTGGAAGAATGGAACCACTTCATTGCAGAAGGAGAAAGACAAGCATATCCAAAACCGATGCCGGCACCTGTAATCACACCAAATGTAATGTTCAGCATTAGTGGAGTGGTTGCGAAACCTGAGGCAATCATACCTAAGCCAGTCAGCATTGTGCCCAGAATCAGAATTTTACGTGGGCCCATACGATCCTGAAGGATACCAGCAACAAGAAGACAAACAGAGAAGGTGATTGTTGCGATTGCGTATGGTGAAGAAGCTTCTGCTGCACTCCAGCCAGATTCAGTCACAAGTGCTTTGTTAAACACGCTCCAAGCATACAGGATGCCAAGACAAAGGTTGATACAGAATCCCGCCAGCAGGATACGTGTAGCTTTATCAATCTTGCTCATTTTTCTTCTCAAGTTCACCTCTGATAAAAGAGGTCTGGTTAACAGTCTATTTCTTCAAATTAAGTTTGCGTTTATCAACACAAAGCGTAATGGGCGCGAATTATAACCAATCTATATGTGATTGGAATCTCTTTTTAGGGGTATTTTAAAATTAATTGTGTTTGTTAATTTGATGTTTTTATTGTTGTTTTTATGTGTCTTGTTTTGGGGTTTAAGAAAATAAGCAAAGTCTGATATTGACACGCTGCAAAGCCGGAAAATACTGATGCCGTAAACCGAGGATTCTGCTCAATTTAATGCATTATTAGGCTTTGCTTAAAAAATGACTTAGTCAGTATTTCGTCAATTCAAAATTTTGACTCTAGGCAAGGGTATATAGCGGGAGTAGCATGCGCGTCGTCTTAATTTGAGTGGTGGAAAAAATGAGAAAAAATACATTAAAACTGGCAATAATTGCTGGCCTTGGCCTGACCTCTTTAACTGGTTGTATGGGGCAGATGGCGACTACAGGAATGGTGACGAAGTTCAACCTAGAGACAGTCGATAACCGTTATGCCCGCGAAGGTATGTTTGTCTTACTGTCTCCTGTCTACGGTATTGCTGGTATTGCGGACTTGTTTATCTTCAATGCAGTTGAGTTTTGGACGGGGACAAACCCAATTACAGGTAAGTCTCCAGCTGTTGTTGATACGCCAACAAAGAACTACATCAAGGTCAACGACAAGCTAGACAGCTCTCTAAAAGATGTACCATTGAGCAACAACACCGAGATTGAAAGTGCAACTATGGAACAGCTTGACGAAACGACGCTACAAATGGAAATAACCTATCTTGATGGCACTAAACAGGTTTTAAGTGGTAAGAAAGAGCAAAATGATGTGGCTTTCTACTTGGATGACCAATACATCACCACGGTATCGAATCAAGAGCTGACGGATTACATTGCGTCGGCAAATATCTAAAACAGCTTAGCAGAAGTGAGCGTTGCCCCTAAGTTATCGGGGGCTGTTTAACTGAGCTATCAATCAAAAGTTTATAAAAGTAGTTAACTTATATTTAACAATAATAAGCAAAACGCTATAGTTAGGAGGTTATTTAAACAGGAGTTATTAGGATGAAACTCACGATATCAGGGAAGTTACAGCTGAGTTTTCTGTCGCTTGCAGTACTTTTTATCGTTGCCGCTCTATTTATATTCCGCAGTGTCAATACTGTAGAAGAGCATACAAAATCTCTATTAGAGTCCGATCTGCCAACTGTAGATACGGGCCGTTCATTACAACAGTCGCTCCAGGCGACCGTTTCTACCCTCAGAGCTTATATGCTTTTAGGTGGTGATGAAGCCATTGGCGCCACGCAGTTGGAGCAGTTGAATAGCGTTATCACTTCGACCGATGAAGCGTTACCCAAATTAGAAACCCTATTGGATGAATCTTCTTACCAACAAGTCCTAGGTCAATGGGAATCCGTCAAAGGGTTGGTTAACGAAATCTCTGAAACCAGTCATTCAGATGAGAACCTTCCGGCCCACTCCTTATTTATCAATGAAGCCGCCCCAATTGCAGAGGTGGCATTGGATCAGCTCCAAGGCCTCATCAATGACGAAGCGGGTAATAAAGAGGGGGGCGAGAGAAAGCGCTTATTCCGCCTATATGCAGACAGTTACACCTCTCTTGCTAATGCACTCTCTTCAATGCGTGACTTTCTTCTATATGGTAAAGAGGAGCACCTCAGTAAGTATCAGGACTTTCTAAAATCCCACGGCAAGTACGTTGCTGAGATCGACTCTAAAGTCAGCCTGATGAGCGATAGCGATCAAGGCTTGTGGGATCTATTTAAAGAAATGCAGCAGCTTTATTTTCCGCTTGCTGATCAGGTCGTTGCACTAAGAACAGCGAGTAGTTGGAATCTGGTAAACGAGAAAATGGCTAAGGAGCTGATACCTGCGGTAGATACGCTCAATACCAGTTTGGAAAACCTGATCCGCAAACAGCAGCAACAAGCTGACATCAGTGGTCAGGGAATCTTTAGCTCGTTAAGCAGTGTCGTATCTTTGCTTGTTGTCTCCTCAATTATTTTCCTATTAGCGTCCTTAACCATCTCAACTTATATGGGTAGGAACATTGGCCGACGCATAAAAGTGGTGTCAAAACGTGCCCAATTGATTGCTGCAGGCGATGTGTCTCAACCAGCGCTCAGCGTAGAAGGTAGTGACGAGCTAGCTAGCCTGACTAACTCAATCAACAAGATGAATGTCGCGCTGTTAGATATTGTGCGTGGCGTTAGTTCGAAAGCACGTACTGTTGGGGACAGTATGACGTCACTTCTCGATGCAAATAACAACACATCGAATAAAGTCGATAGTCAAATGTCGACGATGACACTTGTCGGTCAACAGCTTTCTGAGGTTAGCTTGTCTGCCGATGAAACCGCTAACCAAGCGAAATTGTCTGCTAGCAATCTTGCTGAATCAAAGAGCCAAATCGAAATCGGTTCTCAAGCTCTTGAGCAGAACATGCAGACCGTGACCTCTCTACACAACACGATTGAAAGTGCGAGCCAGCAGGTTACTGAGCTGAGTAAAGAGAGTGAAGCGATAGGCCGTGTTACGGAAGTGATCGAAGGTTTAGCCGAACAAACTAACTTGCTTGCACTCAATGCAGCGATTGAAGCGGCAAGGGCAGGAGAATATGGTCGAGGCTTTGCTGTGGTGGCTGATGAAGTACGCCTACTTGCGACAAGAACTACTGAATCCACTACAGAGATCAACAATATTGTGAATGCGATACAATCTTCGACGGCAGCTGTGGTATCTGAAATCGACAAGAGTAAAGTGTTAGCAGAAGAAGGAGCTACACATACCAAGCAGGCGCACGGAACACTAAGCGCCACAACAGATCAAATCGAGAGCCTAGATTCTCAAATGAAAGATCTACTTCACTCTGCAGAGAGCCAATCTCTGGCAACTCAGGAAATACACAGTTTAATGTCTGATGTCACTAGCCGAGTAGAGGAGGTTGCTGATATCTCTAGTTCGTCATCACAGATCTCTGAGCAGGTGCGCCATCAGGTTGAAGAATTGAACGAAGAGATGAGGCATTTCCGAACAGAGTAAGCATGCTTAACACTGATTTAATGATAGAAAACTAAATATATGAGATCTGCTTCAAATATAATTTTATAAAATAAGCAGATGTGAGACAGGTATTCTATACATAATCTCAATGCAATAAAGTGTATAGCAATTGAGCTCAAGCAACCTCCGTTGTTTGAGCTCGTTTTATTCTTTGAGGTTAGTTGTGTTACGTGTATTTGCAACAATGTGTATGTTGCTCTTCTTGACGAGTTTTGCCAGTGCTTCCAATAAACAGACCCTGATTGTCACTAACTCTAAGGCATGGAAACCTTTCTCTTATATCAACGAAGAGGGAGAACCTGCGGGTATTCTGGTGGATTATTGGAATGAATACGGCCTCAAAAATAACCAGAACATTGAATTCTTATTGCTAGATTGGAACGACTCTTTAGAGGCTGTTCGTTCAGGAAGGGCTGACGTGCACTCAGGCTTGCTTTGGTCCGAAACGCGTGAGTCCTTCTTAGACTACAATGCGCCTATTATGTCCATTGATACGCAACTCTATATCAGCAGCCGGTTGATGGGCTCTGATGTGAGTCTATTTCTACGCGGGGAGCATGATCATCTCGTTGGTGTAGTGAAGGGTGCCTACGAAGAAGAATTTACTCGTCTCCATTTTCCTAATCTCAATATCATTTCTTTTCGTAATAATGAACGTATGATCGACGCAGCTTTTGCGGGCGAAATCGACGCATTTGTAGTTGACTTGCAAGTTGCAAACTTCTACCTTCATACCACTAAGGGACTGAATAAGTTTATCGGGATAAGACACCTCTACTCAGGAAACTTGCGGCCTGCGGTCTCTGAAGGCAACCTTGCGCTTCAAAATCACTTGTCTCATGGCCTTAAACTGATCAGCAATGAAGATAAACAAAGAATTCTCGGTCGTTGGATGTATATCAATACTGTCTATCCAGACTACCTATTGCCGTTGGCCATACTAATGATTTTGCTGGCTGGTGTTGCTTACATCTTTATCCTGCGCTTTTCTGTTAACGCGAAAACTCGGGAGCTGGCGAAAGCGAATCAAGAGTTGAGAGTCCTCTCTGAGACCGATCCTTTAACAGAGCTAAGCAATCGCCGCCATTTTGTCGAAGAGTTCCAGCAAAGGCTTGTAGCGCCAGAATCGATTGCCGTTATGATTTTTGATATAGACGACTTCAAGGTGATTAACGACAACTTTGGTCATGAAGTTGGGGATACAGTGATTCGTCAGGTAGCTGATGCGGTAAGAACCGTGATTAAGAAAGATCATTTGTTTGGCCGTATCGGCGGTGAAGAATTTGCTCTTGTTGTCAGTGGGCATTCGTTAGGCCAGGTGACAACGATAGCTCATAAGGTTTGTCACTCAGTGAGGAGCGTTGTCATTGAAGATAAGGCGATCTCGGTCAGCTTAGGCTGCGCTTATTACCCATTAACGTCATTCAACATTACGTTGTCGGATGCTGACCACTTAATGTATCAAGCAAAATCACTCGGAAAAGATAGGGCGGTCATTCAACAAATCACACTAGAAGAACTTAGCGAACAAAAAGCCGTCAACTATGAATAAGTTTGAACATAAAGTCAGCACTTAAACCTGAAAACTAAAAAAAGACTTTTCTTTTCAGGCTGATGTGGCATATTGAATGGGTCTTCACGATGATGCGTGCATCGTATAATGGCTATTACCTCAGCCTTCCAAGCTGATGATGCGGGTTCGATTCCCGCTGCACGCTCCAACTCTTCTTGTAAAAAACTCCCTCTTAAACTTTCAGCAGCAAACATTGCTAATTAGCTATCTTAGAAGCTAACGCACGTAATTTTTCTTACGTACGTTAACCGAGATGTCGTTAGTTTATCTGCTGACTTAGCTGTAAGTAAGCTTTTTGAGCTTCCTGAGATTGAGATGACACGAGCTGAACCGCTACTTTTTCGGCAAATGCGCGCTTCTTCTCAAAGTCAATTGGCCGACCGTTTTTCCACAGTTCAAAATGAAGGTGTGGGCCTGTTGTTCGCCCTGTATTACCACTTGCACCGACTGTCTCGCCTTGTAAGACAATGTCTCCTTTTCTCACATAACGTTTAGAAAGGTGAAGGTAGCGTGTTTTCAATCCGCCTGGGTGTTGAATAACAAGGTAGTTTCCAGCTATCGGGTGGTATCGAGAGGCAATAACTTCACCTGAAGAAATACTAACGACAGGCGTACCAACCGGCACGGCGTAATCTGTTCCAAGGTGAGGGGCCATTGTGCGAGTCACTGGGTGTAATCGAGAGTGACTAAACTGCGAGCTGATTCTGAAGCGACGCGATACGGGAGAAAGGAGCAGCTTATCTTTGTAGAAGCGCTCTCCGTCAGTACTGAATAGTGTGCCTGCCTTTGTACTATAGACATAATACGTATGTAACTTATCGCGATACAAGAATGCAACCAGCTGATCTTTCTCGTTGAGCTTGAATGCAAATTGCCCTGAACCAGATACTGAGTTGATGAAATCAAACTTACCTGCTGAAAGGGACGCAAGGTCTTGAATCGTATCTGGGGCAATGCCTAAACTCAGCGCCGTGCCATAGAATGAATACCCCACGTCACTGCTAATAAATTTGTCTTTTGTTATTGGTGTTTTTGGCGAAAATTTTCTTTTGTTTTCGGTGTTATTAACTTTGTTTATGTTTGTTTCGTTTGAATATCTAGTAGATGTGTCGTTAAAGGGTGATATTTCAACTAGTGCACACAAACTCAATGGAATAAGGGCTAGATACCAAAAAGACAAATAGTCTCGATAACTTTTTTGGGGAATAGACGTTGAATGCATTTTAATAGTTATTTGAGATTTTGGTTCAATGATAGAGTTTTACCAGACAAAATCTAGATAAATTTTTTCGATAAATAGTATTTACAATAAAAAATAACAGGACTTAATTACCTATTCCAATGGTTATTTAAGGAGGAGAAGGTAATTAAGAAAGATGCGGTAGTTGTTTTGACTGTATCGCCTTTCTATCTGCCGCTTAATTTAAGTTAAAGGTTAAATGCATTTTGCAGAAAATGAGAAGTCAGTATTGGATATGTGAGTAGTCAAGCCTTGCCTTTGTCTCGCTTGGTTGGCCAGTCATGGTTGTTGCTTTCTATCTAGTTGTTTTTGTGACTAGAAAGGATCATTTGGGTTGCTCTAACGTCTAAAATGGGAAGGTTTTTGAAGTTTTCGTAAAAAAAAGAAAGTAATTTAAATTAAATATGATGTAGAAATGAGCAGAATGAATATTGAAACGTTCTTTTTTTTCATTTGTCGTTTTATTTAACTATCATCGAAATCGATTATTGCTGTTAAATTGAAATATATGACCTGAATATTGCCACGTTGCATTGTCTTAAAGACTTTGTATAGTAGCGCAGCACCCAGAGGGTGCTATCCTGCACAGGTGGTACATACTATCTGTTTCGTATCTTAAAATAATGTTTGATACAATGACGTGATTATCAATCGCGTCTTTTTTTTATTTAAAAAACAGATGTAGTGAAATTTAATTGAGCTTTATGTAAATAATGTGTCTTTTGTATGGGTTGCAATTATTAGATTTATACGTAGAATGGCCTTTCGCCAAATCGTTATATAAACCCTTAGGGGTTTACTTGTTACCGCAATCAAAGGACATCAATGGTTGTGGAGAACTAAAATGCAATTAGTTTGCAAATTTGTTCCAGGAAACGCAGTTTCTAGGGACGTGTTAGACTACATACTGTCGCCAGATGAATGCATCGGGCAGCTCTCGCGTACGCGCAATCTTCAGGATGTGCTCAGACAGCTACCAAAGCCTTTGTCTGATACTATCCCCCAGTCGGCTAAAAAAGACATCCACAGCCTACTATCTAACATCAAACAGCGCCTTGTTCGTGTAGAGTGGGTCGCGTTATCCTCTTTTGCACGTCGAA
Organism: Vibrio sp. St2; assembly: GCF_947311885.1. Taxonomy (NCBI): domain Bacteria; kingdom Pseudomonadati; phylum Pseudomonadota; class Gammaproteobacteria; order Vibrionales; family Vibrionaceae; genus Vibrio; species Vibrio sp. St2. The sequence goes on along the minus strand of NZ_CAMZNA010000002.1, from coordinate 175,560 downwards.
CCCCGCTTTCAGATGCACAGCTTCAGGCTTACCCTGCGTTAAAAATGCGCGTCGATGAGTTTGCCTCCGAGCAACCAAAAAAAGTCGTCAAAGCGAACTATGATACAGTCACTGACGATGTACCTTTGGCACGCAACCTTAGTTTCACTCCCGTAGAACCTTCTCCGGATAAAAAAATTGTGGTCGAGTTTGCGGGCCAGTGGCCGAACAACGCTGCCTACCTCATGTTGTCGGAGACTGGCACTCAAAAAGAAAAAATCGCTAAACCACGCAAAGACTCCAGCAAAAATCACCGCAGTGTCTCGGTATTTAAAAGTTTAGAAGAAGAGCCAAGAAACCTTTACCTAGCAATCCCCCTAAGTGGTTCGGCAACGCCTCTTAAACTTCTGCTTGCAGAAAATGTCGAGCCAGTGGATTCCAGCGACGAAATGGACGAGTGGGATAATGTGTTGGTGCCAGTTCGACCACTAGCCTATCTAGATGGTAGTAAAAGTAAAGATAAGGCTTCAGAGTTACGTGGTGGTTATCTTTACGTATTCTGGAAAGGTAAGTTGTGGCGTGAAATGGCAATTACAGACAAAGGCTACTATCAGGATGTAGATGTCGAGTATTACCGCAGCCTCTATCAAGAAGAACAAACGAAAGAGCAACCTAAAGCTATTCAACGTGAAGCGGAAGGGGTTGCAATGCCTCAGTTTTGGGTTCCTTACAAAGTCCTTGGTGAGGTTCAAGAGGGAGAAAATGGACTTAAAGTCATATTTTCTCCAAAACAAAAGCGATTCAACCAGATAGAGTCATTAGAATCCGATACTGCATTACTAGAAAAATCGAGCACGCCACTCGATGAGCTTAGTCATTACAGTTCTGAACAAGCATTCTCTACGCAGGAATTTACTTCAGACGTCGCGAGTGCGAAAGTTCATGCCATTAATGAAGACGATATGCCATGGTTGAGCGACCAACAAGTCTTGGTTCGTAGTTACGATCAGAGTAATACTGTTATTGCGTATGTTGATGGTAAGAACAACGGCTTATTGTTCAGAGTTGACGTAGGGACATCAGGCATTACTGCGCTTAACTCTCTCTACATCGTGGATCACAACAGTGAATATAAAGATGTTTTCGATTTGGAATTGTTTCATGGGGAAGATCATGATTGGCAGCAAGCTCTTTTAAGCGGCTTACCTCCAGAAGGCATTTTTACAATATCGCTTGTATGCGACCAAGACCAAGACAGTCGGCATATCTTGTTTGATCAAGTGGTTTATCAAGATTTGTTTGCTGAACCGGAAGGCTTTAAAGAGCCGGAGCCTGCAAAGCACGTCAATGACCAGCCTAAGATGGCTAGCAATGAGGAAAAGCAGCGTTTTGAATCGTTGATGTTGGATTGGTCGCTGTAACTCAATTAAAAGTGGAACAAAAATGAACAAGAAATTACTACTTGGAGTAGGTTTAGCGACAGCTATTGTAGCCGGAGTAAGTTACTTCACCACTAAGCCTTATTTTGAAGAAAAAGCTCGGATAGAAATGCTGGCCGACCAATTAGAATCCCGTAACAAAACTCGATTTGGTGGCGGGGTACATTGGCGTTACCGTTACGATTTTGATATTCCAGATAACCCGAAGGTGGCAGACTGGAATATAGAGAATGTAACACTACCCCAGGTTTTGTTTACGGTCGCTAACCCAGAAGATGAATCAAAGGTTAGCTATTGGGCTTTAAATATTGACGGAACTAACCTTCAGCTACTTATCTCTGAAGGTGTTTTACCGCCACCTCCTCAATATGGCACTGTCGACTATGGAATATACATGTCCCGTTCACCTAATGGCCGTTATCTTATTGTACCTCAACAAACAGGTACTGTGTTATATGACTTAGAGGATGGAGAAGCTACAAAATTGGGTGAGGTTTCTACATCGGTACATGATGTTATGTGGAGCATGGATAGTTCTCAAGTGGTTGTAAAACGCAAAAATGAGTTAACTAAGGTAATGCTACCAAGTAAAGAAATTACTCAGTTTACTGACGTGAATGGTCCTTTGGCTAATGTAGTATTAACCTTTAGCAAAGCTTATATGGACCAAAACCATGATGATGTTTTCTTGCACCTTGAAAATGAAGATGGAGGTGGTTGGCTATATTGTGCTGACGAAAGCGATTTGAAAGAGTACCAAGAGTCTTTTGGCGATAAACTGAACAAATGTGGAAATACTCTAGTAGTTGATGCAAATACTCTTAAGGTGATAGATCGTGGTGATTACACACCACGTAATGGGAACTGCAATGTTAGGGGGAGTAAGTTTGCTGATGGCTTCTATTGTTTAGGTCATGGTGGAGGTGTGTATAAGTCAGGTAAACCTTCACAGAAAGTTGCTCAATACCATACGCGAGGCTTCATGTTAGCCCTTAACGGCGGTGATATGTGGTTCACTTCCGAAAAACAGAGAAATATCTCACGAGTGCTAAATCAGCCGAATGAAAGTAGCCCTACACGACAAATGTTCTATACGTTTCGTGGTTTGAAGGATGGAAATCGAGTCGAGATGTCTGGCTTTGGCTTTGGCTTTAGCCGCTATGTTATCGAGAATAAAGACACAAACATATGGAGTGATTCGTTGTTCCCGTTGCCTAACTACAGAGATATAGATAAAGCAAAATTAGTTTTGGAGGAACGAAAGAATGGCTAAAACTAAGATCGAACAGAAATCTCTGTATCTAATGGGTCAGCTAGTCGGTCCGGATGGCGAAACGGTTGATGGCAATGGTCTTTTTCCATTACCCGGTTATGTTATTAGTTTACCTGAACAAACTGTCGGTAATGTTAATGATGAAAGTGCTAGTCAGAATAAGGCTCCACTCTATTTTAGTGACTCTGCCGGGCGCCTACAAGGATGGAACAGTCAGATTCATTCACTAGAGAACTTGACTGATACTAATCTAGCTGCTTCTCCGTTGCAGGTGACTAACACTTCTTCTTCTATGAAGGCTGTGTTTATTCCTCCCTATCTTCTTCCTGCTGCTGTAATATCTGATAGTACTTCTTGGGCTGAAGAATTATGCAAAATTGCAAAAGATATAGCCGACACAAGCAAGACAAAGCTACAAGCAACGAGAGTAAGATCTAATGTATTTAGCCAGGAATTGGATCTCTCACAAAATGAGCGATCGTTTATGTCTCCTGAAAAAGCTGAGTTCTTCGTGAAAACAGCTGAAAACTCTGAGAAGGAATTAGGACTGATAGAGGGGGCTTATAAGCGTTTGTACAATCATTTGTACAGTGGAAACTACTCACATGATTTCTATTGCTTGCGTATACCTCAGATATGGACGATAAATCTTTTCTTTTCTGCGGATTACTTTGAAGGTGCAGAAGTTACTTTATCAGGGCTTCCGGACAATTTAGTTATCAAAGGTGACGTTGCTGATGGAAAAAAAAGAATTGTCAGCAGAGTTCGGTCAGTAACGTACTATGATATTGCAAATCAAAACGAAGATACTGATGAAGCTGAAGAGGTGACGCAATATGTAGCTACTTTTTGGATTACTGGTGGTTACTTAGATAACGATGAACAAATTAAGCAACTTCTACGTTTTGATATTAATTTAGATAGTATCGAAGATTATTGGGGAGACGATCAGAAGTCGGCTAGCAACGCGTTAAATTCCATTAGCAAACTAAATATTCCTGACAACCAATACTCCATTTCAGAACAAGTATTACATCTCCCGATACATTCGATTGCTGGACGTAGTGTATTGGTATCGGGCGACCCAATCTCTGTAGAAGAAGCTCTCTTCCAGCATGCGCCGAGCACTTTTAGAGAGTGGGTAGATTGGAGCAAAAATCAACCACATACCAGTGATAATAAGGTAGCGTCAGCCTCTCAACCGTCACTTAATATTCTTAATACACTTGGCACTTATAAGGGGCTCATTGAGGCGTCGGCGTCAGGTCTAATGGATCCATTTAGTATAACTACGGTTCACAAGGCGTTTAGTGCAGGTTTGAATCAAGTTCAAGCTGGTGAGCTGTTGGAAACAGTAAAGTTGGCCGTTGGTATAGATGCAAAAGCTAAGAGTTTTTTAGATTTTGCGCAAACACTGAGTCCACCTGCACAAGGTTCTCTTACACCTGTTACTGGCCTTGCAAACGCATTGAACTGGAGCGCGGGTGTAGGTGCTAATTTACCTACAGTGTTTACGATTCCTCCGGCTTTGAGGCATTTTTGGCATAAGGTAGATGACAGGATACTGACACCATTAAAACCTTTGGCTAAAGCCATTGAGTTTGGGCTAGATAAACCATTTGGTTATGCTCAGCTCGTCTCATCAGGCCTAAATATCTATACCGGTAAGAAAGATGCTGAAAAGGCGTTTGAGGCCTATATTGGAAAATCTATCGAGTATAGTCAGAATACACAGTCTGTAGTTTCAACTATTGCTTTGAGTGAAGAAGCCGAAAAGAAAGCTTTGCTGGATACTGAAGAGGAGCACAAAAAGGCACTTTTGAACGCGTTTTCTGACAGTAATAGCCAAGATAAAGTCCTACTCAATGGCAAGCCAATCGCCTCAAAGCAAGCAGCGAAGCCTGGTGAGGCGAGCTACTTAACTTTACTTTTTGAGTTCGACAGTGCAGAAGATAGTTTATCTGTATCGGACACTAAATTAGTGAGCAAGGTTGCCGATTATCTGCGAAACACAACGTCTGAAATGGTGCTAAAGATAGATGGCTTTACTTGTGATATCGGAACTTTGGAATACAACTTAGTTCTTTCTGAAAAGCGTGCCTCAGCACTTAAATCCTCTATTTTAAGCTACTTAGGCAGTGATGCGGTAAAATGGCAACATCGTTTACTTGTCGTTGGCAAAGGTGTTGCCCCCAATAACGACAAGAACAAGCGTGAGGCAAGCAGGCGAGCAGAAATGCGCTTTTTCCTGAATTCTGCATTTGACTATCCTGCTTGTCGTAGTTGGTTGTTAGCTCTGGAGAAAAATCGACAGGTCTCGGTATCTGCAGAAATGAAGATACAAGATGAATTGTGGAACTTTGCTGGTCAAGCATTTGATATAGCTCTTGGTTTTGCCGCCCCCGTTCTTGGGCCGTCCGCAGCTCTGGCATACGGTATTTATTGGTCAGGAGACATGATAGTTTCGGCATTGGGTGGTGCAGAAAAGATTCTTGAAAAGGAGTTAGCTAAATACAAGGAAGCTCAACGACGTTATTCTGAGTTAGATGTGATCAGTCAAGCATTATTGCATAAAGATGATTTGGCGTTTAACGAGTTGAGTGTATTAGGTAAGGCGTATATTAAGCGCGCTATTGCTCTTAATGGTTTGTTACGCTTACTTTTGTTGGAAGCATCAGGCCCTAAAGGCTCTAGTAAGGGTATTGCTAGTAGCGATCCAAGAAATGCAGCTCATGCCCATATCTATGGAAGTAGTCAAGATCTGGATATCAAAGGTTATATTCAAACCTATATTCTCAGTGATGATTGGGATCTTGGCGGCAGCTGGGTACCTTCATTTCATTTAGATGAGGCGTGGTTGGAAACAAAGGGTAACTATAGTAGTGCAGCTGAAAGCGTAAAAAGTTACGTTGCGGCTACAAGCTATTTTGTCTACAAAATAAAGCAATCTAACGAAGGTGAAATCGCACTTGAGCAAGCTCAGACTTACCAAAAGTATTGCCCGATTCATACGCTGGCAGATCCATCGTTAAGTCAAATTAAAAAACTTTTGAAAACACCAGATCTTAGCAAGTTAGGTGATGATATTTATGCGGCGCACTGTATATCTATACAAAGAGATGGGGTGTGGAAGCCGATTGAGTTTCTCGTAAATGCAGGCGAAAAAATTTCTCCATTAGATCCAGTCAGAGTTCTCGTGGTTCTGAACATGAAGGATAAGAATCTGGCAAAATTTAAAGAGGATGGCACTCTAGGTCTGGTTCCAATAGGAGTTAGACCAGTTAAACAGAACAGGTTTATTGATGATGTTGGAGCGTATACAACAGAATATGTTCGTGAATTGTCCCCTGAGTTGTTTACGGACCTAGAGCGGAATCATTTGTCTGAGCAAGGCTTATTAGCCAATAACACCCCGTTGTTTGGCGTTTGTATTACGCCGACTTATTACTTGGGAATAAATGTCATCAATGGTATTAAGCCTATAGCTGACGATTATGGCAGTAAGGATTGGGAGTCAGTGTTTGGTTCGGCTGAAAAACAAGAGCTGTCTTCTTACATTATGCGATATGTGCTGGAAGTGGGTGTACCCAACAACACAAGTACAGAAAAGAATTTGACGTTTACAAGACGTCTGCATTTTACCAATAGCCAAGGTAAGAAATTTGAGGTCGCTACAGATAATTCATCAATATTTAACCTTGCTATGTCCAAAGAGCACGAGTTCCTATATGAGAAAACATTCTTAGCAAGGACTAACCAGAAAAAGCGCCAATACCCAGAGCTATTTTCAGACACTAAAGTGAGCCTTTACGTCAACGATATAAATGTGAAATCACTCATTCCAGGCGATAAGCATACAGATAAAATGGAAGAGTTGGGATGGACAAAAGCACAACCATTAAATGATATTTCAACGCAAGCTACGAAGATTTTGATAGTGGTAAGCACCAAGTCCGTAGAGAACGCGCAAACGCTTCTTAAAAATGGAGGGTTCGATACAGAAACTATCTTAGTCGACACATGGTTAAGAGCGAATGATATCAAAGGGGATTACAAGCTTTCACTAACTGGTAGCTTACATCCACTGGGTACACTGACTATTGATTCTGGCAAAGGGCGAAATGGTTTTGTTAGTAAGCCTGTGCCAGACAACTTGTTTGTACTGTCGCAGCATGTAGAAAAACATGCAGCGAGTCTTATCAAGGATCTTGCCATAAAAGAAAGCAGTATTACTGACTGGAAACCTAAGCCAATAGATACGGATTTATACGTAATGGAAGTATCTTTGGAATACCTGAATGTAACGAGCAAGAAAACCCCTGGCATGCGTCCGTTTGTTTCACGTAGTGGTGAGCAATCATACATTTGGGTTGATATTGAAGGTAAAGACGGATTGGGTTTAAGTGCATCATCCCAAAAAGTGCCTGTAGTTGGAGTTAGCACGACAGCACCAACACTATTAAATTCGCGAAAAATTCATTTCAAAGAACAATGGTATGAAATGGACAAGCAAGAGTTTAACAATGTGCGAGCATATACTGCGGGCACTACTGACAACTACGATGAGAATGTTAAGTCATCAAAAGATAAACAGATAAAACACAAATCTTCCAAACTCAATAATTGGATTAAAGCAAAACCTGAATTACTGAGTTACGTGAAAGCTGAGGATCTTTCGCTTTCGGAGGAGCGTGAAAGTATGTTGAGAGATTGGTTATATTACGATTTCAAAAAGTAAAAAAAACCGCCAGAAATGGCGGTTTTTTATGGCTTAAATACTAAAAGCAGTTCGTTAACCCGCTGCAGAAATATCGTACTTCTTCATCTTGTGGCTTAACGTGCTGACGGGCAGTGAGAGTTGCTCTGCGGCGCGTTTAATTTGCCAGTTTGATGCGTTCAGACAATCAAGGATGACGGTCTTCTCATATTCTCCTACAGCCTCTTTAAGGCCTTTAGAATAGTCTGCTTGTTCCGCAGCATCTTGCTGCATGCTCTCAACGACAGGCTGTTGTATCACTTCAACCATAGCAGGTGTCGTCTGATGAGCTTCAGCAAGTGCTGCTGCTTCTCCAAACTCTATCTGGCTTATGGTTTCGAAGTCAGAAAGCAACAGGGCTCGCTCGACGATGTTTTTTAGCTCACGAACGTTACCAGGGTATGAGTACTCCTGAAGCTGTTTTTGCACGTTTGCACTAAACCCAGGAGCCTGTGACAGGCCTAAGTTAGATGCGCTTTGCTTCACGAAGTGTTCGGCTAGCGGCAAAATGTCAGCTTCGCGCTCTCTTAACGGAGGGAGCGTTATCGGGAATACATTCAGGCGATAGAACAAGTCCGCACGGAATTCGCCATTCTTGATTTTATCCATCAAATGACAATGCGTAGCGGCAACAACGCGAACATCCACTTCGACTTCTTTGCTGGCACCCACCGGACGCACTTTACGTTCCTGCAAAACACGTAGAAGCTTAGCTTGAAGCAACAATGGCATGTCGCCAATCTCATCGAGGAATAAAGTTCCGCCATGAGCGGCTTCAAACAAACCTATTTTGTCCTTGTCTGCACCAGTAAATGATCCTTTTTTATGACCAAACAGTTCAGATTCAAGTAGCTGTTCCGGTATGGCAGCACAGTTCTGGACGATAAGTGGTTGATCCGCGCGGTTTGAGTTTTCGTGAATATACTTCGCGATAACCTCTTTACCTGCGCCTGTTTCACCTCGTAGTAGAACGTCTACAGGAAGAGTCAGTACCTTCTCTAAACGACGTAGCACTTCCAGCATCTGTTCACTTTCCGCAATCGGGCCTTTGTAGTGGCTTTGTTTGCGTTGTTTGAGATGTTGGTTTTCGCGTACTAGAGCAGCGTTATCGGCGCTGAGGCTTTTAATCATATGGCCGTATTCTTCAAGCCAGACTGCTTGCCGAATACTGTTTGCTGCCATATTGCAAAATGCCGTTAGAGCCGACTCATTATCTATTACGCTCAAGTCGAACAGAGCTAATAGACCAATAGTTTTACCGCTGTCGTCGACGAGTGGCCAAGCGAGTAGGTTGGCGCTTTTAATGCCAAGCGCTAGCTCCGTCTCATACACAGCTTCACAATCGTAACCGTTGTACTGATACAGCTCATTAATCAAGACAACTTCGCCATTTTGTATCGCGTAGTTGAAAGGATCCGTTTGGCTGGCTTGCTCAAACGATAAAGGTTGCCATGGGTGAGAGGTGAGAGCCTGTTCGTTATGATGAACAATGCTTGGAATCAAGGCCTGACCCGTCTGATCAAGAACGTAGATGATGCCATGTTTGGAAAACGTCATCTGACGCGCTGCTGTAAGCACCGCGTCCAAAGTTTGTGCAAGCTGAGTACGATCAGCCAGAGACTGGCTGATCGCTAAAAGTGCGTTACTCAGATCGTTCTGATTAGCTGAACGCATAAGATAGCGTTCCTTGCTCATCGACAGATACAGTGATCTGACTGTGCGACTCATCCTTGTCGTGCACTAACAGTTGTGTCGATAGCTGAGGGAGTAACTGACGGTTGATTACCGCATCGATGTTACGAGCCCCTGTTTCCGCTAGACGACAGTTGCCAAGTACGAATTCAACCAAGGTATCGTCGTAGTTCAACGACAGTTTGTGATGGCTTTGAAGACGCTCAGATACTTTACCCAATTTGTGGTGGATGATGTCTGTCATCGCTTCGTCAGATAGAGGAACAAACGGCAACACAGACATACGAGCGAGTAGTGCTGGTTTGAAGTGTTGGTTCAGCGTCGGACGAATAGCCTCTGCAATCACACCAGCATTGATGTCTTTCGACTGCTGTACCAGTGACTCAATCTCATGAGTCGCAAGGTTACTTGTCATGATGATTAAGGTGTTCTTGAAGTCGATAGAGCGGCCTTCACCGTCGTTCAGTGTGCCTTTATCAAATACTTGATAGAATAGGTTAAGTACTTCTGGGTCTGCTTTTTCAACTTCATCCAACAGAACAACAGAGTATGGACGTTGACGTACTGCTTCAGTTAGCATGCCGCCTTCGCCGTAACCAACATAGCCTGGAGGAGAACCAATCAGACGTGACACTGTGTGTTTCTCTTGGAATTCAGACATGTTGATGGTGGTCATAAAGCGCTCACCGCCGAACAGCTGATCTGCAATAGCGCGTGCCGTTTCTGTTTTACCGACACCACTTGGGCCGACAAGCAAGAACACACCAGTTGGAGCGTCAGGGTTGCCTAGACCAGCTTTCGCCGTTTGAATGCCTTCTGCCAGAGCGTCGATCGCATACTCCTGGCCTTTGATGTTGCTGGTTAAGCTGTCTTTCAGTTTCAGAGTTGTTTCTGCTTCGTCTTGAAGCATTTTACCCATAGGGATGCCAGTCCAATCAGAAATTACATGACTTACTTCATCTGGGCCAACTTCGAAGTGTACAAGTGGGTTGCTGCCGCGAATGGCATCAAGTTGCTCCTGACAAGCTGCAATAGCGATTCGTACCGCTTCTTCGTCCATTTCTGCATAAGGTGACGTTTCTGTTTCTTCACCTTCTTCCTCTGGTTCTGCAACTTCAATTTCTTCCCCAGAAACAAGCTCATGTAGGCGAGTACGCAAAGCGATCATCTCTTCGATTTGCTCTTTCTCGTTTTTCCATTGCGCTTCTTGGACTTCTAGCTCTGCTTGTGTTTTCTCCATCGCCACTTTCAGATCTGGGATAGACGCTAGGCTGTGCTTGTCGCCAGTTTGCTGAAGCTGGTCACGTTCAAGGGCTTCCAGTTCGCGAGTTTGAGCTGCAAGCTCTTGCTGCAATGTTTCAACTGAAGCTGGTACCGCATTTAAACTGATGTTTACGCGTGCACAAGCTGTATCCAGAACATCGATGGCTTTGTCCGGTAGTTGGCGACCTGAAATGTAACGAGCAGAAAGTGCGGCGGCGGCAGTGATGGCATCATCACGAACGTAAACGTTATGAGATTTTTCATAAGCAGGGCGTAGGCCACGAATAATCAGAGCTGCTTGCTCAGGTGATGGCTCATCCAGTTTAACCAGTTGGAAGCGTCGAGCTAGGGCAGGATCTTTCTCGAAGTATTTCTTATATTCAGACCAAGTTGTCGCTGCGATTGTTTTTACTTCACCGCGGGCAAGAGCTGGTTTTAGTAGGTTTGCCGCGTCACTGCCGCCTGCTTGGTTACCACCACCAACAAGAGTATGTGCTTCATCAATGAAGAGAATGATTGGTGTTGGTGAGTTTTTCACTTCGTCTAGAACGGCATTCAAACGCTTCTCGAATTCGCCTTTTACGCTCGCACCAGCCTGAAGTAGGCCCATATCTAAACCGTAAAGCTCAACGCCTTTCAGGTTATCAGGCACTTCGCCTTGGACGATTTTAAGTGCTAGTCCTTCAACGACAGCAGTTTTACCAACACCTGGTTCACCGACTGCGATAGGGTTGTTTTTACGACGACGAGCAAGGATATCGACGATTTGGCGAATTTCCTGATCTCGACAGAATACAGGATCGATCTCACCTTTACGTGCTTTGCCAGTAAAGTCTGTTGTGAATTTACTCAGTGCAGAGCCGTCTTCACGTGCTTGTGTCTTTTCAGAAGTCGCAACCTGCGCTTCAAGAGATTGGCTGGTCAGTTCACCGAAATTGCGTTTTAGGCTGTCTGGATTGACGCTTTCAAGAATTGCAGCGTATCCGTGCTGACCATAGCGTAGAGGGTTACTCACTAAAGTAAGTAGCAGCGCGCCTGAACGGATCTGTGTTTGAGATAAGTCTAGTGAAGATACTAGCCAGCTTTCTTGTAACCATTCGATCAATAAAGCAGAAAATACAGGTTTGCCACCGTTACCTGTTGGGCTTGTATCTAAAGTAGAGCGAATAGATTGGCGTAAAATGTTTTCCGAACAGTCAAAGTGTGCAAGTAGAACATCAAAATCGCTGTTTGGTCTTTCTAGTAGACTTAAAAGGAAGTGTTCAATTTGAACTTCGTTGGCCTTTTCTGATACAGCCAAAGCTGCGGCGTCTTCTAGCGCGACTTTTGCGATAGGGTGCAGACGTTGAATTAATGAAGATAGATTAATATTTATCATTGTCTTTATCGAGCTTATGGTTTGTTTAAAATTGGCTCGAATTATACTAAATAATAAAAGTCATTTTTTTTGCCTAGCTATTTTGACAGGCTTTTTATGGTTGTTTGTTATCCGATATTGAATAGATTAAAACCCTATTGTTTATATGTGGCGGTCAGTATGATTATTGTTTTAGTTATTATGTCTTAAATGCCCGTTAATAACGCTTTTTTCAGTCTTTTGTCATCCGTTGTTTTATCAAGATTTATAAGTAACAATTAATTGTTTTCGATCGACAATAACTTGTTTAATTTTACAATTTATTGAATTGATAAATTGCGCTAATTACAATATTGAAATCATAAGTTGTTGAAAAATAACGATTTAAAAGTTGGCACGGTGTTTGTATTAAGCTAATCGGGTCGCGGTAATAAGCGATTTGGTGAATTTAAATAAATAGAAATTTTTTAGAAGGAATATAAGATGCCAACTCCTGCGTATATGTCTATCACGGGCGAAACTCAAGGCGATATCACAAAAGATGCTTACTCAGCTGACTCAGTTGGTAACTCATGGCAAGAAGCACACGTTGATGAGTTTCTAGTTCAAGAACTTGATCACGTACTAACTATTCCACGTGATCCACAAAGTGGTCAGCCAACAGGTCAACGTGTTCACAAGCCTGTAATCGTAACTAAGGCACAAGACTGCTGTTCACCACTTCTATTCAACGCACTAGTTTCTGGTGAAAAACTACCTGAGTGTAACATCAAGTTCTACCGTACTTCAGTACAAGGTAAGCAAGAGCACTACTACACAATCAAACTAATTGATGCTCTTCTAGTTGATATGCAAACTCGTATGGCTCACTGTCAAGATGCTGCTACTTCTGACCGTGTAACTGAAGAAGTATTGAGCTTCACTTACCGTGCAATCGAAGTTACTCACGAAGTAATGGGTAAAGGCGGTAACGACGACTGGCGTGCTCCACGCGAAGCGTAAGATTTTCTTACCGAACGCTAAGGGCCAACCTATGTTGGCCCTGATCTTATTATTTGTATCAGGTAAAAGGTATGACGATTGACGTAGAATTTAAATTTGAAGTTCAGGGTAGTGGCCATGAATTTCGTGTTGAAAGTTTTCAAGTGACTGAAGAACTGTCGAAACCATTTCAAGTCAGCCTCTCATTACTTTCACTTGATGCTGATATTACGTTCGACGAACTTATCCGCAAACCAGCATTACTGACATTGTTTGGTCAGGGTGTTGGTTCTGCTCGTTTGTTCCACGGCGTAGTAAATGAGGTACGATTCCTTGGCTCTGGCCGCAGATTCTCGCGCTACCAGATTATTCTTGTTCCACAGATGTGGTTCATGACTCAACGCCAAGATTGTCGAATTTTCCAGAACTTAGCCGCACCAGACATCATTTCTCAGGTGCTAGACGACGCCTCTGTCACCGATTATCGTCTTGACCTTTCTGGTGTTTATCCTCCCAAGGAATATGTGCTTCAGTACCGTGAAAGCGACAGTAACTTTGTCCAACGTATGCTTGCTGAACATGGTATGTGGTACTACTTCGAGCATACAGAAGGCAACCACACAATGGTCATTGTTGATAGCAATGACGCTATTCCAGAGCTGTTAAGTACACCGCTGAACGCATCCTACCTAGGTCCGGTGGTGTATCACTCGGATGCCGGCGGTGTGGCTGACCGTGAACATATCTTTGACCTTGCAGCGATCAACCGAGTTAGAACCGGTAGTACAACATATACCGACTACAACTATGAACAACCTAAGATCCCGCAGGAAATGTCTAGTGATGGTCCTTTAGATCAGGATCTTAAGCAGTTTGACTACCCTGGTCGTTATGTTGACCCTGCAATGGGACAAGTCCGTGCGTCAGAGTGGATTGCTGATCATCAGGTAGAAAATCAGCAGATTGAAGCGGCGTCTAACATCATGAGAATGGTGCCGGGTTACAGCTTTAATATTGGTGAGCACCCACGTAGCGCGATTAACCGTGATTACACTATGTTGTCAGTTATTCATAGTGGTCATGATCCTCAGGTGCATGAGGACGAAAACAGCGGCTTGCCAACTACTTATCAGAACCAGTTTATCTGTATCCCACGTGATGTGATTTTCAAAGCACCTAAACTGCCAGCACCTATGGTTGATGGTCCTCAGACTGCGGTTGTTGTTGGCCCTGCGGGCGAAGAAATCTACACGGATAAACTTGGCCGAATCAAGGTTCAATTTCATTGGGACAGATACGGTAACAATGATGAGCATGCTAGCTGCTGGATTCGTGTCAGCCAATCAATGGCAGCCCCAACTTGGGGTGCCGTTTATCTGCCGCGTATTGGGCACGAAGTTGTGGTTACCTTCCTCGAGGGAGACCCAGATCGTCCACTAGTAACAGGCGCGGTGTACAACGGTCTACATTACCCTCCTTACTCATTGCCTGAGAATAAAACGCGTACGACATTCCGAACTCAGACCCATAAGGGAACGGGTTACAACGAGATGAGCTTCGAAGACGAAGCAAATCAGGAAGAAATCTACTTCCATGCTCAGAAAGATATGTCTACCAAGGTGCTGAATAACCGTTACCGTGATATTGGCCAGGATGAGTTTCTTAAAGTAGGGCGCCATCAGACAAACGAAGTGCATGGTGATCACAAGGAAACCATCGACGGACATAAAACGACTCAGGTGAACAGTACGTTTACTGAGACCGTTGAACAAGATGTCACGGTAACTTACAACGCAAACGAAACTCAATCGGTTAAGAATAACTCGACACTTGAAATAGGTGACAACCGCTCAACTAAGATCGGGAAAAACGACGATCTAGATGTTGGTGAAAACAGCAACCTGACTGTCGGTGCTTCTCGCTCCGCTGATATTGGTGCTGATGACAACCTAACAGTCGGTGGCAACCTTACAGTCTCTGTGAAAGGAAACACGTCATACAAAGCGGACGCTGCAACACAGGTGATCAGTGGTGACAAAATCGTGCTGAAAACAGGTGGCTCTTCTTTGGTTATGAACAGTGATGGAAGTATCAAGCTTTCCGGTTCTTCTATTACAGTTGAAGGCAGCGACAAAGTTGTGATTAAAGGTGGCAACGTAGCGATTAACTAATGAAACAACACAAACACCTAGAACAATTTGAACAACAAACCCAGCAAGCCGAGCAATCGGCTTGCTTTTCCCGTTTTGGCACCATAGTAGATTTTAACGAAACCCAAGACAGTGTCAGAGTCGACTTTGAAGGCAACCCATTCGGACAACCTCTGTCAGCAAGACTGGGACGTGGCTTTAGAAAATCTGAGCTTCAGTTAGCGATAGATAATAAGTTGAATTGTCGTATTGAATTCATTAATCAGGACATCAGCTTACCTGTAGTCACTGATGTTTTCTTCTCAATGCTCGACGATGGTAACGAACTTGTTATTCGCGCAGAGAAAATGACGATAGAAACGTCTCAAGAGTTGATTGTGAAAAGTGGCGAGACTCAAACTCGCTACAGCGGCAGAGATGGGCGAATAACTACACAAGCTAAGTACGTGACCTCTCAAGCCGAAAAAGCACAGAAGATTCAAGGTGGAACGATTGCCATCAACTGATCGAACATGCAGATAAACTATGAGACAACGAATTACCAAAGAACAGCTTAGCTCTGCGTTAACCAACGAAGATCTTGCTGAAGCGATAGAAACATTAGACGCAGAAATTGCCCAGCTGGTCGAGCTAAATCCAACGTGGCTCGAATTCTGTCGCGAAAAATCCGCAATCGCCATTGAATCACTGTCTTTTCTTTTCAGGCAATGGGTGAGGTTACATCGAAAAGGTTACCCTTCGATTTCACAAGATTACCTGCGTTTGGTTGAACGTCAGATGCGAGATGTGAAGCAAGTTTATATTGCATTCTACCGATTAAGTCCCGGGTTGGTGTATGAACTAAAAGACTCTGCACCAGAGCTTTTCATTTGGCTGATGCTTGAACCTGAGTTTGAGCAGGAGCGTCACCACCTGCTTGCAGCAATCAAAACTGCTGAAACTATCGATTCTAAAGACGCGACATTGCTAATCCTACACTCCAAGTTAGCGCACCTTGACATTACCTTAGCTCGACTTATTGAAGGGAAGGTGTCTGCCAGCCAGTTATGTTTTGACTTAATGAGGTTACGTCAGACATTAAGTATTGGTCTTGCCAAGCATTGGATGAAAGAAGAAGCACTGAAAGAGCAAGATGTACATCCTGTTCTGGCTAAGTTCGATGTTGAAGACAGCGTTGAGTGGATCAATGAAATCCAAAACGACGAAAAATACCTGTTTGAGTTGCTACTTTGTAAGCATGACCGTGGTACTTGGTTTAGAAAACGTTTTGGTGTTCAAGAAGAAGATTTACCAAGTGAGTACGTCATAACCTTTGCGAAGCTTTTGGAATTGGTTGAGTTCAACCAGTTTGACCCTAGTAAAGATATGGCTCCGATTCAGATGGTGCTGACTGGCAAACCAGAGTGGATCTTAGCTGCTTTAGATCATGTAATGACGCTTGACGAAGAGCAGGGCGAGGAGTGGCTGTTCGCTCTAGATGTTGTTTATGGCGAGCGCTTCCCTCTTAATCCTCATGAATTGGGTGTTGAGTATGAATGGGAAGAAGCCATCGCTTCACTTGAGGATTGGCGTGATTCCAACGAGCACATCGTGAACAAGTCGATGCGATTAGGTGAGGCTCTGACGTTTGAATCGACTATGCGTGCAATGACTAACGCACGAATTCTAGAGCATTATCGAACGTGGATATGGAGACATTTGTGTATTCATGGCCGCGTCTACATTCCATGGGAATGGTCAATGCCAGCGGTGCAGCAAGATTGGTTGTTTAGCAAAGTATCAGATCAACCTGCTGCTATCGAGCGATTTAACCTAAGGAATCAGAATGCAACTGTGGGATATTGAACAAGCAACAGACCTGCTGGTGAAAGGTCGTTTTCAACGTGATGAAAACGGTCATGAAGTCTGGGTTCTTACGGCTAAGCGCCAGTGGAATCTTAATGAAAAAGTGTGGGACGAGGTTCCAGCTGAAGAAATCTACGATGACCCGATCTACCTTGGTGAGCCAGGTTTATCTGCGATGAAAGTTGACCATGAGTTTCCTGTCTCCAAACAAAACACTGATGTTTTGGTTTACGGTAAAGCTCGTGCTTATGCCAAACGCCCGGTGACTTATCATGAGTGCAGAATACTTATCGATAATCACATTGATAAAAGTATTGCCGTGCACGGTGAGCGACAATGGGTACAGCATGGCGGAAGTGTGACGGTTTCTCACCCCAAAGCTTATGTGGAGGCTGAGATTGACCACTCTAGGGCTTTAGGTGGTGATGAGAGAAACCGTGTTGGTTCTGGTATTGCAAAAAGCAGTGAAGAATTATTAGCCAGACCCGTTCCATCGGTTTTCTTTCCTAATGAAGAATGGGCGCCGAACACCAAGCCTCTGAGAGTTGCTGGCCTTGGACCTATTCCTCCATTTTTTTCGGAAAGAACGCGATACGCCGGCACATTTGATGAGCATTGGGAAGAGCATCGACGTCCACTGCTGCCTGAAGATTTTGACAGGAAGTTCTATCAATCGGCGCCCGCTGACCAGCAGTGCGATGGTTTCTTAGAGGGGGGAGAACGGTTAATGATGAGTGGATTTTCTCATGATGACGTGTTCTCTTTCCGAATCCCCTCTGAGAAATTTGTGGCGATTGCAGATTTCGGTGACGAAAAGCTTAGTGCTCCAATGCCAATGTACACTGTGTTTATCGATACAGAAGAAAAACGTCTTACGATCAGCTACACCGCCTCTTTCCCGTGTCAGGCGAAAGAGCACCTTCTGGTTTCCTCAACAGTTTCAAAAGCGAGAGAAAGCGCATGAGTAATGTTTACGGTCGATACGTACTGGATGTGGATGTCCTGACCCCAATGGGGATGAATCTGGATATTTCTCTCGCCGTTGCTCAAGCTGACTTAGCGCGTTTTAATCAGCACGAAGCAGAAAATGGCGTGGATAAATTCACTTATGCTAAAGCTGATTATATTAAAGCAGAGGATAAGCAGGAAAGAGTAGTGGAAATGGTGGATACGTTACTTTCTTCCATGCTGAATAAACTGCCTAAAACACTAAAACCAGTTCCTGTCATTCTGTCTGTACCCGGGTCAGTGGAAAATAGCTACTTGTTGAAATGGGTAGAAGAAAGTGGTCACGCTAAGTGGTTGTCCAAAATTGAGATTTCTAATTCAGGCGGTCCTCGCTTTATTAATGAATCGTTAGGCATGCTTAACCAACAAGACGCCGTTATTTGTATTGCAGTTGATTCGTTATTTTCAGAGTTAGAAAGCCTTATTTCAGACCAGAAAGTGATGGGGAATCAAAACCCGTGGGGCTTGATCCCTAGTGAAGGGGGGGCAGGTGTCATTTTAACTAAGAAGAATATTGTTGAGACACTTAAGCTGAAGCCGATTGCCACCCTGGAATATTTCCTCGCTGAGTGGAATACGACTGATCGTAGAGGCATGATGCGCTTAGTCCGAAAAGCAGCAAGTGCTTTTGAACAACTAGGGTGGGTTTATTCAGACATGAATAATTCTCGCGATAATACGGAAGATTACGGTTTTGCACTGGGTGCTCGAGCGGAAAAATTTACTAACCCTCAACAACCCACGTTAATCAATGACTTGTGGGGAACGATAGGTCAGGCGTCCGCATTGGCAATACTGTGTAGCTTTACACAAATGCATCGTTCATCAGAACCAGCTTCTATCTTCATGTACGGTTTGAACGGTGATCGTGGCTTATTAAGAGCTTCTTTGTGTGACTACGAGTAACAAACTCAATACTGCTCCACAATGCGTTAATATTAATTAATAAAATTATATTTAAGCTGTTAAAGAGTCACGTGTTATATCTGCTGAGCTGTCATTCTGACTAAATTGATAGATATAGTGGGCTTTTTATTTTTACGCAGTTGAAAAGCAATATTCAAAATAATTAATATGCCCCCCTAGTTATTATTATCAGTTGGCCAAAGAGTAAAACGTGTCTGATCAAAATGGATCAAGCGACAGCTATATCAATCAATTAGTTCATAAAGCGATTGAGAGAAAAAAACAGTTAGAGCAGCAGGAAGCACAAAGAAACAAGCCTAAGTTGGAATATGTTTTATTCTCGCAATTTGATGTATTGGAGTCATTTCCTTCAAAAAACGGTAATACAACACTTTACCACCTCGCTAAACAAGGTGAGCCGGAAAAACAAGTGTGTTGTAAAGTCGCAAATGAAGGAACCTCCAACCATGAACACTCAATGTTGATTGGTGAAGCGAGTAAGCTTGAAATATCTCAACATCCTAGCGTTGCTGATTTCATTAAGATCGGCAATGAATTTGATCGCCCTTACATCATGTATGAGTGGATACATGGTGAGTCGTTAGCTGAAAAGATAGAAAGACACGCCAAAAAAGGCTTCCGTCATGATCATATCGCCTGGCTTATCTACCAGTTAGCTGGCGCTTTGGAGTACATGCACACTCGTGGCGTGTGTCATTTGGATATTAAGCCGGCCAATGTACTTGTTGGCGAAGACGACAGCGTTAAGCTCATTGACTTTGGGGCTGCTCGATACACTGAAGAATCGGAAGGGCCTTCAGAAGTGAGCATGAATTATGCCTCACCAATGTATGTCGAGAGCGGAATCGCTAAACCTCAAGATGATGTTTATTCTCTGGCACTGTTGACTGGGCACTTATTCCTTGGCTCTACCTATGGTGACGTTTGGCGTCAACTATTGGGTCAGAACAAGCGCTGCCAATTGATTCCTAAACACGTTTGGTCACTGCTTAAAAACGTACTTAACAAGCCGAGAGCGCACGGTTATACCGCAATTTCTTTCGCTCAGGCATTGGCTCGAATTGATACCCAGGCTTTGAAGTCAGATAACAGTGCGCCGATCTTCTCTAATCTAAGAAATGCTGATCTCGTTCTGACACAACATAGCGTGGCTGACAAATTTGCTCTCGGTCGCTTTAAGTATCTTGAAGCTGCGTTGGTGGCGTCAGTTGTATTGGTTACCGGAACCTATTTTTATGACTATGTACAGCCAGAGTGGAAGCCATCGGTGAAATCTGGTTTTGGTGATTCAACGGCGTTGGTCAATACGATTAAGCCTGCTCAAACGGCGGCGTTTCTAGCTCAGCCTCCATGGAAAATTGAATACGCGCTAGACGATATGTCTAGTGATGTTGTCATGATGGCACCTTATCAGGACGCTTACCGCGTGCAGCAAACCAAACTTCTTAATGTCTACCAGCACAACGAAGACAGCTTAGCGGCGAGAAGGCAAGTTGCTGAGAACTTCCCAGTTGTACTTAAAGATATTCGTTCTCAGTTGGTTTCACTGCATCAAAGTCTAAATAACGACGGCGTCCTTTTCGCGAAATCTGAGCGCTCGTTTAATGAAGTTATGTCTAACCTGAATAAGCTCACCGTTGAGGCACAGAAAGTGTCTAATTATATGGGTAAGCAGGATAACGAACTTGTCAGCTTGATTTTAAGCGGTCGTGCAAAAGCAGTTGATGACTACATGAAAACGGCTTGGGCAAATCACCAAGCTGAGTCTTACTACTACAGCCAAGTGCTGCCCAATACCGTGCTAAACAAGGTTTATGCGACCATTGATGCAAATGCCGAGCAGCATTACTACTCACGTGCTATTGAACAAGCAGAGGCGGCAAAGCAGTTTTTTGGTAATACCCCAGATCTGATTGCGAAGGTTCGAGCTCTAAAAGTAGCACGTAGCGAATACATTCTGTTTAGCACTGTGACAGAGCAGGCGATTTTCGAAACGGCAAAGCTTAATTCGTCACTAAACGATCTTGAGGTTAATGCTCCTAAGAAGTTTAGTGAAGTCACTCAACTACTCAATAGTATGGCGAGTGATGCAATTCGCAAGAGCCACAAAAAATCAAAGCCTGCACGTGGTGCTTTAGCCGTCCAGCGAGCAATTAGCGATTATCAGCCGAGTGTGAGGGGCTAAGCAGTGACAGCAGAAATAAATACACTTCTTGAGCCAATTAACGAAGCTTCGCCAGCTGGCGAAGACGCGCGCTATGAATTCAGTTTCGAAATGATGGAAGCTGAAGTAAAAAAATTCGGTTCTTTATTTGGTGAAACGGTTGATTGGGCAGTAGTACAAAGCCATGCAACAGAAGTTATCACTAAGCACAGCAAAGACTTTAAAGCGATGTGTTACTTGACGCGTGCTTTGGTAGAAAGTGAAGGGCTACCTGGTCTTGAGCAGGGCCTAGCATTGCTTGCTGAGTCCTTAATTCGTTTTGGCTCAGATTTATACCCACGTAGAAAACGTGGCCGCGACGGAGCAGTGGAATGGTTGAACCATCAGCTAAAACTTGCGCTGCCTAAGCTGCCGAATGAGCAGCTAACTTGGGAAGCGTTGTCGCGATGTAATGATGCAGTAGAAGAGATACAACGCCACTTTGATGAAGTGTTTCAAGATTCAGAAGCCGATTTTTTTGAATTGCGTAGCGAGCTCAATCGTCTACTTCAATCTGCAGGGGTTGACGAGACACATACGGCACCTTCTGAGCCAGAGGCTCAGCAAGACCCAGTTGAACTTTCACAACCTAAACCTGAAAGTCAACCTTCACCAGAGCCGACACAATCTACACCTGCAGTCGTTAAACCAAGTGTTGCGAAACCAGCAAGTCGACAGCAAAAAGAAGTGGATATCGATACCGACTTTTCTTCACCTACAGCCTCTAAACGAACGTTGAAGAAGGTTGCAGAAATGATTTTGGCCTCGGAGCCTGAATTGCCGCTGTCTTACCGCATCCACAGACATTTGACTTGGTCAGACATCGAAGAGTTGCCAGACCATCAGAACAATGAAACACCTTTAATTCTTGCGGTGTCTCAGGACAAACAATCCGAATACCGAGACAAAGCTAAGCAAGAAAGTGATATCGACACGATAAAACGTTTAGAGCGCACATTAACTGATGCGCCTTTTTGGCTGACTGGCCATTACTACGTTTATCAGATGCTGAAAAACTTGAGCTTGGAAGAAGCAGCTCAAGCCGTTTCAGAGGAAGTGAAGGCCTTTGCTCAATCCTTACCGGGTATAGAGGCTCTGTCATTTAAGAATTCGATTCCATTTGCCAACGAAGCAACGATCGAATGGCTGAATAAAGCCAGCTCATCGGCGTCCAATGCAGGTCAACAGGTTTTGCCTAGCGTAGTCGTGCAAGAAGGCGATTTGGTGTCAATGGACGATGTTACTCTCGAAAATTTGGGAGAACGCGTAGCAGAAGTTGCACAAAACCTTGAGCTTGATAGCTCTGGGCGAGGGCAATTTATGTTGCATTTACAAATCGTAAAAGCTTACCAAGCTGTTGGTCTTTACGCGCTCTGTTTACCTTATCTTGAAAAGTTATGGGTCATCAGAGACGAAATGAGTCTAAGCAGCTGGGAACCACACCTCTCTTTGCAACTAGATGAATTATCTCAAAAAATTCTGAAGCAGCTGTATCCAAACAAGGAATTGTTGCCTGCAAAGTTTGAGGAGTGGGAGTCAATCTATAACTAAACAACACAATTAGATAAGGAACTAATTATGTCACGCGATGGCTCGGTAGCTCCTAAAGAGCGAATTAATATCCGTTACGTTCCAGCGACTGGTGATGCGCAAGAAGACGTTGAACTGCCGTTGAATATGATGGTTGTTGGTGACTTTACAGCACGTGCTGATGAGACACCAATCGAAGAACGTACGCCAATCAATATTGACAAAGACAATTTTAACGAAGTTTTGGAAGGCTATGCTCCAAACCTAAAAGTTAATGTTGAAAACCGTCTGACTGATGAAGAAGGTGCACAGCTTGGCGTTGATCTAACGTTTACGAACATGAAGGACTTCTCACCTGAGGCGATTGCTAAAAGTGTTCCGGAACTAAACAGCCTGCTAGAGCTTCGTGAAGCATTGGTTGCGCTAAAAGGTCCACTAGGCAACGTACCTGCATTCCGTAAGAAGATCGCTGCCGTTCTTCAGGATGAAGAAGCTCGTAAGAAATTACTAGAAGAACTCAGCATTGGTGAAAACCAAGATGCTGAAAAGGCTGAATAAGAGGGTATTATGACAGCAGAAGCACAAGCTCCAGAACAAGAAGCGGCGTTGGCTGAATCTGGTTCTCTTCTGGATAGCATTCTTAACGAAACACGCCTGAAGCCAAGTGACGAAGGTTTTGACGTTGCAAAGCGCGGTGTTGAAGCGTTCATCGGTGAACTTTTAAGTAACAACTCTGCCGAGAAAGTTGACCAGTCTCTGGTTGATTTGATGATTGGTGAGATTGACCAGAAGCTATCAAAGCAGGTTGATGCGATTCTTCACAACGAAGAAGTACAGGCTATCGAATCTACGTGGCGTGGTCTTAAGTATCTGGTTGATCACACGGACTTCCGTGAAAACATCCTTATCGAACTTATTTCAGCGAAGAAAGACGAGATGCTGGATGACTTCGAAGATGCTCCAGAAGTTGTGAAGTCAGGTCTATACAAGCAGATCTATACGCGTGAATACGGTCAGTTTGGTGGTAAGCCAGTTGGCGCAGTAATCTGTGATTACCAGCTAACGTCTTCAAGCCCAGATATCAAACTAATGGAATACATGGCGAACGTTGGTGCGATGTCACATGCTCCGTTCATCACATCGGCATCTTCTAAGTTCTTTGGTTTGGATAGCTACGAAGAGCTACCAAACATGAAAGATCTTAAGTCGGTATTCGAAGGCCCTCAGTACACGAAATGGCGTGGTCTACGTGAACATGAAGACTCACGTTACCTAGGTCTTTGTACTTCTCGTTTCATGCTACGTAACCCTTACTCAGTGGAAGACAACCCAATCAAGGCGTTTGACTACGACGAGTTGGTAACAGATGACCACAACAACTTCTTGTGGGGTAACTCTGCTTACGCTATGGCATCTAAGATCAGTGAATCGTTCGCTAAGTACCGTTGGTGTCCAAACATCATTGGTCCACAAAGTGGCGGTGCGGTATTCGATCTGCCAGTTTATAACTACGAGTCAATGGGCCAGATCGAAACGAAGATCCCTACAGAGATCTTGGTTTCTGACCGTCGTGAGTTTGAACTTGCAGAAGAAGGTTTCATTGCTCTAACGATGCGTAAAGGTTCGGACAATGCTGCGTTCTTCTCAGCAAACTCTATCCAAAAGCCAAAGGTTTACGCGAATACGCCAGAAGGCAAAAACGCGGAAATGAACTACAAGCTAGGTACACAGCTACCATACATGTTCATCATTAACCGTCTAGCGCACTACATCAAAGTACTACAGCGCGAGCAGATTGGTTCTTGGAAGGAGCGCTCTGACCTTGAAATCGAACTGAACAAGTGGATCCGTCAGTACGTTTCTGATCAGGAAAACCCGCCAGCAGAAGTACGCGGTCGTCGTCCTCTTCGCGCAGCGAAGGTTGAAGTATCTGACGTTGAAGGCGATCCAGGCTGGTACAAGGTATCAATGTCTGTACGTCCTCACTTCAAGTACATGGGTGCGAGCTTTGACCTGTCTCTAGTTGGTAAACTGGATCAGTAATCAGAGTAGCTAATTTAAGATTCGAACGGCCAGTTTTGCTGGCCGTTCTTTTTAGAGGTAAGTATGGAAAAAGGTTATCGCTTACTCGAACGCATTGAATTGGGGGAGCCCAAGAATTGCTACGAAAAAGTTGTTTCACACAAACATCTTATTGAATCTATACATATTCATCTCGCAGATTTGCTTAACACACATGCCGGGAATGCAATGATAGACAATGATTATGGTCTTCCTGATTTCAATGATGTCCTTGCTAGCCAATCAAACTTAGTACGTCATATTCAGCAGAATATACGCACGACTATTCATAAGTTTGAACCTAGACTGGGCAATATCGAAGTGACATATCGTCAGGACTTTCATAATCCCTTACAGCTGAGTTTCGGCATCACTGGTGAGGTTTCTCACAATGGTGGTCAGGTTCCAATGTCTATCAATGTGTTCATGGGCGTTGACGGTAAGTTCAACGTTTAAAGTCAGGAGAAACTCTTCGTGAGCAGCAGTAAATATTTTCAGGATGAACTTTCTTATCTTCGCGAAGCGGGAAGCGAGTTCGCTAAATACCATCCTAAACTGACGAATTTCCTGGGTGAAGGTGTCTATGACCCAGATGTTGAACGTCTACTAGAAGGTTTTGCTTTCTTAACAGGAAGAATTCGGGAAAAGATTGACGACGAACTGCCAGAGTTAACGCAGTCATTGATGACTCTGCTTTGGCCTCACTACATGCGCTCTGTTCCGTCTATGTGTGTTTCAGAGCTATCACCACATGTAGGTAGTGTGACTGAAAAAACAGTGGTCAAACGTGGTGCTGAAATGGCAAGTGAGCAGGTTGAAGGGACGCAGTGTTTGTTCCGTACCTGTTATGATGTGGCACTCTATCCTGTCAGTATCACGAATGTGGAACAGTCCAACAGTCGCACGAGTTCAAACGTTGACGTCACAATAGCCGCAGAATACGGTCAGGAACTTTCTAGGCTAAAAATGGACTCGCTGCGTTTTTATCTTCATGGAGAAGTTCATGTAACGCGAACCTTATATCTTTGGTTGTTCCGTTACCTAGATTACATCGAACTGGATGTTGGCGGTGGATACAAACATAAATTGCCTGCAAGCAGTATTAAGCCTGTTGGCTTTGGTGATGATGAAGCGATTCTGCCATACGGAACCAACTCTTTTGCCGGGTATCGCTTGCTTCAGGAATACTTTTCTCTACCAGAGAAGTTTATGTTCTTCGACGTGACTGGGTTAGAGTGGTTAAGTGGCGTTCCTCAACGTTCAACCGTTAAGATGTCTTTTGTCTTTAAACGCGCATTACCTTCGGAAGTGGTATTAAAAGACAAGCACTTACGATTGCACTGTACACCAGCAGTTAACCTATTTAGCAAAGACGGTGACCCGATTCGACTGGAGCATCGCCGAAGCGAATACAAAGTCAGGCCTCAGAGTAGTAGTCAAGATCACTACGAAGTGTACTCGATCGAAAATGTAGAGACCTGGAGTAAGAACGAGCGTAGCCGTAAGAAGCTGATTGAATTTGAATCGTTCGAGCATCAGATTAATCAGCGCGACAAGCGTGAGTTTTACAAAACCAAGGTATCTGAGCGAGTCAGTGGACGTGGCTTAGAACGTTATATCTCTTTCCATACGCACACCAGTGATATTGCCGAGTTAGGCTCAGAAACGGTGCTTATGAAGCTCACGTGTAGTAATGGCGACCTAGCAGAACGTTTGTCGGTAGGCGATGTGACTTACACATCACACAATTCCCCTACATACGCGACGTTCACCAATATCACTAAGCCGACTCAGTCAGTGAGCCCTCAGGTAAACGGTGAATTGCAGTGGCAATTGATCGCAAACATGTCGTTGAACTATCTGTCTCTGGCCAACATAGATGTACTGAAAGTGCTTTTATCGACCTATGACTTTCATTCCCGCGTCGATCGTCAAGCGCATCGAGCGTCTATCCATCGCTTGGACGGGATAAAGAAAACAGAGATGAAACCAGCAGACAGGGTATTTAGAGGCACAGCCATTCGAGGTACCCAATTTACTCTAACTGTAGACTCGACTTACTTTGTCAATGAAGGCGATATGTTCCTGTTGGTGAGTGTACTAAATGAGTTCATTCGATTGTATTCCAGCCTGAACTCATTTACAGAGCTAGAAGTGTTTGATGAGAAAACCGGAGAAAACTATCACTGGCCAAGTCTAGCGGGGCAGCAGACTGTTTTATGATTAATCAGATTGAGCAAGAAACCCATGAGTTTGGCTTCTTTCAAGCTGTCTCATTGCTGGAAAAACATTATCAATCACAGACAGAATACAGTTATAACGGTATTGGTCAGAACAAGTATATCTGGCAGGAACACATTCGATTCAGTGTTTCTCCAAGTTTAGCGTTTCCGAAAAGCGACATAGACTTTGTTTCTCATTATGAAATGGACGGTAACCCTTATTCGCGCGTTGAAGTTACCTTTTTAGGTCTTCATGGCTCGAGTTCACCGTTACCATCCTCATACACTGAAAAGCTTGCGGGCCGCGACGACGAAGATAACCCGGTTAAGCAGTTCTTTGATTTCTTTCATAATCGACATATCTCATTGGTTTATCGAGTATGGAAAAAATACCGCTATCATATTCAATATCAGAGTGAAGCTAAGGACCCATTTTCAGGTCGTATGCTGCATCTTCTAGGCTTATCGTCGGTGATGCAGGAAGCAGAAGTTAGTGAGTTAGACAGAGCAAAGCTACTCTCGTACGTTAGCCAGCTCTCGACTCGTACACGCTCTCCTAAATTGATATCGGGTATTGTGGCTCATTACTTCAGCTTGCAGAATGTTATTGTCGATGAGTGGATTTACCGACGTGTTGCGATCCATCAATCTCAACGAAATAAGCTGAATCATGTTAATTGCGTACTTGGTCAAGATCTGCATTTAGGTAAAACCTTGCCAGATTTAGTGGGCAAGTTTCATCTACGTATTGAAGATATTGACTTCTCTACCTATCAAACTTTCCTTCCAGGCCGAGCAAACTACAAGACATTGATTGGGTTAATGCAGTTTATATTGCGAGATCCGTTGGCATGGGACCTCATTATGAAAGTTAAGCTTGATACTATTCCTAAAAATGAATTAGGGCAGGGGGAAGGCAATTTGTTAGGACAGACGATGTGGTTAGGTGACCCAGGTACAAAAGATGCGTCAATCAAACAAATAGGCCAACTCTAACAGGCAATAAAAACCCGCGAAATCGCGGGTTTTGTTTTAATGTGTCCTACTCAAACATTGAGAAAGATTAGCGTCGGATAGGTTGATGCAATACTACTGTGTTGTTTAAAGACTGAATGCCGTTAAACGATTCAATTTCATTGCACAGGGTATGTATCGATTGAAGATCTGGCGCCTCAATTAGAGCAATAATGTCATAAGTTCCACCAACGATACTCGTTAGCCTTACCTCAGGAAGCTCTTTAAGAGCTTCCGTCACATTATTCTTCTTACCTTTCTCACATGAAATCAGCAAGTAGCTGGCGGCTGATCTGCCTTCTTGCTCGACTCTGATCTGTGCGGTATAGCCTTTAATAATACCGGTTTTTTCCAGTCGGTTGATGCGTTCAGCGACTGCGGTACGTGACAAGCCAATGTTACGCGATAGGTTAGCGATTGACTCGCGGCCATTAGACAAAAGGTTAGATAGAATTTTCCGATCTAGTTTGTCTAAGCCCTGAAGGTTAGTAGTTGACATCATATATCCTGCCTTACGTTGTTTTTATAAGTTTACTTTTTTATAGGTCGATGGTTTCGGGTAGAGAGAAGTTATACAGCTCCGCAAGGGTAAATGGGTTCCTCTGCGAGAGTGGCTTCACTCGTAGTTTCAGATCACGACCTGAAACGGTAATGTCACTAACAAAACTTCCATCATGTTGATTTGTTAGTGTGGATTGGCCCAACAGCCTGTAGATCGCCCACTGGCCATTTTCGCTTAGTACGTATTGTTTGCCCTCATCAGTTACGTCTTGGATAGTAATACTCACGTTAAAGTCACCGCTCTTAGGTGGCCATTCCAGTTCCCTAATGCGACTTGGACCGTGGTAGTAGCTCATTTGCGAATCTGCAACTTTGACTGTTGCACGAATCGCGCTGGAGTCTAGGTCGAGAATCTTAGTAGTAAATGGGATTGAAACACGGTTGGTACTCTTGTTAATCAACGTGTCACGAATCACATTGTAGTTTTTCAATTGGACCAGAAGCTCAGGCGTCAAAGGCATTGTCTCGCCATCAACACGCTTCGGTGTCCAAAGGTTAGTGTCATAGAAGGACGCCAAGTTCTTTTGAACGAAGGTGTCGATGATGCCGCCGGTAGAGAAAAGAAGCTCGAAGTCTTCTAGTGCAATTTCTTCTTCTGCATTTAAATCAAATGGATACTTGTTTAATGCTAAATCACGATACTTAGTGTAAACCTCACTATACCATTGAGTTTGAACGCCTTTTGCTGACTCTGCGATCATGACAGACCAACTTTGCTGAACCATACCAAGCAGCCAACTGCGTACCGGCTCTGGGGACTTTTGAGCAATCTGCTTGAGTCGGATAATCGGGTCTGCTTCTGAACTTTGCATGCGTGAACGCGCAGCCAGTAGCGAGGCCATTTGTGGATCTGGTGAGTCGGCGATGTCCTTCATGTAGGTACGTAGGCGGCTCAACGCAGTCACAATCTCATCCCATGGAGTAGGGGAGTTAGGTGTCTCGTTAATTTGCAGGCGGTTAAGCTGGAAGAAAGCCTGTTCGACGCGTTGCATCAGCAAGTAATCTGGTTGAACAAATTCCTCTGCTGAATCTGCTAGTTTATCTATCGCTTCGGTTGCTGCTGTAGGCAGTTTATTCGCTAGTAGCTCCTTTTCTCCTGTTGGAGAGAAGTGCGTATTGGAATACACCTGCTTAAGTACCGTCGTTAGAGGTGAAGAAGGGCCAGAAACAAGGTCGATAGCGTTAGTCAGTTCGCCAATTGAATTGTACTTTTTAACTTTTAGCTCACTGAGTGCGTTACGCCAGTAGCTGATATAGTCATCGGTATACTTCTTACGAATCTGGTCTTTGAACGCTTCATGCTCTTCTTTTGAAGGTGTGACATTCTTAGATAGCCCCAGAACCCAGTTGTTTGTAATCACGTCTTTTGACATCAAATCGACGCGTGGACGATAGAAGGTACTAAATCCGGTGGCTGTGTAGACCTTGCTAATATCTAGCAATTCTTGGTCAATTTGGTCGTTAAATACATTGTTAAAGTCAAAACCAACCGCGCGTTCAATGTTTAAAGTACCAAGGTCAATAGAGTTCGCTTGGTTGATCAATTGAGCATAAACAAGGTCGACATTAGATTGTGCAAGCAAGTTTCTGCGTGTAGCACGCACGATGTCCATGTTAATGTTCACAGGCGCGAAGTCTGTTCTGAAGTATGCATTAAGATACTTCATCGCAGAGGCTACTTGTTCAGAATCACCAATGACTTTTGAGAGAGTCGATTGCGTTTGAGCTGTCATAAACGGCAGATCGCGTTTACTTGGCTCTTTCAGCATCAAGTAGCCTTTTAGCACTGGTAAGGCTTGAATTGGCTTATCCTGATACTTGGTTAGTTGAACACGGTAAGTTTGCTCAATAACAGGGATCAGTTCCTTCTGAATCGATTGAAGGAGCGTTTGATACGCCATTTTTGTCGCAGGCTCAAGGCGGCTCACATTCAGAGACACGATCTCTTCGTCTAATGCTTCGCTGCCTTCAACCCAAGCATCGTAGACAGGTTCGATCTGTGTGATTGCTTGTGCTAGCTTGTCATCCAGCAAACGTACTTGGCCTGATGCTTGATCTCCTGTTTCAATGTTTAGCAGCTGATAGATCACGCGAAGGTTGCTATCGAGTGTTGTACCCAACAAATAAGCGCCGCCAGCAAGGAAAACGATAGAGGCAATCATCGCTAAGCGGCTCTGACGCAATATTCGTTTTAGATAGGTTTTGTTTTCACCTGCAAAATCGGCTTCTGGAAGAATCTGAGATTCCACAAGGAAGCGAGTGAAATAAGGCGTTTCAGATAGCTGAGTGTGCTCTGAAGCGATAATCGGTAAGTTAAAGTATGTGCTGCAGCTTTTTGCCAACAGGTTGTACTTCCTGCCACCCTGGAGACATGATGAGAAAAACAGTTCTCTAAGGTCAATGAAGTACGCTCCGCGGTTAACTTCACTTAGGCGCTGAACAACGTACTCAACTTCCTTCTGACAAATTTCTAATTGTTTCGGGAAAGATAGTATCGCTTGTTTTTCTTTGGTGTCATTTGACTGTGATGTTGAATCCAACGCATTTTTTTCAATTACTTTTACCAAGTTGTTGAAACTATCGCGATAGTAGTCGACCAAAACACCTTTAGCGTCCTTAAGTGCGATGGATAAATATTCTACGTTGTGCTTAAGAGGGCTCAATTGGACATATTCTTTGAAGCCCTGAAGCTTATCTAACTTAGAGACGACCATATAGACTGGAAGTGCGGTATTTGTTTGATCGCAAATGGACGTAATTCTGTCAATCAGTGCCGTCAGAGCATAATCGATCTGCTCTTCTTCAGAGATGATTAAGAATTCTAAGTCAGTAAAGAATAAACAACCTGCAAATGGTTTACGTGGACGGCTGCGAATCACTTCCGCGACCATAGTATCCCACAGTAGCGAGTCAGCCGCGGAAACTTCTTGGAACACCAATCTTTGATCGGGTTTTAGGTAAACCGCTTCGTCAGACTCATACCATTCGAAAAAGTCATTTTTCTTGGTACGTGATGTATCAATTGATTTGATAGCATTGGAACTAGTAAGAAACTGCTTTTTACCGGCAGCTTTATTACCAATCATTAAGTAGATTGGTTTTTTCTTTGAACCTACGAGTAGAGGTCTAAGAACTAAGCTCAAGGCCTCTTCTTCTGTTTCTAGCTGCTGGTCACGATTTTGTTTTCTCTTCTTAAAGAAAAGAACTAGTTGATAAGCACAAAGCACTAATGCGATGGCCGCAATTCCAATATACAAAATGTTTGTTGAAACGGTTTCTGGGTATAAGAAATGTGCAGCCGTTAAACCACCAATGAGAACTAACGCAAGCAAAGTGGAGATGAATATCGGATGACGTATAATATTTTTTAGCATAGTTATTCAGCCACGACTTGGTTTAATGATTTATTCTCTTGCGTCGCCTTAAGTTGTGCGATTTTATGCAAGTAAACGTTGATTAAAATTAGAGAGCGATCGAGTTCTTCAGCGCTGTTTGTTTTTTCTGCGTACTCTATTCGTCCAAGTAGTGGGAATAATGAGTTGCTATACTGATAAGCGAGTTTCGTATTCACATCTTTAGAATCACGATTTAGATTAGCAATTGCTGTTCGGGCGCGTGAAAAACGTGAAGTTATATCGTCAAAGTCTTTTTCTAGCTGTAACTTGACTCGTTGGAGTTCAGTGGATAGTACTTTAACAGAGGAGGAGTCTGAATAAAGCTCAGATAAATTATCTGTAATGCTAACCAAGGCTGATATTTGACCTATTTTTTCTGGGGACTTATCTAGGTCGTAAACAATAGAATCTACCGTTCTAATTAATGGTTCTTTAAGCTTATTAAGTGTGTCTTTGTTTTCACGCTTTAAGTCTTCTGTAACCTCAAGAAGTGCAGGAATATTGTTCGATGCAATTTTCTGCTGGTAGCTATTTAAAACCTTATCATTGTGGATATAGTAGGCACTCAACGCGAACAAAAATAAACCAACAACAGCGGCAACGGTCCAAATTGTCGAGCGGCTTTTTTCGGCTTCCGTTTCAACAGGAGAAGGTTTCCCTGCTACAGGTGGTTTTACATTAACTGTGATACCACCCGGTACGGAAGGGCTAGGCATTTTTTGTTGGGATTCTTTCTGCTCTTTGGCTTTTTTCTGAGCAGCTTCTTGCTTATCTTCGAGCTCTTTGATTTCGTCGATATACTGACTAAACAATCGTCTGATAGTGCCTAGAGAAGGTGCTTTATGACCATAGTGAAGTCGTAATTCTTCTTCAATACGAAGACATACTCTGTGCCCAGCCTCAAGCATTGCTCTATCTTCAACAGTGACATTGAATTGCTTTGCACGTCTTTCGGCATGTTCGACCAGCCATTCAAAAGCACCCATTCGCGCGCTTGCTTTCGAAACTTCAGGATATGAAGACGACCAATACACTACGCATAAATCGAGTATAGAGTTTAGCCCATCAACAAATCCGCTTAGGCCGTCATTGTGTGCAGAAGCTACGGCATAATAGCACCCGCAACGTAAATCTTTACTTTTATGCTTAAGAATATCTTTAGATAACTGCTGTACTTTTTTCCACGATACGCGCCCAGTAACCTTATTGATATTATTGATCTGCCGTTTTATTTCCTCAAACTCTTCGAGATTGTTTGGGTTAACTCCACAAGGAGTATGCTCGTCCACTGGCCGCCGAGCAAAGTCTGAAAAGTACATTAAATCCTACCCAAATGACGTTAATTATAAAAATGTAATCGCACTTCTATTCGTTTCTTATTTAATAATGCTTAATTATCTCGTGGTGGATTTTACGTAGGAGAAAAGTAATTTGTAGATAAGATATTACTTAAAACTAATTAAAGTTTATTAAATGTGACCGCTATCGTTTACTACTAAAGTTTAATTGAGAAAAGAGTAAATAGTGGAAAGTGTAATATTTACAGTATGGCTACATGTACATCATATTATAAAGTTGTGTGATTGTTATTTAATCGTTACATGATAATCAGTTTTTTCACGGATTATCGTGTGCGCCTGCGCAATTTTGGCTCGATAGTTGAAATGTCCATTTTCGTAGGAGAAAGGAAGTTAACAATAGGAGAAAGAACATAATTACGCGGAGAATTTTTTTCGCTATTGAATTTGTTAGTTAGCCTGCTATTTTGCTGAATCTTTAATTTATCTTTTGACTTTAGACCTTTTGAGGATAAAAGGATGAGCAAGTTAAGTCGATTGGGCTTATTAGCATTGGCATGTACTGTGTCAGCGGCGGCTAACGCGAAAGGGGAGCGCTATGGTGGCTCCATTAGTATGCTGAGTATAGACAGCATTGAATACAAGGAAGGGTCGAGCGGTACAGCTGACACAATGCGATATGGCTTTGTGCATACCCGACCAATCGATGAGGATAATAACCGCTGGAGATGGTGGTTAGGATTCAATTACGTCAACGAATCTATCGATGCGCCTGCTAACGGTATCTATCAGGAAGTAACCAACTACGAGTTTCGTATTGTTCCGCAATACGCTCTAGGAAGCTGGTCTATTTTCACCCCTTACATTGGCGCTGGTCTATCTGCAGGTTACAGCCAGTATTCAAACCGTTGGGTAGTTGATAGTGATGGCTTTAAATACGGCTCTCAGTTAGAAGATATTGATCAGTTTGAAGCAGGTGCTGTCGCCACCATTGGTACAGTCATCAAGCTTGGCAGTAATCCTGATGCGCACCTACAGATCATCCCTCAGGCTTCTTACATTTTGCCTGTATACAACGATGGCCTTGGCGGTGTTGAGCTTACAGTGTCACTTCTATTTTAGGGGATTAGAGCTTTGTTAGAGCGCTTGGTTATAGTCATATCAAAGCATCCTGAAGAATACACGGGAGCAAAATTTGTAGAGCTACCAGAAAGTGGTGGCTCTATTGGTCGCAACCCGGGTTGTTCGGTTCCTTTGGTCGACCACAATCGTTACATATCAAGTACTCACTGTCTGGTGAGTATTTATGGTGATGCTTATTACATTAGCGATGTGAGTACCAATGGGCTCATCGTCAATGGGAATAAGTTGTTGAAGAATCAGCCTATTCCTATTCACGAAGGGGATACGATTGTTTTAGGTCAGTACGAGTTGTCAGTCAGTGTCGAGCGTACGACCAATACGACGGACATCGCGTTTGATATCACCCCTGACCGTGACACGACAGACCCTCTCGTCAATCTTGGAGAGGCGTATGTCGAGCAAGAACAGCAGAGGCCGTTAGAAGAAATTTTTCTAGAGACAAAGCCTGAAGAGTCTGATGCCTCTGATCCAATGACTCACCTCGATTTTTCAATGGATAGCAGTGACGATCATCTAATCCGAACCGAAAATGAAGAGTTAGATCAGTTTGTTGTGACGAACGAGTCAACTCGCCAGATTGCGGATGACAGTCTGAGCGTGTATTCCGAATTTGATGCACCAAGCCTCATCCCTGAAGACTGGATGGGAGGTGAGGAAAGCTCGACTCCTAAAATTGAAAAGCCTAAACCTGCTCCACAACGTCAGCAGGCATCAGTGAAGGAGGAGCCTACCATGGGCTCTCCTAAACAAACAGTTGCGCCTGTACCGAGTGAAATTAAGGCGCCAAGCGCGCAATGGGAAGAGGTTGCTCCTAAGGCCGAACATCAAACTTCATCAGAGCCTCAATTTAGTCAGATTAACACCAGCTCTTCCCACAGTGACTTATTAACTTCGTTTAAAAAGGGATTAGGGGTTACGGATGATGAGTTGCTAGAAAGCGATCCACAACTGTTTGAACAGATGGGAATGTGTTTGCGCTTATGTATGACAAAGTTGCAGCATGAACTTGTTGAGATTGAGGAACTGAAGCAGTCCCCAACGGCTGCAGATACAGATTTGATCAGTTTAATGCTTGATTTGAATAAGCAAAGTATGCTTTCACCAAATGAGCTGGTTGAACAAATGTTGGATGAGATAAGCGAGCATAAGTCACTGTATGAGCAAGCGCTCAACAGCTATGTACAGCAAAGTATTAGTCAGTATGACCCGATTATATTTGAGCAGAAAAGCGAGAATAAGGGTTTTCTTGCCAAGCAAAAGTTGTGGGATACCTACAAACTGCATTATTTGGAGAGTTTGAAAGGTGTACACGGTGTAGGCACAAAGAAACTCGTTCAGGAAAATTACAATCGACTTCTAAAAGAAAAATATGCGTAAACTAATCACTCTTTTCTTATTCCTGTCTTTAACTGGTTGTTCTATGTGGGACCAGTTCAAGGAATCAAGTGGTATCACACCTGAAACTTCCTCTATCGAGCTGATCATTGAGGCATCTCCTTTGCTTAACATGCGGGAGGGCGGACAGCCGTCACCTGTGATATTGAGAATTCATGAATTGACTTCGCCAGTCTTGTTTCGAAATTTAGACTTCTTTGCTTTGTTTGAGAATGACAAAGCTTCGCTTGGTGATGAGTACATTAAGCGCTATGAATATCAGTTGAAGCCGGGTGAGAAAATTCATGAGGTGCTGACTCTTGACCCTGGAACTCGTGCATTAGGTTTTTCTGCGGCGTTTCGCGATATCAATGGTTCCTCTTGGCGAAAAGTTGAATTAATTGAAGAGCAGTCTGAGTACTTTTTAAAACTTAAGCTGGAGGGAAGCGAACTGTCGTTTAACTCTACGCGTGGAATCGAGCAAACTTACTTTTAAGGGACAACGAAATGTCATTATATAATCCTGTAGTGTGGCAAGATGGCATGTTCATGAAACCACAGCATTTTCAGCAATTTGATCGTGCTCAGACAAAGCTAAGCACCATGCTGTACGCCAGCAGCACACCACTGCATTGGGGTGTGAATCGCATTGAGATTAACACTGAACTGCTGACTCAAGGCAAGATCGCGGTCACTCGAGCAATTGGTGTTCTTCAAGATAAGACGCCTTTTGACTTGCCGCTTTTAGCTGAGGTACCAGACGTAAAGGAAGTCGATCCTTCGATTACAGACAAAGTGATTTACCTTTGTTGCCCATTACCTTCTGAAAGAGAAGAGTTGTTCGGCTCTGACAAAGATGGTGCTCGTTACCTTGTCCGTCAGCAAGATGCCGTTGATGCGGTTTACGAAAGTGAAGACACGGCTAATATTTCAGTTGGTCAACTTAAGTTCCGATTAATGTACGAAGATGAGGATCGTAGTGCTTACACAGCGATTCCAATACTCAAAGTGTCAGAAGTAAAACCTGATGGAAGTGTCGTGCTTGATGATCGCTACATTCCGACTTGTATTGACATCAACGCGTCGGAAGTCCTTAGCAAGTTTACCAATGAATTCGCTTCGATGTTAAAGCACCGCGCGGAATCGATTGTCGAACGCCTCGGTACCGTTGACCAGCAAGGTGTATCAACGGTCTCTGATTTTATGCTGTTACAAGCGCTCAACCGTTATGAACCTTTATTCTGGCACTTCTCTAGTGTTGAAGGCGTGCACCCCGAGTCGCTTTATCGTACTTTGCTTCAAGCCGAAGGCGAGCTGTCGACACTTTGCTCAGCATCCCGCAGGCCTCCAGAGTTTATCGAGTACAATCATGGTGACCTCACCAGTTGTTTGTCTCGTACTCTGGACAATGCTAAGCGCACGTTAAGTGTTATGTCTGAACAACGCGCAATACCACTGACATTACAAGAGCAGAACTTCGGCATTCGTACTGCGGTTATCCCAGATAAGAAAGTGGTTGAATCCGCGACCTTTATTCTTGCGGTTAAAGCGGATGTCACCCTTGATATTCTGCATACTCAATTTGTTAGTCAGACTAAGATTGGTTCTATCGATAATATCCGTGATCTGATTAATCTTCAGCTGCCAGGTATCGGTATCAAGCCAATGCCAGTAGTGCCACGTGCATTGCCTTATCATGCAGGCTATACATACTTTGAACTCGACCGAGCGAGTGAAGAGTGGGCGGCATTGGAGAGCGCTTCTGCGATTGCGGTTCATGTTTCTGGTGACTTCGCAAACCTATCGTTGCAACTGTGGGCGGTTAGAGCATGAGTTACATAGATAATGATGTAACCGTAGTACTGTTTCAGCCTGAGCCGGGCAAACCGATGGAGGTTATGCCCGCGCCTGATCTTTCAAGAAACATAGCGGTTAAAGATCCAAACATCGAGAAGATGGGGGTTAACCCTCTGGTTGATCAGTTTTCTTGGTTGATTGCGAGCTTATCTTGTATGTCTTCTATCCCATGGCTAGAAGACCCTATGCCATTTAGAGAACAGATCGCTCGAGAGATCCGCAAAGGTGAGCGTAAGTTGAATGAAATGGAAGTTGACCGTGCGTCTATTCTGGTTATTCGCTATTGCTTATGTGCTGCTATTGATGAAGCGGTATGCCGCCAGGAGTGGGGGGCAAACAGTAATTGGAGCCAAAATAGCTTGCTGGCAGAGTTTCACAATGAAACATCAGGTGGTGATAAGTTTTTCACAATCTTAGAGCGCTTGAAGGCAGATCCACGACGCTACCGTTATGTTATCGAGTTGCTTTATCTGCTTATTCAGCTTGGCTTTCAAGGTAAATATGGTCGTGAAGAGCGTGGACAGGAAAAGCTGGCGGATATTGCCAATACAATTTATCGACTTATAAAAGATGAAAGATTGGCGGAAAATGAAAAGGTGTCTTTGGTCAATCTCAAAGCGAAATACCTAAAACAGCCTTTGAAACGGGTGATTCCACCACGAGTGACCTTAGGTGTTTCAGCCATTGTATTTTCCATCATGTACGCTGCAACGTATTTTATCATTGATACTAATTTCCAAAACCTTCTCGCCAACTTCCAATAAGTTCATACATAAACCTTGAGTTGCACGCTTCATTCAAGCCCAAGTACAGCTGTACTTGGGCTTTTTACGTTTAATTAGTGTGACCGCCTTCTAAATCTCTGAAATTAAATGACATTTGATTATTTTCTGTATAAATGTAACTTGCCAGTTATATATGTAACACCATCTGTAACAAGGTGGTTTGGAACATGTAATTGATTCACTAATGATATCTTTTTTTGATATGTAATAAATTTAAATGTGCATGTGGTTTTAACTGGGCATTATTTAAGTACTTGTAAAATAAACTATTGGTAAGGTTTCGCTAAAGATTTTCAAAAAATTCCATCAAAGTGATAGATGGATTTCATTCTAATTATCTGCAATTGTTCATTTCTGGAAACGTTTACATTGGTGTGAGAGTTGTCACAGTGCTGAAACGACTCAGTCGTTAGGATCATAAGCAGTTGAACAAACGCTTAGGTTAGAAACATGCACACAATGAGCCCTCGTAATTGGGAAACACCAGAATTTACTTCATACAATCGCCTACAGGCGCATACTCCGCTGTTCAGTTGGAGAGATGAGTGTGACGCGCGCCATGATCGTGTGAGCTCATCCATTATGAGTTTGGATGGAGATTGGCAGTTTGCTTTATATCCTTCACCTGAGCATGTGGCCGCTGACTGGGCAAAAGGAAACCTAAATGGAGAGACGATTACCGTTCCAAGTAACTGGCAACTTCAAGGGTTTGATTATCCTATCTATACGAATGTGAAATACCCGTTCCCATGTAATCCTCCATTTGTGCCAAAAGATAACCCTACCGGCTGTTATCAGACATCCTTTGAACTTCCACAAAGCTGGGATCAGGCGTCGTTTACTCGGGTTGTCTTTGAAGGCGTAAACAGCGCTTTTTACGTTTGGTGTAATGGCGTTTGGGTAGGGTATTCTCAGGACAGTCGTCTAGCCGCTGAATTTGACCTAACCCCTCATTTGACAACAGGCACCAATACCTTGTCCGTTATGGTATTGCGCTGGTGTGACGGAAGCTACATGGAAGGTCAGGATATGTGGTGGATGAGCGGCATCTTCCGCTCTGTAAGACTGATGAACAAGCCCTTAGAGCATATTAAAGATGTAAGAGTGACCCCAAATCTTGATCACAGCTATCAAGAGGGCGAGCTGGAAATCGAAGTACAGACCACTCGCGGCCAAGGTTTACAAGTCAGGGCGGTGTTGTTCGATGACCAAAATGAAGTGGTTGCCCAAGTCACTCCTGTTGGTACAAGACCTATTGACGAAAAGGGCGGCTATGATGATCGCTGCCACATTTCGCTTCCCGTTCCTCAGCCAAAGAAGTGGAGTGCGGAAGCGCCTCATTTATACCGCTTGGTCGTGAGCTTGCTAACTCATGACAACAACGTCATTGAAAGTGAGGCGTATGATGTCGGTTTCCGCAAAATCGAGGTAATTGATGGCCAACTTTGCGTAAATGGTAAAGCTCTAATGATTCGGGGTGTTAACAAACATGAGCATGATCCAGCGACAGGCCATTCAGAGAGCCTTGAACGTGTCGAACAAGACCTGAAGTTGATGAAGCAGCATAACTTCAATGCGGTGCGTTGCTCACACTATCCAAATCAGCCAGGTTTCTACAAGCTCTGTGATCGTCTTGGTCTTTATGTCGTCGATGAAGCCAACATTGAAACACACGGAATGACGCCAATGGGACGCATTGCAGACGACCCAATGTGGGCAAGCGCTTTTCTAGAGCGTATGACGCGTATGGTTGCACGCGATTTTAACCATCCGAGTATCATCATCTGGTCATTGGGCAATGAGTCTGGTTATGGCTCCAATCACGATGCTATGTATCAGTGGACTAAAAGGGTTGATCCATCACGAGTCGTCCAGTACGAAGGGGGAGGCTCCAATACTGCCGCGACGGATATTGTTTGTCCAATGTATGCTCGTACCGATGCTGATCAGCAACAAGGGCACACAGACGAGCCCAAGTTAGCACTCAAAAAGTGGCTTGGTATGGGGGATGAAAATCGTCCAATCATTTTGTGTGAATACGCGCACGCGATGGGCAACAGTTTGGGCGGATTCGCTGAATATTGGCAAGCGTTTAGGACGCATCCTAGATTACAAGGCGGTTTTATTTGGGATTGGGTAGACCAAGGACTCGACAAGTACTCTGATGATGGTACGCACTATTGGGCTTACGGTGGTGACTTTGGAGATGCCATCAATGATCGTCAGTTCTGTATCAACGGCCTTGTTTTTCCAGACAGAACACCTCATCCAACATTATTAGAGGCTAAACGGGCTCAGCAGCCTTACACGTTTGAGTTAGTATCAACATGCCCATTAGCAGTGAAAGTAACAAGTGAGTTATTGTTTGCTGCCACTTCAAATTGCAGTTTGGACTGGGTAGTTATTGGCGATTGTGGCGAAACTGTTCACAGTGGGGAGCTGGAACTCTCACTTGAAGCAAAAGAAACGTGTGTGCTAGAGCTTGACTCCAGCTTCCAACTTCCTACGTCTAATTGCCACCTAAATGTTGCAATTCGTCACAAACAGGCGACGTCCTGGGCAGACGCAGGCCATATTGTCGCCCAAGAACAGATGGCTATTGGCAAGCGATTACACATTGAATCAATAGCACATGTTCCGTTCACGCCTGCAACGTTCACACAGCACAATCAAGGTTTGCTAGTAACCGCTGCGGAGAATGAATGGTTTATCGACTCAACGACAGGCGTTATTGAAAGTTGGAAAAAATCTGACCGTGAAATGCTGCTATCACCGTTGCAAGATAATTTTTTCCGCGCGCCGTTAGACAATGATATTGGCGTCAGTGAAGTAGACAGGCAAGACCCTAACGCGTGGATGGTTCGCTGGCAAAACGCGGGGTTGTTTGACCTGCAGCACCGCTGCCAAGGCGTCGAGGTGAACGCGGTCATGGGCGAAGTAATTGTTAGACACGCTTACTATGCTGATGACAAACTCGTGCTTACTTCAATTTGGTCATACTGTTTTGCTCAAGCTGGAGAGGTCGACATTTCCGTTCGTGTTGATGTTGATGATTCTCTGCCACCATTGCCTCGTGTGGGAGCATGCCTGCAACTAACTGAGACTCCTGACAAGGTCGCTTGGCTAGGTTTAGGACCGCATGAAAATTACCCTGATCGCAAGTTGAGCGCAGATCACGGGCGATGGGAGTTGCCTGTCACCGATATGCATACCCCATATATCTTCCCTTCAGACAATGGATTGCGCTGCGAAACCGAGAGGCTGCTGGTTGGTGGCATTGAAATCAATGGAAGGTTCCATTTCAGTGTCAGCCAATTTGGTCAACAACAGTTGACGCAAGCGAAACATACCCATGAGCTCGTAAAGCAACCCGGCGTGTTTGTTTACTTTGACGGTTTCCATATGGGCGTGGGTGGCGATGACTCGTGGACCCCAAGCGTTCGTCCAGAATATCGTCTGACTCGCTCACAGTATCAGTGGCAGTTCACTCTGAAATAACAACTGAGCCCACCTCCAATGAGGGGTGGGCCATTCTCTGACCCAAATTCAAACCAATAGCAAAGGCTAAGGAGCCTTATATGTCTGAAGGTAGTATATCGATTCAAACCAAGTTTTCGTATGGGCTAGGGGCGTTAGGCAAAGATTTTGCCTGCTCCATTATCTATATTTTTCTAATGTTCTATTACACAGACGTTGTCGGTATATCCGCAGCGTTTGTTGGCACACTGTTTCTTGTTGCGCGATTTGTTGATGCGGTAACTGACCCTATCATGGGCATGATTGTCGATAACACGCGCAGTCGTTTTGGCAAATTCCGCCCTTGGATTGTTATCGGAACCTTAGTTAACTCCGTCTTCTTATTGATGGTATTCAATACTCACAATATTGATGGCAACATGGTGTACATCTATGCGACGGTCACTTACATCCTTTGGGGCGTGACTTACACCATTATGGATATTCCTTACTGGTCTATGATTCCTTCCATGTCTTCCCTACGAGTAGAACGCGAAAAGTTAGTAGTATGGCCACGCTTGTTTGCTAGCTGTGCTTGGACCCTTATGGGGACGTACGGGTTATACGTGGTTGGCTTTTTCGGTGGTGAAGATAAAGGTTCGGGCTTTTTGTACTTGAGCATGGCGATCATCGTTGCGTTTATCGCGAGTGCGTTGATTACCTTCTTCAATGTGAAAGAGCGCATCAAGAACAAGAAAGTTTCGACGGAAAAATTCTCGTTTAAAGATGTTAAAGATATCATCAGCAAGAATGATCAATTGAAGTCTCTGATTGGCGTAGTGCTGGCATTTAACATTGCGATTCAGTTGGTTGGTGGCTTTGCCATATACTACTTTAGCTACGCGATTGGCCGTGAAGATCTGTTCCCTATGTTCGCTTTGGTCTCAGGTATGGCGGAAATTGCAGGCGTATTCCTCTTCCCTAAACTATGTAACATCATCAATCGTAAATTTATGTGGCTGGTGGCTTGTGCATTCCCTTTACTATGCAGTCTCATTCTTGCGCTGACTGGACTATTTGCGCCTGAGAACGGCATCTTGGTAGGAATTGCGGGCGCGGCGCTGAAGTTTGGCGGCGGTCTGTCTAATGGGCTGTCGACGGTTATGTTGGCGGATGTGGTGGATTATGGCGAATACAAAACTGGTCATCGTAGCGAAAGTATCATCTTCTCCATCCAAACAATGTTGGTTAAGTTCGCCGGTGCATTATCAGGATTCTTCGTGGGTATTGGCCTGACAGCAATTGGTTACGTGCCGAATGTAGAGCAGAGTGACGAAACAATATTAGGTTTACGTGCACTAATGATTGGTATACCAACATTATTAGTTTTGCTCAGCGCTTATATTTATAAAAGAAGTTATCGCTTAAATGGTGACTACCAAAATATGGTTCTTAAAGAAATTGCTTCTACTTAATTCTATCCAGCACTAAAGGTCCAATATGAAAATGGACAACACAGCCACTTTAGCATGTGTAGCGGTGCTGTTTTCATCATCAAGGTTGGCATTAGCAAAAGAATGAACCAATAACGAGTTAAAGAAGCTAAGTGATGAATACCAAGTGCCGGCTCGTTCTACGATCACATTTGTAGCTGACCTTTTGATGTTAGACACACAAAAGCCCCGCTATGTTTTGACAACTTAGCGGGGCTTTTCTTTATGTAGAGGATTGCTTTTTGACTGAATGACGAACAACAAGCGTTGGCACGTACAGGTGCTTATTGTGCTCGTAAGGGCTTTGTTCTGCGAGATGGATAGCAAGTCTTGCTGCATGACTGGCCATGATTTGAATCGGGTAGCGGACCGTTGTGAGTGTGGGGGACAAATAACTGGCAATAGACGAATCATCGAACCCTATGACAGAAACATCTTCTGGTACGCGTATGTTGTTTTCCGTTAGTACCTTTATCGCGCCGGCCGCCATCAGATCGTTGTAGGTTGCGACGGCGGTAAACGGGACGTTTTTCGCTAGCAGGTTTCTCATCGCCTCTGCACCACCTAGTTCATCAGGTTCGCCCGCAGCAACCAGGCTACCCGAATAGGATAGGCCATGTTTTTCTAGCTCTAAGCTATAGCCTTGTTTGCGATCAGCTGAATCCTCAATCTGGTGTGAAGAAGCAAGATAACCAATTTTTTCGTGGCCAGCACGTAACAAGTGATTGAGGGCTAAACTGCTGCCTTTGACGTTGTCCAAGGCCACGCATCGTTCTGCCATTTCTGGAATGAAACGGTTAATGATGGTCAGGCCGGGGATCTCTTGAGAGAACTTGATTAGCTCCTGATCGGATAATCCTTTGCTGTGAATCACCAGCGAGTCACAACGATTGTTAATCAGGAGCTCAATCGCTTCCCGCTCATACGCTTCATTGTGATAACCATGGGTGATCAGAATATGCTTCTTGTATTCACGGGCGACTTCATCAATCGCTTGTACCATCGCACCATAAAAAGGGTTTGATACATCGGCAACTAAAACCCCAATGGATGGCGAGGATTTGCTCACCAAAGCGCGAGCATTGGCATTGGGGCGATAATTTAGCTTCTCCATCGCTGCATGGACGGCGTCAATCGCTGCTTGGCTAGTATGAGGAAGCTTATTAATGACTCTTGATACAGTAGCAACAGATAGTTTTGCTTCTTTTGCTACATCTCGAATGTTGGCCATAGTCGTTGAATGGTTTATTCAGTTGTTAAGGAGTCTTCAGATGCTTCACAAGGGACGTCAAAGATCAAATCTTCAACCTTACCCGGTGAAAGAATATAGGCTTGAGGAACTTGAAAGCGGCATGCCATCATCTGGTTAAACATACTCCAATGATTGAGCAAGCATTGTTGATAGTCCCGGGTCTCATCGCTCCACGTTTCGCGCATAAACGGTCCGAGGCTGGCCGCACCATGGGCAAACATGATCATCTGCCATTTGATTTCCCAGATTTTAACCGGAGTTTGAGGAAAAGCCTCGTTATAGTCATCAGCGATGCGGTTGACCATATCTTCCAATTCACCTGAGTTATCGATGAAATAGTCGAATAGCGTATCTTCTTGACGGACGGCATCAGCAATCAACTGGATGGGTTGCTTAAAGGTCAACAGGTGCGCGAGTAGGCGAACAG
Source organism: Vibrio sp. St2 (assembly GCF_947311885.1). NCBI lineage: Bacteria > Pseudomonadati > Pseudomonadota > Gammaproteobacteria > Vibrionales > Vibrionaceae > Vibrio > Vibrio sp. St2. The sequence continues at coordinate 130,819 of NZ_CAMZNA010000002.1, read as the reverse complement.
AGAACAGATAAAGCTTAACGTTGGCGGTGATGTCTTTTGGCATGTTCTCAACGATAGTATGGATATAGGTCTCCATATAACAGTGCAAGCTATCGCTAATCGCGTACCAGATTTTCTCTTTGCTACCAAAATGATGCCTGATCAAGCTATGCGAAACTCCGGCTTTTTCGCTGATGTTACGAAGTGACACGCGTTCATAGCCTAGCTCACAAAAGAGCTCTGTCGCGACTTTCATGATTTCACATTTTGTCTTTTCTGCATCTTGGGCGCTTCGGCGGCCTTGCTTTCTTTCAGTCATTTTCTCGTTCAATTGCTTACGACGCGGTATTTCTAACAGAAATCGAATCGCTTTTCATCTCATACGTCACTTATAAAACAAGCATACCAAAAAATTATACTGCACACATGGAAAATAAACATTGATCTCGCTTATATTATCCATATACTGCACAGCTGTGTAATAAAATTAAAATGAGATCACCACATGATCAAATCTGCATTCAGAATGAGGCCATCAGCAAAGCTTTTGATCGCAAGTGCGATTGGGTTGACGCTGGTTGGCTGTAATAAAGCCGTATCAGAAGTGACAACACCCGTTGTGACACCAGTGAAGTTGATGGAAGTGCCGGATGTAACCCTAAGCCAGGTCGATTCCTTCATTGCCAAAATCGATGCCACTGACCGAGCTGCACTCTCTTTTCAAGTCGCAGGAGAAATTGAGAGCCTTAACGTAAAGATGGGAAGTATGGTTGAGAAAGGGGATGTGCTTGCTATTTTGGACCCTAATGATTATCAGCTCGCGTTGGATGCTCGTCAGGCCGAATACAGTTTAGCTAAGACAGCCTTTAATCGAGCAGATCAATTGTACTCAAAAAAGCTGATCAGTACGGATGATTTTGACCAGACAGAGACCCAGTACAAAGCGGCCAAAGCTGCCTATGAACAGGCTGTCACAGATCTAAACTATACCCGTATTACTGCTCCTTTTGATGGTGTTGTATCCATTACCTTTGCCAAAGAACATCAAGTAGTTGGTGCAAACCAACCGATCCTAAACCTTATCGATAACAGTGTCATGGATGTTGTTTTCACCGTACCTGTGACTTACACCGAGCAATATGGATTAGACAAGTTCAGCGCTTCGACACTCACAGTCTCTATGGACAGTCATCGCGATGTCGATATTCCTTCTGAGTTCAAAGAGATTTCCACGCAACCTGACGTTGATACCAACAGTTACAGCGCCAGCGTCACGATTCAACGACCACAAGAATTAAACCTATTACCTGGAATGACGGGCCAAGTTCGCTTGGTTAATGATGAGAAGAAAGCGACGATAAAAATTGCGCCTTCTGCGTGGATTTCAAAGCACGATACGACTGGACTTTTGTATCGATTTAATTCTGAAAATCAGACCATCCAACAAATTCAAGTAACGCTAGATGAACATGGTGACGTTATCTCCGGGTTGGAGAAAGGCGACCTGATTGTACAAGCTGGCGTAGACAAATTGGCCTCTGGTCAGCAGGTTAAAGCTTGGATTAAAGAGGGAGGCATCTGATATGAAAATGTTTAAAGCCTCAATCATTGCGCTCTCTGTTTTAGGTCTTGTGGCATGTAAACCATCTGTGGAACACAGAGAAAAAAATGAACTACGAGTTGATACATTTGAAGTTGGCTCACCTCTCACCAGTCAACATAGAAGCTTCAATGGTCAGGTGATGCCCGCTGAACTGACCCCCTTATCTTTCCGACTTGACGGCGAGATATCTTCGATTCTGGTTCAGGAAGGTGACAATGTCACAAAAGGGCAAGTCGTCGCGATTCTTGATGATGCGAAAGCAAAACAAAATCTTACCGATGCACAGGCCAAATACGAGCTGGCACTAAAGCAGTTTAAGCGTGGTCAGGAATTAAGACACAACAAAATGATCTCAAGTGCTGATCTTGATGAGTTAAGTGCAAGTTTCAAACTAGCAGAAGCGAATTTAGGTACTGCCAAACTCAGAGTGGTTTATACGCGTCTAAAAGCACCGTTTGATGGTGTGGTGTCTAGCGTAGACAAGCAAAAGTTTGAGAACACCAGCCCCGGTGAAATGGTTGTCTCCATCTATCAAGACGAAAAAGTTTACGTCAAACTCAACGTGTCAGATACCGTCCTAGCAATGCTCAAACCAGAGTTGAGTTCAGAAAGATATCAGCCAACAGCAACTTTTGCTGGTCATGATCGGGCTTATACCGTGTCTTATCTGGAGCACACGAGTGAACTGCACCCAGATAGCCAAACGTATGAGTTCTGGCTGTCTATGCCTCAAATTGAGCAACGTATTTTGCCGGGTACGAGTGTGCAAGTCTCAGTCGATCTGCTTAAGGCTGGTCTCAACACAATTCAAGGTTATCAACTTCCAATGACAGCTGTTGATACAGGCGTTAATCCACAGGACTTTTTTGCATGGAAGTTGGAAGACAATATTGCACATCGCTATCCCATTTCGGTGAGCCAGATTAACGGCTCTGGTGCGTTAATTTCAGGAGGCGTAGATACCGGTGACATCATTATTAACTCTAACTTACGCAAGCTGCGTGAAGGCATGGAAATTAAAGGAGCGCAGCAGTGAGCATTGCGGAGTATTCAATAAAAAACAAAGTCATCAGTTGGCTATTTCTGGTCATTTTGGCGGTGGGTGGCTACACGTCATTTATGGATCTTGGTCGCTTGGAAGACCCAGCATTCACCATTAAAGATGCGATGATCATCTCGACATACCCGGGGGCTACCTCACAGGAAGTCGAGGAAGAATTAACATACCCGCTTGAGAAAGAAATTCGAAAGCTGCCTTATATCGACAAGATCACATCCACGTCTTCCAATGGCATGTCACAGATTATGGTCAGCATGGAAATGGAATACGGCCCGGACGAATTACCACAAATCTGGGATGAAATGCGTCGTAAAATCAATGATCTTCAACCATCGTTGCCTAGTGGCGTGAATTCTATCCAGATCATTGACGACTTTGGTGATGTATATGGCGTCATGTTGATGCTAACTGGAGATGGCTACGATTATATCGAGCTAAAACGTTATGCTGATTATTTGAGCCGTGAGCTGGAATTAGTTGATGGTGTCGGCAAGGTAACTATTTCAGGTGATCAGCAGGAACAATTGTTCGTCGAAGTTTCGCTGGAAAGACTCGCTGCTCTTAATCTGGATATGAACACCGTGGTAGGCCTGCTGAGTCAGCAAAACAGTGTACAGTCTGCTGGTGATGTGATGGTGAATGGCCAGTCACTAACGATTCGACCAAACGGAACTATGAGCTCGGAACAGGAGTTGGAAGACCTCATTATCCACGGCCGTGATACGGGTAACCTGATTCGTTTGAAAGACGTGGCGACCGTGTCACGAGGAATTCAAGACAAACCTTCTAACGTATTGACATACAACGGTAAACCAGCAATCAATCTAGCGATCTCTTTTGGATCTGGTGTCAATGTTGTCGAGGTAGGGAACGCGATTCAGTCGGAACTGGCGGAATTGGAAAACATTAAGCCAGCAGGCGTAGAAATCAATTATTTCTACAATCAGTCCGCAGAAGTCGATAATTCAGTCAATGATTTCATTATCAGCCTAGGGCAGGCCGTTGCGATCGTTATCATCGTTTTGCTTTTCGCCATGGGATTACGTAGTGGCCTTATCATTGGTGCTGTGCTTTTACTGACCGTATTTGGTACGTTCATTTTAATGAAGCAGTATGATGTGGAATTACACCGTATTTCCCTAGGTGCGCTGATAATCGCCTTGGGTATGCTGGTGGATAACGCCATTGTTGTCGTTGAAGGGATATTGGTCGGACTTAAGAAGGGCAAGACTAAACTTCAAGCAGCTGTTGATATTGTCAAACAGACTCAGTGGCCGCTACTAGGTGCCACAGTTATTGCTATTACTGCATTTGCTCCAATTGGCCTGTCTCAGGATGCGACTGGTGAGTTTATGGGCTCTCTGTTTTGGGTGTTATGTTTCTCACTATTCCTAAGCTGGATCACGGCTCTCACGCTGACCCCTTTCCTTGCGGATTTAATGCTCAAGGAAAATGAAACGAATGCTGACGCTAAAGATGTTGATCCTTACAAAGGAATCTTGTTTACCGTTTTTGGTGCTTGCTTAAAGTTCGCGCTTCGTTTCCGTTGGTTAACTGTCGCCAGCATGGTTGGACTGCTCGTGGTTGCTGTAATTGGTTTTGGCATGGTCAAGCAGTCATTCTTCCCACCTTCAAACACCCCTATGTTTTACGTAGATATGTGGATGCCAGAAGGGACGGACATTCGTAAAACTGTTGAAGAAACGAATAAGGTGGAACAGTACATTCGTGCTAAAGACAATGTTGAATTTGTAACCACCACAACAGGTCAAGGCTTGCAGCGATTCGCGCTGACTTATCAGCCTGAGAAAAGTTACGAAGCGTATACTCAGCTTCAAGTGCGAACGACAGATCGAGAAGTGATGTTCTCGCTTCTGGAGGAGCTTGATAGAGAACTTTCAGTTCAGTTCAATCAGCCCACATTCCAGTTCAAGTTGATGGAGTTTGGCCCGTCACCAGCGTCCAAGATTGAAGCACGGATCACTGGTCCAGACCCTCAGACTCTACGTTCGATTGCGGCTAAGGTTGAAGACATTTTACTTGCTGATCCTGGAGCACGAAATGTTCGTCACGACTGGCGTGAACGTACCAAGGAGCTAGTGCCTCAGTTTAATGAGTCAAAAGCCCGTCGTTTAGGCATCTCAAAAGAAGATGTATCCAACACTTTGCAAATGGCATTTGGTGGAACTCCAATTGGCTTGTTGCGTGATGGAACGCATATGCTGCCGATTATCGCTCGTTTGCCAGAAGAAGAACGCGTTGATTTCGAATCCTTGGCCAATGTGAAGATTTGGAGCCCATCACTCCAGACATATATCCCAGTGGATCAAGTGATTGATGGGGTAAGCCTTCAATGGCAAGAACCGCTGATTCAGCGTCGTGATCGTAAACGTACTTTAACCGTATTGGCTGATCATGATGTGTTAGGTAATGAAACTGCGGCAAGTCTATTTGCTCGTATTCAGCCTAAAGTACAGGCAATGAGCTTACCTGAAGGATACAGCATTAGCTGGGGCGGGGAATATGAGTCATCTAAGGATGCACAAGAAGCCTTGTTTGGTTCATTGCCGATGGGTTACATGCTGATGTTCATTATCACCATGTTCCTATTTAACTCACTGCGTAAACCACTGGTTATTTGGTTCACGGTTCCACTGTCAATCATCGGTGTCTCGATAGGCTTATTGGCGACAGATATGCCGTTTAGCTTTACTGCTTTCCTTGGTTTGCTGAGCTTAAGTGGCATGATTCTGAAAAATGGCATTGTTCTACTAGACCAAATTAATATTGAGCTTGAGTCGGGTAAGGACCCTTACCAAGCTGTATTTGATAGTGCGATATCTCGTGTACGCCCGGTAAGTATGGCCGCACTGACAACGATATTAGGGATGATTCCACTTGTATTCGATGCTTTCTTTGGCTCGATGGCTATAACAATAATGGCTGGTTTGGGATTTGCTACGGTATTAACACTGATCGTAGTACCAGTTTTGTTTGCCATTTTCTACCGAATCAAACCATCCACTGCCGGATAAATTCACGGATAGAAATTCGATTCGATATTGGCCAACCCGGTAATTTTTACCGGGTTTTTTTTATGTCTTTATTTTATAAAATAAGCACAGCATTCGCCGATTTGGCTAGACTTTAGTATAAATAACGTCAATCGATATATATATTAAAATTAACATGAACTTATCGGTTTAATTAACCATATTATAAATTGCAATGGATTGCATAGTTAAACCAAAGTCTAATAACGAAATGATTCTTTTGTCATGTAAACGTAAACCTATCTGTAACGAAAATAAATACGTTTTAAAAGGTGATAAAGATTGATGAAATAGGTGTAAACGACGAAAAACGAAGTTAAAACAGTGTTTTAGCTATTGCTGATAAAAGAGGAGTTTAAGTTTTGTCCTTATAAAACAATGAGATATATGGGATTAACAACTATATAACATTACATTCCTTATGAGATCTTGTTCAACATTATGCAACTAAACTCAAAAAGTATTTGAACTGTAACATTAAGACATTAGTTTTAATTAACAGAACGAGGACGGAAAGTTCCTTATTTAAGTATTACTAATAACGTTGGTTGGTGCTTATTGTTGGCACCGGTTAATGGCGAATAAATTATTTTAATTGCTGTTAAGAATGGAGTCTCTTAATGAAAAAAGTCGCTTTGATCACGGGATCAAAAGGCGGAATTGGTTCTGCAATTTCTTCTCAACTAGTTAACGATGGTTATCGTGTAATTGCTACCTATTTTACTGGTAACTATCAGTGTGCTTTAGATTGGTTTAACGATAAAGAATTCAATGAAGATCAAGTTCGCTTGTTCGAATTGGATGTTACCAATACTGAGCAGTGTGCTGAACGCTTAGCTCTTTTGTTAGAAGAAGAAGGGACTATCGATGTCGTTGTAAATAACGCAGGCATCACTCGTGATGGCGTGTTTAAAAAGATGACAGCATCGGCTTGGAAAGAAGTCATTGAAACAAACCTAAACAGCTTGTTCAACGTTACGCAGCCACTGTTTGCTGCTATGTGTGAAAAAGGCAACGGGCGCGTTATCAATATCTCTTCAGTGAATGGCCTAAAAGGTCAGTTTGGTCAAACAAACTACTCGGCTGCAAAAGCAGGCATGATCGGGTTCTCCAAAGCGCTTGCCGCAGAAGGTGCGAGAAGCGGTGTGACGGTCAATGTTGTTGCTCCTGGATATACAGGTACTCCTATGGTTGAGCAAATGAAGCCAGAGGTACTTGAATCAATCAAAGCTCAAATCCCAATGAAACGCCTCGCAACACCGGAAGAAATTGCTAAGTCAGTTTCCTTCTTAGTGAGCGATGCGGGTGCATACATTACAGGCGAGACACTGTCTGTAAATGGCGGCTTATACATGCATTAAGGGTGAGTGAGATGGAAAAAGTTTATATTGTTGCAGCTAAGCGCACGCCAATTGGTTCATTTGGCGGAACATTAAAAGACATTTCAGCAGGAAATCTAGGCTCAATTGCGATTAAAGCCGCTTTGGAGCAAGGTAAAGTTGCCCCTGAGCTAGTGGACGAGGTTATCGTTGGTAACGTCGTAGGTGCCGGACAAGGTATGGGTATTGGCCGCCAGGCTGCTCTCTATGCTGGTATTCCAGAATCAGTACCTGCTTACACACTCAATATGGTGTGTGGCAGCGGTATGAAAACGGTTATGGATGCGGTTAGTCACATTCGATCTGGTGATGCTTCTGTCGTGGTTGCGGCAGGTGTTGAAGTGATGTCCCAGATTCCTTTCATTGTGCCTAGCAACATCCGCGACGGCCACAAGATGGGCAACATGAATCTAACGGATCTGCTCATCAACGATGGATTGACTGATGTTTTTAATCAATACCACATGGGCAAAACAGCTGAAAACGTTGCTCGCGAAGTAGGGATCAACCGTGAACAGCAAGATGAATACGCACTTGCAAGCCAAATGAAAGCCGTTGCGGCGATTGAGGCAGGTAAATTTGTTGATGAAATCGTTGCTGTTGACGTGAAAAAACGCAAAGAAACGATTGTTTTTGACACGGATGAATATCCGAAAGCGAATGCAACGTTGAGTGGTTTAGAGAAGCTACGTCCTGCTTTCGAAAAAGAAGGCACTGTTACTGCTGGTAATGCGTCTGGTATTAACGATGGTGCGAGCGCGATTATTGTTGCGAGTGAAAGTGCGGTTCAGAAGCATGGATTGCAACCTATTGCTGAGATTGCAAGTTACGCGCAGTCTGGACTAAACCCTGAAATCATGGGGTTGGGTCCGGTAGAAGCTGTGACTCAAGCACTGAGCAAAGCAGAAATCACAACAGACGACGTCAATGTTTATGAATTGAATGAAGCGTTTGCTGCTCAAGCACTCGGTGTCATCCATAAACTAGCACAAGAACACGATGTATCCGTTTCTTCGATTTTAGATAAAGCCAATGTAAATGGCGGTGCGATTGCTCTTGGTCACCCTCTAGGTGCATCAGGTAACCGTATTTTGGTTTCCCTTGTTCACGAACTTAACAGAAGTAACGGTACTTATGGTGTCGCTTCACTATGTGTTGGTGGCGGTATGGGAACTGCAGTAGTTATTAAATCAATCGCTTAAATTCAATTCGAGCCTGAATTTTCGCTAAATTAAAATGGAATTAACCCAGGAGTAAGACTATGTACACTGATTTTTTCAAATCTTTCACAGACCAAACTGAAAAGAGCCTAGAACCATACGTGAAGTTCAACAAACTTGTGACTAAGAATGTTGAAGTCATGACTGAACTTCAACTGAATGCGATTCGCACATACAGCGAAATGGGTCTGACTCAAATGAAAGCAGCAAGTGAAATCAAAGACGTGACTTCTCTAACTGCATTCAACAGCCAGCAGCTTTCAGTTCTAACTAAGCTTTCTCAGCAAATGATGGACGACAGCAACAAGCTTCAGTCTATTGCTAAAGAGTTCAAAGATGACGTTGATCAGCTAACAACGGAAAACCTTAAGACAGTGACTCCCGCATAACACTGACTTGTTTGTGCCGCCGAAAGGCGGCATTTTTTCCGATCATAGGAGTAGCAATATGTATCAACACTTCTTTTCGGACTACCTTGTGAAGCTCCAGGAAACCAATCAAAAGTGGTGGGAAGATCTAGAACTAAGCAGGGCAGCCGTTAACTCCCCTCTGAACAAAGCAATGCAAGAAGTGAATTTCGAAGATACCACTAAGCTCTTCGAAAGTGCTGCAAACCAACCAGCTGCAATGCTGCAAATCCAAGCTGAATGGTGGCAACAGCAGCTGCAAATTTGGCAAAACGTCGCGCTCGCTCAAAACAGTGAATCCGTTGTTGAAGCAGAAAAGGGCGATAAGCGATTCTCCAACGAAGAATGGCAAAGTGATGTGTTTTATAACTTCATCAAACAGTCATACTTACTCTTCAGCAAAACTTACCTACAAACAATCGATAGCATTGAAGGCCTTGACGAGAAAGCGAAAGAGCGTATCAGCTTCTTCTCCCGTCAAGCAATTAACGCTATGTCTCCAAGCAACTTCATCGCAACTAACCCAGAGTTATTGAAGCTGACTCTAGAGCAAAATGGCGAAAACCTGTTGGCAGGTTTGGAGCAGCTGAAAGAAGATGTTGAATCGAGTGCAGATATCCTCAAGATCCGCATGACAAACAACAATGCATTTCGCTTAGGCGACGACGTTGCGAACACGGCAGGTGAAGTGGTTTACCGCAATGAACTGTTTGAGCTGATTCAGTACCGTCCAATGATGGAAAAAGTTCATGCGACGCCGTTGTTGATCGTGCCTCCATTCATCAACAAATACTACATTCTGGATTTGCGTCAGAAGAACTCAATGGTTCGCTGGCTGCTTGAACAGGGACACTCGGTATTTATGATGTCTTGGCGCAACCCAGGCAAAGAGCAAAGTCAGGTAGAGTTTGGTGACTATGTTACTGAAGGTGTAGCGAAAGCGGTATCGGCAATAGAAGATATCACTGGCCAGGAACAAATCAATGCAGCGGGTTACTGTATTGGTGGTACGGTTCTGGCGAGCACCATTGCTTACTATGCCGCTAAGCGAATGAAGAAGCGCATCAAGAGTGCGACCTTCTTCACGACCTTGTTAGACTTCTCACAACCAGGTGAAGTTGGTGCATACATCAATGACACCATTGTTAGCGCGATTGAAGCGCAAAACAATGCCAAAGGTTACATGGATGGCCGTTCATTAAGCGTGACATTCAGCCTACTACGTGAGAATAGCCTTTACTGGAACTACTATGTAGATAATTACCTAAAAGGCCAAAGCCCAGTTGATTTTGATTTGCTTTACTGGAACAGCGACAGCACCAATGTCAGCTCGACTTGTCACAACTTTATGCTTCGTGAGCTGTATCTGAATAACAAACTGGTACAAGACAAAGGCGTGAAAGTGGGTGGTGTATGGATCGATCTGAACAAGATAAAGATCCCGAGCTACTTTGTGTCGACCAAAGAAGACCATATTGCCTTGTGGCAAGGTACTTACCGCGGTGCTCTCAACGTCGGTGGCAACAAAACGTTTGTTTTGGGTGAGTCGGGCCACATTGCTGGTATCGTTAACCATCCATCGAAGAACAAGTACGGCTTTTGGACCAACGATAGCTTGGAGGAGAGTGCTGATGAATGGCTAAGTAATGCCACTCATACTGAAGGATCTTGGTGGACACATTGGCATCAATGGTTGTTGGGCTTTAGCCCTGAAGAGCAAGTTGAGCCGTTCAGCACAGGTAACGAACAATTCCCTGTACTAGGACCTGCACCGGGTGACTATGTGAAGCAAGTACTTCCCGTAAAAGAAGAAGTGACTAGCTAGCTTGATGTTACTGAAAAGACAAAAACCCTGAGTGAACCACTCAGGGTTTTTTTATGGGGTGAGAATTTTAGGGTGAGGGCGGAGAGTAATAACCCTGATTCATTTTATTTTGTTTGTAATTTTGTTATGCATTTGATTAATTAGTGGAATATCTACGTGAAGGGAGTCGTGATGAAAACAATCGGTATTATTGGTGGAATGAGCTGGGAATCAACAGCAAGTTACTACAAGCAAATAAATCAGAGAGTTAAGGCCGAAAAAGGCGGATTGCACTCAGCTAAGCTCATCCTGAACAGCGTCGACTTTGCTGAGATAGAGGCTCTGCAACACAAAGGTGAATGGGATAAAACCGCAATTATTCTTAGTGAAGCTGCTCAATCACTTGAAAAGGCTGGGGCTGACTTTCTTCTAATTGCGACCAATACGATGCACAAAGTGGCGAGTCAGGTCGAAGAAGCCGTCTCAATTCCGTTACTCCACATTGCTGATGCAACGGGGCGGCAGTTGGCAGAGCAAGGAATCAATAAAGTTGGTTTGCTTGGCACGGCTTTCACAATGGAGCAGTCATTCTACAAACAACGCCTAACCGAAAAATTTGGAATAGAAGTGATTGTGCCAAATGGTGTTCAGCGAAGGCTTGTTCATGATGTCATTTACAATGAGCTTTGTCTTGGTGAGATAAACGCCAGATCGAAACAAGATTTTAAAACCATTATTGAGGATCTTTCTGCGGACGGCGCACAAGGCGTGATTCTAGGTTGTACCGAAATAGGCTTGTTGATTTCAGAGCAAGATACGGATATTCCATTGTTCGATACCACTGAAATACACGCCAACTCTGCAGTTAGCGAGGCGTTAAAGTGAATAGGAATGTTTGGATTCTGTCACTCTGTCAGGCATTACTGATGACGGGCAATATCCTGCTCATATCTGTGATTGGGTTAGTGGGTAAGGAAATTGCGCCAAGTGAAAGTATGATCACCTTGCCCGTCGCATTGCAATTCCTTGGGCTGATGAGCGCAACGATTCCAGCTTCTCTGATCATGGGTAAATTTGGTCGACGAAAAGGGTTTAGCTTAGGTAATTTGGTCGGTATTACCGGTGCGTCAGTAGCGACCTATGCTTTGTCCAATGAACAATTTTATCTGTTCTGTGTCGGGACCTTCTTGCTGGGTATTGGTATCGGGTTTGGTACCTTGTATCGTTTTGCAGCAATTGAAGTGTGTGAAGAAAGCGCACGACATCGTGCGATATCTATCTCTATGGCTGGTGGCGTTTTGGCTGCGGTTCTTGGACCTAATCTAGCCGTATACTCGCAACAAATGACAGGTGATTCACTATACGTAGGTGCTTTCATGTCATTGATTGTGCTAAATATTATTGCATTGTGTTTACTTCAGACCATTCAGTTCCCAGCGCATCATACGGGAACTGCTAAGGATAACCCTGAGCCACTGCTTCAAATCATCAAAGCGCCTAATTTCATGTTGGCGGTGTTTGCTGCCATGGTGGCGTATGCCGTGATGAACATTCTCATGACAGCCACGCCACTTGCGATGATAGGTTGTGGCTTCGACTTCGAGAAAGCTGCAGGCGTCATCGAGTGGCACGTGCTTGGGATGTTCGTACCGGCATTTTTTACCGGTAAATTGATTGAAAAGTTTGGCGCGAGACAAATGATCCTGACGGGAGGTATTTTATTCGTGCTTTGCGTGGCGATTAATATCCATGGTCAGTCGATTTGGCATTTTTCGCTCGCTCTGGTTTTACTCGGTGTTGGTTGGAACTTTATGTTTATCGCCGCAACGGGGCTGTTCAGTCAATCGTATGCCGCGCACAACAAATCTAAAGCCCAAGCCTTTAACGAATTTTTTGTCTTTAGCTGTGTGACAATTACTGCTTTGTTATCTGGTTGGCTGGAAGCAACGGTAGGGTGGGAGAACTTAAATATTTATGTGCTACCGTTTGTGCTTGCTGTTATCGCGTTATTCGGCATTAACGTATTCAGGGCTAAAAGTGTGACTGCTTAGCTAGGCATTAAAATGGAAAAAGGAGGCAATCATACTGCCTCCTTTTTTGATTTCCGACCTAGCTAGAAGTTGAACTGGTTTAGCTTTGTCTGAATGATTTCGTCTGCAATGTACTTATGCGTTGCAGTTGTAGGGTGGGTAACCCCCCAGAAAACATACTTGTCCGAACTGTGGTAAGCACAGTCATTGGTAAGCTCATGGCTGTAGAGGTAGTCGACTGACGAGCTACGATTGATGTTCAAACATGCATCCGTTGAGTTTTCAAAGCCATGCTGTTTAGGGTTTGATGTGATTTGATCGAATATATCATGTGCATCGTAAAGCACGACGTTAAGCCCTTTCGTTTGATAGAGTGTCGCCTGTTCTTTGATAAACTCATTGAACTCAACGATCTTGGCTCTTACCGTATCAACCTCGTCTTGTGTTGAATACTTAAACTGCGGCGCTTTAGTGGCATCAGGTAGGGTAAACAATAGGATGTTGTTTGCGCCAGATTCTGTTAATCGGATCATTGCGCTACTTAAGTCCGCTTTAACATCTGCGACTTCACGATCATAGTTCATGAAATCATTGAGGCCGAACTCAAGCGTAATCAAGCTGTTCTGCGGGTTATAGTTCTTAGCCATTTTCATGTAAGTCAGGTATGACGTGACTTGATCATAAATCCCCGTCAAAGCAACGTATTGATTGGTTCCTGCAGCACCGCCAACCGCCCAGTTATATAGGGGCACACCTTTGGCTTGGGCTAAGTATTCTGTCCAGACAAGCCCATTAGAAAAGTGGCCTAAGAACCATGAGTTTCGGTTAGGGAAAACCCATTGAGAGCCGTTGTAGAGATTCCCTGTGTCTGACAGGCTATCACCAAAGGCAACAATGCGATTGATTTTATTGTTCACAGCATTGTCGTTTGTCCAGATGCTGTGGTTGTATGAAAAACGGTTGTCAGATGCATAGTAAAGAAGATCGGCAGTGTCATGGTTAACCCCCAACGTTTCTTTACAGCGGTTTTCTATGTCAGTTTGAGTGGCGTTGGTGTAGAACATGTTTTTGAATGAAACAGACGACCACCAATAGCCGTCAATTGTGTAGTAATCACCATTGTCATCACGCGCCCATTCCCAATCTGTAGAAGGGTCATCGTGATTTTGGGCTGGACGGTACCAGCAACGAACGTAGGTGTATGTTTGATTTGCTTGTACTTCAGCAGCGTAACTAGCGCTTACTGCTTCAGGAGCCATTGGTAGGTCATCTGCAAAAGCTGGTGCTGCCAACAAGGAACCAGCCAAAATTAACGTCTTTTTCATAATTATTCACTTATTGTTTTGATTGTAGAGTATTTACTCATCTTTGATCGCATACCTACCACGACGCAGTCAAAGTATTCATTGGATAAATGAGTTGAGATTGAATGAAGATCAAACTTTATACAGAAATGAGTAGTTAATAATTAGGTTTAATAAATAATCGATGTGTGCAAGTTTTGAACCTATTATGCATTTTGTTGAATTGAACGGATTATTAATATGTCTTTTAGTAAAGACTTTGAATCACGAAATTTAATTATTTTAATAATATATTTATTTGTAGAGGGTTGAATATTTTTAGGAGTATCTAATTGAAATTAATGGGTGAATATTAATATGCAGCGGGCTAATTTACTGAGTGAATGTTGAAGTATTAGAAGTAATTGATAGCTGATTATTAAGCAAAAAAAGAGCGCAACCAGAGTTGCGCTCAAATCTCACTCAAATAAGAGGAGTAGGGAAGTTAAGGAACGGAGAAATCCTTATAAATCGACAGTAATGATTTTAGATACTTTATCGCCGTTGTTATCCATAACGGTTAAACGAACTTCCTGTTTGCCGTAGCTTGGGAAGATAGAGGTAAATACGCGTCCACGTTTTACTTTTCCGTTTGGTAGAACCCATTCTGTATCAACGATGCGACCGTCAGGATCCGAGCTGGTAGACCACATGGTGACCCAACGACCTAGATGAATGTAACGTGCACTTGCTGTAGGAAGTACATTGTTCGCTTCAACTGTGATGGTTTCTGTCGCAGTATGCTGATCACCACGATCATCTGTCACAGTTAGAGAGACAGTGTAGCTGCCGTCATTCAAGTAAGTCCAAGAAGGTGACTGCTCTGAGCTTGACTCACCGTTACCAAAGTCCCAGTTGTACGCAACGATTGAACCGTCACTATCTGAGCTAGAGTTACTTGCAGTGACATTCAGACCATCTAATGACAAAGTAAATGCCGCGACTGGAAGTTGGTTAGGTTCTTCTGCTTTCGATACCTTAATTACGCCATAGGTATTGTCGGCAGCTTGCTCAATCACTTCGATTTGAACACCGTGTTCGGCCAGAAGGCGACCAGCATCAGGCGATTGTGGATTTGAGTAATCTTGATTGTCCGCGAAGTAAGCGTTGCCAATCAAGCTGACGTCTTCCAGTACATCACCATCGCTGTTCTCAAGACGCATTGGCTTTTGGTCATTCATTGAGAATGCCGCATCACGTACTTGGTAACGAGTTTGTGCTGCAGTGCCAGAATTAGCCCAAATCATTGCATTTTGGTCCGCATCGACAACACCAAGCCAACCTTCACCAGGGTGTTTGCCAACCCAGTTATCGGTCATTGACTCATCGACATACCAAACAATCAGACCCGGCTCGAATGACATTAATTTGCCGAAGCGTTTAATGTTGTTCAGACCTTCGTCCACATCGTTATGGCTACGCCATTGAAGTAGGTAGTAATGTGCCGCTTCGTTGAAGCCATCGTTTAGACGGTATCCATTGAACGCAAAGCTAGATTTTCCTTCGGCATCGTCGATCAAGGTCGTATTGCCGTCAGCTTCAATCGAGATGTTATCGATATGCAGACCTTCCATCGCTAGTCCGCCATCCGTCACGTAATCGAAGCTCAATTCGACGGTTTGGCCTGCCCATTGTGATAGGTCAAACTCTGCATCAACCCAACCGTCAGATTCACCTGCAATAGCAGGTACAAGCCCCGTATTGTATGGATCATCCATCGTTGTGATGTTACCAGCGATCTGTTGGCCATTGATTAGCACGCGAGCGTAATCGTAGTCTTTTTCAATCTGATACCAAGCTTTAAACGCTAGTTTGACACTAGTACCTTCAGGCAGAGTCAGCTGACGAGACATCTTGTTCTTAAGATCGTCGCCTTTACCTGAATGGAAGCTGTAGTTACCTGAGAAAGGCTTATGACCTTCGGTACGTTTTACAGGTAGGTCAATGCGGACCATATTCTGCTTATCGTTATCGATAGTCTGGTGAAGAGTGATTTCTTCGCCTTTTGGAGTCAGGTCGTCTACCGAGATGGTTTGGTTCGCAATCCACTTACCGCCAATCGATTCTTGAAGGAACTGTTTTGCCCATGAACTGAATGCAGTTGGCTGAGTACCACCAATCTTACCAGCCCAGCTACCTGAAGACATGATTGACCAGTAAGAAACAGGCTCGCCTTTGCCGGTGTACTGAGTGTCGTATTCATCAGGCAGGCCTAAATCGTGGCCGTATTCGTGAGCACAAACACCTGCTGCTGCATCAATAGGTTGGATAGTGTAATCAAATGCCGCGTACTTTCCGTCAAAGCGACCAGGTAGAGTACTTGAGGTGCCTTCTAGCACATGGTACTTGCCAAGGTTGTAGCGGTGTGACCAAATAGCATCGTCACCCAATACACCACCGCCGGCTTCTTCACCTACGGAAGAGTGGAACACCATTAAGTGGTCAATAACGCCATCCGGTTCACGGAAGTTACCATCGCCGTCATAGTCATAACGGTCTTCGATGTCGTAGTCGGCGAGGTTAATACTTGGATCTTGTGCTAACTGGTTTAGCGCTTCACGAACTAGTTCCTGAGCATTAAGATCGTTGTCTGTTGTTGGTGAGTTACCACCATAGAATGAAGCATCTTTTGAAGCTCGGTACCAGCCTGCAGCTTGACCAGAAACGCTATAGCTTTCCCCAGATTCACTCTCATAGTACTGACGCATCGAGATGAGGTTTTCGCCATTCGGCCCAAGGTAACCAGCGCCCGAGAAAAGCAGATTCTGATAGTGTTCAGGTTTG
Source organism: Vibrio sp. St2 (assembly GCF_947311885.1). Taxonomy (NCBI): domain Bacteria; kingdom Pseudomonadati; phylum Pseudomonadota; class Gammaproteobacteria; order Vibrionales; family Vibrionaceae; genus Vibrio; species Vibrio sp. St2. The sequence continues at coordinate 114,157 of NZ_CAMZNA010000002.1, read as the reverse complement.
TAGCTATCGTAGAGCATTTCGGTATGGTCAGACGTTAATCGGTTGTCATTCCATGGTAAGTCTGGGAAATCAACCAACACAGCTAACACCTTGTCTGTACGCTTCTGAGATAAATCAAAAGCGAACATGTGTGCTCTATGTTGACCTTTCTTTGCTTCTATTGATTTTAGGATCTTAGCGCGTTGTTCGAGTGCTTTCTTACCGAATTGCGCGTCACCTTTAAAGCCATTGTTGAGTTTCGCGTTGAGGTATTTGTTAAGTGCCGTTTTTTGCTCGTCAACGGAAGAGTTTTCATCAAGAAGGCCCTTTCGGACCAGCATCTCGATTATTTTCTCTTCGTTCATGACACCTAGATCTATAGGTGTTTTGGCGTGACCACTGACACTAAAAAGGGTCATCACCGCTGTCGCCAGCAGTGTTTTCCTCATAGGACTCATATTATTTCCTTATTATATTCTGATTGCCAAATCCCACTTAATAAAGTGGGTATAACGTTGCGTGAACAACAAAATCCCTAATCAAAGGGAAGATTGATAAATGAATTTACAGCTTATTTATTTTTATTTGCTGAGATGCATTTTGTTTCAGTCGGGTTACTTTGAGTATTTTTATTATTGTTTTTATTATTAGGTTTATTTTTGTCGAATCTGTTAGCGAGATAAATCTGTAAAGATTCCTGTTTTTCTTCAAAGGTTTGATTATCACAAATAACACCTCGTTCGATTAAAGAATCAAGAAGCTTCTCATCGTTAGGAAGTGGATTTGCAATAACAGCAGAAGACAGAAGTGTTAACAGACAACTGACAAGTTTCATTTTATTTTTATAAAATATTAATGTTTCGAAACAAAATATAACTAAGTGTTATTAAATGCAATGGCTATTTTTTGATCGGCAAGATCTGGATTCATGTATCAACACAATATGTAAACAAGGTTACCTTTTGTTATTGATTGTAATGTCATTTATATAGTTATCTTGGGTGAATAATTAATTTTATTAAATTATCACTAATGAGGCTGGAGGCATTGATAAATGAAAAATTCACGCATGACGGATAAATATTTATTTTATCGTATGGCTTCAATACAAAAAAAGCGCCATAAGGCGCTTTTTTACTGCTCAACGTAGATATTAGAAACCAAGAGGTAAGCTAAAACCAAAGAAAATGAGCAGTACACCAGTCCAAATGGTCAGGAAAGCCACTGAATAAGGCACCATCATTCCAATCACATCGCCAAAGCTTAGCTCTGGTTTGTACTTGCGCATGAAGGCAAGTACGACGCCTGCATAGCTCATCATCGGAGTGATGATGTTGGTAGAAGAGTCAGCAATACGGTACGCGGCAGAGACTAAGTCAGGTGTCATATTTGGGTTTACCTGATACAGCATCGGAACAAAAATTGGACCTAATAGCATCCATTTTGACGTCAAGCCACCAACGAACAAGTTGATAAGCGCTGTGGTAATGATGAAACCAATCAACATAAGAGCAGGGTACTCTTGCAGACCCATAGATTGCAGAGTAGAAGCGCCAAGGTAAGTGACATAAGTACCTAGGCCTGAATAGCTCAGTAGGGCAAGGAAGTTGTAACAGAAAAACGTGAGAACCAGAACATAGCCCATGGTGTTCATCTGTTTCACCATGGCTGTTACTACGTCTTGTAGCTTGGTGAATTTACCCGTGGCATAGCCAAAACATAAACCGGTTACCGCAAATACCATAGAGATAAGCAGAATGATGTTATCTAGGTAAGGTGTAACTTCTTTGCCTGCTTCGTTTGTGTACGTCGCTAGAGGACCAGTCGCTAAGCCGTAGATAGCAAGCAGTGAAACAATCAGGCCAATTCCCGCACTACGAAGACCTTTCTGCTCTTCCTTAGTCACTTCGAACTCGTCAAAGTTGATCTCTTCAGGAAGCTGGTAAGACATTTTCTCTAGTCGAGGCGTAACAACTTTTTGTGTAATAACCGCACCAACAGCAGCCAATACAAATGTCGAGACCAAAACGAAGAAGTAGTGCATTGTTGCTGGGTTAAGCATTTCTCCCGTCATACCTATGAAAGGAATGTTTTGCGATTCTGCAAAGATCTTCGCGTTAACACCAACGACGACGTCAACGGGTGTCGCAGGAAGCAAGTTTGCGCTAAAGCCCGCAGACACGCCAGCAAACGCAGCTGCCATACCAATTAATGGGTTTTTGCCTAAACCGGCATAAAGCAGGCCAGCCAGCGGCACCAAAACTAAGTAACCCGCATCGGCGGCTAACGAGCTCATAATGCCTAGAAAGACAATTAATAACGGAAGCAGGCGATCACTGATTTTTAAGCCAACTTTTTTGATGACAGCGGTGAGGAGCCCAGAGTTTTCTGCGATACCGACACCCAGCATGACAATCAAAATAATGCCTAGTACACCATGACCAAATGCGAGCCAGTTTTGAAGTAGAGCGTTTTCAAACATCCAACGGAAGTTTTCCGCAGACATCATGTTTTTGATAGCGAATTCTACTGAGCCCCCGGCTTTTCCTGCGGTTTGAAAAGTGGTGCCATCCAGAATCCAAGTGACGACCAGACTGAACCCAAACAGAAACATAAAAATGATGATAGGGTCAGGGATCTTCTTTCCGGCTTTTTCTATTGCGCTTGCAAAGCCGTTCGGCTTCTTACTTTGCAAGGTTTGTTCTGCCATTGATACTTCCTATGTGTTGTTACATTTATAAATAGGAAGTGAACGCTATCATCCCTTGTAAAAAAGAGGAATGTCACAAAATGTGTGAAAAATCATACAACTTACAGGATGGTTGGTTTACTTGATTTTCATTGGTTGTTTATGCTGTTTATTATTGTTATTTAGGTTTTTGCTACTTCTCATTGTTGGATTTGTAGTTTATGAAAATTCTTAAATCATTATAAATTGCTGTAAATATTGAATGAAGTGGGTAAGTGTGACGGAATTATAAGCAATTTAGATTGGTTCTGTGCAGCCGCTTGAGAGTGTTCAGTTAAAGGTAGTGCTGAGCGTATGTTGAAATGAAGCCGAGATGAACATGAAAGAGAAAGGCCACTTGATGTGGCCTTTTCAGTTTTAAAGCTCAATGCGATAAATAGATGTTGTACCGCTTACCTCGTTACCCACCGCGAGTAGGTGCTGGCCGCTGCGGGTGAAATAGCGAATTGATTCTGGGCCTAAATCTCCAGCTTCAGAATTGTAGGTACCGTTAGCGCATTCATCTTCAGACACTTGAGTACAAACTGGCTTTGAGAAGTCACGATTATTAACGTAGTTAATGAACATAGGAGCCGTGGGAGTGCTGACGTCGTAAATCATAATCCCTCCTTGTCGTTCCAATCCGATAAATGCGTACTGGCGACCATTGATGGAGGCGACTTCTATCGCTTCCGGTTCTACACCTTTATCATCGCTGCGATCATCAGCCGTATTGTTACTGTCATTGCTGCTATTTAGGTGTTCTGAGTCTAACGTGTGTACTATGTCTGCAAACTCATCTCCGCTATCAAACACCAGCTCACCGTTTTCATTCCATAGTGAAAAAGAGCGGCTGCCGAAGCTATACACTGTATCTTCTTGCTCTAGTGCTCCTGTTGGCTTGACCACTTTTAGGCGACCCAGTTGTTTTTCATCACTGAGTGATTGATTAAGTGGGTGGGAGGCTGCAACTTCGAGGTCTTTACCACGCAGTTCATCGCTGTAGGCGATACAGAAACCTTGTTCACTGGAGTATTTCTCTGTGCCTGAGAAATCATCTTCATCCCACTCGAAACCACGTTCATCGCAGACATTTTGTGTTGTTTCGAACCCATATTCGCGGCCATCGCCCTCGTTGGCTGTCGCGATGTACGTATGACCATCGACTTGGAAACTGGCGATAGAATCTGGCATGTACAACCCTTCTAGCTGAGGGTAGGAATGGAACTGACCGAGTTTTTTATCTTTGTTCGAGGCGTCTAGAGTGTTAGTTTCCCAGCTCTTTCCACCCAAACCATAGATAGATGCAACTGAAGCTGATTCGATATCTACTTTAGCGAGGGCGTTGTTTTCTTGCATAGCGACGTACAAATAGCCGTCATCAGAAAAAGTGAGATACTCCGGTTCCAAATCTTGTGCAACGGTTGCGCCAGGCGCTGATATTCTGACCGAGTCAGTGAGCTCATGGTGTCGAGATTCTCCCTGATTGAAGGCTTTGAAGGAGATTTGGTTAACTTTCGCTTGTTCAATACCCGAAGCAAGATCGACTAAAGTAATACTGCCTTCTGGGTCAACGGTGTAATCGGCATTAGGTTCACCTTCATTCGCAGTTGCAATGTATCGACCATCTTTAGAGAAAGACACCATATCCGGCAGTGCGCCTGTAGGGTAAGTCTTAACAAGCTCAAGTGTTTCTGCTTTATACAAAGCAATTAGACCATTTTTCTGTTTCACTTGATTTTCAATCGCGACAGCAACTAAGCCATTGTGAACGGAAACACTGTTTGCCGCACCAATCTCAATGCCAGCCATTTTACCAGCAGTGGATAAATCAATGTGCGCGGTTTTAGTGGGGTGATTTTGTGTATCTAACGCCATCACGTCGACACGTTTTGCTTGAGCATTAACCACAAACAATTGATCGCTGCATTCATCATAAGCCACGATTTCAGCTGCTGAAGTATCAAACTGGCTGTCAGCAACGTAAGTACCTAACAATGTTAACCCAGTGATGGAAGATTCAAATATTTCTGGCTTTTCGGAGATCTTACATTCCGGAGCTAGTTGAGTGTTTTGCTGAGAAGTGCAGCCCGATAGAGCGATAGCAGTGCAAGCGGCCAAAGTAGCCAATTTATGAGCAGTAAACAAAATTGTTCCTCCGTGAAATAACGCGCTGATACTACGGAGGAAATGTGAAAGAAATATTTAAGTTGTATAACGGTTGAGTGAATTGTCGATAATGATGAGAATACTATGCAGGGAGCGAAATGCTCCCTGCTGTTGGTAGGTTCAATTACCTTTTCGAGTACAGGTAAGTTCGATACCCACCAATTAAGTTTTTGGCTCTGTAACCATTATTCACTAACTGACGATAAGCTACGTTGCCACGTAGACCTACCTGACAGTAAATAACGATCTCTTTGTCTTTCGGTAATTCACTCATGCGTGCTCGTAGTTGGTCAACAGGAATATTAAGCGCTCCCTCGATCAAACCATTGTTCTCAAGTTCTGCAGGGTTGCGTACGTCAAGCAGTATTTGGTCTTCGGATAGGCTGTCAATTTCATCGAAATGTATCGCTGTTGCGTCACCTTTAATGATGTTGTTTGCTACAAATGCAGCTTGGTTGATGACATCTTTTGCCGAGCCAAAAGGCGGTGCATAAGTCAGTTCGAGATGCTGAAGCTGCTCTACCGTCATCCCAGCACGCTGTGCTACTGCCATTACGTCAATACGCTTATCGATACCATCTTTACCCACGGCTTGTGCGCCGAAAATTTTGCCAGATTTAGGGTCAAACAGCATTTTAAACGATACTGTTTCGGCTCCAGGGTAGTAGCTTGCGTGGCTTGCAGTGTGTACATAGACTTTTTCATAGTCCATACCATCACGCTGAAGTTGTTTTTCGTTTTGACCAGTAGACGCTACGGCCAGGTCAAAAACCTTACAAATAGCAGTGCCCTGTGTTCCTTGGTAAGTTTCATTGCGTCCTAGCATGTTGTCAGCCGCCATTCGACCTTGGCGGTTAGCTGGCCCGGCTAAAGGAACTAAGGTTTGTGTGCCCGTGACAAAGTCATTCTCTTCGATTGCGTCACCAACGGCATATATAGAAGGATCGCTCGTCTGCATCATCTCATTGGTGTAGATACCGCCGAGTTGACCAATTTGAAGCCCTGCTTGCTGAGCGAGCTTGATCTCTGGCCTCACGCCAATGGCCATGACTAAAATGCCAGTTCTGATTGTGTCGCCATTGTTGAGCGTCAAGTCTAGCTCACCGCTTAAGTGCTGGTGTGCTTCATCTTCTCCAGATTCGAGAGTAGAAATGTGATCATTTGGAATGTGCTGAACAGATTCCAAAGCAACGCCTAAGCGCAGATCTATACCTTGGTTTCGAATCTCTTCGTGGATAAATCCCGCCATTTCTTTGTCCACAGTCGTCATGACTTGATTTGCTTGCTCGATGAGCGTTGTTTTAATTCCACGCTGATGAAAGGCTTCCATCATTTCTAATCCGATAAAGCCACCACCTACAACTGTTGCGTGCTCAGGTTTGTTCATCTCGATAGTTCGAATAATACGATCCATGTCGGGGATATTTCGAAGAGAGTGGGTGAGTGGATTTTCAATACCGGGAATTGGAGGGACGATAGGCGCAGCTCCTGGACTCAATAGCAAGAAATCATAACTTTCGTTGTAATCCTTGTTATCAATGAGGTTCTTGACGCTAACGGTTTTAGTTTGTCGATTGATAGAAATAACTTCGCTCATGACACGTACATCAACATTAAAACGAGCAAGGAAGCTCTCGGGTGTCTGAAGTAAAAGCTTGCTACGATCCTGTATCTCGCCACCGATGTGGTAAGGCAAACCGCAATTGGCAAATGAAACAAACTCGCCGCGTTCAAACATAATGATTTCTGCGCTTTCACTTAAGCGGCGCGCCCTAGCGGCCGCTGAAGCTCCTCCGGCAACGCCACCTACGATAACAATCTTAGTCATAGTGAATACCTATAAGAATGGGTCTTGACGTAGTAAATATTAGCCAATGCTAAACTAAAATGGTCTAAATGTGAACCATCTAATTTAGGGTTGACTAATATAATGAGTTGCGTACAATTTGAGGTAATTTAGTAATACCTAATGTAAAGGCGATATGAATCCAAACACAATTGATATCATGGAGATGAGGGAAAGTGCAGAGGAAGCATCGGATATTCTTAAGATCATGGCTCATCCGGTTCGGTTAATGATCCTTTGCCAACTCACTCAAGGTGAAATTGGCGTTGGGGAGCTGCAAAGCAATTCTCTCCTCAGTCAGTCTGCATTTTCTCAGCATCTGACGGTATTACGTAAAAGCAATTTGATTAAGGCCCGTAAGGTGTCTCAACAAGTGTTTTACTCACTGGCTGACTCGCGCATCGAAGCTTTAATTCAGTGTTTCCACTCGGTCTTTTGTCGGAGGTAATCATGGCATTTGAGTCTTTTCCTTGGCTATCATTGATCGGGGGCGTGTTTCTGGGGCTATCAGCAACTATGCTGTTGATGATTAACGGTAAAGTGGCGGGAATCAGTGGCATCATCAACGGCGTACTATCTCCTAAACGTAATGATCTTTTCTGGCGTCTGATGTTTCTAATCGGCATGGTTGCGGGTGGGGCTCTAAGCGTCATAGTGATTGGCGTAGAAATACCAAGCACAGAATCTATTCCCACCCTTATTCTGATAATTGCAGGCTTGCTGGTTGGATTTGGGACTCGACTAGGCAACGGTTGCACCAGCGGGCACGGCATATGTGGTGTTGGTCGACTATCCCTTCGTTCAATCGTCGCGACAGCCATTTTTATAGTAGTTGCGGCTCTGACTGTCTATATTCGCTAAGGTAAACGCTATGGGTAACGCTATTCTTCGAATCTCTGCATTATTAAGTGGTCTGCTTTTTGGTATTGGTATGGCGCTGTCAGGTATGACAAATCCAGAGAATGTGATTGGTTTTTTAGATGTTACTGGAGCATGGAATCCAAGCTTAATTTTTGTAATGGGGGGCGCGTTACTCGTGTTTGCTCCGGCCTATCACTTTTTGATAAAACCTCAAGCCAAAGCACTGTCCGGCGATGTGTTGTCTCTGCCTACGAAAGTGCAGCTGGACAGTAAGCTCATCTATGGGGCAGCTTTGTTTGGAGTTGGCTGGGGACTCGCAGGTATATGCCCAGGCCCTGCCATTACGAGTTTAGCGTTTGGTAATCTTGATATCTTTATCTTCATAGCATCTATGGTGTCGGGGTCCTTACTGGCTAAGTATGTGACTGCGCCGAGCACCCAAATGATCTCGCAACACTGATAATAGGGCGCTCATAAGAGCGCCTTGTTAGTTTAATTGGGTGCTGATAGGGCAGTGGTCACTTAAATGTTGTTGGAGAACCAATGAAGGCGGAAAAACATCTTGATTGGTTTGAGCGGTGGTCAACCCAGGGCTCACAATAATATGATCGATGAGGGAGCGAAACTGGTGCGTCTTATTTGGGTTCTTGCGCGAACGCACCTTACATGGTGCCGGCGTGCCTTTTGTCGCCAGTACGGCTTGTGAAGAGAGAGAAATTACTTCCCATAACCAATCTCCGTTGTAACTGAGGTTGTGGTTAAAGTCGCCCAGTATGGCGTAGTTCTCTCCTTGTCGCTCTCGTTCACTAATCCACTGGTTTAACGCCTTTCCCTGTGATTTGAGTATTTTGCAGTCCCGGCTGTTTTTATAGGCGCCGCTACAGCGAGCTTTTAGATGGACGGACAGGGCATGTATGGGCTGTGAGCCATTTGGGTTGAGTACAATGTAAGTGCCAAATCGGAGTTTACTGTTCTTTCTTTGATCTAGTTGAATGTCTGGCTTATCCGCCACCTCAATATCTTCTTTGACTGCAAATCCCGTATATTGGTTGATCTCGTCAAACTGTTGCTCCATATAGGCGTCTGATGCACGGTCTGAGAAATATACGCGATAACCCTCTCCAATCACTTTACGCAGGGCCTGTTGGTCGTTCACTTCTTGAAAAGCAAGTACATCACTATCGATTGTCGAAAAGTGCCCAGCAAGTGCTTGAAAATCTTGTTTGCTTCGCTGAGATTCTGAAAATTTGTCTGAAGGGTGAGATGTCAGCCACTCCAGATTCCATGCTGTGACTGTAAGGGAGGAGGAGGCAAAAGAAGCGGTTGACGTCGTTATCAACAGGATAGCCAAAATCGCTTTGAATTTAGTGTTAGTCATACTCTATAAACTCTGTTTTCAGGTACAGCCTTTATTCTATAAGTCCTCAACAAAAAGCAAGTTAAAATCCAATGAAAATCACTTTTTTCATACATTTCTTTCAAGCTGAGATCACTGCCACTAAGATCGATTTGATCTTAATCTAGGGCCTAATTTTATTGATCGAAATCAATACACGAGCTTGGTTCATCTCGTTAAATACGCCACAACATATTGTGTCGGTAGAATAAAAAACAACCCTATATAGTGTATTTGTGGATAAGTCTGTGAATATGTAAAGGGTAAGGAGAGAAGGTGAAACCAATCGTAATCAAGCGTGACGGCTCTAGAGCTCCGTTTAGCAGGGATCGCATTCAGGCTGCTGTTGAAGCAGCGGCAGAGCATGTAGATAAAGAAATCGCTATATACGCGCTGAATGTCGCACTAGCGGTGGAGCTGCAGCTTAAAGATCACGATGAAGTTCATATAACGGAAGTTCAGACGTTGGTGGAAAATGAGTTAATGCAAGGGCCTTATAAGTCACTCGCACGCTCGTACATCGAGTACCGCCATGATCGCGACATTGCACGAGAGAAGCAAAGTACTTTGACTCGTGAGATCGAAGGGTTAATTGAAGAAAGCAATGTCGATCTGATCAACGAAAACGCGAATAAAGATGGCAAGGTTATCCCGACTCAGCGTGATTTATTAGCGGGGATTGTTGCTAAACATTACGCCAAAACGCACATCCTTCCTCGCGACATTGTTCAGGCACATGAGCAAGGCGATATTCATTATCACGATTTGGACTACGCTCCGTTCTTTCCGATGTTTAACTGCATGTTAATCGATTTAAAAGGCATGCTGACCCATGGTTTCAAAATGGGCAATGCGGAGATAGATACACCAAGATCGATTTCTACAGCGACCGCTGTTACCGCACAAATCATCGCTCAAGTTGCGAGCCATATATACGGCGGCACGACGATAAACCGTATTGATGAAGTGCTTGAGCCTTATGTGATGGCCAGCTACGAAAAGCACCTTAACATTGCTCAGGAATGGGATATTCATGAACCTGAAGCGTTTGCACGCGCTCGCACTGAAAAAGAGTGCTATGACGCTTTTCAGTCTTTGGAATACGAAGTGAATACGCTGCATACCGCCAATGGCCAGACACCTTTTGTCACCTTCGGTTTTGGCCTTGGTACCAGTTGGGCTTCTAGACTGATCCAACAGTCGATTCTTAAAAATCGCATCGCTGGTTTAGGCAAAAACCGTAAAACGGCCGTATTCCCTAAGCTTGTCTTCGGGATCAAAGATGGTCTGAATCATAAAGCTGGCGACCCTAACTATGACATCAAGAAGTTGGCACTTGAGTGTGCGTCTAAACGTATGTATCCAGACATTCTTAACTACGAAAAAGTGGTTGAGGTAACGGGTTCATTCAAAACGCCAATGGGATGTCGTAGTTTCCTAGGAACCTACGAGGAAAATGGTGAATTGATCCATGAAGGCCGCAACAATCTAGGCGTTGTTAGTCTAAACCTTCCTCGAATTGCGATTGAAGCAAAAGGTGACGAGGGTAAGTTTTATGAGATTTTGAATACGAAGTTAGAACTCGCACGCCGCGCTTTAGAGACACGCATTGCTAGGTTAGAGAATGTGAAAGCACGTGTTGCACCAATTCTCTATATGGAAGGCGCATGTGGCGTTCGCCTAAAGGCTGATGAACCTATTGCTAACATTTTTAAACACGGCCGCGCGTCTATTTCTTTGGGTTACATAGGTGTTCATGAAACCATTAATGCTTTGTATGGCAATCAGACACATGTTTATGACAACTCAGAGCTTCGTCAGAAAGCGCTCGATATCATCAAACACCTTAAAGATAAGGTAAACCAATGGGCCGAAGAATCGGGTTATGGTTACAGTTTGTATGGCACACCAAGTGAAAACTTATGTAGTCGATTCTGCCGCATTGATACAAAAGAGTTCGGCGTATTGGAAGGTGTCACAGAGAAAGGTTACTACACGAACAGTTTCCATCTCGATGTAGAGAAGAAGGTCAACCCATACGACAAAATTGACTTTGAAATGCCTTACCCGCAGGTCTCGAGTGGTGGTTTTATTTGTTACGGCGAATTTCCGAACATGCAGCGCAATGTGGAAGCGTTGGAAAACGTTTGGGACTATAGCTACAGCCGAGTTCCTTACTACGGTACCAATACACCAATCGATGAGTGTTATGAGTGTGGTTACAACGGCGAGTTCGACTGTACGAGTAAAGGGTTTACTTGCCCTAGTTGTGGTAATCACGACTCTACTAAAGTCTCTGTAACCCGTAGAGTGTGTGGTTATCTGGGCAGTCCTGATGCGAGGCCGTTCAACTTTGGTAAGCAAGAAGAAGTAAAGCGTCGGGTTAAGCATCTATAAAGCCAATGCGTGAATTGATTCAGTGACGAAAAGGGGGGCGGGGAGTCACTCGCCCTTTATCATCAGAGCGAAAGCATTTTCTCAAATATCCAACATCGGAAAACGTCATGAACTACCACCAGTACTATCCTGTGGATGTGGTTAACGGGCCGGGTACGCGTTGTACTCTGTTTGTCTCTGGCTGCATACATCAGTGCCGTGGGTGTTATAACCAATCGACACAGCGACTCGACTCAGGGGTATTGTTTACTCAACAAGCGGAAGACCAGATTCTGCAGGACTTGAAAGATACTCGTATTAAAAGGCGTGGACTCTCGTTGTCCGGTGGTGATCCACTCCATCCAGCCAATGTTGCTGATGTTCTTCGGTTGGTAAAACGCGTACGTAAAGAGTGCCCAGATAAAGATATCTGGATGTGGACAGGCTATACGCTGGCCGAATTGACGGTGGCGCAACAAGAAGTGGTTGCACTACTTGATGTTTTAATTGACGGTAAGTTTGAGCAAGAGAAAAAGGATCTCAACCTAGAGTGGCGTGGTAGCTCCAATCAGATCATTCACCGATTTAAGATTTAGCTCTAACTCTTAGTGTCATATTCTGACTGGCCTCTTAATGTTGCAAATGTGTTAACTGCAAAAGGTTTTTATCCTGTTTTGCTCTTAGGCACTAAAATTTTATTTCTGAATTAGGGGATTAAGTGATAAGTTGAACACCGTTACTTGAATTTCAAAGGGTTATGACTTTCATGTTCTCTCATTTACCAACACCTACACTGGATCCTATCCTTTCTTTATCAGTCGCTTACCGTAATGATCCTCGTCCTGACAAAGTGGACTTGGGTATCGGCGTCTACAAAAACAGTACTGGTGAAACACCAGTCATGAAAGCAATATCTCAAGCACAGGATATTGTGGTTGAAACGCAAAAAACGAAATCTTACGTCGGCTTGGCCGGCTGTGAAGAGTTCAACCAGAGCATGGTTGATTTGCTGCTGTCAGGTACTTCAGCCATGGATCGCGTTGCAGCCATCCAAACGCCGGGTGCCAGTGGTGCACTGCGTATGCTAGGCGACCTGATGAAAGTCGCTCAGCCTGAAACGACGGTTTGGATCTCAAACCCGAGCTACGTTAACCATCGTCCTGTTATGGAAGCTGCGGGTCTTAAAGTGAAGCTGTACAGCTACTTTAGCCATGAAACCAAACAGGTTGATACAGCGCGAATGTTAGAAGAATTGTCTCAAGCGGGACCAAAAGATGTGGTCCTTCTGCACGGGTGTTGTCACAACCCGACTGGGGCTGACATCGACTTTTCTGCTTGGCAGGCGGTGACGGAGTTATCACAGAAAAACGGGTTTACTCCATTTGTCGATATTGCATACCAAGGTTTTGGCGACGGACTGGAAGAAGATGCCAAAGGCTTACGCTTTATGGCTGATAACGTAGAAGAGATGTTGATTACCACGTCTTGTTCAAAGAACTTTGGTCTTTACCGTGAGCGTACGGGTGCTGCGATAGTGGTTGGCAAATCATTACAGGATGTTGGCAATGCAAAAGGTAAGCTGTTAACGCTCGCACGTGCTACTTACACAATGCCGCCAGATCACGGTGCGGCATTAGTCAAAACCATCCTGCAAAGCGAAGAGCTGACAGGCGTCTGGAAACAGGAACTGAGCGAAATGCAGCAGCGCTTGCTCAATCTTCGTCAAACTTTGTGTAATGAATTGAGAAATACCCATAACACTTCACATTTCGATTTCATTGAAAGCCACAAAGGCATGTTTACTGTGCTAGGCTTTACTCAAGACCAAATGACGCAACTCCGTGAAGAATATGGTATTTATGGTGTTGGGGATGGTCGAATTAACATCGCAGGTCTGACTGAAAAAGATATTCCTTACGTAGCCGATGCGATAGTTAAAGTGTCTTAAGTTTCGCTTTAAGGCTCACACTGATGTGGGCCTTTTTTAAAGCGGTCGTATCTTGTTATTGAGTTAGGTGATCGAATGAACAAAACATGGAAGGTTCTAATTCCAGTTATGCTAAGTGGTGGTTTGATGGCATGTTCAACGACAGGCCAGCAGCCAGTAGAGCCAGAGCAGAAGCCACAGATTGAAGAGCCTAAAGTAGAACAGCCCGAAAAAGAAGTTGAGAAAGAGACGAAGCCGGAGCCCAAACCGGAAGTGAAACCAGAAGAAAAACCAAAACCTAAGCCAAAACCGCAACCGACAAAAACATCGGATGGAAAACTGATCCTGGGTGAGCAAGAATGGGTTTACGTCCCTGGACTTGAAGAGAACTTCAAAGCGCGTATTGATACTGGTGCGACAACCTCATCGATCAGTGCCACGGACGTGGTCGAGTTCGAACGTGATGGCAAAGATTGGGTTAAGTTCAAAATTGAACATGATGGGGTTAAGAGTAAGGAGATCGCTCTTCCCGTTGAGCGCTGGGTTAAGATTCGTCAGTCCAGTGCGGAAAAATCAGAGCGTCGTGCTGTAGTCGAATCATGGATTCAAATTGGTGATCTGAAAGAGAAAACAGAATTCACGCTTGCAGACCGCACTCATTTGAAGTTTCCATTACTCCTCGGGCGCAGCTTCTTTAAAGATGTCGCGGTGGTTGATGTGAGTAAGAAGTTTGTTCAGAAAAAGCATAAATAGCCATTAAATCATTGAGCAAAGCGGCACCTTTAACAAGGTGCCGTTTTTTATTGTTTTACATTTCGTTTTTTGAAGGCGAGCAAGAACTTAAATGCATATTCGGTTACCCTTCGCGGGTTCTTACAATCTTGAGTCGGCTTCAGACATTTCAAATCTAAAAACATAAGCGTCTGAGCTAAAACGCCGATGAATTCAGCTTAATCCAAGGAGCCCCCAATGAAGCATTTATCGATGGCAGTAGTCATCAGAGATGGAAAAGTTCTGATTCAGGAGCGCCACCGAAATACTCAAGGCATGATCATGGAATTTCCCGGCGGTGAAGTGGACAGCAATGAGTCTGGTACAGATGCCGCCATCAGAGAACTGTATGAAGAGACTCACTTGAGTGGACTATCTCACGTTGCCACGTATAGCGATATTAATGAGTATGGTGGAAGAATTTACTACGTTGTTCTTCATGCTGGTGAATCTGCACAACCCGTTGCTCATTCTGAAGAAAGGCAGCAAACCTTCCATTGGATGACAGCAGATGAGATTCCAACGCACGATTTTTATAAGGCTGATGTTAACTTTATTCAGCAACATTTAAACAAGCATCTTTGCAGAGAGTTAAAAGAGCTTGCATAGAAAAAAGGCCAATCACGAATGATTGGCCTTTTTGGTTATTGGATTTCCAACAACTCGACATCAAATATTAGCGTTGACGCTGGTGGAATTGGGCCACTTCCACCTTTGCCATAGGCTAGAGGGCTAGGAATGAACAAGCGGAACTTGTCACCTTCAACCATGTAGGTTAGGCCTTCTTGCCAACCTTTGATCACTTGGTTGAGAGCGAATGAAATCGGTTCACCACGCTCAACAGAGCTATCAAACACAGTGCCATCGATTAGCGTACCATGATAATGCACCTTCACTTTGCTCTTTGCGGTTGGATTTACTGTGCCAGTGCCTTTGTTTAGCACAAGGTATTGCAGGCCGCTTTCCGTTGTTACCACACCTTCTTTTTCGCCATTCTCAAGAAGAAATGCTTGGCCTGCTGCAAAGTTTTGCTCGCCCGCTTTGCTGGTAACCATAGTGCGATAAATCATAAAGCCAGCTAGCACTAAAACGACGATTGGGATGATTATTTTAGACATGAGTCCTTTCCGTTTTTACTTAGGGTTGTTTTGAGTTAAATAGTTAATGGTCTTGGCGATGTCTTCAACATCTTTGTGACCGGATGTCAGCACCATATATTTACCGTTTACGATAAAGGTTGGAACTGAATTAATTTGACCTTTTTCAGTGATGTCTTCAGCAACTTGCATCGCTCTGAATAACTGTTTTTGCTGATCTTCTTTGAGTTCGTAAGGGCTAATTAGTCCGCGAGAATGGAAGGCATCATCGATGGATTGCTTTTTCTCGGCCATTGTTGCGCCGTCGCCCATTTGAGCCGCGGTAAACAATTCATCCATCATTGATGGTTCTGGCTTTTTGCCCAATTGCATTTCGGCGGTGTAATAGATCATGGCGCCAACTTGTGCACTTTCGTTAAACGTCACGTGGATCTTGCCAATGTTTTGCTTGGTGAGCTCTTCCAATTGAGGCAAAACTGATTCCATCTTTTTACAGTGGCCACAATTGAGTGAGAAAACTTCAGTCACTTGAGGTAAGCGAAAGGTCGATAAGTTGACAGGAAGTTTTTGGAAGTGCTTACCTTCCTGTGGGACATCGCTATCTGCACAACCAGCCAAGAGAGCGGCAAATGCGATGGTCAGTAAGGTCATTATCTTTTTCATAGTGTGTTCTCTTTATTATCGCTGTTCACGCTGTGTTTTCAGCGAGATCACGGTAGGCGGATTTTACTCTTTCACGGCCAGTAACTAAATAGCAAACCGCGCGAAATGCTTATTAAATCATTTCAGAACGTTAAGTCGTCAACAGGCGATAAGCAAAGGGTTAAATTATAATTAAAGTATTCCCAAAGTTGCCGATATAAATGATGTATCGAAACGGAAACGAATGGTGGATCAATGAAATATCTTGCCTTACCTTTGCTCTTGCTCCTCACTGGTTGTGGCAATCTAGCTAAAGAAATGAGTTATCTAACGGATGACATGCTAGAGACTGCGCCCAAAACAGATTTCGAAGTACGATACCCGAATTGGGGTGACGCGCCTCAACTGGCTTCGTCTGGTGTGAAAGGACCAATGGGGCAGATGCGCACCACGAGCTACAGTGATTTGCAAAGTTTCCTATTAAAAAATGGTGTGGACTACGAGGTACTACCGGGTAATCACATCATGGTTAAGTTAACTGATACGATCAAATTCAATACGGGTTCGTCAATGGTGAAACCGGACTCCATGTATTGGCTGGACATGATGGGCCGATACTTAGCAACGCAGCCAGGCATTGATATTGTGATTGATGGGCACGCAGACAGTACTGGAGCGCCGACCTTTAACGATTCACTTTCAATGAAACGCGCCAAAGCTGTGAAAAAGCAACTGGTTAGCAATAATGTGGCGATGAACTCTATCTACACACGCGGCTACGGTGAATATGTTCCAGCGTGTTCTAACATGACAAGCGCAGGTAAAGCCTGTAACAGACGGGTAGAAGTCCTGTTTATCGTTTCTAATAACTGACCAAAAATTAGCGTAACTCAAAAGCCAAAGCTAGACTCTTCAAATACAACCTGATGTCGTTTCATCGGGTTGTATTTAGCCATTTAGTGAAGCGGAGAGTTTATGCTCCATCAGTCTGAGTTTTTATCAAAGCCCCTTGGCGTATTTTTTGCCCACTTACTTCTTATCGTCTCTCCAATGTCAGTATCTGCGATGACTCTTACCATTGCCGTTGGTGGTGAGTATCCTCCATACCACTCTAAACAATTGCCTGGTTATGGTATTAACGCCCAAATTGTTACTGCTGCATTTAAAACTCAAAATGTAGAAGTAAAGTATGTCCACTTGCCAACTTGGAAAGAGGCATTTGATTTCGCAGCGCAGGGGAAGGCTGATGCAACAGCGCTATGGGAGCTGAATGAGGAGTACCAAGAGTCATTTCTGATAAGTGATGTTGTGTATAAGATAAACGCGCATTTCTTCTACAAAGTAGACAAGACATTCGACTGGGATCGTGTGGAAGATCTAGAAGGTTTGAAGGTGAGCGCTTTGATTGGTGGCTACTACGGTGAACCGTTTGAAAAAGCGGAGCAAAGTGGAACATTGATCGTTGAACGAGTGCATGATGAAGCTGAAAACATCAAGAAACTGCTCGCAGGAACTATTGATGTGTCACCACTTTACATTACGCACGTCAACTATGTACTTAAAAGTGAAGGGCTAGAGTTGGAAAGAGAGCGTCTGGCTTACCACCCTAGGCCTCTTTTTGTGAATACACTGCACCTGTTGCTGCCCAATCAAAATCCTGAAAGCGAACAGAATTTGATGACTTTCAATGAAGGTCTGAAAGTCATCAAAAAGAGTGGCAATCTACAATCTATCCTCAACGCACATCTCAATTATTGACGTACCTTCAGTGCGACTAGCTAATGAGCTATGGCCATTGCCAGTAATGTGACTGGATGGATAGTCTCAAGTTGTGTGTTCTCTTCAATTTGCCATTTGCAGGTTTCGCAATCAGTAATAGCAAAGTCTGCTTTGACTGATTTGATCGACTCAAATAGATGATGGCCAATTTTCATGGAAACATCATAGTTTTCTTCTTTAAAGCCGTAAGTTCCTGCCAGTCCGCAGCATTCGCTATCAAGGACGATCAATTCCAATCCAGGTATTTGTTTTAGCACTTCCAAAGTGAATATGACATTACCACTTCGTTCCAGGTGGCAAGGTGTGTGGTATACGACCCGTTTGTTGAGTGGTTTCATATTCAACGTATTACCATTCATAAACTCCTTTAAAAGGAACTTAGTGATGTATTCAATACGATGGCTGACATGATCATTTTCAACGCCCAAAACATGCGGGTATTCCTGCTTGAGCGTAAATGAGCAAGTTGAAGACGTTGAAAGCACTGTATGATCCCGCTCAATAACGGCCTCTTCTATATTTTTAATGTTTAGTTCTGCATTGCGACGAGCTTTACTATGAAAGCCGTTCGCAATCAGTGGGACACCACAGCACTTTTCCTTTTCCAATAGTTGCACGCCGATGCCTAGTGCGTTGAGAACTTTGATCAGATCCTTTCCAAGTTGAGGGTGGTTGTAATTGACAAAGCAGCCGTGAAAGTAGCTGATTTGACGAGGATAGCCTGCTTGATCCGACACCTGTTTTTTGTACCAGCGACGAAATGTTCCGTGTGAGTATTTGGGTAACGATTTGTGATCGTGAATACCCACTGCTTTATGCATGATTTTTTTGACAGGCTTGTTGTCCGTTACTCTATTGATTATGGGGGCAACAGGGGTAGCCAAATTCCCGAAAAGATCGGTATGACTGAGGACAAAATCTCTAATGAGTTTCGGGCTCAAAGTTTTCTTCGCGTATTTTCCTCTTGCCACGGCAATAATGTCACCAATGTTGACGCCAGAAGGACAAGCCGTTTCGCAGCGTTTGCAGTTGGTACATAGCTTTAATGCTTCATCATAATAGTCGGCGTTTTTAATCCGCAGTCGCTCTCCATCTGGCCCAGATTGCTTAGGGCCGGGGTAGAGCGGGTTTGCTTTGGCTACTGGGCAGTAAACAGTACAAACGGTGCACTTAATGCAATGATCAAAACTGGTAACCTGAGGAGCGTGATCAGCAAAATAGGTGGTCATACTAAGGCCTCCTCTGACGTTATGGCATGGACAATATTACTTGCTACATGGAAAGCGGTTGCGATGGCAACACCGCCTCCACAGCCTTGTTGTATAGGATCGTAATGAGACAATACGGAGCCGCAGCAGTGTAAGTTACGAATCGTTTGACCATTTAGAGTCGGGTTAAAGTGGTCATCAGTGACCACACCAAATTGCATAAATGGGTGTGAAGATTGGCTGAAAAAATCTTTATCTCGCCACTGGCGTCTGTCTTGATGATAATGTACATCTAAGTCGAATATTGGTTCGACAACCCGATTCGATTCAGCAACCAGACCATGGCTAAAGTAACTCCCTGAAGCGAGCACGTAGTGTTTGGTGATGAGCGGAAACTCTTCTAAGTTGGCTGTCTGTATTGAGCGAATGGCCTTTTTATCCTCGTGCCAGTGTGCGGAAATAACTTTGTCACCTTTGAGTTGCACTCCACCCATTTTGGTGAACATGCCTTGTAATGCTTCTTCTAGCCTAACTCCTAACAAGGAAGGTGGCATTGTTGGCACTTCATGGAAACGAAGTTGGGTCTCGCTTTGTAATCTTTCCATCAGCGTAAGGCCGTCGCCATTTCCCATGATAGCAGGGAGAATGACAAGATCATCCACCGTCGCTCCTGCGCTTAACTGATGTACAAGGCTCGAAAATGCTTTGGGCTGTTTGAGTATTCGAGCAATATCGATGGAACGCAGTTCATTCGGATTTTGTCGTAGAGAATCAAAGCCGGGAATACGAACCGACAGTATTTTCTTTTCGACTTTGTTGAACTCTTCAATTTGGTTCAAGTTATCGAGAGCGAGTTGAGGTTGAAAATCACGAAACCCGTCAATAGAGACTAAAACGAGCCTCTTGAATGACGAATGGGGGATGTGCTGATGCACAAATGGTTGTGACAACCATGTGGGTTTGAGTGTCCCCAAAGGTGTTATTCGATGGTGATTATGACCATTTTTGCTTGATGACAGCGAAACCCCAGCCTGATTAAGTAGAGTCTGAAACCATAACATTGCACGTTTCACCTCAGAAACAGATAGCTTGCTATAAGGGTGCTCAGGTGAAAGCTTTTTGAGAGCATCAATACTTTCAAAAGGGTCTGTCACTTCCAAGCCATTTGGTAGGTGTCCAAGTACATCAATTGAACCCGAGGAGAAGTGCAGGGAGCTGTGGCCTTGATTAATCAAGACCGTTTTCAACCCAGATTCCAAACATTTTAAAGCTGAGCAGTAACCAGCTATTCCGCCTCCTATAATAGCAACATCGTACTTCATCTGGGTTCCTCCTTAGTTTCGTTGTGAGGAAGTATTTGACCAGCACCAAACAAACCTTCGTAAATCCAATGGCTAAATTCGGCTTCTCTAAGCGCATCGCCCCAGAAGATAGGCTTAATACCTTTCCACCTTTCTTCTAAGAATTCATTGAGAAGCTGACTGCATTGACTACCACTATGGTTGGCGTACTGGTTAAACAAACTTGCAGCGCGATAACTGCAAAGTTCTCCCTGGCAAGGCCCCATTCCAAGACGTGTGCGGCGACGCAAATCGACCAGAGTGTGCACATTGAGTTGTTTAATCGCGTATTCTATTTCTCCTGCTGTGACCATTTCACATTCGCAAATAACGGCTTGTTTTTCTGCACTTTCATCCAGAAAGTCAGTAACACGTTCACCATGTCGGTAATGCGCTGATTCGTAGACAGGTTTTACGATACTGGCTGTTTTCTTCGGCTTGTTTTTTGGCTCGTTTGAGCCGGGAAGAGGCTTGATGTGTGTGGTGCATGGCTCATTAACTGAGAGCTTCTCGGCTAACAGATCTGTCGCCCATTCAGCCATTAAGCGGTAGGTCATGAGTTTGCCGCCAGTAATGGTAGTGAAGCCATTCAGGCCATCTCGCTTTTCGTGATCCAGTAATACGATGCCTCGGCTGATGTTGCGTCCACTGCCATCATCATCGACTGAAACTAATGGTCGTACACCTGCATACGCGCGGAGTACTCGAGTATTAGCCATAATAGGAGCGAGCTTCGCACCTTCTCTCAGCAACACGTCGACTTCTCGCTCGGTAACATGCAGGTCATCGATTTGATCGTAATCGATATGCTCTGATGTAGTACCAATGAGAGAAATTGTGTCACCGGGAACCAATATATCAGCGTCTGAAGGTTTTCGGCAGCGATTGATTACGAGATTGTTGATTCGATAATCGAGTATGAGTAACGAGCCTTTTGCCGGGAACATCTTGATGCTGAGATCGGCATACTCGCAAATGTTTTGTCCCCATATACCAGCGGCATTGATGACTTGCTTGGCAAATATCTGAAAGGGTTCGTTCCGCAGAGTGTTGTAGCAGTTCACGCCGAGGACGGTGTCTTCATGACGTATTAAGGAGGTGACTCTGGTTTTATTGAATAGACGCGCTCCGTGCTCACTGGCATCTAAAACATTAGACGCGCATAAACGAAATGGATCTAACGTGCCATCGGGGACTTGGACCGCGCCTAATAGGTTAGGGTTGGTGTTGGGCTCAAGAGCAAGTGTTTGTTTTGTTGTTAACCGCTTTGTTTCGATCCCTGCTTCACTGCATGCGCTTATAAAGGTGTCCTGAAATTTAATATCGTCTTCAGGCAAAGTAATAAAGAGTCCTGTTGTCTCTTCTACACAATGACTCGCGATTGACTTTAGTATGCGGTTTTCTTGAATACACTCTTTTGCTGACTCTTTGTCTGTGACGGCGTAACGGGCGCCTGAGTGAAGTAAGCCATGATTACGTCCTGTTGTTCCTGACGCAATGTCATCTTGTTCTAGCAGAACGCAGTTGATTCCCCGTAATGCACAGTCTCGCATGATTCCTGTACCTGTTGCGCCCCCACCGATAATGACTACATCAGTTTCGAACCGTTTAACCATAGTAAAGTTGGCCTTTGGTGAAATATCCATAATTATAATGTGCCATTAATTTCATTTTGTTTTCGGTATCTTGTTCACAAATGAGCGAACGAGTATTTAATGGTTATTGTGTTACTAGTAAACAATCAGGTTTGTTTTCAATTAGTCAAAATACGGGCAGGCGTACACTGTTTAAACTGTCAAAAAGTATACGTAACAATAGCTCAACATATGTCGGGGTCGTGATTAGAGTAAATACACCTGTTTTTATTAAAGGCCTGGCGGGCATAAGTCTTAGCGGGTAAGCGTTCGGATGATATGAGAATAGTGTTAATAGTGAATCTGAAAGTGAAGATCAAAAAATTGATTTAATTAACAAAATAGAGAACATAAAAATAACAAAATGTGCTCGAACGCTCATTAATGGGGAGTGAAAGTTTAATCTCACGCTCATGTATGCAAAATACAATGCGCAATCAATAAAAAAACTAAATTGCACATATTAATGTAAACAAGGACTCTTACTATGACTAATAGAAAACCAACCTTACTTGGTGAATGTATCGCTGAGTTTATAGGTACTGGACTGTTGATATTCTTTGGCGTTGGCTGTGTAGCCGCTTTAGTACTGGCGGGCGCTCAGTTTGGGCAATGGGAAATCAGTATTGTCTGGGGCTTTGGGGTTGCGATTGCTATCTACTGTACGGCAGGTGTGTCAGGAGCGCACATTAACCCGGCTGTAACGATTGCATTGGCTGCTTTTCATGGATTTGATAAAGCAAAGGTTGTTCCATACATCATCGCTCAAATGTTAGGCGCTTTTTGTTCAGCTGCACTCGTATACAGTCTGTACAGCAATTTGTTCGTCGATTATGAAATTGCACATGGTTTTGCTCGCAGCAGCCAAGATGCACTGGCCACGGCAGGAATCTTTTCTACATACCCTCATGCGTCGTTGTCATTTGCAGGAGCGCTAGCAGTTGAGTTTGTTATCACAGCAGTTCTGATGTTTGCTATTTTGGCACTCGGTGATGAAAACAACGGTGCTGCACGCGGTGCAATGAACCCTCTACTTATCGGTGTTTTGATTGCTGTGATTGGTGGTTCTCTTGGTCCACTAACAGGTTTCGCAATGAACCCTGCACGTGACTTTGCTCCTAAGTTGTTTGCATACCTTGCAGGTTGGGATTATGCGCTCTCAGGTGCTAAAGACATTCCATACTTTATTGTTCCTATTTTAGGTCCGATTGCTGGCGCATGTTTTGGCGCCTGGGCTTACCCGAAATTTATCGCTCAATACCTACCGAATACAGGTACAGGTTGCACGATTCCAAATCAGTGTGAAGACACTGAAGAGAATCAAGAAGCGCATGTTTAATACTAAAATTACTAATAGAAATATAGAAACGAAAAGGAAATGATCATGACTGAGCAAAAATACATAGTCGCGCTAGATCAGGGCACCACAAGTTCAAGAGCGGTTGTACTAGACCACGACGCAAATATTGTTAGCGTTTCTCAGCGTGAGTTCACTCAAATTTACCCAGAAGCGGGTTGGGTAGAGCATGATCCAATGGAAATCTATGCAACACAAAGCTCAGTGTTGGTGGAAGCATTGGGTAAATCAGGTATTCGTAGCGACGAAGTAGCCGGTATTGGTATTACAAACCAACGTGAAACAACCATTGTTTGGAACAAAGAAACAGGCAAACCGATTTATAACGCGATTGTTTGGCAATGTCGTCGTACTGCTGCAATCTGTGAGGATCTCAAACAGCGCAATTTAGAAGAGTATATTCAAGAAAATACGGGCCTAGTCTTGGACCCTTACTTCTCCGGTACCAAAATCAAATGGATTTTGGACAACGTTGAAGGTGCACGTGAAGATGCTGCGGCTGGTAAGCTACTGTTTGGTACGGTTGATACTTGGCTGGTATGGAAGATGACTCAAGGTCGTGTTCACGTAACAGACTACACTAACGCGTCACGTACGATGCTGTTCAATATCAATACACTTCAATGGGATGAGAAACTGCTTAAGGAAATGGACATTCCGTTGTCTATGATGCCTGAGGTGAAGAAATCATCAGAAGTGTACGGTCAAACGAACATTGGTGGTAAAGGGGGCACGCGTATCCCAATCGCTGGTATTGCAGGTGACCAACAAGCAGCACTGTACGGTCAGATGTGCGTCAACGCAGGTCAGGCGAAAAATACCTACGGTACGGGTTGTTTCCTTCTAATGAATACCGGTCAGGAAAAAGTGACCTCAAAGAATGGGCTTCTAACTACGCTTGCTTGTGGACCTGCGGGTGAACCAGCTTATGCATTGGAAGGTGCGGTCTTTATGGGTGGAGCATCGATTCAATGGTTGCGTGATGAAATGAAGCTTTTAGCAGACGCAAAAGATTCTGAATATTTTGCGACTAAAGTAGACACATCTAATGGCGTTTATGTAGTACCTGCCTTTACTGGTCTTGGTGCTCCGTACTGGGATGCATATGCACGTGGTACCATTGTTGGACTGACACGCGGCGTAAACTCCAACCACATTATCCGTGCGACACTAGAAGGTATTGCTTACCAAACACGCGACGTCCTTGATGCAATGCAAGCAGACTCTGGAATTAAGCTTGAAGCACTTCGTGTTGATGGCGGTGCAGTTGCGAACAACTTCTTGATGCAGTTCCAGTCGGATGTTCTTGATACACAAGTACTTCGTCCTAAGGTCACAGAAGTTACGGCGTTGGGCGCTGCTTATCTTGCAGGCTTGGCAGTTGGTTTCTGGGATAGCTTAGATGAAGTGGCGGATAAAGCGGAAATCGACAAGACATTTGTTCCTCATCACGATGAAGAAAAGCGTAACCGACGCTACAAAGGCTGGAAGCGTGCCGTGAAGTGTGCTCAGGCTTGGGCAGACATGCACGACGAAGAGTGATACAAAAACGCCCCGGACATGGCCGGGGCGTTTTGATTCATTCAGCTAATTATTTGCTATGCAGCACTTTCTGCTTCAGTGCTCTTTTTTTCGCTTTGCATCTTCGCAAGGAAGTAAACATTAACGCATGCAATAAAGCCATTAGTCACAACGACTGGCCAAGCATCAATCATAAGACCGTAAGCAGTAAAAAGCGCACAACCAATGAAGTTCAGCACGCGCAGCTTAACAATGTCTTTCATGGTTAGAGAAATTGCTACCATGATAGATGCAGCGTAGCCTAGAATTTCAACCATATTCATATCCATAATTTGACCCTCTAAAAGTTTGCCGAACAGTGTCGGTACCAATTCTTCTCGCCTTGAGATAACTGAGGAAGCTCCATGCCTCGAATGGTCTGAATAATTATCTGTAGAAAATATAACAGGGCTAAATGTGTGATGAAAGCCCCAGTTTTGGGTTTGTAGAAGGTTAGCGATTACGCAAACGTTTAATGTAGTTTACTAATTTGTAATAACTAAAAATGTTGGCTGCTCTAACTGTCATTACTAAAAAAGCCCACATTTAGTAATGTGGGCTTGGTGTGCTACTAGTGATATCAACTACTTCTTTTTACCCTGAAGCACTTGTTTGTCTTCTTCCGTTAGCTCACGGATGCGACGACTAATATCACGACGTTCTTTCGAGATTTCTGCGCTCTTAATGATGTGGTCATCAACGCGATCTTCATAATCAGCTTTCATGTTTTTGATGATGCCGACGATCTCATCAGGCGTCATATCTGGCTTGATGTAGTCCATCAGGTTCTCAAGAAGATCGACGCGCTTACGGTTGTCACGAACCTTTTTTTCATTATCAAGCAGTTCACGTTTTAGCTTATTCTTACGACGGGCCTGAGCTACAATTTCAAATACACCACTCATAGGTTTCTTTCCTATATTTACTTACCTTTAACTGTCTTCGATTAAAACACAACATTCCTGCCGATAACAGTCTTAAGATCAATCATTACAAGGCGTTGACGATTTTATCACCAATCTACTTATTAGGTGATTGAGCAAGGGCTATAGTTCAGGATATGATTTCGTTATTGATATCAACTAACACCGCACCACTATGCGAACTTCTGACATTATTATCCCTAAAGTTGAGCCTGCTGAAGTGCCCCAGCGTTCGAGCAAAATCATCGAAGCTTACAGAAAAGAGCGTACTCGTCAGGAAGTGACGGAAGTCGAATTAAACCGTAGTAAAATCGTGATGATCGATGAAAACGGAAACATGAAAAAAGTTCCCATCCTTTCTGAACATTGATTTGGGAAGATTCAAATAAGGAAATAAAAATGAGCATAGAACTAAATCCTGTTGAAGCCCGTGTTATTGGCTGCCTGATTGAAAAAGAAGTCACTACACCTGATTACTACCCGTTAACTTTAAACAGCTTGACCAGCGCATGTAATCAGAAAAGCAACCGCGAGCCTGTTATGGCCTTAAGTGAATTGGATGTTCAAGAAGCAGTCGATAGCCTTATAGGGCGCAGGCTGGTTAGCGATGAAAGTGGATTTAATAGTCGTGCCAGCAAGTTTCAACATCGTTTTTGCAACACTGAATTTGGTGATTTGAAACTGACCAAGCAAGAGAAAGGTATTGTTTGCTGCATGCTTCTGCGCGGCGCTCAGACGCCGGGTGAATTGAGAACGCGTACGAATCGATTGGCCGAATTTTCAGATGTTAAAGAAGTAGAAGCAATATTGGAACGGCTGGCTGCACGTGAAGAAGGTGCATTGGTCGTGAAACTGCCGCGTGAAGCCGGTAAGCGTGAGTCACGTTATATGCACTTGTTTAGTGGTGAGGTGGATGTAGAAGCTATGGCAGCGACAAGTGTTTCTTCAGTTCAGCCAGCTGCTAACAGTGATCGTGTCGAGGCGCTTGAACAAGAAGTGGCGATGCTAAAGTCGGAAATGGCAGAACTCCGTCAACTTGTCGAGCAACTAACCGCTTAATGTCTCAGCCGAAACAAACTGCAACGTGTTCGGATTGGTACGTTTATCTTATCCGGACGCGTTTGAATGCTTTGTATTGTGGTATCACTACAGATGTTGAGCGACGCTACTCTCAACATCAACTAGGTACCGGCGCGAAAGCGTTAAAGGGTAAAGGGCCATTGACACTGGAATGGTCAGCTAAAGCGGGTCAAAATCGTTCAGCGGCTTCCCAAATAGAGTACCGCATCAAGAAGCTCACGAAATCTCAAAAGGAGCGGTTGATTTCTGGAAGCTCAACTCTGAGTGATTTTTTCGATATCGATCTACTCAATTAAATTCCCGTCGTTTTCTGAAATTTGTATTAACCTTGATTATGAGACGTCAAAAAGGTTGATATGGATATGAAACTATTAAGAAAAACGTCAATAGCAGTGGCGACAGGTTTAATTTCTTTAACCGCTAACGCAGCAACAGTAGTCCCAGATGGTCGTGGGAATGGGATGGGGAACACTGGAGTCACCACCGCTGATTATGTGTTAGCGCCTTTCTACAACCCCGCTTTGGTGGCTGTGTATCGAGATTCGGACACGTTTGGGATACTGCTTCCTGGTATTGGAGCTCGAATTCGAGATACAGACAAAACCCTTGAAACCGTTGATGATCTTCAGGATGCAATAAAGCAGTTTGAAAGCAACCCTTCTACACCAGGAATTGAAGCCACTATCAATGGTTACTTAGACCAACTCGCAGACGACAAGCCACTTGGTGTGAATGGTGGTGTTGTTGCTTCGGTTGCGTTACCTCTGAACGCTTTTTCAACAAATTTATTTTTGCGAGGCTATGCGGATGTGATCGCAAAAACAGATATTTCCAGCTCTTCCAATACCCAAACACGCTATGAAAACTCTCGTGTAGACATGATTGCATTCGGATACAGCGAGTTTGGTGTTGCTGTTGCAAAACGTATGACTCTTGCAGGACAAGATGTTTCATTCGGCATATCACCAAAATTCCAGACGATGCGAACTTACAAACAAGCGCTGACGGTGGAAGATTTTGATTTGAGTGATTATGACCAAAGCGAAACCAAGGAAAACGCGTTTAACTTGGACCTTGGTGCCGTATGGTTTTATGAACAATTCCGTGCTGGAATCGCAATTAAAGACTTGTTTTCACAAGAGCTTCAAACGCTTGATATAAGCGGCGTGAGTACTTATAAGCTTGATACTCAGGTGACAGTGTCAGGTGCTTATGCGCTGGATTATTTTGTCGCGACGGTTGACTGGGATTTGACTAAGCAGGAGCGATTTACTGACCAAAATGATGATACCCAATTCTTACGTTTTGGTATTGAAGGTAATGCTATGGGGTGGGCACAACTCAGAGCTGGTTATGAAATTGATTTGGAAGATACATTAGACAACTCAATTACAGCAGGCATTGGTATTAGCCCAGGTGATTTGGTTAGCCTAGACTTGGCGGGAAGTTATGCTGGTGATAACCAATATGGCATCTCAGGTAATTTGTCTTTTACGTTCTAGACTCAATTATGCATAATTGGCCTATTAATGTAAGTTGATGTTTTTAATAGGTTAATTTGTAACCACATAATCGACATGGTTGGGAATCAAATAGTAACCTTTAATAAATTAAAAACTAAAGTTAGCTAGGTATCCAAGAGGGCAAACAATGTTTAAAGCAACGCTGTTATCATTGGCGGTCGCTGTATCAGCGACAAGTCAGGCACACACTACACAAGTCCTCAATGGTTACTGGCAATACGACGAATATCTCGATTCCCATCCCGTACAGAAGCAGTTAACGGATGCGTTGTCTGAAACAGTAAGAAATTACCCAACTCCGATTTCGGCGAAGCAAGATAAGCCAGTTTCTATTGCTGTGGTTTATCCTGGGCAGCAGATTTCGGATTATTGGGTTCGAAATATCAAAGCTTTTGAAACTCGTTTAGAAAAGTTAGGAATCAGCTACAAGATAAACCAAGTTTTTACTCGGCCGAATCTCGATGTCAGACAACAAAGTCTTTCGTTGCTTGAAGCGGTTCAAAATAAAGCTGACTACTTGATATTCACGCTTGACACGACTCGTCACCGCAAATTTATTGAACATGTTTTGAGTTCAACCGATACCAAGCTCATTCTGCAAAATATTACGACCCCTGTTAGAGCTTGGGACGATCAGCAACCCTTCATGTATGTGGGGTTCGATCACATCAAAGGCGCTCGAATTCTTGAGCAGTACTACAAAGACACCATCCCCAAAGAAAGCCGTTACTCTGTGCTTTACTTTTCTGAAGGTTACGTGAGTGATGCTCGTGGTGACACGTTCATTGAAGAGATGAGTCATCATGATTCGTACAAGCTATCTTCATCGTATTACACCACAGCAACTCGAGAATCTGGGTTTAATGCTGCCGTTAAAGCGGTAGAGAAAGATCCAAGTATCTCCTTCATATATGCGTGCTCTACAGATGTTGCCTTAGGAGCTGTAGAAGCGCTCAAATCGATGAAGAGAGAGGATATTCTTATTAATGGTTGGGGTGGTGGTAGCGCCGAGTTGGAGGCTATTTCTAAAGGCGATCTAGATGTTACAGCCATGAGAATGAATGATGACACTGGTATTGCTATGGCAGAAGCTATTAAGTGGGATCTTGAAGGTAAAGATGTGCCGCACGTCTACTCTGGTGACTTTGAAATAGTGACCAAAGCGGACAGCCCTTCAAAAGTTGAGAAATTAAAGCAGAGAGCGTTTAGGTACTCGGATCAATAATGGCATTGTTAACGAGGCGAGGCAGCAAAAGTCGTCTCGCCACATTACTTACCCGTTCTATATTCCTCACTATCGGTGTTTTATCGTTGGTGATGGTGTTCCAGAACTATCAAGTAAATCGCCAGGTCGTCTCCCAAGAGGTGGCTCGCTCAAAGCTGCAAACGCAAAGCTTAGTGCAGCAAATTTTCAATTTCCGACTTAAAGCCCTCGAAATCCAGCAAGATAGTTACAGTCGCAATGAATCTTTGGTTGAGGCTTTTGCTGAATCTGATGTAAATGGACTGGATCGCTTTTTTAATGGTATTGACCAAGCTGCCCCAGAGTTGGCGCCTGATTTTCGTTTTATCACAGCGGAAACAGAAGTCGTCTGGGATGATTCTAATTACCAGTTCTATGGTATCTCACCCGATCAGCTTTCTCATCTAAGTGATGATATGACCACAGGTGGCAGTTGGCACTTGTCACAAACTCCTTCCTTGTTAGGTACGCGTTATCTGATGGTTCGTCGGGTGCCTATCATTAACATGGCTTCTGGCGAAGTATTGGGTTATCTCCACATTGGCGTTGTGATGAACAATAACTTTGCGTTGATCAATGCTCTATTGAGAGGTAGTAACGCAGATCAAATCCTGCTTTCTGTTGGCTCAGAAGTGATCGCGTCGAGCACCAAAGACAAAGATTTCCGGCACATCGAATGGCTTGAAGAGTCTGCGTTGGATTTCACCGCCAGTAAATACATGGTATCGAAGACAGACCTGACCATTAGCAATGTGGCAACCTTTCTATCGATTTACACCATTCAGGATAATCAATCTATCGTGATCCTTATGCGAAGCCACTACATATGGGTGGCAGTAGCAGGGTTACTTTTGGTTGTCATTGCGATTTATAGCCGCTTGTGGCTTGGAAAACGAGTATCGAAAGAGCTCGCTAACTTAATGCGCTATACCGAAAGTACGGTCGAAATTAAAGATGCCAGTAAGTTTCCTGGCTCTCCGATTGAAGAATTTAATCAAATTGGTCAATCATTTGAACTGTCATTCCAACGATTAAGCGAGCAAGAAAAGCAATTTGCTGATTTGTTCAATTTCTCCCTTTCTCCCATTACTCTTTGGGATGTGGAAGGAAAATTGATTAGAAGCAACCCAGCCGCAGAGCGCAGTTTTCGTGTAGAAATGGGTGATGAGCAAAATGATTATCAGCTTTTGGTTGAGAAGCTTGGGCCACATATTCGCATGTGTGCGAAAGGAGCTACGCTAACGGGTATTAATATTGCCATTAGAGAGAAAACTTATCGCTGGAACCTTTCCCCCATCTTTGTCGATAAGGGTATAAACAATATCATGGCGCAAGGTCAGGATGTGACTAGCTTTGTCGATGCTGAGATTCAAAGCCAAGCGGCAAGAAAAGAAGCTGAAGAGTCCGCAAGAGTAAGGGCGGATTTCTTAGCTAAGATGAGCCATGAATTGCGGACGCCACTTAACGGAATTTTAGGCGTTTCCCAGTTGCTTAAAGGGAAAATATCTAATACAGACGATATAGAGCATTTAGACGTACTGTGTAACAGCGGTGAACACCTGCTTGCGGTATTGAATGACATTCTTGATTTTTCTAAGATCGAACAGGGTAAGTTCCATATTCAATCTGCCGATTTTCGCTTGGTCGAATTGATCAGCGCCGTTGAAAAAATCTATACGCCATTGTGTGATGAAAAAGGCATTGGATTTGTTGTGGAAACTAATGTCAGCAATAACACTTTCGCTCATAGTGATCAGGTCAGGTTGAATCAAATCTTGTTTAACTTGGTCAGTAACGCAATTAAGTTTACTCACGAAGGTGAGGTAACGGTGTCACTATTTTGTGATGGTGAAAGTCCAGAATCGCGCTTGAACATCAGCGTTAGAGATACGGGGATCGGCATTGAACGTGAGCGTATTTCTCATATCTTCGAACCTTTCGTGCAAGCCGAAGCGACGACAACACGCGAATATGGCGGAAGTGGACTTGGTTTAGCGATAGTCCACAGTTTAGTCGAGATGCTAAATGGACAGATTGAGATTGAAAGTTCTATAGGCTGTGGGACTAAATTCAGTTTATCTGTACCGATTGAACTGACTGAGTCCGTTGAGCAGGTTGAAACCAGTACATTCCTGATTGAGCCTGAAAACCTATTTGATAGAACATTGAATGTTTTACTTGTCGAAGACAATCATACCAATGCATTTATTGCGAAGGCGTTCTGTGAAAAATATGGAATGGAGGTGGCTTGGGTTCAGGATGGGCATAATGCTATCGATCATCTGAAGAAATCGGATAACGTTGATCTAATCTTGATGGATAATCAACTGCCAAATTTAGGTGGTATTGAAACGACTAAAATCATCCGCGAAGATTTGAAACTTGATATTCCTATCTTTGCCTGTACTGCTGACGGAATGCAGGACACCAAACGCGCATTTTTGAGCGTTGGCGCCGACTATGTAATTGTCAAACCAATTAAAGAACTAGCTCTAAATCAGGCATTCATTCATTACAAAGAAGAATTTCTTACCAAGCTAGAAGAGTGTTGATAGCGCAGATTGCTCTAGCAACTCTTGCTTCAATTCATCAGACATTTCAATTTCCTCACTGAACTTTATGCCAAAGCGATGGCCTTTCTTTTCTTTCTGAATCCCGACAATAGTATATTTAAGGCGTTCTGGGATTAGCTCATTTAGCGGTGTGTCCAACTCTATATTGCTGCTTTTCGTTAATTCACACTCACCTGAAATAAAAAATGCGCATCCAGAAACTGAAAAATCGACCATAGCAGCTTTATAACTGATGGTGTTTGATTTGACTTCAATAGGAATGTCCAAAGCATACCTTTCATGCTCGCGTATAGGTTTAGAAGCGAAGTGCTGAGGCATACGAAGGAAAATCAGATGTCCGGGTGAACTGATTTGAGAAATGACAGAGGTCTTAAAGGCAACGATATGACCGAGTTTGGTATTCGTTATTCCCCTTATCACAATTCCTGCATTGTTTATTTTTCTCATGACAAGCGATTCTTTTGCTTTCTGAGGTAAATCAATGATGAGAAACTGATTAGTTTTACAGCCAATATAGTGGGTGTTAAACGGGTATTGATCGGCAGGGCCAAACTCAATGGTTGCAGAGAGTCGCATTCCGGGAATAAGTAATTTAACAAGTTCAGTTGCAGCGTCATTCACAGAGGGCATGGTCAAAACATCTTATTATTATTTGAACGATATCTTTTTAAATATACTCCCTTCATGAACAAGTGTAACTTCTGAAACTAAAAATGGGGGCTTAGCCCCCAGTTTGTTAGGCGCATTGTTCGTGGATACTGTATTCAGTTCCATCAAGGTAGCTCTCAATAGCTTGATAGCATTCTTGGTCGCATAATAGGTGAAGTTTGCTTCGGCGCTTTAAGACATCTTCAGCGTTGGTGCCAAGCTCATGCTTTACTAGATAGTCGATTTCTTTTTGATAGATTCCTGCAGAGAACTTGATACCAAGATCTTGCTCTGTGCTCACACCTTCTAGAAGCTGTTCAACTCGGCTGCCGTAAGCTCTTAGCAAGCGTAAGCGTGTTTCATTATCTATAAACGGAACTTGCTTCGCCAATTGAGCTTCCATCTTTTCCCATGTGAAGTCTTCGCCACCAGGAAGTGGGGCGTTCTTTGTCCAAGACTCTTTCAAGTTGAAGTATGGAGAAAGATGCTGCATCGCAGATTCAGATAGCTTTCTGTAAGTTGTTAATTTACCGCCAAAGATGGAAAGTAAAGGTGCTTCTCCATCTTTATGATCCAGTGAGAGTGTGTAATCTCGAGTAATCGCCTGTGGTGAATCTGACTCATCATCACAAAGTGGTCTCACGCCACTAAAATCAGCAACAACATCATCGATCGTGATTTGTTTGCGGAAGTGCTGATTCGTCACATCGATCAGATATTGTTTCTCTTCTTCACTAATCGCGACTTTACGAGGGTCGCCTTTGTATTCGACATCTGTAGTTCCGATCATCGAGAACTTACCGAGGTAAGGAATGACAAACACAATACGGTTATCTTCATTTTGCATGATGTAAGCCTGCTCTTCATCATGAATTTTTGGAACGATGATATGCGAGCCTTTGATCAATCGAATACCGTAAGGGGAAGGCAGTTTAGTGTTCTCGGTCAGGAATTCTTTTACCCATGGACCCGTTGCGTTTACGAGCGCTTTCGCTTTCCTGAAAAACGTTTTACATGTACGTTGATCGTATAGCTCTACGTGCCAGATGCCTTCAATACGCTGGGCCTTAGTGACTTTACAATAGTTACTGACCTCGGCACCTAGTTCTTGAGCTTGGATGACGTTAAGGACAACCAATCGCGCATCATCGACCCAACAATCTGAGTATTCAAAGCCAACGTTCAGTTCAGGTAAGGTAACATTCTCATTATCTAGCTTAATCTTCTTACTGCTAGGCAGAGAGGTTCGTTTTCCCAAATGATCATATAGGAACAAACCTGCTCTGATCATCCAAGCAGGGCGAAGAAATGGTCGGTGAGGCAACCTAAAACGCATGGGAAAAGCGATGTGTGGTGCTTTAGCGAGTAAAACTTCACGTTCTGCTAAAGCTTCACCTACCAAGCGGAATTCATAATGTTCTAAATATCGAAGTCCACCATGAATCAATTTTGAACTAGCAGAAGAGGTCGCGCCAGCAAAATCTTGTGCTTCATATAGGCCGACTTTTAAGCCTCGACCTGCTGCGTCCACTGCGATACCGGCACCATTAATGCCACCTCCGACAACTATTAAGTCCAGCAATTCTTGTTCTTTTTGTTCTTTTAAGTAACTAACGGTCATCTTTTTGATTCCTAATGTTCGAACGAGCATTTATTTTGAGCAATATAACCACATTATAATCACAGATGTTAGATTTTACCTCACTAAATATGATCTTGATCATTCTAATGAGTGCATTTCGAAAGTTAATCGAGTGTTTTTTTGATTGAAAGAAAATTAAGGAACAAAAAAAGGCCCTCGATTTATCGAGGGCCTTAATTAACGAAAGAGCTAGCTAGGTGCTATCTTGCAAGCTTTTGATGAGCTCGTGAAAAGTGTCCGGCGCAAAATGCGCCAACAATTGAAAGTTCACCTGCGAGACATAGCACTGCAGCGACTTCCGCAAGGGCTTTTGCTTTTCCTGTACCTAACAGCCCCATCAGCTCCAGACAGGCTTTTTGGCTAGGCAAATGTGTTCCTCCACCCACGGTTCCAACCATCAAGTTTGGAAGAGTGACACACGCATATAACCCACCTTGTTTGTTCAACTCCATGCGAGTAATGCCGATTGCCGACTCAGATACACACGCAGCATCCTGACCACAGGCAATATATAGTGCAGCAAGTGCATTCGCATAATGAGCATTTACACCAATAGAACCACTCAAAGCGGCGCCTGTTGTGGTCATCTGACCGAACTTAACCATTTGCTCGGGTGTGGTATGCAAGTACTTTTCGACCAGCTCTCTGGTTAGTTGAATTTCTGCGGTCACTTTTTTACCACGAACATGACGTAGGGTGTGCGCATTTGGCTTCTTGTCACCAGAGAGGTTGCCATCAAGGAAGGCATCTTGAGGCGAGATAGGGGAGTGATCCAATATGTAATTGAAGACTTCATTGGTTGCGATTGTCACCATGTTCTGGCCAGATGCGTCACCAGTATGAAACTCAAAAATTAGATAGACATGGTTACCTTCAATATTGATGTTAATGTCGTGCAACTGACCATGCGAGGTGGTCGATTCTGCCACTTGCTTGAAATGGTCATATTGGGTGACAACCCACGCTACGAACTGACCAGCGTCTGCAAGGTTTTGAAACTCAAACACAGGAGTTCGGGTGACTCCTTCGTTTAAAAGCATTGCGCTAGCGCCTCCCGCTGCAGTAATTAATTGTGAGCCTCGATTATAGGAGGCGACCAAAGCAGCTTCGGTTGTCGCGAGTGGGATAAAGTAATCGCCATTGGCATGCAAGCCATTGACTCGTAGAGGGCCAGCAAGACCAACGGGTAGTTTCACTGTACCGATAAAGTGTTCGATGTTCTTATTGTAGAGCTCAGCTTGTTGCTCGGTTACTGGGTCGAGCAGCGCGTCACGATCAGTCAACGGACTGAGCTTATCCCAACGTTTAGCCAAATTTTTCTCAGAGATATAAGGGCTTGGTGTTAACCGCAAAGCGGGCCTCTGAAAATGGGGGCTCATTAGTTGTTCAAGTTGTTCGGATTGTGGCCCTTGATTGAAGACTGGATTATTGTCATGGTGAGACAAGTTTAGTTTGGGCATAGCGAAAACAGACATTAAAATTATCAGTGGATTCTAACGACTCTGAACGGGAAGACAATATCTTGTTTACCTATTGGTACAAATTTCCAGCTACACGTGTACGTCGAGTAACGTACCAATCATTTCTTGATCACGTTGTAGCATATTTGTCCCAATGCGGCTGTATTGCTCGGCTTGAGTCAGTTTGATCATGGGCTCGATATCGGAGGGTTCTGGTTGTTTGAATTCAACTTTATTGAACTCATAGGATTCGTCTTTTTGAATAGGGTTGGGTTTGTGGACTTGATTGATCTCACGCGCAGCTTCGTCAGCCATTTTTGATGACTGTTCGATCAGTTGATAACCTGGCTGAACTGAGGAAACTGACATGGACACCCCCTGTATAACTTAAGCTTAAGGTGTGTTTGCGTTTTCAGCAAGTTGTGCTAAGAAAACAGGCTAGAGATGAGCTTCTGCTCTTCATCCGTTACCAAAATAGGTCGTGAGCCTTCTAGTGTTTCTGTTATCTCGCCCTTTAGTGCACGCAATTGCTGAGGGCTTAAATTTTTTATCTGTTCTTTGAACAGTTCAAACTGTTTAGGGTTCATATTAGGCTGCCTCCGAATCAATCCAGTTTTCTGGTTCGAAAAGCAAGAGATGTTTCCTTTCATCTTCTTACTCCCGTAAGAATTATCTGACTCCAGTTTATGGAATAGAGGTGAAGTTTTGTCCGGATAATGTCAGGTAGTGTTAGAGAAAGGTGAAGGAGACCGCAACGCGGCCCCTTATAATTAGTGCTTTTTATCGATAGTATCTAATTGATTTACGCGCACTGCGAACTTGCTTGCCAATGAGTGTAATTCAGGTAGCATTCTGTATATAAGGTACAACTGCTGTAAGACCATTTTAACGGAATTGTCATCTTCTTCACGCCATTCAGCCAACCTTGCCTCCATTGCTGGATCATCGATGTCACTGGTATCGCAGGTATCACAATGGTCGTTCAACTGATTAAACAAAATGTCCAAATGGTGGTGGATAACCCGATGCGCATCGAGTACGAGCTTATGCGTGTCCTCGTCGTTAATTCTCGTTCTATGAGCACCCAACGCAGAGATGTAACTGAGTAGCGCGTGGCTTAAGGTTAAGAAACGAAAGCTCTCATCTACCGCAGAACGATACCGACCTGGCTCAGCGAGCATGGAACTGATCGCGTTAGTCAGATTAGCGTCATGGTTATGGGCACTTCGCCGCGCGATTCGATAGGTAAGGCTGTCTTTCTTACCTATCCGGTATTGACCAATGATCTGTGCAAGGTAGCTTCGATTTGCTTGAATCGTATCTGCCATCACAGTGTGGAGCCGTTTTGACTGCCAATCTGGCAAAATTAGAGCGACGGCAACTACTGCCAAAGCGCAGCCAATAATCGTATCGGCCAAGCGTGGTAGAACGACGGCATAGCCTTCTCCAAGTTGGTGGAAGCAGAATAAGACCAACACAGTGATAAAGCCTGTAGCGTAACCGTAATTTGCCAATCGGAAAGCAAAGAAGGCAACACCGGATACGACAATAAAGACCAGTTGGCTCTCTTGAGAAGGGAAAAACGTTAATAACGGTACACCAATCAATAAGCCCGCAATGGTGCCTAATACTCTAGCGACTAGCTTCTGTCGTGTGGCACTGTAGTTAGGCTGACAGACGAACAAGGTCGTCAGTAGGATCCAATAGCCTCTTTCGATACCGAAAGCCTGAATGATTCCATAGCCAGCGGTCAGAGCGATAGACATGCGGATTGCGTGACGAAACAACATCGAATCTTTGTTTAGATTGGATGTAATACGTAGCCACATCGCTTTAAGTGTATGAGCCTCTGTATCATCAAGCACATCCTCTTCCAACGCACTTGCATCGGGGTTACTGATGTTGCTGAGTTGCTTTTCTACCGTCGCAAGGTTATTGAACAGGTAATTGAGTTGGTTAAGAAGGGATTTCCACTGGGGATTATTTTGTTCCTGTAGATGAGTAAGCGAGCTCATTAACTCATCTAATGCAACGACGGAGTCCTCGCTGTGTTGATACTCTTTTCCTAACCGAATGGCCTGAGCAATGTTTCGACACGCTTGAGCTTGGGTTTCCAGTAAATGTTTAAACCTGAATAAAACGTCCGAACGCCCAAAGTGCTCAGCCAACTCCTGATAACGGTAATGGCTGGAACTGACTCGTTCGTGAATATCTTGTGCGAGGAAGTAAATATTGAGAAATCGGTCGCTTGCGCCATCCACATGACCTCGTTTTGAACGGCTGAGCAATGTGGCTTTACACAGGTTTAATGCTGTAACCGTGGCTGCGTTGAGTGTTGCTTCTTTAATCCGGAAAGGCTGAGGCTCTAGATTGGTAACAGGGTGGAATAACTGGCTTCTAGATTCGAGGTAGTTAGCTAATTTAAGAAAAACGGTCGCTAGGCTTTGTTGAACGGGCTGCATAGGCCATAACGCTGACCAAACTATCGACATAAAGAAATACCACGCCGCGCCTGAAAGTAGCATTATTGGCTGTAGCCATATGTTGGTGCTTTCATGAGCGCCTAACATCGTGTAAATGGCGATTAGCAGCGACCCAAACGCGATACTGGCGTATCTAGGGCCTATTGCTCCAAGCATGATAAAACCAAAAGTAGACGCAAATAATCCGGCTGCGAATAGAATGGGAGTTTCAAACAGCAACTCGATAGAAAACGATGCAATAGCGAAACAAGCCAGCGTCAACACAATAGATTTGAGTCGGCCTGTGAAATTGTCATCGCTTTCAGCAAGTGCTGCAGCGATCACGCCTAAAATAAGCGGGATGATGTAGGCATCAATAGGGTAGTACCAGCTAGGAATGACGACGCCCAACAGAGTCACCAGAATGAGCAGGCTGTAGTTAATGGTCTTGTTTACCCAAAAAAGGCGGAGCTGACTGAAAAATTGCACGTTATCGATTCTTAGAGTTGCTTGATACTGACTATTGTACCTAATAGTCAATGGTAAACTTCTGATACGGATAAAGAAACAAGTCTGTTTGATTACCTTTTCTACACCGTGAGCTTAGCAGTAGATATTGACAGGATCTTTTCATTCTTCAATCCGGTTGAGTTATGATGTCGGCAATTGAATTCAAGGACAAAACAAGAATGCAGCTAATCGCCAACAAGACTGCACAATATCTTATTCAAAATGAATATCATCAGGTTTCTCTAGAGTCTGATTTTCTCGTATTAAGCTCTCGGGGCAGCGAAGAACGCATTCCTTTTAATGTTTGGAACGGCAAAGTTAAACTTAAGCGTGGCCTTTTCTGGGGAGGGCTGCAATTCTTTGCGCACCCAGAAGAGGGAAAACAGCAGTCCTGGTTAATTCAGGGATTACCATGGGAGCGTTGCCGAGACTTTGCGCGATTAGCGGTGGCTTCCTATCAGAAGTGGCACCACCATCAGTGTGTTCAACTCAATAAGTTTTTACCTGAATGGGAAATGGAAGTGCGTGGTTTTGAACGCCAGCCTGCGTTTTTAACCCATTCTACGGTCAATGCATGGCTTGAAAAGATGAATCGCGACTTTTTAACCATGGAAATGACGCTTGAAGATGCGCTTTTGCGAATGCCGGATCGTATGTCTGAGATTTTACCTTGGATTGATGACACCGATGAGGTGATGGCTACACGAAACCAACGTTGGATGGTCACTGAGTTAGAAAACTGGAAAGTACTCTTTTCACAAATCGAGTCTTCGCCATTGAATTTGTCTCAACAACAAGCTGTCTTGCTTAACGATGACAACAACTTGGTACTGGCAGGGGCAGGATCAGGTAAAACCAGTGTTTTAACAGCACGTGTCGCCTATTTGTTGCAAAGTCACTTGGCGCAAGCTGAAGACATTCTTATGTTAGCTTTTGGCCGCGATGCAGCAGAAGAGATGAAACAACGTCTCGAAAACAAAATCGGGCTTAGCGCTGAACAAGTGACAGTAAACACATTCCACCAACTTGGTCTTAAGATTTTAAATCAGGTTGAAAAAGATCCAGTCACTATTTCTCCCATTGCCTTGGATGACAACCTAAAAAATGCATGGTGCGTAGATTGGCTTAAAAAGCATTGGATGACACCTACCGCTTTCAAACGTTGGCAAAAACATCTACAAAAATGGCCAATAGCCTATTTAGCGGGTGATGATGAGCTTGGTAGTCACGTTGAAAACCCTAAGCTGATCGCTTGGCTAAATAAACAATTGAATCAGCTATCGGCGATGGGCTGTACGAAAAAAGAAATTCAACAAAGGCTGGTGGATCACAACGATTATACTCGCCTGAATAGTGAGCTTGCGTTGGTGTGGCCTTGTTATCAAGCGTGGCTGGATATGCTTAAGTCGGAAGGCCATATTGATTTCAATATTATGATCACTAAAGCGACACAGCACGTGATGAAAGGTAAGTTCAAGGCACCTTGGAAGTACATCATGATAGATGAGTATCAGGACATCTCACCTCAGCGGTTGGCGTTGGTAGAAGCGTTATGTCAACTGAAGGATGAGCGCAACTGTGTACTATTTGCAGTGGGGGACGACTGGCAGTCTATTTATGAATTTGCAGGCGCGGATGTTGATTTGACGACTGGATTTGCCGAACGCTTCCCACATTCTACGATCCATCATCTTGATACGACCTACCGCTTCAACAATCAGATTGGGGAAGTGGCAAACCAATTTGTTCAGCAGAACCCAGCACAGCTCGAAAAAGTGTTGCAGAGCCACAAAGAGCAGAAGGCGAAAGCTGTAACGCTGGCACCGAGTAACACTGTTGAGAAAATATTGGACGAACTCAACCGAAAAGCTAAAAGTACGCAAACTGTATTGCTTCTCGGGAGAAATCATTATCACAAGCCGGAGCTTCTTTCTGAATGGCAGAAACAGTTCGCTTTGTTGTCGATTGAATTTATGACCTGTCATGCGAGTAAAGGCAAAGAAACGGATTTTGTTATTGTTCTGTCTGTGGATGAAGGGCAGTTTCCTGCACGGGTTAAAGCGCTTCATATTGATGGAGCCTTGACTCAGTCTGAAGATACGTTCCCTTATGCTGAAGAACGCCGACTGTTTTATGTTGCTCTGAC
The DNA here is from genome assembly GCF_947311885.1 of Vibrio sp. St2. Lineage (NCBI taxonomy): Bacteria > Pseudomonadati > Pseudomonadota > Gammaproteobacteria > Vibrionales > Vibrionaceae > Vibrio > Vibrio sp. St2. Next base: position 73,277 of record NZ_CAMZNA010000002.1, on the reverse strand, counting down.
GCGAGCGAAGAAAAAAGTTTGGATAACTTATACAGGTTCAGGCTCGAGTTTTGTCAAAGAGCTGACTGAACAAGATTATCCGGTAATAGTTAAGAAATAGGGAGTTGGATTAAGTATGAGTGGCCAGTTCTGCGTTACGCTAACAACAACAAATAATGATGAAATCACACAGAAAATCATCAACTCAGTATTGAAGAAAGAACTGGCGGCCTGCATTCAGACCATGCCAGTCAATAGCCATTATATCTGGGAAGGTGAAGTGTGCTGTGACAACGAAACCCTGTTGATCATCAAAACCAAAAAAGCCTGCTATGCGGAACTTGAACAAGTGATCGTTTCCAATCATGACTATGAAGTACCTCAAGTTGTTCAAGTTCCGTTTACTGAAGGGTTTAATCCTTACCTTGCTTGGATTGAAGAAAACACCCGCTGCTGAGACACTAGCAAGCTCAGAGCAGTAAGTGCCCCCAGCGTATCCATAAGCATGTCTTTTTGTGCATCCCAAATATCACCTTGAGACCCTAAAAACGCGATGCCTTCGTCTCCTCCCGCGAGGGCAGCGTACCACCACTCAACAATTTCATAGCCTGCAGCCAGAGACATGATCGCAAATAGAGCAAAAGCGATTGCTAGCTTTGTGCTCATTAACCGTTTTTTGATCAAGTATTCGGCTATAGGGTAGGCGTACAAACCGATAGAGAAGTGCGCTACACGATCAAAGTTGTTTCTTTCTGAACCGATTAAGTTGTTAAACCAGTCAAATGGTACTTCGGCAAATGTGTATTTGGCACCGATGGTGTGCAATGTAAGCCAGATAAACATCAGGCAGTATGCGGTATTAGAAAACTGAAACTGACGCGATACAAGCCATATAAGTACCAGAATACCAATCGCTGGAATGATTTCAGCTATCCATACTGCGCGTGAAGAAGGCTCGAAAGCGGAAAACAAAAAGACCAGAGCGTAAGAAGCCGTTAAACCACTTAAAAGCGAAAATGAAGACCTGTTGTTTGAGTTCATTGAAAGGTTCCCTGAATACATTTCTATATATCATGCCATTTAATAAAACGGTGTTCAATTGTTCATTTGAACGTTTTCGTCAACTAATAATTAACTATTTATGTTGAAACGCGTAAACATCGCACATTTAACGCTCAAACTGTCTGTTTCATTTCATCAAAGTTTGATTTACCTATATGTCATACTTAAAATTGCCGCTCCAACTATTAAATAACTACTCAAAGTAAAGCCATGAAACTGGAAACTGTCGATTATCTAGCTGAAGATGCTGCTCAGCAATTTGTTACCTCACTACGTGAGACTGGATTCGGTGTATTGAAAAACCACCCTATTCCTAAAGAGCTTGTAGAGTCTATCTATGAGAACTGGTATCAGTTCTTTATGACTGAGCGCAAGAACGAGTTCACTTATAATGTTGAAACTCAAGACGGTTACTTCCCACCTTCAGTTTCTGAAGTTGCAAAAGGACATACAGTTAAGGATATTAAAGAATATTTCCATGTATATCCTTGGGGTCAAATGCCAGAAGAGCTTAAAGAACAGATCATGGATTACTATGATCGTGCCAACAATTTCGCTCAAGAACTATTAGGCTGGGTTGAAGCTTATGCACCAAAAGATGTGCAGGAGAAATTCTCTGTTGCTCTATCTGAAATGATCAATGGTAGTGACAAAACGCTACTTCGTATTCTTCATTACCCACCAATGACAGGTGATGAGGAGCCAGGTGCAATCCGTGCAGCTGCTCATGAAGATATTAACCTTCTAACGGTTCTTCCAGCAGCGAACGAACCAGGCCTTCAGGTTAAAGGTAAAGATGGTAACTGGATTGATGTACCTTGTGACTTTGGTAACTTGATCATCAACATCGGTGACATGCTTCAAGAAGCATCTGGTGGCTATTTCCCATCAACAACACACCGTGTTATCAACCCTACAGGTGAACGTCAGGAAACATCACGCATTTCATTGCCACTGTTCCTGCACCCGAAACCAGAAGTTGTTCTTTCAGAGCGCCATACAGCAGGCAGCTACCTGATGGAGCGACTACGTGAGCTAGGTGTTATCTAACCACGAATTTCCAAGAAAGAGCCAGCAAATGCTGGCTCTTTTTTTGGGTGATGATCGTCAATTCTGAGATAATCTCTCGACAAATGGGCCATTTTGCATTTTCATTAAAAATAAACCCGTCGTAGAGTGGATATGAACGAACATCAGGAAGTCGCGGCCCAGTTCCAGCAGTATATGGAGAATCCTTTGCTGTGGCCTATTATGGAAGTTCTCAGAAAACAGCCTTCAGGATGGAAAGTTCATACACTATCTTCCCATCTCAGCGAGCTAGAGCTACTGCCAGTGCTAGACGGTTCGCCCGAGAAAGACCTCTTCAAGCGTAATTTTCTTATTATGAACGCATTGTACCAATTGCAAGAAACCTTGTACCCAGACAACTGGCTACAGGTGCAAGCGATGGATATCGTGCTGATGCCTCAATCTAGAGTATTTGGACATGAAGTTGATCATGAAGATCCTTTGCGTGATTATTATCTCGATTGGCACAATTACGAAGCAGAAGAGGGGGAAGTTAAGAGGCTGCTGAATGAGTTCTGGACTCGTTATCGTGAATTTGTTGGCAGTACTAACGGCGGTGACATGGATCGAGCGAAAGCGTTGTCGCTGTTTAAACTTCCACACGACGCAAGCCCAACTGAAATCCGCAAGACTTGGCGTAAACTGGCGCTGAAATGGCACCCTGATAGAGAAAACGGAAATAGTGATCGCTTCCGCGTACTGTGTGAAGCTTGGCATGTATTAAGACATTGAAAAAAGCGCCTTATTGAATAAGGCGCTTTTTGGTTAATTTGCTGATTTGAACTGCGATTTTCTCATTCGGTTCAATGCTGCCATCGCATCTATGGTGCGTGGTTTGGCCAAGTCACCCTGATTTGGCATGTTCTTAGACCAATCACCATCAAGCATTTGCTGTATTTCCTTCGCTGGGTTGTTCGACCAGCCTGGCAATTGTGCTAGCTGAAACCACAGCCAACCGATGGCGTTAATTTCAGAGCTAGATTCCAGCTGTTCCAGCGCAGACAGGTCGGTAAATTCTTTACCAAATCGTAAAGAGTCGACGCCCTTCGCTGAAACGCGGAATTTTCCGTCGGCGAGAATTTTTTGTAGAGCAGCTCGATTCAAAGATCTTGGTCGGAATGTGCTGAGCTCGCTTTCACACTCGTTGTTTCGTTCTGTTGGGTGTTGTTTTACAATTTGTCGTGCTTTTTCCGTTACATCGACGGCTTGATAATCGTGCATTTGAATCACAGTATCAGCCACGTCTAGATAGTCGCCGGAACCACCCATGACAATAACCGTTGATACTTCAAGTTCGTTACGCAGCTGGCCAATGCGGTCAACTAAAGGCGTGATCGGCTCGTCGCCCTTACTAACCAATGCTTGCATGCGCTCATCTCGGATCATGAAGTTTGTTGCGGACGTGTCTTCGTCAATCAGAATACCTTGAACGCCTGCCTCAATTGATTCCTGTAGCCAAGCCGCCTGAGAGGTGGAGCCTGATGCATCTTGCGTTGTGAAATCTTCGGTATCACGTTGCATTGGAAGATGATTGATATAGTTAGAAAGGTTGAGGCTATGTACACATCGGCCGTCTTCTGCCCGAATCTTCATCGCATTTAGATTCGTTACAATGCGCTCGCGGCCATCACCTGGAATATGGTTGTAAATGGAACGTTCTATGGCATTCAGAAGAGTAGACTTACCGTGGAATCCACCACCCACAATCAAAGTGATGCCTTTACGGATGCCTAAACCAGTGATTTCGCCTTGGTTTGGTGTTGCGATAGTCACCTGCAAAGACTCTGGTGCAGTCAGTGCGACCGCGTCTTTCATGGGTAAATCACAGTTACCAGCCACTCGAGGTAGAACAGAACCATTACCAACGAACGCAAGCAAGTTATACTCATCTAACTTACTGCGAATGAATTCTTGGTCTTCAACGATTTGACAGTGGTGCACTAGTGCTTCTTTATCCAGTTCACGCTCTAATGTGGCACGACGGATAAACTTAGGTAAGTGGAAGGTCAGGATGTTGTTTGTCTTTTTACCTAATACCGAGCGGCCTTCAGCTGGAAGATTAACGCGGAATCGAAGTTCGATACCTTCGTCTGTGAACAAGACAGACGTGCTATCCATGACCGTCTGACCAGTGAGAGCAATACTAACGCTGTTTTCTTGCTTGGCGAATTCAGCAAAACTACGTGCAATGAAATCACGTGCAGCCACTTGATAGGCTTCGGATGTTTCGCGTAGCCACTGTAAACCGGTTAGTGACCATGGTCTAACCGCTCTCACTCTTGATGCTGAAGCATAAGGGTCTGCCTGAACATAGTCGATGAAAAAGGTGTAATCGCCGAAGTCATATTGACCTTTTATCTGCTGATAAGCGCGATAGTTTTGTTTTTCGATTTTTTTGAGCGTGGCGGTTAACTGATCCATAAGGCATTCACAAGCGAGATAAAATAAAGGCGAGGATTATAAGAATCGCTCGCCACAGAGTAAAGGATTAAGCTACTGATAGGTAATGTTTGTATTCCCTGGGTAGTTTTGTCTCAGCAGGCCGGTTTCAAATTCATCGCATGGCATCGGTTTACCGTAAAAGTAGCCCTGACCATATTCACAGCCTTCACTAATAATGAAGTCTTCATGTGTTTCACTTTCAATACCTTCAACAGTTACAATTAAATTTAGTTTCTTAGCAACGTGAATGATTGAGCGCACAATCTCTTTGTCTTCTTCACTTTCATCCAGTTGTTGGACAAAGCTTTTGTCCACTTTGATAGCATCAAAGGGAAATTTTTTCAGATAATTGAACGAAGAATAACCAGTTCCGAAGTCATCAAGTGACAATGTCACTCCAAGGTTGTTTAATGCAATCAGAGTATTACGAGCCGTGACTTCATCAGCAATCAAACCACTTTCAGTTACTTCCAGTTCCAGAAATTTAGCTGGTAATTGATACGCATTGAGCAAATCTTCAATCTGCTCGATAAAGTGAGGGTTTTTCAACTGGATAGCCGATATGTTGACGGCGATTTTAAAATCGTCAACATACTCGGCCCATTCGGCTGCTTTTTGAATGGCTGCACGTAAAACAAAGCTACCAACTTCAAAAATGAGCCCATTCTGTTCAGCCATATGAATGAGCGTTTCATTAGAGATATCGCCGAGGATAGGGTGGCGCCAACGCAAGAGTGCCTCAGCGCCTGTCCATTTATGCGTAGTTGGTGACACTTTAGGTTGGAAATAGAGCAACAAGTCATCGTTACGAACCGCTTGAAGTAAATAGCTTTCCATCTGATTGATATGTTTCTGTATGTCGGCGATGGCTTGCGAGTAATAGCTAAACTTATGCCCCGAGTCTTTGCATGATTGCATCGCTTCAGAAGCGTATTTAAGTAAGCTTTTGGGGCAGAGTGTATCGTTTGTAGTGCTGATACCGATGTACGCATTGAGATGAAGTTTGTCGCCGTCAATATCAAACTCAGATTGACTCACCTCAACCAATTGGTGGCTGATCGAGTTTAAGTCGCTTTCGAGTTGAGACGATTCAAGTAGCAGCACTAGGTCGGTGGAAGTGGGACGAGCGGTCAGAAGTTGATACTGACTTAAATTGCCCAGCCTTTTACTATATTGGACTAAAACTGTCTCCCACGAGCTGTAGCCATATTTCGACTGAATCCTTCGACCATTTGTAAAGCCGATATGAATGGCCGCGGCTTGTAGTGAAGGACTGACACCTACATCTTTAATGAAGTGTTCCGCTTCGTGTTCAAGGGCGGAACGATTTAAAAATCCAGTGCCCAAATCGTGCCTCTGCTGATAACGGATCTTTTGTTCAGCGGCACGCCGTTTGTCTATTTCTTGGTTCAAAGAATAGTTGAGATCGACAAGATCCTGAGTGCGAGTGTGGACTCTGGATTTGAGCTCTAAATTGAGGTGTTTGAGCTTTTCATTTTGATATAGAGTTTTTAGCTGTGATTCTATGGAGTCTCGAAAGCTCTCAATCAGCTGTTGATAAGTTTCGGAAAAATGGTTTTCCTTGTTATCAAGCACACAGATTGTGCCGAACGTATCTCCATTCGGCCAGTTGATCGGCACGCCACAATAAGCCAGCATACCAAATTTAATATCTGGATTATCTTGCCATTGAGGGTCAATTTCGGCGTTCGGAACAATGAGTTGGCTCTGTTCATTAACCACGGTTTCACAATACAAGCCTTGTCCCAAGGTTTCTGAGTCACCGACGCGATATGGGTGTTGCCCGTTGTTGTTTGATGAGTACACTTCGATATGTTTAGGGTAAATACGCATAACTAATGCAGCAGGCACCGACACAATCTCAGCAAGCAGGTCGACAATATTTTGCCAACCACTGGTCATTTCGTCTGGAATGACCAAATTCGAAGTATTTATTTTTGACATACATTTTTTATCCCTGGCAGCTTCGCCTTCTAACCGGGCAATCCTAGCCCTTATGTTAATAATAGTCGCTATTTAGTCGGAAGCAGGAGAAGGGGCATGCTTGGGAGACAACCTTCGTTCTTATTATTAAGAAAGGCAGATGCTACGTTTAAAAAAGCGCCCTGTCAGTAAGGCAGGGCGCTTGTTGTACTAGTGTTTCAAAATTAAGACTCTCTTTAAGAGTATACGGCTAGTTGTTAAAACTCACTCAAATCAACGGGTTTGGTATAATCAATTTCGCTGAATCCGAATCCGTTAAGTTTTAAGAACTCTGATTTAAAGCCTGAATAGTCACCTAACTCTTTAAAGTTTTCAGCATTCATAAGCTCAAGAATGTCGATAACTTGTTGCTGGGTATCAGGATTAAGCTCCCAGTCATCCATTCGGATCAAACGCTCACTATCTAGAGGTACTGAATTATGAGTGTAGAGCTTGTCACTGAACAAACGGTGCATTTGCTCGACGCAGCCTTCATGGGTGCCTTTTCGTTTCATTACTTGATATAAAGCGAGAATGTAGGGTGTTAATCCCGGAATAAAGACGCTCGCTTTGGTGACTAGCGCTTTACACACTGTCGCATAAGCACCCCCACTGAAGTTTGCCATTTTGAGGTTTAAAGAATGGCTCGTCTGATGCAAGTCTATTTTGGCTCGTCCAAGTGTGCCATCAAGATAGATAGGGTGGGTTGCTTTTGGGCCTATATATGAGAAGGCAATGGTTTTGCATCCTTGAGCGATCGATTCGGAGTTAATGAGAGTGTCTATCCACATCTCCCAGTCTTCGCCTCCCATCACTTTTCGTGTGGACTCTGCTTCTTCTTCTGTAGCAGATGTAAGTGTTGCTTCAATCCATTGGTCGTGTTCGAGGGAAATGGACGCACCTGAAACGCTTTGACCGATAGGTTTAATTGTCGAGCGCCAGACATCTTGGCAATCGGGTTTAAGCCTCATGCCGCTTGCAACACTATAAATAACTAAATCCACTTCGCCTTCAAAATAGGTTTCAATGGCTTCTACAACTTCCGATTTTGTTTGTGGTGAAAAAGCGTCACCTTGAATATTGATCGCTAAACGACCTTCTTTTTGTGCGTGCTTTTTGAAAAAGGCGTTATTGAAATAGCCTGCAGAACCCACCGACTTCTCAGATGGCTCGCGTTCAAATGAAACCGAAATGGTATCTGCCTCTGCGCCTCCGAACGTCAACGCAATACGTGACGCGAGGCCGAGGCCCGACGAACCACCGATTATGAGTACGCGTTTAGGGCCGTTTTTGATCGGCTTGGCCTGGCTTGCGTATTCAATTTGTTGGAGAACAGATTGCTCGCATCCTAATGGGTGGGCAGAGCGAGCAATCACGCCGTCGATGATTGGTTCAATGATCATGGAAACATCCTTTTCAATACGGAGTTTCGCAACATTAACGTAAAGCTAGGTAAAGTTTATTGAGCTAGACCAATTAGAGGTGATTAATTAGCTCACTGGCAACGAATTCTGCTATCCAAGGTTGAGCGCTTGCTTTTGGATGGAGGCCATCGTCCATCATCCACTCAGGTTTGGTAATGACACCTTCGAGGAAAAATGGCAGTAACGGGACGTTAAGCTGCTTTGCTGTTTCTGGGTAAAGTGCAGAAAACGCCTGAGTGTAGCGTTTCCCGTAGTTAGGTAGCACGTGTATCTGCATCAATAATGGCTCTGAGCCAGCGTCACGTACCATACTGATCAGTTGAGTCAGGTTGCTCTGAATCAGGTTGGGTGGGAAACCTCGTAAACCATCGTTTGCACCTAACTCAATCAGTACCGAATCAGGTTGATGCTTTTTTAACAATTCAGGTAAACGTGCTAAGCCGTTACCTGTTGTGTCACCCGAAATACTACCGTTAATGACAGTCAGGTTTTTACCTTTCTTGGACATTACATCAGGTAATAATGTAGGCCATGCTTTTTCAATTGGCATCTGATAGCCTGCACTTAGGCTATCACCTAAAATCAAGAGCTTGGTCGCACTTGCTGGGTTAAAGAAGAAAAGAACAAATACAAAGGAAAGTAATCGAAACATGCATGCATCCGTAATTAAAGCTGAATCTCTATCCAAAGTAGTCTCTACTAATCAGGAACAATTAACAATCCTGGAAAATGTAAATCTTGACATCAAGGAAGGCGAGAGTATTGCCATTGTGGGTACTTCCGGAGCGGGTAAATCGACGTTAATGACCTTGTTAGCGGGTCTCGATACCCCAAGTTCGGGTGAAGTGCATTTACTGGGTAAAACGCTGAATACATTGAGTGATGAAGAGCGCGCAGCTATTCGAAGCGAATCCGTTGGTTTTGTATTTCAGAGCTTTTTGTTGATCCCAAGCCTCAGTGCATTAGAAAACGTGACCTTACCTTGCTTATTGAAAGGTGAAAACGAAGATGTTGAGCGTGCTAAAGCCTTGTTAGCATCGGTTGGTTTAGAACATCGAATTCATCATTCGCCATCACAATTGTCTGGTGGTGAGCAGCAGCGCGTGGCTCTTGCCCGTGCATTTATGGTTCAGCCTAAAGTACTGTTCGCCGACGAACCAACCGGTAATTTAGATCAGCAAACAGCAGCCAAAGTGGTAGAACTGCTTTTCGAACTAAATAAACAGCACGGGACGACTTTAGTGTTGGTCACCCATGATATGAAGCTCGCGGAACTGTGTGATCGCCGTGTTCATATTCAGTCGGGACATCTGGAGGAATCGTGATGGGAACGACCAATTCTCCAACCCTAAATCGACGACTCTTTTTTTGGAGTCTAAGTGAAATTAGACATGGTCAGCTCTGGCCAGTTTCTATTGCTTTGACTTTGATCATCGCCTGTATTTTTGCGCTAACGGCCCTCGCAGAACGAATGGAGCAGGTTGTCGTTAAACAGGGAAAGGAGGCATTGACGGCTGACACTGTTTTTGCGACAGCTAATCCAATACCCGATACGCTCTACAAAGCTACCAATGACGCAGGGCTCGTAACTTCAACTCAAACTCGCTTTGCAACCATGGCGTTTAGCGATCAGAGTATGAAACTGATTACGGTGAAATCCGTCGACAGTGCTTATCCGTTGCGTGGTGAGATGGTGCTGTCAGATGACCAACAAGAGTTCAACACTGTTAAGCCTGGAGAGTTATGGCTTGATGAACGACTTTTCTCTCAATTGGATGTTACCATTGGTGACAGTGTCACTGTTGGTGATGCTGACTTTACCGTTACTGGACGTATTATTGAAGAGCCCGGCTTAAGCTTTAATCCTTTCCAGCAGATGCCCTCAGCATTTATCCATAATTCTGATTTAGACAAGACCGGTGCAGTTCAGTTAGGAAGTCGAGTCCGTTTTAGCCTATTTATTAATGGTGAAGAATCCGACATTGAGCAGGTCAAACAGTCAATTGAACTGACTCCTAGTGACCGATGGCGTGATCAAAATAGCGCTAGTCGAACCAACGAAGTGTTTCAGCGCACTGAACAATACCTTTCCTTGACGGTGGCGATTGTTGTCATCATGGCAGCAACTACTTTAGTTTTGACCTGCCAGCATTATGTGGCGACACGTCGGAAAACGATCTCAATGCTTAAAAGCCTAGGGGCAAGTAAGCGATGGATCAGCCGTTGGCTAGGTATGCAGGTAGTGATCTTGCTAACCAGTGCATCTGTTATCGGAGTCATAATTGGTATCGCGTTAGAATACCTGCTTCGCATACCGCTTGTGGATTTGCTACCCAATCCTCTACCGAGTTATGGGTTGCAACCTGCATTTCTATCTATTATCACCAGTATTCTAATCGCTGTCCCTGCATTGGGTATTCCTCTGCTAAGTCTTTTGAATGTCAGTGCAGTAGATGTTATGCAACCCCAGGCGACAACCAAAAAGGGGCGTAAAACAAGCTGGCTGATATTAGTGCCGATTGTGCCAATGCTGTTTGTTTATCGAGAAAACACGCTGGTTTGGATCGTTCTAGGGGGCATGATTGCTTTATTTGCTGCGCTTGCAGTCGTGAGCTTAATTGTCACCAGAATGTTGGGTCGTCTTCCGTTGTCGACGTCATTCAAACTTGCACTAAGTCGAATTAACCGCTCGTCGCTTGCTACAGGCATCCAATTCGGCGCGCTGGCGCTGTCGTTAATGTTGTTGGCCGTTATGTGGCTGGTTCGCACCGACTTGTTGTCTGATTGGCAAAAAACGATTCCTGAAAATGCGCCAAACGCGTTTGCTCTGAATATCGCTCCATATGAAAAAGACGCTTATTTGAGTGTGTTAGATGAGCATGAGATAGAGCGCTCAAGAGACTACCCAATTATTCGTGGGCGTTTGACTGAAATTAATGGCATTGATGCGAAAGAACAGGCCCAAGGAGAAGAGGGCAGTGACGTATTGAGACGAGAGATTAACTTTACCTTCGGTACAGAAAACCCGGAACATAACACTATTCTACAAGGAGAATGGTCTGAGAGTAATGGTGTATCTGTTGAATCGGATGTCGCTGAAGACTTTAATCTCAAGCTGGGAGATGAGCTTAAGTTCGTGATCAACAGCCAGGTTGTTACTGCGAAAGTAAATAGCATTCGCCATGTTGAATGGCGTGATATGAAGCCGAACTTTTATTTCATCTTCACACCTGATGTTTTAGAAAGCATCCCTGCGACATACTTAGTGAGCTTTAGGGTAGAAGACCAGCACAATGGAGTGTTGAATGAACTATCCAGAAGTCATCCTACGGTTAGTTTGATGGATATACGCAGTATGGGCGCAAAAATACAGGAACTGCTCACGCAAATTGTCTGGTCGATTACGGTACTTGCCGCATTAGGCGTGATTGCCGGTGTGTTGTTGATATTCACTTTGTTACGCCTGAGTTTGGGCCAGCGACAATCTGAAATTCAGCTCTACCGCACATTGGGCGCAAGTAAAAAGAGAGTAACCAGAACCATTTGGGCCGAATATGGATTAATGGCGCTTGTGGCTGGGTTGATAGCTACAATTGGCGCAGAAGCTGTTGTAGGGGGCATTATGTCATTTGGATTTGATCTTTCTCCCAACCTTCATTTTTCACTCTGGTTTGCACTTCCTTTGGTGACTTTTTGCACACTTGCGCTGGTTGTGAACAGTCTGATAAAACGGCTGCTAGTCCCTATAAATAAAGAGTTTAACTAACTCACCAGTGGCTAAGTTATCCAGTTATCCACAAAAACAGTGGATAAAGTTTGGGATAACTTAGCCTGTAGATAACTCCTTATTTCCTCCGAAGCCAATAAGCATAATGTTTAGAGGATTTTTGTTATTCACAGCGGCAATTTTTCTTCTTTTCACAAGATATGAGTCAAGAGTTTTTTTTCATTTTTTTTACTTGAAATTGTCACATTTATCCCCTTCAAAAAATGTGATTTTCTTGGGCGCACAAACTCAGTAAAATGTGCTGAGAATGAATAAATTAGCAACATAAATGCAGTCTGATAATACTAAAGTTGATACGCCTACTGTCGCTGTAATCGGTGGAGGCATCGCGGGTTCGACCGCAGCCTTGCACTTGGCAGAAATCGGTATAAATGTTGTGTTGCTTGAAAAAGGCAAAACTTTAATCAGTGGCCCACCAATTTGTCATTTACATGCTGGTGGAAATTTGTACAGAGAGATCTCGACCTCTCAGTGCATCGAGCTGTTAAAACAGTCCATCGAATCTGTTCGCCTTTATCCACATACCATTAATCGCCGTCCTACCGTCATTGCTGTCCCTTACAGTGATGGTGGTAGCCCTGAAGAGTTGTATGAACGATTAATTACGATACAACGATGCTATCAGGAGTTGGTAGATTCGGATCCATCGAATGAAGTCTTGGGAAAACCTTGTGACTATTACAAGTTCTATGGCAGAGACGAATTGGAAGAGCTTGCCAGCCGTACTCAACCTGAACACCCCAAACATGTCGATGACTGGATGATCCCTTTCGCGAAATCAGCGGACTTGGAATCTTTGAAGTTTCCTGTTGTGGCTGTTCAGGAACATGGTTGGAGCGTATTTCGTATTGCTGCATCCGCGACGTTAGCGCTTGAATCAATCAACAACTGCGAGCTGTTAACAGAAACACAGGTTATCGGTCTCGACAATACTGAGACAGGCTGGCGTGTAGAGTGTATGAATGCACAAGGGCAACAATCTGTTTTGGATGTTGACTACTTGATCAATGCTTGTGGATACGAAACAGGAAACATTGACGATTTAGCACAAAAACCGAGAAATCGATTGGTCGAGTTCAAAGCAGCTTATGTCACTCGTTGGGACGAATGTAACGAACTCTGGCCAGAAGTAATTTTCCATGGCCCGAGAGGTACGCCAAAGGGCATGGCGCAGTTAACGCCGTACCCTAATGGTGTATTCCAATTACATGGTATGACGAAAGACATCACCTTATTTGATGACGGTTTGGTTGCTTCCGGTGAGCAATCTTCTCAGCCAACGCTTCCTCTTAGGTTAAGAAGAAAAATTCAACAAGGTTGGGATGAACCTGTTGTATTGGAGCGCACGAGACGCGCTATTGAACACATGGCTAATTTCGTACCGGACTACAAGACCGCTCATGAGTTTGGTACTCCCTTGTTTGGAGCTCAGCAGATTCCTGGATCAGATGAGACCCTTCGAGCGGCAGATGTCACCTTCGAAGGACAACACTATGCAAGGATCGAAGTAGTTAAGGGTTCTTCCGCTCTAGAAGCCGCCACCAAGCTAGTTGAAGAATGGGCGTTATTTGATTACCAAGGGGCATCTATTGAGTCTATGCATCCTGTGAGTATGGCATTGGATCCGAAAGTGATTGAATCCAAAGCGGAGGAATTGGCAAAAATGCGAGATTATCCGCCAGAACTTGCCAAAGTTTATGGTCAATAATGAAAAAGCTCCCGAAATTGGGAGCTTTTTCACTAATATCGGTTAGTAGCCAAAGAATCTTGCCCATTGGCACCAAACATCTTGCAACCCCAATAGATCACCTCTGACAAAGCGAACTTTCTGTCCTGGCTTGGCTTGAGCGAGTCTGGGAAGGTCAATGCGCGCAACGCAACCAATCTTGGGGTAGCCACCAATCGTTTGTCTGTCATTAAGCAGAATGATGGGTTCCCCATTAGGTGGGATCTGAATTGCGCCAAGCGCAATGCCTTCGCTGAGGTATTCTTTGTTAGGCGGGCTGATTTTAGCATCACATAGTCGGTAGCCCATCCGGTCTACCAACTGACTGACAGTAAATTCCTGTTTGTAGAGGGAGTTTATTGCATCTTGTGAAAAATCACCCACTTGATAGCCTTCAATAACGCGTAGCTCTAGCGGCAAGTTGTAGTCTGGCTTATAACGGAAAGTCATTTGCAGTGACTTTTCCCTCACCTCATGAGGCTCGAAACCAATGATTTCACCTGCTTGTATTGGTTGACCTGACTGAGTGCCCCCGAGTTGATCTCTAGTGACGGTGGCGCAGCTACCAAGTTGAGTTTGAACCTTAAAACCGCCTTTTACGGCGAGATAACTTCTTAACCCGTTCTTTGGCAAAGAAAAGGTCAGAGTTTGCCCCTGGCGTGCAACAAACGTAGACCAGTTTTCAATCGCTACACCGTCAAGGCGGGCATTAAGGTCTCCACCAGTGATGGCCATTTCGCATTTTGAATGAATGAGAAATTCGGCCTGACCAAGAGTAATCTCTAGAGAAGGACAATTGGTGGTATTGCCCAATAGGTGATTCGCCCAGCTGTAAGCATAGTCATCGACAGGGCCACCTTGCGTAATACCAAAGTGAGCCAGTCCGAATCGACCAAAATCTTGGATGAGCGTTTGCTGACCGGGTTTAATTACAGTAATTGCATTGCTATTCATCACTGCCACCCCTTGGCGATACGCCCGCCTAAACGAAGAAACTCATCACCGGAAATTGGTTTAAAACGAACTTTGGTGCCAATAGAGAAGGGCAATATTGGCGAGCTGTCTGGTGTGTAGAGATTTACTGGACAGTTACCAATAATATTCCAGCCACCGGGAGACTCTGCGGGGTAGATAGCTGTATTGGAATTGGCGATACCGACACTGCCTTTTGGCAACTTAACTCTTGGTGAAGACTTTCTAGGTAAGCGGAGTGATTCATTTACCGAAGTTAAAAACGCAAAGCCTGGTGCAAAACCAATGGCTCCTACCGTGTATTCCTGAGTGCAATGCAGGTCAATCACATCGTCGAGCTTTAGCCCTTGATCGTAGTAATAAGCTAAATCTGGGCCGACATCGTCATGATAATAGACGGGCAGTTCGATGTGTTGTGAGTCAGAATCATCAGGAAGCGCTTTAATGGCTTCTGTTACCAGTTTTTCCAAATAAGGCACAAATTCAAATATTGAGACTCGATGAGGCAGGTAGTCAATCAGGATTGAATCAAACGAAGGGGTCACGTTCATTATCATGGCCCCAAGTTGATTACTCAGATACTGACTTATCTCTCCAATTAAGAGAGATAGCTTGTGGCTTGGTTCTGCCTCAAAATGGATGAGTATTGAACATTCAGCAACGGGATCTACAGATGTTTCGATATTCACTCATGATCTCCTTAGGCTAAAGGACGTTTCGTATTTTCTGAATCATTTTAATCGCGTGCTCGTTGTCGCCATGAACACAAATCGTGTCAGCTTCAATAGGGATTAAAAAGCCGTCAATGGTTCTCACCTTTCCGTAGTGCACAATCTGTTTGATTTGATCGAGTATGTCTTCTTCTTTATGCAATACGGCACCAGGCATTGAACGCGGAGACAATGAACCATTTGATAGATAGGCGCGATCGGCAAATGCTTCGAATAGAACAGGAAGTTCATACTTGTCAGCAATATCCAAATGTTTTTCGCTATCATTAATGGCCAGCATCATTAGCGGTACATCAAAACACGATACAGCATCTGCAACAGCATCAAATATTGAAATATCTCGCATCATGTCGTTGTATAGAGCACCATGTGGCTTAACGTAGCCGATTTGCGCGTTATGGCTTTCTGCTAAGGATTTAAGCGCGCCTACCTGGTAGATAAGCATGTTGGTGATTTCTTCTGTAACCATCGGAATGGAACGTCGACCAAAGCCTTGTAAATCTGGGTAGCTCGGATGAGCACCTATTTGAGTGTCATGCTCAATTGCCAGTTTAATCGTATTGGACATAATCTGAGGATCGGAGGCGTGAAACCCGCAAGCAATGTTTGCCATGTCTACCCAAGGCATGACCGCTTCATCGTTGCCCATACGCCAAGAGCCAAAGCTTTCACCCATATCGCAATTCAGTGTAATAGAACGCTTTGTCATTGAATCCATTCCAACATTCATCTATTGAGTCAACATGTTATAAAAATAACAAACAATCAATGATCTATTTCATTATTTTGCCAACGCTAAGCCTATTTATTGCTTTTATTGTAAGCATCTTGTTCTTATGGTTCGCTTAAGGCGTCTAGGAGCGGAATTAGCGGTTTGATTCTCATTAATAAGCTATGTTTTAACATGAAGATTCGTTAGTATTTGCACCAAACTTATCAGAAGGTTAGGGATATGAACGTACTGGTTACAGGCGGTATGGGCTACATAGGCAGCCACACATGTATACAAATGATCGAAGCAGGGATGACATCTGTAATTTTCGACAACCTATACAACAGTAAAAAGAGTGTTCTCAAAAGAGTAGAACAAGTCACAGGTGTGGCGCCATCCTTCATCGAAGGGGATATTCGTGACAAGCAGGCGCTTGTAGCGGTAATGAAAGCGCATCAGATCGACGCTGTGCTCCATTTTGCTGGTTTGAAAGCTGTAGGTGAGTCAGTAGAGAAGCCGCTCGAATATTACGATAACAACGTTAATGGTACGTTGGTACTTGTCGATGCTATGCGTGAAGTTGGCGTCAAGTCTATTGTCTTTTCATCTTCCGCTACTGTTTATGGTGACCCTGCAAGTGTGCCAATTACTGAAGATTTCCCTACCAGCGCGACGAACCCATATGGTCGTAGTAAGTTAATGGTGGAAGAGTGTCTGACGGATTTTCAGAAAGCGAATCCAGACTGGAGCGTTACGCTACTTCGATATTTCAACCCAGTAGGCTCACATCCATCAGGTCATTTAGGTGAAGATCCTCAGGGTATCCCAAATAACCTAATGCCTTTTGTTTCTCAGGTAGCGGTTGGTCGACGTGAATGTTTGTCTGTATTTGGTGATGATTACCCAACTAAAGACGGGACGGGAGTTCGTGATTACATTCACGTGATGGACCTCGCAGATGGCCACGTAGCGGCGCTAAAGAAAGTCGGTCAGAAAGAAGGTTTGCATGTCTACAACTTAGGTACTGGTAACGGTTACAGTGTCCTAGATATGGTTAAAGCCTTTGAGTTGGCATCTGGTAAGCAGGTGCCTTATCAAATCGTCGAACGTCGTCCTGGTGATATCGCTGAATGTTGGGCAGACCCTTCCAAAGCAATGCGTGATTTGGAGTGGAAAGCGGATCGTACATTGGAAGAAATGACCACTGATACGTGGCGTTGGCAGTCCAATAATCCTCAAGGGTATCCAGACGCATAACTTATCGTTACAAAGAAGAAAGCCACCGCAAGCGGTGGCTTTTTTATGCATTATACAAAATAGGCAAAATTGACAATGCGGATGAGGTTAATCCACCTCTTTATCTTTGCCCAGCGAGAGTAGCCAGACAGAGATTGCGGCGACAACGGCAAAGCCAGACAAGATAATAAAAGGCATCGCGCCGTAGCCCAAGATATGCCAGATAACTGATTCTAAAGTACTCATGTATTAGTGGCTCCTATTGCCAGCCTTCAACGCCATGCATGTCAGGAAGTTTGTGAGCAATGCCTTTATGACAGTCTACACAAGTTTTTTCACCTGAAGCCAGAGCTGTGGAGTGTTGTTTAGCACTACGTGCGCCTTGTTCTGAAAAATCCATATATTCGAACTCGTGGCAGTTTCGACACTCTAAAGAGTCATTCTTTTTGAATCGAGCCCATTCCCGTTCGGCCAAGTGAGCTCGGCGTTCTTTGAATTTTTCCGGAGTATCAATAGTTCTCAGCACGTAATGTGCAAACAGCTCTTTAGATGCCTGTACTTTACGAACGATCTTGTCTGTCCACTCATGTGGAACGTGACAGTCTGAACAAATAGCACGCACTCCTGAGCGGTTAGAGTAGTGAATCGTTTCTTGAATTTCTGCGACAATAGGGGCATGACAACCAGAACAAAATTCCTCTGTGTTGGTTGCTTCCATACCCGTGTTAAATGCGCCCCAAAACAGAAGGCCACCAGCAAAGCCCATAAATAAAACGACACCAACGGCTGTTTTACTTGGGGATGCTAGTCTCTTCCAAAACGCTTTCAATAATTTCATAGATAGCCTCTTACTTACTCACGTAGTACTTACTTAAGTGAATCAACACTCTTGAAGTCGTTCTCAATTAAAGGCTGAGCATTTGCTTGAGGAACATGACATTGAAGACAGAAGTAACGACGAGGAGACATATCCGCCAGAACTGCATCTTCACGGTTTACGTAGTGAGTTACACTAATCTTCGTTGCACCCATCTCTTTGGCATTCTTCCAGCTATGGCATGAAAGACATTTATTTGCGTTCAATGAGACTTCGTAACCACGAATGTTATGAGGAATCAAAGGTGGTTGATAAACATAGCTGCTATCAAGCGCCTGTTCGCGAGGATATTTCTTGAAATCATCAGCAGGGCGAGTCGCTTCTAGTTCACTAACACCGCGTAGTGATTCAAGACCACCAATACCACCTGGGTTTTCAAGTTCAGCTACTGCAAAACCGCTGACTAAAGCACCAACAGATAACAGTGCAATAAGTAATTTTTTCATCTTACATTCTCCGCCTTTTGGCTAAATTCTTATCTGCGGTCGCCCGTAAGAGCGACCGACGCTTTCTGGTTTATGCAACTTTGGTGATCTTGACAGGACACTTCTTGAAGTCGGTCTGTTTAGACAGAGGGTCCGTTGCGTCAAGGATCAATTTGTTGATCAGGATGCGTGCATCAAAGAATGGTACGAATACCAAGCCTTTAGGTGGGCGGTTACGACCACGTGTTTCAACACGAACACGTACTTCTCCGCGTTTGTTGGCGATAAGTACTTCTTCGCCTCGACGTACACCGCGAGCTTTTGCATCTTCAGGGTGCATGTAGCACACGGCATCAGGAACAGCTTTGTAAAGCTCTGGAACGCGGCGTGTCATCGTTCCTGTGTGCCAGTGCTCTAGTACACGGCCCGTACATAGCCAGAGGTCGAACTCTGAATCTGGCACTTCTGGTGGCGCTTCGTATGGAGCAGAAATAATCAGTGCTTTACCATCAGGTTTACCGTAGAAGTCCCAACCACTTCCTGCTTTCGCATACGGATCTGAACCTTCTTTGTAGCGCCAAAGTGTCTCTTTACCATCAACAACAGGCCAGCGTAAACCGCGAACCTGGTGATAAACATCATACGGTGCTAAATCGTGTCCATGACCTCGACCAAAGGCCGCGTACTCTTCGAATAGGCCTTTTTGTACGTAATAGCCGAAGTGGTGAGCATCATCGTTCAACTCACGAGCTTCTTCAATAGGGAATTTATTGATTACGCCGTTAGCAAACAGCATGTCGTACATGGTTTTTCCACGGTACTGCGGTGCTTTAGCTAGCTGCTCTTCCGTCCACACTTCTTCCATCTTGAAGCGTTTTGAGAATTCCATCACCTGCCAAAGGTCAGACTTCGCTTCGCCGACGGTATCCACTTGCTGGTACCAAGCTTGTGTACGACGCTCTGCGTTACCATAAGCACCTTCTTTTTCAATCCACATTGCTGTTGGAAGAACAAGGTCAGCTGCTTGTGCTGTTGCTGTTGGGTATGGGTCAGAGCAAACGATGAAGTTTTCTGGGTTACGGTAGCCCGGTAAACGCTCGCCGTTAATGTTCGGGCCTGCTTGCATGTTGTTGTTACACATTACCCAGTAAGCATTAAGTTTGCCGTCGCGAAGCATGCGGTCTTGAACGACTGCGTGGTAACCCGGTTTAGGAGGAATGACGCCATCTGGAATGTTCCAGATACCTTCTGCAATCTTACGGTGCTTAGGATTTGCAACCACCATGTCTGCAGGTAGACGGTGTGCAAAAGTACCCACTTCACGAGCTGTACCACACGCTGAAGGTTGGCCTGTTAGAGAGAATGGGCTATTACCTGGTGTTGCGATTTTACCGGTTAGAAGGTGAATATTGTAAATCAGACTGTTCATCCAGACACCACGAGTATGTTGGTTCATACCCATAGTCCATAAAGACATTACTTTAGTGTCTGGATCCGCATATTGTTTCGCTAACTCAATCAGTTTCTCTTCAGAAACACCTGACATTTCAGAAGCTTTTTCTACCGTATACGGCGCTACAGACTTTTTGTACTCTTCAAATGAAATTGAAGACATTTTGCCTGAGTTCGGATTAGCAGCTGCCATCTGCAATGGATCATCATCACGCAGACCGTAGCCAATGTCGGTCGCAGCCTGTTTGAAATTGGTGTGCTTGTTAACAAAATCCCAGTTAACCGCATCAGTTTCAATGATGTAGTTTGCGATAAAGTTAGCAATAGCCAGATCAGATTGTGGCTCGAAAATGTAACCTTTGTCTGCTAGCTCAAAAGAACGGTGATAGTACGTAGACAGTACATTCACTTTAACATGTGGGTGGCTTAGACGACGGTCAGTGATACGAGTCCATAAAACAGGGTGCATTTCTGCCATGTTTGAACCCCAAAGAACGAAAGAGTCTGCGTTCTCGAAGTCATCGTAACAGCCCATAGGCTCATCAATACCAAATGTACGCATAAACGCACCAACAGCAGAAGCCATACAGTGACGTGCGTTTGGATCGATATTGTTTGAACGGAAACCGGCTTTCATCATCTTAGCGGCAGCGTAGCCTTCCATTACAGTCCACTGACCGGAACCGAACATGCCAACACCAGAAGGGCCTTGTTTTTTCAGTGCTTCTTTCCATTTTTCGGCCATGACATCGAATGCTACATCCCACGAAACTGGAGCGAAGTCACCATCCTTATGGAACTTACCATCTTTCATACGAAGTAACGGCTGAGTCAGACGGTCTTGTCCGTACATGATCTTCGATAAGAAGTAACCCTTGATACAGTTAAGGCCTTTGTTAACAGGCGCTTCTGGGTCACCTTGAGTGGCTACCACTTTGCCGTTTTGTGTACCTACAAGAACGGAACAGCCAGTACCACAGAAACGACAAGGTGCTTTGTCCCATGTGATTTTTGTTTGGTCTGAGCTAGCAATCAGGTTGGTAGCAGAAGCTGGTAGAGTGATACCTGCGACCGCTGCTGCTGATGCTGCTGCGTTTGCTTTCACAAACGCACGTCTTGTCATCTTCATACTTCACCCTCGGTTTGGGAATATTGAGTTCCAGTGTTTTTATTTTTTGATTCGTCTTCTTCCAGCTCAGTCTCGATTTGGTGATAAACCAGTACTGTGCTCAAAACGTTCGGTAAGTTGTTAATAGCTTCGATGGTGTCAGTAATGAATCCCTGGTTTTCGGTTTCCAGAACCACGACAATTTTTCCTTCCGGACTATCACCGTAGATCTCGGCATTACTGAATGCTTCAATCTGAGACTTAATCTCAGTCAGGTGCTCAGGTGACACGTGTACCACTAAGCTAGAAATATGCACTTCGTTAAGTGACATAGATATCTTCCGTTCTTATTAAAAATTGCTCACATTGATGGATGAAGTAGGGCACACAGAAACACATGCGCCACAGCCGTTACACTCATCAAGGTTTAAAATGGGTTGTGCTACTTTGCCAACTTCTAATTTGAATGTGATTGCCATGGGCTCGCACATATCGCCACAAGTACGGCAATCAACGTTTTGTTTTGCTAAACAGCCCTCGTTAATAGTAGCTTTCGCTCCCCAAGGTTGCTCAGTTTTTGGGTTAAACAAGGGTTCAGGACAAGCGTCTGCACATTGATAACAAAAGGTGCATTCATCGACAGAAAAATCGACTTGAGGAAAACCGCCATCCCCTTTGACTATGATTTGAGTTTCGCAAGCGTCTACGCACTTGCCACATCTAGTGCATTGGTCAGTGAAAAAAGTAGGCTGCGATAGCCAAGGCAGATACAGTTCATTATCTTCCAGCTTCTTTCTTGAGAAAAAACGTCTTTTTGAAAGGTCGACCACTACGCTACCTAAAGTTGATGAAACCTAAACTAACCATAGCTCACATTTCTTATTAATAATTTGTCATTTAACCTCACACAAATTGTAGTTTTTGACATATTTGTATAAATACCCCTTAGGGGTTAAATAGAGGTGCTTCTTGTTTTAGATCAATAAATTCCGGAACATTTGATCAGATATTGTCTTCGTCAATATATAAAACTATAAATAGTGATATTGCGCCAAAAGGCGTGTGCAGGAGAGTGAGTGTTTAAAAGTGTGAAGAAATCGGTGACGAGTACGATTGCGAAAGCGATGGTGCTCATTTTGTCGTTATCGATAGCAACAACTAGCTTTGCGATCATTACCTTAGCGTCGAGTTTAAATGACGCGGAAGCGGTGAACGTTGCAGGTTCGATGCGTATGCAAAGCTATCGGCTAGCGCATGACATTCAGATCATGTCAGTCGACTATGCGGCGCATATAGAGATGTTTGAGCGCTCGATCTACTCACCTTCCATGAAAGCGCTTCAAAGCTGGACAGTTCCTGAAGACATAACGCACGACTATTACCGTTTGATTATCCGATGGCATGAACTCAAGGAAGTACTCGGTAGTCATGACAGAGAACGCTATCTCATTCTTGTAGCAGGTTTTGTTAATCAAATTGACGCCTTTGTGTTTAAACTGCAAAGCTTCTCTGAACAAAAGTTGATCAAGCTGGCTTGGGCTGGCGGTATGGGCTTAGGTGGGATACTGATTGTCAGCATTTTTGTCGTTCATTACATCCGCAAGCAAATCGTTAAGCCTCTTAATGCCCTGGTGACGGCAAGCGAGCAGATACAGTCTCGCTCATTTGATGTATCTCTCAATGTCTCCAGCGATAACGAAATGGGTATTCTGACCCGTACTTTTAATAATATGGCTGCGGATCTCGGTAAGCTTTACCGTGGTCTTGAGCACGCAGTCAATGAGAAAACCCAGAAACTTCAACATGCGAATGATTCCCTTCAGGTTCTTTATAACTCTTCTCAGGAGTTAACCGCATCAAGGATCACCCAAGAAAATTTTGAAGCGATACTTCAGCACCTTGCTAGTCTTGAAGGTATAAGGGCAGTCAGATTAGAGATAAGAGAAAAAGGTGAGAAAACCCTGACTCTCACTGAAGGTGAGGAATGTTCAGGCTGTGATTCAGACTGCCAGCGGAAAACATTATCCCTTGATGGCCAAGAGCTTGGCACCTTGTATTGGAAGGTCGTTCTACCGTGTCCTGATCCTGCGTTGATTGATAACTTTGTCCAGATAATTTCTCGCGCTATTTACTATAATCAAGCCCAGAGACAAGCTGAACAATTATTGCTGATGGAAGAAAGGGCAACGATAGCGCGTGAACTGCATGATTCACTGGCTCAAGCACTATCGTATTTAAAAATTCAGGTTTCTCTGTTAAAGCGTGGTATGAGCAAATTGCCAGCGTCTGAACAACTGGAAAAAACTCAGCCGATCTTGTTGGAGCTCGATACTGGTCTTTCTTCCGCGTACACTCAGCTCAGAGAGCTGTTGACGACGTTCAGACTGACAATCAGAGAGGGTAGCTTCGGTAACGCTTTGCAAGAGATGACAGAGCAACTGGGAGAACAAACGGAATCAAATATCGTCCTGATTAACGAACTTTCATCAATTGAATTAGATGCAAACCAACAAGTGCACTTGTTGCAATTAATCCGTGAAGCAACCATCAATGCAATTAAGCATGCGCAAGCTTCAACGATAGAAATTAGATGCTGCGAGAGCGACACCGCCGTTACCGTGTCAGTGAAAGATAATGGTGTGGGTTTTGACAAGGGTGTTGAAAAAGTAAACCACTACGGTTTGAACATTATGCAGGAGCGAGCTTCGCGTCTGAATGGCCAGTTACAAGTGATAACTGCTTTACATTCTGGCTGTGAAATTTTATTAGAATATCCAAAGATTAAGGAACATAACATTGACAGAGTGTAGAGTATTGCTGGTGGATGACCATCCACTAATGAGAAGAGGTATTAATCAGCTATTAAGCTTTGAAGATGAGTTCACTGTAGTCGCTGAATCCAGCAATGGTACGGATGCAGTCGCACAAAACCACGAACATAAGCCTGACTTAATCTTACTGGATCTCAATATGAAAGGCATGTCCGGGCTAGATACTCTCAATGCTCTGCGCGCTGACGAATGTGACGCTACCATTGTTATCCTGACAGTCTCTGATAGCCCTGGTGATATTGAAGCTATCGTCAAGGCTGGCGCGGATGGTTACCTACTCAAGGACACTGAGCCTGATGAGTTGGTCGAGCTGTTGAAATCATCGTTACAAGGTAACAAAGCGTATAGCAAAGAAGTCGCTAAATACCTGGTTGAAAGAGAAAACATAAGTGATGTGTTTGACGACCTTACCGATCGCGAAATGCAGATTTTGAGAGAGGTCGCAAAGGGCTATCGCAACAAACAAATCGCGGATAGCTTGTTCATTTCTGAGTCTA
Organism: Vibrio sp. St2; assembly: GCF_947311885.1. Classification (NCBI taxonomy): domain Bacteria; kingdom Pseudomonadati; phylum Pseudomonadota; class Gammaproteobacteria; order Vibrionales; family Vibrionaceae; genus Vibrio; species Vibrio sp. St2. Next base: position 48,965 of record NZ_CAMZNA010000002.1, on the reverse strand, counting down.
CAGTGAAGGTTCACATGAAGAGCTTGCTAAAAAAACTTAAGGTTCCATCGCGTACCGCGGCAACTGTTTTGTATCTTGAGCGTTACGGCGAAATAAAATAATTGATTTTAGAGAGTATCAAAAAGGGCGCTCAACGAGCGCCCTTACTATTTTTGTCTAGGTTATGCTGACATTGGAACTAAGACTAACGTTCCTAAGATTACCGTGATTAAGCCACATAGAACGGGCACTGATGTACGTTTTACCACTTCAAATGGGCTGATTTTACCCATACCTGATGTCGCAACTACCACACCAGACACTGGTGAAACAGTACGCCCCAAGTTTGAAGCCTGAAGCATAGGAATGATCAAAAAGGCCGGGTTTAACCCCATTTTTGCGGCTAGAGCAGGTGCCAGCTCTACAAACGCATAGAAAGGCGCGTTACCCGAACCGGTCGCGATCGCTGCCGCAACGGTTAAACCAGTCAGTATAAGCATGAGCGCAATACCACCTGCCCCCGCTGTTTCAGCAAGATGAAGTAGGTTATCAATTGCTCCAATAGACATCAGACCTTGGGCGAATACACCTGCCGCAACTAACAGCATTACCACGCCCTTAAATGCATCTGCCATACCTTGATAGCAAGACTCTAAGTCCTCTAGCGTCTCTTTGCCTTTGAATCGTTTAGTGACAAAGTCGACAAGTGCGCCAATGAAAATCGACAAAACAACAATGGTATAGATGTCCAGTTTTAGGCCCGAAATTGTGCGTCCATTGAACAGAAAAACGCCGATGATAGGTAGAAACGGCAACACTGCGTAATACGCTGGGGAATTAACTTCGATTTCAGAAACGTCAACGCGTTCCATTGGTGAGTTGTCTTTCTTATCCAGATATTTGTTCCAAAAGAATGCCGCCGCGGCCATGACTATAATGGCACAAATAGACACTGGTAGAACGGTTTGAACAGCAAACACATCCAAATCCAATCCTGACTTTTCTGCAGCAATAACTACATCGCCCGAAGTTGGGGAAAGAATGATCGCGGCTGGTGACGCACACACCGCTACCGCTGCTGGGCGTGAGATACCCATTGCCGTCATCATAGGGAATAGAGTTGCCATCAACAGAACGCCCAAACCAGTGGCAGAACTTACTGCTAGTGACATGAGACACGCAACGATATAAGCTGCAACCAGCAGAACGTAAGGTGATTTGATGACAGAAAGAGGCTTAGAAAATTGTTTAACAACGACGTTATTAGCACCGATATGTGTCATGTAAGACGCAAAACCACAAAGCAACATGATTTGCATACCCAAACCGCCCCCACGATATTGGAGCATGTATTTCACGTACTCCAGGGCGTCTGTAAACATATTGCCAGTCGAGGTTATTTTTGATGGTAGAACCGTGTGGCCAATGAGGCCTGTAAGAATAAGTAGTAAAACACCTGCTGTTAAAAGTACACCCGCAGGTTTGTAACCTTTAACAATGAAATAGCCGACCGCCACAGTGACGACTAACCCAATGAAGAGCTCCAGCATAGATATCACCTTAAGATATGAAAATTATATAAAAACTGTTTCAAACTATGACAAGGAATGTACATAAAACTATGCTGTAGCACGAGTGCTAGTTAAACTTCTGATGATCTAGAGCAATAAATGGATTGACTCATTAATATTGGCGAATAATGTTGTAATGGATTGGTGTTTTAGATGTTACTATTATTTTGATATACATATGAGGATGTTTAAAAATGATAAAAATATCAAATAATGGGCTTAAATAAGCGCGTAGCAATGCCAATAAAAGCACTGAGTTGTACTTGGCACCAGAGAGGAGGCACAAACTATGTCACTCTACTTATGTGAGATAAATTGCTTCTAACAACGCAAACACCTAATGCAATCTCCCAGACTTTAATGTCTTGCAAAGTAAGGAGCTATCCGTCCTATCTTTCGTCAAAGAAATCTTTGTTACGAATATATTTGGTCATTAAGTGGTATGAAAACGGGCGAATTAGCCAGGATCCGATTGATCGGCCCAGTCGCATCAAAGTCGGTGTGTTCTCATAAATACGACCATTATAGAGCCAAAGCACCTTGCCGACATGCCAGTAAAACAAAGGTAAAGGAGGGAGAAAAGTCACGATATCGAGATCGCAGCAAATACGATAGGTTTTATGACTGAGCTTATAGTGACTTTTAAATCCGTATCCACCAATAGATGGTTGACCAAAGGTGACGACGCGCTTGATGGATTTTGGAAATTGTTTTTCAAACGCATCCGCAAGCACACATCCTATCGCTCCTCCCGAAGAATGACCGGTAAAGGTTAGACGTTTTCCCTGCTCAATGAGCGGGACTAGGACAGAAGAAAGTTGCTCATAGACGCTAGCACCAAGCTTGTCATTCTTATGCAGTGGGAGACTCTCTTGAAATATCAGGTAGTGGTAGCCCGCATGAATGGCGTAGTTGAGATTAAGTTGCTTGCACCTTCGTTTCCACAACGCAAGGTTGAGTATCCAGTCCCAAGGATTGTGGGAACCTTTGATAACCACAATGACTTCTTCACTGTCGTTGGACCAGAGCACGCGCATCATGGGTTTTCCAAATCGATTGGCAATAACGCGTTGTCCGTTAGGTGCAAAACCATATCGTGTCTGTTTGAGGACTCTAGAGTACGCCAGATTGCATAAAACGGCGTAACGTTCATATTGATAACGTTTTAGTTTCTTCACACTTAGCTCACGCACCGAATCATTGTTTGAGTATGGTCGAAGAACGTGAAATTGCGATGACACTACAATCAGTGCCAGTGAGTGAGGTTGGTTAGCTCAACTGCACGACAGAGTAGAGCTGAATATACTTGCGAACCAACTGCTGATCCGTTGAGCGTCTAAGAGGGTGGGTGAACTTAACAAAATAGGGGCTTAAGCCAAAGTGGTGCTCTAATGAACAAGCGAGTTGCGACTCACTTTCATATAAGCTGATCCCTTGTAACTTATATTGGTCTATTTCATCAGGTAATTGCCCCGTCCACCAGTGGAGTAACTCTCGGCTCTGCTTATTTCGAGAAATCCAATGATCGCTGATTAATAACAAAAGATCATTGGGCTGAATAGCGAAAGCGTATTCTTCTTGCCAGTTTGTTACGGCTTTAAATAATTTTTGCCGACAATTGCTTCCTGCACTCAATAAATGTGAAGAAAGTATCCAAACCGTGCCTGCATCAGATGTCACTCTATAGTGATGAGGTTGTTCTGTATTTGAGTGAGATTCTAGCGCTACGTATTCGCAGTGGTGGCCGAATTCGGTCAACGTTCGGGATAGACGTCGAGAAAATGCCAAGCTCAGATGGTGCTCACTCATTCCTTTGTTGTGAATCGTCGGATAATGTTTTTCACACAGCTTCATACAGTCTGCCTGAAATTCATTCACACTCTGAATTAGCACATCTAATAGCAAGACTTCTCTCCACAAGTCGATATTTACACAATGAAGATTAGCATGTGAAAGTATTATTTAGTTACACTTAGTCCGAAAAATATTGAGTATGGTTAAGGGTTTATGTCCAAGATTGAATTTACATCACAACAAAAACAAGCGATGTCATCTGCTTTATTGCGATATTTGGAAGATGAGCTAAATATAGAAATTGGTCAGTTTGATGCGGAATTTATGATGGACTTCATAATAGAAGCATTTGGACCTTCATTTTATAACAAGGGGCTAGCCGATGCACAGACGGTTATGCAGCGAAAGATGATGGATATTGCTGACGAGATTTATGAGATTGAACAAGTCAGTGAGTATTAAGTTATTAAAGGTGATGAAAAAGTTCCTTCAAAAATTTTGAATGACTTAATCAAATTCGCTCCGTTTCCCGAATGTAAAGAATGGTAAATAATCTGTTATAGAAATAGGGGAGACGATAGTCTCGTTGAAAAAGAGAAGTATTCAACATTTGGAATTGGCGCAATGAGATCAGAAGTAAAGAATTACAACCCTGTAGCGCGGGGAATCCATTGGATATCAGCAATTGTCATTATCGGCATGTTTGCTGTGGGGCTATGGATGGTTGACCTGACTTATTACAGTGAATGGTATAAAACCGCTCCGCATTGGCACAAATCAGTGGGTATCTTACTTGCTGCTCTGACGCTATTTCGCTTTGTTTGGAAGCACACAACACTTTCTCCAAAAGTTGAAGGTAAAGCGTATGAAATTCTAGGCGCAAAGTTAGTTCACTTAGCTATGTACCTTGTTTTGATTGTACTTTTTGCTTCCGGTTACCTTATTTCTACCGAAGATGGCAGAGGTATTGACGTCTTCAACTGGTTTACTGTTCCTGGGCTTGGCGCTTTATTTGAGAATCAAGCTGATCTTTCTGGTGAGATTCACTTTTACGCCGCCTGGGCACTTATTTTAATGGCAGCCGTTCATGCTTTGGCTGCGATCAAACATCACGTGATTAACAAAGACAACACGCTACGCAAGATGATAGGAGCTTCGAAATGAAAAAAACGTTATTTGCTACCGGACTAGCTATGGCAATGGCATTGCCATTTGGTGCAAGCGCAGCGGACTACGTAATTGACAACAAAGGTGCTCACGCATCTGTTAACTTCAAAGTAAGTCACTTAGGCTACAGTTTTATCAAAGGTCGTTTTAACACATTTGAAGGTGACTTTTCTTACGACCCTGCAAACATTAGTGCATCTAAAGTAGAAGTAACAATTGATACTACGAGCTTGGACTCAAACCACGCTGAGCGTGATAAACATATCCGCAGCGGAGACTTTATTAACGCGTCGAAGTTCTCTACTGCAACATTCACAAGCACAAGTGTTGTCGATAAAGGAAACGGCAAACTTGAAGTCAACGGTGACTTAAACCTACACGGTGTTACTAAGCCGATCACGATTGATGCTGAATTCATTGGAGCTGGTAAAGACCCTTGGGGTGGTGAGCGCGCTGGTTTCTTAGGTTCAACTCGCCTGGAGCTTGCAGACTTCAATATTCCAGTTATGGGTGCATCTAGCTACGTTGATATGGAACTTCATGTAGAAGGTATTAAGAAGTAATCCATTTACTGCTTGACAATAAAAGAGCCCCCGACTTGCGTCGGGGGTTTTTTGATCAAGCGACTTATTTCCTGACCAAAATGCGCTAGGCTGATTCAAGCTGTGTGCTGTTGTCTACAATGGTGACCCTGTCACCGTAGACGGTGCGCAATGCCCTCAGTACATCTTTTCTTGTTACTGCTCCTACAAACTTTCCATTGTCTAGAATAGGTAACACATGAGGTTTGTGAACCTTAATGCTTTTCGCTCGTTCCTCAAGTGAGAGTGATGTAAACGTTGTGGCTATTCCAATGCTGGTTGTTGGGTATAGTTGCTCTTTGTCGATACAAAGAAACTCCGCGACATCAATTAATTTGTCGTTCACGCTAATAGCGATAACATCTCTCGACATCAAGTCCACGACTTTTTGACCTTCAACCGGGATATAGTCCTGACACCATAAATCGACCATGACATCGTGAACGGAAAAGAAACCGATCAAGCGTTCTTCTGCATCAACAACTGGTGCACTCACCACATGATTATCTAGCAAAGTGTCAATGGCCGCGGGAGTGCTCATTTCAGGCGTTAAAGTTATCGGATCATTGTTCATAATGTCTTTAACGAATAATAGGTTGTTCATGGTGGTTTCCTTAGCTGACGTAATGTTAGTGCTTGTAGTAATACTGGAAATGGATGCGGCTTTGAGTTGTGGTCTGCGGTAGATACTCCAATTGGCAAGGCCGACTAATACTGCACCGCCGACAATATTGCCCAAGGTTACTGGGATGAGGTTTGCAGTAATAAATTGATAAATGTTGAGATCACTGTATTGAGTCGATGTCGCGCCTACTTGACTCCAAAAGGCCTCAGGTGCGAAGTTTTGAATAACGATACCAAGCGGTACCATAAACATGTTTGCGACGCAGTGTTCGAACCCACTGGACACAAACATCGCTACGGGCATGATGGTCATTACCGCCTTAGTCATTGCATTGGCACTACTGAATGTTAGCCAGATAGCGAGACACACTAATAAGTTACACAGCACGCCGAGTGAGAAAGCTTCGACTGTTGAGTGGTGCAATTTATGTTGAGCAATGTTGAGAGCGTTTAGCCCCCATTGACCATGGTCCATTTGGTATAAGCCCGCAGCGGATACGATCAATAGAAGTAACATTGTCCCGACAAAGTTGCCGATGTACACCTTGCCCCAAATTGATAGCATTTTACTGAAACTGATTTGCTTGTTCGCCCATGAAATGCTGGACAGAACTGAGCTAGTAAAGAGCTCGCCACCACAGATAACGATGAGAATCAGCCCCATGCTGAACGCTAATCCGCCTGCTAGTCTGCTTAGCCCCCAGCCTGATTCTGCGTTGCCTGTGGTGACAGTAATGTAGAACAGAAAAGCCAGCCCAATAAAGGCTCCAGCCATTACTGCTAATCCCAAAGTCATACCGCTGGTTTTATTGGCTTTACTGAGTGCGAATTTTTCCGCTTCTGCCATCATCTCACTGGGTGAGAAGTAGAGATTATTCGTCTGAGCTTGTTGTGTCATCGTCGCCCCCGAATTTATTAGTCATGATTACCTCCTGTTATTACAGTGAAAATGTCTCACTGCCCATTCAGGTTATGGTGTCCAGGAATACACGTAAAATTGATAATATTTAAAAACCTTATCAAAATTGTTGATATGGACTGAGAGCAACGTAAAATGAAACAACTTGCTTATTTATAAGCGTTTTTAGTCGTTGTTATTCTCTGAGCAAAGGATTGAAGCTTAATGAGATATTCTCTTAAACAACTTGCCGTATTTGATGCAGTCGCAGATATGGGGAGTGTTAGTATGGCCGCAGATAAGCTGGCATTAACGCAGTCGGCAACCAGTATGTCACTGGCTCAGCTTGAAAAAATGCTAGGGCGACCACTGTTCGAACGCCAAGGTAAGCAGATGGCGTTAACGCATTGGGGGATGTGGTTAAGGCCAAAAGCCAAGCGGTTGTTACAGGATGCACAACAAATAGAGATGGGCTTTTACGAACAGCATCTATTGAGTGGCCACATCAAACTCGGTGCAAGTCAAACACCTGCGGAACATTTGGTTCCAGACCTCATCAGTATTATTGATAACTCATTTCCTGAGATGCGGATCTCTCTTAAAGTCAAAAGTACCGATAGCGTGATGCAAGGCGTCTTAGACTACAAATATGATCTGGGTATCATTGAAGGGCGTTGCGATGATAACCGACTTCATCAGGAAGTCTGGTGCCGTGACCATTTAACCGTTGTTGCCGCCGCGCATCATCCTTTCGCAAGGCATGAAACAGTGAGCCTTGCACAGCTAGAGCAGGCAAGGTGGGTTTTGAGAGAGCACGGTAGTGGTACTCGCAAGATTTTTGATAGCTCCATTCACCATTTAATTGAGGATTTAGACGTTTGGCGTGAATACGAGCACGTCCCCGTATTGCGTAGTATGGTGGAACATGGCCAGTACCTGACATGTTTACCGTATCTTGACGTTGAACGTTTTATTGAGAACGGGCAGTTGGTCGCGCTCAACGTCCCTGAACTGAGTATGGAGCGGACATTATCGTTTATATGGCGGGCTGACATGGTGGAAAACCCCCTCGTTGAGTGTATTAAACGAGAGGGATTGAGAATGATGAAAGGTAAGCCTTCGGTACTTTAATATTTTCAATATCTGTTGAAATAACGTTTGCGTCACAAAATATTATTAATATTTCATTTTGTTGCTTATTCATTGTGATCAAGATCGTTTTGTTTCTTTTACTTAACCCTTAACATGCCGTCTTGTACTTTTGATGTGTGTATAAGCACACTTAGCGAGGCGGTATGAGCACACTTGTCGCGATTTCATTAACTACGGGAATTCTTTCAGGTCTATGGGGGTGGATTGCCATCTCATTAGGCTTATTGTCGTGGGCTGGCTTCTTAGGTTGCACCAGCTATTTTGCGTCTCCAACCAGCGGCCTTAAAGGTCTGGCTGAAAGCTTAGTTACCAACATGACAGGAGTATTTTGGGCGATGGTGATCATCCACGCTTCTCAATACGCTTCATTAGAAATTCTGGGTTATGTGATCACTGCTATCGTGGCCTTTATGATGTGTATTCAGGCTAAGCAAAACTGGCTTGGGTATATACCGGGTACTTTTATTGGTTCTTGCGCGACTTTCGCAGCAGATGGTAACTGGCAGCTTGTTGTACCTTCGTTGATCTTAGGTGGCGTGTTTGGTTACTTGATGAAAGCAAGCGGCTTATGGCTGCATCAGAAGTCATCTCAAACACAATCTACCAGCGAGTTACCAACTCGTTCGTGATTGTGAACCCCCGATTGATTAGTATCATTTGATGTTTGATACGTGGCCTTGGTTATATAAGATAACCAAGGCCGCTTTTTTATGTGTTGCCGTTAGCCATTGTTACTACGCGCTTTAACGTCCATCTAAGCAGTATTGGTATGCAATCCATTCCTCTGTCTTCACAATGAGAAACAATCGCCAATGCCAAGTCAGGTTTAGCGAATTTCTTGAGTACTCTGGTCACCACTTTCTTTGCCGGAATCGGGTGGTCGAGTGGTATACGAACCATGTCTTTAAAGAAGGGTTCGAAACCGTTGTTATAGAGGTAATGTTCAATATCTCGATCTGGTAACTCGGTAAGACGATGACGCTCCTGATCATTCCCTAGCTGAGCACGAACGGCTGCCGCGTACTTTTTACCTGCGGCATCACCATCAGTTACTACATGCCAATCGATGCCAAATGCTTTGGCGATCTTAACCAGTGACTTCAATCCTGATTGTGCAAACTCGATAATTTGCACGCCTTCAGCGGCTAAGTTGTATCCGCATTGGTTAGCGAGCTCATTAAAAAGCCAGACTTCCGTTTCACCTTCAACCAATAGCCAGCATCGGGCAAACAATGCTCCAGAGCGGTGGAAGCGGATATGAAATCCGATTCGTCTCAGTTCGTCTTTACTAAATCCCTGAGCAGGAAGATATGTCGTGATGGTTCGATCTGATTGTCGGACTAAACGACGAATACTGTTAAGTGGCACCTGACCAAGCAGATCTCCACTATTAGTGGTGAGTATCTTTTGCATGGGAAGAAGCTGAAGTAAGCTCCACGCACGAGCGAGATGAGTTGGATGCAATCGACCTTCAGGATCTTCGAGAATAAGCAATGGTCTGGCACAGCGGCGAAGCTTGTTAGGCCCCTTAGCTTGAAGGTAGGCATTGAGTAAGCCCATAAACAGAAGTCGAGTCTGTTTGCTTTTCGTTTCCTCTACAACTTGAGAGATGCTTTTGTTGTTTGGGGAGCCACTGAAAAAGATACCATCTCTTTGCTTACGAAGGTTCTTGCGTGCATTGGACTTAAATGAAAAGTAGTGATCAACCAATACATTCATAGAGCTCAGGCTACTTTTCATTTCGCCTTTGTTTACATGCCCAGGAATCGCCATCAAGCGTCGGCAGGTATTGTTGATTCGTTTCTCGATGCGGTCATTGGTATCACCCAAACTACCGATTGGGCGCTCAAAGCGACGTGAGTCTTTAAGGCGAATGACAGGATGAAGTGTCATGAGCTCCTGCGCTAACTTTTCTGAATGATGTAAGGGAAGTGGGTTACCTTCACGATCGAGAAAAGCGTATCGTGTGGTGACATCATAGCCGTCACGGCTGGCGCTTAAGCGATAAATGATCTTATTAGTGCCTTGGTCATCTTGAATCCAGACCGGTTTGATTTTGCGATAGCGCCCGGAGTTTATTTCGTTCTTATCGTTAGAAATCAGGCTAATCACAATTTGTAGGTGCTGAGTTTGAGGGTGTGCAATTGAGTAGTCGACATGAAAGTCAGTCATCTCAAATTGATAAGGTACGCCTTCAGGAGGCAAGGCGACCGATAGGGCATCTAACAGCGAAGACTTACCCCAGGTGTTTTCACCAATTAGGGTCGTGAGCTCGTCAAAAGCGATGGATAGCCGTTTGATCCCACGAAAGCCGGAAATTTCAATCCGCTCTAGCAGCATGAAGTGACTCCGTTTGAGCTATTGTTACCTAAAGCATAATAGAAAAACCTCTAATAAGCAGAAGCTTACCTCACAAAGTTTGTGCTTGCTCGGTTTAATCTATTATCAACAACAAGAGATCTTGCTCAACTTAGTCAATGTATATAGAACGGCGTATACAATAAAAGTGTGAAAGTTAATGAATTTGTCATAAAGGATGGGATACGATGTAGCCGAATATGAGAGAAGAAAATATGAAATATAAAAACAATAAAGCGGTTAAGATTAGGCTTGCGCACATTAACGATACCCATTCTTATTTTGAACCAACGTCGCTACAGCTTACGATTAATGTAGAAGGCGAAACCCTTACTCCGTATGTGAGTGCCGGGGGCTTTGCGCGTATAGCGACACGTAAAAAACAGCTCGAAGAATCACTATCTGACAATCGCCAAATGGTATTCCTCCACGCAGGAGATTGTTTTCAGGGCACTTTGTATTTCTCCCTGTTTAAGGGGGAAGCGAACGCGACCATGCTCAACGCGCTCAATATAGATGCGATGGCCTTAGGTAACCATGAATTGGATATGGGTAACCTGCCTGTTGCGAAATTTGTAGAGCAAATTGAATTCCCTTTGCTTGCCGGCAACTGGGATTTATCGAATGAAAGTCAGGATAAAGAACTGACTTTAAGAGGTAAGCCGCGTGTCCATTCTTATGTCCCTGACACTCAGTCCGCTCAGTGGATAGTAAAAGAGGTAGACGGTGAACCCATCGCTATCTTTTCCTTGGCACTGGATAAAATGGCAGACATTTCTAACCCAGACGCAGATACGCCGTTCGTAAATGCGATAGATACAGCAACTCGCACGGTAGAGCAGATTCGAAGCCAAGGTATCAATAAAATCATTCTATTGAGCCACATGGGCTACGATGCTGACCTAGACATGGCGGCAAAAGTGGATGGAATCAGTGTTATTGTTGGTGGTCATAGCCACCGTTTACAAGGTGATTTCAGTGATCTCGGACTTAAAAAGGATGACGATTACGGCATCAAAATCAATGGGACTCATGTCGTACAGGCGGGATACCACGCGTTAAGTATGGGCCATTGTGACATCGACTTTAACGAGCAAGGTGAGATCGTTAAGTTCAACGGAAAGAATGAGCTCTTGCTAGGCCGAAGGGTGTTCCTAGATGCTAGTATGAGTGAAACAACTAATGAGCTGCCTTATCACACCGCTCGTGAGTTTATTGATAACCACCCGAACGTTCTAGTGTGTAAGAAAGACGAAGAAGTTCAGACTTTACTCAATGAAAAGTATGTTTCTCGTGTTAGAACGCTACAACGTGACGTAATCGCACACGCTAACAAGCCGCTGAGACATGTCCGAATCCCTGATGAGGTAGGTGCCAGTGAGTTAGCGCCATTAGTAGCGGAATCTTTTGTTCACTCTATGAAAAAGCTTGGTCACAATGCTGAGTTTGCTATTCATAACGCTGGTGGTGTTCGAAACTCACTCAATGTCGGAAATGTTTCCGTTGCTGATATTGCAGGAAAACTATTGCCGTTTGCCGTGCCGATTGGTGTTTATCAACTCAAAGGGAAGGACATTGCCGCTGCACTCGAAGGGGCAATCAACAATGCCACTAATAATGGCGTAGTAGGGACAGGCGATGGTTCCTATCCATATACATTTAATTTGAACTTTGAATACGCGCCTGAAGCGCCAATCGGTAGCCGGATCCTTGGTCTGGAAATCTTTAATTCTGATGCCGGTTGGAAAAAAGTCGATGATGAAAAGTACTATTTTGGGACGTCGTCAGCCTATACCATGAAAGGGAAAGAAGGGTATGAGGCGATGCTGAACATGCTAGATGAAGGCGTTGTTACAACGACATCCATGGCCGACTGTTTTATCGAGTTGCTGACAGACTTGCCCGATACTTTGAATAGACCACAGCAGTGCGTGCAAACGTGGTGGCATAAAGGTTGCTAATTTATTCCCCGAGTTAATTGAGTAAATGAATATTACTCTGGGGGAATCTATGTGGAGTAGAGACTGGATCGACGTTGCTGTCGTGATTAGCTGGGTAGGCGTTTGGTCTGCACTGGTATACTTTATCCCTGTCGGGGGAGTATAACCTGGCGGTAAATTTTCCGCTTAATGTAAAAAAGGAGCCAAGTCGGCTCCTTTTTTGATTTTAGCTATAGACGTTTTCCATACGCAAGAATACAATCCGATCTGTTTGGGGAGTAGTCGCCTCTAGTTTACTTATCGTCATCTCGTTAGACTCAGTTCTATCCGGTAAGTATAAATGTTGTCGTCTTTACGCGGCATACATTTCGACGAGACCAACGCAATCAAGTTACCAATGTAATTACACATTGGATTGGTTTGTTTGCGGTGGGATCGTCAAAAAATGTTCAGATCCCTCCGCTCAGGAGGAACAATGACCCTATCTACTTACCTCGGTTTTGGTTTGCTAACGCTATCTATGGTGGCTTTAGATATATGGCAAACTCGTGGCGGCAACATCAGTATCAAGAAAGCGACAGCGTGGAGCTTATTCTGGTTTCTGATCGCGTTCATATTCGCTGCTAGCATCTATTTCTTTTGGGATGTTTATGCACCAGCAAGCAGTTACAGCGCTGAGAAAGCGACCGTATCATTCATAACCGGCTATCTGCTAGAAAAGTCACTGAGTGTCGACAACCTGTTTGTGTTTGCCATCATCTTCTATCAGTACTTAGTACCAGAACACTTACGTCCACGAGCATTACTCTGGGGTGTGATTGGTGCGCTTGTCTTGCGTGCCATCATGATTGCAGTGGGTGCTCAATTGCTCGCTCAGTACCATTGGATTCTTTATGTCTTTGCTCTGTTCCTCATTTGGACGGGCGTACAGTTGGCAAGGGATAAAGGAGAAGATGAGGTGAATTCCTTGCCTGAAAAGCTAATAAGGAAGTGGGCGAACGTAACGGATGATTTTCGTGGTAACGCACTGATGGTTGTGGAGCAGGGCAAACGAGTGTTAACACCGATGGCGATTGTAATTGGTGTGATTGCATTTATGGATGTCATGTTTGCACTTGATTCCATTCCTGCCATCTTTGCTGTTACGCAAGAGCCGTTTCTTGTACTTGCGGCGAACGTATTTGCCTTGCTGGGCCTTCGCTCTTTGTACTTTGTTCTCCAAGGCATGATGGATAAGTTTATCTACCTTAAACCAGCATTGTCCTTCATCATGATTTTCATTGGCATTAAGATGATGCTAGTTGGGTCACCTTGGGAGATACCCACTCCGCTGTCATTAGCTGTATTACTGATTACTATGTCTATTGCAGTTGTGGCATCGGTGGTCAAACAAAAGAGATTGGTATCAGAAGTTGAAGTAAGTATCGATAAATAAACTAATTTAATCGAGACAAATTACCAGCTTGAATATGTGTAAGGTTGTAAAATATTTGTGACTTGAGGCGTATTTCTGAGTGGTCAATAAATAGTAAATGCAATCAAAGTGGATAAATAAGCACTATATCTAGCTTTGGTTGCATTTTTTTTAAACTGTCATGTTAATGGTTTGTTTTATTAGAAAAACTAATGCCAAAAGGCAAAATTTGTCATTTTTTGAACAGTAATTTATTGCTTAATATCCCCTCAACGAAACGAATTACACGATTTATAGAGAGGCAATCATGGCACAGGCAATGCACATCGGAACTATCAACGCTCCAATCTCTATGGACAAAAAAACCTACTCGGTTACTTTCAAAGGATTGATTGCACACCTACTAGATATTCTTTTCACAGACAATACACCTCGCGCTTACTACGCAAGTGACATGTCTGGTCACATCCAAAAGGATATCGGTCTATATCGTTAATAGACGTACATTTACAGACTGTTAAGCGCCAGCAGAAATGCTGGCGCTTTTTTTTGTTTTATTTTAATGAAATAGAGTCAGCATTAGGTCGGTCATAGTCAGTAGTACATCAGAGGATCTGTCTATGAACACATTATTAGCGATATCCGTCGCCTCAACCCTCTCTAGTGGACAAATCTGGTCACACGAAGGTCAACCTGCTCAAGTTATAGAGTTATTTACGTCAGAAGGGTGTTCCAGTTGCCCACCTGCGGACAAGTATTTATCGACGTTTGAAGAAAGTGATCGACTATGGAAGGAAATTATCCCAGTGGCTTATCACGTCGATTATTGGGATTACCTTGGCTGGCAAGACGACTTTGCTAAACCTGAATACTCCCAACTTCAGCGTCTTTATCGTGCATATGATGTCGTGGGTAGCGTCTATACGCCAGGATTTATTGTTGATGGTAAAGAATGGCGCGGCTTCTTCAATTGGGTTAACCGCGAGCTACCAGCTTTAGAGCCTAGAAACGCAGAGAGACTGACACTTAGTCGCAAAGGAAATAAATTCATTCTTAACTTCGACAAATCTGGACATCTCGACGCGACGATTGTGTTTCTTGCTAACAATCGAACCACCATAGTGAAGGCCGGAGAAAACAGAGGGAAGTCACTTGAACACGATTTTATCGCTAAGGAACGTCAGCAAAGTCGCTCCACGACTGGAACTTGGCATTTTGAATTGACGAATGAACTGAATGACATTGATGCTGTGGTTGCTTGGGTAACAAAACCAGGCAGTTTTGAGAGAATTCAGACTGTAGCGGGAAAAATTGAATAGAGATTATCCGACTTAATGTGACGCCGTCACGCTTGAAGTGTTACCACTTTTGTACTAGAAGCATATTAATGGTTTTGTTAGCAGGGCATTAATATGGGCACTTTAAGAGACGCAATTAAATTGCCAAGTCTATTTGTACTGCTCGCATTTTTTACCACTCAAACATATGCGAAGACGGTAACTTTTGTTACTGATGTTTGGCCTCCATATGTTTTAGATGCATCAAAAGAAGAAGGTAAAGGTTTTTTTGTCGATCTCGTTATTGAAATGTGCCAAAGCGAGGAGACGAACATTGAAGTAGCGTATGTCCCTTGGTTAAGGGCTGAAACTATGGTGAAACATGGCTCTGCTTTCGCCGCCTTCCCTTATGCTGTCACAAAAACGAGAAAGGAATTTGCTGACTTCTCTGTTTCAATAACTCAATCGGCAAACCCGCCTAGAATTTTTTATTATCGACCACTTGTTCCTAAGGTTGACTCTGTCAGTCTTGGAGAACTAATGTCCTACCGTATCGGTACTTATCTCGGTTATTACATTAAAGAAAAATTTGATGAGCAGGGGCACGAGTATGTGCTAGCTCAAACAGAAGAAAAAGCATTTCAAATGTTACAAAAAGGCCGAATTGATTATCTCCCAGCTGATCCAGAATCTGGTTGGAAATGGATTGCTAAACTTTTTCCAGATTCACAGCATCTCTTCGGTATCCTACCCGACCCATTTCCCGGAACTTCGCTTCATCTCATGGTTTCCCGCTCTTTTCCCAATGCACAGGAGATTCTTAATCAATGTGAGCGAGGTTTTGAAAAAATGAGAGAGTCTGGGAAGTATTTTGAAATGCTTAAGAGTGAAGGAAAGCTCAAATATGCGATACCAGGCGACAAGTGACCTTGTATTACGAAAAGCTCTTAACAATCAAAAGCTATAATTAGAGGATTGTGGTTATGGTTACAGGGCTCGTCTATGACAAATGATTCAGAATTATGGCTGTTGCGAAGTATAAAAATATTGCCGGTTACACTCACTATGACGGTAATGTTAGCCATAACTTTGATTTTTGTCGGAGAGGAGCAAAGAAAAATTGATGCGTTGTTGGACGGCTTTCGACAAGACTTTATAGAGAGCCAGCGCGATCAATCAAAACGCCAATTGCAAAATATCCATCAACATTTGCTTTTCGAAGCCTCTCAAGCAGTCGATGTATTAAAAGCCGATATTCGAGAGCGAATTTATGAAGCGCATGGCATCGCCAGCGGTTTGTATCGCTCTTTTCCCAATTACGCAGAAGAAGAACTTCAATCCTTAATATCTGAAGCATTGAGAGATGTGAGGTTTAATGAAGGTCGTGGCTACTTCTTTATATTTTCTATGGAAGGTACGAGCGTTATGCATGGATTGCTTCCTCATATTGAAGGAACGTCCAAAATTGACGCTAAAGACAGCAAGGGAACATTGATATTAAAAGAACATATCGATCTCATCCGACAATCGGTTAATGGCGAAGCCTTTTACCAATGGTGGTATAAGAAACCAGGACAAGGTGATGTTGAGTTTGAAAAGATCGGATTTGGTAAGGAATTTGAACCTTTTGACTGGTTTATCGGGACTGGTGAGTACGTTTCTGACGTCGAGGATGAGATAAAGCTTAGGCTTCTAGAATGGCTGACAGCATTAAGATTTGGAGAAGATAACTACGTATTTGTAATGGATATGAAAGGCGTGACACTAGCGCATAAAGACCCTGACCGAATTGGAGATCCTGAGCCTGAGCTCCTTGAAACAATTAGAACAACATTAAATGGCAACTTGTCAGGATTTGTGGAATACCAGAGTCCCTACACCCCAGAAGGCATCTTCAACTCAAATAAAGTTAGTTATGTTCAGGTATTACCGGAATGGGGATGGATTATTGGAACGGGTTTTTTTACTGAGCATGTTGAACGCGTTTTGAGTCCGCAAGTGGTTAAGCTAAAACAAGCCCATTCAGAAGACCTCCTTCGCGTGATTCTTATTCTAGTTGGATTAATGTCGCTTCTTGTCACTTTGTCGTTTTGGGCCAGCAAATTGGTCAAAAGGCGCTTTGATGACTATCAGCAAAGAATCGAAGAGGATATTAAGCAGCTTGAGATAAGCAGCATGCAATTGGAAAGGTTGGCCCACATCGATTCGTTGACAGGTATTCCTAACCGTAGCCGACTGGATGCGCAATTGGACAGCTGCATCGAAAAATGCAAAACAGATAAGTCGAAATACGCGGTCTTATTCGTTGATTTGGATGACTTTAAAAGGATCAATGATAAATATGGTCACCACGCTGGAGATGAGTTGCTTAAAGCTGTGAGTGCGACATTCTCGAAACTCAAACGTGATGATGAAATATTGGTTCGCTTTGGTGGAGACGAGTTTGTTTTTGGTTTTCCTATTGTTGAAGTGGAAGAAGCAAATCTCAGAGCTGAAAGGATTCAAGAGGCCATAGCCGTTCCTATTCTATTTCATGGTATTCAGTTATCCACCAGCTGCAGTATTGGTATCGCAGTTTTTCCTGAGCATGGCGCCAATTCTTCCGAATTGTTATCTCACTCGGATGTTGCTCTTTACACTTCCAAAGAAAAAACAAAAGGTCAAATTCAGCTTTTCACTAAAGGAATCAGCGACATATTGGAATATCAGTTTGCGCTAGAAGAGCAGTTAAGTTTTGCTTTGGCGAGAGAAGAAATCAGCGTTCATTACCAACCTAAAATTAATGCTGCTAACGGCGAGATCATTGGAGTTGAGGCATTGTGTCGTTGGCATTCACCGGAATTTGGTTATGTTTCTCCGGACCAGTTTATAGATGTCGCTGAAAAAACGGGATTGATTATCGAGATTGGCGACTTTGTGATGAAGCAGGCCTGTAAAGATATCGTCTTGTTCAATCGATTGAATCAAAGCCAAGTTGGCGTTGCGATTAATATCTCTCCACTGCAGCTTCTTCATAAAGATTTTGAATCAAAAGCCAAAGACATTCTCAATTCAAACGAGTTGAACAATCATCTGGTTATTTTTGAAATTACAGAGAATGTTGTCATTGAAGATACGGACAGAGTCAAAAACATATTAACGAACCTGAGTGCGGAAGGGTTTGGTGTTTCTCTTGATGATTTTGGGACGGGTTATTGTTCTCTCCGTTACGTTAATGAACTTCCAATATCGGAGATCAAAATTGATCGACAGTTCATCCGCGATATCAACGATGACAACTATTTGGACAGCTTAGCTAATACCATCATAGCGATGGGGCACTCTAATCAGCTTAATGTAGTGGCAGAAGGGGTGGAGACCAAACGTCAGGCGGAGTTGCTAAATCAAATGGGCTGCCAGGTGCTTCAAGGCTACTATTTCGATAAACCCCTGACCTTCAATCAGCTATGCGATAAATACGCTCAGCGAGAGCGAGCGTAAAGGAGGCGCATAGCCTCCTAGTAATAAGTTATTGAGTTTTAATGAGCACCAATGCATCAAAGAGCGCTTTCTTATCGGCGTCTGTCAAATATCTTTCGTTAATCGCTGCTTGAAATGTTGGCCAGTCACTTTGTTTAAATTCGCCGCCTTCATCTAGGTACTCCGCAATTCCCGCCGTTATCTCTTGGCCAAGCTTGATTAGTTCAGGGCGAATAACTGTCTTAAGATCTCTTGGAGTACGCGTTTCTTGTGCGGTCAATAAATCAGCTCGGTATCGGAACTGAATCGCCTTTGCTGCGGAAATCTGAGCGGCAAAAAATGCTTCAACATTTTGTTTGTCTAAGCCTTCTTTTTCTGCCGCTACGCTAGCAGACTCAATGACAACGGCGTCTCTTTTCTTATCTTCTACCGCTATACCATTGTTTGCTTTGTGCAGTGCGACGTCCTCCATGTAACTGAGGCGATGATCTATGGTTGAGAAAATATCTGTTTTTGTAGGGGCGGCGAAGACTTGAAAAGACATGACTGCGCTGGTGAGAAGGAGGGGTAAAAGTCGCATTGAAATAAGTTCCTGATGTTAAGTGTTGAGTTGCAAAATAGTATATAAGCACAGATGCATAAATACAGTATCTAATTCTCCAAAAGGGCCGAGTTAACAAGCTATAAGTATTTGAATGCCGATAAAAAAAGGCCCCAACCGAAGTTGGGGCTAACCGATCTACGAGAGAGTAGAGATTAAATGTTGGTTTATCCGTAAGGCGGATAGATGTCGCACCTATGCTATGCGACGTTCGCAGACTAATGCATCACCCTGCGAGATTTGCTTCACCCATGTTTCAGCGTTATTTTGGGGCTGGCAAATTCAAAAGCTCACTTAGGTTCTCATCAACTTGCTCAACAAAGTGAATGTCCAAACCGGCAAGCGCAAAATGCCCATAAGGTGTTTTAAGTTCTTTATAGGTACTGTTCGGTGTTATTGTCTGAAGTTTCTTCAGCTCTTCTGGTGGGAAAACGCCGTCAGTGTCGATTGAAATAACGTAAGTGAGGGCGCGGATACCATGGAGTGTCTGTTCGAGAGATTTTCCCGGGAGTGTTACGTCATGACTCTGCCATTTATCAATCATAGAAAGGAGAACGTTAGGCTCCATCGATGTGAATGAGCGTCTTGTAGCGCCATCGAGAAAGCTGTCTACGCTCTGAAAGCCTAACTTTTTGTATAGCTGCTGGTCATAGAAGGCTTCGCTAAATCCAAACACTGACCATAAATCAGCATGTCTACTCAAACCATCATTCACATTTCTATAGTCATCATATTCACCCTCGCTGAACGCAGGATCAGAGATGATCGCATCTTCTAGTATTTCAGAAATGAGTGAAGCCATTGCAGAGTTGGTTGCTGTGCCCGCTATTGGAGCCGCTCTCTGAACCATGTCTGGGTAACGAACCGCCCATTCCCAAACTTGTTGTGCTCCCATTGAGCCACCCACGACTAAAGCGAGTTGTTTGATGCCAAATTTGTCAGACAATAGCTGATGCTGTGCCGACACGTCATCGCTAATGCTTAATTTGGGAAATGTATCGTCAGGCTGTGTTTTGGAGTTGTTAGGTGATGTCGATAAGCCGTTACCCAATTGATTGACCACAACGATAAAGTATTTATCTGGGTTTAACGCCTTGTTCGGCCCGATGTAAACATCATCCATTACCTTATTCGTTGCGCCGTACCAGGTCGTGACAAGTATCGCGTTGTCTTTATCTCTATTGAGACGACCGTGCGTTGTGTACGCAAGTTGTGCATCACGCAAAACCTGGTCACTTTCTAGCTCAAAATCTCCCAAAGAGTAGAACTGAACATTGCCATGATGTTTTTCTGAATAGAACTCGTTACTGAAAGCAACGTGCGAAGAGAAGAGACTCACCAATATGAGCAAGAGTTTTATACTTTTCATAGCCAACTTTATGTTATCTCTAGACGTGAGAAATGCTGAATCTTAAACAGCTGAGGCATAAGTGTATGGCTTCATATTGGTTGATTAACAGTTAATCATTATGAATTAGACTTTAATTAGAAACTTTGGTGTGAAATTGAAGCGCATTAAAAAGGGCGCTGAATAGCGCCCTTAGCAAAATCATCAACTTAAAACTACTTCTTACGGCAGTACTCAGCGATAACGTACATCGATTGACCGCCATTCGCCTTACCAGAAACAAGCTTTGGATCATCGCCAATGCTGATACCGCGGATAACGGTACCTTGCTTGATGACTTGGTTGGTCCCGCGTACTGGCAGGTCTTTGATTACCGTTACGTTGTCACCTTTTTTCAGTTCAACGCCGTTGCAATCAAGTGGTTTGTCATCTGCAGACATACCAATCATGGCCCAGTTCATTTGTTCTTCTTCCATGTACATCATGTCCAGCGGATGTTGATAATGCAATAAACTATCCATTAAAACAAACAGTTATAGAATGGTAGCAAAAGTATGGGGCAGCTATGGGGCGTATTAGTTAACACTCCACTCTTGAATCGTATTATCTTCATTTAAAATGATGATTGGGTGATTTTCTCTGATAGCCCTTTGTTTCGCATCTTGTACTAAAATTTCTTTGTCACGGTTAGACCTGAATGCTCTGCCTTCCATTTTATAAGTTCTGTACTCTTTCCAGTCGTTGTTTACTTTCTTAATAACTCTCCAATCAATTCCAGCGCTAGAAATCTTACTATCGCCTCTAAGGTAGAGGACATCGAAAGCAGCAATGTTGTATAGAGCTTTAGAGATTAGAAGGTCATAAGATATAGCGATAGCGAATGCTTCTTTAATAAACTGCTCCAGATCAGCTTTAGGAATGTCTGCGCTCGCAACATGGGCGGCTCTATGACGACGGGTAGCTGCACCAATATATGTCGACTTCGCTGGTAAACCAAGTAGACCTAAACGAGAGGAAATAGACGTTATCTGATCCCAAGGTTTATCAACGTTGAACGCTAAAAGAGTTTGTAGGATTGTCTCATGCGTTACATTTGACTGATCGTAACCAAACGTATGTTCACTTAGTTCGTATGCACTTGAAGTTGTAGAAGCAATTTTGGAGGCATGATCTTGGATATAGGAAAGCTTTTCTTGTTGATCACTTCTAATTTTTAGCTGAAAAGATAAAGCTTTCAGTGCTCCGTGAGTCGAAGCACTTTGTAGTTTTTCTGGTAACTGAGTGAAAGGAATGCCTTTTGTACCGACCTGGGCTAGTACTTCAGAAGTTCTTTGTTTTATGAAGTCTTCGAGTGTAACAAATCCAACGACGGTAAGTCCGTTACGTAAGATTCGAGCTATAGAGTTATGCTCTCTATTAGCATTAGTTGCGGCTTTGGTTTGTACAGACTCGCTTTCTAAAGAACTTCTTACGCTGTTTATACGTTCCAAAAAGCTTGCTCGAGCACTAGCCATTTGCAACCTCTCTGAGCAAAGTAAGTAGCTTTGATACGCGAGTATTGATTGCTGATGAGTCACTCGTCGCTTGGTTTACTGACTTAGCGAATTCTTTATCATCCAGAAACAATTGTCGAAACGAACTTATCAATTCTTCCTTATTTGATTTTAGATTCTCAATCTCTTCGGTAGTCAGCTCCGAAATCGCAGTCATTTGAGCGTCATATAGTGGAGCTATAAACTGTTCCCGCCAACCGTTTTCTAGTGGCTTTTGAAAAGCTCTTTCCCCCCAAATGTCCTCACAAGCTGCTAGCGCCATGTTGAACTTATCCTCTAGAGGTCCAGTCTCAGCTAAGCGATTATTAGACATATATATATCCAAGCCTTTAGCAAGTTTGTGTCCAAAATGTTCCCAATTGTCTGAAATTGCGAAAAATCTCAGTACCATCTCTAGATCATCCATGTTTCTGTATGCTGTGGACGATTCAGATTTTATTTTGAGCTGTTGCTTTAAGAAGTCCGAATTTGAAAGTCGGTATAGCAAAGCATTAAGTGAGCCATCATAAGCTACATTTCGAATCTCTTGCTGACGCAACTTCTCTCCGCCAGTGTTTAACCTTAGGAATACTTCGTATTTAAGACCGGGGTCTGACTGCTGCAGGAGTGTAATGACTCGAATGTAGGGACGTACACTCAGTGCATTTTGTATTGGAGCCGGTAGATCATTAAAGTAATACCCGTTTAGCTCCGGAAATCGTTCTAGATTTTTTAACGCAAAGTTTCCCACTAGAAACTCTTTGATCGCTGTTAGTCTTTGCTTGCCATCGATAACGCTATATGACCCGTAGTCATCTTCAGAAAAATAGATAGGAGGGACTGGGACATTCATTAGAAATGATTCAATCAATGCAGATTGCTTTTCAGTTTTCCAACGATCTCTACGCTGGTAGTGTGGGTCAATATCAATAGAGTTGTGTTCGATCATGTCCACGACAGCGGATAAGGAAAAGTCTGATTGCTGAGTTACTAACCCTGACTGTGCTTCACGAAATTGCTTTATAAGGTCTGACATTTTTTTGTACTCATTTCGAACAATATTCTATTCTAGCGTTAGTCTGATTGTTAGTAAATCAATTAAAACAAAGGCTTAAAGTTATATTGATTTCTTTGATGAATGTCATTTAGGGAGGGATAAGAATCTTAAGATCTGGTAAACTTGATTCAATTTTTATAGTAAAGCCCAAAAAATGCAATTAGCTTTTCCAGAGATTGATGATCATTTAGACGCGTTAGAATGGGGAAACTCCGAGCAAGAAAAAGGTGAAGTTTTTACCAATCCTGAGATTGTAAGCTTCATACTTAAAACCTCCGGTGTTGCCGATGCGATTGAATCGAAAAGTGCGAGAATTCTTGAACCATCATGTGGACAAGGTGAATTTGTTATTGCCATCGCTAAACTTTTAGCAACGAACATAACAGACCAACATAAACAGGTACCTTTAGATTTCATCAAAGGCCTTGTTCAGGCTTTCGATATATCATCCGAAAATATTGAAATTGCCAAGCAGAAAACGAGTGAAGTTTTACTGCAAGTCCTGAACAATGAGGAGGTAGAGTCCATTGTTGAAACCTGGTTTCATCACGCTGACTTCTTGTTAACCGATTTTTCTACGTATTTCACTCATGCAATTGGTAACCCGCCATACGTCAGGATTGAGAATATTCCAACTACTTTACTTTCTGCGTATCGCTCTCGCTACGACACAATGAAAGAACGTGCAGATATCTATATTGCTTTTTATCAGAAGTGTTTACAGCTTCTGAAGGCAAAAGGGGTGTTGTCTTTTATTTGTACTGACCGATGGACGAAGAATAGTTATGGTTCGTCATTAAGAGCGTTTATCTCTGGTGGGTATCAGCTCGATCTCTATGTCGACCTTTATGGCCAATCTGCATTTCAATCAGATGTTTTGACCTATCCAGCAATTACCCAAATATCGAGACAAAAGCATAGCTCAACGAAAATACTGCATAACCCTAAGATAGACTCCAAGCTTGCAGATTCAGTCTATTCAATGCTTATTGGGCAGGAAGGTTGCTCACAAACTTTAACTGTAAGAAAAGACATCATTGATAATGACAAGCCTTGGCTATTTGGCTGTGCAGATGAGTTGAACCTAATCAAAAGGTTAGAGAATGACTTTCCCACAATGGAAGATGTAGGTTGCAAAGTTTATATAGGAGCTGCAACGGGAAACAATAAGGTTTATATCGTTGGTGCTGATGTTGCGTTAGAGCCTAGTCGTAAAATTCCTTTAGTTACAGCAACTGATATTCGTACTGGGACGTTGGTGCCCTCAGGAAAGTTTCTCGTTAATACCTATGATGAAAATGGTCTAATTGAGCTGACAGACTTCCCTATGCTCGAAGGTTACTTAACTCAGTACCAAGCTGATTTGCAAAAGAGGCACGTTGCTAAAAAGTCACCTCATCAGTGGTTTAAGACTATTGATAGGGTATACCCAGAACGTGCCGAACAAGAAAAGCTACTGATACCTGATATCAAATCCAAATTAACAACAGTATATGATTCAGGCCAGTATCATCCGAATAATTCCATTTACTATATCTGTTCATCTGATTGGGATATAAGAGCTTTACAAGGTGTTCTTATGTCGGGTATTGGGCAGATTTTCGTTGAAAATTATTCAACAAAAGTAGCTGGAGGTAACTTAAGGTTTCAGGCACAGCATCTAAGACGAATTCGTTTACCAAGGTGGGAAGATGTTGGGTCTGATATTGCAAGTGCTCTTTCGGAGGCTGCGATAAATGGGGATGTTGGTAAAGCAATCTTAGCAACATCCAAACTATACAAATTAAATAAGCAAGAAAGTCAGTTGTTAGGTTAAGAAATGGAAGAACTAGAGTTAGTAAGATATGCGGTGCAGTCCTTTTGGTATCAAAGAAAGGGGGGCAGTGGTGTAAGAGGTGGAAAAACCTTAGATGGTTTTTTAGCTTTGGTTGTCAAAGAGATAGAAGCTTCAGACTTGAGAGAATATCAGATACATACAGGAGTAAACTCATCTCAATTGCCTGGATATTTTCGGCCCCATAAGTCTTGGGACATTGTTGTTACTTGGCGTGGACATTTAGTTGCTGCTATAGAATTAAAGTCTCAAGTAGGCTCTATCGGTAATAACTTTAATAATAGGACAGAAGAAGTCCTAGGTAGTGGCTTAGACCTGAGTATCGCTATAAACGAAAATGCATTTTTACCCGGCGTACGTCCATTTATGGGGTATCTTATCCTAGTTGAAGATTCAGAAACTACGAGGAGCTCTACACGAATTAGTATGGATAACTTCCCAGTGATGCCTGGTTTCTTAGCTGACGAAAATCATAGAGGTACGAACTACCAACCTATCAATGGAAAATACCCACGAGCTACTGGCGTATCTTATCTCGAACGATATGAAATTTTGTGCCGTAAGCTAATGTATAAACAAGTTTATGATGCTGCGTCAGTTATAGCTGTTTCAAAAGATAACGCTACAGAGGGAAGCTATAGCAACCTAAGTGCTCCAACTAGTGTAAATGCTTTTCTTGATAGACTGGTAAATCACTGCAACCATTTTGCTCGCTTCGCTGGTTACTAAGAGTAATTAGGACTGCCTCGTACTCGCGAGGCTTTTCTTTACCCACCAGAACTCACACCTTTCAACGCCTCCCAGGCTTTTTCACTCTCAGACATATTCGTGTTCTTCATCCACTTGCCGTAGACATTAGCGATCATCAAAAAGTTACTATGGCCCATTTGTTGGGCTAGGTAAGCGATGTTTACGTTCGCATAGCTCAACATCCATGACGCGTATGTATGGCGCAGCTGGTAAACATTGCGGTAAGGAATGCCTGCTCGGGCGCAAATGTTCTTCCACATCTTATTGGGCGCCGTTTTGCTGAAATAGTCATACGGCGTTTTTGCATTTAAGTTCTCAGTAGCTTTTGGGTTAAACACGAAACGAATGTTGTCTATGCGAATCGTCTTGTCGGCCAATTCCACTTCATGTTCATTTCTTGGGTAGAACCAACTCAACTTCTTTTGCGATTGTAGGGCCTCTAATGCTGGTGGCATTAAATCGACTGTGCGCTCACGATCAGTCTTTGGTGTCTTTAGGCCCCGAGCCTCAAATGTTGCTCTACGAATCGTCAGCGCCTTATTCTCAAAATCCACATCTTCCCAGGCTAAGCCGCACAGCTCGCCCGTTCTTAACCCCGTGTAAGCGAGTAGGGTGATTATGTTTTTGTGCTGCTCTTGCATACACGCTTCAAGTGCTTTGGTTATCTCATCCATAGTAAATGGATTGATGTTTCTTTCTGGCGCTTTTACTCCTGGCAAAAACTCAGCGAAGTTTCGCTCTACAAACTCCATCTTATGCAGCCAAGCGAAAAACGAATTAATAGCGCGAAAGTAAGTGTTAAGCGTTCTTGCGCCTCGGCCTTTTGATAACTCCGCTCTTAACTCTGAAACCGTCTCTGGGCTTAGCGTGTTGCAGCTTCGATTAGCCCCATAGGTCTTCTTGGTAATCTCGAACAGCGAGACGTACTTTTTAAAGGTCGATGATCTTAGATCGGCTTGCTTGAGCTGAAGATACTTATCGATCATTTCACCAAAGGTGCCAGCTTGAGGTTTACCCGTTGCATGAGGCGAGTCAGGGAAATGAGCAGCATAACGAAAGATACCAATCTTAATTTCGTACTGAATCGCTTCACGCTTTTGTGCGGCAAACTTCATATTTTGCTTAGTTGGCGCAAGGCCAAGAGACTCACGGCGGCGTTTACCTTGATAAGTAAAGTTGAGCCGTAATGATTTACCATGAATCTCTACACCAGTCGGGAGCTTTACATTTTGGCTCGATGCCATCGGTTCCATTCCTCTGTATCTACCATCCATGTTCCGTTGATCTTGCTCATAACCGTAGACGGGTAAATGCCTTCATTGGCTTTTTCGCGCAGTGTTTTGGTACTTAACCCAATAAGATCTGCAGCTTGCTTCAACGTTACGATGGATATTTTTGCCAATTTAGGGTTTTGGGTGCGCATGTTACTAATACCTCGTTAGTAGAGGGTGATTGCTCGTAATCACCCTAGGCATTGAAGATCGTTTAGATTAAGCAGATTTACGTTTACGAGTAGATGCTTTCTTCTTTACGGGAGACAGCAACTGCCTTGCACGAGACAAGCAGTAATCAAAGCATTTGCCCCCGCGGCCACCAAATGAAGCAGTGGTTCGATAAGTTTCGATAGCAAAGTCAGAGGCGCGGCGAACTTCAGACTGTTCATAGCCTTCGCCAGATAAGATTTGAGAAATGTTTTTGTAGATAAACTCCTCTTGGGAGTTACGGCATAGTAGTGTACTCATTGCACAAAATTCCTTTGGTTTCAGTGGGGTGAAACCTCGCACTCAGCCTTACTACTTGATTGGGTGGTCAGCCCTGTATATACTGAGTTCGAGGCTTGGTTATCTAAGTTCTCATTGCACAAAGAAGCCCTTATTGGTTTGGTCACCGATAGGGGTTTTCTCTTTTCTGTTTCTTAGAAAGTTTCATTACACAAAGTTCTCAGATTGCATTCATAGCCGCTAACTTGTAGCTCAGTTGGTCAGACAGAGCGTTAAAACGGTTAATGAGTTCTGCATCTTCAGGTTTTACTTGTATCTCCAAGTTTTCACATTGCTGACTCAATTTCATTAATTGAGTAAGTTCGTCGTAGCACGGGTCTTCTTTTGGCATTTTTGCTAACAAATGCTTAAAGCTAGAATGATGCAAACGTATCGCTTTCGAACCCTCTATTGCCTTGCCAATAACTTCTACATTTAATTGCTTCATAAAATCACCTTAATACCTAAAGTTGTTATTAAGTTATATCTTAAGGTGTTTCTCGTCAATACCTTTAGTTGTTAAAAACAAAAAACCGCCTTCATTAGGCGGTTCGGTATCAATTGGGGGCTCAGTTACTAGCTACAAATCCATAATTACTTGTTTTACATAGCCGACAATACGACAGTTTCCGTTGATAGGGATTGGTTGATAGCTAGGGTTTAGTGGTACTAAAAATTTATGTGGACCATCAATTTCAAGCTTTTTGATAGTTGCTTCTGGTGCATCATTAAGTGTTGCCACAACAATCTTTCCATTGTCTGGACTACTACAAGGTTCGACTATAACAATTGAGCCGGCGGGAATTGAAGGGGAGCCGTGAGGGTTAGTCATTGAGTTACCAGTAACTCTCATTGCGAAGGCATCGTCTCTGACATTAACAGGTGTGTATTGCCACTCTGTAAACTCATCTAAAGGCGTAATATCGACGATGCCCCAATGGCCTGCTTGAACACTACTTATAATTGGAACTCTTTTTAAAAGTGGTGCTATGTAGTCGACCCCTGTTTTCTCTTGATTAGGATTCGCGGCACCAGTTCCGGACAGTAGCCAAGTCGGATCGCACTGTAGAGCTTTAGCAAGTGAAAGAATTGATCGAGGCTTGGTTGTAACACCCGTTTCTATTTTATGAACTGACTGCTGTGCAACACCAATCATTTCGGCTAGCACTGCCTGAGAAAGCCCTAATTGATGTCTACGTTCCTTTACTCTTTCCGCTAAGCTCATATCCAACTCTTCATGTAGTTGTTCTTTAGTCTGATTACAGCATTATCACAACAAAACGTGTTATTTGACAAATACCAAAAAGTGTTATCCAATAACAACTCTTGGTGTTAAATGGTGTAGGTATGACCGCAATTAAAAAAGCCGCAGAAGCTGCGGGAGGGCAAACGGCTTTAGCCCGTATTCTTGGCACATCCCAATCTCATGTATGGAATTGGATAAATAGAGAATACAGAGCTCCCGCGAAACACATTCAAGCAATCTCAGAAGCTACCGGAGGAACGGTAAGTGTATTCGAACTATTGTCTGACCACGAAAATATTAACTCAACAGACTAAAACTAACTGATTGTTGGCGATCTGTATAAATAACCAGTAAGGGAAAAAGATGCAACCAAGCTTAAAAAGTGTCATGCATAACGCTGTTGTGGCGTGGCGTAGTGATGCAACCAAAGAGCAAATTGCAGAGTTCATTGCTCGCAATTACCACAAAATGAAGATCTTCGAAGAGGAAGACTGCCAGCCAGAGCCTATTTTGAAAGTGCCGTCTGCGCACAACAACCCAAACAACACGCAAAACCTATTTCGTTATGTAAGCCGTACGAGTATTGAAGCAAAAGCCAACATTATGGACTTGCTTCCTGCGGTAATTGCAGCAATGCCAAAGGCGAGGGCAACTGCGGCGCTTAACCAGTTTTTGAACCCGCTTGGCTTTTCTGTGGCTGCCATTGGCGCTTGCAATAAAAACGCTAACCGCGATCAGCTGCTGGCTGACTTTAGCAAAGAGTCGTCCGAGGCCTTCCGTTCTGTACTTCTACTCAGTGAACACGCGACGCATGACCAACTTCGCGATGCTTACCGAGAGCTACAAGAAAGTGCAGGTTCGCACGAACCACTGCTGCATTACATCGAAACATTAATGGCGCAAAAGGGCTGACCACCCAGATGCAATTTTTAACCTATCTAAGAGAACTTTGTGCAATGAGTCTTAGCTTACAAAACTACCACGGCTGCCTCGTGTGGGTAGCCAATAACGGATCATGTCGTTTTATCGTGTCTCGAACTAAAGCTGCCGAGCTATTAACAGTGATGAAAGAAAAGGCGTTGGAAGCCAATGATAAGGCGGTATCTTTGTTATGAGGTTTTCACTTTATATCAATCAGGTCAAAGCGTTGGAATGGGGGCTGAATGTTCAGCAATCCATTCTATTTAGCTACCTGTATGAGTTACCCAGTTGGGCCAAATGTGAAGTGATTGAGGGCAAACCTTACTGGTGGTCTGGCAAAGACAAAATCATCAGTGAACTGCCTATTTTGACTGACAAACCAGATACGGTTAAACGTCACTTGGCTGCACTTGAAAAGTTGGGCCTTATCGAGCGTATCACATATCAAAATCACCCTATGGTACGAATAACTGAAAAGGGGAAAAAGTGGAACGAGAAAGAGTTAGACGAGGGGAATGGTTCACCTGAGGTAGGGAAAATTATCCCTACTAGGTCGGGAGAAAAATCCCCCCTAGGTAGGGATTTTTCTCCCGCATATAAGTATACCAATGATCAGAGTACCAAGATCCAAAAGAACATTGTGCCTTGCGACTCTGAAATTCTGTTTGAACAGCTTTGGAAAGCTTACCCAACCAAGAAGGGTAAGAAGCAAGCTCTGAGCAAATTCAAAGCTATTTTGAAGGGGCTAACGGAATCGCCAGAAGAATTTGTCAATTCGCTCGTTGCTGATATCAACGAACGAATTCGTAGACGGCAATTTGGATTCGACAAACTTCACCTAACGACCTATTTGAATCAAGAACGATGGAATGACGACCATGAAGCAACTCAGCCAAGAAGTACTCACACAAGCACTTCGCCAAACCGAATTGAGCAGCACAACCAAGAGCTGCTTCAACGCTACGGACACACTGCCACACCAATTGCAGGGCACAGTGATTCAACTGCCAATTCCAGAGTGGATCCAGGCAAAGTTCATGGAAGCGTTCGGCAGCAAGTGGCCGTACCAGAGCCTACCATCGACTTGGACTCAAGGGATTTCCACTATGTCGATAAGTGAGATTCGGATTGCGGTTAGCAAAGCGCTGTTGCGTGGCGATGCTTGGCCACCAAGCCTTCCTGAATTTGTCGCTCTTGGTGATGAGTATGAGATCGATTTTGATGAAGCATTTGACCGAATGATTCGCCAGAAAACCAAAGGGGATATTGAATATTGGGCGAATCAAGAGGTGGGCTTTTCTTGTCGTCGTCAGCTTAATGATCGAGATGCCAGAGCCAAGCACCGAAAAGCATTACTCAAATATCGCGAGAAAGACAAACAAGGCAAGTTACCACCTCGCAATTTGGTGAGAATTGCAGATAAGTCGCAGGAACAACAGCTGAAAGATTTGAAACGCCCAACACCATCTCAATTCAAACAAGGTTCAATCTTTTCACGAATCGCCGAATTAGGGAGAAGAGCATAATGCGAATAGAAAAGTTACTCGCAAAGTTCAACGTTAGAGGGATTAACTACGAGCCATCAATGGGTGGTAAGGCGTTACTGTCGTTAGATGAGCAACTAGCGGCAGTCGGGATTACCTGGAAGGAATCGCCAGTTGGCTTCATGATCTTGTTCG
This sequence comes from Vibrio sp. St2, assembly GCF_947311885.1. Taxonomy (NCBI): domain Bacteria; kingdom Pseudomonadati; phylum Pseudomonadota; class Gammaproteobacteria; order Vibrionales; family Vibrionaceae; genus Vibrio; species Vibrio sp. St2. Next base: position 18,023 of record NZ_CAMZNA010000002.1, on the reverse strand, counting down.
TTGAGTGTTTAGCAGATAAACCAGCTTACAAGTCTTTGTGCCAAGCCACATTGGTTGAAGCGAATAACTTGATGGAAGTGTGGCGCGGCCCATATCCAGACAAGGCTTTAGAGGCCTTAGTGATCACCGCAATTGCAGAAGCAACGCAGCAGTTTGGCCAAGTCTGCCCAGAGTGTAATGGCAGCGGTAAGTACATAGCAAAGAACCGAGCAAGAAGAACCTGCCCATGTTGCAATGACGGCCGTATAGGTTGGACACAAGAAACCCGTTTTGCGTTCTTCTGCCAAAAGTTGCCTGTCACGTTCTCACGCTTCAAGCGCTATGAGCAGGTTTTACGTAAGTTAGTCACTTGGTTAACTGGTAAGCGTAACGCCGCTGCGTTAGCTTTACAGGGCAGGGTAGACAAGGAAGAAAGTATGGCAAAAGTATTAGAGGTTGAGGCGTAACACGAAGGTTTAGCTTGGAAGAGTAGCGCAGTCAGGTTGTTTCTGGTGTTATACATGGACTGAAGTTATTACCTGGTAAATTTCTACACTTTCGCTTGTGAAAACCAAAAGCCCCCGAAAGGGGGCTTATGTTAAACTGATAAGTCGAGAAGAATATGTACACAACCGTGAACGATAGAATCTACTTCTAGTTTCTGTTTAAATATATGCAGCCTTGAAATGTCATCGATACTTGTAGTTACTTTTACAGTGTCACCAATCTTTATCGTCCGAGTTGTCTGGATATCAGACTTATCGAGTTGGGTTATATAATCTTCGTAGTTTTTACTAAAAGTAGAAAAAGAACTGCGACCCAGATAGTAAGAGACTAAGAATGTGTCTTTGAGGCCTAACGGGTTATAGTCATTGATTAATTTACTATAGTGACTACTTATAGTCCCTTTAGTCAGTGAATTTAACCTCAATGCCTCTATTAGTGTTTTATCATTAACACCTTGTTTGACCACTAAGTCTCTCTCACCCACATTTATTTTTGTCTTATATCGTGAGCCTGGAGAGTTTCCAGCTCTGTTCTGATCAGTGACCGTATAACCTCGAAATTCTAGCAAATCACGAATGTAGTCATTATATTCGTCTTCTGTACGTTTACTATATTTCGTATTGCACAAGTATTTACAAGCTTCGATTAAATCATCGCAGAAACATGAGTAATTATATGATAGAATTTTATTAGGAGAGTTAAATGCCACTTTTATAGTGTCACTGTTTAAAATATATATACTATGATTAGAGAGTTCTTGGGAGTGTTTTTTGAAATTACTGCTCTTAGAACCTAATATTGACTTTTGATTTGTGCTCAAACATTTTTTACATAATTCAATGAGATCTAGATCTGATTTAGGATCTACTGAGTAGTCTGTTTTATTGGCTATAATGTCACCAACTTCTATATGTTCTAAAAGCTCAAGTGTTTTTTCTTTAGCATTTTCAGAATATTTCTCTGCAATGCTTAAAAGCTCTATTTCTAACTTTCCATTTTTGTCTAGGATAATTTCCCTTGTAGGGTTTTCTGTCAGTTCATTTAAAACCTTTGACCATGCCTTACTACGTTGTGTACGGGGCTTATAATCCGAAACTTCATTAACAAATTCTGGTGTTATTAAAATTGAATGTAACATTTATTTAGACCTCAGAACTGTTTTCTGGTGATGACTCTAATTCATTCTCACCACCTTCTAATAGTGCTAGTCTTAACTTTCTAATTTTTATTGCATCGCTAAGTTTATCTTCGAAAAAACCTTTTGGCCATTCAATTTCACAAAGTTCATTCACAGGTACACTTTTTATTACAGTACTTGTATGTAGACTATTAGTTTGTCGTTCAAAATTTAATATATTGACGTGATTTCTTGTCACATTGAAATTATCATCAAGCATTCGCAATTGAATTCGTTTTATGATTAACTCACTATGTGTCTCAATAATGAATTTTTTTCCATCATCTAAAGCTATTTTCAGTAAGCAGTCTGTCAGCCAAGTCTGCATTTTAGGATGTAGGTGTATCTCTGGTTGCTCGATGATAATTATTGATTTGTCATCATCTTTTAATGCTTGAACAAGTATCGGTAAAACCTGAGATATGCCAAACCCAACGTCTGTAATGTCAAGTTCCAACCCATTCTGAATAACCCGAATTTGGTGTATTATCTCATTAGTTTTATCGACTTTTATTTTCATATCGAAGTCTTCTAATAAGGCGTTTAGCTTTATTACTATTTTAGGGTTTTTCTTTAATATTTCCGCGAGACTAGTACCATCTGAGGTATTTAAATGTTTGTGGTCTATAGAGTTCTCGAGTAAATAATATCTTTTGGGCTGAGCTCTTAGTGGAGTTACGTGTAGAATTTCGTTATCATTAAAACTCTCATTGACCGTTTGATTAAACAACCTGAGTATAAGTGATACAATAGAGTTTGCCTTGGTTGTTTCCATTCTCGCAGGCATATATCTTAGATAATCTTCTTCTATGTCTAACAAGTTTAAAGTTGTTGATGATAAAACTTTAAATATATTTTTTAAATCTTTATCCAAATAATCGCTTGATATTAAATCGGATTTTATTTCCATTGATTTAAAATCTATTTCTAATACATTTTTTGAATTTCTGTTTTTAAGCGTGGCTTTGGATATAAAATGTTTTATTTCATCTTTATTTGAAGATTCATTTATTGTTTCGTTTAATATTTCATATTTAACTTCACGAATTGATATGTCTGAGCTTTCAAGAAATAGTATGTTTTCGTTGAAGCTAATGTAGTTTTCTATGGATTTTTTACTATATCTTTCGTTGTCTGCGTCGCCGTATAAATCAAGGGTTTCTGTAAATTTAATCAGAGCTTTGTTTATGGTTTCGATGTTATCTCTTATAATTTTTAATGACTTTCTATTTATTCTATGCGAGGGCCGAAGAGTAGTTAATACTGTAAATAATTCGCTGTCATAACTGATATTACACTGCTCTGTAAGAAAACTAGCAGGTCTATGATAGACTAAAATCTCGATCATTGAGAAGACAGTTCTAGATATAAGCTGATCTAGATAACCAATTTGTCTTGTTTTGTCAAAATTCAAACAAAGTTCAAGTGGCAATTTAGCATTTCTATTGTGTTGAATGTTAATAGCCTCACCTAAATCAACCTTTTTACCATTAAGACGCAAAGGACTATCTAATTCCTTATCGGAGTCAAATGTTTGAGAGAGCATGAGTAACAAGTTAATAATTGAACTTTTACCTGAACTATTAGAGCCGAGTAAAACTGTAATTGGTGAAATGGAAATGTCGAAGCTTTCAAACGCTTTGTAATTTGAGCCAGATATATTTTTTAGCATAGCCGATAACCAAGAAATGTACTTAGAATTTATGCAATTATACACATCTGAGTGTCGTTTGACATTACATATAGTATGTGGCAATATTTTTAAATTAGAATACCTCGCCCACTTGGCGGGGTTTTCTCGTTTTAGGGAATCAAACAAGACTTAGCGCCTTACATTTTTAAAGTGAGGCGCTTTTTTGTGGGTGCTATATGCAAGAGAAAATCAGTTCTTTCGTCTCATACTTCAGTGCCGGTACCTTTGCAGGGCTTGGGGCACTCACATTCCAAGACTGGATGAGTGCTATCGGCTTGTTTTTCGTCATATTGACGTATTTCACTAACCGTCATTACAAGAAAAAGACGTACGAGCAATTCAAAGCTAACCCTCACAAGGCAGCTGCTTATGAAAAACTTATCGACTAAAGTTATTTGTTCAGTCGGCGCTATCCTAGCTATTGTGTTTAATACTTCATCCGATCTAGCTACAAGCCAACGTGGCCTAGAACATATTGCAAACCTTGAAGGGTGCAGGACTGAGGCTTACCAATGCAGTGCTAATGTTTGGACGCTTGGGCTAGGGCACACATCAAACGTTAAACGTGGTGATACCGTGAACAACGAGCAGATTGCGCGAAACTTCATTGCTGACGTTCAGTTGGCAGAATCTACCGTCAACAAACATCTAAATGCTGAAATTACACAAGCTCAGTTCGATGTGCTTGTCAGCTTCGTGTTTAACCTTGGCGCTGGTAACTTCAAACGTTCAACCATGCTTAAGCTGTTTAACCAAGGAAAACATGAAAAAGCGTGCTTAGAACTGCAACGTTGGGTCTATGTTAACGGAAAAGATTGTCGTGACCCTGATAGTCAATGTTCAGGGGTAGCAAAACGCCGTTTGATGGAAATGGATACGTGTCTAAACGGTTGGTAGGGTAAGTTATGAATAAGCTAGGAATTGGCTTTCTAATAGCTGTACTTGGGATTGGTGGCCTTTACATCGGCAGCCTTCAAGACACGATTCGTAAGCTACGAGCTGATAAGGCTGAACTACAGTCTGAGCTTGATACTGCGGTGTTGATAAACGAATCGTTAGGAAAAACAATCGAGCAGCAGAAACAAGAAATCACCCAAGCACAAACTGCAGCTGATGAGATCGACTCTTCTGAGTCCGACCGGCGAGAAATTATTGTTAAAGAAGTAATAAAGATAGAAAAGGAGTTGGTTCATGAAGAGTGCGCTAATGTTCTTATCCCTGGTAGTAGTGAGCGGGTGTACTACAACTGAGTTTGTTACTGAATACAAAGAGCGTAAAGTTTTACCTCCTTCGGCCTATCTGACCAAATGTGAGCAGCCATACTCAACCGCTCCAGAAACTTATGGTGAAGCGGTCGCAAGAGACCCAATATGGTATGAAGCGTGGAAAAACTGCGCAGAAAAGATTGATTCTCTCCGTGAGTTCTACGGATACGACAATTAATAATTTAAACCTTTTTCTAAGGCACCCAAGAAGGGTGCTTTTTTATTGCCGCCACTAAAAGCAAATACTATAAATGCAGACCTATTCGCATAGTGCTAACAGTGGCGACCTTTTAGCGTTTGGTTTCTCGCTGTCTTTCTTGTTAGCCGTGATCATGGCAGTACTCGCTGCATCCTTACCATGTTAGCGCAAGTTAAGAATCGAAAAGAAGCAAGCAACACTCAGTACAGTGACATTAAAGGTAACGTCAGCCTGATGCGAAAAAGGGGCGTGACACTCGGAGAGACGGGACAAGATTAAGCTGATGTTATGACTACAGTAAGAATTCGAATATCAGATGCCAATATAAAAAAGCATCTAAATAGTGACGTTGTCACCAGATTGCGAGATGAAAGATACGCACTAGAGCTTAGGTTTCATAAAAGTCGTGAGAGTGCGACTTGGTGGCTGATAGATAAACGCAAACAGAATGGTCACAACGGAAAAGCCAAATGGGAAAGATTAGGTGTATGGCCTAGATTATCTGCTAAAGCTTTGTTTGAGTTTTTACCGCAGAAGATCGCGCGTATGGCGACGCAGTGTGATGAGGTGGTTTCAGACTGGAAGACATTCGCAGACTGCCTTATTTGGTATGAAGAGCATGTAAGTTCAAGTTGCCATATCAGTACTGAGCGTAAATCGACAGTTAAGTCGGTTATTCGGAAACACTTGCTTCCAGCTGTTGGTGAGTTGCCATTAATTGGGGTGCGAAAGCATCAAATTAAACAAGATCTTCTATGGCCGCTTCAATCTCAGTATGAGCTAAGAACAGTTAAGAACTACTTTGCAGTGTTAAAGGCGGCGTTTAATCAAGCCGTTCGCGAAGAGCACATCGAAGTGAACCCAATTCATTCTATGTACTTCAGTGATTTTATTGCTAAGAAGCCACAACCAAACGAGGGCAAGCTGCAGCCTGATATGGTCAGTTCGTTGTTTAAACAATTGAAACGTTTACCGCTTCAAAAACAAGTGTTCGTTTTAATGCAATTAGGACATGGTACCCGTATCACAGAGACGCGCTTAGCACGCTGGAGTCATATCGATTGGGACGAAGGAGTTTGGCGCATTCCAGCTAAGCATACTAAAACTAAAGAGTCGTTAGTTTTACCGCTTACCTGGCAGCTAAAAACATTGCTAAAACGCTACAGGGTAACGCTACGTAACAACCAGAAGTATCTATTTCCCAGCCCAAAAGGGAGCAGACCTATCTGTAAGGATACGGCTCATAGAATCTATTCAGAGCTGAGTAATAATCATTGGACGAGTCATCATTGTCGCAAGTTAGCTCGCAGCCGTTTAGCTGACTTAGGCGTAGATAAATTTGTTGGCGAAAGGATCTTAAACCATAAGATGTCAGAACTTGACCAAGCATACATTCATACAACAACAGAATCCTTAAAACTCAAGGCCTTGCAGAGCTACCACACATGGTTAGATCTGCAGGGCTTTTTATTTTTCCATGGGAAGACAGAGGGAAGATCCTAAAATGTGATCATATGCTCTCAGCCCTTATCACATAAAGCTTTGTTAACTCATTTGCGATTTATCCTATAGAACAATCGCTAAATCATGGGGTGATTGCTCATTTTAGCCTTTTAGATGGCTAAACAAAGAAAGGACTAAATCAGCGATTTTCGGGGTTTTCGCCAAAAAGTGGTCCTTTCTTTTGGCCAAAAATCACCTCGAAAAATTGGCTTTTAAAGTCTGCTGTACGGTCTTGGTTCTCAAACTTCGATGAACTGAGTGATAACAAAGGCTGCCAGCTTTTTGGGTCCTTCCTGAGAAATCGTTTTTTAATGGGCCCCAGACTCGCCGTTTCTGCCTCATTTAGAAAGGACTAAGTTGGTCCTTTCTCCGAAGGCAAGAAGTAAGGACTAAATTCGCTTAGCTTGAAAATCAACTTTGGGGGTGAAGATGACCACGGTGAACAAAACAGAGTTCGCCAACATTCTTGGCTGCTCTGCAAAATGGGTTGGTCAGATGATGAAAGAGGGAATGCCAGCTCAAAGTAATGGCCGAGGAAAGGCCGTCACCATTGATACTGAAATTGCTATCAAGTGGATGATTGACCGGGATGTGAAAAAACAAGTTGGTCAAATCATGGAAGAGCATGACGGGCCGAAAGCCGGCACTAAGGACGGTGAAGACCTATTGCTGACTCAAGCGAAACGACGCAAGGCTGATGTCGAAGCGAAGAAAGCCGAAGAACGTGTGATGGATCTAGACGACTTAGCTCAGTTTCTTTATGCGACAGGGACCTTGTTCGCAAATGAGTTGAATGGGTTAGGCGCTCGAATTGCTTCGGAGGTGGCGACAATCAATGACCCAGCTAAGTGCAAATACTTCATCGACAAAGAAGGCCGACGTATCCGTACTGCCACCGCTGACCGGATCAGTGAGTTCGTTGCTGACTATATTGCGGCAAACGATGGCGATGGTGCGAGCGAAGCCTATGAGGAATGCAGCGAATTGGGCTAATGAAAATCGAATAATGCCGCCAGGCTCACCGATACCTGGGCCGTTCGATACAACCTCAACCCCTTACATGATTCCTGTATGCATCGCTTTTGCATTGCCTGATTACTCTCGCGTTACCTTCGTTATGGGAACGCAGATGGGCAAGTCAGCGACGATGCAGAATATTATTGGTTGGCGCCTTGATGATGAACCAGCGCCAATCATTTACGTAGGACCAACAGAGTCGAACATCAACAACGTTGTTGAGCCCAAATTCATGGATATGTTCCGTGAGGCCAACTCGTTAAGACTCAAGCTTGATCCTAAAAGTTCTAAGCACAAGAAAATGATTGCGGGTGTGTCTTTACGTTTTGCGTGGGCAGGCTCGGCAACAGAACTTGCTTCTGACTCTGCAGTTATCACATTAGTGGACGAGTTAGACAGACCTGGTGAGAACTCAACCGGAGAAGGTTCGCTAGAAGAAATCGCTGAAGCGCGTGGTGATGCTTACATTGACTCTAAACTCGGGTTAACGAGCACGCCAACGCACGGGAAAGTATCAACATTTGTTGATTCAAATACGGGGCTAACGCACTGGGCGGTTGCTCCAAAGGGTAAAGTTTCAAGCCCTATCTGGTTACAGTGGCAAGAGGGTACGCGACATGAGTGGTCAGTGCCTTGTCCTGATTGTAATGAATACTTCATACCAAGGAGTGAATTACTTTGGTGGCCAGGTAAAGGAACTGAAGACGAATGTACGCCAGCCAAAGCTGTTCGAGAAGCGAGATTAATTTGCCCGCATTGTGGCTCTCAAATTTCTGACCATCATCGCAAACACATGAACTCGCAAGGTGTGGCGTTGGCTCCTGGTCAATCTGCGACACCAACGGAGTGCGGTCAAGTCGCTATTGAACAAGACGGGAAAAGTACGATTGTCCCTTATCACTCAATGATTCCAACACTTGATGGAAATAACCATTTCAGTATCTGGGTTAGTGGGTTGTGTTCATTCTCAGGTAAGAAAAGCTATGGCTACCTAGCAAGAAAGCTACTCATCGCACTAAACAGTGGCGACCCGAACAAGTTGTTATCTGTGTACAACACCGGGTTTGGTGAGATCTATGCTGCAGCAGGTGAAGCACCAGAGTGGGAAGAGGTTTATTCACTGCGATCTACCTATTCGGTCGGTGAAGTTCCCGAAGGTGTAGATACCTTGATCTGTACGGTCGATGTCCAGAAAAACCGATTGGTTTATATCATTCGTGGCTGGATGGACGGGATGAGTTCTCGCCTTATAGAGTTTGGTGAATTGTGGGGTGACACAGACAAACCCGAAGTATGGGGTGAACTTGATGACCTGATGGACCAAAAATGGGGTGGTCTTGAGATTCGTTTGTGTGGCGTTGACTGCGGTTATAGACAAGATGAAGTTTTAACGTTCATTCGCCGACATCGTTCACGAGCAAGGGCATTGATGGGCTTTCAACATCTCCCTAAGCCGTACCGCATGATCAAACTTGAAGTCGACACCAAAGGTAAGGTGCGAAAGCAAGGTGATAAACGATGGGACTTTGATGCATCTATTGCAAAATCTTGGGTTCATAATCGTGTTCGTTGGAATCGCGGTGCAGTTGGTGATTGGTTAATCCCCGCTGACGTTTCAGAAGACTACTGTAAGCAGATCGTTGCCGAAGAGTTTGATGATGAAACAGGAAAATGGAATCGAATCAGCAAAGATAACCACTTTCTAGATTGTGAAGGCATGAACTATATGGCTGCTCGAATGCTTCGACTGGACAGAAAAAAAGGCAGTAAAGAGCCCGTACCTGAGCCAGAGCAAGCCCCGACGACTAATCCAGAGGAACAAACTGAGTCTGTCAAAGTAGTTAATGAGACAGAGAAACCCCGTAAGAAAAGCCGCCGCCGAAAAAGTGGTAAGGCTGGATTTGCTAAACGGTATCGATTATGACAATACCAACCCAAATCAGTGCCGGTACCAGCGTAAGTTGGAGCTTTGAGCACGAACTGGCAGATGGTACATGGCAGTTTACTTACTGTTTGCGTGGTATGCCCGAGCCCATAGACATTGAAGCAGCCTCAGCAGGTGGCAGCGTTAGTGTCACGAAAACCGCGAAAGAAACAGAGAATTGGAAAGCCGGTACTTATGAGTGTCGGCTTTTTGCTTCCAAGGGTGATGATAACCAATTAATTGAGATAACCAGGGTTGTGATAGACCCGGACTTTTCAAAGTTAACAGCAGGGCATGACCCACGTTCGCATGCTGAGCGAATGCTTGAGTCTATCGACAAAGTGTTAGAGGGCCGTCCTCTTTCCGATCATGAAGAGTACAGCATTGAAGGGCGCTCTATTAAGCGTATCCCAATCAAAGAGCTGCATTCACTGCGTAAGGTTTACGCCCAAAAGGTAAAGCGAGAGAAGAACGGCGGCAAATTGTCGATCGGTAAAATCGTTCATCGCTTCCGAAGCCCTAGGAGATAACGATGGCAAAGCGTTACTCAGTAGCGAAACATCAATCAGCCCACTACGGTTTGGGATTCAGTCCACTGAGCACCAATGAAGAAATTCGCCGTGATCTGCTTTCAATCAAGCGAGCCTCACGTAAAGCCGGTAATGATGATGGTTATGTGGTGCGTTTCCTTGGTATGTGTGACACCCACATCGTTGGTCCTGAAGGTTTTAAGTACCAGAGTAAGGCAGAACTTCGCTCAGGCAAGCCGGATAAACGAGCCCAAAAGTTAATTGAAAAGAACTTTGAAGAGTGGGCCAAGCGAGGCAACTGTGATGTGACAGGCCAATACAGCTGGCAAGACATCCAAAGCCTTTATATCCGCTCTGTGGCAGAAGATGGTGAGCTATTAGTTCGGATGGTTGAAGGCTTCCCCAATGATTGGGGCTTTGCTGTTCAGCTGCTTGATAGTGCTCACCTAGATTTGAATTACAACCGCCAGCTTAAAAACGGTCATGAGATCGTGATGGGTGTGGAGATTGATAATTGGAAAAGGCCGATTGCTTATCACGTTCTTACTAACCATCCAGGCGAAAGAACGTATTACAACGGTAAAACGCGGTATGAGCGTATCCCTGCAGAAGAAATCATGCTGGGTTATTTGCCTTTCCGAGTTGGCCAACTTCGTGGCGTTCCTTGGGCACATGCAGCCCTGTTAGAAATGAATCATCTTTACGGCTACCGAGAAGCCGAGATGATTGGTGCTCGCTTGGGTGCATCTAAGAAATACGCCTATGAAGCCGATGCTGAGAACTTAGACCCAGATGATTCTGAAGAGGCGTACTTTGAAGAAGAGGTTGAGCCAGGTGAAGCCACGGTTGTTCCGTATGGTTACACCTTAAAAGAGCTTAACTTTACTCATCCAGGCTCAAACTTTGGCGCGTTCATGAAAGAAGGCAAACGAGGCGCAGCCAGTGGCCTTGATGTGAACTACAACACTTTAGCCAATGACTTGGAGGGCGTTAACTTCTCCAGTCTTCGTCATGCGGTTCTTGAAGACCGAGACAGCTGGAAGAAGAAACAGCGTTGGATGCGTCAATCTCTTTGTGATCAGGTTGCTCCGCGCTTACTCAAAATGTCCATGCTCATGGGCAAGCTTGCCAAATTAGCCTTCAGTGAATACGACCGTCTCAATAAGCATAAATTCCAAGGTCGTCGTTGGGATTGGGTAGACCCACTCAAAGACGAAAAAGCGAATACGGAAGGTCTGAAGAACAAAACCCGTTCACCAATGCAGATCATCCGAGACCGAGGAGATGACCCTGAAGACGTTGTAGCAGACATCGTTGAGTTTGAAACCCTGCTTGCACAAGCCAAAGAGAAAGCTCATGGCCCAAAGAAAACCAACCAACCGAAAGAGGTAACCAATGATCAATCCAGCCCAGAAACTGCAGCTGGAGCTGAAGCCAATGGAGCGAACCCTAACGCTGAAGCGTGAGGCCATTAATGAAGAAGAGCGCACCATTGAGCTGAGTTTTTCCAGTGAACACCCCGTTGAACGTTGGTTTGGTTACGAAATTTTAGGCCATGAACCAGGGGAGTGTGATTTATCACTTCTGAATAACAACGGGGCATACCTAATGGATCATAACCCACGAGATCAACGTGGGGCGATTAAGGAAGCCTTTATTGATAAGAAGAAGGGCCGCGCGGTTGTTCGTTTATCTAAGAACGAACGAGGCGAAGAGCTTCTTCAAGACATGATTGATGGCATCCGAACTCATGTGAGTGTCGGTTACGACATTCAAGAGATTATTCACATCAAGCGTGATGAAAATGAACGTGACTGGTTCCGCGTCACCAAGTGGCAACCTTATGAGGTCTCTTCCGTGTCTGTTCCTGCAGACCAAACGGTAGGTATGGGCCGAAATAAGGACGACACCATTGAACCAAAAATCTTTAATGTACAGTTAAGAGGAATTGATATGGGTGATACAGCAGCCCCTAAAAAAGCCGGCGAAACGAATACAGCTACGCCGCCAGCAAACAATGGTGAACGTGGCCACGATACCCCATCACCAAAACCACTAGATGCTGCAGGCATTCGTAAGAATGAACAGCAGCGTTGTGCAGACATCCATGAGATGGGCCAGCAATTTGGTCTAGAGAAAGAAGCACAAATAGCCATCCGTGAAGGAACTCAAACAGACGCTTTTCGCGAGCAAGTGTTAAGCGCGGTTCGCACCAAACAGGTGACACCAACCGGCACTGACATGGACCTTGGTTTAACTGAAAGCGACGTTCGCAGTTACAGCCTAGTACGTGCAGTGCGAGCAAGTGCGTCTGGTAAGTGGAAAAATGCAGGCTTTGAGCGTGAAGTGTCAATGGCCCTGGCTGATAAGATGGGTAAGGACGCTCGTGGTTTCTATGTGAACTACGAAGTGCTTTCTCAACTTGGCCAACGTAATAAACAGTCTACCGCCGATGGTGTGGGCGGTGAGCTAGTCGCAACGGAGCTTTGGAGCAATCAATTCATTGATATGCTTCGCCCTCACTCTATTGCTTCTCAGTTAGGTGTTCGCTTTGCTACGGGCCTTGTGGGTAATGTAGACATTCCTAAGATGATGTCAGGCGCATCCTTCTACTGGATTGATGAAGACGAAGACGTAACGGATTCTGCTATTGGCCTTGGTATGGTGAAGATGTCACCAAAAACCATTGCTGGCGCGGTTCCAATGACCCGCCGTATTCTTCAACAGTCTACGCCAGATATTGACATGATCATTCGTGATGAGCTGCTTCAGGGTATCGGCTTAGGTATCGACCGTGCGGTTTTCTTGGGTACGGGTACTGGCGCAGAGCCGCTGGGCATTAAGAACCAAACAGGGGTTCATGCTATCCAAGTGCCAGCAGGTGGTTTTGATTGGAAGACTATTGTGGACTTTGAAACAGCGGTTGCTGAATCAAATGCGCTTTCTGCAAACATGGCTTACGCAATGCGCCCTTCGATGCGTGGTGCCTTAAAAGTGACTGAAAAGTCTGCAGGCACTGCTAAGTATCTATGGGAAGGCAATCAAGTGAATGGTTACCCGGGCGTTGTATCGACTCAACTTGAGCAGAAAGCAATTCTACATGGTGACTTTAGCCAAGCATTAGTAGGCATGTGGGGTGCTCTAGACCTCATGATTGACAAGTCAACCAAAGCGGCCAGTGGTGGTACCGTTCTACGTGCATTCCAGGATGCAGATGTGGCAGTTCGTCACGGCGCGGCGTTTGGTTACGGTAAAGTACCAGCGGCTTAATCAACGTTCATAATCAAATAAAGGTCGCTCAGGCGGCCTTTTTACTTAGGAGAATATTCATGGCGAATAAAAAAGTAAGAATCATTGCAGGTGTGATGATTCAAGGCAACTCAGTCTTCCCTGGTACTGACCACGAGCCAACGATTGTCGAAGTTGATAGCAAAGATGCGAAGATCATCTTGTCTAACAAGCAAGGTGTTCTTGTTGATTCGTCTACTAAGGCAACGGTTGAATTGAAGAAACCCGAGTCTGAAAGTGATGACTTAGACGCAATCTTTGGTCCAGAAGATGAAGAAGAAGAGGAAGACGAGTGATCGGTAACGATGACTTTGATGTCTTCTTTAATACCCAAGATTTTAGCCACCAAGTTACGTATGAACACGAAGGTGAGACGCATACATTTAACGGTATTTTCGCTAATCCAGCAGCCTTAGCCGAGGTTTCTGGTGGTGGTTATATCGATGCGACCACACCAACCGTGACCTGCAAAGCCAGTGATACGGTTCATTTGAAGGCGAAAAGCATCATCTCTGTAGATGGCCAGCAATGGAAGTTGGTGAAACCACCAGAGAAAGATGGCACAGGGATGGCAAAGTTAATCCTGGGACAACGCAACGATGAGCAATCCAAGTCAAAACTTAATCTTCGATATTGATGTTGAAGAGCTTGATGCCATCCGCATGATTCATGGAGCAACGGAAGCTCAAATGCGTGCGGCTTATAACCGAGCCATAAGCCGCACGAGTGTCACCTTGAAAAAGTTGACCGCGAAAAAATACAAAGATGCTCTGCAGGTGAAAAATGCAAAGCTCATCCGAAAGAGACTCCAACAGTTTCGAATCAAATCACCCAGCAAGCAGAGAAAGCTTGATGAGCTAAAACTGTGGTTTGGTTTGAATGATATGCCCGTTGGTCACCTTAAAGGTCGAGTGCAAAGAGTAGGCACAAAGAAAAGCCCACAAGGCGCTACCTTCACCCCAAGAGGTGCAGCGAAAGCTCAGCGCTACAAAGAAGGTTTTGTGGCCAAGCGTTATGGACGCCGCTCTATCTTTACTCGAACGACCAAGAAAAGTTACCCAGTGAAAGAGGCTAGGGTGTCTATTTCGGATGAACTTTCAGAGGTGATTGAAGACGATATCTTCAGCCAAGTCCCTGAGATTTTTTTACACCACTACGAAGCCGACATTAAAGGTCGTGTTCGTATGGGTCTTAATAAGAACGGTTGGAAATCATGAGCCAAAGTATCACTTTAGATGAATACCATGATGCCGTGGTGAGCTGGTTTAAGTCGAATGAAAAGTTGACCTGGATAAAAACCGTAGCGGCTTACCCAGAGCTAGAGGCAGGTTTTCAAACTCCAGCCATTTTCTTTGGCATTCCGAACTGGTCTAAGGCAGAGAACCAGAAAACCAATGGCCAGAAAACCTATGAGTTAGATTGTCAGGTGCTTTTGGTTATGGACATGAGTCGATCGGCTGTTCAGAAAGAGATTCGTAATGCTGCCATGCTGCTTAACTATGAGCTAGATGATCAAAGATTTGGCTTGAAAACGAAAGGCTCTCAAGTGACTTCCTCAGAAGAGGATGCTTTTAATCCTGAGCTTGATGATTATGTCGTTTGGTCAGTGCGTTATACGCATGAAGTTGAAATAGGCGCTATTGAAGGCGCGCTTCTTGCTGAAATATTCGACCCAACCGCTAAGCGCATGGTTGGTTACAAGCCCAAAGTGGGCTGTGCTCACACAGATGATTATGAGCAGGTATATCCAGAGCCAGAGGTTAAGTGATGGCAGTTGATCTTCTCTACGAAGTCTCCCAAATTCAGCGGCGGCTGGCGAACTGTATCCGGGAAGGGCGAATTCACGCGGTCAAATATAACCCTCCACGGGTGAAGGTCGAATATGACAAAGACGACAATGGCAAGCCAGTACATACGTGCTGGCTTCGTTATTTTGAAGAGCGCGCAGGGCATGTGATCAAATGGAACCCACCGAAAGTGGGAGAGAGCTGTATGTTGTTCTCACCTGGTGGTGACCTCCGTCTTGGCGTTGCCGTTCTGGGCTTAAACAACGTGGCCAATCCAGCTGCAGACGTTAACTCCAATATTCATAAATCTGTGTTTAATGATGGTGCAAATTTTAGTTATGACCGTCTCCTTCATCACTTGGCCATTAATCTTTTAGTCGGCACTGCAGAGATTAACGGTGATACGCTGACGCTGAATATTGATATCGTCCATAACGGTGATTACCTCCATAACGGTGACATGGTTCAGTTTGGTGATACAGACCGAACTGGTGCATTGACCGTAAGCTCAAACATCACCTCCATGGCTACAGTCACAGGCGCGACCGTGACAGATGCAACAGGCACGATGCAGGCAATCCGAACCACCTACAACGGCCATAAACACAGCCCTAATGACCCAGCACCTGATAAACAGATGGGGTAAACCATGCTAAGTGGCACAAATCGAATGACAGGCAGGCCACTCTCAGGGCTTGACCATCTAAAGCAAAGCGTTGCAGACATTCTCAATACACCAATAGGCTCCCGGGTTATTCGAAGAACCTATGGCAGCAAACTGCCAAGGCTGATTGATGCGCCCTGGAGTCCAGACTTAAGACTCGATGTGATTGCCGCAACAGGTGAAGCGCTTGACCGTTGGGAATCTCGCATTGAAGTGACCAGAGTAGCGACTTACCACACTTTTGAAAACGGTAAGGCTCAGGTCATGGTGGATGTGGAAGGGAATTATTTGCCCACGGGTGAACCTATCAAACTGGAAGGAATTCAGATCCTATGACTACTTATGATTTTCGTAACCTTCCACCGCCAGAAGTCAAAGAGACGCTTGATGTAGAGGTTATCTTTCAACAAAAGAAGGCCAAGTTTAAAGAGTTTTACCCTGATTGGAATGCGGAAGTTGAATCCGACCCATCCATGAAGCACTTAGAGCTGTCTGCATATGACGAGGTTATTCAGCGTCAACGTGTTAATGATGCCGCTTTATCCGTCATGATCCCCTGGTCAAAAAAGCAGGATTTAGAAGGTACCGCGGCGTTCTTTGGGTTAAAGCGAGAGACCATCCAAGAAGGGGATGACACGGTTAATCCACCGATTGAACCTGTCATGGAAAGTGATGATTCACTGGCAGGGCGCTGTGTGTTGTCCTGGCATGGTTTATCTACGGCAGGCGCTCCTAAGTCCTATATCTATCATGCTCGCGCAGCCTCTCCTTTTATCAAGGATGCCAAGCCTCACCGAATGGATGGGCGTAACGTCAAGATTGTGCTGCTTTCTCATGAAGGCAATGGCACACCGTCAGAGGCAACGAGAAGTACGGTACAGACTCATTTTGAAAGAGAGGATGTGAGACCGCTTTGTGTCACGCCTCATGGCGTAGCAGCCAACATTCAAGAGTTTGAGCTTCACCCAAAGCTGTACATTATTTCTGGCCATGTCGAAGACACGGTGCTGAAAACAGCGTTGAAGAACACCAAAGTTGAGTTGGATGCAGCACACAAGATTGGTGGCAAGGTGACTCATGCAGCTCTGTACAAAGCACTGAAAGTGGAGGGCGTGGATGATGTGGACCTAAACGGCTTTGAGCCAATCGTCTGTGACCAGTTTTCCGCGCCTTATTGTACGGTTTTAACAGTGAACAAGGTTAAAGAGGAGGTGACCCAATGAGTCTACTTCCTCCAGGTTCTACCGATTACGAGAAAGCACTAGAGCAAGTGACTAAGTCGGACATGAGTTCACCGATTCGGTACTTATGGAACCCGAAAGAGTGTCCTGTAGAGCTGCTTTATGTTCTGGCGATTACCTTTGATGTGGATGAATGGGATGAAAGTTGGCCCGAAGAGTTTAAGCGGCAGACTTTAGTTGACGCCTACCTTGTTCATAGCTTGAAAGGTACGCCAGCCTCCGTTCGTCTGGTGCTGAAAAACGCAGGTTATCAAGAAGTGATCTTGAAGGAAGGGCTCAATATCAACAAGCGAGATGGCAGCCGAACGCGAAATGGCCATTTCTATTATGGCTATGAAGATGCTGAAAGTTGGTACCGTGTTTATTTGCAGCGGCCAATCACTATTGAGCAATCAAAGCAGGTCACCAGAATGCTGAATATTGTTGCTCCATTGGAGTGTGAATTAAAAGGTCTGCACTTTGAGCAGGCACGGTTTTTATATAACGGTAAGATGCCACGAGATGGCTCTTACACGCGAGGGGTGGCGTAGATGGCTGCATTAGAAGAACAAGACATCTGGGAAGATGAAATCTACCAGTTGGAAGAGACTGACCCAGTGAAAGGTGGTCCCCATGGTGTAGACAATACGCCTCACCGTCAGTTAGGTAATCGGACGAAAGCACTTAAAAAGTGGCAGGTAGAGCATGTTGATCAGGATAAGCAAGCTGGATTAGATCCACATCCACAATACTTAGCTAAGAACAAAAAGTCGTCAGTAGAATCAGCTAAGGCAGGTTTAAAAGACGATGAGTGGATGACACCATTAACGACACATCAAGCCTTTAACCAGTTCGGGCTAGGTAAAGGGGTGATTTTCTCTGGTGATGATTTTCATTTGCTGACGCAAGCGGGACAGTTCAGGGTTCACACTGATTCATCGACGAAAAACGTGCCGTTTGGTCTGGAAGGTCAGTGGTTTGATGTGATCGTGACGGGGGCTATCAATAATCGCTATGGGTTGATTGCGGTCAATTACGGTAGCACAAATGAGCCTGGAATCTTTCACAAAAGCAATTCAAACAATGTTTGGTCTGATTGGGTGGAGCTATCTCATTCAGGGAATCTTAAACTGCCGATTTATCCTGAAATAAGCACGGATGGGAACGTGGTGGGCTTAAACCTTGTCGGGACTGAGTTAACGGTTTATAACAACCCCGTGTACTTTTATGGTTGGCAATTACACCGAATCAATCCAACGGGCATTAAGTT